>NZ_QJTI01000016.1 GCF_003217325.1 Rhodopseudomonas faecalis
ATCCGATCGCCAGCCGCTCTGCCGCGGATGGCCGTCCGCGGCAGAGCATTCCTTTCGGAACACCCCAACGATATTCGATTTCGCTATTACAAGGGTGGGTTAGCGCGCAGCGCGTAACCCACCAAGCAACGCTCCGACCCACAGAAACCCACGTTCCAACGCAAAGATGGTGGGTTACGGCGCAAGAGCGCCTAACCCACCCTACGTTGCTGATCAGCATGGCGGCGGCAATGATGGTGACGAAATGCCTGGTCATGACAACGGGTCCGGTTGGGAGCGCGGACCGTATGAGTGGCACATGACGGGTCGATGACGAAGACTCGTTCAGCCCTCGCCAGTCAGAATGTAGGGTGGGTTAGCGCGCAGCGCGTAACCCACCAAGCAACGCTCCGACGCACAGAAACCCACGTTTCAACGCAAAGACGGTGGGTTACGGCGCAAGAGCGCCTAACCCACCCTACGTTGCTATGCGGCGCCCCGGAATAACATTGAACACACGCCGAATTGTAGGGTGGGTTAGCGCGCAGCGCGTAACCCACCAAGCAACGTTCCGACGCACAGAAATCCACGTTTCAACGCAAGGATGGTGGGTTACGGCGCAAGAGCGCCTAACCCACCCTACGTTGCTATGCGGCGCCCCGGAATAACATTGAACACACGCCGAATTGTAGGGTGGGTTAGCGCGCAGCGCGTAACCCACCAAGCAACGTTCCGACCCACAGAAATCCACGTTTCAACGCAAGGATGGTGGGTTACGGCGCAAGAGCGCCTAACCCACCCTACGTTGCTATGCGGCGCCCCGGAATAACATTGAACAGACGCCGTCGTTTGCGCCTCAACCCTTGTCGTTTTCCAGGCGCGGGATCGGCGTGCCTTCGCCCGACGACAACAGGCCGGTCTTGGCGTACAGGCCGAGCTTGGCGCGGGTGTCGGTAATGTCGAGATTGCGCATGGTGAGCTGGCCGATGCGATCGGCCGGCGTAAACGGAGCGTCCTCGACCTTCTCCATGCTGAGCCGTTCCGGCGCATAGGTCAGGTTGGGGCTCTGGGTGTTCATGATCGAGTAGTCGTTGCCGCGGCGCAGCTCGAGCGTCACCTCGCCGGTGACGGCGCGGGCGACCCAGCGCTGCGCGGTTTCGCGCAGCATCAAGGCCTGCGAGTCGAACCAGCGGCCCTGATAGAGCAGCCGGCCGAGCTTCATGCCATTGATGCGGTACTGCTCGATGGTGTCTTCGTTGTGGATGCCGGTGACCAGCCGCTCATAGGCGATGTGCAGCAGCGCCATGCCCGGCGCTTCATAGATGCCGCGGCTCTTGGCCTCGATGATGCGGTTTTCGATCTGATCGCTCATGCCGAGGCCGTGGCGGCCGCCAATGGCATTGGCTTCGTAGAACATCGCGACCGGATCAGTGAAGGTCTGGCCATTGAGCGCGACCGGCTGGCCTTCTTCAAACCGCACGGTGACGGTTTCAGCCTTGACCGCGCAATCGTCGCGCCAGAACGGCACGCCCATGATCGGGTTGACGATCTTGATGCCGCTGTCGAGGTGTTCGAGATCCTTGGCCTCGTGGGTGGCGCCGAGCAGGTTGCTGTCGGTCGAATACGCCTTTTCGGCGCTCATCTTGTAGGCGAAGCCGTGCGCGGTCATGAACGCCGACATTTCGGCGCGGCCGCCGAGTTCGTCGATGAACTGCTGATCGAGCCAGGGCTTGTAGATGCGCAGAGCCGGATTGGTGAGCAGGCCGTAGCGATAGAACCGCTCGATGTCGTTGCCCTTATAGGTCGAGCCGTCGCCCCAAATGTTGACGCCGTCTTCCTTCATCGCCGACACCAGCATGGTGCCGGTGACGGCACGGCCGAGCGGGGTGGTGTTGAAATAAGCGATGCCGCCGGTCGAGACATGGAACGCGCCGGCCTGGATCGCGGCGATGCCCTCATGCACCAGCTGGGTGCGGCAATCGACCAGCCGGGCCTTCTCGGCACCGAACTCCATCGCCTTGCGCGGAATGGCGTCGTAATCGGCCTCGTCCGGCTGGCCGAGATTGGCGGTGTAGGCGAACACCTTCGCGCCCTTCTGCTTCATCCACAGCAGCGCCGCGCTGGTATCGAGACCGCCCGAGAAAGCGATGCCGACGTTTTCGCCCTGAGGCAGGGTTTTCAAGATCGTAGCCATCAAAATTCCAATCGGATTAAGGGTTTGGGTGCGCGAATAGCAAATTTCAGGCCGCCGGGCACGCGTTTAATGGCATGGGGCGCCAATCGCGGCGCCCGCCTCGCCACGCGCGGTTACGCCACCGGCGCTGCGCCGACGTCGCGGCCGCGCCATTTCGAGCGCAGCCGGTACAGCGGCCAGGCGAAGCGGGTCAGCGCCGCGTCGATCCGCTCATCGGTCAGCCGGGTGCGCGGCCAGCGATAGATCAGCGCGTACATCAGCCAGATGGTGATGAAGGTGACGAGGCCGGCGATCGCGACGTCGGTGAAGAAATGGCCGCCAAACGCCATGCGCAGCACGCTGGTCACGGTGCCGAAGGTGAAGGCGGCGGCGTAGGCCAGCGGCCGCCACGGCGCCGGCGCCAGCGCGGCCGGCGCGAAGGTCCAATAGGCGGTGGCGCCCTCGCCCGAGAAGAACGAGCAGTTTTTCGGGCACGCGCCGCGCGGGTCCCACCACGGCACAAAGGTGTTGGTGCCGGCGAATTCGGTGACGAAGATCGGCCGCGGCCGGCCCCAATGGCTCTTGAAGGTCAAATTGGTGAGGATGCCGGCGGCGAGCGTCATGGTCACCACCAGAAACATCACGGTGCGGCCGCGCACCAATAGCGGCTTGTCCGGGCGCACCAGCTTCACCACCAGCGCGATGATCGACGGCGCCGCGAACGCCCAGGCGATCCACATCGCCGCGTCGCGCGCGAAATTGGCAAAAGGCACCGATTTCAGCGGGAAGCTGCGGGTGGCAGGGTCGAAGAACAGCCCGGCGAGCCACAGGTCGAGTTCGGGATAGAGCCCGAACAGCAATCCAACCGCGGCGAACAGCCCGAGCGCGATGTAGAGTCCGGTCCGGTTCATGGCAGCGGTTTAGCCGAGGGTAAGGGACAAGGAAAGCCGGGCACGCAGCCCGTTATGGCCGCGGCGCGGCGGGCGGCGGCGCCTGCGGCAAAGGGGCGCGCGGCGCAGGTGGCTGCCGCCAGGCGCCGGAGTTGCGGCCGGCGATCGCCCAATACACCACCCCAGCCAAAATGCCGGCGCCGGTCATCACTTCGAGATGGCGGCGCACCAAGCCGTCGAATTGCAGCGTGCCGGGATCGAACGGCAACAGCCCCAGATAGCACACCAGCCCGATCACCGCGCCCGCGACCGCATAGGCCAAGAGGCTGCGGATGTAGAACGCCTCGGCAATCACAGCGACCAGCATCGCGGGCAGCAGCGCAAAGCCGGACACGAACACAAAGCCGATGCCGAACAGGATGTTGCGCGGGTCATGATCGACCGGCCCGAAATCGAGGTCGGACAATTCCGGCCACAGCACCGCCCCGACCACCACGATGCCGGCGCACATCGCCGCGGTAAAAAACCCGAACAGAATGACGAACAGTCGGCCGATCAACGCCATCACAGCGCCTCCGCGACCGGCAGGCGCAGCCAGATTATACCAGCGGCTCCTCCCATTGACTCGTCATGCCCGCGCTTGTCGCGGGCATCCACGTCTTGAAAGCGTTGCAAGATCAAAGACGTGGATGGCCGGGACGGAGCCCGGCCATGACGTGCGGAGAGGTTGGTATCAATCACCGTTGGGATTAGTCCATTGAAACGCCCGACGGTCCGTCGCAGCGCGCGGGCATCTCCCCTCCCGACACGGAGCGCAGCGAAGTGGCGGGGAGGGGTCGGGGGTGGGGGGCAATTCAGCCGTTCCGCAGCCCGTGCGGTCTCGGATGGAAGCATCCCCCCACCCGACCGGCCTGCGGCCGGCCACCCTCCCCGCCGCTCGCCAAGCTCGCGGGGGGAGCGAAAACCTGCACCCGCCGACCTGCCATCGGCAGGGGGGGCACTGACCGTGCCGGGCAACGATGCCATCGCCATCAATCCGTGAGCGCCATGGCGCGCAGCGCCTCGCGCTCGCGCGCCGACAGCTTTTCAGTCTCGGATTTCAGCTGACCGCAGGCCGCCAGGATGTCGCGGCCGCGCGGCGTGCGCACCGGCGAGGAATAGCCGGCGTTGAAGATGTATTCCGAGAAGCGCTCGATCTGATCCCAATCCGAGCACTGATAGGCGCTGCCGGGCCAGGGATTGAACGGGATCAGATTGATCTTGGCCGGAATGCCCTTGAGCAGCTTGACCAGCAGCTTGGCGTCGTCGAGCGAGTCGTTGACGCCCTTCAGCATCACATATTCGAAGGTGATGCGCCGGGCATTGGAGGCGCCGGGATAATCGCGGCAGGCCTGCAGCACTTGCTTGAGCGGATATTTGCGGTTGAGCGGCACCAGCACGTCGCGCAGCTCATCGCGCACCGCATGCAGCGAGATCGCCAGCATCACGCCGATTTCCTCGCCGGCGCGCACGATGTTCGGCACCACTCCCGAGGTCGACAGCGTGATCCGGCGCCGCGACAACCCGATGCCCTCATTGTCGGACACCACCAGCAGCGCATCGCGCACCGCATCGAAATTGTAGAGCGGCTCGCCCATGCCCATCATCACGATGTTGGTGACGAGCCGGTTGCTGCCGTCCTTCTTCTCGGCATCGAGCGCCAGCGGCCAATCGCCGAGCCGATCCTTGGCGACCATCACCTGGCCGACGATCTCGCCGGCGGTCAGGTTGCGCACCAGCTTCTGGGTGCCGGTGTGACAGAACGCGCAATTGAGCGTGCAGCCGACCTGGCTCGACAGACAGAGCGTGCCGCGATCGGTCTCCGGGATGTAGACGCACTCGACCTCATGGGCGCGCTCGCCGGCCAGCCCGCTCGGCAGCCGCAGCAGCCATTTGCGGGTGCCGTCCGCCGAAATCTGCTCGGCGACCACTTCGGGACGATCGACCGTGAAATGCTCGGCGAGCTGGCCGCGCAGCTCCTTGGAGATGCTGGTCATGTCCGCGAACTGGGTGACGCCGCGCACATAGATCCAATGCCAGAGCTGCTGCGCGCGCATCTTGCGCTGCGAGGCCGGCACGCCGATCCCTTCCAGGCGCTGCATCAGCTCGGCGCGCGACAGGCCGATCAGCGACGGCTTGGCGAGCTCGACATAACTTTCCTGAGCGGTCTTTTCGAGAGCAGCGGCAGCGAGGGTCATGGCATCCCGTGGGTCTGGCAAGCAACGCCCTCATGCCCAGCGGCCGCGATCCGGCCCCGTCTGAGCGACGAAGGAGCGATAATCCGGCCTCCAGGTCCGGCACGCCCGCAAGCAGGCGGTGCGCCATGGAGGTCAAAAAGAGCGCGACCGGCGCCCGATGCTGCTTCAGATAGGCGTTTCCGCCGCCCCTGCAAAGACGGGAAATGCGCCCGCGGCCCATGATCGGCCGCCGGCGCTGGGTGTCGTCAGCGGCGGCAATCCTGGGCCAGCCGGTCCAAAGCCTGCGCCAAGCCCTTGAGCGAGAAGGTGTCGATGCTCTGGGTGCCCTTGCTGGAGGTGCCCTTTACGACCAGATCGCCGGCCCGGCGCATCGCCTCAACCAGGCGTTCCTCGTCGGCGGCGTTCTTGATCCACAGCCCGTCGCCCTGGGTGTACATGGCATAGCTCGAGCCACCGACCTCGAGCGAGCCTTCCGAGCCCGGCTTGAGCGGGTAGCCGATCATCACCGAGACCTCGTTGATGACCTTTTCCGACGGCCGGGTCGAGATGAACACGTAGGACGGGTCACGCGGCCGGTTCGGCGGATTGGTCTTGGACGATGACGGCTTGGCGAGCGCGAAGCAGACCTTCCGGCCGTTCGGATTGGCGACATAGGCGCCCCAGGAACCAAACTGGCCGATCAATTGCGGCTCGGCGCCGCCACTGCTTGCCGCGACCGGCGCGTTCTTGGCGCCCTTCGCAGCCGACTGCGCCAGCGCAAGGTTTGATGCCCCACACAGCAATCCGCAGATCGAAAGCCCCAAAACCATGCGCCGCAAGTACATGCCAGCCTCGTCCCCCATGAATGTGACTGCATAATGGCCCGGGCCGCAGCGACCCCGCCTGCAATAACCGCCCCGCGCGATTCTGCAAAGACGGCGGTTGGTCATGGCTCATGCGCCTCAGCGGCCCAACCGCTGCGCCGCGTTATTTCCCATGGTGGAAAATCATTGATCTACAACGCTTTTTTGACGATTGGCGCGAGCCTTGGCAGCGCCGAATGCAATTGTCCTTGGCCGGCAAATCCGGCACAAAGCGCCAGACCAAGAAAAATCATGCGGGTGGATTCATGAAAGCGATTCTCTGCTCCCACTATTGCGGCCCCGACGACCTCGTGCTCACGGACATTGCCGATCCGGTCGCCGGCCCCGGCGAAGCAGTGATCGCGATCAAGGCCGCAGCGCTGAATTTCTTCGACCTGCTGATGATCCAGGGCAAGTATCAGATCAAACCGCCGTTCCCGTTCTCGCCGGCCGCGGAAGTCGCAGGCGTGATTGAATCGGTCGGCGACGGCGTCACCAGCCTCAAGCCCGGCGACCGGGTGGTGGCGTCGTGCGGCTACAACGGCGCGCGCGAAAAGATCGCGCTGCCGGCGGCCTCGATCATCAAAATCCCCGACTCGCTCGATTTCGACCGCGCCAGCGGCATCATCATCACCTACGGCACCGCGCTGCATGCGCTCGAGGACCGCGCCAGCCCGAAGCCCGGCGAGACGCTGGCGGTGCTCGGCGCGGCCGGCGGCACCGGCCTTGCGGCCTGCGAAATCGGCAAACAGCTCGGGCTCAAGGTGATTGCCTGCGCGTCCTCCGATGAGAAGCTGGAATTTGCCAAGCAGCACGGCGCCGAGCTGACGCTGAACTACGCCAAGAACGACCTCAAGGACGGGCTGAAACAGCTCACCGGCGGCAAGGGCGTCGATATCGTGTTCGATCCGGTCGGCGGCCCCTATGCCGAGGCGGCGCTGCGCTCGATCGCCTGGGAAGGCCGCTTTCTGGTGATCGGCTTTGCCGCCGGCGACATCCCGAAAATGCCGCTCAATCTGGCGCTGCTGAAAGGCTGCGACATTCGCGGCGTGTTTTGGGGCGCGTTCGCCAATCTCAACCCGCAGAAAAATCGCGCCAATCTCGAACGGCTGGTGCAATGGGCGGCCGAGGGCAAAATTTCGTCACACGTCGATCGCATTTTTCCGCTGGCGCAAACCGCCGACGCCTTGAAGGTGCTGGCCGAACGGCAAGCCATGGGCAAGGTGATCCTGCATCCGTGATTGCCGCGCTTGCGCGCTCGAGGATCGAACTGAGCGCCGGCTTGTTAAGTGCCGCTTGTTAGTTGCGCTCGTGGCGCGGCTGGCGAACAGCGCTGATAACGCCGCGTTGATAGCGCGCGATTCGCTCGCGCGCCTCCGCTTGCCCGCCATACGCGGCGCGGCACCGCTGACGCTGTCCACATGGCACGACGATCACTTGCGGCTCTGCTGACAATTCCCGACGCAAATCGGCACATGTTCGCGCCGTGCGCCGCGCTCACTGTCCAGTTTCGATACAGTTTCTGTCGCGGTGATGCCGAGAATCCACACGTTAACCGATAATTAACGATGGACCTTGAAGGCGGGCCGCTGACTTGCTTTGATTGCCGTCATGAGCACGACGTTGATCGAGGTTCGGCCGGCCAAAACTGCGGATGCAGCCGCAGTCGCCGCGACGCATGACGAAGCCTGGCGCTCCGCATACCAGGGCATCATCCCTGGTGCCGAGCTGGAACGCCTCATCAATCGCCGCGGTCCCGCATGGTGGGACTCGGCCATCCGCAAGGGCAGCCGCGTCAGCGTGTTGTGCTTCGGCGACCAGGTTGCCGGCTACGCCAATTACGGCCGCAACCGCGCCCGTAGCCTGCAATTCGACGGCGAGATCTACGAGTTGTATCTGCGCCCGGAATTTCAGGGACTCGGCTTTGGCCGCCGGCTGTTTGCCGCGGCCAAGCGCGATTTGGTGCAGAGCGGGTTGAAGACGCTGGTGATCTGGGCGCTGTCCGACAACGAGCCCGCCACCGAGTTCTATCGCAACCTCGGCGGCCGCATGGTGGCGCGTTCCTCGGAGCGGTTTGGACCGAAGTCGCTGGACAAAGTCGCGTTCGCTTGGACCAACTGAAGCTTTCAGGCTGGCGGAACCGCGCGGTAGCGGCTATTGGGTAGTCACACTACCCTCAATCAGTCTGGAGATTTCGATGCGCATCGACGCAGTGTCGATTGGCGTCAATCCGCCGTATGACGTCAATGTGATCATTGAAGTTCCCGTCGGTGGCGAGCCAATCAAGTACGAGATGGACAAGGCCGCGGGAACGCTGGTGGTCGATCGGTTCCTGTATACCTCGATGCATTATCCGGGGAATTACGGCTTCATCCCGCACACGCTGTCCGATGACGGTGACCCGTGCGACGTGCTGGTCGCCAACACCCGCGCCATCGTCCCCGGCGCCGTGATGAGCGTGCGTCCGGTCGGTGTGCTGTATATGAGCGACGAAGCGGGCCACGACGAAAAGATCCTCGCGGTGCCGTCATCGCAATTGACGCGGCGTTATGACCGGATTCGGACCTACTCCGACATGCCGGACATCACGCTCAGCCAGATCCAGCACTTCTTCGAGCACTACAAGGACCTCGAACCCGGCAAGTGGGTCAAGGTGCTGCGCTGGGGCGGCGCCGATGAAGCGCACAAGCTGATCCTGGAAGGGATCGAGCGCGCCAACGCCGCCAAGAAATAAGGCATCTGGAGACAAGCCGCTAGGAGACAGCGATGCGACGATTGCTACGGATCCTCCGCAACATCGTCGTATCACTGCTCCTCGGCATCACTGTTCTGGCGGGCGTGCTCGCCTACAACACGCTGAGCCACGGCTCGCGGCAATTGCAGGTGGCACCATTGCCGCCGCAGCCGATCGACCAGGCTGGCGCCGCGCAGCGGCTGGCCGAGGCGATCCGCTTCAAAACCATCTCGAATTTCCTCAATCCCGATCAGGCCGCCGAGCCGCTCAAGGCGCTGCACGCCCATCTTGCCGCGAGCTTTCCGGCGTTTCATGCCGCCTCAAGCCGCGAGATCGTCGGCCAATACAGCCTGCTATACGCTTGGCAGGGCAGCGATCCGGCCGCCAAGCCGATCGCGCTGCTAGCGCATCAGGACGTGGTGCCGATCGCGCCAAAGACCGAGGCCGATTGGAGCCACCCGCCCTTCGACGGCGTGATCGCCGACGGTTTTGTGTGGGGCCGCGGCTCCTGGGACGACAAGGGCAATCTGTACGCAATCATGGAAGCCGCCGAGGCGCTCGCCAAAGCGGGCTTTCGCCCCAAGCGCACGATCTATTTCGCGTTCGGCCATGACGAGGAAGTGTCGGGGCTGCGCGGCGCCAAGGCGATCGTCGAGCTGCTGGCGAGCCGCGGCGTCAAACTGGAGTTCGTGCTCGACGAGGGGCTGCTGATCACCGACGGCATCATGACAGGGCTGTCGCAGCCGGCGGCGCTGATCGGCGTCGCGGAAAAAGGCTATGCGACGTTGATGCTGACCGCACGCGCCACGCCCGGCCATTCGGCGATGCCGCCGCGCGAGACCGCGATCGGCATGCTGGCAGCGGCATTGACCCATCTGGAGGACAACCGGCTGCCGATGCAATTGCGCGGCACCGCCGCAGAAATGTTCGCGACGCTGGCGCCGGAGATGAGTCTTCCCAACCGCGTGGTGCTGTCCAATCTGTGGCTGTTCAAGCCGCTGCTGATGCGCGAACTCGCCAAAAGCGCGGCAATCGAGGCCAATCTGCGCACCACCACGGCGCTGACCGTGTTCAACGCCGGCGAGAAAGACAATGTGCTGCCGGGGATCGCCGAAGCTGCGGTGAATTTCCGGCTGCTGCCCGGCGACACCATCAGCAGCGTCACCGACCATGTCCGCACCACCATCGGCAACGACAAGATCGCGGTCAGCGGCTTTCCGGGCAATTTCGATCCGCCGCCGGTGTCAGCCACCGACAGCGCGGCGTTCAAGGCGCTGAACCGCACCATCCGCGAAGTGTTTCCCGATGTGGTGGTAGCGCCGGGGTTGATGGTCGCCGCCACCGACTCGCGGCATTTTTCCGCGATCGCCGACAGCGTGTTCCGGTTCTCACCAGTGCGCGCCACCGGCGAGGACCTGAAACGTTTTCACGGCACCAATGAGCGGCTCAGCATCACCAACTACGCCGACATGATCCGCTTCTATCAGCGGCTGCTGCAGACGACGGCGGGTTGATACCAACGCGCGCCCAATTGTGACTCGTCATGCCCGCGCTTGACGCGGGCATCCACGTCTTCAGGGCCGTGCAGTCTTAAAAAAACGTGGATGGCCGGGACGAGCCCGGCCATGACGGAATGATTGCGGCGTAGCGCACTGAATTGCTTCGCTGCGCTCGCAATGACGGGGAAAATCCCGTCGTCGATCACACCGCCGGCTTGGGCAGGCCGTGAATGGCGCAGGCAGCGCGCACGGTGTTGACCAACAGGCACGCCACCGTCATCAGCCCGACGCCACCCGGCACCGGGGTGATGGCGCCGGCGACTTCCTTGGCCTCATGGAACGCGACGTCGCCAACCAGCTTGTCCTTGCCGCCATCGGGCGAGGGGGTGCGGTTGATGCCGACATCGATCACGGTCGCGCCCGGCTTGATCCAATCGCCCTTGACCATTTCCGGCCGGCCGACCGCGGCAAACACCAGATCGGCCTGACGGCACAGCGCCGGCAGATCGCGGCTGCGCGAATGGGCAATGGTCACCGTGGCGTTCTCGTTGAGCAACAGCTGCACCAGCGGCTTGCCGACCAGATTGGAGCGGCCGATCACGATGGCATTCATGCCCTCAAGCGAATTGTGCACCTGCTTGGCCATGATGATGCAGCCGAGCGGCGTGCACGGCGTCAGCGCGAACAGGCCGGAGGCCAGCCGCCCGGCATTGACCGGGTTGAGACCGTCGACATCCTTGGCCGGGTCGATCGCGTCGATCACCACGGTGGAATCGAGCCCCTTGGGCAGCGGCAATTGCACCAGAATGCCGTGCACCGACGGATCGGCATTGAGCTTCTTGATCAAGGCCAGCAGCTCGTCCTGCGCGACATCGGCCGGCAGCCGGTGCTCGAACGAGGCCATGCCGGCTTCGTTGGTCTGCTTGTGCTTGGAACGGACATAGACTTCCGAGGCGGGATCATTGCCGACCAGCACCACCGCCAGACCGGGGGTAATGCCGTGCTCGGCCTTCAGCCGCTTGACCTCGTCGGCGACGCGGGCCCGCACATCGGCTGAAATCACTTTTCCATCAATAATCCGCGCCGTCATATCGTCCTCTTAATCAGTGCTCGGGGTGGCGGTCAGCTTGCGCAGCGCCGCGCCCAATTGTTCGGGATTGCCATCGACGGCAACCTGTTTCAGCCGTGAGGTGGCGCCTGACAGCAGCCGCACCGCGCGCTTTGGCACGCCCAGCGCCTTCGCCAGCAGCTCGGTCACCGCGCGATTGGCCTCGCCGCCCTCGGCGATCGCCCGCACCCGGACTTTGACCACGGTGCGGCCATTGGCCAGCGTTTCCAGCCCATCAATATCGTCGCGCCCGCCGCGCGGCGTCACCCGCAACGCCACGCTGATTCCCTGCGGCGAATAGCGCCAAGCTTCCATGATCGGCTCGGCGCCGGTCGCTTAAAACACTGCCGGATAGATGTAGTAGGAAATGATGCGCTGGATGAACATGATGATCAGGATCACCACGATCGGCGAAATATCCAGGCCGCCGAGATTCGGCATGATGTTGCGGATCGGCGCCAGCACCGGCTCCGTGATGCGATAGAGGAATTCCGAGACCGAGGCCACGAACTGGTTGCGCGTGTTCACGACGTTGAACGCGATCAGCCAGGACAGAATCGCCGAAGCGATCAACAGCCAGATGTAAAGGTCGAGAACGATCTGAACGATGTCGAGAATGGCACGCATGGCGGGGGATAACTCGCGGAGGGGTTTGGCGCAGGGTTTTTGGCTGTCCCGTAGATATCGGTTCGATCCAAGGCAAACAAGGGAACCGCCCGGTTAAAATGAATCAGCAAAATCTCATGTCATGCGTCCTTGACTTGGCGCGGAATGCCACTGTAAATGGCGCCGTCTACCGGCCGCTTCGCCCCATCGACGCGGCCATGACGGGGCCATAGCTCAGCTGGGAGAGCGCGTCGTTCGCAATGACGAGGTCGGCGGTTCGATCCCGCCTGGCTCCACCAACCTCCCTCAAATGGCTGGTTCGGTGTTAGCCGTCGCGCGTTACTCCCATCCGATATTCCCACCCGATCGCAGACACACATCAATACCGCTTCTGCTTAATCCCGGCTCAACGCATCCGTTTCAGCGCGTCTCCTTTTTGGTGCCTCCCGTGCCCCTGATTCGAAGCGCGGATTCGATTCGCGCCGTTTCGGTTCGCGTTTGACGGCGCTCAGCGCCGCCGCAATTGAAACTTGGTGACGCCGGCCAGGATGAACCAGCGCGGGAACAGCCGCAGCAGCACCGGCACGATCTTGATGCCGAGCCCCGGCAGCACCGTGCGCTTATTGGCCATCAGCCCTTCAAACGCCTGGCGCGCCACCTCAGCCGGCGAGACATTGAGGATCGCCGAATCGAAGCCCGGCTCGAAACCGGCGCGATCCTGGAATTCAGTCAGCACCGGCCCGGGACAGAGCGCGGTGACCCGCACGCCCTGCCCGGCCAGTTCGGCGTGCAGCGCCTCCGTAAACGACAGCACGAACGCCTTGGAGGCGTAGTACACCGCCATGCCCGGTCCCGGCAGAAAGCCGGCGATCGACGCCACGTTGAGAATACCGCCGCGGTGCTTGACCACGCTGTCGACGAACCGCAGCGTCAGATCGGTGAGCATGCGGTTGTTGAGATCGACAATGCCGAGCTGGCTGTCACGATCGAGTTCGATAGCCCGGCCAAACAGGCCGTAGCCGGCGTTGTTGACCAGATACTCAACCTCGACATTGGCGGCGGCGAGCGCAGCGACCACGGCCTCGGCGGACTTGGGCTGTTGCAGATCGCATGCGATTACCAGCGGCGGTTTACCACCGGCGGCCACGATCGCCTGCGCCAGCTCATTGAGGCGATCTTCGCGCCGGGCGACCAGCGCGACACGGTGCTGATTCGCAGCAAATACCCGCGCCAGCTCCGTCCCGATTCCAGCCGAAGCGCCGGTTATCAACGTCACACGTTCAGTCACGATGCTGGTACTCTTTGCGATGGCGAACGATTGGTGATGCGCAGATCACCACAGGCCGAAGGTGCAATGCAAGAGCCGTGCAACGCGCCTGTTTTCCCGTACCGCGCGACGCGCAGAGTTGCAGCCGCGACGCCCGCCGTCAGTTGGCGGCGTCGTCGATCGGTTCGCGTAGAGTACCGCGCTGCAGATCAAACGCCGCGCGCCGCTTCAAATTGATGCGGTCGCGTGCCGATACCGCGAGCAGGTCGGCGGCACGCCACACCACGTTCTCCTCGAACTCGGTGACGTTACCGTCGGCATAGACCACTTCCCACATCATCTCGATGATGCGCAGCCGGCCTTCCTCATTGACGGTGCGCATCAGCACGCTGGTGAACTGATAGAGGTCAACCGCATCGCTTTCGGCGCGGGCCGCGAGCGCCATCAGCTTGCTGGCGGCTTCGGCATCGAGATTGAAGCGATCCTCCAGCAACAGCTGCAATTTGCGGCGCTCGACCGCCGACGGCTCGCCGTCGAGCGAGATCACATGGATCAGCAGCGCGGCAGCGGCCAGCCGGTAGCCATTGTCGTCCAGCGTCAGTTCCGGCCGCGGCCCAGCGGGGGCAATCACGTCTTCTATAAACTGGCGCAATCTGCTGAGCATCGCGGCTTCTCCGGCATTGATCAGGACAAGGCGACCCCGCCATTGTTCCAGGCATTCTGGCCAACAGTTAAGCAGGCCTATCGCGGCGGACAACTGCGTCGTCGTCGCAGTCGTGCCAGCGTCAACGTTGTCGGAAAAGTCAGGTTCCCGCCAGCGGACCGGCGGGCTGTCCGCCAGGCGGTTTAGCGGCCGTTATCGGCCAGTACCTTCGCGCAGGTCTTGCTGAGCTTGGCGCGGTTCTGTTGCAGGCAGGCCAGCACCGCCATGTCGCCCTGGTCGAGCACCGCGCGGCAGAACCGCGAGGCATCGCGGCCGCAGCCGGGATCGGTGCGCTGGGTTTGCTGGGCAAAGGCGGTGGTGGCCGCCAGCAGCAGCGCAGGCGTGAGCAGGAGAGTTCGCAGCATCGCATCAACCTCGTGTCGGAAGAAGGCCGTTACGCCGCTGGCTCGCGAGCGGCAGGCGTCGATGGTTCAACCAACGGCCGAGCCGGAAAATGGTGCCGCAAGAGGGATTCGAACCCCCGACCCCATCATTACGAATGATGTGCTCTACCGGCTGAGCTATTGCGGCGAATCAAGCAGCGAGCCCGATTGCTAAGATCGTAGCGGCCTGCCGGGCGGTTCCGCCACGGCAGAGCGCATTTGAACGGCCGCTTCATAGCGGGAAAGGTTGCTGTCGTCAAAGTGCTGATCGCGCCCGGCGGTGGCGATTTGCGGCCCGCCGGCCGCCCCGCCCAGCTCGCGGATGGCATGGCCCAGCACCAGGCCGGCCATGCACAGCATCAGCCCGAGCGCCGGCGGCGAAAACAGCGCCTCCTCCTGGAACAGGCCGTTGACCAATATGATCAGGATACCGAACGCCGCCATGCCCTGGGCCAGCAGGCCGGAGCGGGCGTACAGCCGCCAGATGGTCAGCGCCAGCGCCAGGCAGAAGCCGAGCGGCAACAGCGCGGCCGCGCCCATCTGATAGAGCAGCACGCCGACCGCGCTCTCAAAGGCGCCCTGCACGGCGCCAAGATGCTGGGCCGCCTCCCAGTCGATCGAATTGAAATCGCCGCCAAGATTGCCGCCGATGCCGAGGCCGCGGCCGAACGGCTGCTGCAGAAAGCCGTTCACGCCGCCCATCAGGCCGATCACGTGATAGTCGCCGATCCGGAGGCCGCTGACGATCACCACCGCGGCGTAGACGGCGAGCCCCATCAGCGCCAGTGCCAGGGTCAGCACCGGCCCGATCAGCCGGGTGGCCACCAGCGCCGCCAGCACGAACAGCACCATCAGCAGCGCGCCTTTGACGCTGCACAGGATCAGCAGCGCAAACCCGGCCAGCGCCAGCAGATAGCGGCCGGCCGCGGTCAGAAACAGCACGAAGAAGCCGACGCCATAAGCGAAGCTGATGGCGCTGATATTGGGGCCGAAAATGCGCAGCACGGTGGTCAGGCCGAGCGGCTCCAGCAGCGGCGTGTTGAAGAACGACACCCGGAAGCGGTCGAACAGATCGACCATCACCGAGCCGGTGGCGCGCATCTGCTTTTCCCAGACCCCGGCTTCCATCGCCTTGAGGCCGTCGAGATACCAATAGGTGCGGCCATTGGTGAGGGTGAGCCAGGTCTCGCGGAACGCAAACTCAAATAAGCCGCAGCCGATGAACACCACCGCGATCGCCACCAACAGCGGCGTGACACGCAGCCGGTAACGGCTCGCGGTCCATAGCGCGAGCTGGAACAGCAGGAACGGCAGCACGATGTTGCGCAGATAGATCGCGGCGGCCTTCGGGTCCTGCAGCACGCCGACCATCAGATAGAAGCCGATCGCGGCCAGCACCACGGTGCTGGCCAGCATCCAGCGCTGCAGCAGCGGGTGACATTGCCGGCGCAGCGCCAGATAGCGCACGAACGCCACCAGCCACAGCAGCACGCAGCTCAGAAAATTGTAGCCCTTGATGAATTCCAGTTGCGACGGATCGCTGGCGTACAGCGGCGAGCAGATCGACACGAACACGTTCTGGAACAGCAGCACCACGATCGCGACCACCGGCCCGTAATTCGGCAGCGCGATCGCGATCGACAAGGCAAGCAGCGTCTGCACCGCAAGGCCGAGCAGCGGGCTGACGGCGTTCAGCGCCGGCCCGAACATGGTCGAGATCAACGCGATCGACAGCGGCAGCACGATCGAGCCGAACCGCGTCGCGGCCGGCACCGGCGCGGCGGGCGCGTTCGGTCTCGGCTGTGCCATCGCTTCGACAGACATGGTGCTGCGCCCGGGATCATCGGTGATCGGCGGCTTGGCCGCGATCTGGTTTGAGGCGTATTGCGACAGCCGCGAAAGCCAATGCCGCGCCTGCACCAGCTAGCGCACAAGTCGCAAGAAACCGTTAACCATCGGACCAGCCCGCCGGCTGGCCGCGCGCGTTCAGGACGCGGTCACCGGACGCTCCGGCGGCTGCAGCCGGGCGCGCAGCTTGAGGAACCTCGCGAACGCCAGATCGCACAGCGCCGGCATCGGCGTCGGGCCTGCCCAGCACGCCTGCATCGGCACGGCATGGGTCGCGAATTTGTCCTTATAGGCTTCGTCGCCGATGGTGAGGTCGAACACGGTGTCGCCGCGGGCGATGCATTGCTCGATCACGCTTTCGATGAACAGCAGGCCGATCGAGTAGTTGCGCAGCCGCTCGAAATCGAAGGCGAGCAGCACGAACAGAAACCGACCGCGATGGCGCAGGCCGAACATCACCGCGCCCGGCGCGCCGATGGCGTCCATCCGGTACATCCAGCAGAAGCCGCTGGCCTGCCCGGCGCGCGCGACGTCGAGATAGAACGCGAAATTCGCCGGGTCCTGCAGAGAGTCGTTCGGCCAGCGCTTGGCGCGGAACGCGACCATGGTGTTGAGCGCGGCTTCCATCTCGGCCGGGTCTTGCAGCGCCGTCAGCATGATCTCGCCCTTTTTGGCGAGCAGCCGGCGCTTCTTGTCGAGGAAATGGCTGAATGCCGGATCGAGCGTGCGGCTGCGCCATTCGTCAAACGGCGCCGACAGCGCGACTTCATGGGCGTTCACTTCCATGAAAGTGGCGCGGCTGGCGCCAAGACTGTTGACCAGCGCGATCTGCTCCGGCCGCACCTTGCGGATCCGGGTCAGCGCCCAGCGCGGCAGCGCGCGGTGCAGCTGATTGCGCAGCGCCTCATCGCGCTCCAGCGCGGCGAGCAGCGTGCGATCGATCACCGGCGCGTTGTAGTCGGACACGCCGAGATCGGCGGCATCATAGAGCGATAACGGCCCGAACCGGCGCCGGATCAGCGGCATCACAAACACCAGACGGCCGCGATACCGGCCGAGCAGTGTCACCGCTTCGGCGCCGCGCGCCGGCACCAGCACCTTGTGCAGCCGGTCGAGCCAGATCGGATGCTGAAACGCGGTCGCGTCAGAATGCGCGAACAGCTCGGCATAATCCTCACTGAGGAAGTCGAACGATTCCTGCTGGCTGATCTCGATCATCAATGTGCTACCTGCTGCGCCGGCCCTGGCTTTGGCGCGGGGTCTGGCGATGCGCCCGTGATGCGGGCGCGGACCGTAACACACGATGTTAACGGTTCAGCTTGTGGCCGACCCGCAATGCAATTGTTGGTTAAGTGCTGTCAAACACCGGCCCGCGCGCCGGATCGGCGATTGATCCCAACCACTGCGCACGTCTTGGCCGGGCTCGTCCCCGCCATCCACGCCTTTGTTCTTGCAGCGTTTTGAAGACGTGGATGCCCGCGACAAGCGCGGGCACGACGATCATCGATGGAACCCGAGGCTCAGTCTGGCCCGGAACCCGTGCACTTTCCCTCCCCCCGCGAAGCGGTGGGGAGGGTGGCCGGCCTTTAGGCCGGTCGGGTGGGGGGCTTTGCGCCCCCAAGCCCAGCCTAGCCGTCGCGACGCGGCAGGTAACCGCGCCAGCTGCTGCCCTGCGACGGGGTTTTGTTGTCGAAATCGCCGCTGCCGTCGTCGTCGACGCCCGGATCATCGGGCGCGCGCACGATCGGGATCACCGGCGCGGCGGTTTGGCGGCGGTGAAACAGCGGCAGCGCGCTATCGCTGCTGGCGGCGGCCGGGGCCGCGGAAGCGGCCGCACTCGCCGTTGAGGTCGGGGTCGACACCGGGCGGGTGTCAGCCGGTTCCATCACCACTTCGACCGCGGCACTGGCGGCCTTGGTCTTGGGCGCGGCCGGCTTGGGCTTTTCCGGCTCGGCGGCCACCGGCTCGGCGATCACGGTTTCGGCCTCGTCGTCGCTCGGCGGCTCGATCAGGGTTTCGTCGAACAGATCGCTTTCCAGCACCATGCCGCGGTCGGACGGCAGCTCGGCGAGCGGCGTGGTCCAGACAAAGGCGTCGAGCCGCCCGGTGACCGGCGACACCGGCCGCCAGCGATCGGACACGCAGCCATCCGCCGTCCAGGCCGGATCGCGCAGCGCACGCACCGCGCGCAAGGTCCAGGCGCGCGCCGCGCGGCTGTCATTGCGATCGGAATGTTCGATCTCGGCCATCAGCATGGCGACGCGCTGGGTCGGGGCATCGATATAGGGCGCCAGCGCATTGCGGGCGCGGGTGAACTCAGAGGCGTCGATCGCGGCGCGGGCGATCGCCAGCGCGCTTTCGATATGGCCGGGCGCCTTGGCCGCCAGCGTTTCGATGCGCGACAGCCGGGCATTGGCGCTGTCGCCGGAGCGGATATGGGCATAGGCCTCGGCGAGATCGGGATGAGGCTGCGCGCTCCAGGCGGTCTCGATGATCTTGAGGGCGCGGCGCAGCTGATGCGCTTCGCTCATATATTTGGCGGCCAGCACCGCGGCCGGCACCAGCGTCGGCGCCAGCTTGATCGCTTCCAGCGCGCTGTCGCGCGACAGGCTGACATCGGAATCGGCGCATTCGATCGCGCGCGCGGTGAGCAGCACGCCGCGCTGCCGGCGATAGGCCTTCTTGTCGATCAGGCCGGACGCCAGATTGTTTTCGAGAATGTCGAGCGCGCCCGACCAGTCGCTGCGCGCGCAGCGGAAACCGAGCACGGCGTGCGCGGCCCAATGCGAGCCCGGCGACAGGCGCAGCGCTTCTTCGGCAATGGTCAGCGCGGCATAGGGGTCTTCGGCACGCTGCGCTTCGATGAACAGCCCGCGCAGGCCGAGCGACTTGGTGTCGTCGCGATTGGCCATCGCCAGGAACGCGCGCTTGGCGCCCTCGCGATCGCCATCGAGCTGCGCCGCCTGCGCCTGCAGCAGCAGCGCCAGCGGATCGTTCGGCGCATGACGGCGCGCGGCATTGGCCTGCGAGCGCGCCTGCGCGGCATCGCCATGGCCAACGGCCAGCAGCCCCTGGGTGATGGCGCGGCGGGCGCGTTCAAGGCGCCGCTCGCGGCGGCTGTGCCGCAGCCGGCCCGGCGAGCGCCAAATGCCAGCCAGGATCGCCCAGGTCAGCAGCGCCGCAATCAGGACGCCGCCGACCACCATCGAAAACACGGCCACCGACGCTTCGGCCTGCCAGCCGTTCCAGGACAGCACGACATTGCCGGGCTGCTCAGCGAGCCATGCGGCACCGGTGGCCGCAACGGCGATCACGACAAGAAACAGGATGATACGAAGCATCGGAATCCTATGGCGATTATTTCGAGAGCGCGGCCATCGCGGCGGCGGCGAACTGGCGGGAAGCAGACAGCGCGGCGTCGCGGGCATTGGCGCGATTGAGCCACTCTTGGGCGGGCGCCCGCTCGGACGGCTCCAGCACGCTCAGCTCACGCTTGGCCTCGGCGAGGTCGTTGCGCTGCGCGGCCGAAATCATACGCGCCAGCACCGCGCTGCGATCCTTGGTGCCGGGCGCACCAGGACGCTGAATCCGCACCAGGCGGTCGGCGCCGGCCTGCAGCCGGTCGAGAATGCTCGCGGTAGAGTCGAGCGGATCGTAACCGGGGATCAGCTTCGGCAGCAGTGCGATCAGCTCGCGGCACAGATCCTTGGCGCTCGGCACGCCATTGGCGGCAAACGGTTCCAGCGGCTGCAACGCGGCCGGATCGGGTGCCAGCGACTTGGCGGTGCCGAGCAATCCGGCATAGGCCTCGCCATGTTGCACGGCGCTTTCCAACAGCGCGGCGGCCACCACGCGGCGCAGGCCGCTGTCGTCGAGCACCGGCGGCGGCTTATCGACCGCAACTTCCAGCTTGCTGAGCCGCTCATTGACCGGGGCGAGATCGACCGGCGCGGGCGGCGGCGGCAAGGCGGCCACCGCGGCCTGCAGCTTGGTCAAGCGTTCGCCAAGCTCGGCGAGTTCGGCAGCCGTGGCAGCGGGAACGCTCGGCGTCGCCGGCGCAGCGGCCTCAGCCGTGCTCGGCTCGCCAGGCGTAGCATCGCTGGCTGCGGCCGGCTTCAGATTGCCGAGCGCAGCCGACAGCTGCACGGTCTTGTCCTTGGTGGCGGCGAGCTCGTCATGGAGCGCTGTCAGCGACTTTTCCAGAGTGTCGATGCGCTTGATCAGCGCCGGATCGGGCTCGGCCGCAGCCGGCGCGGCCGCGCTTGCGACGGCGGGCGCCGAGGCCGCGGCATTGGCCTTGGCTTCGACGCTGGCCAGACGCGCCGTCAGCGATTCCAAAGCGGCGCTGTCGCCGCTTTGCGAGGTGAGCGGCAGGTTCTGACCGACCGCGAACCATGCGCCGCCCAGGACCAGCGCGGCACCGACGGCGCCGGACAGCAGGGGCAGGATCGGTGATGAGCCGCGCGGCGCCGCAGGTTCCGCAGCCTTGTCAGCTGCGGACTGTTCGACAGCAGCCTTTTCAGCAGCAGCTTTGGCCGCGGCGGGCGCCGCGTCCTCCGGCTCGGAAGGCGCGGCCTCGGCGGCGGCAGCAGCAGCCACTGCATTGGCCTGATCGCCATCAACCTGATCGGCAGCCTGATCGACATCGCGTCCGACCTGCTCGGTCTCCTCGATGAACTGGGCTTCCCGGGCGGGCGGTGCCGAGCCGGTAGACTCCTCGCCGATCGCTTCTGGGTGTTCCTTCAGGTGATCCTTGTTGTCGGGCTTACCCTCGACCATCACTCGATTTCCCTAATTGGCTTTCGCAGCCGCCCCCGCTGGCACGGGCCGCCCGTTACGACGGCAAGCCGAGCGCGCGGTCCAGCACTTCAAACATCGCGGCTTCGCTGGGCGCGCGCGCGACAATCACCCGCGTCGCACCGGCTTCACGCACCACCGAAGCCACCGCTTCCGAAATGCAGCAATGCACGATCGCCAGCGCCGAGATCTCGATACCGGCAGCCCGCGCCGCATCGAGGAACGATCGCGCGCTGCGACCGGAATAGTGCATCACGGTGTCGATCCGGCTGCCTGCGAACGCGCTGCACACGTCGTCCGGCAGGCTGTGGACCGGGACCATCTTATACACTGTCTGCGCGACGACATTGTACCCGAGACCGCGTAGTTCGGTGGCGATATCCCGGGCCAGATCGGCGCCGACCAGCCACAGCAGCGGCTTGGAACGATCCATGTTGCGCTCGCGCACGGTGGCGATGATGGTATCGCGCAGCGAGATCGCGTCGCCTTCAGCAACCACCAGATCGCGGAATCCGAACGCCTCCGCCACGTCCGCTGTATGCGGACCAACCGCAAACAGCGGCAAATCCAGCAATCTCGTCAGTGACGGCTTGCCTTCCATCGCTCGAAACGCATTGGCACTGGAGACAATGACGCCGCCATATTCAACCTCTGGATCGATGTCGAACGCCACAGGTTCAAACCGCAGCATCGGCGCCAACAGCACCTCGACCCCCTTCGCCCGCAGCAAGGCGGCAGTCGCCTCGTTGTCAGGCTGGGGCCGTGTAACGAGCATGGCCACTCTTCAGATCTCCACAGAAAATTTCAAGGAAGGACGCAACGCACGCGGGATATTAGCACCCGGACGGCAGTTTTGCCCTGCCGATCCCGATGCTGCGCCGGGGGATTGCCAACCGGACGATTGCATTCTGAGACCCCGCAATGCTACGCCGGGGCAGCAAAGCGCAAGTCTGCCTGCAAACGCAAGGGCTCAATTTGGCTATTGACACAGCCTCGCTGGTGTTGGGGATCGAGACCACTTGCGACGAAACCGCAGCGGCCGTGATTGAGCGTGGCAGCGACGGTCGTGGTCGGATTCTCTCCAACATCGTGCATTCGCAAATCGAGGATCACGCGCCGTATGGCGGTGTGGTTCCCGAGATTGCGGCGCGCGCGCATGTCGATCTGCTCGACGGCGTGATCGCGCGCGCGATGCGCCAGGCCGATGTCGGCTTCGTGCAACTGAGCGGCGTCGCCGCCGCGGCTGGCCCCGGCCTGATCGGCGGGGTGATTGTCGGCCTGACCACCGCCAAGGCCATTACGCTGGTGCATGGCACGCCGCTGATCGCGGTGAACCATCTTGAAGCGCACGCGCTGACGCCGCGGCTGACGCACGCGCTGCCGTTCCCGTATTGCCTGTTCCTCGCCTCCGGCGGTCACACTCAGATCGTCGCGGTGCTCGGCGTCGGTGACTATGTACGGCTTGGCACCACCGTCGACGACGCGATGGGCGAAGCGTTCGACAAGGTGGCGAAGATGCTCGGCCTGCCCTATCCCGGCGGCCCGCAGGTGGAACGCGCCGCCGAAACCGGCGATCCGGAGCGCTTTGCGTTCCCGCGGCCGATGCTCGGCCGCCCCGATGCCAATTTCTCGCTATCCGGACTGAAAACCGCGGTGCGCAATGAAGCGAGCCGGCTGGAACCGTTGGAGCGCCAGGACGTCTGCGATCTGTGCGCCGGTTTCCAGGCTGCGGTACTGGAGACCATCATCGATCGTCTCGATGTCGGGCTGACGCAGTTCGCTGAGCGGTTCGGCCCGCCGCAAGCGCTGGTCGCGGCTGGCGGCGTGGCGTCCAACCAGGCGATCCGCGGCGCGCTGCAAACCGCCGCCGACCGTGCCGGCACCGAGTTCATTATCCCGCCGCCGAAACTGTGCACCGACAATGGCGCCATGATCGCCTGGGCCGGCGCCGAACGGCTGGCGCTGGGGCTGACCGATCCGCTCGAAACCGCGCCGCGCGCGCGCTGGCTGCTTGATGCCAATGTCACGACGCCGGCGAAATTCGCCAACACCCGCGCCGGGTTCTGACGATGAACGCGCTGGCGCCGCCCCGAGCTTGGCTTCACCTCTCCCCGCGTGCGGGGAGAGGTCGACCGGCCGAGCGCAGCGAAGCCGGTCGGGTGAGGGGGCGCGCCAACGCAACGCGGACTCATCAGCCCCCTCACCCCACCCCTCTCCCCGCAGGCGGGGAGAGGGAGCAGGCTGATCGCTGCGCAACCGGCATTTTGATGTGATGGAAGACCGATGACCATGATGAGTTCGATCGCCGTGCTGGGCGGCGGCGCCTGGGGCACCGCGCTGGCGCAGACCTGCGCCCGCGCCGGCCGCAAGGTGATGCTGTGGGAACATGACGCCGGTAATGCACAGCAACTGGCGAACGCCCGC
Source organism: Rhodopseudomonas faecalis (assembly GCF_003217325.1). GTDB lineage: Bacteria > Pseudomonadota > Alphaproteobacteria > Rhizobiales > Xanthobacteraceae > Rhodopseudomonas > Rhodopseudomonas faecalis. The sequence goes on from NZ_QJTI01000016.1 coordinate 23,491, forward strand.
GAAAGCCTGTTTTTGCCCGGCGTGAAACTGGAACCGGCGATCCAGGTGACGCGCGATCTTGCGGAAGCCGCGCGCGCCGATGCGATCCTGTTGGTCATTCCGGCGCAAGTGCTGCGCGCGGTGGTGAGCCAGCTGGCGCCGCTGATTGCGCCGCGTACGCCGCTGATCGCCTGCGCCAAGGGCATCGAACGCGGCACCCATCGTTTTATGACGGAGATCATCGCCGAATGCGCGCCGGAAGCGGTGCCGGCGATCTTGTCCGGGCCGAGCTTTGCCGCCGACGTGGCGCGCGGCCTGCCGACCGCGGTGACGATCGCCGCGACTGACGCCGCCGTCGCCGAAGCGCTGGCGCAGGCGATCAATTGCGGCAGCTTCCGGCCCTATCACTCGACCGACGTGCGCGGCGTCGAACTCGGCGGCGCCACCAAGAACGTGCTGGCGATCGCCGCCGGCATCGTCGAGGGCAAGAAACTCGGCGCCTCGGCACTGGCGGCGATGACCACGCGCGGCTTTGCCGAGCTGGTGCGGTTTGGCAAAGCCTATGGCGCCAAGACCGAGACCATGATGGGGCTGTCCGGGCTCGGCGATTTGATCCTGACCTGCGGCACGCCGCAGTCGCGCAATTTCTCGTTCGGCATGGCGCTTGGCAAAGGCGAGAGCGTGGACACCGCCTCGCATGGCAAGCTCGCCGAAGGCGCGTTCACCGCGCCGGTGCTGCTGGAGATGGCGCACGCCAAAAATATCGAGATGCCGATCTCGGAGGCCGTGGCGGCGGTGCTGGCCGGGCAGACCACGGTCGATGCCGCGATCGGCGCATTGCTGACCCGTCCTTTGAAATCGGAGCTGTAGCTTGGCGTATTGGCTGGTGAAGTCCGAACCCTCGGTGTGGTCCTGGCAGCAGCAGCTCGACAAGGGCGCCGCGGGCGAAGCCTGGACCGGGGTTCGCAATCACAGTGCCAAGCAGCATCTGATGCGCATGAAGGTGGGCGAGCGCGCGTTCTACTACCACTCCAATGAGGGCAAGGAGATCGTCGGCATCGCCGAGATCATCCGCGAGCACTATCCCGACCCGACCGATCCGTCCGGCAAATTCGTGTGCGTCGACCTCAAGGCGGTCGCGCCGCTGAAAACCCCGGTGACGCTGGCGACGATCAAGGCCGAACCGAAGCTCGCCGAAATGGCGCTGCTCAAGCAGTCGCGACTGTCAGTGCAGCCGGTCACCGACGCCGAATGGCGGCTGATCTGCCAGATGGGCGGCGTTTAGCCGCCATCACGCCGCTTGCGGTGTGACCCCATCCGCGCACAGTGTTTGCGTTCGTAGCAGGCATCAGCACCGCCACGTGCCGCGCGGCGTGGCGCTGGACTTTTGTCATGCCGCCCCGCATCACCGCGCGATGAGCACCGCCATCACCGACCCGATCGCTTTCATTCACGCCAATACCAGGCTGCGGCCGGTGCCGCTGGTGCCGGAAGTGGCGTTGCATGTCGCCGACGAGGCGCTGCCGCTGTGGAGCAAGACCGAGGAAGAACTGGGCGAGGCCGGGCTGCCGCCGCCGTTCTGGGCCTTTGCCTGGGCGGGCGGCCAGGCGCTGGCCCGCTACCTGCTCGATAACCCGGACACGGTCGCCGGCAAGGAGGTGATCGATCTCGCCTCCGGCTCCGGACTGGTGGCGATCGCGGCCATGAAGGCCGGCGCGCGCCGCGTCACCGCCTTTGATATCGACCGCTTTGCCTGCGCGGCGATTGCCATCAACGCCGCCGCCAATGATGTCGCGGTGAAGGTCAGTGGTGCCGACCTGCTGAGCGCGCCCCATCCCGAATTCGCGGACACCGTGCTGGCCGGCGACATCTTCTACCAGCGCGATATTGCCGAATTGGCGCTGCAATTTCTCAGCAGCCGCGCCGCTGACGGCGCAAGCGTGCTGATCGGCGATCCCGGCCGCAGCTATCTGCCCAAGGACCAGCTCACTCAGCTCGCCCAGTTCGGCGTGCCGGTGTCGCGCGATCTGGAAGACGCCGAGATCAAGAACACCAGCGTCTGGACGCTGCGCTAGCCGCGGCGCTTTGCCGCGGCTAGCTAACAATCAGTGCAAAATTCGCCTGCTGATCACTTCGCAGCTGCGAAATTCAATTTCGCGCCGCAGCGTCGCATTGATCGCACCGCACTATCTCGCCTTTGCCCGGCTGGCGGAATTCTTGGCGATAACAGCACCCGGCACCCTCGGTTGGATGCCAAAATGAGAGATTTTGGCCCTGTTAGCTCACCGCTCGCTACGCACTACCAACTTGATTGCACTGCACAATCAGCGGTGTAGCACCGCCTAACAGGGCCAAAAGTCCTATACAGGACGGCTTGTCGGCGCCCCGGGCGGCAACGCATAATCGTATCAATAGCCGGAGGGCGGGACGATCGCATCTCTCGTGGCCGGTGACGCTTATCCATCAGGCTTAATGCAGACTTTGCCGGAACGTTCGACGCCCGGCGAAGTCGTCGGCGCTGATGGTAAGCCGCCGGGAAGCGCGGTTGCGGTCGAAGGGCACTGACGGCGGGTGCGGCAATGACCGCTCATTGGGGTGTGGAGGAACGAATGTCCGAGAAGATCTATGACGTGCCCGCGGAATGGGCCAAGCGCGCCTTTGTCGACGACGCGAAATATCGCGAGATGTATGAGCGCTCGGTGAAGGACCCGACCGGCTTCTGGGGCGAGCACGGCAAGCGCCTCGACTGGATCAAGCCCTACACCATCGTCGAAAACACCTCCTACGCGCCCGGCAATATCTCGATCAAATGGTTCGAGGATGGCGAGCTGAACGCCGCCTGGAACTGTATCGATCGTCATCTGGAGACCCGCGGCGACCAGGTCGCGATCATCTGGGAAGGCGACGATCCGTCGGAATCGCGCAAGATCACCTATCGCGAGCTGCACGACGAGGTCTGCAAGATGGCCAACGTCTTGCGCAACCGCAACGTGAAGAAGGGCGACCGCGTCACCATCTATCTGCCGATGATCCCCGAGGCGGCGTTCGCGATGCTGGCCTGCGCGCGGATCGGCGCGATTCATTCGGTGGTGTTCGGCGGCTTCTCGCCGGATTCGCTGGCGCAGCGTATCACCGACTGTCAGTCCAAGGTGGTGATCACCGCCGACGAAGGTCTGCGCGGCGGCCGCCGCGTGCCGCTCAAGGCCAATGTCGATGCCGCGCTGCGCAAGGTCGGCGGCGTCGATTGGGTGGTGGTGGTGAAGCGCACCGGCGCTGACGTGTTCATGGATGACGTCCGCGACTTCTGGTACCACGAAGCCGCCGAGATGGTGACCACCGACTGCCCGTGCGAGCCGATGAACGCCGAAGATCCGCTGTTCATCCTGTACACGTCCGGCTCCACCGGCCAGCCCAAGGGTGTGCTGCACACCACCGGCGGCTATCTGGTATTCGCGTCGATGACGCATCAATACATCTTCGATTATCACGACGGTGACGTTTACTGGTGCACCGCCGACGTCGGCTGGGTCACCGGCCACAGCTACATCCTCTATGGACCGCTGGCGAACGGCGCCACCACGCTGATGTTCGAGGGCGTGCCGAGCTACCCGAGCAATTCGCGTTTCTGGGAAGTGATCGACAAGCACCAGGTCAACATCTTCTACACCGCACCGACCGCGATCCGCGCGCTGATGCAGAGCGGCGACGAGCCGGTGAAGAAGACCTCGCGCAAGAGCCTGCGGCTGCTCGGCTCGGTCGGCGAGCCGATCAACCCCGAAGCCTGGGAGTGGTACTACCACGTGGTCGGCGACAACCGCTGCCCGATCGTCGATACCTGGTGGCAGACCGAGACCGGCGGCATTCTGATCACGCCGCTGCCCGGCGCCACCAAGCTGAAACCCGGCTCGGCGACCCGGCCGTTCTTCGGCGTGGTGCCGCAGATCCTCGACGCCGACGCCAATGTGCTGGAAGGCGAATGCACCGGCAATCTGTGCCTGGCGCGCTCCTGGCCGGGCCAGATGCGCACCGTCTATGGCGATCACGCCCGCTTCGAGCAGACTTACTTCTCGGCCTATCCGGGCAAGTATTTTACCGGCGACGGCTGCCGGCGCGACGCCGATGGCTTCTACTGGATCACCGGCCGCGTCGACGACGTCATCAACGTGTCCGGCCACCGCATGGGCACCGCCGAGGTGGAATCCTCGCTGGTCGCCCATCCCAAGGTGTCGGAAGCCGCGGTGGTCGGTTATCCGCACGACATCAAGGGCCAGGGCATCTACGCCTATGTCACGCTGATGACCGGCGTCGATGCCACCGAGGAACTGCGCAAGGAACTGGTGGCCTGGGTGCGCAAGGACATCGGCCCGATTGCCTCGCCCGACCTGATCCAGTTCGCGCCCAGCCTGCCGAAGACCCGCTCCGGCAAGATCATGCGCCGCATTCTGCGCAAGATCGCCGAGGACGAGCCGTCGACGCTGGGCGACACCTCGACGCTCGCCGATCCGGGGGTAGTCGATGAATTGGTGGCGCACCGCCAGAACAAGCGGCCGAGCGCGTAAGCGCCAAGCGGCCTCCACATCCGCAACATCCAATGCCCGGGCTGGTCCCGGGCATTGTCATTTCAGGACGAGATGATGGCGCTCAGACCAACGGCGATTGACACCAACCACTCCGCACGTCATGGCCGGGCTTCGTCCCGGCCATCCACGTCTTTGATCTTGCGGCGCTTTCAAGACGTGGATGCCCGCTACGAGCGCGGGCATGACGGGTCAATGGTAGGAGCCGCCGGTATCAGGCGTCGACCGCGGCGCGCTTGATGATCGCCGCGCAATCGACGCCGCGCGGCAACGCGCCGAGATTGCGCTCGCCGAGGCCATCGAGCCGCGAGGCGCAGAACGCATCGGCCACGAACGCCGGCGCATGCTGCACCAAGAGCGCCGCCTGCAGCGCCAGCGCCATGCGATCGACCAAACCGCGGCTGCGGAATTCGAGATCGCCAAGATCAGCAAACTCCTGGCGCAGATCGGCGATCCAGCGATCGAGCCGGGCATTGCCGCCCTTGGCCTTCATCACTTCGGCGAAATACACCTGCAAGCCCTCCGGCTGCTTGCCGAAGGCACGCAGCACGTCGAGGCACTGCACATTGGAGCTGCCCTCCCAGATGGCGTTGACCGGCGATTCCCGGAACAGCCGCGGGAACGGGCTGTCTTCCATCACGCCCGAGCCGCCCAGGCACTCCATCGCTTCATAAGCGTGGTTCGGGGTGCGCTTGCAGATCCAGTATTTGCCGGCCGCGGTGCCAAAGCGCATCAACAGTTCTTCGGCGCGATCGGCGCGGTGATCGATCGCCCGGCCGATGCGCATCGCCAGCGTCAGCGACGCTTCGCTTTCCAGCGCCAAATCGGCGAGCACGTTCTGCATCAGCGGCTGATCGACCAGCTGCTTGCCGAACGCGGCGCGGTGCGTGCAGTGATGGATCGCCAGCGTGGTGGCGATGCGCTGGCCGGCCGATGAGCCGATCATGCAATCGAACCTGGTCATCGCCACCATGTCGATGATGGTGCGGATGCCCTTGCCTTCCGGGCCGACCATCCAGCCGAGCGCGCCGCGCAGCTCGGTCTCGCTGGTGGCGTTGGAGGCGTTGCCCATCTTGCGCTTCAGGCGGATGATCTGCAGCGGGTTCTTGGTGCCGTCGGGACGCCAGCGCGGCATCAGGAAGCACGACAGCCCGCCGCTTGTATGCGCCAGCGTCAGGAACACGTCCGACATCGGCGCCGACACGAAGAATTTGTGGCCGACCAGTTCGTAGAGCTGGCCTTCGCCCTCGGCGCCGACCGGGAACGCTTGGGTGCTGTTGCTGCGCACATCCGAGCCGCCCTGCTTTTCGGTCATCGCCATACCGACCACCAGCGCCTGCTTGTCGCGGTCCGGCACGTTGCGCTGGTCATAGGCGCACGCGGTGATCTTCGGCTCCCAGATCTTGGCGACCTCGGGCGTGGCGCGCAGTGCCGCCACCGCGGCATGGGACATCGACACCGGGCAGCCATGGCCGGCTTCGACCTGGGCCTGCATGTAGAACCGCGCGGCACGCGCCACCTGCGCGCCGGGACCGGGGCTGGTCCAGGGCGAGGAATGCAGGCCGTGCTCGAAGGCGACCTTCATCAGCTGGTGATAGGCGGGGTGGAAGTTGACCTGATCGATGCGGTTGCCGAACCGATCGTGGGTTTCCAGCTCCGGCTTCACATGGTTGGCGACGATGCCCAGCTCGCGATACTCGGCCTGGCCGGTGAGCGCACCGAACGCGGTCAGCTCGTCCTGCGCCCAACCGGCAGCCTCGCGCTGCACCGCCTGCTGCAACACAGCGTCCTGGGTGAACAGATTGTAGTCGCGCAGCTCGCGCGCGACGTTGACGACCTCATGGGTCGAGGCGAGCGACTGCTCGGCCTTGGTGGCGACTGCAAACACATTCACCGGCGCGTTCATGGTGAATTCCTCCCGATCTGGTGGTGACTGCGGGCAGTCACTGGCGGCTTTGGCCGTTATGGATGATCGGGGAATTGTTACATTGCGAAACGATCGCGGTCAATCTATGTAATATTTCATGACAGCGTGTTCCCGCTCGGCTTGCGCGGCGTCCGACGGATCGTCATTGTCGTCGGCAATGACCGACCTTGCCCAACCGTCGCCCCGCCACCTTCTGATGAATCTGCTGCGCGCCGCCGACAAGGGCTGCCTGACCGCGGCCGAGGCGGTGGCCGCCGGGGAATTGTTCGGCATCTCCGGCAATGCCACCAGAGTGGCGCTGGCGCGGCTGGCGGCGGCGGGCTTGGTCGATGCCAAAACCCGCGGCAGCTATCGGCTCGGCCAGGCCGGGGTGGCGCTCGATAATGAGGTGTCGGCCTGGCGCAGCGCCGAGGCGCGGGTGGTGCCCTGGAGCGGGCGCTGGATCGCGGTGCTGACCACCGGGCTGCCGCGCACCGACCGCGCCGCCTGGCGCGCCCGCGAGCGCGCGCTGTCGCTGCTCGGGCTGCGTGAGCTGCAAGGCGCGCTGTTCGTGCGCCCCGACAATCTCGATGGCGGCGTCGCCTCGGTGCGCGCTCGCCTGGCCTCGCTCGGGGTCGGCGCCGAAACCCCGGTGTTTTGCGCCGATCAATTCGATGACGCGCTCGATCAGCAGGCCCGCCAGCTCTGGAACGCCGACGAGCTGATGCGCTCCTATCGCGACGGCTGCGCGCGGCTGACGCAGTGGCTGGCCGGCGCCGCCAGCCTGCCGGAAGGCATCGCCGCCAAGGAAGCGTTCTTGATCGGCGATCACGCGATCCGGCAATTGGTGTTCGATCCGCTATTGCCCGATCCGCTGATCGATGCGGCATTGCGCCGCCGCTACCGCGATACGGTGATCGCCTTCGATCAACAGGGCCGCGCGATCTGGTCGACTTTCCTCGCCGCGGCGCGCGCCAGGACCACGGTTTCCGCCGCCTGACCACCGGCAAATTGCAGCCACCGTCGCCGCGTCGTATCGTGCGCCGGCGCGGCAAGGCCGCGGCCAGCTGAGACATTTGGGGAGAGATCAATGGCGTTTTCGGTGCGCAGCAACAGCTTCAAGGACGGCGACTATCTGCCGAAGCCGCACATCCTGTCGGAGGATTTCGGGTTCGGCTGTGCCGGCGGCAATCAGTCGCCGCATTTGGCCTGGTCCGGCGCGCCGGAAGGCACCAAGAGCTTTGCCGTGACCTGCTATGACCCGGACGCGCCGACCGGCAGCGGTTTCTGGCACTGGCTGGTGGTCAACATCCCCGCCAACGTCACCGAGCTGGAGCTCGACGCCGGCAATCCACGCGCGCCAAAGCTGCCCGCAGGCGCGCTGCAGACCCGCACCGATTTCGGCGCGCCTGGCTATGGCGGACCGTGCCCGCCGCCGGGCGATCATCCGCATCGCTATTTCTTCACGGTGTTCGCGGTTGGCGCCGAAACGCTGCCGGTGGCCGCCGACACTTCGGCGGCGGTGGTCGGCTTCAACCTGCATTTCAACACGCTGGCCAAGGCCGCGATCGTCGGCCTGTTCAAGCGCGACTGACGCGGCGCACCAGCTGTGATCGGTTGATAGCAACTGATCGACACGTCATGGCCGGGCTTGTCCCGGCCATTTTCGTTGTTGCTGCCGTACCGTCTGATACCATCGGGTCGTATCAATGACCGTCATGCCCGCGCTTGTCGCGGGTATCCACGTCTTAAAATCGCTGCAAGCGCAAAGACGTGGATGGCCGGGACGAGCCCGGCCATGACGTGCGGATAGGTTGATATCAATTGCCGTTGGTATCAAACGAACATGCCCGCGACAAACGCGGGCATGACGTCTCAATGCTGGTCAAGCGTGATCGCGCCGCCGCCTACAGCGAGCGCGCGATCAACAGCTTCATCACCTCGTTGGTGCCGCCATAGATCTTCTGAATGCGGGAATCGATGAACATCCGCGAGATCGGATATTCCTGCATGTAGCCATAGCCGCCATAAAGCTGCAGGCATTCATCGACGGTCTCGACCTGCTTCTGGGTGCACCACCATTTCGCCATCGAGGCGGTGACGGCGTCGAGATCGCCGGCAATCAGCCGCTCGATGCAGAAATCGACGAACACCCGCGCGATCATCGCCTCGGTCTTGCGCTCCGCCAGCGTGAAGGCGGTGTTTTGGAACTCGATGATCGGCTGGCCGAACGCCTTGCGCTCCTTGGTGTACTCCGCGGTGAGACGTACCGCGCGCTCCATCGCCGCCACCGCGCCGACCGCGATGATCAGCCGTTCCTGCGGCAATTGCTGCATCAGCTGCGCAAAGCCCTTGCCCTCTTCGCCGCCGAGCAGGTTTTCACGCGGCGCCACGGCGTTTTCGAAAAACAGCTCGGAGGTGTCGGAGGCGTGCAGGCCGATCTTGTCGAGGTTGCGGCCGCGCTTGAAGCCGGGATTGTCCTTGGTCTCGAGCACGATCAGCGACAGGCCCTTGCCGCCGGTGCCGCCGGTGCGCGCCACCACCACAATCAGATCGGCGGTCTGGCCGTTGGTGATGAACGTCTTCTGGCCGTTGATGACGTAGTTGTCGCCGTCGAGCTTGGCGGTGGTGCGGATGCTCTGCAGATCGGAGCCGGTGCCGGGCTCGGTCATCGCGATCGCGCCGATCAGCTCGCCGCGCGCCATGCCGGGCAGCCAGCGCTGCTTCTGCTGCTCCGAGCCGTAATGCAGGATGTAATGCGCGACGATGCCGCTCGACACGGTGACGCCGGACAGCGCGTCCGGCACGATCGCTTCCATGTCCTCGAACACCGCGGCGTCATAGGCGAAGGTGGCGCCGAGCCCGCCATAGGCTTCCGGAATGCTCGGCAGCAGCGCGCCCATCTCACCAAGCTTCAACCACGCGGAGCGGTCGACCATCTTCTGCGCCCGCCACTTGTCGGCGTGCGGCGCCAGATCCTTGGCCAGAAACCGGCGGAACTGATCACGGAAGGTTTCCAGCTCTTCGGTCATCCAAGGGGAGCGGTACTGCATGTTTCCTCGCTTTGTTTTTGTCGATCGCTACGCCCGACGATCATCGATCATCGTCGTGAACGGTGAGCCGCCTTTCTAATGCGGCACTGCGCCGAGATAAACCGTATCGGCGTCCGCTTGTGATCGACAAGCGCGCCGATATTGCGCGCGATGGCATGTCGGCCAATTCATCATCACGCCCGCGGCTTCCAGGCGACCAGATCAATCAGCGCCGACATGCCGCTGTGGCCGGCGCCTTCTTCGATCACCGCGTCATATTCCTGGATGCACAAGCGCTCGAAATCACCAAACGCCTGTTCCAGCAGCGCGCGGGTGTAGAGCTTCTCCGGCTGTTTGGGACCGCCGGTGCCATAGCCGATCTGCTCGGGCCGATAGCCTTCGATCAGCAGCAACCCGCCGGGCTTGAGCGCGGCGCGGATACGCTCGAACAGCAGCGCGCGCTGCTCGGGCTCGGCGAACTGAAAGAAGATGCCGACCACGACGTCGAACTCGCCCGGCCATTGCCAAGTGAACAGATCGACCTGCTCGGTTGCGATGGTGACGCCGCGCGCTGCGGCCAGACGCTGCGCCTTGCGCTGCGCGGACGGCGCGTAATCGACCGACAGCACCGACAGACCACGCTGCGCCAGAAATACGCCGTTGCGGCCCTCGCCATCGGCGATCGACAGCGCGCAGCCACTTGGCGGCAAAAGGCCGCAGCTCGCCGCCAGAAACGCATTCGGCTCGGTGCCGAACACGAACTCGTCGCTCGAAAACCGCGTTTCCCAGCGCAAAAACTCTTCTTCAGCGCTCATACGCACCCTGATCACAAGCCGATCAATTTCCCGTGTCACGGCCGCGATCTGCGCATCTTGCCGCAGTTCTCACAATCTGCCGCGCTAGCGCCCTTGTTCGCAGTGACATGGTCACAGAGATAACGCCACGCTTCATGCGACACGGCAAGTCAGTGGTGGCGCGGACAGGACGATGACCAACATCACCATCATTGGTTCTGGGTTTGCTGCTTTGGCGGCCGCGCGCGAATTGCGTCGCCGCAAGGTCGATGCCGACATCACCATGGTGTCGCCGCGCGATCAGCTGCATTTCCTGCCGAGCGTGATCTGGCTGCCGCCGCGGCTGCGCAGCGCGAATGCGCTCAAAGTGCCTCTGGCGAACTTCTTCGCCAAACACCACATCAATTACGTGCAAGGAACGGTTTCCAGTCTGAAGGATGGCGGGCGGGTCGTGGTGACCGACCGCGGCGAGCTGCGCAACGATCATCTGATCGTGGCGTGCGGCGCGCGCTTCATGCGTGACCTGCCCGGCCTTGAGCATGCGCTGATTCCCGGCGACCAGGTGGCTGACGACGGCCTCGATACCGGCGAGGAAATCGCCCGGCGCATCGAGGCGATGAAGGGCGGCACGATCGCGGTCGGCTTTGCGGGCAATCCCGAGGAGCCGAGCGCGGTGCGCGCCGCACCGATGTTCGAGCTGTTGTTCATCATCGACAAACTGCTGCGTCGGCGCGGCAAGCGCCCCGGCTTTCAGCTGGCGTTCTTCAGCCCGGCGTCGCGGCCGGGAGCGCGGCTCGGCGACCGCGTTCTCGACGGGCTGTTTGTGGAAATGAAGAAGCGCGGCATCGTGGATCTACGAGGCCGCAAGCTGCTGCGCTTCGAGGACGGCAAAGTGGTCGCCGACGGCAGCGAGTTCGACGCCGACCTGATCCTGTTCATGCCCGGCCTGACCGGGCCGCAATGGCTGGCCGACAGCGGACTAGCGCTGTCGCCGGGCGGCATGATCCGCGCCGACGAGCTGTGCCGCGCCGAAGGCGCGACCAATGTCTGGGTCGCCGGCGACGTCGGCTCGTTCCCGGGGCCGGACTGGATGTCGAAGCAGGCGCACCAGGCCGGGCTGCAAGCGCTGGCGGTCGCCGCCAATATCGACGCGATCGAGAGCGGCGAAGAGGCCAACACCCCGTTCAAACCCGAAATGATGTGCATTGTTGACGCGCTCGACGCCGGCACACTGGTATTTCGTAACGAACACTTTGATTTTGTACTGCCTAATTCGAGAATCGCTCACTGGCTGAAGCGGGCCTATGAGCGACACTACCTGACCACATACCGCTGACGAGGACCGTGCCATGGCAAGCGAACCGAACAACAAGCCTGTCGAGCAGACCGACGCCATCCGGCGCCACATGGGAGCCACGCTCGATGCCTTGATCGTCACACTGCTCGCGATGGCGCGGCCGCTGCCCCCGCAGCCGGTGTTGCAGCCGGTGCCGGTGGTGCGTCGCCGGCGGCGGCAGTTGCCGGCTAAGTAGCCTCGGCACCTGCTTCCGATGCTTCGCGACGCAGCATGAAATGACCGTAGCACGATGCGATCGGCTCGTCGGGGCTGGACTGGTAGGCTTGCGCCTCGAAAGCCACCACCCGCCGGCCCTGCTTGACGATCGACACTTTGGCGAAGGTATCGAGCGGACGCCCTGAGCGCAGATAGTTGACCGTGAGCCCGATCGGCTTCGGCGGCGCGCTCAGTGCCATTTCGCGGCCGACCTGGACCACCGCCGCCGTCTCCAGAAACGCGCCGATCACCCCGCCATGCAGCGCCGGCAGGATCGGGTTGCCGATCAGCTTGGGCTGATACGGCATCATCAGCGTGTGGTCGTCGGCGTATTTGATCCCCAGAAAGCGCGGATAGGGATTGCGCTCGAACAGGCCGGTCGGGTCCGCGGGCGCTTCCAGCGGCGGCAGTTGATCGTACGGCACCTTGGAGGTCTGGTGCAGCATGTCGGAGCGGTTGGCGCCGAGCATGAAGATCGCGGTGGCGCTCGCCACCGGCACCTCTTCGGAATCCTGATAGGCGGTGGCGCGCACGAAGGCGATCGAGCGCGTCAGCCGGTAGCAATGGGCGTGGGCGCGAATCGCCTGACGCGGCGCGGCCGGCCGCAAGTAATCGATGCGCAGATCGAGCGTCGCGATCGCCCCGGTCGCTTCCGCCGCGAGTTGCACCGCCATCCCGCAGCTTTCATCGAGCATGATGGTGACGACGCCGCCATGCATCACGCCGCTGGCGTCATCGCCGACAAACACCGGATGAAACGGCAGGATGGTCCAGGCCTGCGCCGGCTCGGCGCGTTCGAGCTGCAACCCGACCAGCGTACCGTGCAGCGAGCGGCGATTGCGGATGCGGTGCAGCTTGGCTTCAAACCAGGGCGACGCGGCGGAGGGAGTGTCATGCATGTCAGATCGCCTCTTTCCGGGCTTGCGGAGGTCGGCGACCGGCACGGCCAGGATCGCGGCAGCACGCTACACGACCAGGCGCGGCGATCTCGGCTCTCCGACTATTCGTTTCCTCGTCGAGCCGGGTTGGCCCGTGGTTGTTGTTGGCCCGCCATGATGCAGCGGGCATTGCAGCACAATAGGCGTCAGCTTGTTGGCGCTGCAAGCGCGCTACAATCTGCACTTGTGAATCGGCCATGCAGCGTAACCCGGGCCATCCAGCGCGGGCCCGCTGCGAATCACTAGCGCCTGACGCGACTGCAACGGCTTGACCTCGCTGGTCAGAGGGCCACGCAATGCCGATAGTCCCTCGCAAATGCGCCAAGCCCTTGAAGAATGCGGTAACGTTCGGTAGGTAGGCTGCGTTGATGTCAACCAATGTCACCGACCGAGCCATGGACGAGACAATTGCGAGACTGAACATCGACCATTACCGCCGGCTTCTGGATACCGAGCCTGATGAAATCAGGCGCAAAGCCATTTTGCGACGGATGGACGAAGAACAGTCTAAGCTGGAGCGCAAGCTCCGATCAGGTGCGATCGGCTGATCCGATTCCTTGTGATCAGCCAGATGTGAGGCACTGACCACACATCGAGGCACATCGCTGCGCGATTGCCATTGATACAATTCGACTGCCTACAATCCCGCATCGATGACGAGCTGAAGCTAAACGCGGCAGCCCGCGAACCCGTATTTTTACGGGCATCGCGGCTCCGCGCGCTGCTTGCGCATCTACCGATAACCCCATCTGCATAAGCAATTAAAGCGTCGGGTCTGCCAGATAGCGCGGCCACTGCGCCTCGAATTCGGGGAAGTAGCGCGAGATCACCGCGACATCGAATTCGCGCAGGATCGCCTCTTTCGGCTCGCGCGCCAGCAGAAAGCGAAACGCCGCTTCCACGCAGCGCTCCGGCGGATGCTGATCACCCACGAGCCGACTACGCAGCGCGCGGGCCATGGTGACGCGGTACTGACTGCTGCCGGCGGTATCCCGCACCGCGACCTGGTAAATACCAGGATCGCCGTCATGGAGTTGCCTGACATTGATCATGCTATTCCTCCATTCTCCGGCAGGCTTGAGCCGACGCGCACCGCATGGCGAACAGCAGCGGACCGGCAACGCCGTGGTGCGGCTTGTTTATCGCGCGGCGCCTTGTAGGAATAGCCGCTCCTGACCCAGGGCTCTCACCCGACGATCAAGCAAGGATCACCCGGCATGCGCGCGTTTCTCGTTCTGTCCGCCCTGCTGTGCGCACTGCCCGCCGCCGCGGCCGACGTGGTGGTCCGAGACGGCCGGACCCTGCAGATCGGCAGCACCAGCTACCGGCTGGCCGGCATCGACACACCGGATATGGACCAGATCTGCCTCAATGACCGCGCCGACCCCTGGGCGTGCGGCGTCGGCGCCCGCGACGCCTTGGCCAAGCTGATCGGCGAGCGCGCCGTCAGCTGCCGCGATCTCGGCGCCGACCCACTCTATAAAGCGCGCCGGCTCGGCGCCTGCACCATCCAGGGCGAGACGGTGAGCCTCGGCCAGCAGATGGTGCAGCAGGGCTTTGCCATCAACCTGCCCGGCAGGGACCGCTTTGCCGGCGACGAGGCCAAGGCGCGGATCGAGCACAGCGGGCTGTGGCGCGGCTGCTTTGCGGCGCCGCAGAGTTTTCGGCGCTCTGACCGCGACGCGGTGCTGCTCGGCGCCTCCTGCCGCGACGACAAGCGCGCCGAGACCGTCGAGCTGTTGTTCCCGGCACGCACCACCATGCCGCCCGGCTGCTCGATCAAGGGCAAGTTTGCCCGGCGGGCGCGGCTGACCGGCAATGTCGGCGTCTATCACCACCAGGGCTGCCGCAGCTATGCAGGCAACACCAAGCCGGACCGCTGGTTCTGTTCAGAAGATGACGCCAAGGCCGCCGGGTTCCGCCGCGCCTATAATTGCCGAGCCAGCAGCGGCAATTGACGTCTGAAGGCCGCCCAGCCGGAAATTGGTATCCAGATCCTGCCGTCAGCATTGTTGGCGGCCGCAAACGGTATTGAATTGCAGTCGCCGGTTCCGTTCGGAAGAACGTTCATGATAATCATTTCGCGAAGGGCGGCCCTGCATTGCTGTCGATTGCGAATGGAACCGTTTGCTGTGCAAAAGATGTAGACAGCTCGTGCGAGAAATTTGCGCTAGCTCAAATCATCAGCTCATGATTTGGTCTTATTAGGAAGCACAAGCAACAAGCTGCCCTGCCGAAGGCTCAGAATGCCCCAATCCGGAACACGAAACCACAAACGAGCAACCGTCAAATTGCTCGGCAATGCCCGGCGCGGGTTTTGCGGAACCGTCCACGCCATTGAGGCGCAGGACGTGACCTCCACCCTGCATCCGACCGAGCTGGAAAGCCGGCTGATCGAGCTGGGTTTTGTCGAGGGGGCTCGGATCGAGGTCCTGCACGAAGGTGTTATTGGACGCGACCCGATTGCGGTCCGCGTCGACAATAACACCATCGCGGTGCGGCGGCGCGAGGCCATGGCGGTCGTGCTGGGCTGACGGCCACCTGATGAGTTCCATTGTTGAGCTTCAATCGCTGCGCCTGGCGCTAGTCGGCACCCCAAACTGCGGAAAAACATCCCTTTTCAATGCCTTGACCGGCAGCCGGCAACGGGTCGCGAATTACCCGGGCGTCACGGTCGAGCGCAAAGCCGGCACCTTCACCACCCCGGCCGGCCGTAACGTCACGCTGATCGACCTGCCCGGCACCTATTCGCTGCGCGGTCGCAGCCCGGACGAAGACATCACCCGCGATATGGTGCTCGGCCGCTTCCCCAATGAAGCGCCGCCCGATCTGGTGCTGTGCGTCGCCGATTCCACCAATCTGCGCCTGACCTTCCGGCTGCTGCTGGAGCTGAAGCAGACCCGGCGGCCGCTGCTGCTGGTGCTGAACATGTTCGACATCGCCACCCGCCGCGGTGTGCAGGTCGATCTTGAGCGGCTGTCCGCTGAACTCGGCGTGCCGGTGGTGACTTCGATCGCGGTGCGCAAGGGCGGCACCGAGGCGCTGCTACAGCGCACCGACGAACTGGCGGCGCAGCACGTTTCCGCCGAGGTCGAAAACAATTGGAAGCCGATGACGGTCGCCGAGCTGCGCGCGTTGCAGCGCGAGGCCGATCACATCATCGCCGCCTGCATCAGCCTGCCGGCCCGGCCGGAGACGCTGACCTCGCGCATCGATCAAGTGGTGCTGCACCCGGTCGCCGGGCTTTTGGTGCTGGTGCTGATCCTGTTCTTGATGTTCCAGGCGGTGTTCAGTTGGGCACAGCCGGTGATGGAACTGTTCTCCGACAGCTTTGCCGCGCTCGGCCAACTGGTCCATGACAACCTGCCCGATGGCCTGCTGCAGAGTTTTCTGCAGAACGGCGTGATTTCCGGCGTCGGCAGCGTGGTGGTGTTCCTGCCGCAGATCGTGCTGATCTTCCTGTTCATCCTGCTGCTGGAAGACTTCGGCTACATGGCGCGCGCCGCGTTCCTGATGGACCGCATCATGGGCGGCGCCGGGCTGCATGGCCGCGCCTTCATTCCGCTGCTGTCGAGCTTTGCTTGCGCCATTCCCGGCATCATGGCGACGCGGGTGATCGACAATCGCCGCGACCGGCTGACCACGATTCTGATCGCGCCGCTGATGACCTGCTCGGCGCGCATTCCAGTCTATACGCTGATCATCTCGGCTTTCGTGCCGGCCAAACAGATCTGGGGCTGGGTCAGCTTGCAGGGCTTGGTGATGTTCGGGCTCTATGCCGCAGGCATCCTGAGCGCGCTCGCGGTGTCGTTGGTGATCAAGCTGACCATGTGGCGCGACTATGAGCCGGCGCCGTTCATGCTGGAATTGCCTGACTACAAGATGCCGCGGCTGCGCAGCGTGGTGATCGGCGTCTATACCCGCGCCAAGATGTTCCTGCAGCGCGCCGGCACCACGATCTTCGCGATGATGGTGCTGATCTGGTTCCTGGCCTCGTTCCCGCGGCCGCCGGCAGGCGCCACCGAGCCCGACATCAATTACAGCCTGGCATCGATGATCGGCCACGCGATCGAGCCGCTGCTGGCGCCGCTCGGCTTCAACTGGCAGATCGCGGTGGCGCTGATCCCCGGCATGGCGGCGCGCGAGGTGGCGATTGCCGCGCTCGGCACGGTCTATGCGATCGAGGGCGGCAAGGAAGCCGCCGAGCAGATCGGTCAGGTGCTGGCCAGCAAATGGAGCCTCGCCACCGCGCTGTCGATCCTGGTCTGGTACATTTTCGCCCCGCAATGCGCCTCGACGCTGGCGGTGATCCGCCGCGAAACCGGCAGCTGGCGCTGGGTGGCGGTGTCGTTCACCTACATGATGACGCTGGCCTATTTCGCCAGCTTTGCCACCTACCAGATCGCCCGCAGCCTCGGCGCCGGCTAGGCGTTGCGCTTCCACCCATGACACGTCATGCCCGCGCTTGTCGCGGGCATCTACGTCTTATGGAGCGGTGCAGTATCCAAAGACGTAGATGGCCGGGACGAAGCCCGGCCATGACGGGTGGGTTAGTGATCGCCGTCGGGATCACCGGCGCCCTCCCGCCGCCGCTCGCAGCACTGGCTGTTACGTTATTTGACAGCTCGACCGCGATGCCGCCTCGCGCGATGACTTATCCGTTTTTCAGGAGCCCCCACCCGACCGGCCTTACGGCCGGCCACCCTCCCCGCAAGGGGGAGGGAAAATCCCTCAGGCACCACTCACAACACCGGCGCTCGCGTTATTTGGCGGCGATGGCTGCGGTGGCGGCCGGCCGATCGACCAAAAGATGGGTCGCCATCGCGCCGATCCACATCGCCAGCAGCGCCACCCAGGCGGTGACCGCAAAGATCGCGCCGCCGGTGACGCCAGCGCCGACCGCGCAGCCGCCGGCCAGCATACCGCCAAACCCCATCAGGATCGCGCCGATCGCGTAGCGCGTCATGCTCGGACCATCGTGAAAGCCCTGCAGCTTCCAATCCCGGCCGGCCAGCGACGCCAGCAGCGCACCGGCAAACACCCCCGGCACCATGCCGGTATCGAAACCGAGCGGCAGCGACGGCGAGTTGATCAGCCCCATCAGCGTATCGGCCGACGGCCCGATGAAGCTGACGCTCTTGATGGTCACCGGGGTAAAGGCCTGCTGCGCCAACAGGTAGGTGATCAGCCAGCCGCTGGCGACCGCGAGCCCAACGCCAATCGCATAGATCCCGGTGCGCAGGCTGACGCTGGCGCGATAGGCCAGCCACAGCCCTACGACCAGCAACGCGGCGCCGAGCAGCGTGCCGAACAGCGCGCCGGCATGGATCAGCGACAACAGGTTGCGCGCGGCGCCGCCCGGCACCGTCCAGAGATTGAACAATTGCTCGCGCACCGGCGATAGCAGGCCGCGCAGCGAGGCCTGCGCGACGATGGTCAGGATCAGCCCGGTGATCAGCGCGCGCAGATTGCCGGTCGCCGACAGCACCAAGAGCCGGCTGGCGCAGCCGCGCGCCAGGATCATGCCGCAGCCGAACATCAACCCGCCGATGATCGCCCCGGACAGGCTGCCGCGTGCCGCGAGCTGGCGCGCCTCGCTGACATCGAGCACGCCGGCGAGGATCGCGCCCTGAGTGGCGATCACCGCGGCGGAAAAGGTCAGCAGCCAGATCGCCAGCTTGTTGCCGAACCGGCCTTCGGCAAATTCGATGGTGGCCGAGCGCAGGCAGAACGTGCTGCGCTGGGCGCAGGCCCCGAAGATCACGCCGATCAGCACGCCGCCGGCGGTCAGCAGCATGTCTTCGTCGAATCGGGCAGAGAGGGCATCCAAGTTCACGGCCGAACTCCCCTGGGCGAAGCCGCTGCCAGCGCCCTCAGCACCCTCGCTGCGGCCCTCTGGCCGTCATTGATCTTCCGCAAGCCATCGCTGAGACCGGCTCCGTTGCGCTTGCGACTAATCGACCGCCGGGCCGTTCTTGCCTTCCGGCGTGACGTCCACCGAGATCGCCCGGCCGATCACCTTGGGCTCGTCGCGGCAATTACTCATGCAGGGCGACTTGTTCCAAAAGTGCTTTTCGGTGGTGTCGCGGTCGTCCTCATAGAAGCCGGCGGCATTGGGCATTTTGATCTTGGCCAGCGTGTTCTTGTTCAGCTCGAAATTCTCGTCCTTGATGACGTCGTTCATGCTGAGAATATAGGCCGCGACCGCATAGATCTCATCGTCGGTCAGCGAGCGGGCATTGCCATAGGGCATCGCGCGCTTGATGTAGTCGAACAGCGTGGTGGCATCGGACCAATAGGAACCGACGGTCTTGTCGGGCCGGTCGGCCTTCAGACTACCAAGACCGCCGGCCAGCACCGGATAACGCCCGACGCCTTCGCCGAACTCGCCGTGGCAAGTCGAGCAGCGCTCCTGAAAGATCGCATCGCCCAGTTTCGGCGTGCCCTTGCCGTCCGGCAGCCCGGCGCCGTCGGGACGCACGTCGGTGTCCCACGCCTTGATCTCTTCCGGCAGTGCCACCCGGCCAAGACCGAGCTTGGCGCCCGGCTTGATCGCCAGCTGCTGCTGCGCGACCGCGACCGAGGTGAGCAGGCTGAGTGCGGCCAGCGACGCCGTCAGCGCACGCAGCGCACTAGCTGATCTCGACATTTTCCGTTTCCCCGTTGGCGCGGACGAGCCAGGTCTGGATGCCGTTGTTGTGGTAGATCGAGTTGACGCCGCGGATCTTGCGCAGCTCCGGCTTGCTCGGCTGCACATAGCCGGTGTCGTCGATGGCGCGCGACTGGATCATCATCTCCTGACCGTTCCAGTCGAAATCGACATAGAACCGCGTCAGCGACTTATCGAGGATCGGGCCATCGAGCCGCGCCGTGCCCCAGTTGCGGCCGCCATCGATCGAGACGTCGACGCGCTTGATGGTGCCGCGTCCGGACCAGGCAAAGCCGCTCAGTACGTTGCGGCCCTTGTGCTTGAGCGGCGCCTGCGGCGATGGATTGGTGACCACCGACTTGGCATCCATGACGAAGGTGTGCTTACGCGCCCGGCCATCCGGCATCAGGTCGGTGTATTTCGAGGTTTCCTCGCGGGTCTGCCACGGCATGTCGCCAGCTTCGATGCGGCGCAGCCACTTGACCCACATATTGCCCTGCCAGCCCGGGATCACCGCGCGCAGCGGATAGCCCTGCTCCGGACGCAGCGCCTCGCCATTCATGGCGAACGCGATCAGCACGTCATTGAGCGCTTTGTCGATCGGCAGCGAACGATTGAGGCCCGCGGCGTCGGCGCCTTCCAGCATCAGCCATTTCACGTTCGGCTTCAGCCCGGCTTCGTCGAGCAGCACTTTGAGCGGCACGCCGGTGTACATGACATTGTGCACCATGCCGTGCGTGAACTGGCAGCCATTGAGCTGGGCGCCGCGCCATTCCATGCCGGAATTAGCCGCGCATTCCAGGAAATAGATGCGGTTGACGCGCGGCATGCGCTTGATGTCTTCCATGGTGAAGACCAGCGGCTTTTCCACCAGGCCATTGATCATCAGCCGATGGTCGGCGGGATTGATCTCGGCAACGCCGCTGTGATGGCGCTCAAAGCACAGCCCGGACGGGGTGATGATGCCGTCGAGTTCGTGCAACGGCGTAAAATTCACCGAGGATTCCGCCGAGGCGGTCAGCCAGCCGACATCGCGGCGCACGACATGCTTTTCGTATTTCGACGGCATGCCATAGGGCCGGCGATCGACGCCGTCGCCGAGCAGCTTGTTGAAGTCGTGGACTTCGGTGATCGCCGGATCGGGCTGCGCGGCGGCTTCGGCCTTGGCCTTGCCGATCGGCAGCGCGGCGCCGGCGGCCAGCAGCCCCGCTGCACCCAGGAAACCACGGCGGTTGAGGACGTCTTTGGGGGCTTGCTTGCTCATCGCAATCGCTCGTGCTCCGGCGTTCGAACTATCCAGCTTCGATCGGTTTCAGCTTCCCAAAACCTTCACGGCGTTGTTGGGCGTCACCGACACCACCTTGTGGCGCTCGACATGGGCCGCCAGCACATCCCAGATCGGCGGGCCCTGCGTGCCTTCATTGACGCTGGCCCAGCCGGCGACGCTGTAGCGCTTCGACGCTTCGATCGGCTTGCCGCTCTTGAGATGGGTGAGATCGGAAATGCGCGCGCCAGCCGGCTTGGCAATGTCGATCGCGTAGCCCATGCCGCCGACCCGCACCATGTCGCCGCCGCCCTGGAAATACGGATCGGGATGGAAGATGTTGTCGGCGATATCTTCCAGCACCTCTTTGAGCTGCTGGCCGGTCATCTCGATCCGGTAGCAATTCGGATAAGTGATCGCGGTGGCGTTGGTAACGTGTTCCCAGGTGATCTCGTCATTGGGTAGCAGCGAGCCGCCCCAGCGGAAGCCGGGCGACAGCGCGATCTCGACGTCACGCTGCTCCAGCATGGCGTTACAGATCAGATCGTCGAAAGTGCCGTTGAAATTGCCACGCCGGTACAGCAGCGAGTCGGTGCGGCCGATGGTGCGTTGCAGATCCTTGGCATAGGGCGCGCGCACTTGCTCGATCAGCTTGGCCATCGCCAGATCGGGCGCGATCGCGTCGGCGAACACCGGCATCAGCTTGAAGCGCAGCCCGCCGACCTTGCCATTCGCCACATCGATATCGAGCCTTGATACGAATTTGCCGTGCGAGCCCGACGCCACCAGCACGGTGTCGCCGACCCGGACCAAGCCCGGCATGGCATCATGGGTGTGGCCGGTGAGAATGACGTCGATGCCTTTGACGCGGCTGGCGAGCTTGCGATCGACGTCAAAGCCATTATGCGACAGCAGCACCACCACGGCGGCGCCTTCGGCGCGCGCGGCATCGACCTGCTTCTGGATATCTTCCTCGCGAATGCCAAATTCCCAGCGCGGAAACATCCAGCGCGGATTGGCAACCGCGGTTCGCGGCAACGCCTGACCGATCACCGCAACCTTGACGCCGCCGCGCTCAAACGTCTTGCGCGCCTCGAACACCGGCTCCTGCCATTCGTTGTCGCGCACGTTCTGCGCCAGGAACGCGAAGGGCGCAGCATCGACGATCGCCTTGACGCGATCGGCGCCGAGCGTGAATTCCCAATGCGCGGTCATGGCGTCGAGCTTGAGCGCCGACATGACATCGACCATGTCCTGGCCGTCGGTCTTGAGCGCGGTCCAACTGCCCTGCCAGGTGTCACCGCCGTCGAGCAGCAGCACATTGTCGGCGCCGCGCTCGGCGCGCACTGCGGCGACCAGCGTCGCGATGCGGTCGAGCCCGCCCATGCGGCCGTAATTGCGCGCCAGAGAGATGAAATCATCAGAGGTCAGCGCGAACGCATCGGCCGATCCGGTGGCGATTTTGAAATAGGCGCGAAACTCGGCGTCGGTGAGATGCGGCGGCTGTCCCTTGACCTCGCCGACCCCGAGATTGATCGACGGCTCCCGGAAATGCAGCGGCATCAGCTGCGCGTGGATGTCGGTGACGTGCAGGATGGTGAGGCGACCAAGCGCATCGAACTTCGTGATGTCGGCCTGCGTCAGGCGCTGCTGCGCCGCGACCTGGCCGAGCGGCCCGAGCCCGGAGCCGAGCACCAGCGTCGAGGCAGCCGCCGTCGCTTGCAGGAATTCCCGCCTTGAAATCATCGTTCCACCCTTGGCCGTCTAATCGCCGCCAATTCGGCGGTCATTATCGTTGCGTGCGCGGCCGCGGCGTGAGCCGGGCCGCTTGCGAACTAACCGACGGTTATTTTGTTTTTGGAGACGTAGTTCGAGCCGTCATCATCCTTCCAGGTGAAGGTGAATTCGCCGCTCTCGGCGGCCTTGTAGAAGAACGACTGGAACGGATTCGACGAGATCGCCGGATTCCACTCGGCTTCAAAGAACGGCTTGCCGTTAAACTCGGCCACGAATTTGTTGATGATCTTGCGCGGCACGATCTTGCCGGAGGCGTCCTTGCGCTGACCGGACTCCATTTCGTGGGAGATCAGCGTCTTGATTTCGATCAGTTCGCCCGGCTTGGCCTGGGCGGGAACACGGACGCGGGGGGTGGGTGCGCTCGACATGATGTATTTCCTCGCCTTGTTTCGTTGAACGGGCCGTTAGCCGCCGCAGCCGCCGATCGTCACTTTGACGTTGGCTTTGGCCGTGTAGAGGCTGCCGTTCGACATTTCGGCAACGCAGATGATGTTCTGGGTCTGCGCGAGCCGCATCCGTGTCGATGCCGCCGCCTTGCCGCAGGCCGGCGAGAATTTGTAGCTGACGATGCCGGGCAGCGGATTGCCATCGGCAAAGACGTGGACCGCCTTGACGTAGTCGGCCTCGGTCATCGGGCTATCAACTTCGACCGAGATCGGCACCACCAGGCCGTTTTCGGCGATTTCCGGCACGTCGAGCTTGATCTTGCCGGCCTCGAACTTCTTGTCGCCGTATAGTTTCTTCAGTTCGGCATCGACCATTTGCTGGTCAGCGAATGACAGCCGCGGCGCCAGCAGCGCGGCGAACCCCGCGATGGCTGCCAGCCCCAGAGCTTCACGACGAGACGGTTTGCCCGCATTCCAACCCATGGTGACGTCCTCCAACGGGAGTCTGCGCTCCCTGGCGATAGTTTCGCTTGACGATATCAAGCCGCCGCTATCAAGATACAAATATCATTATATCGATTTTCTTGAATGTAAAGATACCCGACAGAAGTCGATTGATGGAGCCGCTCCAAGACGGCCAACAGGGAGGAGTTGATGAGAGCAGCGGCGATCGCGGCTGGCGCACTGATGCTGCTTTGCAGCATGGGCGTCATGGCTCACGCTCAGAACAATAAGGACGCTCAGGACAATAAGGACAATGGCGAGAAGGAGATCGAGCGCTACCGCGCGATGATCTCCGATCCGATGTCCAATCCCGGTTACCTCGCGGTCGATCGCGGCGAAGCGCTGTGGAAGCAGCCGCGCGGCGCCAACAATGTCTCGCTGGAACAATGCGATCTCGGGCTCGGCGCCGGCAAGCTGGAAGGCGCCTATGCCAAGCTGCCGCGCTACTTCGCCGACGCCGACCGGGTGATGGATCTCGAGCAGCGGCTGTTGTGGTGCATGGACAAGCTGCAGGCGCTGGATACCAAGGATGTGATCGCGCGGCGCTTCTCGGCGCCGGGACGCGCCTCCGACATGCAGGATCTGGTGGCGTTCATCGCCAACAAATCGAGCGGCATGAAGATCGAGCCGCAGCTCAGTCACCCCAAGGAAAAGGAGATGGCGGCGGTCGGCGAGGAAATGTTCTATCGCCGCGGCGGCGTGATGGATTTTGCCTGCGCTACCTGTCACGGCGAAGAGGGCAAGCGCATCCGCCTGCAGCAATTGCCGAACTTCTCCAAGCCCAGCCCGCAGGCCCAGGAAGCGATGGGCTCCTGGCCGACCTATCGGGTGTCGCAAGGCGCGCTGCGTACCATGCAGCACCGCTTGTGGGACTGCTACCGGCAACAGCGCTGGCCCGTGCCTGAATATGGCTCGGACGGCATCACCGCGCTCACGCTGTTTCTCAATAAGCAGGCGGCGGGCGGCGACATCAACGTTCCTTCCATCAAGCGCTGAGGGCCGGCTGCCATGACCAGGATGACCTTCGCCAAGATGAACTATGTCAAAACCTTCGCCGTGATTGCCGTGGCCGTGGCCGTCGCCGGTGCGGTGGCCGGCCACGCCGCCGATCTGCCGCTGCCGGTGGCCAAGCCCGCTATCAGCCAGGACGTGGTCAGCCAAACCGTGGTCAGCCAAACCGTGGTCAGCCAAACCGTGGTCAGCCAAGCCGTGGTCAGCCAAGCCGTGGTCGACAATTATCTGCAGGCGACCTTTGGCAAGGCGCCGCCGGAATGGCAGGCCAAGATCGTACCGGATGAGGCGATGAAACTATGCAGCAGCTATCGCAACGAGCCGCCGCCGGCGCTGGCTGAAAAGCTGATCGCCGAGGAGAGCCAACGGGTGGTGCTGCCGGCCGACGGCCAGTTCCTCGGCGATTGGAAGTCCGGCGCCAAGATCGCCAATAACGGCCGCGGCGGCCAGTTTTCCGACGACGCCAACACCGTGAATGGCGGCAATTGCTACGCCTGCCATCAGATGGAGCAATCGGAAGTGTCGTTCGGCACGCTCGGGCCGAGCCTGACCCACTACGGCAAGGACCGCCACTACGACGCGGCCGAAATCAAGCGCGCTTATATCAAGATCTACAATTCGCAGGCCGTGGTGGCGTGCTCCAACATGCCGCGCTTTGGCGCCAACAAATTCCTGACCGAGCAGCAGATCAAGGACGTGATGGCGTTCCTGTTCGATCCGCAATCGCCCGTGAACAAATAGCCCGCAACAAACAAACTGGGATTGCTGATCATGATGCTCCGCTCTGTGCTCATCGCCCTGCTCGCCGCCAGCGCTATTGCGGCGGCCGCCCGCGCGCAGGACGCGCTGGTCACCTACAAGGCGCTCAGCCCGGAACTGGCGCTCGACTGCGCGCGCGCCGCACTCAACGAATGCCGCACGCGCGGCTTTCAGGTCGGGGTCGCGGTGGTCGATCGCTTCGGCCTCACGCAAGTGACGCTGCGCGACCGCTTTGCCGGCGCGCACACCATTCCGACCGCGACCGGCAAGGCCTGGACCGCGGCGACGTTCCGCACCGCCACCACCGATCTGCAGAACTTAAGCCAGCCGGGCTCGGCGCTGTCCGGTCTGCGCAGCGTGCCGGGCGCGCTGATCCTGGGCGGCGCGATCACCATCGACGCGGCCGGCTCGCTGGTCGGCGCGATCGGCGTGTCGGGTGCGCCGGGTGGCGACATCGACGAAGCCTGCGCCAAAGCGGGCATCGACGCCATTCGCGAACGGCTGGATTTTTAGCGCTATCGCGAAAGACCGAGCGGCCGCGCTCATACCCGCGGCCCTCGATACCCAACTGTCCAGTCGTCGTGGCCGGGCTTCGTCCCGGCCATCCGCGTCTTGGCCTTTTGAACGCGCGTGACGCCGGTGACTAGGCCTGACGAATCACCACAGCGCCGCTGCTATCAGCCGATATCGCCGAGCGCGGGAAAGGTTGCCACAGCCAGTTCGAGACCTGCGGCATGGCGCCGGACAGGAACATCAGCCCGGCCCTACCGCTCCGATCCAAGAGATATTGGCCGTCAAGGGCGGTAGGCTCTGGTACACATATGCGAATTCGATTATATGTGCGCTATGTCGAAGGGGTGGAGACCGCAACTTCTGTTTGCAGCGCTGCTATTGGCGTTGATGCCGATGCGCGCCATGGCGGCTGAGTTGATCGTGTTTGAACGCGATGGCTGCCCCTGGTGCCAGCGCTGGAATCGCGAGGTCGGCGCCGTTTACGACAAGACCGACGAAGCGAAACGGCTGCCGCTGCGGCGCGTCAATCTCGACCGCGGCACGGCGCAGGGCCTGCGGCTCGATATGCCGGTGCGCTTTACGCCGACATTCGTGGTGGTGGACCAGGACCGTGAGGTCGGGCGCATCACGGGTTACATCAATGACGATACGTTCTGGGGCTTGCTTGGCACCTTGATCGCCAAACTGCCGCCCCCGGTTGCTGAGAGTTCAGTATCGGCCATCCAACGCTAGAGCGGATCCTTCAGCATCATGGCATCGATCCTTCCCGACGATATCGAAACGGAACTGCGAGACGGCGCGGAATATTCGCCGGAACTCGAAACGCTGATGCGCAATGCGCGCAAGGCCAGCAACTTCCTGAAAGCGCTGTCGCATGAAAGCCGGCTGCTGCTGCTGTGCCTGCTCGCCGAGGGCGAACGCTCGGTCAGCGAACTGGAGAGCATTCTGTCGTTGCGGCAATCTGCTGTGTCGCAGCAATTGGCGCGGCTGCGCTATGACGGCATGGTCGATACCCGCCGCGACGGCAAGACGATCTACTATAGTCTTGCCAATGACGACGTGCGCCGTGTGATATCTGTCGTGTACGATATCTTCTGCGCAACCGCGAAGGCCGACAAGAAGCCATAACTCCGCCGGGACGCCGAAAGGCTCGGACCGCGCTTGCCAAGGCGAGCAGCGGCCTTGCGCGCAACGGGAGGTCCCTGTGCAGAGTTGGTCCGCCTGGATCATCGCGTTTGCCGGCTTCGCGATCGGGCTGATCGCCGGATTTGCCGTGCGACAAGCCAAGCTGTGCTCATTCGGCGCGATCGAAGATCTGCTGATCGGCGGTGACAGCCGGCGTATGCGGGTGTTCGCGCTCGCGCTCGGCATTGCGCTGCTTGGTACGCAAGCGCTGATCGCATTCGGCGTGCTGGCGCCGGATCAAACCTCCTACACGCCAAGCGCGCTGCCGCTGCTTTCGACCGTGACCGGCAGCATCCTGTTCGGCATTGGCATGGCGCTGGTCGGCACCTGCGGCTTTGGCTCGCTGGTGCGGCTTGGCACCGGCGATCTGCGCAGCCTGGTGGTGGTGCTGGTGCTGGGCGCGCTGGCCTACGCCACGCTGCGCGGCATTTTCGCAGCGCCACGGATCACGGTGCTGGAGGCGGTCGCCGTTCCGATGCCTGATGGCCTGCGCTCCGACCTGCCATCGCTGATCAAATATCTGATCGGCTCGGAATGGCGCGGCGCGCTGGCGCTGACCCTCGGCGCGGCGCTGTGTTTCAGCGCGCTCGGCAGCAGCCGGATGTGGCGGACGCCGCGATTGCTGACGGCTGGCGCCGTGCTCGGCGTGATGGTGACGCTGGGCTGGCTGGCGACCACGCTGTTGCATGATGACTTCGCCGGGCCGGCGCGGCCGCAAAGCCTGACCTTCGTTTCGACGGTCGGCAAGGCATTGTTTGCCAGCCTGATCAGCACCGCCAATCTCGCCGATTTCGGCGTCGGCTCGGTGTTCGGCGTGATCGCGGGCGCGTTCTTGTCGGCCTGGTGGTCCGATGATCTGCGCTGGGAAGCGTTCGATGATGATCGCGAGATGCGCCGTCATCTCACCGGCGCGGCGCTGATGGGCGTTGGCGGCATTCTCGCCGGCGGCTGCACCATCGGCCAGGGACTAACCGCCGGATCGCTGCTATCGTTGTCCTGGCCGTTTGCCGTCGGCGGCATGATCCTGGGCGCCCGGATCGGCATCGCGTTTCTGATGGGTGACATCCCCTTGCGGGCCCGGCGCGGCAAGCAGCGGCTGACTTAGCCACCCGCTCGCAGCGGGCAAATAACAATCACCGCTGTCACTTGCGGCAGTGCAGCACGGATAATTGCCGCGCGCATCAGCAAGACCACGCACTAACACTTGCCCAAACGCATCTTCGTATTATTATGTTCAAAAAGCTGAATGTATCTCTGCAGAGAGCGGCGGCCACGCTGCTACTGACAAGAGAACGAAGTCGCGCAACGGCCACTACCACAGGCCGCCGACGAAAGGGGCAAGGAAATGCCGGGCAGCCGCCGCAAGGCGATACTGCTTTGCGGAGCATGGGCAGCACAACCGCAACTCGCCTCCCATGATTCGCAGCGCGCACCAACGCCGGCCGAGGCCGCACGGCGAGCCGACCGCGTTGGCCGAGGCCGTCGCAGCGATGTTGTCGTCAGCCTCCAGATCACCAAGGTCGCCGCGCTCGTCATCGGCGCGGTGCTGATGACCACCGCCACGGCGAAAGCCGGCGGCGATCGCGAGCTTGGCGAATATCTCTCCACCGAATGCGTCACCTGTCATCAGCTCAGCGGCCGCAACGACGGCATTCCTTCGATCGTCGGCTGGCCGGAATCGAGCCTCGTGCAAGCGCTGAGCGATTTTCGCGAGCACCGCCGCGACAATGCGGTGATGCGCTCGATCGCCATCAAATTCACCGATGACGAATTGGCGGCGCTGGCTGCCTATTTCGGCAGTCTGGCACCGGATCATGAAACACAGTCGGTCGCCGCCAGCGACGGGGCCACAACCAAATAAGCAGGGAGGAATAAGCATGTCCACGATCACCCGACGCCGGTTTTCGGCATCCGTTCTGGCCGCCGCCGGCGTCCTGGCTGCCCCGGGCGTGCTGCGCGCCCAAGGCAAACCCAAGCTGGTGGTGATCGGCGGCGGGCCAGGCGGCGCCACGGTCGCGAAATATGTCGCGCGCGATTCGCAAGGCGCGATCGATGTCACCATGGTCGAGCCGCTCGACGCTTTCATCACCTGCTTCCATTCCAATCTGGTGCTCGGCGGCCTGCGCAGCTACGACTCGATCATCCACCCCTACAAGCTGTCGAATTACGGCGTGAAGCACGTCCGGCAGATGGCGGCCGCGATCGATCGTGACAAGAAGCAGGTCCGGCTCGCCGATGGCAGCACGCTGCCCTACGATCGCCTGGTGGTCGCGCCCGGCATTGATATCAAGTTCGATTCCGTGCCCGGCTACTCCGAAGAGGCCGCCGCGATCATGCCCCATGCCTGGAAGCCGGGCGCGCAGACCTTGCTGCTGAAGAAACAGCTCGACGCGCTCAGTGACGGCGCGACCATCGTGATGCTGGCGCCGCCCAATCCCTATCGCTGCCCGCCGGGGCCCTATGAGCGCGTGTCGTGTATGGCCGCCGTGCTGAAGGCCAAGGGCCACACCAAGTCGCGCATTGTGGTGATCGACCCCAAGGAAAAATTCTCCAAGATGGCGCTGTTCCAGGAAGGCTGGCAGAAGCACTATCCGGGCATGGTCGAGTGGATGGACCCGAAGATGCACGGCGGCGTCAAGGCGGTCGATCCCAAGGCGATGACCGTGACCACCGACCTCGAAACCATCAAGGCCGACCTTGTCAACGTGATCCCGGCGCAGATGGCAGGCAAGATTGCGCGCGACGCCCAACTGACTAATCAGATCGGCTATTGTCCGATCGATCCGAACAATATGAAGTCGGCGGTCGATCCGAACATCTATGTGCTCGGCGACGCCGCGATCGCCGGCACCATGCCGAAATCGGCTTTCTCCGCCAACAGCCATGCCAAGGTGGTGGCGATGGCGGTGCGCGGCGAACTCGCCGGCAGCCGCACCTTCCCGGCGCGCTATGCCAACACCTGCTGGTCGGTGATCGCCAAGGACGACACCGTGAAAATCGGCGGCCGCTATGAAGCCAAGGACGGCGCGATCGCCGAAGTCGAAGGCTTCGTCTCCAAGACCAACGAAAATCCGGAAGTGCGGCTGCAGACCAGCGAAGAAAACATGGGCTGGTACTCCGGCATCACCGCAGACATCTTCACATGACAGCTCGCCGCGCTTCGCCCGGCGGAGCGCGGCAAGGAGACCGGCTGTGACGACCTCTCCCCTCCTGACCCGACGCAGCATGATCGGCGCCCTGGCCGCGACGGCTGCGTTCGGCTGTCCCGCGATCGCCAAAGCCAAGCCACGGATCGTGGTGGTGGGTGGTGGCCCTGGCGGCGCCACCGCGGCCCGCTATCTGTGTCACGGCTCGGACGCGCTCGACGTGACGCTGGTGGAGGCCAACCGCAACTACGTCACGCCGTTCACCTCCAATCTCTATCTCGGCGGCCTCAAGAATTTTGAGGCGCTGAACTTTGGCTATTACGGCGTGGCCGCTTCCGGCGCCAAACTGGTGTTCGACCGCGTCACCGCGATCGAGCGCGACGCCAAACAGGTGCGGCTCGCGGGCGGCGGCCGGCTCGATTACGATCGGCTGATCCTGTCGCCCGGCATCGATTTTCGCTGGAACTCGGTGCCGGGCTATTCGCAGCAGGCGGCCGCGGTGATGCCGCATGGCTATCAGGGCGGCGAGCAGTTTCAGCTCGTGAAGCGTCAGCTCGATGCGCTCGGCGATGGCGGCACCATTGTCATCATCGCGCCGCCGACGCCCTATCGCTGTCCGCCGGCGCCTTATGAGCGCGCCTCGATGATGGCCAATGCGCTCAAGACGCGCGGCGTCAAGAATGTCCGGATCGTGATCCTGGACTACAAGGATCACTTTGCGATGCAGCCCTTGTTCACCGATGGCTGGGAGCGCCACTATCCCGGCATGGTGGAGTGGCAGGACCCGACCATTCACGGCGGCATCAAGGAAGTCGATCCGCGCACCATGACCGTGGTCACTGACCTCGAACAGATCAAGGCAGCCATGGTCAATGTGATCCCGGCGCAGACCGCGGGCCAGCTCGGCCGCGACGCTGGCTTAGTCGATGAAAGCGGTTTTTGCCCGGTCAATGCCGACACCATGACCTCGCTGATCGATCCGGCGATCCACGTTATCGGCGACTCGGCGATCGGCGGCGATTTCCCGAAATCGGGTTTTGCCGCCAACAATGAGGGCAAGCTGACCGCGATGATCATCCGCGCTGAACTGGCCGGTGGTCGGCGGCTGCCGTTCCGCTTCACCAATCATTGCTGGAGCACGCTGGCGCCGAACGACGCCGTCAAGAACGGCGCGCGCTACGAGCCGCGCGACGGCCGGATCGTGATGATCGAGCCCTATACCTCACAGCTCGACGAAAGCGCCGAGCTGCGCGCCAAGCAGGCGCGCGAAGCCACCGGCTGGTATGCCGGCATGACCACCGACATTTTTGGGTAAGGTTGAGTTAGTTCGGATCAAACAGAACTAACTCCAGCGACAATTGAATCCACTACGCCGCGCGTCATGGCCGGCCGCGTCTTGGACAATCGCGTCTTGGCCATCCACGTCTTGGCCATCCACGTCTTGGCACCTGCACCGCTGCGAAGACGTCGATCCCCGCGACAAGCGCGGGGATGACGTGAAGCAGTGAGGAGAAACGCGCTCACCATCCCTCCCCCCGCGTAGCGGTGGGGAGGGTCGGCGCGTAGCGCCGGGGTGGGGGGAGTTTTGCCGATCACACGGATCGACGCTTCATTTCGATAGTCGGGCAGTAAACGGTAGGCAGAACGAAACTGCGCGCCTCCTCGTCCCCCCACCCGTCCGGCCCGATCAGCATCGGGCCGGCCACCCTCCCCGCAAGGAGGAGGGACAGAGAAGGCGTTGCACCGTCTTGCCGCAACACAAGCGTATTGCGCCCGCTACTGCTTGGCCTTGCCCGCGAACCGCTCGCGCAGGCCCTTGATCGACGGCAGCCAGCGCAGCTCGCCGCTGTTTTCGCGCATCCGTTGGAACACGACGTACAGCATCGGGATGAAGATGATGCCGATCAGGCTGGCCGCCAGCATGCCGGAGAACACCGGCGTGCTGAGATTGCGCCGTGCCAGCATCGCCGCGCCGTGCGCCCACACCAGCGGCACCAGGCCGAGGATAAAGGCGATCGAGGTCATCATCACCGCGCGGAACCGCAGCTTCGCGCCCTGCTCGGCGGCTTCCTTGATCGAGCGCCCCGCCTCGCGTTGCTCCTTGGCGAACTCCACGATCAGAATGCCGTTCTTGGCAGCCAGCGCGATCAGCACCACGAGGCCAATCTGGGCATAGAGATCGAGCGTGACGCCGGCAATCAGCACGCCGACAAACGCACCGAACACCGCGATCGACACCGACAGCAGCACCGGGATCGGGATGATCCAGCTTTCATAGAGCGCCACCAGGAACAGGTAGGCGAAGATCACCGCCAGCGCGATGATGTAACCGGTTTTGCCGACTGCCTGATGCTCCTGATAGGCCGTGCCGGTCCATTCAAAGGCATAGCCGGGCGGCAGCGTTTTTTGCGACACCTCGGCCATCGTCGCCATCGCGGTGCCGGACGACACGCCGGGCGCCGGCGAGCCGTTGATCGAAACGGCACGATAATTGTTGTAGCGGGTGATCACCGCGGGCCCCGTGACGGTGCGCACCGAGGCGATCGATTGCAGCGGCACCATCTCGCCCTTGGCACTGCGCACATAGATGTCCCACAGCGCCGGCAGATCGCGGCGGCCGCTGGCATCGCCTTGCAGATTGACCTGCCAGGTGCGCCCAAACATGTTGAAGTTGTTGATGTAGAACCCGCCGAGCGAGATCTGCAACGCCGAGAACACGTCATTGATGGTGACGCCGAGCGACTGCGCCTTCTCGCGGTCGATGTCGAGGAACACCGACGGCGCGCTGGCGCGATAGGTGCTGAACACCCGCGTCAGTCTCGGGTCCTGGTTCGCCGCCGCGAGCAGGCCGTTGGTAACCGCGCCCATCGCCGCCGGTTCGGCGCCTTCGATCGATTCCAGCTGATACTCAAAGCCACCCGCTGTGGACAGGCCGACCACCGGCGGCACGTTGAACGCCAGCACCATCGCCGAATTGACCTGCTGCACCGCGCCGAACGTTTTCGCGATCAGCACCTGCGCCGATTGGCTCGCGGCCTTGCGGTCCGCGAACGGTTTGAGCTGCACGATGATGAAGGCGTTGTTGGACGCCGAGTAATTGTCGAGCAGCGACAGCCCGACGATCGACACCACGTCGCGCACTTCCGGCATCTTGCGGATGATGTTCTCGACCTCGATCACGGTCTTTTCGGTGCGCGCCACCGAAGCGCCGTCCGGCAATTGCACGTTGACGAAGAACGCGCCCTGATCTTCTTCCGGCAAGAAGCCAGTCGGCGTCTTCCACGACAGCCCGAGCACGCCGATGCCGCACACCACCACGGCCAGCAGCGAAAGCGCCGGTCGGCGCAGCGCGATCCGCACCACGCCGATATAGCCGTCGCGGGCGCCATCGATGCGGCGGCCGAACCATTGCATGATGCCGCGCCGCGGCCCGCTGTGGCGCAGGAACAGCGCGCACAGTGCCGGCGACAGCGTCAGCGCGTTGATCGCCGAGATCAGCATCGCGGCGCTGATGGTCACCGCGAACTGCCGGAACAGCTCGCCCATGATGCCGGGCAGGAAGCCGATCGGCACAAACACCGACAGCAGCACCAGCGTGATCGCGATGATCGGCGCGGTGACCTGCGCCATTGCTTTCTTGGTGGCCTCAGCCGGCGTCAGCTCCGGCTCCTCCTCCATCACCCGCTCGACGTTTTCGACCACCACGATCGCGTCATCGACCACGATGCCGATCGCCAGCACCAAGGCCAGCAACGACACGGTGTTGACGGAGGCGCCGAGGGCCACCAGCACCGCAAAGGTGCCGATCAGACTGACCGGAACGGCGATGGTCGGAATCAGCGTGGCGCGCAGGCTGCCCAGAAACACGAACACCACCGCGGTCACCAGCACGAACGCTTCCAGCAGCGTCGAGATCACCGCATTGACGGTGTCGTTAACGAACACGGTAGAATCATAGGCGATCCGCGCCACCACCGATTCCGGGAAGCGCGGCCGCAGCTGATCGAGCTTGGCCTTGACCGCTGACGCCGTGTTCAGGGCGTTGGCGCCCGGCGCCAGAAACACGCCGATGCCGATGGTCGGATTGCCGTTGAAGCGCGCGTAAGTATCGGCATTCTGCGGCCCGAGCTCGACGCGCGCGACGTCGCCAACCCGCAGCACCGAACCATCCGGATTGGCGCGCAGCACGATCGCGGCGAATTCCTCCGGCTTGGTCAGCCGGCCCTGGGTTTGCAGATTGAGCTGAAACTGCTGATCCTTCGGCACCGGGCGCGCGCCGATGCGGCCGACCGGGGCCTGCACGTTCTGGGCGCCGATCGCGGCGGCGATATCGGATGGCACGAGGCCCAGACTCGAAATCTTCTCGATGTCAAACCAGACCCGCATCGAATAATTGTTGCGGCCGAACAGCATCGCTTCGCCGACGCCGGGCACGCGCGACAGCTCGTCCAGAACGTTGATCAGTCCGTAATTGGTCAGGAACAGCTGGTCGTATTTCTCGCCCTCGCTGAACATGTTGATGACCTGCAGCATCGACGACGACCGTTTCTGGACGTTGACGCCTTGCAGGCGGACTTCGGGCGGCAGCTGCGACAGCGCGTTCTGCACCCGGTTATTGACGTTCACCGTGTTGATGTCGGGATTGGTGCCGAGCGCGAACGAGACGTCGAGCGTGTAGGAGCCGTCATTGCCGCTCGAACTCTTCATGTAGAGCATCTTGTCGACGCCAACGACTTTGGCTTCGATTGGCTGCGCCACGGTGGCTTCCAGCACCTCGGCCGATGCGCCGGGAAACACCGTGGACACGCGCACCTGCGGCGGCACGATGTCCGGCAATTGCGACACCGGAATGCGATACAGCGCCAGCGCGCCGACCAGCGTGGTGATCAGCGCGATGACCGCGGCGAGCCGCGGCCGGTCGATAAAAGTATCGGCAATCATGGCTTACCTCACGCTGGCAGCGGTCGGGCGCGGCGGCAGCGGCGACGGCGCCACCGGTGCGTTCGGCCGCACGCGATGCAGGCCTTCGACCACGATGTGCTCGCCCTCTTTCAGCCCGTCGACGATCGCGGCGGTGTCGGGCGTCGACTGGCCGAGCTTGACGCGGCGCTGGCGCACGATGTCCTTGTCATCGACCACGTAGACGTAATCGCCCTGCTGATCGGTCAGCACCGCGGCGCGCGGGATCGCCAGAATCTCGCGCGGCTTGGCGCTTTCCAGCACCACGCGCACCAATTGATCATGGGTCAGCTCGCGATCGCCGCTCGGCAGCAGCGGATTGGGGATCACGGCGCGCAGCATGATGGTGTCGGTGTCGCGCGCCACGCTGATATCGACAAATTGCAGCCGGCCGGTTTCCTGATAGAGCCGGCCGTTCGGCAATTTGAGCTGTACGCGCAAGCCTTCCAGACTGCCCTGATCGGCGAATTGTTCCCGCAGCAGCAGCAGCCGTTTTAGCGGAATCGGGAAGGTGACATAGATCGGGTCCTGGCTGACCACCGAGGCGAGCGGCCCCGACGCCGGGCCGACCACGTTGCCAAGCGTGATGTTGACCCGGCCGATGCGGCCATCGATCGGCGATTTGATTTCGGTGTAGTCGAGATTGATTTCGGCCTGCCGCAATTGCGCCTGCGCGGCGCGCACTTGCGCGGCGGCGGTCTTTTGCGCGGCACGGGCGTTGTCGGCGGTGCTCTGGCTGCCGGCCGAGGTCTTCAGCAATTGTTCGGCGCGGCTCAGTGCCAGATTGGCATAGTCAAGCTGCGCTTCGCTCTGCGCCACCGCGGCGCGCTTGGCTTCAACATCGGCCTGGAATGGCCCCTGCTCGAGGCGGAACAGCAACTGGCCTTTCTGCACCTCGGCGCCTTCCACGAATAATTGCTCGTGCAGATAGGCGTTGACGCGCGCGGTCAGTTCGACCCGGCCGATCGCCTGGATGCGGCCATTGATTTCCGAGGTTTCGGTGATGGTCTGGCGCGAGGCCATCATGGTGCCGACCGCGGGCGGACCGCCGCCCGGCATTTGCGCGAGCGCGGGCGACGCGCTCAGCAGAACAGCGAGAACCGCCAGGGGACGAAGAACGAGCGATGACATGGGCAGATTCCAAATGGCCAAGGCAGGAAATTCTCAAACAGCGGCAAGGTCGACCGGCCGGCCCGGCGGCGCCTCCGTCGGTCGGTACGCGGCCACAAACACCCGGATGCCGCCCTCGATCAGCGCCTGATATTCCGCGCGTGTCGGCGGGTTCAGCGACAATTCCCAGCGCAGATGCATGCGGCCCTGCACCAGGCTGAGAAACTGGGTGGCGGCGAGCGCAATATTCGGGATCACCAATGCGCCGCGCGCGACGGCGAGCTTCAGAAAACCCTCGACTTCCTGTTCGCAGCGCCGCGGGCCAGCGGCCAGAAACACTTCGGCGAGTTTGGGAAAGCGCGGCGCGGTGGTCATGATCAACCGATGCATGCCAAGGCCGCGATCATCCAGGAAGAACGCGGTGTAGCTCTCCGCGATGGCCGACAGCGCCTGTTCGAGATCGAGCGGGCCGTCTTGCGGCTGCCACAGCGCCTGCGGGCCGAGCCTTCGGCATTCCTCATCGACCAGCGTCACCAGCAGATCGTCCTTGCTGGCGAAGTGCACATAGAGCGTCGCCTTGGAGACGCCGGCCTGCCGGGCGATCATATCCATGCTGGTGGCGTCGAAGCCGAGCTCGACAAACAGGGTGCGCGCCGCTTCCAGAATCTGCCGGTATTTCCGGTTTTCGCCAGACAATTCAGTGGCATCGCATTTATTGGGCCGGGCCATGTTGCGCTCCGCTGCGGTCGTCGATCGCTGCTTGTAGCCCGTTGCTGGCGCCAGCGCAATAAAACTGAACGGTTTAGTATAGTTTACAAAACGTCACCGCGGGTGGGCGGGTGGCGAACTGGTGAGGACACGGGGCGGGCTGTTGGTGCCGCAGGCAGAGCCTGCGCCGGCCAAAGCAGGGGCGTTCAAGACGCGCTTGTCCCTCCCCCCTTGTGGGGAGGGTGGCCGACCCGATGCCAATGGGTCGGCCGGGTGGGGGCATCCGGCCAGCACCTTAGGCATTGCGGACAGCAATGTGATCGGTCTCGGCCAAGCTCAACGACAGAGCAACTTCACTTCAATCGCCCCCCACCCGACCGGCCTTACGGCCGGCCACCCTCCCCACCGCTTCGCGGGGGGAGGGAAAAATGCGCCTCACAATGCGGCTCACTTGGCTACACGCACGTTCCATTGATCTCTGCGATCCCCCTCCCCGTCATTGCTGTGCATGTTCAACAATT
The DNA here is from genome assembly GCF_003217325.1 of Rhodopseudomonas faecalis. GTDB lineage: Bacteria > Pseudomonadota > Alphaproteobacteria > Rhizobiales > Xanthobacteraceae > Rhodopseudomonas > Rhodopseudomonas faecalis. The sequence goes on from NZ_QJTI01000016.1 coordinate 60,781, forward strand.
CGGTGATCGAATCCCCCTTCAGGGAGGCTTCGATGCGCGACAGCGGCACCAAAGGCCAAGTGCCGATGGAAGTGCAGGCGTAGGCGGAGGTAGCGGCGGCGGCGCCGGCATGTCAGCATCGGCGCAACCCATCAGGCCAAAAGGCCGCCAGCCCCTATCGAGCCATGTCCGTTCCAGAAAGCCGCTTCTATCAATCGCACGGCCTCAATCTGCACTATGCCGATTGGGGCAATGACGGCGCGCCGCCGCTGTTGCTGGCGCATGGTGGCCGCGACCATGGCCGTAGCTGGGACCGGATCGCCACCGCGCTGCAGCCGCATTATCACGTGCTGGCGCCCGATCTGCGCGGCCATGGCGATTCCGACTGGACCAGAGGCGGCAGCTACAGCCTGCCGGAATATGTCTACGATCTGCGCCGCCTGGCGCAGCAGCTCGGCGACGCGCCGCTGACGCTGATCGGCCATTCGATGGGCGGCATGGTGGCGTCGGTCTATGCCGGTGCGTTTCCAGCGGGCGTGGCAAAGCTGGTGATCATCGACGGCATCACCGTGCTGCCGAGCACGGCGCGCACGCCGGCGCCAGAGCGGCTCGGCAAATGGGTCAGCGATCTCGAGCGGCTGGAACAACGCACGCCGCGCCGCTTTGCGACCCTTGCCGATGCCGCCGCGCAGCTGCGGCTGCGCAATCCACGCCTGGCGCCCGAGCTGGCCGACCATCTCGCCAAGCATGGCACCAGGCTCCATGACGATGGCCGCTATGGTTGGAAATTCGATCCCTGTCAGCGCGTGATGGCGCCGCATCGGCTGTGGCCGCAGGACTATATCGAGTTCTGGACAAAGATCAGTTGCCCGACTTTGCTGCTGCGCGGCGCCGATAGCGCGCTCGGCGACCCGGCCGCCGCTGGCATCACCCGTTACTTCCACAACGCGCATGTCGAAACCATCAGCAACGCCGGCCACTGGCTGCATCACGATCAGCCGCAGCACACGATCGAATTGATCTGCCGTTTTCTCGGGCAACCCGCGCCCGCGCTGTAACCAGCCGATACACGATTAGCTGATACGACGCGACATCGGCGCCGCTGGACAGCCACGCGGCGAGCGTTATGTTTCACTGAATAGATCGCTACGATGGGAGACAGTCACCCCGTCATCATACCGCCCGCGGCTGCGACATTAAGGCCGCGCCGCTGGGCACGACGCTTGCAACACCTGCTAGCGGTAAGCGCACGCGATTGCGCTGGATTGCTTCGCTTCGCTCGCAATGAAGGATGCGGGTTTTCTGCCAAACGGAATCTCGGATCGTTTCGTCGCGGGCAGCCCCCTGTCGCAACGACCATCATGGATCAGGACTCATCATGAACCACACGCTGTCTCGCCGCACCGCGCTCGCCGGATTGGGCGCCCTCGGCCTGTCACCGCTGCTGCCGCCGTTCGCGGCGGCCGCGCCGCAACCCGGCCTGGAAATTCTCGGCGCGCCGAATGGCTCGACCGTGGTGCTGGCGCAGCTGTTGGAATCCGGCGCACTCGCCGCAGCGGCGCCCGGCGCCAGCTTCCGGCTGTGGCGCACCACCGACGAGCTGCGTGCCGGCATCGTGTCGGGCAAGACCAAGCTGTTCTCGACGCCGAGCCATGTGCCGGCCAATCTCGCCAATCGCGGCCTGCCGCTGCGCATGCTGTGCCTGCTCGGCATGGGCCATCTGTCGATCATCACCAGCGACGACAGCATTCAGGATTTCCGCGATCTCGCCGGCAAGCCGGTGCTCGGCTTCTTCCGCCACGACATGCCCGATCTCACCTTCCGCGCGATCGCCAAGATGGAAGGGCTCGATCCCGACAAGGACATTCAGCTCAGCTATGTGCAGACCTCGATCGAGGCCGCGCATCTCTTGGCAGCCGGCCGCGCCACCACCGCCGTGCTCTCTGAACCGCCCGCGACCGCGGCGATGATGATGGCCGCCAAGGAAGGCCGCAACCTGCGCCGCGCCTTTGAGCTCAACACGATCTGGGGCCGGCACAAGGGCCAGGCGCGCATTCCGATGGCCGGCATCGCGCTGCATGCCAGCCTGCTCGACGAAGCGCCGGAACTAATAGCGGCACTGCGCGCCGGTTTGCCCGCTGCCAAGCAGCAGGTGATCGGCAATCCCGCGGCCGCCGCCAAGCTCGCGGAAAGCCGCATGGAAATGCGCGCGCCCGTGTTCGAGAAGGCGCTTCCGTTCCTGCATGTCGACCTTGTGTCCGCCAAGGCGGCGCAGGCCGAGCTACAGGAATTCTACCAGACGCTGCTTGAGATCGAGCCGGGCGCGCTCGGCGGCAAGCTGCCGTCCGACGATTTCTATCTCGATCTGTGATGACCGGCTGGCGCAGGCGAGCTGCGGCGCTGATCTGGCCCACACTTGGCATCGCGGCGCTGCTGATGGTGTGGGCGCTGGTTCACCACGCCTATGGCGCGCTGGTGATGCCGAGCCTTGCCGACACCGCGGCAGCGCTGCAGCGGATCGCGGCGTCGGGCACCCTGATCAACGCACTAAGCTCGACACTGCTACACGCGGTTGGCGGCGTGCTGCTCGGCATCAGCACCGGCTTCGCGCTCGGCCTCGCTGGCGGGCTGATCGTGCCGCTCGGCGCGGCGCTGGCGCCGATCGCTTCGATCATTTTGGCGATTCCGCCGATCGTCTGGGTGGTGCTGTCGTTTCTGTGGTTCGGCGTCGGCGGCTTGGGCGCGCTGATCACGGTGGCGATCACCACCATGCCGGTGATCTTTGCGGCGACGCTGCAAGGCTACCGCGCGCGCGATCCGCTCTTGGCCGAAATGGCCACCGTGTTTCGCCTGCCATGGCGAAGCCGCCTGTTCCGAATAACGCTGCCCGGCCTTGCGACCGTGCTGGCGCCGGCGCTGACCACCGCGATCGCGATTTCCTGGAAAGTGGCGCTGACCGCCGAAGTGCTTGGCGACGGCTCCGGAATCGGCGGCCGGTTCGCCGAGGCGCGCGCCCATCTCGATCTTGCCGAAGCGATGGCCTGGATCGCGCTGGTGGCGTGTCTGGTGCTGGTGGTCGATAAGATCAGCTTGGGCTCGCTGCGCCACTGGCTGCAGCGCGCGCAGCCGGCCTCGCCTTCAGCACTGATTGAACAACCGGCACGCTGCGCCGCGCCGCCCGCTGCGACTGAGCGACGATGCTGACGCTGTCCAACATCGCGATCACGCTCGGCGGCCGCCTGCTGCTCGATCGTTTCGACCTCACCATCAATCCCGGCGAAATCACCGTGTTGCTCGGCCGCTCCGGGATCGGCAAGACCACCGTGCTGCGGCTCGCCGCCGAATTGCTGCGGCCAAATAGCGGCACCATCGTCAACAGCTTCCGCCGCACCAGCTACGTGTTTCAGGAGCCACGGCTGCTGCCCTGGAGCAGCGCGCTCGACAATGTCGCAATGGCGCTCGATCCGCTGGAGCGCTCACGCCGCAAGCGCCGCGCCGAGGCCGCGCTGTGGCTGACGCGGCTCGGCTTTGAGCCGCGTGATTTCGGCAAATATCCCGCGCAGCTATCGGGCGGCATGCAATCGCGGGTCGCGATCGCGCGCGCGCTGATCGTCAAGCCGGAACTGGTGTTGATGGACGAGCCGTTCGCGGCGCTCGATTTCCCGCTGCGCCGGCAATTGCAGGCGCTGACCCGCGATTTGTGCCGCGCGCAGAATACAGCGGCGTTGTTCGTGACGCATGATCTGGCGGAAACCGCCGCGATCGCCGACCGGGTCGCGGTGATGGGCGGCAGCCCGGCGCGAGTCCTCAGCAGTTTTGCCCAGACGCCGACCCCGTCGCTTCCGGAGCTATGGGTGGCGGTCGCCGAACTGGCGCAGCGCGGCGAACTGCGCGACGTGTTCGATCCGCCTGCACCAAGCGTCGTCTGAGCTGAGTGGCGCGCCGTCGCGCTCCTCGTTCCGCCGCGCGAAATGACAGAAAGCACTCGCAGCGTCGGCATTGGGCCGCTACAAATCGAAGCGGGGAAACGCTTCGGCACAAGAGCTGCGGCACAACAGCGGTCGTCGATCGATGCGACACGACACAGAACAGGCTGTCGCTGAACAGGCGGTCGCCGAACGGATCGCGGCGTGGCAACAGCGGCGATCACAGGACAGCGGCGCCGATCCGTTCGCATTGATGGCCGAAGCCGGGCTGTTCGCGATCGGCCTGCCCGGCACCCATGCCGCGCTCGACAGCTATCAGGCGATCGCGATCGCCGATCATGCCATTGCCGCCGCCACCGGCGAACTGGGCCTTGCGATGGCGTTCAGCGCCCGGCAATTGACGGCGCGGTTTTTCATCGGCGGCTTTGCGGACCAAGCGCAGCGCGACCAATGGCTGCCGCGCATCGCCGCCGGCCAGCATTGGGCGGCGATTGCGATCTCCGAGCCCGGCGCCGGCGCCCATCCCAAACATCTGCAAACCAGCGCCGAGATCACTGCCGATGGCGTGCGGCTGCGCGGCCGCAAAGCGTTCATCACCAATGGCCCGGTTGCCGATCTGTTTCTGGTGCTGGCGATCATCGCGATTGATGACGGCCGCAAGCGCTATGGGCTGTTCGCGGTGCCGCGCGGCACGCCGGGGCTGACGGTGACGCCGATGCCGTCACTCGATGTGCTGGCGCCGGCGAGCCATGGCGAGCTGAACTTTGATGATTGCCTGCTGCCATCGAGCGCGCGGATCGGCACCATGGCCGAGGCCTATCCGGTGATGGCGCTGCCGTTTCGCGATCTTGAAGACACGATCGCGACCTCCGGCACGGCGGGCTTTTTGACCTGGCTGCTGCGGTTAGCGGCAGAGCGCAGTCCGCGCGGCGATGACGACGCGCTGGCGCTGGGACGGCTGGCGGGCTTGGTGTCGCTGATCGATGCCGCGAGCCAACAGGCGGTGCAGGCGCTCGACCATCACGAGCCTCCCGTACCGGCGCGGCTGATCGGCGTGCGCGATCTTGCGCGCACCATCACCGCCGAGCTTCGCACCCTGCTCGCCGCGCAGCCGACCGACAGCGCGCTGGAACGCAAGCTGGCCGCCTTTGATCTCCTCGCCGGCATCGCGCGCGAGCCACGACGGCTGCGCCAGATCAGCCTCGGCCAATCGCTATGGAGTGAACAGCAGTGACGCATCAACTTCCTTCCAGCGACGCCGTCGCCGCGGTGACCGCGGGGCTGGCTTCGGTCGGCTATATCGCCAGCCGGCAGATCGCCACCGCGATCTATCTCGCCGAGCGCATCGAAAAGCCGATCCTGGTGGAAGGCCCGGCCGGCGTCGGCAAGACCGAACTGGCCAAGGCATTGGCGCAGTGGCGCGGCCTGAAGATGCTGCGCATGCAGTGCTATGAAGGACTCGATGAGGCCAAGGCACTCTATGAGTGGAAATACGCCAAGCAGCTGCTCTACACCCAGATTCTGAAGGACAAGCTCGGCGAAGTGCTGGGCGGCGCGGAAACGCTGGCGGCGGCGCTGAATCGGCTGCATGATTTCGGCGACGTGTTCTTCTCCAAGGAATTTGTTGAGCCGCGGCCGCTGCTGCAAGCCTTGCAACAGCAGGATGGCTGCGTGCTGCTGGTCGATGAAATAGACAAGGCCGACGCCGAATTTGAATCGCTGCTGATGGAAATCCTGTCGGACTATCAGGTCAGCATTCCCGAACTCGGCACGATATCGGCGGCCGTCAAACCGCTGGTGCTGCTGACCTCGAATGGCGAGCGCGATCTGTCCGACGCGCTGAAGCGGCGCTGCCTGCATCTGCATATCGGCTTCCCCGAGCAGAAGCTGGAAGAACGCATTGTCGAAAGCCGGGTGCCCGGCGCCTCCAAGGCGCTGCGCGCGCAACTGGTGTCGTTCATCAATCAGCTGCGCACGCTTGATCTGAAAAAGCTGCCGTCGGTCAGCGAGACCGTCGATTGGGCGCGGGTGCTGGTGCTGCTGCAAGCCAGCGAACTCGACCATCAGACCGTCAAGGACACGCTCAACGTGCTCTTGAAATACGAGACCGATATCGAAACCGCGCTGCCGCAAGTGACGACGCTGGTCGCCAAGGCGCGCGGCGACGGCGCTTTCGGCTGATGCGCGCCGAGCTGCATCGCTTCTTTCGGGCGGCGCGCGGCGCCGGCGTGCGGGTGTCGCCCGCCGAAAGCATCGATGCCATGCGCGCGGTCGCCGATCTCGGCTTTACCGATCGCGAATTGCTGCGCGACGCGCTGCTGCTGACGCTGGCGAAAAGCCAGGATGAAAAACAGGCGCTCGCCGACTGTTTCGATCTGTTCTTCAGCCATGCCGGGCTGCCGTCCGCGCAGGACAACGACAATCAAGCGCTTGAGGCAGACGAGGCAGCATCGCCCGATGCGGCAGCAGAACCAGCCGCGGCGGCTGGCGCACCCGGCAATGCGGGCGCCGGCGGTGCCGGCGCGATGTCGCAAGGGCTCGGCGAACTATCCGCCATGCTGCTCAGCCAGGATCGCAATGCGCTCGCCGCAGCGCTGGCCAACGCCGCCAGTGCCGCGTCATTGCCCGAAATCCGCTACTTCACCCAGCGCGGGCTTTATTCCAAACGCATCCTCGATGCGCTCGGCGTCGAGCGGCTGCGCGATGATCTCAGCCGGCTGACCACCAGCCATCCGGCCGACGCCGAACGGCTTGCCAGCGCGCTCGACGGGCTGCGCGACAATGTCCGCGATAGGGTCTCGCAAGCGCTGCTGCTCTATGGCCGCGAGGAAGCGGAAAATCTGCGCCACGAAATCCTGCGCAACGCGCCGCTGGCGCGGCTCGACCGGCGCCAGGTCGAGGAGATGCAGCTTTTGATCCGCGCGATCGCGCGCCGGCTGCGCGAGCGCTACAGCAAGCCGCGCAAGCGGCAGCGCCGCGGCCATCTCGACGTGCGCAAGACGCTGCGCCGCAACGCCGCCTGGGGCGGCGTGCCGTTCCTCACCGCCTGGAAGCGCCGCCATCGCGACCGGCCGCAGATCGTGGCGCTGTGCGATGTCAGCGGTTCGGTGGCGCAGGTCTCGGATTTCTTCCTGCTGCTGATTCACAGCCTGCATGAGGTGGTGGACGAGGTGCGCTCATTCGCGTTCTCCGGCCATCTGATCGAAGTCAGCGACATTCTCGAGCGGCAGGAGCCGGCCGCGGCGATGGCCGAGATCATGAGCCAAGTCGGTTTTGGCTCATCGGATTACGGCCGCTCGCTGCAGGATTTTGAAAAAGGCTGGCTGAGCATCGTGACGCCGAAGACCACGGTGATCATCTTGGGCGATGCCCGCACCAACAAGCTCGAGCCGCGCGCTGACATCGTGCGCCGGATCGGCGAGCGCGCCAAGCGGCTGGTGTGGCTCAATCCCGAAGGCCGGATGGCCTGGGGTTGGGGCGATTCCGAGATGCCGCGCTACGCGCCGTTCTGCAATCTGGTGCGGCAATGCGCCAGCGCCAAACAGCTCGAACGCGCGGTGTCGGACATCGTCGGCGCTTATCAGTAGCAGCGCGATGCAGGGTCCGGTCGCGATAGGTTCTTCAATCGAAGTAGTTGTAGCTCTGATTTCTGACGGCGCTCAATGGTGACACGTCATGCCCGCGCTTTGTCGCGGGCATCCACGTCTTGTAGACCAACCAAGTTCGAAGACGTAGATGGCCGGGACGAGCCCGGCCATGACGCATCGATACAACAACATGCTTGCATCAGAGCCTAAGCGCGAGAAGCTTGAGCGCTAAAGATGCTGCTTGGTCCATTGCACGATCTGCCTCGCCGACATCGCGCCGGACTGGCGGGCGATCTCGCGGCCGCCGCGAAACAGCAGCAAGGTCGGAATGCCGCTGATGCCAAGCTGCGCCGCCACCGCCTGTTCGACATCGGAGTTGAGTTTCACGAGCCGCACCTGCGGTTCAAGCTCGGCCGCGGCGGCGGCAAAGGCCGGCGCCATCATCCGGCACGGCGCACACCAGGGCGCCCAAACATCGACCAGCACCGGAATCGTGCTGCGCTCGATGTGCCGGGAGAAGATCGCAGCGCTGACATCGGCGGGATGGCCGCCGAACAACGCCACACCGCATTTGCCGCATTTGGCCGCACTGGCCGGGCGCCCGTCCGGCAATCGATTGGTGGCACCACAATGAGGACAGACGATCAGTTGATCCATGGTCACGCTCCTGCGAGAGCTTCAGTTCTGACGCGCCTTCTCGACGCGGACTGGCCTACTGCGCGCGAAACTGCCATGGCGACGCGGCGCAGCCTATTGTCCGAACAATCTCGCCAGCAATCCGGGCGGCCGCGGGACGGCGACCGTCGGCAGTCCGGCGCGGCGCCAGGCCACGATGCCACCCGCCAGATAATAGGGCTCACAGATGCCGGACGCTTTGGCTTCGATCTGCCCGGCCAGCATCCGCGTACGCGCGCCGGAATGGCAGAAGAAGATCGCCTTGCGATCGCGTGCCGCTTCGAGATCCGCCGCGCGCAGGCTTGAAAGCGGAGCCGCAATCGCCCCTTCGATCATCTCCCGGTCGATTTCTTGCGGCTGGCGCACGTCGACCAGCACGGCGCCGTCAGCGATCATGCGGTGCGCTTCCTGCGGCGAGATCGTTTTGGCAGCCATCCAATATTACTCCTTGGCGGGTTTGCGGCGCTCAGCAGCTCGCGGCCCGGCCGACGCAGGCCGGGACCCCACCGCCCTTGCAGCGGCCGCGAGGCGCATATGCAGCATCATCAGGGGGCTTAAGCCAGGATGGCGCGCGGCTCTGTGACGGAGTCACAGCCGCGGCAATCAACGCCAATGCCGCGCACCGGCACTCTCGGCGCGGCCGGCTTGGTCCCTGGGAGCAGAGGCAGCGTCCCCCGGCGGCCGGGGGACGCGGCTGATATCAACCGTAAACGATCAGCAGGTCCTTGGCGTCGATCGGCGAGCCGGCCGACACCAGCACTTCGGCGATTTTACCGTCGCGCTCGGCATGCAGCGCGGTTTCCATCTTCATCGCCTCGATCGACAGCAGCACGTCGCCGGCCTTGACGTCTTGGCCGGCCTGCACCGCCACGGTCGCGACCACGCCGGGCATCGGCGCGGCGACATGGGCAGCGTTGCCTTCCTCGGCCTTGCGGCGCGCCACGATCTTGGCCGTGGCGGAGCGGTTCGGCACCTTGGCAATGCGCGGCTGGCCGTTGAGCTCGAAGAACACCTTGACCTGGCCGGTGTCGTCGGTCTCGCCGATCGCCTGGGCCAGCACCACCAAGGTCTTACCCTTTTCGATCTCGATCGCGATCTCGTCGCCCGGCTGCACCCCGTAAAAATAGATCGGGGTCGGCAGCGCCGCCGTCGGGCCGTACTGCTCCTGCATCCGCGCGTAGTCGGTGAACACCTTGGGATACATCAGATAGGACGCCAGATCGGCATCGCTGACCGCGGCGGCGTCCTTGCCGGTCTTCTTGGCGAGTTCGGCGCGCACCGCTTCGAGATCGGCCGGCGCCATCTTGGCACCGGGGCGGTCGGTATAGGCCGGCTGGCCCTTGAGGATCTTGGCCTGCAGCGCCTTCGGCCAGCCGCCCGGCGGCTGCCCGAGATCGCCGCGGAACAGTTGCACCACCGAATCCGGGAACGCGACGTCCTTGGCCGGGTCTTCGACATCCTTGATGGTGATGCCAGCCGCCACCATGGCCAGCGCCATGTCGCCAACCACCTTGGAGGTCGGCGTCACCTTGACGATGTCGCCGAACAGCCGGTTGACGTCGGCATAGGTCTGCGCGACCTCGTGCCAGCGGGTTTCCAAGCCGAGCGCGCGCGCCTGTTCCTTGAGATTGGTGAACTGGCCGCCCGGCATTTCGTGCAAGTACACTTCCGAGGCGCCCGAGCGCAGATCGCTCTCGAAGGCACGGTACTGGGTGCGCACCGCCTCCCAATAGAACGACAACTGCCGGATCACCGCCGGATCGAGCCCGGAATCGCGCTCGGTGCCGCGCAGCGCCTGCACAATCGAGCCGAGGCAGGGCTGCGAGGTCAGGCCGGACAGCGCGTCCATCGCGGCATCGACCGCATCGACCCCAGCTTCCACCGCCGCCAGCACCGACGCCGCGGCAATGCCCGAGGTGTCGTGGGTGTGGAAGTGAATCGGGATCTGGATTTCTTCACGCAGCGCCTTGAACAGCACCTTGGCGGCCGGCGGCTTGAGCAGCCCGGCCATATCCTTGACGCCGAGCACATGGGCACCGGCGCGCTCCATTTCCTTGGCGAGATCGACATAGTATTTCAGCGAATATTTGGCGCGATCCGGATCGAGAATGTCGCCGGTGTAGCACACCGAGGCTTCGGCGATCTTGTTCTCGCTGGCGACCGCATCAATCGCCGGCCGGATGTTCTCCATCCAGTTGAGCGCGTCGAAGATCCGGAACACGTCGACGCCACCCTTCGCCGCTTCGCGCACGAAGAACCGCACCACATTGTCCGGATAGTTGGCATAGCCCACGCCATTGGCGCCGCGCAGCAGCATCTGCAGCAGGATGTTCGGCACTTTTTCGCGGATCTGCGCCAGACGCTCCCACGGATCTTCGGTGAGGAAGCGCATCGCCACGTCAAAGGTGGCGCCGCCCCAGCATTCCAGCGAGAACAGTTGCGGCAGGCCGCGCGCATAGGATTCCGCCGCCGCGACGATGTCGTGGCTGCGCATGCGGGTGGCGAGTAGCGACTGGTGGCCGTCGCGCATGGTAGTGTCGGTGATGAGAATGCGCTTCTCGTTGAGCATCCAGTCGGCCAGGCCCTTGGGGCCGCGCTCATCGAGAATCTGCTTGGTGCCGGGCACGATCGGCGCATCGAACACCGGCGCCACCGGCTTTGGCGCATCCTTGGGCGGCACGGCGCGGCCGCGCACTTCGGGATGACCATTCACGGTGACGTCCGCGATGAACGACAACAGCTTGGTGGCGCGGTCGCGGCGACGCTGGCCGCGGGTCAGCTCCGGGGTCTCGTCGATGAAGCGCGTGGTGTAGCTGTTATCGCGGAATTTCGGGTGCGAGATCACCTGCTCCAGGAAGGCGAGGTTGGTGGCCACGCCGCGAATCCGGAACTCGCGCAGCGCGCGGTCCATGCGCGCGATGGTCTCCTCAGGCGTGGTACCCCAGGCGGTGACCTTTTCCAGCAGCGGATCGTAGAACCGGGTGATCACCGCGCCGGAGTAAGCGGTGCCGCCATCGAGCCGGATGCCAAAGCCCATCGCGCCGCGATAGGCGGTGATGCGGCCATAGTCCGGCACGAATTTGTTTTCCGGATCTTCGGTGGTGATGCGGCACTGCAAAGCATGGCCGTAGAGCCGGACATCGCCCTGCGCCGGCACGCCGGAGCCGGGGCGGCCGATGGTCTCGCCTTCGATGATGTGAATCTGCGCCTTGACGATGTCGATGCCGGTGACCTGCTCGGTCACGGTATGCTCGACCTGGATGCGCGGATTGACTTCGATGAAGTAGAATTTGCCGGTGTCGGCATCCATCAGGAATTCGACAGTGCCGGCGGCGACGTAGTTGGTGGCCTTGGCGATTGCCACCGCATAGCCGCACAATTCCTGGCGCTGCGCTTCGGTGAGATAAGGTGCCGGCGCGCGCTCGACCACCTTCTGATGGCGGCGCTGCACCGAACAGTCGCGCTCGAACAGATGCACGACATTGCCATGCTTGTCGCCGAGGATCTGCACCTCGACATGGCGGGCGCGTTCCACCAGCTTTTCGAGATAGACCTCGTCCTTGCCGAAAGCGGCCTTGGCCTCGCGCTTGGCGACGATCACGTCGTTCACCAGTTGCGCTTCGTCGCGGATCACGCGCATGCCGCGGCCACCGCCGCCCCAGGACGCCTTCAGCATCACCGGATAGCCGATCTCGGCGGCCAGCTTCTTGATGGTCTCAAGATCGTCCGGCAGCGGATCGGTGGCCGGCATCACCGGCACGCCGACCGAGATCGCCAGATTGCGCGCGGCGACCTTGTTGCCGAGCCGGCGCATGGTGTCCGAGGACGGGCCGATGAAAGTAATGCCGGCTTCCGCGCAGGCATCGGCGAATTCGGGGCTCTCTGACAGAAAACCGTAGCCGGGATGAATGGCGTCCGAACCGGACAGTTTGGCGACGCGAATAATTTCGGGAATCGACAGATAGGCCTCGATCGGCCCTAGCCCCTTGCCGACCTGATAGGCTTCGTCGGCCTTGAAGCGATGCAGCGCCAGCTTGTCTTCTTCGGCGAACACCGCGACCGTTTGTAACCCGAGTTCGTTCGCAGCGCGGAATACGCGGATCGCGATTTCGGAACGGTTGGCGACAAGAATTTTCTTTATTTTCAGCATGTCAGAGTTCTCCCGGCCGCCTGGGTAGTGAGAGAGTGCTAACATCGCATTGTTCAGGAACAAAAATTCCGGTGGCGCAGGTAGCCTTATCGTCTGCACGAAAGTCGCTGATCGCGGGAACTGAGCGGCACATGATCAGTTCCCCTGGCGAGCAGCACGCCAGCAGCAGATATCAGCAGCCGGCAGCAAGCATGCCCCGCTGTTAGTACCCGCCGCAACGCCTTCCATGAAGCGGAATATCAGACCCCGACACAGCTCTGATCAGTTGCGCGGAATTGCCGCACCCAACCAAAACCGATTGATCAGCCCAAAACGACAAAGGCGGTCCTGACGCCGTCAGAACCGCCTCGTCATTCAGTGAAAGCGTATCGCTTACAGGTCGCGGGCGATCACGATGCGCTGCACGTCGCTGGTGCCCTCATAGATCTGGCAGACGCGCACGTCGCGATAGATGCGCTCGACCGGAAAATCCTTGAGGTAGCCATAGCCGCCCAGCGTTTGGATCGCCGCCGAACACACCGCTTCAGCCGTTTCCGAGGCGAACAGTTTCGCCATCGACGCTTCCTTCAGGCAAGGCAGCCCGGCTTCGCGCAGGCTGGCGGCGTACAGCACCATCTGCCGGGCCGCGGCGATCCGGGTCGCCATATCAGCAAGCCGGAACGCGACCGCTTGATGCTCGATGATCGGCTTGCCGAAAGTGACGCGCTCGCGCGCATAGTCGCGCGCCGCCTCGAACGCCGCCCGCGCCATGCCGACCGACTGCGAGGCAATGCCGATCCGGCCGCCTTCCAAATTGGACAGCGCGATCTTCAAGCCTTCGCCCTCGGCACCGAGCCGCAGCTCGGCCGGAATGCGCATGTCGTTGAAGGCGAGCTGGCAGGTGTCGGAGGCGTGCTGTCCGAGCTTTTCCTCGACCCGCACCACTTCGTAACCGGGCGTATCGGTCGGCACGATGAAGGCGCTGATGCCCTTCTTGCCGGCCGCAGGATCGGTGACCGCAAACACGATGATCACCTGGCCGTTCTTGCCCGAGGTGATGAACTGCTTGGCGCCGTTGATGACGTAGTGATCGCCATCGCGCTTGGCGGTGGTGCGCAGGTTGGAGGCGTCGGAGCCGGCCTGCGGTTCAGTGAGCGCAAAACCGCCGATCCACTCGCCGCTGGCGAGTTTGGGCAGAAAACGTTCCTTCTGCGCCTCGGTGCCGAACTTCAGGATCGGCATGCAGCCGACCGAAGTGTGCACGCTCATGATGGTCGAGCAGGCACCGTCACCGACGGCGATCTCTTCGAGCGCCAGCGTATAGGCCACCATGCCGGCATCGACGCCGCCATAGGTTTCCGGCACCAGCATGCCGAGGAAACCGAGCTGGCCCATTTCGGCCAGCTCGTCCTTCGGGAACGCATGGGCGGCGTCGCGCGCCGCCGCAGTCGGCGCCAGACGCTCGCGCGCGAAATCGCGCGCGGTGTCGCGGATCTGAGTCTGGATCTCGTTGAGGATCATAGCTCGCTCACGCCTCAGGACAGCCGTTCGATCGCGACCGCGGTGGCTTCGCCGCCGCCGATGCACAGCGAAGCCACGCCGCGCTTGAGATCATACTTCTGCAGCGCCGCCAGCAGCGTCACCAGCACGCGGGCGCCGGAAGCGCCGATCGGATGGCCGAGCGCGCAGGCGCCGCCATGCACATTGACCTTGTCATGCGGCAGATCGAGATCGTGCATCGCCGCCAGCGCCACCACCGCGAACGCCTCATTGACCTCGAACAGATCGACATCGGCGAGATTCCAGCCGGTGCGCTCGGCGACCTTGCGGATCGCGCCGACCGGCGCGGTCGCGAACAGGTTCGGCTCATGGGCGTGGGTGGCGTGGCCGACGATCGCAGCGAGCGGCGTGAGGCCGCGCTTCTCCGCCTCCGAACGACGCATCAGCACCAGCGCCGCGGCACCGTCCGAGATCGACGAGGAGTTGGCCGCGGTCACGGTGCCGCCGTCGCGGAACGCCGGGCGCAGCGTCGGGATCTTGTCGAGCTTGGCCTTGAGCGGCTGCTCGTCGATCGTCACCGTGATCTCGCTCTTGCCGGACTTGACCACCACCGGCACCACTTCGCCGGCGAATGAGCCGTCCTTGATGGCGTTCTGAGCGCGGGTCAGCGAGGCGATCGCAAAGTTGTCCTGCACCTCGCGGGTGAACTGATAGTTTTGCGCGCAATCCTCGGCGAAGGTGCCCATCAGCCGGCCCTTGTCATAGGCGTCTTCCAGGCCGTCGAGGAACATGTGGTCCATGACGCGGCCATGGCCCATGCGATAGCCGCCGCGCGCGCGATCGAGCAGATAGGGCGCGTTGGTCATGCTCTCCATGCCGCCGGCCACCGCCACCTTGGCGCTGTCGGCGATCAACAGATCATGGGCCAGCATCGCGGCCTTCATGCCCGAGCCGCACATCTTGTTGACGGTGGTGCAGCCGGCCGCCAGCGACAGGCCGGCGCCGAGCGACGCCTGACGCGCCGGAGCCTGACCTTGCCCGGCGGGCAGCACGCAGCCGAACACCACTTCCTCGACCGCGTCAGCGGCAATGCCGGCGCGCTCGACGGCCGCCTTGATGGCGGTGGCGCCGAGCTGCGCGGCGGTGGCGTCCTTGAGGTCACCCTGGAAACCGCCCATCGGCGTGCGCGCGGAACCAACGATGACAACGGGGTCGTGGATCATGGAAGTCCTCCCGGGACGTGAGCTATTGGCTTGGTTGAAGCGTTATTGTCAGCGCGCGGCCATGCGCAGCGCGCCGTCGAGGCGGATCACCTCGCCATTCAACATGGTATTGGCGATGATGTGCTGCACAAGGCCCGCATATTCCGACGGACGGCCAAGGCGCGGCGGGAACGGCACGCTCTTGCCGAGCGCATCCTGCACTTCCTGCGGCATGCCGGCCATCATCGGCGTCTCGAAGATGCCGGGCGCGATGGTGACGACGCGGATGCCGTGCTGCGCCAGTTCGCGCGCCACCGGCAGCGTCATCGCCGCAACGCCGCCCTTGGAGGCCGAATAGGCCGCCTGGCCGATCTGACCGTCGAACGCCGCGACCGAGGCGGTGTTGATGATCACGCCGCGCTCGCCTTCTTCATTGGGCTGCTGCTGCATCATCGCTTCGGCGGCGAGCCGGATCATGTTGAAGGTGCCGACCAGATTGATCGAGATGGCACGCGCGAAGCTGGCGAGCTGATGCGGGCCCTTGCGGCCGACCACCTTCTCGCCGGGCGCAACGCCCGCGCAGTTGACGAGGCCGGACAGCTGACCAAGCTCCTGCGCCAGCTTCACCGCCGCCTGGCCGTCTTCTTCCTTGGTGACGTCGGTGGTCAGGAAGCGGAAATGGCCGCCGAGTTCAGCCTCGAGCGCCGCACCCGCGGTCTGATTGAGGTCGAGACCGACCACCTTGGCGCCAGCGGCGACCAGGCTGCGGGCGGTGGCGGCGCCAAGCCCGGAGGCAGCGCCGGTGACCAGGAACACGCGATCCTTGATGTTCATTGTTCTGTCCAGTTTCTTGAATGCGTTGTTGCGGGTTCAGTGCGACGACGACGAGGAGGTCTGATCGACCTCGCGCTTGCGCAGCACGAAGCGCTGCAGCTTGCCGCTCGGCGTCTTCGGGAGCTGCTCCAGGAATTCGATCTCACGCGGATAAGCGTGCGCCGACAGCCGCTTCTTGACGTATTGGCGCAGCTCTTCGGCGAGCTGCTCGCTGCCCTGATAGTCGGACGCCAGCACCACATAGGCCTTGACGATTTCGGTGCGCTCCGGATCGGGCTTGCCGATCACCGCCGCCTCGATCACCGCCGGGTGCTCGATCAGCGCGCTTTCGACGTCGAACGGGCCGATGCGATAGCCGGACGAGGTGATGACGTCGTCGGCGCGGCCGACGAAGCTCACCGAGCCATCGGCTTCGAGTTCGACGGTGTCGCCGGTGCGGTAGTAACCGCCGGCGATCGCCGGGGTTTCCTGCTGCCAATAGCCGGTGAACCACATCAGCGGCGAACGGTTGAGATCGACCGCGAGCACGCCCGGCACATTGGCCGGCAATTCGCGATTCTCGTCGTCGAGCACCGCGACGCGGAAGCCCGGCATCGCAAAGCCGGCCGAGCCCGGACGCACGGCATGGCGCAGGCCGTGGTGGTTGTTGACCGCCATGCCCAGCTCGGTCTGGCCGTAATGATCGTGGATCGGCACGGCGAGATGCTCGGCGAACCAGCGGATCACTTCCGGATTGAGCGGCTCACCGGCGCTGCTGACCACGCGCAGCTGGCCCTTGACGCCGGCGGCGGCTTCCGGACCGGCGGCGATCAGCAGCCGGTAAGCAGTCGGGGCGCCGGCGAGATTGGTGATGCCGTGGCGCTTGATGATCGAATAGGTGCTCTCGGCCGTGAACGCGCCCTCATAGAATGTGGTGGTGTGGCCGAGCAGCAGCGGACCGGTGACGGCGTAGTACAGGCCATAGGCCCAGCCCGGATCGGCGATGTTCCAGAACTTGTCGTCCGGACGCAGATCAACCGCGTCGCGCATATAGGAATAGAACGCCGGCAGCGCCGACAGCGGCACCGGCACGCCCTTCGGCAGACCCGTGGTGCCGGAGGTCGACATCATCAGGAACAGATCGCTGCCCTTGCGCAGCACCGGCTCGAAGCTGGACGATTTCGCTGCCAGCTCGGCGCGGAAATCGAGGTCGCCAGCGGCCACGGTCTCGCCGGGGCGGGTCACCACCGCCACCGTCGGACGGCCGGCCACTTCGTCAAGCTTGGCCCGGTTGATGGTGTCAGTCACCACCAGCTTGGCGGCGCTCATATTGATGCGGTGTTCGATCGCCTTCGGGCCGAACGCGGTGAACAGCGGCTGATAGACCGCGCCGGCGCGCCAGGTGCCGAGGATGGTGGCGAGCAATTCGGGGGTGCGGGGCAGCATGCCGGCGACGACGTCGCCCGGCTTGACGCCCTGTTCGGTCAGAAGATTGGCGACCTTGGCCGACAATTCCTGCATTTCGGCAAAGGTGAAGCTGGCGCGCTGGCCGGTGGCGCTCTCCCAATTGAGCGCAATGCCGCCCGAGGCGACATGGCGATCACAACATTCCACGCAAACATTGAGCCCGGTCTTCAGGCTGCCCGCGAACAGCGGCTCGAAATCTTCCAGCCGGAAATTGGCGACGGCATCCGCATAATCGGCGGGTTTGGTGGCGTTGCTCATCGTGGTTCCCTCTCATCTCTCGCTGTTTGGCCATTGTTGACGTGCTGGCCTTGGACCGGCCCGACGCACAGCGCCGGCGATTTTCCGGTGCGAACTAAGCCGTAAAGCCGTGTGGCAAACCATGACAAAAGCGGTCTAAGTTGCTGAGCGATTTTGCAACACAAGGACGCGCCGGGGAGGACGCCGCAATTGGATCGCAAAATGATATCGCCGCTGTTCGTGGACGAGGTGGCAGACTGTCTGCGCCGCAGCGGGCTGGCGCCCGGGCCGGTGCTGGCCAAGGCCGGGCTGCCGGAACAGGTGCGGGCGCCGGTGTCGGCCGAACAATTCGGCGCGCTGTGGCTGGCGGTGGCGGCGGCCATGGACGACGAGTTTTTCGGGCTCGGCGGCCGGCCGATGCGGCCGGGATCATTCACGCTGCTATGCCATGCGGTGCTGCATGCCAGCACGCTGGAACAGGCGCTGAACCGGGCGCTGCGCTTTCTGAAAGTGACGCTCGACGATCCGTCGGGCACGCTGGTGCAGGACGGCGGGCTCGCCAAGATCGTGCTGCATGACAAAGCCGCGCCGCGCACCGCCTTCGCCTATCGCACCTTCTGGATTCTGGTGCATGGCATCACCTGCTGGCTGGTGGGCCGGCGCATTCCGCTGCGCCGCGTCGATTTCACCTGCGGTCCGCCGCTTTATGCCGCCGACTACCGGCTGTTTTTCGGCGCGCCGGTGCGCTTCAACCAGCCGGAAAGCGTGATGGCGTTCGACGCCAGCTATCTCAAGCTGCGCACCATGCGCACCGAACGCTCGTTACGGGAGTTTTTGCGGCACGCGCCGGCCAATATCGTGGTGCGCTATCGCCATGATGCGGGTCTCGCAGCCGCGATCCGCACCAAACTGCGAGCCACGCCGCCGACCGCCTGGCCCAATTTCGAGACGCTGGCTAAGCAGCTGCGGATTCCGGTCTCGACCTTGCGGCGCCGGCTGCTCGTTGAAGGCCAGACCTACCAGAACATCAAGGACGAAATCCGCCGCGTGCTGGCGATCCGCTGGCTGGCCGATAGCGAACGCCCGGTCAGCGATATCGCCGCCGATCTCGGCTTTGCCGAGCCGAGCGCTTTTCATCGCGCGTTCCGCAAATGGATGGCCAAGAGCCCGGGCGCATTCCGCCGCGAAGTGTTGAGCGAGGCCAGCGAAGCTGGTTAGCGCCGCATCGGCGCGGCTCGTACCAATGACCGTCATGCCCGCGCTTGTCGCGGGCATCCACGTCTTGAGATCGCCGCAAGATCGAAGACGTGGATGGCCGGGACGGAGCCCGGCCATGACGCTTCGAGTGGTTGCTATCAATCGCGGCGGGTATCAGAACGTGCCCTTCATGCCGATATGAAAAGTCCGCCCCGGCTCCGGAAAACCCCAGGCCAGCGCATATTCATGGTCGAAGATGTTCCGCACCCCGGCCGACACCATCAAATCATCGCGCAGCTTGTATTCCGCGATGAAGTTGGCGAGCAGATAGGTGCCGGTCTTGACGTAGCTGTTCACCGACTTGTTGCCGATCACCTGATTTTTCTGCGACCAACGGTCATCGGCGAACTGCAAACTCGGCGTCAGCGTCAGCGCTTCGACCGGATTGTAGCTCGCATAGACCATGCCCTTCACGGTCGGAATCCCGGTCTGCTGAATGGTCGGATCGGTCGGGTTCTCCAGCACATTATGGATGTAGGAGACATTGCCGCCGACCAGCAGCGTCGCGGCCAGCGCGTAGTCGAGCGCGAAATCGACGCCGTAACGATAGCCGTCGCCGACATTCTGGTTCTGGGTGATGGCCGACACCTTGCCCGAAATCGGGTCGGTGTAGCTCTTGCCGGTGGCCACCGACTGGATCATGTCGCGCACCAGGGCGTAATAGACCAGCACCGAGACCTGGCTCCTGGGCGCAAAGGCGTTGGTCCAGCCGAGCTGATAGTTGACCGCCCGCTCTGGCAACAGGTCGGGATTGGACGCCGCGGTGCCGAACCTTGAGCTGAAGCGCTCGAACAGTGTCGGAAACCGGGTGCGATCGGAGATGTTAAAGAACAGCTTGGCGGTGTCCGAATAGCGCCAGATCGCCGCGGTCTGCCAATTGAACGCCGAACCATTGGTCAGCCGGTAGTTGATCCAATAGGGCTCGTAATAGGTGCCGGACTTGTATTGTCCGACCACATATTCCTCGGCCCGATTGAGATGGCGCCAGTCATAGCTCGCGCCCTGCACCCAGTCGAAGCGCGGGCCGATATGCACGGTGTTTTCGGCCGCAATCGAATAAGTGTCTTCGGTAGAATTCTGCTTCGGCTCGACGAAACAGGTTTCGCTCACGGTCTTGGTGGTGGCGCAGCTTGCGCTTTTCGGCGTGGTGGTGCCGTTCAAGCCGTATTTATCGGTGAACAGATCGTTCCACTCACCATGATTGTCGCGGCGCACATGGCTGGCGAGCTTCAGCGTATCGAGGCTGCCGAATTCCTTGGCGAGTTCGACGGTGTTGCCGATGGCCCAGTCCTGATAGATCGAGCGCGACGCGCTGGTGCTGTAGCGCTGGGTCTGCGCCGGGTTGTCCCACATGTCGATGGCGTTGTCGAAGGTCTCCCAGAACGTCCGGGTCTTGACGTAGGCATCATCGCCGATCTCGGTCTTGGTCGCCGCCGACAAGATCTGCACGTTCCAGGATGGCCACGACCAATAACGCTGCGACGCGGTCGGCTCGACATTGTAGGGCGCGCTTTTGCGGCCGTCGTGCTTGATGAAATTGATCGAGTACTCGTCGGTGGCGTTCGGTGTCCAACCCGCTTTCAGGTTGACGTTCCAGTCGTTCGACTCGGAATTGTCGCGGCGGCCGCCATTCTCGATCGAGGTCGGCGTAAAACTGGCGGGCAGTTCCCAGCCCTCGACTTTGCGCCAGGTGGCGCTGGCCTGGAGGTAGTAATCGTCCTGCTTACTGCCGACCCGGCCATAATTCTTGAAGCCATCGAACGCGCCGGTGCGGCCGAAATCGGCCTGGCTGCGCCACTCGCCTTCAAAAGCCTTCACCGGCTTCTTGGTGACCAGGTTGACGGCGCCGCCGAGCCCGCCCGGCCCGTCCAGCACCGAGACATAGCCCTTGGCGATCTGGATCTGCGAGACGTCGTCGGTCAGGAAACGCGAGAAGTCGATGCGGTTGTCGGCCGGCAGATAGATGCGCACGCCGTCAATCGACAGCGGCACCTGCAGCCGGTCAAAACCGTGAATGAAAATGTTGCTGTCGTTGCGCTGATTGCCGCTCGGCGAGGAATTGACGCCCGGCACCAGATCAAGCGCCTTATCGACCGTGTTGGTCTTGAAGCGCTCCATCTGCGAATTCGGCACGGTGCTGCCGCCGAAATCGTTGAACTCCGAGCCGCCCTCGGCCGGCGCCGTGACGTTGATCTGCCCCAGCTCATAGACGCCCTTACTGCTGCCCGCGACCGCCGCGTCAACGGCCGTGACCGTCGCGGCGCTGGCAAGCAGCATGGTGACTCGGGTCATTCGTTTCATCAGGCCCCCCTTAGGCTCACGCGTCCGCGTCGACAGGTCGGCGCCGCAGCCCACGCGGATGGCGCGCGGCGCAAGATCGTGACGATTGACTGGCAGCAAGCAGCGGCAGCGATGACTGCGCTGCGGCGAACAGGGCCGAGGATGAGGGGTGCTAACAGCGACCGACCGGCCGCTGACCTGCAAGGAAGTTGGCACCTCGATTGCACTGCAACAGCAGTGAGGGATCGAGGACAGTGCACGCGCCGCATCGGCCAATCGCCATTTTATTTATTTCATTTACATATATTAGCGACGAAGGCGTGCGGCTTGACAATACCCTAAACGCGAGCTGACCTCGTAAAAACACGTGAAAGTTGCTTCGGCGGTGCTATGACGCCGAAACGGTCGCTTTTCAGGGCCGAGAACCGGCGTTTTACGCCCGAAATGTTGCTTTCGCGCAACACTCGTTACCTGGAAGCAGCGAGCAGATGTGGCCGAAGTGCCGCGAAGCACCGGCGCACCGGCATGCGCCCGTCATGAATTCGTACCAAATCGTTCACGAAGGCCGTTGACAGCCAACCCAACAAATATAGTCTGATTACATATATTGCGGCGCAATAGAACGCCGCGGCCAACCAGGTGGCGCAGATGGCAATCAATAATGAAATCAGAAACGGCGAGCTGACTGCTGATTGGTCGGGCACTGTCGATGCCGGCGTGGTGTTCATCGGCCGGATTCACACCCCCTGGTCAACGATCTCGGAATGCCCGCGCCACGGCCGCGCTGACGGTCCGCTGTGCCGGATCGAGCTGTTCGAGACCTGGCAACCGGCGCTGGCCGGGGTCGATGAAGGCACGCTGCTGGAAGTGTTTTATTGGCTGCACGAGTCGCGGCGCGACTTGCTGCTGCAATGTCCGCGCAATGACGGCGTCACCCATGGCACCTTCTCGCTGCGCTCGCCGGTGCGCCCCAACCCGATCGGCACCTCGGTGGTTCGGCTGGAGCGCCGCGAGGGCGGCAATCTGTTCGTGCGCGGGCTCGATTGCATCAATGGCACGCCGCTGGTCGATCTGAAGCCGGACCGCGCAGAATTCGTACCGAAGGCGCCGCCCAAGCCCGGCGATTTCCAGGTCGGACAGCCCTGATGGCGGCGGCCGCGGGAGTGAAGCGGCGCGCGCTGCTGATCGGCGCGCTGCTGGCGACGCTGCTGCCGCTTGGGCCGGTAACGCCGGCACAGGCGCGCAGTGTGGTCGATTCCACCGGCCGGCAAGTCGAGGTGCCCGACACGATCACGCGGGTATTTGCGGCCGGGCCGCCCGCCAATGTGTTTCTCTATGTGCTCGCGCCCGACAAGATGATCGGCTGGGGGCGCGCGCCCCGCGACGAAGACAAGCCGTTTCTGCTGCCGGCGGCGCGCGATCTGCCGGAACTCGGCCGGCTCACCGGGCGCGGCGACACTATTTCGATCGAGCGGCTGATGGCGAGCCACCCCGATGTGATCATCGATTTTGGCGTCACCAGCGACACCTATCGCTCGCTCGCCGACCGAATTCAGAGCCAGACCGGCATTCCCTATCTGCTGATCGACGGCCGCTTTGAAAACACCGCGGCGGCGCTGCGGCTGCTGTCCGACATTCTGGGGGTACGCGAGCGCGGCGAAGCGCTGGCGCGCGCCGCCGAGGCGAGTTTCGCGGAAGTCGATCGCGTGGTGGCGAGCGTGCCGATCTCGGCACGGCCGCGCATCTATCTGGCGCGCGGCATTGATGGCTTTGAGACCGGCTCACGCGGCTCGATCAACACCGAGATCATCGAACGGGTCGGCGCCATCAATGTCGTCGAAGGCGTGCGCGACACGGGCGGCATCGCCCGGGTGTCACCTGAGCAAGTGATCAGCTGGGCGCCGGACACCATCATCACCATGGAGCCCGCGATCTATCGCGCCATCATGGAACGCCCGGAATGGCAGGTGATCCCGGCCGTCAAACAGCGCCGCGTGATCCTCGCGCCCAATCAGCCGTTCGGCGCGCTTGATCTGCCGCCCTCGGTCAACCGGCTGATCGGGCTAAAACTGCTGCTGCACAAGCTCTATCCCGACAAGGTCAGTTCCGATCTGCGTCGCGAGCTGCGCGAGTTCTACCGGCTGTTCTATCAGGTCGAGATTTCGGACGCCGACCTGCAACGTTTCATCGATGCAATAGGAAACTGAGGTGGCAGAGCGGCGCGTCACGTCGACCCTGATCGTCCTCGCGCTGCTGCTGATCGTGGTCGTGATCTTTGCGGCCGGCATCGGGCCATACCGGATTCCGCCCGGCGAGGTGATCACGGCGATCGCGGCCTGGCTCGGCGGCGCGGACCGTCACGATCAGGCCGCGGTGGTGCTGTTTCAGATCAGGCTGCCGCGCATCGCCGCGGCGATCTGCGTCGGCGCCGCATTGTCGGCGGCCGGTGCCGCTTATCAAAACCTGTTTCGCAATCCGCTGGTGTCGCCGGATATTTTGGGCGTGTCACATGGCGCCGGACTCGGCGCGGTGATCGCGATCCTGTTCGGCCTGCCGGTGGTGGCGATCGAACTATTCGGCTTTGTCACCGGCTCGCTGACCGTGATGCTGGTGGCAGCTCTGGCATGGTCGCTGCGCGAGCGCGGCGATGTGTTGATGCTGGTGCTGGCCGGCATCGTAGTCGGTTCGATCGCGGCCGCCGCGATCTCGCTGGTGAAACTGGTCGCCGACCCCTATTCGCAATTGCCGATGATCACCTATTGGCTGCTCGGCAGCCTGGCCAGCGTCCGCCCGAGCGACCTCGCCGTGGTGGTGCCGACCGTGCTGATCGGCCTGATCCCGCTCTATCTGCTGCGCTGGCGTATCACCGTGATGTCGTGCGGCGATGATGACGCGCGTGCGCTCGGCATCAATGTGCAGCGCACCCGGCAGGTGGTGATCGCGGCCGCAACGCTGATCACCGCGGCGGTGGTTGCGATTTCCGGCGTGATTGGCTGGGTTGGCCTGATGGTGCCGCACATGGCGCGGCTGTTGGTCGGGCCGCGCTTCGACCGGCTGCTGCCGACCTCGATCCTGATCGGTGCCAGCTTCATGATCGTGGTCGATACGCTGGCGCGCACCGCAGCTAACATCGAAATCCCGATCGGCGTGTTGACGGCGCTGGTCGGCGGCGGTCTGTTTGTTTGGCTGATGACGCGGAAGGGAGCGCGAGCGATATGGAGGCGCGAGTGACTGCCCGCCTGTCGCTGGACAATGTTGCAATCGGCTATGACGGCGATCCGTTGGTCGATGGCATCGACCTTGAGCTGCACAGCGGCAGCATCACCTGCCTGATGGGCGCGAACGGCGTCGGCAAGACCACGCTGTTCAAGACGCTGCTCGGCCTGTTGCCGCCGCTGCGCGGCCGGATTGTGCTTGGCGGCCGCGATATCGCCGCCTTGAAGCGCGATGAGATCGCAAGGCGCGTCGCGCTGGTGCCGCAAGCCTATCAGGGCGATCCCAGCCACACCGTGCTCGACATTGTGGTGATGGGACGCACGGCACGGCTCGGGATGTTCAGCACGCCGGGCCGCGACGATGTCGCCGCCGCCTGGCGGGCGCTGGACATGCTCGGCATCGCGAGCCTCGGGCACCGCTCCGCCGATCGCATCTCCGGCGGGCAGCGGCAATTGATGTTGATCGCGCGCGCGCTGGCCCAGGACACCGAGATCATCGTGATGGACGAGCCGACCGCGAGCCTCGATCTCAGCAATCGGCTGGCGTTGCTCGATCAGATCCGCAGCCTGGCCGAGCGCGGCCTGTCGCTGCTGGTATCGACCCACGAACCGGAGCATGCTTTCGCGATCGCCGACCGGGTCGCGGTGATCGGCCCCGGGCAACGCTTTGCGGTTGGTGACGTGGATCAGGTGCTGACGCCGGCGCGGCTGAGCGCGCTCTATGGGCTGGCGCTCGATCTTGAAACCACGCCCTCAGGCCGCCGCGTCGTGTCGCGCGCTGATGGCAGCGTGCTCGATTTGTCGATCATGGCGCGCAGCGATGCCGCCCGGCCTTTGCGAACTGCCGAAGCATCGGAATGCACGACATCGGAACGATCAAGTTGAACGCCCTATCGAACGGAGAAGTCGAAGCCATGACCACCCCCGCGCTCGCCGTCATCGTCCACACATCCGGCGATCCCCTGGAAGAGACTTTTGCCGCGGTGCGCGATCGGCTCGCCGCCCGGCCGCACACAAGGATTGCCGGCGTGGTGCCGCGCAACGGCGCGCCGCATTCCAATGGCCGGCTATCATTCTGGCTCGACGACATCACGCGCGGCGATTCGATCGCGCTGTCGCAGGATCTCGGCCCAGGATCGGCGTCCTGCATCCTCAATCCAGATGGCCTGGCAACGGCGCGGGTGCGGCTCGCCGAGGCGATCGCGACCCATCCCGACCTGGTGTTGTTCGGCCGGTTCGCCAAGGAGGAACTGGCCGGCCGCGGCGTCCGCGAAGAAATCGGGCTTGCGGTCGCCGAGGGCATTCCGGCACTGGTCGCGGTCGAGCGTTCGATGCTGCCGGGCTGGATCGAATTTGCCGGCGATGATTGGGCGGAACTGCCGGTCGATGTCGATCGCATTATCGCCTGGTTTGCCGCGCTTGACGCGCAGCGCGCCGCGGCCGACGCCTGAGGGCCAGCCTCAAGAGCAGCCGATGGCTGCTGCATCGGTTCTCATTCAATCGCAGCCGAAAAAGCACTAGGGTACGCGCGGTTAGATTCGCGCGGCCCTCCCTATGACGGATGACAAGATCGATGCCTTCCTGGTGCTGCGCAGCGGCGGACGCCTGCTGGTCGGCCGCGACCGGATTCGGCTGCTCGAAGCAGTCGCCGAACATGGCAGCATCAGCAAAGCCGCCAAGGCGATGGGCCTGAGCTACAAGACCGCCTGGGAAGCGGTCGACGCCATCAACAATCTGCTGCCGACCCCGGCCTTTGTGACGCGCACCTCGGGCCGCGTCGGCGGCGCCGCTGAAATCACCGACGAAGGCCGGCGGCTGATCGAGGTGTTCCATCGGCTCGAAGACCATCTTGCCAAAGTGTCGTCGCTGATCGCGGAGGAGGGGCTTGAGGAGATCGGCGACGCGCTGCTATGGGCCAGCGGGTTTAAGGTGTCGGCGCGCAATATCTTCCGCACCGAAGTGGTCAGCATCCGGCGCTGGCCGGTCGATGTCGAAGTGGTGCTAAAACTGTCGGACGAGCAGACCATCAACGCCACCATCACCAATGCCGCGACTGAGCACCTTGGGCTCGCGCCCGGGCGCAAGGCGCTGGCACTGGTCAAGGCGCCGTTCGTTCGGCTGGTCTCGGCGGCGGAAGCCGAAAAGGTGCGCCACAATCTGTTTCGCGGCGAGGTCAAAAAGCGGATCGACGCCGAGGTGCATTCGGAAGTGCATCTCG
This sequence comes from Rhodopseudomonas faecalis, assembly GCF_003217325.1. GTDB lineage: Bacteria > Pseudomonadota > Alphaproteobacteria > Rhizobiales > Xanthobacteraceae > Rhodopseudomonas > Rhodopseudomonas faecalis. The sequence goes on from NZ_QJTI01000016.1 coordinate 87,266, forward strand.
ACATCGGCAACGGCAAGACCATCGTTGCGGTGGTGCCGCGCCATCACGCCGAGGATCTCGGCATCGCCGAACACGGCGAAGCCTTTGCGACCTTCGAGCCTGATCACATCATCATCGCCGTCGATTGACGGCGCCGGGCGCCACTCGTGGTCGCTTGCTTGACGCTGATGGCTGGCTGCACGTAATGGTGCCGCCCTGCCTGGGCCCACGCGGAGACAAGATTTGCAACCTGCTTCGCATTTGGTTGAACTCGAGGCCAACGCCGGACGAACACTACCCCGTCCACTGGCCTACACAGTCGCCGTCTGCATCCCGGTGCTGGCCGCGGCCTCGCTGCTGTCACCGAGCATCTGCGATATCGCGCTGGCGATCCTGCTGGTGATTGCTGGAGCGGTGATCTGGCACGACCCGAAGCAACTGCGCCGGCCGTTGCTGCTGTTGGCGTTCAGCTGGATGGCGTTTGTCGCACTGTCGGCGGTCTGGGCGCAAAGCCAGGGCGTACCGGGCCATCCGCTGCGCAATTGGCACAAGCACATGTTCATCGCCTTCGGTCCGCTGGTCGCGCTCGCTTGCGCGGCGGCCTGGCAGCGCCTGCAATGGCGTATTGATCGGCTATTGCTGCTGTTTCTCGCCGGCTTGTGCGGCGGCGCCCTGGTGCTGCTGATCAACAACGGCGCGATCGGCATGGTTGTCGAACTGCGACCGAGCAATGGCATGATGGGGCCGATCAACCGCAATTTCGCGGCGCTGGCCTGCGGACTGGCGATCATCGCGGGCACCGGACTGATCGGTCACCTGATCACTACGCCTAAACTGCGGCGCGGCGTGGCGGTTGCCGTTGGCTTTCCGCTCGCTATCGCGCTGGCGGCGCTGCTGACGCTGCTGGTGCTGCTGCATAGCCGCGGCGGCTATATCAGCACTGTCGCCGGGCTAAGCGTTTGGCTGGTGGCTTATCTTGCACCAAGTGCCGTCCGGGGCAATGGCTATCCGAGCGTGCTGTTTCCCGCCGTATTTGTCCTGGTAGCGATTTCCTCGCTTTCATGGGGCAGCTATTTTGCGATGCAAACAAGCGGTCGCAGTCTGGTTGAAGCGTCTGCGGTCGGGTTTCCGCTCGTCGAGCATCCGACGGTTGGGCTTGTAGAGCTGTTGCAACAGGTGCTGACTGGTCGATTTGATCTCGCTCACGAGGCCTCGAAGAACTACGAAGCCCGGGTGCAGCTACTGGTGCTGGCGGCCGATCTCTTTCACCAACGCCCCTGGCTTGGGTGGGGTCCGGACGCATGGCCACTTCTGCAAGCCTTCGCACCAAGTGCCGAGCTGCGGGACCTCAATCAGTTCCACAATGGTTATGTGCAGTTTTTAGTGTGCTTTGGCATCGTCGGCGCTGTGCTAATGACGATCTATCTCGCCGCGTTGCTGACCGCTGCGATCCGGCGCCGACGCAGCGGCGCCGACCAGCTGTCGCCGCCGCTGATCGCGACCGCGCTGGCGCTACTCACGCTGCTGCTGGTGTTCAATGTCAGCGAATCCGTGCCGCTGGTAAAGAGCGCCGCGAGCACGATGATGATGCTCGCGGCGCTTGCCGCGCTGCCGATCGCAACCGCGACCCGGGTTCGGGGCAGCGATCTCGGCTGAACTCAACGCAAGTCAGGCCCTAAAACAACGTAAGCGCTGTTTCGGCCCCACCTTCCATTGAGGGCGTCGGCTGAGGAATGATCGATCTCTGACGGGAGATCGGCTTGTGTCTAAGCTTGACCAT
>NZ_QJTI01000017.1 GCF_003217325.1 Rhodopseudomonas faecalis
CGAAACGGCATGGAACGCCTCCCCAAAAAGAGCCATTCCAGCCATTGTGATGTGTCCGCTATGTCCCTGAACACCCGTCAGGGATGTCCCCGGGCTAAACACTTGTCGCGGGCATCCACGTCTTGCAAGCGCAGCAAGATCAGAGGCGTGGATGGTCGGGACGAAGCCCGGCCATGACGTGCGGATGGGTTGGTATCAATTGCCGTTATTATCACACGCATAGGGGCGCTCTCGGCTACGGCTCTTCATGCGGCGGCTTGGAGCGATGGCTGTCGCCGCCGCGAAGTAGCACCGGCAGTCCGAGCCAGGTCGACAATGGCGCAGGGTCATGGATCAGCCTTGCCCAGGTTTTCGGCGCCATCAGCAACGGCAAGCCCAACAGCCGCGACAGGAACAAATCAGAGCGCAGCAGGCTGACCGGAAAGGTCGGCCGCTGATCGCCGAGCGAGCTGACCGTGATCGGCTTTGATTGAATGAGCACCGGCAGCTTGAGCAGCGACGACAACGGCGCGGCGACGTGGTCGCTCTTGCCGCGCAGCACCGAGCGCGACGGCGCGCGCTTGGATCGGTTGTCGGCGGCGCTCAGTGCCGGCGCAGGCCGGCTCACGCCGTGACGATCAATGATCTGCTCCGCCAGGGTGCCGCGGCCGAACGGCGCCTCGACGCACAGCACCGCGCCGCCGCTGCCGAGCGTGGGCGCAAGCCGCTCCGCTTCAGTGCGTGAAAAACCAGCGGCAATGATGGCGTCGTGCGCCGCTTCCGGGCGGCGGTTTTTATCTGGCGGCACCGTCGCGACGCGCGGCGCAAAGCCGCTGGCCTTCAACTCGTCGGCGGCATTCTGGGCGGCCTTGACCGCATCCTTGCCGGCATCTTGGCCGGGGTCGAACAGACGGATGATTTGCGCCATGGGTGCTCGGTTCTCCCTGCCGACGTGTCACGCCCGGAGAGGCACCCTAAAATGCGGAGCAAGCAGGTTCTGTTCCTGCTCGCCCGCAGACAAAGCAAAGCCGGCCGGTTCCGATGTCGCCGGAACCAGCGTGCCTTGCGCCGCCTCGTCAGCGGCAAACTCAAAAGGAATACTTGTCCGCACGCGCTCCCGCGGCCGCTACGGGCCGAGCGCTACGGATCGACTGCGCTGCTTCGTTACGACTTCGACAGCGCGGCTACGATCTGCCCTTGCACTTCGACGCCCAGCCAAATCACGACGGTCGACAGCGCGGCGGCGGCGATCAGCAGAATGTCCGGAGTTGCCATGACACGACACCTGGTTCGTGAGGATAATGCAGCGCACAAAATGATGCGCCTCTCCGCCGCACCGCACTTTGATATCGCTCAAAAACTCAGCTAGGCCGCCTAAGCTGGCGCGATGGGGCATGGCGCCGCGCGACCAGGCCAAGCCTTGTCATTCCGAGGCCATCTGGAACTGACTATGGTGGTCGGCTCTTACGCCTGCGCGCACCCTGTCTTAAGGAGACCTCATCATGATTAAGCAGCCCGTTTTGCTCGGTCTGGCCACCTCGCTGCTGATCGGCAGCCCCGCCTGGTCGCTGGATCTGTTCGACGCGAAAATCGAGAGCGGCAGGCTGCAGATCACCGGCCGCACCGACAAGGCCAATCAGGAGGTCGAGATCGTCGGCAGCGGTGAGAAGGTCGTGAGCAATTCCTCGCGCCGTTTCCGTTTCTCGACGTCTTATCTGCCGGAAACCTGCAAATTCGACCTGAAAGCCGGCAAAGAGACGCTGCGCGATCTGCTGATCGCCAATTGCGGTCCGCGCGGCCCCAAAGGCGAGCCCGGCGCCAAGGGCGAAGCTGGCCCGCGCGGCGAAGCCGGCCCCAAAGGCGATATGGGACCGAAAGGCGATGTCGGACCCAAGGGCGAAGCTGGACCGAAGGGCGAGCCTGGTCCCAAGGGCGAGCCCGGACCTAAGGGTGATGCCGGCCCGAAGGGTGATGCCGGCCCGCAAGGTGAAGCCGGGCCGCGCGGCGGCTAGCCGCAATCCGGTTTTTAACTTCGCGCCGCCGCGACCTGCCAGGCGGCACACCGGCGCCCGTGCGCGATTCAGTTTTCGTTAACGGATCGCGCGTCTACTCGCCACGCGAACCAACAGAGCCGACGGCCGATTCTGCGGGAGTATGTCGATGGCCGATATTATGAGCATTCTATCAACCGGCTACGTTCAGGCTAATCTGAATTCCGCCTCGAGCAAGCCGTACACCAATGTCGATCCAGAAGCCTATGAAGGCCGATGGGAAGGCAGCTACACCAACTCGAAGAAATTCAAGTTCACCATCTCGCAGGTGAACGGTTTTCGCGCGCAGGTTCGCTATGAAAGCGAAGGAACGATCAAGTTCCAGTCGGTGCTGATCCGCGACAACTCATTCCGCGTTGGCGACAGCAAGTTCATCCTCGCCGGCAACAATAAAGCGTCGATCCGCACAGCGGTCACCGATCCGGTGACCAATCAGACCAGCCTGGTCACCGGCAAAGCGGTCCGCTCCTAACACCTCGCGCGCAGCGCGCCCCTGCCGATCTTCGATCAAGGCTGCGCCGCGCGAAGCGGCGGCTTTCGGCTGCCCCTCAAAAGCTGGGCTGTCAGGACAGCGGCTTCGGCGTCGCCAGTTGCGCGGCGGTGCGCTTGATGGTCTTGGCGATCAGCAGCGCCTGCTCCTTGTTGACGGCGAAATCCTGCACGCCTTTTTGCGTGGTCAACGAGATGATCATGATATCCGGCTGCTGCTCCGGCCAGCCGGTGGCGAAGGCGGTGACGAAATCGGCGGATGTCGAACGCTGCGTCATCGAACAAGTCCTCTTGCACGCGAATGCTTGCGGTTCTGCCCCCAGAGCCGCAATAGTCGTTTTCTCACTGTGACACGTTATCCTGTCGCTGACTGGCAGCCAGTCGGCGCAGAAACGCTGCAAACTTCACGCGCCGCGACAAGCGGCAGCGCCGCCGCCACATACGCTGCCGCGCCCGGCAGCACAAGCGCGGCCGGCTGCCGCCAGCGGCCCGTCATGCACAGACGCCGGCCGCAGGTCGGCTACAGGCCCGCCGCCTTGCGCAGCGCGGCATTGATGCGGTCCTGCCAGCCCGGGCCGTCTTGCTGAAAATGCTCCAGCACGTCCTGGTCGATGCGCAGCGTCACCTGCTCGCGGATGCCGGGCACGGCCACCTGCTTGGGCGGCGCCTCGGCCTGCTTGGCGGTGATCTTCTTGAACGCGGCCTCGGCTTCGGTGCGTGCATCGGCGAGCGTTCGCGGGCGTCTTGGCGGTTGTGCCATCGGAGATCTCTGGGAGTTTTGGTGAGTCCGGGTGAAGTTTTAGTGATAGCGCCCCGCTGCGCGCAGCGCCATGTTCTTCGTGGCCGAGCGACGCACTCCGCGCACCTCGTCACGGCGGCGTCATAGCCGTCGCGCCTGAAAGCCGGCGCTGCGACCTCGGCGCCGTTTCAGGGGCGAGGTACCGGATATGGCATCCGGCATCGGCGTCGATGGTCAAGTTTACCCGCTGTTCCATCTTTGCAAGCGCACAATCGATCCCTCTGAGGTTATCGAACTAACTAGTTGGGATCGCCCCGCTTGCTACTCAGACCTGTCACATCATGCAGCGCAACATTCATTTCTGCATTGCATGAAATCACACAGAGAACGCATTTATGTTGCGACATCGTCAGAGTTTCATGTGTAAGATGCCGCCATTCGATATCAGGAACTAATTGTCAGCTGATCAACCAATGGTGAAGGAGGACACGATGTCAGCAGCGATCGAAGTGCTGCCGCGTAGCGTACCTCGTCCCGCTCAGCAGCGCGGAAGCGATCGCCCGACCTGCCCGGTCTGCGCCGATTCAATGATTGCCGCCGAAGCATCGGCATTTCTCGCCGAGGATTCGATCAGCTATCTGTGGAGCTGCGACACCTGCGGCTACGGTTTCGTGACCAAATACGAGATCCACAAATCCCACTAACGCGGCTGTGGAGATCGGGAAGGTTGTCCATTTTCAAGGTCATTCTGACCACTTTGGAACTTCTCCGATGACCATTCGAATTGGACGCCTGATCTCGAGAGGCAACTTCCCCGGCGCCCGCTCAGATCGTTTGGCGAGGTCTGACTAGCGTGGTCATCCCGCATGCATTTTATCCAGTATCTAGCGCCACCAATGTCCACCGGTAGCGTCCCTTCAAACGTCGATTCGCCGACGAGAGCGATGCCGTAATATTACGGCGCCTAGCTCTTAGAAAACTGCGGCATCCCTTCGTTTTCGGTCACCCGCTGACGACACCTATCTCTCCAGTGCTCGGCGAAGTGATTCTCGGTTGGCGACAGTTGGTCGAGGATACGGACGGGACAGAAATCGACAACAGGGCCCTCGTCCTCAGTCATTTCTTTGATCCGATATCCGTAAGAGCCGCCTTCTGGATCATGCTTAAGCATGAGAACGACGGCTCCCACCGGTCCAGAGGACTCGGGGGATTGCACGGCGGCGTAGGCGATCGCGGCGTACTCGCCCTCGTGGACGCCTCGCACCTCAATATCGACCACGTTGTCGTACCGTCGTGCGAGCCAGGCTTCCAATGCTTCAGTTACATCTCCGGCGATCCCGATATCTTCATAGCTCATGTTGTCCTCCCACTTCCGAGGCCAGCATACGGTTGATTGCAGCAAGTTACGAATTGATGCGGTTTGGCAACCTGCACCCCACAGCATGAGACCCACGATTTGCAGAGAACAGAATGAGCCTGCGAACAAGTTTACTTAAATTGACGATTTCAAGCGGCGCGATGAACACCACGGCGAAAGCCGCAGCGACCATCAATAGAGAGGAATTGGCAGCTAGTCGGTGAAGAAGAGAAATCGACTGAGTATCTGTCGAAATGTTCCACCTGCGAAAGTACCGGGCGCTCTGGAAGACTCGTTCCGCGAATTGTAAATGCTGGCATAGGATGGCTGGATTCAGCCACAGTGTGCAGCAAATCACCCCAAAGATGAGCCGCACCCCTTGCGGCAAAAGAGAACCCGCTGGAAGCGGCGGGTTCTCTTCGGTGAAAATGTTGTCAAGCGGTCAGTCGATAGGCGATTAGCAAGACCTTGCTAATCGCCTATCGAAGCTCTCCAATTGAGACAGCTCACACGAAGTTTATCCGGTCGCAGATGTTGAGTAGCCGTCGAATGCGTAGTCGTTCAGAAATTGGCGTTGCCATAGGAACGTCCGATCGATCTCGCTCAAGCCGGCTTCGTCACAAACGTCGGCCCAACTCTGCCGGATCGTTACAACCTGACCGTCGATGACGGCGCGCGCGTCGTTATCGTTCAGCAGAAACTTGGGCGCGGCCGCGCGGCAGGCTTCGAGCAAACTTCTGCGTTCGTTACCGTCGATGCCAATCGCCTGGTTCGGCCCCCGCGCGTTGCGAGCTTGCGGGCAGATGTCGTAGGCTGGCGTCAGTGTCAGAGTCGATCCGTCCCAGAACGCGGCATGATTGCGTGCATGATCATCGGTGTTGCCGACCAGCACATTGAACACCATCCGCGCATACAGCTCACGCAACGTTTCCTTCGGAGCGGTGAAGCGCGCGCGAACGATGTCGGCGAGTTCGGTGTAACTCGCGTGGCGTGCCGATAGTTCATCGAGGCCGAACAGCGTAAGAGCGGAGACCATAGCGCGGCGGCACCACACTTTGCCCGCACGTGTGCGATCAAACCTTTCGACCAGCAGCACATCTTTGCCCGCGACCGCGCACAAGGAGACCGGAGCAACAACGATACCGACCCGCGCAGCAAGCCGCATCGCGATGAATTCGGCTTTGACGACCGCATAGGTGTCGTTCGTCGCGGAGAATTTCGCGATATACTTCTTGGAACCATCTTCAATCAGCGCCTTGGGTCGCGCGCCGCCGATCGAGGTGCCATGAAAGTTGTCGAGCGCCTGCGGAATCGGCTCGCCGCGCTCGACGAACTCGGCCGCAGTCATTAATTGTTCCAGCGTTGCGCTGGCTTGGTCGCGCGGCGTGTAAACGCCGGGAGAGGTTTGAAAATCGAGAGCGCCGGCGCGATCCGAACCCGAATTCAGCATGAAGGTCAGCTCGTCGAATTCGACATCTTTGGCCGCGTCGCCTTTAAGACCCGTAAGGCGATTGATGATGACACGCCGCCCCCAGGCATCGGGCGCGCCGTCGCGCAGACAGTTCGCTATCATTAGCGGAGCGTTCGGCAGCATTGCGCCGCGCTGCAACGGCAACTCCGGCAAATAGATCGGGATCGCCTGCTTGTGCGCGAGATAGTTGCGACCGTAGGTGAAAGCGTAGAGATCGCCATCGCGATCGACACGGCCAGCCACGATCGGTTCATCGGCATCTGGCAGCCAGATCCACACAAACGCAGTCTGTGGGGCCTCGCGCTTATCGTTCTTAGAAATCATCGTCGACCTCCTTGCTCAGACGACGGATCGACTTCGGGAGAAGCGCGAGCTTGTCGTTCAGCCGCTCCGATTGAGGTGCAAGTGTCGAGGCCTCGGGCACGAACAGGCTCACGCCGGCCAATGTCGCGGCTTCGAATGCGAGGCCAATCTCGACCTTGGGATCGCCCTTTTCGATCAGCTGAAGCGTGCTGCGCGCGATACCCACGCGAGCCGCCAGATCGGCCTCGGACATGCGACGCTGCTTGCGCGCGAGGCGCACTTGCTTACCCAGCAGCTCCAGAGCTTCTTTCGTGAGGCGCGAGTAGGTGCGCGGGCGTTTGGGAGACGAGATTTTCATTTTGACCGATATAGAAGGCTTAAGGGCCTAAATGACCGCCGCCTCAGTCATATAGCGAACACTTGACCTTCTTGCAATATTTGACCGCCATAACAGTCATAATAGCCAAATTCGCCTGTTGTGGCGGTCATTTAGGGTGGTTAGGCTAGCAGTGAAACCCGGCTATTCTGCCAGCGCCAAGCTGGTGGCCGCCTTAAGTCGCTGTTGGCGAAAGCCCGAAGACCTAGCCGGATCCCAAAAACGGAAAATCAAAGTTCTTTCGCGGCGATCGTCGGATTGCCGCTGACCTTGCCCCTCGGGCTTAATCCAGTTTGAAGTTCGTTCTGGCCCTAACGAGGACCAGAGCATGAAGCGCAGCCGCTTTTCGGAAGAGCAGATCATCGGGATTTTGAAGGAGCTCGAGGCTGGCGTTCCGGTCGCCGACGGGTTGAGCGTCACGGCCCTCTACTCTTGTTCTACAACCAGGCTTTTCAGATTGCGCATTACAGTCGCTGAAATGACGGCCGGAGGCATGCCGTGCAGGCGCGCTAAGCCCTCCACGGCGATCCACACATCGCTCGTGGTGGGGCGGCCGTCGGTTTGGGTGAACGGTCCGTCCGTCTCCGTCAGAATGCGATCTAGAGGCAAAGCCTTGGTTATTGCCGCGCGTTTCTCGTTGACGAGCATTTCGGCGTTCACTGAAAAATAGCAGCCGAGATCGACGGCTCTCCTGGCCTCTGCTGTGGTGCCGGTGAACCAATGAAGCACCATCCGCCCACGCGAGGGCGGCATGTATTGCTCGACCATATCGAGCACGGCCTTGGTCGCACGGACACTATGCGTCGACACGATCTTGTTCCCCGCCGCCGCACAGAGCGATAGCACGCGAGCGAAGACCTCCTTTTGGGCGTCGAAAGACTTGTAGAACCGTGGGCCGGCATCCAGTCCAACCTCCCCAACATAGCGAGTTCGCGGCAGTAATTCCTCCCATAGCCCGATCTCATGAGCGCGAGCGGCGACCAACTGAGGGTGCAGGCCGAGAGCCGCGCGAACGTGACGGGTGGCGGATGCAAGTTCGTGGTTCCGCGGCCAAGCCATGGGCGTGGTGGTCACAGCGAGAGTGAACACGCCATCGTGCTCGCAACGCTCCACCGCGGCCTCGTGGTCGGGGTAGAGGTCGAGGTGGCAATGAAAATCGACCAGACCTGATCGCATGTGGCCTCTTACGACGGTGCGGCGCGAACGCCAGTAAGCAAGCGCCCGACTTCCTCCAATCCACGGCGATATACATCGGCCAAGTCATCGTGGCGCGAGGGGGCATCATAGAGTGGCCCTGGCTTGTGGATGAGGGCCTTGGCGAGTTCCGGGCGCTTCGATAGTCGTTCGAATGCAATCTGGAAGGATCGGACCTGCTGACCTTCGGCCTGCCTGGTGTCCAATGTGGCAGCCTTCAGGTCAGGTACGCCGTAAATGGTCGCGTCTTTGCCTCGCAGAGAGGCCCGCCGAATGAGGCAAGGCAGGCAGTATCCGCAGTGTCCCTGCTGCTTCTTGGCCCAACGCCCCTTCGTCGGTGACGAACATGATAGCGACAGCGGGACGAGCTGCTTCAACACGGACGGATCGGCACATTGGGCGACCATCTCCCCTTTGGTCTTATCCCAATAGGGATTCTCGACTATCCCTCCAACGCCGAGCGCCTGGAGCAAATCGTTCCACCGGGTCATATAAAAAGGATGCGTCGTCCGGGTGCTGAGCGCGCCGAGCCGAAGCCGATCGAGCGGTACATTGAGCGCGATCAGACCATTCTCCGGAACCTTGAGCACGAAGTCACGGCCTAGCGCGGTTCCAGCGGCGACGCCCAGGGAGAAGAATAGGAACGAGCGGCCGCGCGTGGTGCCCTCCGATGCGACATCCTCGACGAGCCCGCTATCGAAGTTCATCCACACCCGCAGCCGATCGAAGGCGGATGATTTGTAAGCGGCTTTCAAACCTTCGAAGCACTGCTCCTGCGACTTGCTCACCAACCCTTCGCCGGCGTGGCTGACTAGGAGGGGCGTCTCGCCAGCATTCAAGCTGTCGATCACGCCGATCAGACTGTCCAAACCACCGGAAAATAGACTCACGCCATCGAACGGGGCAGGTATAAAGGTGGGTGCCGCGACAGGAACCAGCTTCGCATAGTCCTTGGCACGTTTGCGGAAGCCAACATCCCATCTGTCGCCGGTCAGGAAGTTGAGGGCGCGGACCAATATCGGTGCCGCGGCGGTCCATCGCACCGGATCGCTCACCGGGATGACCAGCCGAATTTCGCGCGTCCAGGCGTCCTGCGATTCCGTGAAGCGGGAGATGCGGGTGTCCGCTGCGTGGACATGGGCGGCAACGACGAGCATGTCCACGCCGACTTCGCTCGGGGTCAGGTGCAGCGCCTTGAGGTCGGCCAAGGCGCGGCCGATCCCATGATCGAGACGCGTGCCCGTTACCAACTGCAAGGTCGATGCAACCTCGTCGCTCGCCTTCGGGACACGGGTTTTGTCGTCCGGTCCGAAACGGCCGATGATGACATGGCGCCTCATTTCGCTGCCTCCCCGTCGCCCATCGTATGCAACACGTCGAAGGCGGATTGATAAACGTTGGTTACAAAGCCCATCACCGCATCAGGGGTCAGCGACTGGATGTTCACACCCGCGGCGTTGATGGCGTCGCTGACAGCACGCTGGATAAAATCACGCAATTGCGCTTGAACCCTCTCGGCTGCGCGCGGATCGGTGGGCAAGGTCACGACTTTGGTGCCGATGTCGTTGCAGATGCGCGCCTCGATCGCGTGCGTTGCATATAGTTCGAAGACGGTTTGTATCTGGCCGGGTGTGAGTGCATCGATATCGGTAATGCCCGCACCGGCGAGATCGGCGATGGTCTCGACGAAGGCGTCTCGCGCGATTCCCTCGTCGATCGACCCGCCTTCGGGGCAAATGTAATCGGCGAGCCCCGCGAATACTTCCTCAATCGGCCGCCCGGCGAGGCTTTCAAGGTTGAGCGTTCGCAGAGCTTCGCGAACGCCATTGGCACTGGCGTCATTGAGGAATCTGACGAGCCCGGCACCCGCTCCGCGCGATGAGCCCATGCGCTGCGCTGCCTGGCGCGAACCGCCCGCCGATTTGGACACATATTGCGAGACAGCGCGGCCGAGACTCCTGCGGTCGCGGCCGCCCGAGCTTACGAAGCGCGTGAAATTGCTTCGCGCCGATGTAAAGCGATCCGATGCTCCTGCTGGCGGAGCTGGTCGGGGTGCCGGGGCGGGAGGAACCGCTGGGGGCGATCCATCAGGCGACACGGGTTGCGTTACGTCGCCCGCGCTGGTCCCGCCGTCGCCGTCACCCTGCAACCAACTCGGTATGAGCGGCGTGCCGCCGCCCGCACCTCCAAAAGCGTTCGACGTGCCCATCAGCGCCCACCTTTCCGAGTGCGAAGCGCGGCGCTCGCCGTCGTCTTCAGGAACGATGATCGGGACGTCGACCACCCTTGGAGCAGTTTTTCGAATCGAGCAACGGCGTCGGAATCCTTGATGACGCCTTCCCAGCCGGACGTGGGCCACGGCCCGCACCGATCGGCCGGCAAGGCTTCGAGCAGGTCGAGAAGATTGGCTTGAAGTGTCGGGTGCGCGCGAACCAACACGGCAAGTCCATCAATGCCGGGGGGCGCAATATCGAAGGCATCTCCGCCCATGACGCGCCCGCGCAGTTCCTCGAAGACCTGGGCGGCCTCGGCCGGAACGAGCTGCTTGAGTTCGCCTTCGAACGCCTGGACGGCAAGTTTCGGACCGAGCAGTTTTTCGACCACAGCAGCGAGTCGCCCGAGGACGGAGGCCGCCCCGAAATAGTCCTTCCGGTCCTTGGTCACGAACAGATAGGGACGCAGATCAACTTCGGCCAAGGCCGGAGACAACCGCGCCCAGGCGCGTATCGCGTCCGCTGCCTTCCATTCTGTCAGGATGGCGCTGTCTTTGGAGTCAGGTACGGCTGTCGGCTTGGCGTCATCAAGGGAACTGATCTTCGGCCCGGTCCGCTTAGGTTTAGGAGACGGCTTCTCTTGCGAAGCGTCAGCTTCCAGCGCCGCCAAGTCTGCGCAGTGACCATCCGGATCGCGGGCGGCAGCGCTGGCAATCTGGTCGAACAATCTGGAGAGGAAGCGTTCGGCCAGCATGAACTTCGCCAGGACGGGCAGCTTCACCTCTTCTCCAAAGCCGCGAGCGAGCGCGGTTTGATGGCGCAGCAGCAGGGTGTTCAGGAAGCGCTTGATCTGCCGCGGATTGCCTTGCGTGCCGCTGGCCAGGATCGGACCGATCTGGTCGCTCAAGGTGAGCGCGTTCTGGACCTTGCTGGCTTTATCGCCCAAGGCGGTTTTGACCGTCTGCGCGTCGAGCCCGGCCGTCTTCCAGGGCCGTTTGAGCAGTTCACGCGCGACGTTGATCAGCGCTGAGTAAGCGGGGGCGTCCTCGCCTAGCTCGGCGCCAATGAGCAACATGGTGACATAGATGCGGGTTTCGGTCTCGCCCAAAGCTGGAATACGGAACGGTATTTGGATCAGCTTTTCGAGATAGTTGCGCGCGTAGTCGCGGGGGCCGGTCGTGTCCGGCAACTCCGGGAAATGCTTGCGCACCGAATATTCGATCATCGCCTCGTCGGCCGCGACGATGAACGCGGTGCGGGCAGTGAATACGAACAGGCGAACCGCTTCGAGGGTTTCAATCGCCGTATCCGGCAGGCAGCGGTCGAGATCGTCGATGAGAACGATCAGTTGCTCGACGCCCGCCTGCTTGAGCAGATCGTCAAAAGCCTTTCGGAACGCCTCAATCTCTTCGGGTACATTCTTCGACTCACCGGGTTTCAGCAGACCCTGCACACCGTCGATGGCTTTGTCGTAATTCTCCTGCGTGGCGAGTTTTGAGGGATCGGAGAAAATGCCCTTCAAGGTGCCGACCACCGCGCCAACCTGATCGGCTGTGGGAATGCCGGTGAATGCGGTGAAAGCGAGACCGCCGCCGTGCCGCGCGATCTTGAGCCAGTCGATCCGCCGGAAAATGTCTTTCACGGCCATGCCGGCCTGAGTAAGCGACGGACGTCTTTCGATAAGCCCGGTGACGATGCCCTCGATCAGCGCGATCTTGGCGTCTTCGAATCCCTGAAAACGCCAGCCATTGAATTTGATACAGAGGACGTCCTTGTCAGAACTGAGGCCATTCTCGATCATCTCCAGGATGCTGGATTTGCCGGCGCCCCAGTCACCATGAACACCGATAGTGACGGCCCGCTCGGGCTTTTCGCGCAACAGCCCGATGATGGTCTTTGCGATCGCTTCATTGTTGAGAAGATCTACCTTTGTCTCATTATCCGTTAGAATCATACCTTCCCCCCAATGTATTCACAGCCGCTCTTAGCCGCTGTTACGAGATTGTCCTCGTAAACATTCGATTGCTGACGCAATGGCAGCATCATCCGGCTTCACCGTCCCCCATTCCTTCCAAAACTCTCGAGTCGCGCTATCCGGTACCACCTTAGGGATGTCGAGCTTGATCCGCGTCGGCAGCAGAACGGCGTCACCCAGCAACAGCGCCTCCCCCGTGTCGAGTAGCGGCAATATGCTCGTCAGCCCTGCTAAAGAGTCCGGCATTAAGCGCTTGATGACACCTTGATCAGTCTCATTAGTGAGGCGCAACGCCAAAAAATTATTGCACTGGCTAAGAATGGTCCGACTGACGTCCGAGGGACGCTGGCTCACAACAAGCAAGGAGAACCCATACTTTCGGCCTTCCTTGGCGATCCTTTCGAACGATCCTAGAGCCTGACGTTGAACCGCATCAGCGTCATCACGAACCGGAAGATAAAGGTGCGCTTCGTCGCACAACAGCGGCATTAGGTAGCAAGCGCCACCAGACCTATTCTAACTCCCTGAAATATATAAGGTCTTTGATTCGCAAATTTTGAGCGCTGCAAGCGATTGATCGACTTTGACCGAAGGTCACATGCCTCACATCGAAGGTGCCGATACACTCATATCGCGAAGGTCGTTATCGAGCTTGCGTCGTGCCTGGCTGACCGGAATCGGGCGACGGTAGTCTGCCAAGCTTTCAGTGGAAACGCAGATGATTGCATCTGGATCGAACCGTCTTGCCTCGCTTCTCAGACACGCGGCAATTTGCGGATCAGGCGGAAAATGCAGCGCTGGGTAAGAAACGGTTGTGCCGTTTATCGTTCGCGTTTCGTGGCGGGCGAAGGGCTTTCGGTCGATTTGGTCATAGAATCCGTCCCATTTCGCGTCCGACAGAAGTGCTTCAGCAACTACCTCGTAGATGGTGCCGTCTCTGTTTGGGGCAACGTAGACTCGGGTAGATCTTGCTGTAGACCAGATGTGGTTTCGATCAAGGAAGTTGAACTGAAGGTCGCACAGGCTCTTCATTCGAGACGAGTTGAAAAAGCCAAAGTCCGGGTGTCGTTGATCGAGAATTTCTCGCACTGTGTTGACGTCGGCTGCCAGCTTTTCGGCGACGTGCCGGGACAGTTGTCCGAGATGATCACTGATTATCTGATTGGTCGTTCTTATATCAGGCCACGACATCCGCTGGATTTCGCGGATTTGCGAAAAGATACGATGACCTTCGAATGTCCAAGACCTTCCCAAACCGACGTCATTCCTTGACCTCGCTTGGTCTAGGTCAAAGCTGATCAGGATGTTCAGACAATCAAATGCATCCATGAGGAACGGGTCGATGCTGACAGGTCCCAACAGAAAGTTGTGCCGCTTCGATGCATGCATTTTGTCGAACCGCGCGATGTCGTCGAAGTAGAGTATGGATTTGGTAGCTTTGTCGAATCGTTCCCTTATGGCGCCCGACCAGGGAATACTCGCTACCCCATCGAATTTCCGCATGGCCTCTTTCTGAAACATCCGGTTCAGCGCGTCATTCAAATCCATACAGATGCCATTCCGTTTGCTTAAGCCTGGACGAAATAATGATTGCCGGCGAGCAACAGAGCAAAGCCAATCTTAGGCATTTGCTAACCATAGATTCCCATGGATCTCGGCTACGGTCTCCGATATCTCAGGCCGCATGACCCTTCGTTCTCACATAGCCCTGCGTGGCGCGCGGACCGACCGCCGACATCATGCACGTGTTCTGGCTATGACTGGGACCGTCTGATCCGGAAACGTCGTTCGCTCGCCATGCAGCCCGTGACTGCTGTGTTCTGCGTATCGAACGAAGGTTTCCCATGTTCTCCCATCATCCTCTTCGAGGTGCTGCCCTGACGATCGTCGTCGGGGGCTGGTCCATACGTTGCTGACCGATTTGCTTCCTTTCGGAGGAAGTGCTGATGGGACAGCATTTCCTCCTCTCCAAAGACGCTCGTGATCTGCCGCTTCAGAAGGTCATGCGAATGACCGAGCCTGGGGCGTATCGCTGGTTCAAGCGAGCCCGCTGGCCGGAAACCAACGGCGAGCCGTATTGCCCTTCCTGCGGCAATCTGCGGTGCTACGAGCTTGCTCGTGGCAGCCGCTTCAAATGCTCGGCCAAGGAATGCCGCAAGGAGTTTACCGTCACCAGCGGCACCATCTTTGCCAGCCGGAAGCTGAAGTTTCGGCAGATTCTGGCGGTCATCGCCATGTCGGCCAATGCCGCGAAAGGCAAGGCTGCGCTGCAGGTTGCCCGAGAGCTTGGGGTCCAGACGAAGACCGCATGGCACAACCTTATGAAGCTGAGAGAGGCGTTGGCGGCTCGACGTGAGGAGATGCAGCTCGATGGCCAGGTCGAGATCGACGGCATGTATCTCGCCGGTCACATCCGCCCCGAGAACCGCAAGGAAGATCGGGAGGACCGACGTAAGATTCAGTCGCCGAAGCGCGTGGTCGTCATGGCAGTCCGGGAGCGGGATTCCTCCGGCCAGACGCTGACCCGCGTTACCCTGAGCGAGAACTCCGATTGCGCATGGGACATGGTCCGGTCACACGTGTCCCGGAAGGCCCACGTCTACGCGGACGAGCATCTGGCCTACGACGAACTTTGCGGCTTGAATCCGCTGACCCGCGTGAACCATTCGGAGGCGTACCAGCACGGCTTTGGTGTATCGACCAACATCATCGAGAGCTTCTTCTCTCGCGTCCGACGATCGTACCGTGGGATTCATCACCGGTTCTCGATGAAGTACCTCGACTGGTATGCCGCCGAACTGGCCTGGCGCGAAGATCGCCGGCGTGTTGGCAATGGAGGGCACGTTCTCGAGATGCTGAAGCGCGCCTTGGCGCATCCGACGTCGCGCAATCTCTGCGGATACTGGCAGGGAAACAAGCCGGACGATCTTGTGTGGACGGGATAATCACGCCCACAATAATCGGGTTACGCTATCGCAAAAAACTCGGGAAGTCTTTTGAATGAAGAGGAATCGAAATCGCTGGAATACGCCGCCAGCGTATTTTGACGGTTACATGGGGTTCTTGGGCCATAAGTGCGGTTTCGACTTGAAACCGAAGAAGGACATGCAATTCCGCGTAATGTGTGTCGAGCTAAGTGGATTCCCAGACGGACCAGTCGTCACACTTCTGCTTGAAGATGATATTCACGAGTGTTTTTGGGAGGTCAAGCGGATGTCCTTTGCGATGAATTGAGGCGCCAAAAGACCGCAACGATTCGTATTTTCCGCGGAAGAAAGTGTACAGACGAGTATAACGTACCGACAAAGGTGCTGCGATCACCAAAAGCTCGTCAGCACATCGAGACCGCATCAAGCCAGTCGTAGTCCTTGGCCACTACGCCGCGACCTTCCATAGGAGGGATCGGCCGTCGCCTCTGATCGGCTCGACGCGACTGCGCTTTGCGAGACCGGACAATGAGATTGCAACCCTGTTCGCGATCTCCGGCATTCTGGGGTCGTCTTCTGGAACGTTCTTTTGCAAGGCCACCCGGATCGCGCATTCATGGGACGAAATTGGCACTTGTGCGAGGCGGAGCGTATTCAGGATGCGCGCGGACAGATTATCGTCGGCGAACAATCCACCAAGGAACGTGCCGCGCGTGCTAGAACGCCGCGTTTTTGATTTTGTCAGCGTGTGGTCTGGTTTGTAGATCTGGATAACCGTATCAATCGCCGCGATGTCACGGTCGATCTTCGCAATTTGGTCAATCAATTCCTGACGAACAGACCTCAGTTCATCGTGCTTGCTGCACAGTTCGCGAACAACATCCATTGGAACGCCCCAAATATAGATGGGGCCATTATGAAGTCGGGTGGGGCGTTGGTCTGGTGGCGTTTGCTACCTAATGCCGGATGTCTGCGTAGGACGGCTAATACGGCGTCGACAAGGTGCGCACATCGAATGACACCGCCGTCGGCCTAGATTGAGGCCATACTAGTTAACACTGCTTTGGCCATCATCGGCACTGTCCTGATCAGCGAGGCGTTAGGTGTCGTTGCCAAGGCCGCCTTCGAGCGCATCGGAGCCAGCGCCGCCCGACAGGGTGTCGTTGCGGTTGTCGAAGCCAATCAGATGATCGTCAGCAGCCGTGCCCATCAGCATTCGATCGATGATCGACTCGATGGACAGAGTCCGCCCGTCGGCGAATTCGAACTGTTCGACACGGGTGGTCGAAAGCCCATTCACGACCGTCAGGACGTCGACACCATTACCGAGGTCGATGAGGAGATCGTTGCCGTTGCGGGAGATGATGATGTCTTCGACCCGGACGGAGGCACCGAAGACAACATGGTCGATGACGCCAGCTGCGTCTGTCTTCTCGATGATATGGTCGAAGCCATAGCCGGCCGAGAAGGCGTAAGTATCAGTTCTGTTGCCACCGTAGAGAGTATCGTCGCCCTGGCGACCGTCGAGGACATTCTCCTGATTGGAAAGACCGGTGAGGATATTGTCGCCGCGGTTGCCTCCGGCAATCTGCAGAAGCTCCTCGACGTCGGAGATTTTAATGGTCGATCCATCGTAAAAACGAAAAAGCTCGACACCATCTTCTGCGTCGCGAAACTGATTTCTGATGCGCAAGGTATCGGCGCGCCCGTTGATCGAAATCAGGAGGTCAATGCCGTCCTTGGTGAAGACGATGTTGTCGCGGGTGATGGCGCTGCCGAATTCCACCACGTCATCGATAGGCACGCGAACCCCACGGCGGTCTTGCCAGCTCGCTCGCACCCGCCGATCGAGCACGACGTCCTGACCGTAACCGGCGTCGAACTTGTAGATGTCACCGCCGTCACCGCCGATCAGAGTGTCGTTACCCTCCCTACCGTCGAGGACTTCACTAAAGTTCGAGCCGGTGATGATGTCATCACCGTTAACGCCGACAAGGTCAATGTCCTCGGCATTCACATCGGTGAACGATACCGTGCGGTCGGTGAAGACAAGGTTTTCAACCGCATAAGTCTGTCTTTCGTCGCGCACATACTGGTTTTCCAGCACGAAACGCTGACCTGTTGCGCGGACAGTGATGATCAGGTCGAGCGCGGTACGGGTAAATTCGACGTCGACCGTAGCAATGCCCGAGAAGATCAGTTGATCATGACCCGAGCTGTCGAGGATAACGTCGTCCCCCTCTCCGATCGCGACATGATAAACGTCGTTACCGCCGAAGCCGATTAGACGGTCGTCGCCAGCGCCGCCATCGATAGAATCCGACAATTCCTCGTAGCCGTAGATGGTATCGTCAGCGCTGGTTTTCGCGATATCGATATAGTGCTGTGCGAGTTTGAAGCCAGTCCAGGTTGTGCCGTCGCCAAAGACGATGTCCTCGATGATGTTGGCGAAACCAAATATGCTGATGACAAGGAAGTCCTCCAGCACGACCTCGTCGTTCGTACCCTTGACACGCATCCGCAGCGTATCGGTTGGGCCGTCTCGCAGGAAGTCAAGGTCGGTCCAGCGTATCTCATCGATGAACTGAAGCTTGTCCTTTTGAGGCGGATCGAACAGCGCGGGAGGCGAGTTGTCGATGATTACGTCCCGACCGTAACCGCGACCGTAGATATAGGTGTCGTCGCCTTCCTTCCCCGACAGGAAGTCATCGCCCGTCCCGCCGTCAAGCTTGTTGACGTTGAGCATGCCGTAGATCGCGTCGTCGCCCGTCGTCTTGGCGTTCTGAAGCACCTGCTCGAAGACCTGTTGGAAATCGAGGCCGGTACCATCATCGAAAAGGAAGCGTTCGATCATGTTCGGGGCGACGTAGTCGAGGCCGTCGCTGCTGCCCAGCAGGTCCGAGAACAGGCCGAGCCCGGTCCTGATGCCGGAGAACTGCCCGACGATCTCCAGCGTGTCGCCGGTGGCATTGCCGTCATTGTCGAGGAAGATGATCCTGAGGTTGCCGCTTTCGCCGTCGCGGATCAGTTTCAGATTTTCGGCGGTGATGCCGCCCTTGAAGCTGAGCACGTCGAGGCCGGCCTTCACCGCGCCGAAGGAGAAGGTGCCGAGATCGTCGATGACGTCCTGTCCGTCGCCGGCCTGGAAGATATAGATATCTCCCCCGGCACCGCCGCTCATATAGTCGTTGCCCTTGCCGCCCCACAGGATGTCGGCGGAGCCCGAGCCGATCAGACTGTCGTTGTACAGCCCGGCGGCGCGATCCTTGTCGAGCACCTCCATCGACATCCGGAACCGATCCCAGGCCACGCCGTCGGCGAACACGATGGAATCGACGCCGGAATCCATCCGCTTACCGTTGGAGAGCAGTTCGTTGAGCTCGCCGAGGAACTGGTCGGTCAGGCGGATCGTGTCGGTGCGACCACGGATCTGCAGGATCAGGTCCTCGCCGTCGCGGATCGCCTTGACGTCGCTCGACAGCACATCGCTGAAGCGCAGTTGGTCGGCGTCGCCATAGTCCTTGTCGTCGATGAGATCGGCGCCGGAATTGCGACCGACGAAGTAGTAGTCGGCGCCGCGGCCGCCGCGCAGCGTCTGGTTGCCCGCCGTCATATAGAAGTAGTCGATCGAATCGGTGCCGTCGACCACGGTCGCGTCGGCGGCGTGGGTGATGATGCGCTCTTCGCTGATCGACAGCGCGTGCGCCACGCCGCGGATGTCGAGATCGATGCCGACGGTCTCGAACGCCGGCAGCAGCATCTGCATGATGAAGGCCTGGTCGACGGTGAGCGTCGAGCCGCCGAGATTACCTTCGCCCGAGGGATGATAATCCGGATAGACCTGCGCCAGGATCCCGTTCCACTCGGTGAGATAATCCAGCACGGCATCGTCGGCGTTGCTGGCCGGCGCGCCGCGGAAGATCGCCTCGAACAGCGGCGCGAGTTCGCGGTTGGTGGTCGGCTTGTAGCTGTCGGAGGCGACGTCGTAGCTGACGCCCTGGAAAAATTCCTTGAGCCCGCCCTGCATGGCGAGGCGCACCGCGTAGCGTCGCGATGTGGTGATATACTGCTCCATCACCGGCTGCAGCATGTCGATCATGGTAGCGATGCCGGAGACGTATTGCGCCGGATCGGTCGACAGATTGGCGCTGCCGCCGGGACCGACCGCGTAGGCGATGTGTCCGGTGGCATTGTCGAGCTGCGCCGTCAGCATCTCGGGACGGAAATCGATGCCGCCGAGCGAGGTCGCGAAATGAAACTGAGCCGGCGTCAGCATTTCGACGCGGTAGGTGGAATCGTCGGTGGAATTCACCTCGTCGAGCGTGTCGAAATCGATCGCGTAATTGCGCAGATTAAATTCGCGGCTGTCGCCGGTCTTCCATTCGAGCTGCAGCGCGCGATCGAGATTGCGCGCCCAGACATAGAAGCTGCCGTCCTGGTCGGTAACCTCGACGGTGTAGTCGACCGCTATGCCGTCGGTGAAGCGCACGCCGATGCGGTCGACCGGAAGGTTGGCGTAAGGATTGAAGCCGAGCTGCTCGGTGCGCCATTCGGTGCCGGTCGGATGCGCCAGCGCCAGGATGGCGTCCTTGCTGGCGTAGCTGGTGGCGAAATCGGACGCCAGTTTCCAACTGCCGTCGGCCTGTTCGATGCCGTAGTCGAGAATCACGGCGCGGCCGTTCTCGACGCGCATCAGATAGGGCGCGGCATCGCGATCGCTCAGCGCGTGGTCGCGGCCGGACGGCGACCAGGTCTGCTCGAGCCGCCAGCCGGCGCCAGACGCCGCGGCCTGCGGCAGCACCTCCTGCAGCGTCGCCCGCGCAATCGCGTTGCCCTGCGCGTCCCGCACCGGCGCGCCGGAGGCGAGCGTCCAGTAGCCGCCGTCGGCGTCCTCGACATAGACGCCGCGGTCGAGCAGCACCGCCTTGCCGCCGGCATCGGTGCCGACCAGCACCGGCGTCAATTCGCGGGTCTGCTCCAGCGCCTCGCCCCAGGCGCCGAGCACGCTGCCGGCCTGCGCCACCAGCGTGCGCAGCTTCGGCGTGGTCATCGCAGCGGCGGTCGACGTCACCAATTCGCTGAAGCCGACATCGTTGGCCATCGCAACCGCGAGGTTGGTGACGCGGCCAAAGCCCTTGACGTCGAGCGTCGAATTGGACTGCCAGGCGGCGTGGCCGGACTCGCCGGCGTATTTGGTATCGGTATCGTTGGAGGCCAGAATCGCGTCGTAGAGATGCCGCACTGCGCCGGTCTCAAAAGTGACGTCGCCGACGCCGGTCAGCCGCGCGCCCTGCGGGGTGGTGATGTCGATCGCGGCGGCGGCGAGATCGAGGGTGACGATGCCGAGCTGGTCGAGCGTCTTCAACTCGCCGGGATCGGTGACGCCGTCGCGGTCATAGTCCTGCCAGACCTTCAACTCCGACCACAGCACGTCGGCGCGCGTGATCTTGCCGTCGCCGTTGAAATCCAACTGCGACAGCTGCGCAAAGCCGGACTGGCCGACGCCGCCGAACATCTCCGAAATATCCTCGATCCGGCCATTGCCGTTGACGTCGCGGACCAGAAAGCCGTCATCGCCGCTGAGCCAGCCGCTGCGCTCGGCGAACAGATCATTGTCGATATCGAAATACACCTGGCTGGTGGCGATCTCGGTTGTCTCGATGCCGTCGCCGTCAAGATCGATCACCAGAGGATCGGCGCCTTCGGCCCATTTCAGGCCCTTGGCGAAGCGCGTCGCGGCGGCGGCCAGCGTCGCCGCCTGATCGATCAGCACGTTGCCGCCATATTGCGCGGCCATCGCGATGCCGTAGATCCCGAGCAGCGGTTCGAGCAGCGTCATCAGATCGGCAATCGGATTGACCGCCTTGAACACCATGCCGAAGGTGCCCTGCCCGGTCAGCTCCGCCTGCTGGAAGCCGATGAAGCTGCCGACCAGGTCGAAGTTTTCGACCTTCATCCAGCCCTTCAGGATGCCCTGGGAATCCAGCGCCTGCTGCGCCTTGTAGGCGTCGCTCGCGGTGCCGCCGAACACCGCGGTAAACAGCTGGTCGAACTGGTTGGTGATATACATGTCCAGCCCGCCATTGCCGTTGGGCCGGAACACATAGGTCATCCAGGGAAACAGGTGATCGAACTAGACCGAGCGCGCCGGATCGTATTTGCCGTTGGCATCCAGCGAACTGTAGAAATTGGCCAGGCCGGTGACCGCCCCGATGCCGCCGAACGCCAGCAGACCGGCCACGCCGCCCTCGGCATTGCCGCCGGTGAGCGTCAGGCCATAGAACTTGAGCACGTCATGATGCTGCGCATCCATGACCTTGGTATTGGCCGAGTACCAGATGTTGTCGGCGTTGGCGGCGGAGTCTTCGACCTTCCGGCCGGTGACAGGATCGATCCCGTCGATCGTATCGCCGTAGATGATGCCGCCGTTGGAGCGGTTGTAGATCCAGTCGCGACCGGTACCGCCAACCGTGGTAGCGTTCTGACCGCCGGCAGCGATGACCCAATCGTTGCCCGAACCGCCTCGAGCGGTTCCACTTTTGGAATCCGCCCCATAGTAGAATACGATGTCATTACCCTCGCCGGCGTCCACATCGTTGACATTCGCCGCGAATATTAAATCGTTGCCGTTGGTGCCCGTTGTCTCCCTTGAGCCGAAAGCGAGAATCGTTTTGCCTTCGACAGGAGTCGACTCTGCCATCATTGCAAGGAAATCCGGCGCGCGGTCTTGTTGAACTCCTAGTACTGAGTCGCTCACCGGATTCGGAGCTTTTCCGCTATCAACCGCTGTCAGCATCTCATAAATATGGATACCCATGCTGACGACGCCGACGGCCGTCAGGACCACGCCGATTCCGGCAATGACGGGGGCAGCCACGGGAATTGCCCACGTTATGCCTATCGCCGCGACGCCAATCGCAGCACCGACCGCAAATCCCTGGCCCTCTTCGTAAAGCGCATTCCAAAAGCCAGTGGCACCGCCCTTGTAGGCCGAGATGATGACATTGGCAGCGCTCTCTCCGAGGCCAATCCAGCCGAGCACCTTTCCGAACTTCGTCAGAAGTCCGTATAAATTTTTGTTGCCGGAACTCTTTCCCCCGGACTCGCCATCGTCACCGACGATCGTTTGGCCCGCCTTGATCTGGCCGATGAATCTCGCGATTGCCGTGTCTTGCGCCACCCGTGCCGCGATCAGTACCGCACGTGCCGCTGCGCTATCGGCCGCGTTAAGCGCGGCCGAAAAGGCAGATTGGCCACGCATGAAGCTTTGAGTCTCGCGGATCTTTCTTATGTCAAGCGTCAGCGACCGATTGTCCTGACCGGTCCGGGTATCGCCTGATGACAACTTGATGTCAGTGCTCGTGGGTTTGCCCGTTTCCGGGTCGACGCCCATCGACAACCTCTCGGCAACATAATTCTGTAAGCCGGCGATATCTGCAGCAGCCGCCTTCAGCTTATCAACCGGAGCGTCAATCACGGAACTTCCGGGTGCAAAGTATTCGGTATAAATTTGCCTCAGCAACGTATTTAAGTATCCACGATAGGCTGGATGACTATCACCTGGATTATGTAATGCCATCATCGTGGCATTTGCATCAGCTTGGTTGGTCGGAAGGCTAATGCAGTTTTGGATCGAATCTCGAACGCTGAACAAACCTTTTTCTGTCAGCGCCCTCAACATTGTTTGGACATCGAGATCGACGGTGGAGCCAGTCAGAAATGACTGCGGAATAATATGATGCCCCTGGGGCGCACTAGCCCACTGCCGCAGTTTTTCAAACTTATTATCGACTGCACCAATAAAGCTCGTTTGCGTCGAGTCGGCATAAGCGCCGCTAAGATCGTAAATCGTGCTGGCCATTGTCAGCCATTCCGTGTGATGACAGGAACAGGTGTTTGGTTCTTCCAGAGGATCGGCCGAAGCCTTTCGGCCAACGCAGCGGAGATGATCGGCCGGTCACTACTAAGCGCGTCATCGACAGCGTAATGGCGCCCAGCCATCGCGTCGGCCCGCACGACGATCCGATTTTCCGCCGCCTCGGTATGCATCCAAGGGACGTAACTCGAAAAATAAGATGTCCCATCGTCGCGAAATTTCTCGATGAAGCACGATGCGATCGGGTCGATCGCACGTACGCTGCCGCGATGCACGAAAATCCAGTAATCCTCGGCAATGCGACCGTCGTCACACCGAATTTCATAGGGAAAGAAGTGATGAATGCGCGGCTCAACGGCTTCGATGGCGTCTTTAAAAGCCGTGTTGACGACCTTCAGCATGCCGCGCCCACGGTCGTCGCTGACAAAACTTTCGTATCCAATGTCGGTATAAAGCCCCTTTCGGAACAGCCCGTATCGTGGCACCAACTCGGACAGCGCCCGCTGCGCCTCGTCGTAGTCCTTCGACCCGATCTCAGGATCGCCGCATTTCCAGCCCTCCGGGTGGAAATAGCGCCAAAGTTTCGAGCTGGCATCTTGCTCGCTCGAACGTGGCTTCACACGTTTTTGAAACTTGAGAATATGATGTTGTGGACGTGCTCGCGGCCAGGAAATCCTGCCGTCGATGCCGAGCAAATAGTGGCGAACCGGGTCATCGTGCTGCCGTGCCGGCGGGACCGGTTGAATGAGGTGTTGAGGCTCCATACTGATCGCATTCCATCCGCGGGCTTCCATCTCTGGAATCGTTGTCTTCTGGAACACGTCCTCGTCGTCGATATCGATGAACTTTTCGGGCGAGCCCAGATAGAGGCGCGGCGGCTTTGCTCTCGGCTTGCTGCCTGGCATGTTTCCGTGGATTAAATCCATGATGCCAGTGTTCATCACCCGCGCTCCGCAAGTTGGAGTTTCAGCACTTGGGTATCGACGCCGTCAAAACGCGATACTTCGTATCGTATGGTTCCGATGGGATTTCCGCCATCCGAGATACTCGCTCCGTCCTCGAATTTGGCGCCGCTATGAACGATGTAGCGCGCAATGCCGAGAACAAGACCGGCAAGATCACCTGGATTGAGCGACACCGGGCCGCATTCGAGTTCACGACCAGCGAACGGAATCAGGCCGCTCGTTCGGCAAACCAGATGATCTGCTGAGACGAAGCCGGGAAAGAACCGCGGAGAAATCCAAAGGTCCGCGGGCGGCGTGGTTTCGTTTGCCTCCCGCGCCACGCGCACGAAACGTCCGGGCTCGATGACGCTCTCCGAAGCGGTCCAAAAGACCCCCAACGCGTTTCCGAGTCCGCAAAGTGCAGCGACAGTAACGGTCAACCGAAATGCCTTGAGGCGACTTATCTCGAAATCCTTGCCGAGACCCATCACGCTGACGAGCAGATGTGCCTTCGATCGGGAGAACGCGTCGGCCGCCCCGTTCCATATCAATTCATTCCCCAGTGCCGCTCGCACGGTCTCGGCTGGTATTGAAAAGGGCAAAGCAACGATTGCGACAAGCATATCCCCCCAGGGAAAGACCAAGCTCGGCTGATCGATTCCATCAGACCGCACAACGCCGATGGAAGCCGTACTGCGCGGAAACAGGTTCTTGATCTCTTCGACTAACCGCATCTCAGCAAGACGAGCCTGCGCGGGAAGCGCCACGAGCGCCGTAAATCGCGCATTCTCAAGGTCTGCACTAAGCAGCGATGGGTCATCGTCTTGCATAACTATTCCCTATCCGAATCAGCCGCTTTTCGAAGTGTACGCGTCGCCAAACCGTTATGCGCTCCTAGACTTCCCCCCCCCGCCTCTCCCACCGGCCGCACCTTCATCTTGTCCAGCACGGCCGGATCGACCAACTGGCTGACGATGGGATGGATACGCACCGGCTTGTCCTTCACCACCTGCTTGAAGTTCGCCAGCACCGCGGTGGCGACTTTTTGCGAGGGGGCGATGACGTCGAGCAGCCAATGGGTGTCGCCGCTATTCCAGTCCTCGGCCTTGAGCCGGACCGGAAACACGCGGGCCTGGATCTGTTCACGAATTTTGGCGTCGACCTCGTCGGAGACGCTGGCCCAGATCGCGATGCCGGCGGTCTCCTCCAGCTTGCCATCGCCGCCGGATTTGGCGATGGCAATGCGGTCGCGGATCATCGGCTCGACCACCAGATGCATGACATCGGCGAGTGTCTGGTTGCGATAACGCGGAAGATTCAGCATCGCCAGCACGACCTCGCCGACGCTGGCCTGGATCCTGGTGCGAAACGCGGTGATCTGACTAAGCAGCTCAGGATCAAGCGGCCGGTCTTTTGGCGCGGCGTGCTCGGCGGCAGCCCCGCCATTGATCCCGTTCAGGCCTGGCTGCTCGGCTGCTGCTTGCTCGTTGCTGTTCGTCGCCACAGGATACCCTCTCAGTCTTTCAATCCGCCCGGCGGGCGTGACGTTGTCATTCGGTAGGACGCGAAGACCGGCGGACGACCGTGCGCACCATCGCTTGGTGCCCCCGCACGAGAGCCGGTAATTCGCGGCGGCCGCTTCGCGACTGCATGTTCTCCCACCCCTACCCGTTTTCATGGAGCTTATGGTTGATACAACCGCAAGATGAAATCAACACTACAGTGGGAAAAGTTGTGCAATTTGTCAGTCTGTTGTGCTCTGCGTAGGTCTTGCCGGTATCATCGCCACGCGGCGGACCTCCGAAGCTGCCTCCGTCCAAGAGCCGGGATCGTTTGCTAATTAGTAGCGAAATGCTTCGCGTCGGGAGGAAGTCTGCACTCGACACCGGGAGGTCCCGAGTTCCGGTGGTCGTCACCGCTCCCGGCCTGCTTCGTCGAGAGCTCTTGTGATCGGCGACAGCAAATACTGGATGATCCGTCGTTCGCCGGTCTTGATCTCGGCCTGCACCGAGAGCCCGGGGCCAAGCAGTTGCTGCCGGTCGCCAATACGGATGCTGGTCTGCAGCAGGCGGATTCGCGCGGCATAGACAAGTCCGGTCTGGATTGGCCGGTTTTTCTCGTCACGCTGCGGCCCGTTCGCTTGCGAGAGGTCGATCGCATCGCGGCTGATGCCCTCGACGATTCCTGGCACGAGCCCGTAGTCGGTGAAGGGGAACGCCTCGAGCTTGACCCGAACGGCTTGGCCTTCGCGCACGAAGCCGACATCCTTGTTGAGGACATGGGCCTCGACCTCGATCTCGGTGCCGTCAGGAACGATCAGCATCAGCGGCTGCGCCGGCTGCACGACGCCGCCGATTGTCGCGACCGCAAGTTGCTGCACCGTGCCGGCGACCGGCGCGCGCAGCTGGAGAAACTCGCGGCGGCGCGTGGTCTTGCGCAGCTCCTCAGCGGCAAGCTGCGCCTTGTCGCGGGCCTGGACGAGTTCGGTCATGGCGGTCTTGCCAAACGTCTCGCGCAGCTTGCGAATCTCGGACTCGAGCGCGATCATCGCCGCGCGCGCGCGCGCGGCATTGGCACGGTGCACATCGATATTCTGGACGTGCTCGATGCGCTGCTGCTCATATTCGAGCAGCTTCAGGCGCGCGAAATTACCCTGTTTGGTGAGCAGCCTGCGGCCTTCCAGCGACTGATCGACGAGCGGGAGAGTGAGCTCGAGCTTGTTGATTTCAACTTCAGCCGATGTGAGTTCGGCCGCCCGCTGCGCAATCTGTTCACGCAGGCTCGCGACCTGCGCCTCGTATTCCGCGATGCTTGCGCGGATGAATTGTTCTTCGACCATCACTGCCGAAGCGGGGGCGTCATCAGGGGCGACGAAGGCACTGGGACGGCCGTCGAGATAGGCGAGCAGCGCGGCATTGCGGGCCTGCACAAGCTTCGAAGTCTGCAGGTTCTGACGCGCCTGCGCCTCGTCAGCGGTGGCGAGTGTCGGGTCGAGCTCGACCAGAAGCTGGCCCTCTTCAACATGCTGGCCGTTGCTGACATGGATGGCGCGCACCGAGCCGATTTCCATAGGCTGGATGGTCTTCACCTTGCTGGACGGGATGATCTTGCCGCTGGCAACGGCCACTACGTCGACCGAGCCCATGACAGACCAGATGAGAGCTATGGTGAAGAAAGCGCAAGTCATGAGCAGCAGCATGCGCAGGCCGGGGCTCGGCGGCTTCTCCATGATCTCAAGGGCTGCAGGCAGAAACTCGTGATCGGAGATCGGGCGCTTGTTGCGATCGGCCTCGTTCTGCATGCCCCAGCTCACACGCAGCACCGCCCAGTGCTTGGCGAGCGTCGGAAAGCGATCGGCTACCCAAGCGGTCATGTGCCGAGCCCCATCTGCTTGGTGTAGAGCTGGGCGTAGCGTCCTCCCGATTTCAGCAACGTCGCATGGTCGCCCGTCTCGGTGATCTCGCCGGCTTCGACCGTGATGATCCTGTTGCATTGGCGGACGGCGGACAGGCGATGGGCGATGATAATGACGGTGCGGCCCCGGGCGATGCCGGCGAGATTGTGCTGAATGATGTCCTCGCTCTCGGCGTCCAACGCGCTGGTCGCCTCGTCGAGTATCAGAATGCGCGGATTGCCGATCAGCGCCCGGGCGATAGCCATGCGCTGACGCTGCCCACCCGAGAGGTTGCCGCCACGCTCGTCGATCACCGTATCGTAGCCATGCGAGAGTGACAGGATGAAGTCATGCGCGCCGGCGAGCTGGGCGGCAGCAATCACCCTTTCCATCGGCAAGGTGACGTCGGCCAGCGCAATGTTCTCCCGCACCGAACGATTGAACAGGATGTTCTCCTGCAACACCACGCCGATCTGCCGTCGTAGCCAGGCGGGATCGACAAGAGCGAGATCGACGCCGTCGACCAGCACCCGGCCCTGCTCCGGCACATAGAGACGCTGCACCAGCTTTGTGAGAGTTGACTTGCCCGAACCGGAGGGACCGACAATACCGATCATCTCGCCAGGCTTAATCGCAAGTGTGACGCCACGCAGGGCCTCAGGCGCATCCGGACGATAGCGAAAACGAACCCGGTCGAAGGTCACGCCGCCCTTGATCGGGGGGAGGCTCGCCCGGTTAGGATTGTGGTCGGGTTCGGCGGGGGTGTTCAGCACGTCGCCGAGACGATCGACGGAGATACGGACCTGCTGGAAATCCTGCCAGAGCTGAGAGAGGCGTAGGATCGGTTGGGCGACACGCCCGGCGAGCATATTGAACGCGACCAGAGAGCCAACCGAGAGATCGCCGGCGATGACCGCCTTCGCCCCGAAAAACAGGATCGCGACCGTGGTCAGCTTGGAGACCAGCTGGATCAGATGGCTACCCCAGTTCGCCAGCGTCGCGACCTGAAACCCAGTGCTGGTGTAACCCGCGAACTGCTTCTCCCATTTTGCTCGCATTTGCGGCTCGACCGCCATCGCCTTCAGCGTCCCTATGCCGGTGACGCTTTCGACGAGGAACGACTGGTTCTCCGCACCGCGACGAAATTTCTCGTCGAGGCGAGCGCGCAGCGGCGGCGTCACGACGACTGAAATCGCAACATAGAGCGGGATCGACAACGTGACGATCAGTGTCAGTAGCGGGCTATAGGCATACATCACCGCGAAGAACACGATGGTGAAGAACAGGTCGATCACTACGGTGACGGCGTTCGAGGTAAGGAATTCCCGGATGCGCTCGAGCTCGCGTACCCGGGCAACGCTGTCTCCTACACGCCGCGCCTCGAAATACGACAGTGGCAAATTGAGAAGGTGCCGGAACAACTGTGCCGACAGCTCGCTGTCGACGCGATTGGTCGTGTGCGCGAACAGCCAGTTGCGCAGGGCCGAAAGTCCGGTCTCAAAGATCAGTACGGCCGAAAGCCCGATCGCGAGCACGTCTAGCGTGGTCAATGACTGATGCACCAGAACCTTGTCGATGACCAGCTGGAAGAAGATCGGCGAGATCAGCCCCATGAGCTGCAGGAAGAACGACCCAATCAGCACGTCGCGCAACGGCCCACGATATTTCACCAACGCCGGAATGAACCAGCTGATGTCGAAGGGTCGGGCAGCGCCCGCCATCAGCTCGCGCGTCGTCATCAGTAGGAGCCGTCCGGCGAAGCGGACGGAGAAATCCTCTTCCGTCCATACCTCCGGACGATCCCCGGCACCCCGCTGAACAAGGAGGCGGGTCCCGTCCGGCTGCCTGTCGACCTTTAGAAGGATGACGGACTCATCGTCTCGAAGCTCGGCGATCGCCGGCAGAGGAACCTTCTCCAGGCCGTCTACGGCAACGGACTTGATGCGGGCGACAATCTTCAATCGCTTGGCAATTCGAGCCAGATCCTCAAGGCGATAGCTCTCGCCGGGCGCGCCGTGGTCATGAACGATCTGAGCGGGATCGGCAGGAACGCCAAGGAATTTCGCTACAAGGACAAAGGCCAGCAGAGTTTCAGCTAAAACCGGAGCAGCTTCTGCCCGGCTTTCGGCCTCGTGCGCAACGTCCGAGACGAGCTTGGGAGACGCAGAGGTTGGCATGGCTTTCTTGGCTGACATAGGAGAGCGGCGGCGTTTACGACTAATCGTTAGGAAGTTGGATCGCCTTCAGGAACAACGCTCGTTGGTCAGCGGAACAATCACTCTGAGACTGAGAGGGCGCAGGCATTGCTGCCGCTGGCATAGCCAGAGCACAACCGACCGAAAACAGGCCGCGCCAGTTAAGCCACTTCATCGGCGCCGCCGCCCGCTTCTATCGCCAATTTCGACAGGTGCGCCTGTCAAATCGCGTCGACCCGAATCAGCCCCCCCTTCGATCATCGCCTTGCGATGATCGTCGAACTCGGCACGCAACAGCGGATTGCAATGGCGCTGATCCGTGCGGACGTCGTAAAGGCCAAACGAGACATTCACTCGCACACCAACCAAATAATTGCACTCCGCTTTCTACACTACCCACGCGCACACTCCGACGTCAACCAAAGGTAGATTTTGCAGAAGAAATATACGTGCGCGCGCAACATTTTCTGCACTTGAAACGCACATTCAGATAGGGCAGCTTCGGTTAGCTGAATGAGAAGCTGGAATCATTCTGGCATTGGGTAGCAAACGGCACCAAACCAATATCCCGCCCGACTTTGACCTATAGCCCCCAAGTCTTATGCAGCGGCGAGTTCGCTCCTGGCTGTTGAGCCGCCCTGATGGGGCGGTGGAGCGGCGGGAGGTGGTGCGGATGGAGGGTGATGGCGAAGGAAGGTGTTTGCCATCCGAGTTTCGAGTGGGGGCGAGCGTATAGTCGGGGCGCCAACACCCGAGGATAATGCGGGCCTGGGCCAGTGACGTAAACAGCGTCTCGTTCAGCAATTCATCCCGGAGCCGGCCGTTGAAACTCTCGATGAAGACGTTTTGCGTGGGTTTGCCGGTGCGATGTAATGCCAATCGACGTGCGCTATCGGCCCATGCCAGGATAGCGTTGCTGGTCAGTTCGCTCCTTCAGGGCTGCATTGTCCAGCATGGCGTCAGCCAACAAACAGCCGCTCCATTCGCGTATTCTGTCCTCCAGCGCCTTCAGCCGCTAGGCCTCCGACACGTCCATTCCGCGAATTTCGCCTTCCACCTGTAAATGTTGCCCACCTGTAAATGCCGCGTCGTTCACGCCGCGCTTGCGGCACAGATGGGCGACCGGAACGCCAGCCTCGTGCTCCTTCAAAATCCCAATGATCTGCTCTTCCGAAAAGCGGTTGCGCTTCATGATCAGGTCCTCATCTTGGGCCGAGCGAATTAAGCCCAAGGGGCAACGACATTGATATTGATCAGGCCGAAGCCGTAAGATGTCGAAGAACTTCAAATAATTTAGCACGATCGCCGATATCGAGGGAACTATGCAGACTTCTGGCCGGAACGCGCCCACTGCCAGCGCGCATGCTCTCGATGGAGAGAGTTGCCTGGGAGTGCTTGGGCAACGAGATGTGAGAGACACCCTCACTTTCAATGAACTAGGCCTGAAACAGACCTTTTTGAGACAGCGGCCGTGTTCACAGAGGTGGAAAGAGGCCTTGACGATAGACGCCATTCTGCCCGGAAAAGACTTCGATCCGGGCGAGCTTCTCAGTGCCAGAAGGAGGATCGGCGTTTTCGATCACTATGAATTGGCCGAGATCTGAGATTGAAGCCAGGTGTTCGTAGAATTTGCGATCAAGTGAGGTTTGGCTAACGGCAAGCTCGTCGGCGGCCAACTCACCATGCTTCTCGTACATGATCGGCTTTCGGTATGTGACAAGTGGTGAATCCAAGAAGATGAAGCCGGGATGTGGCAAAGACTTCCTGCGGCAATAAATCAAAACGGCCACCTTCAGCGCGGAGTGAAAGATTGCCTTCACACCCTTGCCATTCGTCTTACGGGCCCAGCCGTTGACCTCAATGTCGTCTGATACGGGGTCCCATCGGACTGCTTCTACAAATGGAAACTCCCATTTCTGAAGCACTTCTTTGACGATCATGCTGAGCTCATGCCCGATGTTCGAGGCGATCCCCATTGGTACCTCTTCGTCCCGCCTGACCGTACTCCTTGCCTTCCGAACCTCGTCCAATTGCCGTTGCAGGGCATCACGTTGTGCGACGGCGTTCTCGCGAAATCGCCCCCCATCCGCGCGTGACAACGTGGCAAGGTATTGCTGACGAAGTGAAGCCTCCTTTGGAGAATTATGGAGAATGCCTACGTCCGTTTGCGCAAGCGCGGCATTTAGGCGTTCTTCGCGCGCCCGCAGCCCATCCAAACGCGCGGATAGCGAAATGATTAACTCGCGAAGATCGCGACTGTCTCGATCGATCTTCGCCATTTCGATAACGGCTGCCTGATGTTGTCTCTCGAGGTCTTCAGGCTCATGGGAGGTATGCTGATGACTTGGTTCAGCACCACAAAGCGGGCACGGTTGATCGTCGAACCGCCGAAGCAGGAATCCTCCCTCCTCGATCGCCTCCAATCGCCGTATGTCAGAACGGAAAATATCTTCAAGATCATTGTAGCGAACAATTGTTGTGTCGAGCTCGCTCGCTTCAGCCCGAAGGGAGTCCAAGTCATTCATGGTTTGTCGACGCTGAAGACGCAGTCGATCAAGGTTCATCTGGTGCTCGGCTATCTGACGTCCAAGCGATTCCAGCGCTTCTTTGTCCGCGTCGGAAAACTCGGGGGTATCGGCGAGCCTTTCAACCTTCGCATTTGCATCCCTCAGCATGCCTTCGAGGAGCTCGATCTTGCCTGCTTTTGATGCCCTAGCCTCCTGCGGCGTCGCTGTCCGAGCAATCGATGAGTCGTCGCAACCAGTGAGGATAAAACGAAACGAATTCTTGTCGGTGCCGGGCTTGGAACGTTTGCTCTGCTTGAGTGGGCTGTCCTCCCCAAGCATGCGCCCCTCGTTCACCAAGACATACGGAATGAAATTTCTGAACGTGAAGGTTTCGGGAGTACCGGATTTGTTGGAAGCGATTTTAGCGACGCCGATTCCGATGTGATCAAGAAGCCTCTCTGAAAGCGAACCAGCGCCTTTGCGGCCCTTGCCATGGATCTGATGCAGCGTTTCTGCCTTGACGCCTTCGATGGCCCCCTCGTTCTGCACGCCCTCATACCAGTCGACACCACCTCCGCGAATGGAGCGCCGAATTGTGACCGTGCGCCCCTGAGGCAAGAGACGGAACGACAAAAAGACGTTCTCGTAATCTTGAGATTCTTTAACTCCTGGGAAGTCGTCGCCGCTTCCGGTGACGAAATCGACCGCCTTCAGAACAAATGATTTTCCGGCATTGGATCCGCCATATAGCAAGTTGAGCCCGCTAGCGAAGTCAAGCGCAGCCACAGGCTTACCCGCTCCAGTGAAACTCAGACGCAGTATCACAATGGATCGTGGTACTGTCATTCGCTCGCTCCCGGCGCTTCGCGCTCTTGAAACTCAATTGACCAACGTTCGATGAGGCAGCGCAGCCCTTTAAGAAATGAACTGTTTTCTGCGCATTGCTCGCGAAGCCACTCAGAACGTTTCACCAGTTCTCGGTTATAGGTCGTGCGGAGGAGGTCTACGAATGCTGGCGCGTCATCCCCTGCTCGGAAGACTATGCCTCGTTCATGATCGGCCACGACCTCAATAAGGCGGATTCTTTGAAGTAACTGGATGCCATCATCTATACGGCGTCGGCGGATATGATATTCGCTGAAGCTCGATGGACCAGTGGGGTGGATATCGGACGGCCCGCCTGCTTGCGACGTGTGAACGACGAAATAATCCAGCAAGCCCAATTCATCCCTATCCAAATCGATCGACCGGAATGCATTCAGGATGACGAGCGCGCGCATCCCCGTTTCGAGGACGCCGTTGAACAAATCTGCTTGGGTCGAAGATTTCATTTTTCCTTCCACCAAGGCATTATCCCTTCGTTGGCAAACACGTGACAAGTGCCTTGCCGAACAAGAGTGGTCACTCGCGAGTGCCTATCAAACAGGCCGCCTACGTTTGCCGCGCCGGCGGCGGTCATGATGGAGCGAACGCGATCGAGACCCGCCTTCGACTTGTAGATATCTGAAACAGTCGCCAACATGTTCTCGCGATAATCGTCCACGTTTTTACTGTCGAGTTTCACGCGGAAATGTCGCTCGAATTCGACAGCGTCGAAATATCGTCGCCGATGAAGCTGAAAGTCACCGCCGTGATCGGGGTGAGACAGCACTGACGTCACGTCCGGATACATCTGACCATCGTGCTCGGAATAAACGTTGCGTAGCTGTTCGCCGTAATGTTCAGACAACGGATCGACAACAGAAGGAACGATCCCTCGCGGAGCCTCTCCGGGATCGTCTCCGAAAGTCTTAGCTGCAGCGTACGTTACGTTGGGAAGCGTCAAGATCTTTCCATGCTCCCATGACTCGACGTTCGAGAAGTCGAATGCATCGATCTTCGATTGAATATCTTGATCAAGCGGAATCGTGACGCCTTTGGCAATCTTCGTTGCGCAGAGAGAGTCCCACTCATGAACTAAACGTCGCTTTAGTTCACTTTTCCGGTCGAGAAGATCGCGGGCGGGCTGTGCGAAATTGTTCGGCACCACGAACACATATTTCGATGGTAAGATGAAGTGACCACGCGAGCTGTAGTAGAACAGCTTGCCAAGCTCTTCGAAGATGTATGACGCTCCAAGCGGCCTGCGATATTGCTTGCATTGAAAGTTGTGCCAATCCCCCTCGTGGCGGCTCTTTGTCAAGAATCCGACGACGTCCCGACCCATGTCTCCTGAGCCGCCGTACCGGTCATGATCAACGTACTTTTCGGTTTCGAGCGAAACCAAATGGTGGATGAAGATTTCAAGATCGTTAGCGGTGGCCGACAGCAGACGGCGGCTGAATTTTTCGTCCTGGGGCATGGAAGGATTGAGGCTTCCTTTAAGGATATGCCGAGCATCGAAAGGCGATTTGTCACAAAGGTGTTCTCTAAAACATAATATCGGAGCGTTAAAGAGGATGCCGCCTCGCGAACGGATGACAGTCAACGGTCCGCATCGCGAGATTTGCGTCAATCTCGTCATTGAGAAGAAGACAATTACGTAAGAGCTGCCCGTGGGTCAGGCAGTGGCTGTACGTTGGCAGTCGCCGAGCAAGGAATGCTCCGACTTCTGTGATCGTTGTCCGGAATTGCCGCGATGGACTGGCATCTGAAATGCCCGCCTTCCGTTCGTTTTCAATGCTACGACATCAGTCTTGCGCACCCCATAAGACTGCACTTCATCCCAAATGAACGTCACGGCGCCCCATAAGACCGTCGTGCTCTCTGCCACGCACAGAACCCCGGAACGGTACCGTAGGGTGCAGTCGTAGACCACAGTCAGAGTGCGGAAGCGTCGACCATCGGTCATCTGATCCGACACGAAGTCGAGCGACCAGCGATCATTCGGGAGCACCGGCACAGTCATAGGTGCTCGTGTGCCGAGGGCCCGTTTGCGGCCACCCCTGCGACGCACTGTGAGCTTCTCCTCACGGTACAGCCGGAACAGCTTCTTGTGATTGACGTGGTAGCCCTCACGCTTGAGCATGACGTGGAGGCGCCGATAGCCAAAGCGCCGGCGCTCATGGGCGATCGCCCTCATACGTTGGCGCAGCCCGGCATCATCGCTCCGGCTCGTCTGATATCTGACTGTCATGCGGCAGCAGCCGATGGCTTTACACGCCCGCCGTTCGCTCATCCCGTGAATGCCAACGAGATGCGCGACAGCTTTCCGCTTGGCCGCGGGCGTCACCAGTTCTTTCCCAGAAGATCCTTCAGGGCTGCATTGTCCAGCATGGCGTCCGCCAGCAGCCGCTTGAGCCGCGTGTTCTCGTCCTCCAGCGCCTTCAGCCGCTTGGCCTCCGACACGTCCATTCCACCGAATTTGGCCTTCCACTTGTAAATGCTGGCGTCGCTGACGCCGCGCTTGCGGCACAGATCGGCGACCGGAACGCCAGCCTCGTGCTCCTTCAGAATCCCGATGATCTACTCTTCCGAAAAGCGACTGCGCTTCATGCTCTGATCCTCGTTAGGGCCAGAACGAACTTCAAACTGGATTAAGCACGAGGGACAAGGTCAGGAGGCATGAGATGCGGAGAATCTGCCCTGCCAGCGAGGACAGACACTGCCGGATTAAACGGCTCTCGGGGCGCGGTTGTGCTTGAGGTCGGCAATGACCGCTCGCCAGTCCGCCGCGGGCATCTCGTGCCCTGTATGGCTCTCCGGAACTCCTTTCCGACGTGCTTCGGCGGCCAGCCTCTCCATTTGCTTTGGTGTGGGCATACGCCAGCTTGCAGGTCGATCAGACATGGCGCACAAGAACGTACCATGAACATGGAGTCTAACCTGAAGAGGTGGCGAAGCTGGTGGGAGCCAGGCTCCGCGGCCACCGCTTTCTCAATGCAAAGCTTTCCGCAGCAATTGCTGCGCAAGGTTTTCCCCAAGACCTCCCATCTGCTCCGGATCGAACAATGAATCTGCTGAATCTACCATCGACGGTATGCGCGATAGGCGACGTACACGGGCGCGCTGACCTGCTTAGGCTCCTGATCGACTTTCTCGATGACCAGTCAGCCCGAGCCCCGCAGCCCCCTCGCGTCTACTTCTTAGGAGACATCGTTGATCGTGGGCCTGACAGTCGCCAAGCAATGGAAATCGTTTGCGAGACGCTCCGACGCTGGCCCGAAAGTCGCTTCGTCATGGGCAACCACGACTGGCTATTTCGAGACGGTTTGACGTCGCAATTGCTGGTTCACGATTGGCTTGAACGCGGGGCGATCAACACCCTCGCCTCATACCTAGGTGACTCGGATTCATACACCTTCGACGATCTCTGGCTCATCAAAGATCGATATCCCGAACATCTCCGTATTCTTCAGTCCGCATCCCTAATCGAACGCATTGGCAAATATGCATTCATTCGGCATTAGGTAGCAAACGCCACCAGACCAACATCCCGTCCGACTTCATAATAGCCCCATCTATAATTGGGGTTTTCGATGGACGTTGTTCGCGAACTGCGCCGCAAGCAGGATGATTTGAAGGCTGATCGAAAGGCGCTTGTCGAGCAGATCGCGGAGATCGACAGGAAGATTGCCGCCGTCGATGCAGTTATTCAGATTTACGAGCCTGGACATTCGCCTCGGAAGGCTGCCGCTCAACGTGGCAGGAAGGGCGGGCAGTTCCTCGGGGGATTGTTCGCCGAGGACAATTTCTCCGCCCGAATCCTCAACACGCTCCGTTTGGCGCAAACGCCGATTTCAACGCACGAATGCGCCATTCGCGTTGCTCAGCAAAAGGACATCGCTGAGGACGATCCTCGCATGTCCGAGATCGCTGGTCGGGTGTCGATCCAATTGTCCGGCCTCGCGAAGCGAAATCGTGTCGAGCAGATTAAGGGAGATGGACGGGCCTATCTATGGCGGGTTGCTGCCTAGCCCGTCCACACAAGATCGTCCGGCTTGTTTCCTTGCCAGTATCCGCAGAGATTACGAGACGTTGGATGCGCCAAGGCCCGCTTCAGCATCTCGAGAACGTGCCCTCCATTGCCGACACGCCGGCGATCTTCACGCCAGGCCAGTTCGGCTGCGTACCAGTCGAGGTACTTCATCGAGAACCGGTGATGAATCCCGCGATACGAGCGCCGGACACGAGAGAAGAACGACTCGATGATGTTGGTCGAGACGCCGAAGCCGTGCTGGTAGGCCTCCGAATGGTTCACCCGGGTGAGCGGGTTAAGGCCGCAGAGTTCGTCATACGCTAGATGTTCGTCGGCATAGACGTGAGCCTTGCGGCTGACGTGCGCCCGGACCATGTCCCAGGCGCAATCAGAGTTCTCGGACGGGGTGACGCGGGTGAGCGTCTGCCCAGTCAGGCGACGTTCTCGGACAGCCATGACGACAAGGCGCTTCGGCGACTGAATCTTGCGTCGGTCCTCCCGATCCTCCTTACGATTCTCGGGTCTGATGTGACCGGCCAGGTACATGCCGTCGATCTCGACTTGACCATCGAGCTGCATCTGCTCACGTCGAGCTGCCAACGCCTCTCTCAGCTTCATCAGGTTGTGCCATGCGGTCTTCGTCTGGACTCCAAGCTCTCGGGCGACCTGCAGCGCAGCCTTGCCTTTTGCGGCATTGGCCGACATGGCGATGACCGCCAGAATCTGCCGAAACTTCAGCTTCCGGCTGGCGAAGATGGTGCCGCTGGTGACCGTGAATTCTTTACGACATTCCGCGAACGAGCACTTGAAGCGGCCACCACGCTTCAACGTGTAACACCGCACGTTGCCACACTCGGGACAGGTCGGTTCGCCATTGGTCAGAGGCCAGCGGGCTCGCTTGAACCAACGGTACGCCCCAGGTTCGGTCATTCGCATGACCTTTTGGAGCGGCAGATCGCGAGCTTCTTTCGAGAGGAGGAAATGCTGTCCCATCAGCACCTCCCCCGAGAGGAAACGAGATGGTCACCGTATGGACCAGCCCCCGACCATGGTCGTCAGAGCCGCACCGATAAAATGGAGATTGGAAAACATGGGATACCTCGTTCTGGATGCACATCGCAGTGATCTGCGTGGCGAACGACGGTGTCCGATCAGACGATCCCGAACATAGCCGGGAGACGTGCAATGCGGATTGTCCGCTCGCCACGCAGGGCTATGTGAGAACGATAGGTCATGGCGGCCTCTTAGCCGGGACACCTGATCAGATCCAGGCCGAACGGCAGTCAACGTGAGCGAGATGCTCACGTGGCTTAATCAATTTTAGCCTTAGTTTCGATAACCAGCTTGAATCGAGGTTGACGCAAGAGGATTTCCCGGACCTCATCTCCGGAAAGCGGTCGCTCCATCAAGCATTCTGCAAGTCGTTCAACTGCCTCAAGCTGAGATCCAATAATGCGCCGCGCGACATCGAGCTGTTTGGCGAGAATAGCTTCGACGCGCATCCGTAACTCGCGATTGGATTGAAGGCTGGCCAGCAGGTCAGCCTCTTCTCGAGACGAAAGATAGGTCAGGTGTTCTCCCAGACCCACGCTTGCTTCCATCAAGGTCGCTTTGACTGTGGCGAGATGGAGATCGGTGCCAGGACTGCCTCCGGCTCCATCCGAGCGACATCCGAAGAAGAGATCTTCGGCGGCAATGCCTGCCAGCAAGACGGCGATGTCTGCAAGATACGTATCATGCGTGCAATCATAGGAAGTGATCGGTCGCGCTCGTACGCCGCCGGCAATGCCGGACTTGCCGACTTCAACATGCGCAGCGATAGCGGCCACCAGGACCATATCGAAGCCAAATTCGGTGATGACCGCGGCATGTCCAGCTTCGTGGATGGCCGCTCGCCAACGGGAGTTATCTGGAATCTCGATCAGCTCAGGAAGCGACGCCAAGACGTCGTCGACAACCATCTGGCGTCGCTCTCGTCTGGCCCGTCGGCGGGCCTCGCGAACGAAGCGCTCAAGGTCGGCGCTGCTGGCACCACTGGTTCTCCCAACGATCGAGGATAAAGCGACATCGGCGAGCGCGCCTCTCAGATGCCATCTCAGGATGCCGTCACGGCTGGATTCGTCGGGCAACGGAATCTCGATGGTTCGATCAAGACGACCTGAACGGATCAATGCCTTGTCGATGCGGGACGGGTGGTTGCAGGCGCCGATTACGACTACACCTTCACGAGAATCAGCTCCATCGATGCATTCCAATAGTGCGTTGACGACTTCTGTGGAGTATTGGGCATTGTGGTCCCCAAATCGCTCTCGATCACCGACTGCATCAATCTCGTCCAGAAACAGAATACTCGGCGCTTTGTTTTTGGCTTCATCAAATGCTGCACGCATGGCCTTCAGGAGGTCGCCGAGATGCCCTTTGGCCTGCCACCTCGCAATACTGCCCATGATCAGCGGAACGCCGCAGGTCTTTGCCAAAGCCTTGGCATAGGTCGTCTTGCCCGTACCCGGGACGCCATGCAGCAGAACGCCACGATCGACATCGCTCCAAGGTAACATCCCATCTGCCCACGCTTTCAAGTCGACAGCCAGTTCATGGCCCCAACTGCCTGCCTCGCCGAGGCCATGCATCTCGCTGAGGGATGGCACCGTGGACTTATCGGCCCCCGTGTTTAATTTCAGTTGCGCCGTTTTCAGCCTCTGCAAGCGCTCCAGCGTTTGCCGAACGGATCGGCCCCGGCGAATGGCCTGACCGATCATGGAGGCCGGAGCCTGCATCATCAGATCGAGTGCCGAGGGCTCAGGCACCTGCCCCAGCGTGAGCCGACAAGACGCCTCCAAATGACTTCGTGTTGGCCTTTCCATGACGACGACTGTGTCGGCTGCGGCAATGATCGGCTCCGGAGTGAACTGGACGCTTTCTGCAATCACCAGAAGGCGAGATCTTCGTAGGGCCGAATTCAATTCCGATTCACCGAGGATCGGTCGTGATCCGGTCCTGCGCATTTTGGTGAGGTTCAAAACCTCGTAGCTACTTTCTCGAACAAATAGGTCTGCGGCGTCGCTGACGTCGGCCGACGTCAATCCCTCCGCGATCATGACCACGACAATCGACGGTAATCCCCGACGAACGTGATATTCGTTTCGAAGTGCGCGAGCGAGACAACAATACGCAAGGAACAGGGCCGCGTTGGCTTTGAAGGTCTTCAGAAGGCTGGATTGATGGCGTGAAAGGCTAGCAGATGGCTTGGGCATAGC
This sequence comes from Rhodopseudomonas faecalis, assembly GCF_003217325.1. Classification (GTDB taxonomy): domain Bacteria; phylum Pseudomonadota; class Alphaproteobacteria; order Rhizobiales; family Xanthobacteraceae; genus Rhodopseudomonas; species Rhodopseudomonas faecalis. The sequence goes on from NZ_QJTI01000017.1 coordinate 40,145, forward strand.
GAAAACCGATGCGTTGGAAGCACACCGCACGGCGGTGCAGGCATCGGATGGAACGGCTGATTGCGGGGTGCACGACTATGAGGACGCCGCAGCGTCTAAGATCAACTCGAATTCGAATTATCAGTCGCTAAAGGGGCTTTCACCGCCCGCTGAATCGTCATCGTCCCACCCGCGTTCGGGCGATTCGTGAGCGATCAGCGTATGAAGCGGTGGAATTTCATGACGAGAACGTATAGAGAACATCTGCGCTCCCGTCAACCGTTTTCGAACTCGAATGTCCTGAACCGCTTGCCAGAGCCGTTGACCCTAAGCGGGATCTTTCGACATCGCCGAATCCGATTTTCTAGTCGACCCGCATTACGTCACGACTCTGCCGGATCGAATACCTGTTCCGGCTCCCCCTCGGAAACCTTTGGAGCCTCGATGAGCTTCGGCCTTGACCTGCTCAAACCTGCAGCGCGTAAAGTCGCCCTGTTTCGCATCCATGCGTCGTTCACAAGGTCTTGCCATTGGATAACTTCAATCGATCCTCGATACTGGTTCTTCAGTGGCCGAATGCGGCCTTGGCCATTTGCCGTTGTCTCCCAATTCGACAGCTGTTGCTTCAAGTCCCCAACGATATCAGCGATGACATAGCAGTAGAACACGCAATCGTCCGCCACCCGGATACGGCTGCGGTCGAATGATTCAAGTTCACCGCCGCGTAGTTGACCGAGGTACTTCACTATTTGTGCTTCTATTTGATCATCGGCTTCTTTGTAGTCTTCCCGCCCGGGTCTCTTGAATTCGACTATCATCATCGTCCGCAGCGGTTCAGATGTGTCTACGGAGTCGCCCTCGGTCACACCCAAGCCATATGCTAGATTCCATACTAATAGGTCCGGCCGTTCCGCTGATCCACCACTGGCCATAATCGCGTCGAGCCGCTTGTCGGAGGAGAACGCCCTTGTGAACGCTAATCGTTCGTCCACAATCCAGAGTTCATGAGCACGGTTCTTTACCTCCGTGGAATCATCGCCACGTATCCCCATTGGACAGATGAATGAGTGTAACGTCTTCTCAAGATAGTGATCGTCGTCCTTATCTTTCCGGGAGCGAAGACGTTTGATCAGCTTCTCTAAAAGCTCTAGAGCAAGTTTTCGACGAACGACGTGCTGAGCGAGAGCCAGTTGCTCAGACGATTGTATACCCCTGGCAGCATCGCTGACCGTCTTGTCGAAATTCGCAGGGATGTCCTGCAGATCCAACGTATCGATTAGCGACTGCAATGCTCGTTGTCGCTCTTCTTCCCGCCTAATCTGATACTTCACCAAGCCCGCGGCAAAATCTTCTGCAGTTGTTGCATGAAATGGGACTCGTTGCAGTTGCGTTTCGTCATCGTCGAAGCCAAAAGTCGGATATCGCGTCACAAATGACTGGTAGTTCTCTTTTCGTTTTTCGACATAGGCCGAAACTTGTGCTGGAAGAAGTTTCGTTCGGACCTGCTCCATGCAGCCGCGACTGATCTCGTTGAGCGTCTTCTCAGGTAGATTGAATGCGGTACGCCCCTCGTTCACTCGCAGGTCCAAGTATTCGCCTGAAACGCAGCCGTGAAATACGAGGTCGTTCTTTGCATCGCGTGTAAGGTCCGTCACGCCGAGCAGTCCATCGACCTTGCGCGTCTCGACGGTCCGGCCATTTGCGAGTAGGTGAAGCTGATGCTTCCCGTCAAGGCCAGTGCTGGCCTCAGCCTTACACGTGAATCCGACGATGGATAGCGTTCCAAAATCCTTCAACTCAAAATGGCCGGTTTCTAACGGCGAGCCGACTGTGAGTTCGGCCACCGCATTGGGGAAGGTGGTAATATCACCTTCGAGATCGACGATGATTGTGGGGCCTACGCCCAATAGGAAGTCTGAGATGAAGTGCGCACTGAAATACCGAAGAAACGTGTCGGCTCGCTTCGGGAACGTGTCCGCATACTCTTTCGTTCTTATTCCACAGAACGTGATCGTGGTGCCGGTCGAAAGGCCAGTTGCTAGCTCGTCTGCCCGCGTTGGCTTAACTTGATCCTCGTGTTCCAAAACGAAGGAGAAACCACGTCGGAACCGCCCTGTTGGATCGTCGTAGACGCTCTCAACGACGATCGACTTGAAGGCATCCAACCAGAACAGCCGACCAACGCCTTTGCCGCCCTTGACGCGCTTGAAATCCGTGTCGACTTCGCAAAATGCGTCGTAACGACTAGCATCGAGACCTATCCCGGTGTCCGCCACGACGATCTCAATCTTGTCAGAGTCGGAGAGCGACTTGACGCGTATCGAGATCTTTCCTTTGGCGACATCTGTGCCCAGCAGATCTTCTATCGCGTACATCGAATTGCTGACAGCCTCGAAAAGTGGCTGTAGCGCCTGAGCAGCATTTGAAGGTTTCGGCAGCTTCCTAATACGGTTTTCGATGTTTTGAGTAAGCGTCGCCACGATGAAATCCCGAAAGGTGTCAACGGGCACCATGACTAGCCGACGTTGCGTTGTAAATGGGCGACGATGGACTTTCGCTGATCGCGTTTCTGACACCGCGAATCATGTGAACTCAAAGAGGCGTCTTTCTGACCGTAGGGTCTTCTGCTCCGCCGCAGACCGAAGTTCGATCTTGGGCGTGTGGCGGACTTTGGCGTGAATTCACGTGTTTAGTCGCCACGAAGATCACAAGACGAATATATCTCACCTTTTCAGGAGGTTACGGGCTTCAGTGGCGTTCACGGACTAGCGGTCCGGTTGCCGTCGGTCCGACTCCTTGCTACTATCATTTTTGGCTTGCCACCTTCGACCTGTCGCCGGGTCAAACGGCCCCTTAACAATCATCCCGGTCCTTTCGGATATGGGCATCTGGCGTAATCGGCGAACCGTTGCCCTAACCGAGGATCGAAGATGAAGTTGTCCATTGGAATTTCCGACGTTGAAGCAATGAAGGCAGACCTGCGGGCTGTACTCCCTGACGTCAAATCATCCCATCGTACCGAAGCCTTTGCCCGAGGACTCGGTTGGCGTACAAACGCAGCAATGCGTGTTGAACTGGCGTCTGGCCCCGTCTCAGTCGCTCCTGATGATGATGCGTTCTTCGGATATCTTAGCGAACACTCGTTCGAGGCACCGAATGGTTGCTTGACTAGGATTCTGGCAAAGTCTGGAATCCGCCATGCGATGGCGCTTGAACCAACATTGACGCATTTCGGATACGGCATCTTCCGTGACCGTAGTCAGTCCCCCGAAGTTCGAAAGGCCAAGTTCGCAGAGAATCGTGCGGCAATGCTCGAGGAGTACGCTGTCGAGGAATTCATTCGCGCGGTCGACTATCTATCCCGATTTGGGAAGCGTAAGACCATCAATCGTAATTCCAATAGCTACGGCTTGAAGCACCAGGCGGAACGATTTGCGAAGGGTTATGTCGCGAACGGCATGCTGATCGCGGCCGGTCTTGCACTGGGGTATACTGTCAGACCGACCGACCCGGGCTCCCCAAATGCATTCTTTAACATCACTTCCAAGCCTGCAGGAAAGAGGACCTAAACGGTCGTGACATTCGGACGCTAGGTGAAAGATCGGGTGAAACTGACCGGGTCTTCAGCTGGCGTCCATTCCATGCCTCCCAGAAAACCGGTCAAGAACCTGCGATGAAGGTGGCTATATGTGTAACTCGGTACGTTATGCCGGTCGCGAGTATCAATCGCCGCGCGAACTCGCCCAGCTTGTTGGAGGCGTGGACCATCTCGTTTGGTTAGACAATCGACCTGGCGAAATGAATAGCTGCCTGTGTCCGGTCGACTTGGAAGCAACGCTTGGACATGCGGGATTTCGCTGGGAGCGCGGCGCTGATCCCATGGAGTGGACAGCGTTCAAGGGCACCTAGGCCGACAAGATTGCAAGGTGTTGGATGGAGGCATTGTTCTGAGGCGATAGATAATCTTTCGATATATCAATGCGTTAAACGGGTTTTGGTGGCGGTTGCTACCTAATGCCGCATTCATTCATGCTGGAATCGACCCTTGCCGTCCGATTGACAAGCAAGATTTGAAGGTTTCTCCTCCAAATCAGGGGGCCATTCTTAGATCATGTAGGACCGCTGTCGCACGTTGTCGTCCATGGTCACTCTCCATTGACGCCACCCCAGCCTGTTGTAACTGAAAACCGGATCTCGATAGACACCGGCGCCGTCAAATCTGGCGTCTTGACGATGGCTCTCATCGACACGAACAGCGACCGTATTCAGTTCTATTCAACTGATCACAGGGGAAGTGTGAATCAGGTCGATCCGGTTCGTCTCGATCGCGGGTTCGGAACGGTCGGCGCTCTAATCTGCGAAGTCAACGGTTAACCATGCACTCTTCCAATGCGCGCTAATTGCGTTGAGCAGAAGATTCGACGATTCATCGATCACTCAAGGCCGCGTTCTGTTCAGCTCACAGGCGCGATGAAAACACTTCAGGGAAAGTGCACGCGCAATCTTACCAGGAACACTATCTCGGTTAACATCACGACTTTTCTTTGAGAACATGATCGTTTGGTCGTCCATTTGCAGCTCGGCCGAGGGATCAATGATATTTCTCACCTCGGTTATCGAAGGCACTTTTTGTTCCTTCTAAGACGTCAACGACGGCCTTATTCAGAGTTTCATCCTCGATTGACCCGGACTGATAGACAATATGTATCCCATTCCGCCTTTCGAGCGTCGCGTGAATGATTTGCTCGGCATCGCACACAACCGCTAAGTTTGGATTGTGAGTGACCATGATGATCTGTCGAGATTTTTTGGCCTCGTTTACGACCGGAACCAGAAGGCTCACAACCGTTTCGTTGTCCAAATTCTCTTCTGGTTGATCTAGCAGAATTGGGTTGCGACCTTTGTCCACTAGCAGATAGAAAATCAACAAGAGTGCGCCGCGTTGTCCAGGCGACAGCTGCTCAATCGGTGCATCTTGAAATAACAGAGTATATTTAGGCTCTAGGTACTGGAGGCCAAAGAGGTAGTTATAGACATCTGCCGGGCTTTTGTCCTTCCGCATCAGGGCGCGGATTCCCGGAATGCCAGCCACAGACAGTGCGGCTGTAGCCGAAAGCAAGGTTGCAACGTCCGAAGCAAATCCCTTCGCGTCGTTGGCGCTGTCAAATCGATACTTTTCAAAGCGGCTGCGGATCGCGGCGAAACTCTCATCCTCGCCCCGAAGGTCGCCAGCATTCTGCTTGACCATTCCGAACAAGTTGGAGCCGACCGTTTCAGGTGACCCCAACAACCGGGCTTGGAACTGAAGTTTATATTCCTGACGGATTAGAGCGTTATCTTGAATTAGCTTTTGCAGTGGAGCAAACAAGCCTTCGCGGGCCGATCTCTGCCCCTCCAAGACAGAAAAAATTTCCATGGTGACATCAAGCCGAGACGCTTCAAGAGATGCAAGCGCGGCTGGAAGTGCCTGTATCTGAGAAAGGCGCTTTTGTAAGCCCTTGAGGCTGTCCGGCTCGGTGTCAGAGCCCTGTATTGCGTCGAGACCATTCTGCCATACAGTGAAAGCTTGAATGTAAGCTTGGTATTTCTTTTGTGGTTCATTGAGGGTTGCAGATAACTGTTGCCGCTCGGCGAGAAGCTTGTCTATGTCAGAGCGGTTCTTCTCAATCGCCGTCTTTGTGGCTTCCTCCCGTGCCACCAAAGCGGACTGCTCCTGTGTTAGGAGATCCTCGCGGATCCTCAAAGCAACAAAATTCGCTGGCGGTATTCCGACAACGGAAAGGTCATCAGCGATCTCGGATAAGAACGAGGCGAACTGCGTCTTAAACAGGCTGATGCGCTCCGCAATATTGCGCAGTGCACGTTGTTGTCTACTGATGGCCTGGCTGTTGTCAGCCTCGGCCTTGGCCTCCGCCTTCAATACTTCCAGTTCATCGCTGATGTTTGTAAGTCGCTCACTGGCAGCTCTTTGAGCCTCAGTCAGTTCATCCGTAGGTTTATCGACAACGGTAGGAACGGTTGCGTTATGTTCCTTGATCTGGTTTTCTTTAAGTCGGATCTGTTCTTCTATGTTCTTTCGGACCGTGGGATGTAACTGATCTTCGATGTCTACTATCCGCTCGTTGATGGCGCGTAACGACTTGCGAAGCTCATCGGTACGAGCTCTAAAGACTTTCTCTTGGGCCTCAATCAATTGGTCGAAGCTCAGGGCCTCAAGACGAACATTCGTAGGCACGTGAGAGAAAATGACATCTCGCAATTCTTTCTCGAATACGTCGGTTTTTCCAGACACGTGATCGTTGCAAAGCGCCTCGAAACGGCCTTGCGGGATATATCGCACAAGCTCAACGCGCTCAGCTGATGGATCGTCGGCGAGATTCATCGAACATGGATTGCCCGCGATCCAAGAGAGCGTACCAACAAACTGACGGGCCGGTTCGCCGGATTTTCCTCGGAAACGGTCGCGCTTTAAGAAAGAGAAGTGCGCGCTCTGCTGTGAGTTTCCGAGTAAAGCCATAATGTCAGCAAGTGCGCTTTTGCCGCTTCCCTTGTTTCCTATGATCGCGACAAGGTCAGGGTTCAATGGTATGTCGGTTCCGTGTAGCCACGTGTCGACAAGTGTACTATTTGGCGATCGGGTGACCCCAACCCGATCTATGTAGAATGTCTTGTGGTTATTGATCCGCTCGAGTTTAGGGGGAACTCCACCAAGGAATGAGCGATTTGCAGGTTCCTTTATTGCTTGTAGTAGGCCCTTCCAAGTCGGATCCGCCTTGATCCACGTACGTTTACCCATTGGAAAATCGCCGTACCCGCGCTTGTCGTTCGTGCCGTTGCCCATAAATTGGTGAGCGTCGCTTCCTGAAACGGCTAATCGGGGCTTCTTGAGCGCAGCTTTAAAGTTGTCGATATACTTTGCGTTGCCAGCGGTCGTTATCCCGCAAAAGGCAGCCCAAAGATCGGGGTTGCGAGTTTCAAAAATCGGCGAACTCTCAAAGAGGGATAACGTGTAAGCGTAGTGCTCCATATGATCGATAGAGCAAAGACCGTCATTGGTGGAGAATGGCATGAAGCCTACGGCATGTCCGTTTGGAACGCACTCTATTGCCTCTTTATAGGAGGCGACCGTTAACTCGGCGATCGTACATCCAGCGCGGTGCGCCTCTTCCTCATCTGAATCGACGGCGGATTTATCGAAGCCATGCTTCGACAACTTGTCCGCACCGACGTAACGAGCATATGAAACCAGAGCGGTGCGCGAGAGCGGCTGGTTCGTTAGCTCAAGTCTTAGTCGAGCAAGGAAATCCCTGAGATCTTGATCGTCGATTTTATCTGAAAAGACGACATGAGCATTTAGGCGCTTTTCCATCGGAGCAGCGAGACGCAATTCGATTCCAGGGAAGACGGTCTTTTTGAGCGATGGTGCACTGGCGTCCTCGCAACGGCTCTTGAGTGCGAACCAGCCGTCAAATGTCCAATAATCCATGAGCGCATACGCCGCTGGATTGGCGTCGTTGAGAACGCCAATCATTTCGTCAATGAGCGATGCGTTGCGGTCTTTGTCGGCGCCGAAGCGTTCGCCTTCCCAATGGAAGGATGCGGGTGAGTGAATGTGTAGGTCCCACTCGCGCCATTCTGACCCCCTCGAATACATGTTAACCCCCACCGCCAAACATGCTCTTAGACTTCTACACTAAATCAATCACCTATATGACACGCACGCAGCGCGGCCGCACGCCCCCGAACAGATCAGCAGCCCTGACCAATAGGCGCAGCGTATCGACGGTCTCGTTCTGTGCCGCCGCAGAGGCTCCTGCCACGAGTAACGCCGTTAACCTGATCGGATCGGATATTATGTTCCGCAGCTACTAAGTTGGTATCACAATCCCACACAACGCGATTGAAGATCATCGCTTACTGAAGCTAACGTCAGCATCGCGCTGATATCAGTCAACCCAATGCAAAGCGGCCATTGGTCATTTCCGGGGAAAACTCGAGCCGAAAGATTCCTCATTGACATCGGCGCAAAGTTCGCTATTTGTTCTCTCCATGTCAAGTGCGATCACCCACCTCAAGGTCTCTGGAAAGCGCCTGCTGCGCCCCGATGGATCGCGCCTTTCTTACATACGCTGATACCCACGACGCCTCGCCTTTGAAGGTATCGCGGATACCACCCAATCCTTTTGGGGGACTAGCGTATCATGTCCAGACCTCAGCGCTCTGACCACCAGCAGCATCAACTCTCGAAGCTTCTTCAGCGCACCCGGGATGAAGCTGCAGCCCTGTTCTTTTCTCCAAGGAGCACGATGCGATGCATCGGTGCGCCGATCTTCCGGACGCGGTTGGCGCGCGACGTGGGGTGCCTTCTCGACCTCGATCCAACGGTGATCTCTTGGACCTGCCTGCCGCTGGTTCTGAGCCGCCGTAATCGCCACCACGTTCCGGATTTCTCGGTCACCCGACCCGAAGGTGCCAGCCTGGTGGATGCCAAGCCCACATTTGGAAAGCGGACCGCGCTCGACTGGGTCGGCGAAGCTGCTCAGTCGCTGGGCTACCAGTACGAGACGCGCCAGGAAGCCGAATTGCGCGGGAGCGTCCGTCTCGAGAACGCGCGCGATCTTCTCCAATACGCGGCCTATAGACCCTCCTTGGGGGATCGCGTCCGCATTCTAACCGTCCTTGAGGAATGCGGCTCTTTGCCGCTCTCAAGCTGCCTGCAGGCCATCCGGAGTGGGCATGACGCGATAGCGGTCATCGCCTCGCTGGCGCTGCAACGCTTCATCGAGATTGAACTCGATGAAGCCCGCATTGGTCCCGGCACCATAATCTCCCGCTTCCGCGGCTGATCCCTTCACCTTCTCCCGTCCACCTTAACCGAACGCAGCTCGTGCGTCCGGCAACAATGGAGCACGTCATGTCTTACATGGTTACAGGCCGCATTCCCGTCCCCGAGCTTCGGTCCGACATCGATCGCCTGCGTCGTCTGCTCGAAGACCTCGAGTGCATTCGGCGTGGAGACCATCCCAGCCCGGCCCGAATTGCCAAGGCGCCGGTCTTGAACAACTGGGAAATGGCGCAGCGCCTCGAGCTGTGCCTCACAGGTGTCGTCAACGGTCATCCCATCATCACCGACGACAAGGAGGCCTACACCTCGGCTCTGTGGGTGATTTCGCCGGAGCTTGGATACGCCAGGACCTTCTCTCGCCTCTACAGGCTGGGCACTCCCTTCGCCGACCCCTGTCTCCATTGAGCGCATCGATCTCGGAGAGAACAATGAATCTGAGAAAGCTCTCGAGATCGCAAGTGATCCCACGCCAACGTCCAACGGACGTCGGCGTGGCGGTCGCGCGCCATCTTCTGGTTCGATCTCTAAGGCAGAACTATCTGCATCACGTGCTGGCAGGATGCCCCTCCGTTATTGGTTTCATCCTGAGCAATCCGGCTGACGGCGACACGTTCGTGGAGGCGGGTCGGACGCTTCATCGAAATCGCAATCGAACCAAACGCACCATCCGTCCAGAGATTCTGCATTGGGACAGTGATGCTTCGGGCCGACGAACACGGGAAAAGGATCTCGGCAAGACGCTTACGGACAATGATCACGTTGTTGCGTTTGCCTACGGTGCCGATGCGTTCCCGCCGACATTTCGCCTTGCGGCCGATGGAATCTTAGCCCTCCCAGTTGCCGACCTCTCGGCTCTGAAGACAGCATCCCAGGCCGTCGGAATTCGTGGCCTGCCTGATGAAATTCTGGCGATTGCGGTTGGAGAGCCTCTCTCCCTGCTGAGCATCCTGATCAAGCCAGGTCGGAGCACGCGTCACATCGTGCGGAGCCTGAGGGAGGTCAGGAAGGACCAGCTCGGAAGGCACCGTCCCAAGCCGTCCCTGACGCTGACTTTGGACAATCTGCATGGATTTGGCGAGGCAGCTGCCTGGGGCCGTGAACTCGCCAAGGATCTCGATGAATATCGGTCTGGGCAGCTGCCGTGGGCAGATGTCAATCGAGGCGTCTTGGTCTCTGGTCCGACTGGGACTGGCAAAACCACGTTTGCGCAGGCGCTAGCCCGAACTTGCAACGTCCCAATTTACATCCATTCGCTCGCCCGCTGGCAGGCGGCTGGCTACCTCAACGACCTTCTGAAAGCCATGCGGCGAGCCTTCCACGAAGCGATCGCGGACGCCCCCAGCATCCTTTTCATCGACGAACTCGATTCCTTTGGAGATCGGGAAATCCTCGACGGAAAGAACGAGCAGTATACGCGAGAGGTCATCAACGCATTCCTTGAATGTTTGGATGGCGTTGACGGCCGAGAAGGCGTGGTTGTCGTCGGTGCCACCAACCTTCCGGACAAGATCGACAAGGCTATCCTCCGGCCGGGGCGACTGGGAAAACACGTCAAAATCCCCCTTCCCGATCTCGATGCCCGAATTGGCATTCTGCGTCACCATCTCAGGGACGACGCCGCCTCTGCCGATCTGGCTGACATCGCATCCCGGCTTGAGGGCGCTTCCGGAGCTGTGATCGAGCAGGTGGTCCGGGACGCAAGGCGAAAGGCCCGTTCCGAACGGCGTCCCCTGACCTTCACGGACCTCATGCACGGCCTCCCGGTGCGGATTGTGCAGTCCGAGGAGGCCTTCCATGAGGCCTGTGTCCACGAAGCTGGCCACGCCATTGTTGGCCACTTCCTCGGGAGCGAGGCTGGCAGTCAATTGCTCGAATGTCAGGTACTCCGAGAGGTCGGGATGGACGGCTCTGGCGGCCGCACCATCATGCGGCAGATTCCCGGCCGGAACCTTGGGAAGGCTGCTTACGTCGCCCAGATCGCGATCTTGCTCGCTGGGATCGCGGCCGAGGAATTCGTGTTCGGCGACCATGCTGACGGAGCTGGCGGATCGGACGATTCCGATCTCAGACAGGCTACGTTGATTGCAGCGACAATGGAAGTTTCGCTCGGTCTGGGGGAAAGCCTCGTTTACCTAACCTCGAAACAACCGGACGACGTTTTGGCACGACTGCGATTGGATCCTTTGCTCCGGCAGACCGTCGCAAGGACGATGGATCGATGCTTCCAGAGAGCGAGAGGCATCATCACAGAACGTAGAGATGCCTTCGATAGAATCGTTCAGCTTTTGATGGAGCGCGGACGCGCATCAGCAGAGGACCTCAAGCACGCAATTGTTACAGTTTAGAGCTACATACTACTGCTTGGCCTAGGCTCGAAAACTACACTTCTCGTATCGTTGTCTGTGTAGTGGCATTTGGCACCTAAGCCGGATCGCAGCATAGACAATGTCCGTGGGGACACCCAACCGATGCGGCCGGAGCTTCCATCGAAGAAGCGCGTCTACTCCAAATACATCACCGGTCGGGAGCGCTACTTTTGGCCCGAACTCTGGGTGAAGTTATCTTCTGCCACTATTCAGCGCAGCATCAACATTGATCTCCCGGATTCCATGGGAACGAAAACGCTTATACAGGCGCGACTCTCTTGCTTAGCTCGATAAAGCGCGACGTAAGCCCATGCGAAGAGATCGCCCGCGTCGGTCACTCCCGTGAAGGCGAACGATCGGATGCCTACTTCCGATGGAAGTAAATATTCTTGGAAAAATTGCGCACCGTGAGTTAATGGTTGTTAACCATTTGCAATGACCGTTTTCCGTAGGATCTTTTCAAGTCAGGCTCCCTCATGTACCTAACGGCACACCAAACAAAGCAATGTTTGGCCGCGTTCGCTGCTGCGAACATTGAGTGCACCGGGATCAGTCGATTGATCCGAAAAAGAGGAGGCAAAACGTGCTGATTACCGCTTACGCCTCCGCCGCTAGCACTCTCCTGACCTCTACCGCATTCTCCAAAATAGCCGACTGATCGATCGGCGCCGCGGCGCTGTTCTGTCAATCGTACGATCCGGAACGCGTTTTCTGGAAAATTCGTCCGACGCATCATGTGTTCGGTCGAGGAGAACTGCTGTGTTGAACGGTCCCATCCTCCACAACGGCCTCATAGCCCGCTGACGCCGCGGCCAACTCCGCGGCTCACGGTCCTCTCGATACATCGATCGGGAGGAAAATGTTCGCTCAAGGCTGCCGGTTAATAAGTCCCGGAACGCTTGAGATGCGTCCGGAGGTCGTCGTGAACTACTCTATCCCGCCCGAGCAATCCCGCTCCACGCGTAAGATCGCCTTGAAGTCTCGCGGCTCCTGTCGCGGCTTCGCCGTCTTCCAGAACCGTGTAATCGTGTTCGAGAGCCATCTTGAGCTCATGGTGTTCTTTATGCTCACGCTACGTACGCAGACGGCCACGGTTGAAGACCAGCCGCCCGCCGTAACTTATCGCGACGGTAACAATCTTCGCCAGCACACTTTCGATTTCCTTGTGATCAACCACGATGGCAGCCGCATGTACGTCGCGGTCAAGCCCGCCAAGCGTGTTGAACGCTCCGGGATCAACACGACCCTTCGCCTAATCGCGGCGCAGATGCCGCCGCGAACTGCTACCGTGCATTTGGTGACCGATGCTGATTTCTCCTACGCAGCGCGCTACAATGCCACGCAGGCGTTCGATTTCCTTCGTTTCCCCGTCAAGGAACACGATGAGGCAATGGCCGCTTTTGCCAACCAAATCACCACTTCAGTGCGCATTGCCGATCTCGTGGCTGCAAGCGGCCTCGGTGCGATGGGCTTCCGTTCCATTGTTCGCCTCATCGTTCATCGCGTATTCGAGCCGGTAAGTCCGAGAGAGCGTATCACCTACGACTCGTTCATTCGTCCCGTCCTCGTTACGTAGCCCACGCATCGCCCCGACGCTCGCCTTCACAGCGAGCATTCACACCCCGATGAGCGTCGGCAGTAGCGGCCCGACGCATCGCTCCCACATGCCCGCAGTTCGAGACCGTCATGACCAAGATCAATATCGGCGAAAACGATCGCATCATTCTGAAGAACTCTGAACGTCGTGTCGTATCCAGTGACGCCGTCGGATACGTCCTTGCCCGTACGGGCCACAGCGTTGAGCTGCACGAACCCTTCACGCACGAAGAGATCGTCAAGTTGATCGATGCCGGCGAGATGCGCATCGACCGCAATTGGTTCGAAGAATCCCGTGCCCGCGCTCGCCTTATGGCAGGCGTGGACAGCCTGTCGAACCTCAAAACTGAGGAGCAAAACCTTTTGCTGCGCCGTGAATACTACGTATCGCAATTCCTCGCGATGGAGGCCGCTGACAATAAAGTGACCCGCACCGATCCGCAGATCAAGAAGGCAATCATCGATATCGAGGTTAGTCGTCTCACCGATGGAACCCGTTGCGACGTCTGGATCAAGGACAAGCGGCCGCCTTCGCCCCGAACCTTGCGCCGTTGGCTGAAACACTACGAGGATGGCCAGCGAAACGTCATTGCACTGCGCACTCGGTATCGTCACAGCGGCAATCCCATCTCGAACATCGATCCAGAAGTCCACTCTCTACTGACTAAGTACGCCATCGCATACTGTCACGAGTCGCGACCACCTATCAGCTTGCTTCACGGGAGGCTGCTTTCGGAGCTCGCCACGGTGAACCTGCAGCGTGATGCCGACGGACTACCGCGACTTACGGCCCCCGCGAAGGCAACGCTTCAGCGTCGAATTCAGAAACTGAATCAATTCGAGGTTCATGCGAGTCGACACGGTATTTCGAGCGCTCGCGCACGCTTTGCCGTCGTCGGCAATGGCCTTGATGTGACCCGCCCGCTACAGCACGTCCAAATCGACACCTGGACGATCCAGTTGCACACGATCGTGAACGACCTTGGTCTCGATCAGCAACTGACGGCCGAAGATCGCAAACGTCTCAAGAAGGAGCGACTCAAATTTTGTGTGGTGTTTGACGTTGCGACGAGGTGCGTCCTCGGATTTCGCATCTCCAGACTCGACGATGCGCAGAATGCGATCGCCGCTCTCGCGATGAGCGTTTCCGACAAAAGCGCTATCGCCAAATCCGCAGGATGCAAGTCCGACTGGATGCAACGCGGCCCCGGGTCTTGCTACTCGCCTGATGCTGGTTCTCCCTTCATTGATTCTGGATTCCGCGGAACGATCGCTTGTCTCGGCTCTGTTTACGAAAACGCTCCCGCCGGACTGTCGCATATGCGCGGGCACATCGAGCGATCGCTTGGCACGTTTCACACCATGTTGATGCCCAACTTCACTGGGCGATCCTTCAGCAATGTCATTGAGAAGGGAGATTACGAAGCGGACGACCGTATCTCGATCCTAAGTAAGCAGCTTCCGATGATCTTCACGCGCTTTATTGTCGATATCTATCACCACACGCCGCACGAAGGTCTCTGCGGCGAGACGCCCTATAATGCGTGGGTCCGTCTGACGGCCCTCTACGGAACCGCCCCCTGCCCCAATATCCACGAGCGTCGTGACATTTTTGGCGTACCTTTGAAGCGCACTCTCCACACCCGCGGCATTCGCGTTGGCGGCAATTATTACCAGTCCGAGGAGATCCAAGAGTGGCGCCGCCAGGTCGGGGACACCGATCTCGACGTACGCTTCGACACCTCCGACATCGGCCACATCTCAGCCTGGTTCGATGGCCGCTGGAACGTCGTTCCGGCCGTTCGCTCATCTCTTCGCGGCGTCGATTTCAATACCTGGAAGGACGCTGTTGCGGACCTCCGTCGCCGTCACGCTGCTGGTGCCCGTGTCTACGAACACATCGTCCACGACGCGATCCGGGCGATCTCTGCAATCGCCGAAGACGCTGTCTGCCGCACTGCCATCTCCGGCACGCGTCCGACCGCGAAGGAACTTGACTTGGAGGAGGATCGCCTCACGCTCGGCTTTGACATCGTCAGCGATGACATTGCCGAAGAAAAGCACCCGGACGACATCTTGGGCACCAGTTTCCCGGGGCCGGCCGGCCAGCCCGAGGCGACTCCGATCCTCGGTGACAGTCCGGACGCTGCCTACCGCCCCGAACTCGAGGACTGATCGTCCGAACAATAGCGCTCGCAAGTCGCGCTACGCTTTTCTACAAACCGGAGCAACTATCATGCCTCACGACAACATGACCGATGTCGCAGAAATCACCGCTGACCCGGTCGCGCTCCTCCATGAAGAAGCCTGCAACTCAACCGAGTTCAGGATCATGGAGACCATCCGCGCCAAATTTCTCCCGACCAAGCGGGATGCTAAGCTGGCCGAGGCCCTTCGCTTGCTCATTCGCGAAGCCGTCAAACGCAAGGACGAAAAACTTCCGCCGTCGTTCGAGAATCGCGGAAAGAGCGGCGGTGGATTGGCACTGATCGGTCGTACGGGAGGCGGAAAATCCCGCTCGCTCCAGCGATATTTCGAGAAACACTCAGTTTTGCGAGGATACGCTGAAGCGACGTCCCGATCCCCCTTGATTAGCATCACAGTGCCGAGCCCTTGCACCTCCATGCAGCTTGCTCGCGCGCTGCTTCGTGCGACCGGCTACGCGGTCCAACGCGATCTCCCTGCCCACCGCTTGTGGGAGATGGCCTTCGAACGATTGCACCACATGCGAAAATTCATCGTGCATTTCGACGAAATGCAGCATGTCGTTCATAACATGCCTGACAAAGAACTCCAGCAGATGGCGGACACGCTCAAGATTGCCATCGACGATCACCGCATCACGATCATTCTCTCGGGCGTCGAAACCTTAAAGCCGTTTCTTCAATTCGACACGCAGGTCCTCCGACGTTTTACGATCGTTCCATTTGAGGAGATCAATCACGACAACCACGGCGAAATCGTCCATATGGTCGAGTCCTACGCTAAGGCAGCCAACCTGAAGGCAAAGCTGGGCGACCGTGAAGAAGTCAAGGCTGACTTTATCGCGCGACTCGCTCATGCAGCGTTGAATGCCTATGGATACTCTATCGTTCTGACGCATCTGGCCATCGAGCATGCCTTGCAGGGCGGCTACCCCCATCTCGTCCCCGAGGACTTCGCGACCGTCTTCGCGCGTAAGACCGGATTTGCCGCCGATCGCAATCCGTTCATCGCCCCGGCCTGGCTCGACATCGACTGCTCGAAGATTTTCATCGCGCCGAAAATCGGTGGGCCGACCGATCCCATCAAAACCAAGGCCAAGGCCAAAAGCAAGGGAGCGGCATGATGTCCATGAAGCTGACGCTTCGCGTTCCGTTGATGCCGGATGAGCTGACTACCGACTACTGCGCCCGGCTCGCGATCCGCAATTTCCGGTCCGCATCCTCGTTCGCGCTGGATATGGGGTTTTCGTTCTCCGACCTCGCGAGCGGATCGGAAATGGCGCTTACCAAACTTGCAGAAATTAGTGGCGAGCCTCTGACATCGCTGCAAGAAAACCAACTTCATTGGATGAGAACCGATCGCGGACATCTGAAGGGCCAGCTTCTGACTAGGCAGACGCTGCGTCATGGACACTACGTCGGCTGTCCGGAGTGCTTCAGGGAAGACATTGAGACCTCCGCCGTCCCCGCGGCTGCGGCAGTGCGACACAGGATGCACTGGATTCTTGCTTCAGTCCAAACCTGTGAGAAGCACCACATCGCGCTTCAAAAGATCGGTAATAGAACCAACGGTGGAGTTAAGAAGAACTGGTCGGACATTGCAAACTCAATCGCCCACGATCTTCCAGCCCTCGCTGCGGTCGCCATGTCACGATCGCCTTCGGGTTTCGAGCTGTATCTTATCAATCGCCTTTACGGTGCGCCGACGGAGAGCTGGCTCGATCGCCTCGAATTCTTCGCGGCAGAACACACCGCCAAGATCTTCGGAGCCAGTTCGAAGCCGGATCTTAAGGCTCCGCTCGATGGATTGAACGATCGCGAACTCCGCGAAGTGGGGCAAGCCGGGTTCAGTGTCCTAAACGGGGGAGGAGCTTCCATCTCCCGCTTCCTGTCCGACCTGAAACGAAACTATGTGCATGATATGGCGAAGCTTCGCACTCGGGCGCTCACCCCCGCGAAGGTTTATGGTCACGTGTACGCCAGCTTGAAACGATTGGAAAAGAACCCTGCATTCCGTCCCGTGCAGCAGACCGTTGCGGAACACGCCCTTGCCAACTTCCCACTCGGTCCCGGCGATACAGTCTTCGGCGTTGAGATGAAAGTACGCCAATTGCATTCAGTTGCGACGGCCGCGAAACATTGCAAAATCGGATCTGCGCGTGTTCTGAAAATTCTTACCGCGGGCGGTCTGTTGCCTCAACCTGGCTGGTCTAATCACGACGCGGTGGTTAACGCCCAAGAGGCAGAGCGCCTGATTGGCCTACAAATGGAAAGCATCACTCAAGTCGAAGCTCAGCGTCATTTGAATGTGTCCGAGAACGTAATGAATAGACTGATCGCAAGCAATCTGATCTCTCGCCACAAGCAGAGCACGGGAGTCTATGCGTACCGCTATATCGTTTCGGAATTGGACGCTTTGCTCGCGGACGTCTTTCGCGATGCATTGCCGGTCAGTCCCGACACGAAAGGTGCTTTGTCACTGGGTAGAGCTGCCCAAGCCGTTCAATCGTCGGTCGACGCAATTACGAACCTGATTGTCAATCGACGCCTGAAATGGGTTGGATACAGAACAGACTTGCGCGGGTTCTCTTCCCTCGTCGTAGATCCCGTGGACGTCGCGAGTGTCCTGCGACAATCGCATCCATCGAAGCTGAGCACGGCCGCGACGGCGTCTCGGCTGAACGTGTCCAAGCGTGCTGTACGCTATCTCATCGGAAAGCTTCTCGTGTCAGCGCCGATGAAACATCCGGTGTCTCACAAGATCTGCCACTTTTTTGATCCCACGGATATCGATCGCTTTGACGCAGAGTACATTTCTCTTTTTAACCTGAGCCGTTTGACTAGCCGTCGCGCCGCCACACTAAAGAAGGAGTTGGATGAACGGTCAATTCTTCCGGTACTGGCGGAATGGCGCGTAACGACGATCTACCGACGGGCAGATCTCGGTCTCTGAAAACAGCAAAGACGCCGAAATGGCTCCCATCCGGGAGCCTTTTTTTGGCTTCTGCCTTTGGTAACGGCCAGACTAGCCGATGTCTGATGGCCATTTTCGCCAATCGGAAATCTCAAGACCCCCTATAAAATCGCGGTTTCTTGAATCGACGTTGGACGATCTAGATGTTCCATCACAGCGGCGATTGTCGCCGCGTTACGCACTCAGGATCAGCGCAACGCCTGCGGGGCCAGTTGGTTCCGTTTCGGGAGCTTATCGCGTTTTCCAGCGAAGTGGATTCCGGTTCGCGTCAAGAAAACGCATTGGAACAAAGCTATACCAACGAAAATTGATACCAACCCATCCGCACGTCATGGCCGGGCTTCGTCCCGGCCATCCACGTCTTTGATCTTGCAGCGCTTTCAAGACGTGGATGCCCGCGACAAGCGGGCATGACGAGCAATGGTAGGAGCCGTTGGTATTAGAGCTTCGGTTCTGATTCTATCAGAACCGACAAAGCTTAACGCCAGCGCGCCTCACAGCGCGGCAATATCGCCGCGCGCCCAGTCGGCGTGGGTCTGCTCGCGGAACTCGGCGAACCGTCCTTGCGCGATCGCGGCGCGCATGCCGGCCATCAGGCTCTGATAGTAAGCGATGTTGATTTCCGACAGCAGCATCGCGCCGAGTGTCTCGCCGGACTTCACCAGATGGTGCAGATAGGCGCGCGAGCAGTTGCGGGTCGAAGGCCACTCGCTGCTCTCATCGAGCGGACGCGGATCGTCGGCATGGCGGGCGTTGCGCAGATTGACCGGCCCAAAGCGCGTGAACGCCACGCCATGGCGGCCATTGCGGGTCGGCATCACGCAGTCGAACATGTCGATGCCGCGCGCCACCGCTTCCAAAATATCTTCCGGCGTGCCGACGCCCATCAGATAGCGCGGTCGGTCGGCGGGCAGGATCGGCGCCGCCTCCTCGATCATCGCCAGCATCACTTCCTGCGGCTCGCCGACCGCGAGGCCGCCGATCGCATAGCCGTGAAAGCCGATTTCGATCAGGCCGCGCGCCGAAGCGTGGCGCAGCTGCGGAATATCGCCGCCCTGCACGATGCCGAACAGCATGTGGCCCTCGGGTGCGCGCTCGAACGCGCGCTTGCAGCGTTCGGCCCAGCGCAGCGACAGCTCCATGGCGCGCAAAATGTCATCGCGCTCGGCCGGCAGCCGCACGCATTCGTCGAGCTGCATGGCGATGTCCGAGCCGAGCAGCAGCTGCACTTCGATGGCGCGCTCGGGCGACAATTCAATCGCGGCGCCGTCGATATGCGAGCGGAATTTCACGGCCTGTTCGGTGACTTTGCGCAGCTGCGCCAGCGACATCACCTGAAAGCCGCCGGAGTCGGTCAGCATCGGCCCGTTCCAGGTGGTGAAACGCTGCAGGCCGCCGAGCGCCGCGATCCGTTCGGCGCCGGGCCGCAGCATCAGATGATAGGTGTTGCCGAGCACGATGTCGGCGCCGGCATCGCGCACCTCGCGCCAATGCAGGCCCTTCATGGCGCCCGCGGTACCGACCGGCATGAACGCCGGGGTGCGAACGACGCCATGCGGCGTGGTCAGCCGCCCGGTGCGCGCCGCACCGCTTTGTCCGAGCAGTTCAAAATGATTGGGAAGGCTCATGGCGTGGTCCGGAATAACAAGCAGGCGTCGCCATAGGAATAGAACCGATAGCCGCTGCTAATGGCGTGCGCGTAAGCGTGCTGCATGGTGCCCAGCCCGGCAAAGGCCGACACCAGCATGAACAGCGTCGAACGCGGCAGGTGAAAATTGGTCATCAGCACATCGACCGCTTTGAAGCGATAGCCGGGCGTGATGAAGATTGAGGTTTCGTCGGCGAACGGTTTGAGCTGACCATCCTCGGCCGCCGCGCTCTCCAACAGCCGCAGCGAGGTCGTGCCGACCGCGATAATGCGGCCGCCCGCGGCGTGCACCGCATTGAGCGCGGCCGCGGTTTCGCTGCTGATACAGCCCCATTCGGCATGCATCTTGTGCTCAGCGGTATCGTCGGTCTTCACCGGCAGAAAGGTGCCGGCGCCGACATGCAGCGTGACGCGGTGCAGGCTGACGCCGCGCGCCGCCAGCGCTTCCTGCAAGGCCGGCGTAAAATGCAGACCAGCGGTCGGTGCCGCGACGGCACCTTCGCGGGCGGCAAACATGGTTTGATAGTCGCTGGCATCGCGATCGTCCGGGGTACGTTTTGAGGCGATGTAAGGCGGCAGAGGCGGCGCGCCGAGTTCGGCGATCGCCTGGTCGAGCACCGCGCCATGCATCGCAAAACTAAGGATGATCTCACCGGCGTCGCCCTTGTGTTCAACGGTGGCGTCGAGCTGGCCGAGCAGGCAGACCCGGCCGTCATGGCCAAAGCGCACCACATCACCGGGCGTCAGCTTCTTGGCCGGTTTCACCAGCGCCTGCCAGCGCGAACCATCGAGCCGCTTGATCAGCGTCGCCTCGATCTTCGGCTCAGTGGCGCGGCCGATGCGGCGGCCGCTGAGCTGCGCGGCAATGACCTTGGTGTCGTTGACCACCAGCGCATCGCCGGGCCGCAGCCAATCCGGCAGATCGCGGACGATCTGATCATGTAGCGCCCGGCCCGGCTCGACCACCAGCATGCGCGCGGCATCGCGCGGGCTGGCAGGCCGCAGCGCGATCGCGCTGGCCGGCAATTCAAAGTCAAACAGATCGGTGCGCATGAAGGCCTGGCACGACATTCGCCTACTTTCCGCCTGCGGAAAGTAGGCTGGGATCAGGGTTTGATGAGTCCGCGCTGCGGTAAGACGCCCCTCACCCGGCTCAGCTACGCTGCGCGTCGTCGGGCCGACCTCTCCCCGCAAGCGGGGAGAGGTGAAGAGGCCGTGCTCTGCAGTTCTGAGCCGATCAGAACCGCAACGGCATTAGGCCGCGTCGTCGATCGCCATGCGCGCCTTGACGATCTTGTCCGGGTCCTGCACCGGCTCGCCGCGCTTGATTTTGTCGACATTCTCCATGCCTTCGGTGACCGCGCCCCAGACGGTGTACTGACGATCCAGGAACCGGGCGTCGTCGAAGCAGATGAAGAACTGGCTGTCAGCCGAATCCGGATTGGCGGCGCGCGCCATCGACGCGGTGCCACGCACATGCGGCTCCTTGTTGAACTCGGCCTTCAGCTTCTTGCCAGAGCCGCCGGTGCCGGTGCCATGCGGGCAGCCGGTCTGGGCCATGAAGCCCTCGATCACCCGGTGAAACACGATGCCGTCATAAAAGCCTTCGCGCACCAGCTCCTTGATACGCGCCACGTGGTTCGGCGCCAGGTCGGGGCGCATTTCGATGGTGACGGGGCCCTGGGTGGTTTCGAGGATCAAAGTATTTTCGGTGACAGCCATGCTCTCTTCTCTGTTGGTCGTTGGGGACTATGTCGGCGGTCGTCAAACCGCAATGTCATTGGGCGGCCGGCAATGGCGCCGCCCAGGCTTTCGGTCAATGGCAGCGGCGTACAGCGCTGCAAGGTCTCCATCACCGCGACCCGATAAGCGAGCCGCTGATCGTCGCCCGCCTCGTCGGATTCAAAGGTGATCTTCGGCTTACCGAAGATCGATCCATCGCGCCGGAAGCTGACCATCACCGTGATCTGCATCCCGGAGGCGCCGCGCGGCAGCGCCGGAGCTTGCCAACAACGCTGCAACGCGCCGAACAGCTCATTGAGGGTATTGATCTGAGCTTGGTCAGCACGCGCCAGGCTGACGCAGCACAAAAGCCCGGCCACTGCCGCAGCGAGCCACAGGGTTCGCCGCGCCAGCATCAAAGGTTCACTTCAGGTCGGACGCGACCTGGACCTTCACCATCTTGTCGGGATCGGCAACCGCGCCGCCCGCGGAGCCCGCCGAAGCCTTCTTCAGGCTATCGACCACTTCCATGCCGGACACCACTTCACCGATCACGGTGTACTGGCCGTTCAGGCTCGGACCGTCGGCGAACATGATGAAGAACTGCGAATTGGCGGAATCGACGCTGTCGCCGCGGCGCGCCATGCCGACGATGCCGCGCTTGAACGGAACGCTGGAAAATTCCTGTTTCAGGTTGGGGTATTTCGAACCGCCGGTGCCGTTGAATTTCTCGCCGTCGCCGGTCTGCGCCATGAAGCCGCCGATCACGCGATGGAACGGCACGTTGTTGTAATAGCCTTCGCGGGCGAGCAGCTTGATGCGCTCGGCGTGCTGCGGCGCCACGTCGGTGCGCAGCTTGATCACGATCCGCCCCTTGGTGGAATCGATGACGATGGAATTGGCCTTATCGAGGCCCGCCGGCAACGACTGAGCAAAGGCGGGAAACGCCAGCAGCAAGGCGGCGAAAATGCCAAGGATACGGATCATGACGACTCCGAAGCTGAAAAAAGCCGGCTAGCCGGCGAATTTGGTCTTGAGCTGCGCCGCAACCAGCGGCGGAACGAAAGTGGCAACGTCGCCACCCATCTTCGCGATCTGGCGCACCAGTGTGGCGGTGATCGGGCGAACCGCGACCGCGGCCGGCACAAACACGGTCTGAATGTTGGGCGCCATCGCCTCATTCATGCCGGCGATCTGCATCTCGTAGTCGAGATCGGTGCCGTCACGCAGGCCGCGCACCATGATGCTGGCCCCGGCCTGCTCGGCGGCCGTGACGGTGAGATTGTCATAGGTGATGCAGTCGAAGCCGCAGCCGGCCTGCGCAGCGATCGGGCCAAATACCTCCCGGACCATCGCCAGCCGCTCCTCGGTCGAGAACAGCGGCTGTTTGCCCGGATGAACGCCGATCGCCACGATCAGGCGATCGCACAGCATGACAGCGCGGCGCACCACGTCGAGGTGGCCATTGGTGACAGGATCGAAAGAGCCTGGATACAGAGCAATGCGGGACATTCCCTCGTCTAGCCTGCCCGTGGCCGGCTCGCAAGCGGCGCCGGTTCCCGCCGCAACCCCAATGCCGCCAGGGTTTATTTTTCACAGAACGCCGAACCAAACAGCCTGGTCGCGCGTCTTATTGATGCGCGCCGGGGAGCTGAAAACACTCAGTTTTTCGGCCTGATGTGTCGTTATCGGCGACACGCGAAACACAATAGCGCGTCCACGAAACGCAATTGCCGGCCCGCGAAGACGTCCCGAAACCACGGGGCGGTACTTCATGTGTGCCGCAACATGACAATGACGGTCAGAATGACGAAAGGTTCAGGGGGACGAAGTCATGATCAAGGCTCTCGCCGCCATCGCCATCGCAGCCTTCATCGCTGCCGCATTGACCATCCTGCCGGGCTTTGCGCCCGAGGTTGAAGCCCGGGAGCCGATAGCGCTGGCCAAGGGCGATCGCCTGGATATTCGGCCGGTCGGCCGCAATTGCTCCGAACAGGCCTGGCCGCATTTCGAGGCCTCCTGCCTGCGCACCGCCGGCACCAAGACGCTGACCATCCGCGAAGTCCGGATGGTCACCACCGAGCGGCAGTAAGTTTCGCGGAGGGTTTTAGCCACCGCACCAGTTTGCCTCGCGCTTTCCTCCAAGAGCGCACTAAAAAGGCCTCCGGGATGCCCCCCGGAGGCCTTTTCGATTCGTTCAGGCGCAGCGCGCCCGCCGCTGCTGGCTGTGATCAGGCCCCGTCGCCGTTGTCGGTCTCACCGCCATGGCCGTTGCCATTGCCGTTCTCGCCGTCATCGGTGTCGGTGATGTGATCGACCGACACGACATGCTCGTCATCGGCGGTGTTGAACACAATCACGCCCTGGGTCGAACGGCCGGCCACCCGGATGCCTTCCACCGGGCAGCGGATCAGCTGGCCTGCATCAGTGACCAGCATGATCTGATCATTGTCCTCGACCGGGAACGACGCCACCAGCTTGCCGTTGCGCTCGTTGACCGACATCGCGACGATGCCTTTGCCGCCGCGTCCAGTGGTGCGGTATTCGAACGACGAAGTGCGCTTGCCAAAGCCGTTGCTCGACACGGTCAGCACCACCTGCTCGGCCGCGGACAGCTCCGCGTAACGATCGGTGGACAGCTGCTGGGTGCCGGCGCTGGCGCCATCTTCGGCATCGACCTCGACGGTCTCCTCGGCGCTCTCCCCGGCCACCGCACGGCGCATCTTCAGATAGGCGACGCGCTCATCCGAGGTGGCATCGACATGGCGCAGGATCGCCAGCGAGATCACCCGGTCGTTGTCGCCAAGATTGATGCCGCGCACGCCCATTGATGACCGGCCCTGGAACACGCGCACGTCGCCGACCGGGAAGCGGATGCACTGGCCATCGGCAGTGGTGAGCAGCACGTCGTCATTGGCGGTGCAGATCTGCACGTCAACGATCGCCTCGCCGTCATCGAGCTTCATCGCAATGATGCCGGAGCGGCGCACATCGACGAAGTCGGACAGCTTGTTGCGGCGGACATTGCCGCCGGTGGTGGCGAACATCACGTCGAGCTCGCTCCAGGAGGATTCATCCTCCGGCAGCGGCATGATGGTGGTGATGCGCTCGCCCTGCTCCAGCGGCAGGATGTTGATCAGCGCCTTGCCGCGGCCATTGGGCGGCGCCAGTGGCAACCGCCACACCTTCTCCTTGTAGACCTGGCCCCGCGACGAGAAGAACAGCACCGGCGAATGGGTCGAGGCCACAAACAGCCGGGTGACGAAATCTTCCTCGCGGGTCGACATGCCGGAGCGGCCCTTGCCGCCACGGCGCTGCGAGCGATAGGTCGAGAGCGGCACGCGCTTGACATAGCCGGCGTGCGACACCGTCACCACCATGTCTTCGCGCTGGATCAGGTCCTCGTCTTCGACCTCGCCTTCCTGCTCCACGATCTCGGTGCGGCGCGGCGTGGCGAACTCGGCCTTCACGGCGTTGAGTTCGGTCTTGATGATGCCGAGCACCTTGTCGCGCGAGCGCAGCGTTTCGAGATAATCGGCGATCTCGACCGCGAGCTTGTCGAGTTCGTCGGAAATTTCCTCGCGACCGAGCGCGGTGAGCCGCTGCAGACGCAGATCGAGAATGGCCTTGGCCTGCTCGAACGACAGCCGCGCGGTGCCGTCCGGATTGATGCGATGACGCGGATCATCGATCAGCGTGATCATCGCCGCGACATCGGCCGCCGGCCAATCGCGCGACATCAGGGTCTCGCGCGCGGTGTTCGGATCGGGCGAATTGCGGATCACCCGAATAATCTCATCGATATTGGCAACCGCGATCGCAAGGCCGACCAGGATGTGGGCCCGGTCGCGCGCCTTGCCGAGCAGATATTTGGTGCGCCGCGTCACCACCTGTTCGCGGAACGCCACGAACAGCGTCAGCAGTTCGCGCAGATTCATCAGCTTGGGCCGGCCGCCATCCAGCGCCACCATGTTGGCGCCAAAGTTGGTCTGCAGCGGCGTGTAGCGATAGAGCTGATTGAGCACCACGTCCGGCACCGCGTCGCGGCGCAACTCGACCACGACGCGGAAACCGTCGCGGTCGGACTCATCGCGCAGATCGGCGATGCCTTCGATCTTCTTCTCGCGCACCAGTTCGGCGATCCGCTCGACCATGGTGGCCTTGTTCACCTGGTAGGGAATTTCCGAGATCACGATCGCTTCGCGATCCTTGCGCACCGGCTCGATATTGACCTTGCCGCGCATCACGATCGAACCGCGGCCGGTGTGATAGGCGGAGCGGATACCGGCGCGGCCGAGGATGATGCCGCCGGTCGGAAAATCCGGGCCCGGAATGATCTTGATCAGATCATCGACGCTCAGATTCGGCTCGTCGATCAGCGCGATACAGGCGTCGATCACCTCGCCGAGATTGTGCGATGGGATGTTGGTCGCCATGCCGACGGCGATGCCGCCAGCGCCATTGACCAGCAGATTCGGGAATTTGGCCGGCAGAACCTTCGGCTCGCGGAACGAGCCATCGTAGTTGTCCTGATAGTCGACGGTATCCTTGTCGAGATCGTCGAGCAGCAATTGCGCGATCTTGGTCAGCCGCGATTCGGTGTATCGCATCGCAGCCGGCGCATCGCCATCGACCGAGCCGAAATTGCCCTGACCGTCGATCAGCGGCACGCGCATGGAAAAGTCCTGCGCCATGCGCACCATCGCGTCATAGACCGACTGGTCGCCATGCGGGTGATATTTACCGATGACGTCGCCGACCGTGCGCGCCGACTTGCGGAACGGCTTGTTCCACTCAAAACCGTTCTCGTACATGCCGAACAGAATCCGGCGATGCACCGGCTTCAGGCCGTCACGCGCATCCGGCAGCGCACGCGCCACGATCACGCTCATGGCGTAATCGAGATACGAACGCTTCATCTCGTCGAGGATCGAAACGGGGCGAATATCCAGGGGAGCAGACGGCTCCCCCGGCTTCTGATCGTCGTTATCGGACAAAGGCAGAATCCGGTGTGATGGGCTTTGGAATCATATAGCTGATCCAGCCCTGAACCGCCACTGCAATCGGCGCTGGGGTACGGTTTTTATGGCCGATTTTCCAACAACTTAGGGGACACGAAACCGGCCGCCGAAACCCCACTCCAAACGCCTGCTGCGCACCGCGCCGCGCGCGTGTCCAGCATGGCTCAATCCGCGCGCGGAACTGCTCCAAAACGGGCGATCACCGCCTCGCGCTTGGTCTCATCAACCCGCACGGTCATCTGATAGCGGCCCTCGTGCAGCTGCTTGTCGAGCACCTCGGCATTGCGGTGCAGCCAGCTGACGCCAGCGCCATCGCCGGCATCGACGCTGAGGTCGAGCACGGTGCGCGCCGCTGCCAGCCGGTCCTCAATGGTCTGTAACAGCTCATCGACGCCCTGCCCGGTCACCGCCGACACCACGCAGCATGGATGATCAGGATCGCGCCGCGCGGCGATGTTGCGCAGCTCCTGCTGCTGCTCGGGCGGCAGCCGGTCGAGCTTGTTCCAGACTTCGATGATCGGGCTGCCGGCACCGGGCGTGATCCCGAGCTGACGCAGCACCGTCTCGACGTCGTCCTGCTGCGCCTCGGCATCCTCATGGGTGATGTCGCGGACATGCAGGATCAGATCGGCCTCGAGCACTTCTTCGAGTGTGGCGCGGAACGCCGCCACCAATTGCGTCGGCAGATTGGAGATGAAGCCGACCGTATCCGACAGCATCGCCTTGCCGCCATGCGGCAGCATCAGCGCACGCAGCGTCGGGTCGAGGGTCGCGAACAGCATGTCCGCTGCCTGCACCTCGGCACGCGTCAGCCGGTTGAACAGCGTCGATTTGCCGGCGTTGGTGTAGCCGACCAGCGCGACCACGCGATACGGCACGCGCTGCCGGCCGGCGCGATGCAGCCGGCGCGTGCTCTGCACCTTCTTGAGCTCGGCCTCGATCTTGGTGATGCGCTCGCCGATCAAGCGGCGGTCGGCCTCGATCTGCGTTTCACCCGGGCCGCCCAGAAAGCCGAAACCGCCGCGCTGCCGCTCAAGGTGGGTCCAGGAGCGCACCAGCCGCGAGCGCTGATAGTTGAGATGCGCCAGTTCGACCTGCAACGCGCCTTCGCGGGTTTTGGCGCGCCGTCCGAAAATTTCGAGAATGAGCCCGGTGCGATCTAGCACCTTGACGCTCCAGGCCTTCTCGAGATTGCGCTGCTGGATCGGCGACAGCGCACAGTCCATCACCACCAGCCCGACCTCATGAGCCCGGATGGCGCCCAGAATCTCCTCGACCTTGCCTTTGCCGAGATAGGCCGCGGGCCTGATCTGACTGATCGGCGCGAGGATGGCCTCGGCGATATCGAGGTCGATCGCACGGGCCAGCCCCGTGGCCTCTTCCAGCCGCGCGGCCGTGGTGCGCGCGCCATCGCCGCCCGCGGCCGCATCAGCCGGCCGAACACGCAAATAAGGACCGACGACCAGGGCGCGTCCGGTCTGGTGTTCTGCCGACCGCGGCCGGTCGGCCTCCCCTTCAGGACGGTGGGGTTCCAATCAGGTCAGGCTCAAGCTGGAGAATCTTCGCCGCCCTCGAACAGCTGAATCGGAGCACCCGGCATGATCGTCGAAATCGCGTGCTTGTAGACCAGCTGCGAATGACCATCACGGCGCAGCAGCAGACAGAAATTGTCGAACCAAGTGACAATGCCTTGCAGCTTGACACCATTCACCAGGAAGATTGTCAGCGGCGTTTTGGTTTTACGAACGTGATTGAGGAAGGTGTCTTGAAGGTTTTGTGCGCGGTCGGCCGCCATTGTGTTTATCCCGAAGTCCGTTTTGTGTTTCTTCTTCTGACCAATGCAACACGCCCAGCGCCGCATCGGCTTTTTCGCGTCCCTGAGATCCCCCTCCGGAACTGTCAAGCTAATTAGACGGCACGGGTGCAATGAACGCAAGCGAGTTGAGGCCGCAATCACTAAACATCGCGCCAAATGTCAAGAAAACAAAGCGAAACGATGAAATTCCTCACGCAGTTTCCTAGTAATTCTACCAGGAATCCCGTCAGCGATAGCTTTTCCGTCGATCATTACGACAGGCATTACGATCTGGCTTGATGCTGTAACAAAGGCTTCAGCCGCTTGTATCGCTTCTTGCGGTGTGAACGGCCGTTGCTCAAGGGTTAGTTGCATCGTAGCGAGTGCGTCGATCAGTACCGCCCGTGTAATGCCGCTCAAAATGGCATCAGTCGCGGCGCGCGTCACCAGAACGCCGTCATGGGTGATGATCCAGGCGTTGCTGGAGGAGCCTTCCGTCACAAAACCATCCACGTCGACATACCAGGCTTCATAAGCGCCGGCTTCCCGCGCCGCCTGTTTTGCCAGCACATTCGGCAGCAAAGCCACGGACTTAATGTCGACGCGCGGCCAGCGATTCTCCGGATAGGTGATGACTTTGATGCCATGCGCGGCGGTGTTCTGGTTCTTGGCAAAGTTCAACGAGCGCGCCGACACCACCACGCTCGGCGGCACGCTTGCCGCCGGAAAACCGTGATCGCGCCGCGCCACACCGCGGGTGATCTGCAAATAGACGATGCCGTAATTGACGCGATTGCGGCGTACCACTTCATGCATGATCACCGACAGCGCCGGCAGCGCCATCGGCAGCGCGATCCGCAATTCACTCAACGAGTGTTGTAGTCGGCCCAGATGGCGCGGCAGATCGACGATCCGGCCGCCGCGAATCTCGCAAACTTCATAGACGCCATCGGCGAACTGAAAACCGCGGTCCTCGATATTGACCGAGGCATCGCGCATGTTCTTGTAACAGCCGTTGACATAGGCGATCCGCGCCATGTTGAGGTCCAACTACCAAGCGTTTAACCGACGCCGAGCGCCTTGAGTTTCCGGTGCAGCGCCGAGCGTTCCATGCCGACGAATTCGGCGGTGCGCGAAATATTGCCGGAGAACCGGCTGATCTGCGCGATCAGATAGTCGCGCTCGAACACTTCGCGCGCTTCGCGCAGCGGCAGGCCCATAATGTGCTCGCCATTGTTGCCACTCGGCATGGTCGGCACCATCGAGCCGACGTCTTGCGGCAGCATGTCGGCGGTGATCACCACTTCCGGACCACCACCGGCGAGAATCATCACGCGCTCGACGTTGTTGCGCAGCTGCCGGACATTGCCCGGCCAGACATGCGATTGCAGCACCGCCATCGCGTCCTGGCCGATCTGCCGCTTCGGCAGGCCAGTGGCCAGCGAAATCTGATCCATGAAGTACTCGATCAAATCGGGAATGTCCTCGCGACGCTCCGACAATGGCGGCACGCGGACCGGAACCACCGACAAGCGATGATAGAGGTCTTCGCGGAACCGGCCGGCGGCAATCTCCTCTTCGAGATTGCGCGCGGTCGAGGAAATGATGCGGACGTCGACATTGACCTTGGTGGTGCCGCCGACGCGCTGAAAAGTCTGATCGACCAGCACCCGCAAAATCTTGTTCTGGGTTTCGCGCGGCAGATCGGCGACCTCGTCGATGAACAGCGTGCCGCCATGGGCATCTTCGAGCGCGCCACTCTTGCGCGGCTGATCGCCGTCGCCATTCTCCATGCCGAACAGTTCGACTTCCATGCGCTCAGGCGTGATCGCCGCGGCGTTGATCACCACGAACGGACCTTCGGCGCGCGATGACGAAGCGTGCAGCGTGCGCGCGACCAGTTCCTTGCCCGATCCGGACGGGCCGACGATCAGAATCCGGCTATTGGCCTTGGCGGCGCGCTCGATGGTCTGGCGCAGCTGATTCATGCACGGCGATTTACCGGTCAGCGTGCTCGCGGTCGGCGCGAGCTGCTTCAGCTCTTTCACTTCGCGCTTTAAGCGCGAGGTTTCCAGCGCGCGGGTCGCGACCAAGATCAGGCGGTCGGACTTGAACGGCTTTTCGATGAAATCATAGGCGCCGCGTTTGATCGCAGCGACGGCCGTTTCGATGTTGCCATGACCGGAAATCATCACCACCGGCAGATCGGCGTGATCCTTCTTGATCTGTTCGAGCAGTTGCAAGCCATCGAGCTTGCTGCCCTGCAGCCAGATATCAAGAAACACCAGATGCGGCCGGCGCGAGGATATTTCCGCCAGCGCAGAGTCGCTATCACGCGCGGTGCGGGTCGCAAATCCCTCGTCCTCGAGGATGCCCGCCACCAGATCGCGGATGTCTGCTTCGTCATCGACAATCAGAATATCATTAGCCATCGATCACGCCTGTCGCTCGTTGCCGCCAGCTACGTCCATTTTCGGTGCCACTTGCAGCGGCGTGCCCTCCGACGGTGGCTCCGCCGGTTGACCCGAAATCGCAAATCGCAGCCGCATCCAGGCGCCGCGAGCTCCGGGCCGAATGTTGGATGCGTCGTTGAGTTCAATACCGCCGCCATGATCGACCAGCACGCGGCCGACAATAGCGAGGCCAAGTCCGGTGCCCTTCTCGCGCGTGGTGACATAGGGCTCGAGCAGCCGCGAACGGCTGGTCTTCGGCAGCCCGATGCCGTTATCGATCACGTCGATGATGATGTCGTCATGGTCACGCGCGGCGATCACATCGATCCGTCCCTTATCCAGCTCCTCCGGCGGCACGGCCTCGATCGCTTCGGTCGCGTTTTTGATGATGTTGGTCAGTGCCTGCGAGATCAGACGCCGGTCAAACCGGGCGCGCAACGGTTCATCCTTGATCTCGGCGTTGATTTCAACATCCGGATGGCCGACGCGCATCAGAAACACCGCTTGGCGCACAGTATCGGCGACGTCTTCACCTTCGATCACGGGCTTGGGCATGCGCGCAAAACGCGAGAATTCGTCCACCATGCGGCGGATATCGTCCACCTGGCGAATGATAGTATCGGTGCATTGCTCGAACACCGCCTTGTCCTCAACAATCAGCTTGCCGAATTTGCGCCTGATGCGCTCGGCGGAAAGTTGGATCGGCGTCAGCGGGTTCTTTATCTCGTGCGCGATCCGGCGCGCGACGTCACCCCAGGCCGAGGTGCGCTGCGCGGCGACCAGCTCAGTAATATCATCAAGAGTGATGATGTAGCTGTCACGCGCACTACGCGCCGGGCTTGAATTGTCGGCCGTCACCCGGACCGACAGATTGCGCTCGCGGCCGTCGCGGCTGATGGTGACCTGGCCCTGCACCAGGCGCTGGCTGCCTTCGCGAGCCGCGGCCATCATCTCATCGAGTTCGGGCAGCACTTCCGACAAGGGATGGCCAAGCGTTTCGGACTCCGAATGGCCGATCAGCTTCTCGGCGGAGCGGTTCAGAATGCCGATGCTGCCGGTGGCATCGACGCCGATGATGCCGGCGCTCGCCGATGACAGCACCGCCTCAATGAAGCGGCGGCGGCCGTCGATCACTTCGCTGGCTTGCACCAGTTCGTCGCGCTGGGTGCGCAGCTCCTGGGTCATCTTGTTAAAAGTCTCGCCAAGCCGGGCGAGATCGCCCTCGGACTTGATCACCGGCACCTGCACAGCGAGGTCGCCGGTCGAGACCAGATTGGCGGCGCTCATCAGGCGCCGGATCGGTGCCACCAGCCAGTTCGAGAAGTTGAGGCCGATCAGCACCGACGACATCAGCACGGTGAGCGCGATCACGGTGAACATCAGCGCGAACGCCACCTGAATGCCGAGCCGCCGCGCTTCCAGTTCGGCATATTCCGCGACGCTGGCCTGGGTCTGGCGCAGCTGCGCCACCACACGCGGGTCGAGCAGCCGGGCGACATAGAGGAAGGTGTCGTCGAACGAGCGCAACCGGATCACCGCCGCGACGTAATTGGCTTCGATGAACACCGCGATCTGCGGCTCGGTCTCGTTGACGTTGCTCAGAAACTCGGGCGCCGGCGTGTCGAATTGCAGACGGATGCCGGTCTGCGCGGTTTCCAGGATGTTGCGATCCTTATCGATCAGCATGGTGCCCGGCAGATTGCGCGAGGCAGCGCTGGCGGTCAGGAATTCACGAAACGATTTGCGATCCTGATCGAACAACGGCCGGACATTGGCGACGTCATTGGCCATGCCGATAATGTCGCCGCGAATGAGCTGGGCGTGTTCGTGCAAATAAGCATTGGCGACGATCAGCGAGTTTTGGATCACCTCGCGGGTCGGCCCCTGAAACAGCCGGTCGAGGCCGCGGTCGAGCGTGACATTGGCGACGATCGAGACCAGCACCGCGGGCAGCACCGCGATCACCGAAAACAGGCTGACGATCTGCACATGCAGCCGGGCGGCGGCGCGGCCGCGGCGCCTAGCCTGCACCACCTGCCACAGCTCGCGCAAAATGATCAGCACCAGCAGCAGCACGGTGGCGGCGTTGATCATCAGGAAGGTGACCACCACCTGCCGGGTCGGCGCGATCGGGGTCAGCCCGGTCAAGACCACGAAGGTCAGGAACGCCGACAGCAGCGCGAGGCCGACCGCCAAGGGAGCGATCCACTTGCGGAGCGGTGCCTTCCGCGACTCGGTGTGCGGCGGATCGATCGATGGAGCCGACTGTTCTGCGCTGGTCATGCCGGAATGGGGTCAGTTGCGAAATGCTATCGGCTGCCACGAGGGCAGCCGAACTGATGCATTCCTACAACATTGTTGCCCGATTGCGACAATTCCTTGGCGTGCAACCAGCCTGGAGAAGCTCTAACCGGACTTCCCCCCGGATTTCGTGCGAAACGCCGGCGTCCGTCAGCCCCCGGACCGGTAGACCTGGATGTCGAGGTCCCGGATTTTCTTGCGCAAGGTGTTGCGATTGAGGCCAAGCAGGTCGGCGGCGCGAATCTGGTTGCCGCGGGTCGCCGCCAAGGCTGCGGTCAGCAGCGGCACTTCGATTTCGCGCAGGATGCGGTGATAGAGGCCCGGCGGCGGCATGCCGTTCGGGAAGCCGGCGAAATGCGTCGAAAGGTAATTTTCCACCGCCCCACCAAGATTGTCGATGTTGGAGCTGATGTTGCCCGGTGAAATCACCGCCGGCGGCGCCAGCTCGCAATCGATCACCGGGGCGGTGATCACCTCCTGCGGATAGAGCGCCGCCAGCCGCCGTGCCAGATTTTCCAACTCACGGACATTGCCGGGCCAGCGGTGCTGCTTGAGCCGCTCCAAGGCCTGGGAATCGAGCTTCTTGGCCGGTAGCCCGTCCTTTTCGGCCAGCGCGAAGAAGTGGCGCACCAGGTCCGGCAAATCCTCGATGTGCTCGCGCAGCGGCGGCAACCGCAGCGGCACCACATTGAGGCGGAAGAACAGGTCCTCGCGGAACAGGCCCTGCTGGATCAGAATGCGCAGGTCCTTGTTGGAGGCGGCCACGATCCGGACGTCGGTCTTGATCGGAGTGCGGCCGCCGACCGTGGTGTATTCGCCCTGCTGCAGCACGCGCAGCAGCCGGGTCTGCGCCTCCATCGGCATGTCGCCGATTTCGTCCAAAAACAGCGTGCCGCCCTCGGCCTGCTCGAACCGGCCCGAGGCGCGGGTGTTGGCGCCGGTGAAGGCGCCGCGCTCATGGCCGAACAATTCCGATTCGATCAGGTCGCGCGGGATCGCCGCCATATTGACCGCCACGAACGGGCCGTTGCGGCGCTTGCCATAGTCATGCAGCGCGCGCGCCACCAATTCTTTGCCGGTGCCGGATTCGCCGGAAATCATCACGGTGAGATCGGTCTGCATCAACCGCGCGAGCACGCGGTAGATTTCCTGCATCGCTGGCGAGCGACCGACCAGCGGAATGGAATCGAACTCGCCCTCCTCCGGCTCCAGCGCGCGGTCTTTTGGCTCGGCCAGCGCCCGGCCGACGATGCCGATCAGTTCTTTGAGGTCGAAGGGTTTGGGCAGGTACTCATAAGCGCCTTTCTCGGAGGCGCGGATCGCGGTCATGAAGGTGTTTTGCGCACTCATCACGATCACCGGCAGATTGGGCCGGATCTTTTTGATCCGCGGCAAGAGGTCGAAGGCATTTTCGTCGGGCATCACCACATCGGTGATCACCAGATCGCCCTCGCCTTGGCTGACCCAACGCCATAGCGTTGCCGCGTTGCCCGTCAATCGCACCTCATAGCCGGCGCGCGATAGCGCCTGATTGAGCACTGTGCGAATGGCTGTGTCGTCATCGGCAACCAGGATGCTACCTGATGGCATCGGAGTTCCTCATTTTTGAGTCTGAGCAGCGTGGGAGGACGTCCCGTAAAAATCCTCGTCGCCGCTTGCTGTGTTGTTAGTTGCTGCGTTGTACATCGGCATGAGTACACGGAAGGTCGTCTTGCGCGGTTGTGACTCGCACTCGACGATGCCGCCGTGGTCCCCGACGATTTTGGCTACCAGCGCCAACCCCAACCCGCTCCCCGACTGTTTCGTGGTGATGAACGGATCGAACAGGTTGGGCATCAGGTCGTCGGGTACACCGGGGCCGTTGTCTCTGACGCAAAACTCCAGCGGCAACGACACCCGTGATTTCTGGCCCGGCACCGACAGCCGGATGCCAGGGCGGAATGCGGTGGTGAGCTGAATCTCACCATCCGTCCCCATTTCATTGACTGCTTCGGCGGCGTTCTTGACCAGATTCAGGAACACCTGGATCAGCTGATCCTGATTGGCGAGCACCGGCGGCAGCGATGGATCATATTCTTCGATGAACTTGACGTTGCGCGCGAAGCCGGACTGCGCCAGCCGCTTCACATGATCGAACACGGTATGGATGTTGACCGGACCGCGCGGCACCGGGCGCTCGTCGCCAAACACTTCCATGCGATCGACCAGCGTCACGATGCGATCGGCCTCGTCGCAGATCAGCCGGGTCAGCATCCGGTCCTCGGGCGAGGCCTGCTGTTCGAGCAGTTGCGCCGCGCCGCGAATGCCGGACAGCGGATTCTTGATCTCATGCGCCAGCATCGCGGCCAGCGCCGTCACCGAGCGCGCCGCGCTGCGATGGGTCAGTTGCCGATCCATCTTGTCGGCAATGGTGCGCTCCTGCAGCACGATGATGATGTCGCCGGGCCGCTCGGCCAGCGGCGCCACGTGCAGATCGACCAGCCGATCGGTGCCGATCCGCGGCGTGCCGAGATCGACCTTGTATTCGTTGACCGGGGATCCGGCGGCGCGCACCTGCTCGATCAAAGCCAAGATCGGGCTGCCGAACGGCACGAGTTCGGTGAGCGACAGCCGGCGCAATAGCTGGCTGGAAATTTCGAAGAAGAACTCCGCGGCCATATTGGCTTCGATGATCTTGCCGTCCGAGGCCACCACGATCACCGGATTAGGCAATGCGTTGAGGATGGCATCGGCGTCAGGAGAGCGGCCTCGGCGCGGATCGGCAGTCATGCGGCGGCACTCCAGGCGAAATCTGCAAAAGCGTCGCACAATTGGCGGCGCACCTCATCGGGCTGTTCCAGAATCAAGATTCGTGCCCGCCAGCGCTTCAGCACATTGTCGGGCGCGCCGACCGTGCAGGCCGCCGCATCCAGCCCCCAGCCGAGATGCTTGCGGGCATGGCGCAATCCGACGCGCACGCCATAGAGCGTCAGCGTGTCCTCATAGAGCGTCTGCAAATAGTGCAGCTGCTTGCTCAGCTCGGGTGCCGGCTCGGCTTTGCCGGTGGCGAGCTGGCGGCCGATCTGCCCGGGCAGCCAGGGCCGGCCCTGCGCGCCGCGGCCGATCATCACCGCATCAGCGCCTGATTGATCAAGCGCCTCAGCGGCGGTTTCGAACGACACGATGTCGCCATTGACCACGGTCGGAATATCGACCGCGTCTTTGACCTCGCGCACCGCGCGCCAATTGGCCTGGCCTTTGTAGAACTGATTGCGGGTGCGGCCATGCACGGTGATCAGCTTCACGCCGGCATCTTGCGCGCGGCGCGCCAATTCTGGCGCATTGCGCGATTGCTCGTCCCAGCCGAGCCGCATTTTCAAGGTGACCGGCACCGACACCGCGGCGACGGTGGCGTCGATCAGCTTCACGGCATGATCGAGGTCGCGCATCAAGGCCGAACCGGATTGACCGCCGGTGACGTGGCGGGCCGGACAGCCCATATTGATATCGATGATATCAGCGCCATTCGCCTCCGCGATCCGCGCGCCTTCCGCCATCCAATAGGTTTCGCAGCCCGCAAGCTGAACGATGTGCGGACCGATGCCAACGGCGTCGCAGCGTCGCACCGACAGCGGCCGGCCGCGCACCAGATCATCACTCGCGGTCATTTCGGACACCACCGCACCGGCGCCCAGCGCCGCCACCTGGCGACGGAACGGCGCATCGGTAATGCCCGACATCGGCGCCAGGAACACGCGGTTGGCGAGTTCGAAGCGGCCGCATTTCAACGGCTCACGGCCAGTTAGCTTGGCGCCGGGCACAGGTCCACTCGTCGAGTAATGAACAAAACTTAGGCACGAAAGCCTAGATTATAAGCAAAAACAGTGCATGCCTATAGTTTAGCCAAAACTTCGCGCAACGCAAGTGCATTGCAGCAAATATCAACACGCAGCCGCCGTCCGGCATGTGCTTTCCGCGCCATCGTGATAAGTGCAAGTTCGCTTCTTCATTCACTGCTTCAAGCGAGACAATGGCCAACTCACGACGAACTGCCGCAATCATTGTCGCCGGCGGCCGCGGGCTGCGCGCCGGCGCGGGCGGCCCCAAGCAATACCGCACACTCGCCGGCCAGCCGGTGATTTTCCGTGCCATGCAGCCGTTCTGCACCCATCCGGAGATCGCGGCGGTGCAGCCGGTGACCAGCCCCGATGACCGCGCAATGTTTGAGCAGGCGGTTGCCGGCTTGACCTACCGCGCGCCCGCCCCTGGCGGCGCCACCCGGCAGCAATCGGTGCGCTCGGGCCTGGAAGCGCTCGCTGCGGACGCGCCCGACATCGTGCTGATTCACGATGCCGCCCGGCCGTTTGTCGATGCCGCGCTGATCTCGCGCGCCATCGTCGCCGCGGAGCGCACCGGCGCCGCGGTGCCGACCATTCCGGTGACCGACACCATCAAGCAGGTCAATGGCACTGGCGATGTGATCGGCACGCCGGACCGTGCTCAGCTGCGCATCGCGCAGACCCCGCAGGCATTTCGCTTTGATACCATCCTGGAAGCGCATCGCCGCGCGGCGCGCGATGGCCGCGATGACTTCACCGACGATGCGGCGATCGCGGAATGGGCGGGATTGACGGTTGCGACTTTTGAAGGCGATGCTGCGAATATGAAACTCACCACATCGGAAGACTTTGTCCGCGAGGAATTGCGGCTGGCGGCGCTGCTCGGCGATATCCGCACCGGCACCGGCTATGACGTGCACGCATTCGGCGATGGCGACCACGTCTGGCTGTGCGGCCTCAAGGTGCCGCATAATCGCGGCTTCCTGGCGCATTCCGATGGCGATGTCGGTCTGCACGCGCTGGTCGATGCCATTTTGGGCGCGCTGGCCGATGGCGATATCGGCTCGCACTTCCCACCCACTGATCCGCAGTGGAAGGGCGCGGCCTCCGACAAATTCTTGAAGTACGCGGTTGAGCGGGTGGCCGCGCGCGGCGGCCGGATTGCCAATCTCGAAGTCACCATGATCTGCGAGCGCCCGAAAATCGGCCCGCTGCGCGAAGCGATGCGCGCGCGCATTGCTGAGATCACCGGCCTGCCGATCGAGCGGATCGCGGTCAAGGCCACCACCAGCGAGCAGCTCGGCTTCACCGGCCGCCAGGAAGGCATCGCGGCGACCGCCAGCGCCACGGTGCGGCTGCCCTGGGGTCCGAACGGATTGAGCGGCTAATGAGCGGTGACCCGCGCGCCCTAACCCGCGTGCTGCTGGATCTGTGCCGTTCGCGCAAGCTGACGATCGCGACGGCGGAATCCTGCACCGGCGGACTGGTCGCGGGGGCACTGACCGAAATACCCGGCTCCTCCGAGGTGCTGGACCGCGGCTTCGTGACCTATTCCAACGAAGCCAAGCAATCGATGTTGGGCGTGCCGCAAACCACGCTCACCACCTTTGGCGCGGTCAGCAAAGAAACCGCGATCGCGATGGCGATCGGCGCGCTGGAAGCGACCGAGGTCGATGTTGCGGTGGCGATCACCGGCATCGCCGGCCCCGGCGGTGCCACCCCGGGCAAGCCGGTCGGACTGGTGCATTTTGCGGCAGCATCGCGCGATGGCCGCATCATGCATCGCGAGCAGCGTTTTGGCGCGATCGGCCGCAACACCGTGCGGCAGCGTTCGGTGGTCGAAGCTTTGCGGATGCTGCTGGAATTGGTGCGCGGCCCCAAGCCTGCCGCCAAGCTGCGCCCGGCGGAAAGCGCATCACGACTGCGCGCCGCCCGCACCGCGCGCCGCACCGCGGTCAAGCGGCCGGTGTCGTCGCGGTCCAAGCCCAAGCCGCGCAAGAGCTAAGGATCAAGAAGCCGGGCGACACCCTCGCCCAAGCAGACCACACCCCGCATCGCTCGGACATCACTCCAACATTAGAACCGATAACACCGACCCGCTAGTGGCCATTAGCCTATTCGATTTCAGTGAAACCCGAATCAATCCAGGGTTGCGTAACCATATTAATTCAACCTCGCCCCTCGCTTCGTCAGCGCGTCGATTAAACGACCATTTGGCCAGTTGAACTCCTGCCCATCAATAGCTCTCCTCAAAATAGTCTTTCCATTTTGAGCATAATTGATGTCCGCCCCAGCCTCGATCAAATCGTCGAACAACGACTCCCTTTCAATGGTAATCGCAAATCCATCCTTGGATAAACCCATTCCAAGCCTCGGCCCCCTGTATGGAATAACCAAGCTATGAAACGTACTGGGCGCAACTTTAAAGCCACGCTTAAGCACAAACGTCAACAACTCGGACACTGACCTATCACTTCTAATATGCTCGATTAGCATTTCAGCCAGCGTCATAGTCAAACCATTGCGCTGCATTTCTATCCATGGACACTCGGTTCTCGACTTTGCCATTAACAAATGGTCTCCGATCCTATACTCACTAAGAGACGCATTTGTTACTTCGATATAACTGTCGTAAATTGGAATGTGCTTTGGAATCCCCGGCGTATACGGGAAACGCGTATCCGGCGCAATAAGTCCACGTTCTATGGCGATCTTAATCGCCTCCCAATCACCCGTCCTTATGATCAAGTATGGGATGCTATCCCCCCAGCAGTTTGTTGAGCTTGCGAGGCGCTCAGAGACTTTCGATGCAGCATCTTTAGGCGAACGCCGAACCTTCTGGAGGAGCTTACTAAGTTTGACCGGACGCATAGGCCCCAGCAAAACGACCTTCGAAAGCATATCGCTAGCGGCGGTGTACATCTTTGGATTTTTGGTGCGGGCGTCGTACAACGTACCTACGATTGCCCAAGGCACCTTCGCATCCATTGGAAGGTACTTTGTTACAAAGGCTGCGCCGTCAGGATTTATTAATAGTTCTGGAGAGACCAAACAGTCCTGCATTGCAGTTGGCAGTATAGACTCAAGTTCAGATCGCCCAAGCACCCCATTGTTAATCATTATCTCAAGTCGGTAAGTATTCATTCCTGAAGTACCACAAAGACTATCAGACACCAACTTGACGTTAGCATCACTCGCATGAGCACCGCTGATCACGTAAAATACTAGCGGAATGATTAGCGCAAAACGTTTCACTGACATCGCTGCCCCCAAGCACATTAAGCGCCGGATCATCCAGCGCTTCAGCCAGCAATCAACCTTACATTGACAATGCGCATCGACACAACTCCACAAACGCGTCTAATTTCGCGAAATATCGCCCTACAAAACTGCCAATCAACAATAACCGCGAGTACATGTGTTGCGGTAGTATTTGTCTCTCTGGCGACTACGCTAACCAATTCGCGACGGCTCGTAGAGCGGCACATCGATTGATTTAATCAGGAGGGATTCCGTCGGATTGCGACTTGTTATTCAAGGTACTGGCTGGATCGGAGGCCAGCATCGCATGGTACAACCTATTTCGAATGTTCTGCGTGAACGAGCCGTGGCGGAGGTGTCGTCCGGAGAGAGCTACCGGGTCGTTGCAGCGCGGTTTGGCGAGGCGGTGTCGTAGGCCGTGAAGTGGCGCCAGCGCTATCTTGCGACAGGATCGGTGGCGACGGGAAAGATGGGCGGACATCGCAAGCCGGTCTTGGCGCCGCATCGGGCGATCATCGTGGAGAGGATCAGGCAGACGCCACATCTGACACTGCACGGGCTGAGGACGAACTGGCCGCACGAGGCGTGAAGGTCTGAGCTTCAAGAAACGCTGTTTGCCCTTGAGCAGGGCCGCGCCGATGTCGCAAGGCGGCGGCAACGCTGGCGCAGCTTGCAGGGTCGGCTCGATCCCAGCCGACTGGTGTTTATCGACGAGACCTGGATCAAGACCAACATGGCGCCGCTGCGCGGCTGGGGCGGCAAGGGCGAGCGGCTGCGCGCCTATGCACCGCATGGCCATTGGCGAACGCTGACGTTCCTGGGTGCCCTGCGCTGCGACCGCCTCACGGCGCCTTGCGTGTTAGACGGCCCGATCAACGGCGAGAGCTTCCGCGCCTACGTCGAACAGCAACTCGTGCGCGTGCTACGGCCGGGCAACATCGTCGTCATGGACAATCTCGGCAGCCACAAGTCGCCGGCCGTCCGTCAAATGATCCGATGAGCCGACGCCAGGCTATGGTATCTGCCGCCGTATTCGCCCGATCTCACCCCAATCGAGCAGGTGTTCGCCAAGATCAAGCGCTGGATGCGCATCGCCCAGAAGCGCACCATCGACGCAGCCTGCGACCACATAGGCCGCCTCGTCCGAAACATCCCACCCGACGAATGCAGCAACTATCTCATCAACGCAGGATACGCTTCCGTCAAAACATGAAACGATCTAATTTGTGCGTCAACATTCAAGGTGCTCGTGGCGCCGCCGGTAATTTGTTTGGCTGAATTTTAGTTGTTCAAGGCAGACTGCCGCCAAGGCACCTGCTATCTCAGCAACAGCGCCCAGGAGCAATACAGACTGTCTGCGCAGTCTAAACGTTGAGCTGAGCGCGGCCATAGATCTGGTCGGCGCGGGTCTCGAACGCCGCGGCGAATTTGTGAAAGGCCGCGTCGAACATCGTGCCCATCAGCATTGCCAGCATCTTGTTGCGGAATTCGTAGGCCAGGAAGAAGCCGACGTCGCAGGCATCGTCGCCGCGCGCTTCAAAGGTCCAGCGGTTCTGCAGATGGCTGAACGGCCCGCGCAGATATTCGACCATGATCTTCTGGTTGGCGCGATCGAGCGTCACCCGGCTGGTAAAGCTCTCGCGCACCATCTTGAACGCCACGGTCATGTCGGCGGTCAGCACTTCGCAGCCATCGGCGCGCACCGTGCGATGATTGATGCGCAGCGCCGAACACAGCGGCACGAATTCCGGATAGCGCTCGATATCGGCGACCAGTTCGAACATCTCGCTGGCGCTGTGGCGAACGCGGCGCTTGCTTTGAAATTGCGGCATGGAGTGTGACTCAGCGGGCCAGCGCGGCGCGCGCTGCCCGTAGTTTGGCAAAATCCTCGCCGGCGTGATGCGATGACCGGGTCATCGGACTGGCCGACACCATCAAAAAGCCCTTGGCCGAGGCAATGTCCTTGTAGCCGACAAACTCCTCGGGCGGCACATAGCGCATTACCGGATGGTGTTTGAGAGTCGGCTGCAAATACTGACCGATGGTGAGAAAATCGACATCGGCGCTGCGCAGGTCATCCATCACCTGCAGCACTTCGTTGCGCTCCTCGCCGAGCCCGACCATGATCCCCGACTTGGTGAACATCGTCGGGTCCAGTTCCTTGACGCGCTGCAACAGCCGCACCGAATGGAAGTAGCGCGCACCGGGGCGCACTTCGAGATAGCGCGCCGGCACGGTTTCCAGATTGTGGTTGAACACGTCCGGCTTGGCCGCGACCACGATTTCGAGCGCGCCATCTTTGCGCAGGAAATCCGGGGTCAGCACCTCGATGGTGGTGTCCGGGCAGCGCGCGCGCACCGCAGCAATGGTGGCGGCGATATGGGCCGCGCCGCCATCGGCGAGATCGTCGCGATCAACGGACGTCAGCACGATATGCGACAGGCCGAGCTTGGCGGTGGCCTCCGCGACATTGTCCGGCTCGGAGCGATCGAGCGCCGCCGGCAGCCCGGTCTTGACGTTGCAGAACGCACAGGCGCGCGTGCAGGTGTCGCCCATGATCATGAAAGTGGCGTGCTTCTTGTCCCAGCACTCGCCGATATTCGGGCAGCCGGCCTCCTCGCACACCGTATGCAGGCCGTTTTGCCTGACGATATTGCGTGTGTCGGCATAGCCGCGCGAGGTCGGGGCGCGCACCCTGATCCAGTCCGGCTTTTTCGGCGATGGCGCGTCAGGGCGCGCCGCCTTTTCCGGGTGGCGCGGCCGGATCGGCTGATCGGAAACGGTATCGATGACGACAACCATGGCACGTCCGCTTGTAAGACACCCCTACCTAATCTGCCGGTCCCGGTCCCGCAACCCGGCGACTTGCTGGACCCCCACCATTCCAATAATGCTCGCGAATGATGCAATCCGCCATCGTGCCGGGGTTTTGACGCCGTAGCCAGCCATGGTCCGCACCGCTCTTGCCGCCAATGCCCTGCCCGCCAAGCTCGGCCGCCCGATCGGGCGCGGCTTTTTCGACCGCAGCGTGCACGACATCGCGCCGGAGTTGATCGGCGCCGTTTTGCTGGTGGACGGTACCGGCGGCGTGATCGTCGAGGTCGAGGCCTATCACCACAACGATCCGGCGGCGCATTCCTACCGCGGCGAAACCGCGCGCAACGCGGCGATGTTCGGCCCGCCCGGCCACGCCTATGTCTACCGCTCCTATGGCATGCACTGGTGTCTGAATTTCGTGTGCGAGGCCGAAGGTTCGGCGAGCGCGGTGCTGATCCGGGCGCTGCAACCAAGCCATGGCCTCGATGCGATGGCGGCGCGGCGCGGGCTCGAGGAACCGCGGCAATTATGTTCGGGGCCGGGTAAGCTGGCGCAGGCGCTCGGCATCACGCTGGCGCATAATTGCCTACCGCTCGACCGGCCGCCATTTGCGCTTTATCGCCGGGTCACCGCGCCTGAGATCGTCACCGGCCCGCGGATCGGCATCACCAAGGCCGCCGAACTGCCGTGGCGTTACGCGCTGCGCCAGTCGCCTTTTGTCAGCAAGCCGTTCCCGGACAAGTCGCGCTAACGGCTGCGGC
Source organism: Rhodopseudomonas faecalis (assembly GCF_003217325.1). Lineage (GTDB taxonomy): Bacteria > Pseudomonadota > Alphaproteobacteria > Rhizobiales > Xanthobacteraceae > Rhodopseudomonas > Rhodopseudomonas faecalis. The sequence continues at coordinate 83,706 of NZ_QJTI01000017.1, forward strand.
CAGGAGTGCGTAGCTCTCCGCTGAGCCGCTCCGCTCACGGATAACGTTGTCCTTGCGAGCGCAGCGAAGCAATCCAGCGTCGTGCGCAGGCGTATCGTGGAACGGCTCGGTCACCGCGTTGTCGGAGACGGTGACCGAGACGTGGTCGAGTAATCGATCAGCCGGCGTTGCTCAGCCGCTCGAGCGCTTCGAGGATCTTTTCCTTGCGCGCGACCGCCGCCTCGCGCTTCTCTTTTTCTTCCTCGACGATCTCTTCCGGCGCGTTGGCGACGAACTTCTCGTTCGACAGTTTGGCGTCGACGCGCTTGATGTCGGCCTCGGCCTTGCCGAGCTCCTTGTCGAGCCGCGCCTTCTCGGCCGCCAGATCGATCACGCCCTTGAGCGGCAGCGCCGCGACCTCGCCGCGCACCAGAAGCTGCACCGCGCCCTGCGGCGCCGCGTCGGCAAACGAGATCTCGCCAAGCCGCGCCAGGCGCTTGATGACATCGCTCCAGCGCGCCGCGCGCTCGCGCGTCTCCGGCGAAGCACCGGCCAGCACCAGCGGCGTCAGCGTCGCGGGCGTGATGTTCATCTCGGCGCGCACCGAGCGGATCGCGGTGACGAGATCGACCACCCAGCCGATCTCGGCTTCCGCGGCGGGATCGCTGAATTCCGGCTCGTGCTCCGGCTGCAGGATCACCGGCGGCACCATCGGATCGGTGAGCACCGGGCTTGCGAACACTTCGGCGCTCAGCTCGGCCTTGCGCGACCACGGCTCGAGCGTCAGCAGCCCGTCGCGCTTAGCGGTCACCGCCCACAATTCTTCGGTGATGAAAGGCATGAACGGATGCAGCAGTTTGAGAATCTCATCGCGCGCCCAGGCGACCATGGCGCGGGTCTCGGCCTTGGCCTCGCCGTCCTCGCCGGTCAGGACCGGCTTGGCGAGTTCGAGATACCAGTCGCAATACACGTTCCAGACGAAGCGATAGGCAGCGCCCGCGGCATCGTTGAAGCGATAGGCTTCGATCGCCTCGGTCACTTCGCGCACCGCGCGCACGGTCTCGTGCGCGATCCAGCGATTCAGCGTCTGCTTGGCCGCGGTCGGATCAAAACCGTCCGGCAGCGCGCACTGATTCATTTCGGCGAACCGGCAGGCGTTCCACAGCTTGGTCGCGAAATTGCGATAGCCCTCGACGCGGCTGGTGGCGAGCTTGATGTCGCGGCCCTGCGCCGCCATCGCGGTCAGCGTGAACCGCAGCGCGTCGGCGCCGTATTCGTCGATCAGATGCAGCGGGTCGATGACGTTGCCCTTCGACTTCGACATCTTGGCGCCCTTCTCGTCGCGGACGAGCGCATGGATGTAGACGGTCGGGAACGGCACGTCCTCCATGAAGTGCAGGCCCATCATCATCATCCGGGCGACCCAGAAGAAGATGATGTCGAAGCCGGTGACCAGCACATTGGTCGGGTAGTAACGCTTGACGTCGGTGTCGTCGTCCGGCCAGCCGAGCGTCGAGAACGGCCACAGCGCCGACGAGAACCAGGTGTCGAGCACGTCTTCATCGCGGGTGATGAAGCCCTCGCGCTTGGCGGGGTCTTCCGCCATGTCGTGCGCCTGCTCCGGCGTCAGCACTTCCTGCTCGACATAGTAGCCGAGCGCGTTGCCGACCGCCTCTTCCTCGGTCTCGGCGACGAACACCTTGCCGTCCGGCCCATACCAGGCCGGGATCTGGTGGCCCCACCACAATTGCCGCGAGATACACCAGGGCTGGATGTTCTCCATCCATTCAAAATAGGTCTTTTCCCAGTTCTTCGGCACGAAGGTGGTATCGCCGTTGCGCACGGCGGCGATCGCCGGCTGCGCCAGCGTCGCGGCGTCGACATACCATTGGTCCGTCAAGAACGGCTCGATCACCACACCGGAACGGTCGCCATGCGGGACCATGTGGGTGTTCGGTTCGATCTTCTCCAAGAAGCCGAATTCTTCCAGCCGCGCCACGATCAGCTTGCGCGCGGCAAAGCGCTCCATGCCTTCGAGTTCTTCGGCGAATTCGCGCGCGCCTTCCGGCAGGCCGTGCAGATAGGCGCTGTTATCGGCCAGCGACAATTTCGCCTCGATATCGAGCACGCTGATCTGCGGCAGGCTATGGCGGCGGCCAACTTCAAAGTCGTTGAAGTCATGCGCCGGGGTGATCTTGACCGCGCCAGAACCCTTTTCGGGATCGGAATAGTCGTCGGCGACGATCGGAATCCGGCGGCCAACCAGCGGCAGGATCACATGACGGCCGACCAGATGGGTGTAGCGCTCATCTTCCGGGTTCACCGCAACCGCGGTGTCGCCGAGCATGGTTTCCGGGCGCGTGGTCGCGACCACGATGAAGGTCGAAGGATCATTGGGATCGAAGCTGACGCCTTCCAGCGGATAGCGCAGGTGCCAGAGATTGCCCTTGACCTCGACCTGCTGCACTTCGAGGTCGGAGATCGCGGTGAGCAGCTTCGGGTCCCAGTTCACGAGCCGCTTGGCCTTGTAGATCAGGCCCTCGCGATGCAGCTGCACGAACACCTTGATGACGGCGCGCGACAGCCCCTCGTCCATGGTGAAGCGCTCGCGCGACCAGTCGCACGACGCACCGAGGCGCTTGAGCTGATTGATGATGATGCCGCCGCTCTCGGCCTTCCACTGCCAGACCCGCTCCAGGAATTTCTCGCGGCCCATGTCGCGGCGGCCGGGCTCCTTGCGCTCCATCAGTTGCCGTTCCACCACCATCTGGGTGGCGATGCCGGCGTGGTCAGTGCCCGGCTGCCACAGCACGTCGCGGCCGCGCATGCGCTCGAACCGGCACAGGATGTCCTGCAGCGTGTTGTTGAGGGCGTGGCCCATATGCAGCGAGCCGGTGACATTCGGCGGTGGGATCACGATGGCGTAAGGCGCAGCGTCGCGGCGGTCGGGCCGGCCGGCCTTGAAGGCGCCTTCGGCCTCCCAGGCTTGCGCAATACGGCCTTCGATCTCGGCGGGTTGGTAGGTTTTTTCGATCATGGCGGGGTCGATTCTGCTGGCGCCGGCTGGCTGGAAAAGCGTCGGACGCGGCCGTTGGAGCGTTTTCGAGCGAATTGGAGTCCGGTTCGCGTCAAGAAAACGCGACAAAACAATAGCTGAAGCTGCGGTCCTGATTCCGTCAAAACCGCACCGGCTCTAAAAAGCTTCCGCAGACGAGCAAGTCAACCGCAAGCCGGGCCATGGCATGAACGGGGTCATGGCCCGGGCGGCAATTCTCGTGAAATTGAAGCGTGATGGCGGCTCAGCGGCCGCGCGACACCCGCTCGATCTCGGCCCGGACGATCCGCTCCACCATCTGCGGCAGATTGTCGTCCAGCCAGGATTTCAGCATCGGCCGCAGCATCTCTTTGACCAGGTCTTCGAGCGTGCGGGCGTTGTTGCTGAGCACGGTATGCGCCAGCGAGTTGAACGCGGAGTCGACCGCGGCGACCGTGGCGCGCGACAGGATCGGTGCCTCCATCGGGGTATCGACCGGCGCAGACGCGGCCCGCTCGGCAGCGGGCGCGACCCAGCTCGGGGCCGGCGGCGGCGGAGGCGGCTCCTTCTTGACGCTTTCGCACACCGCTTCGGCGAACTCGACGTCATTGTCGGCATCGACCTGGAACGCCGACGGCGCGGCCGGCGCCGGATCAGGCAGCGCCATCTCGTCGGTGAGCTCGAACACCTCTTCCTCTTCAACAACCGGCGGCGGTTCGGGCGCGGCCATCCGCGGCGGCGGGCGCACCTCTTCCTCAGCGGTTACCTCGTCGAGACCGGCGAGCAGCGCGTCGATATCGTCCTGGCTGTTGCTCTCTGCGGCCGACGGCGCGGGAGGTGGAGCGACAGGCTTAGCGGGCGCAGCCGTGGTGTTACTCATGGCAGGAGCCTTTGCCGCCGGAGCAGCGGCCTTTGCGGGTTCCGGTTTGGGAGCGGCGGCGGCGGCCGGAGCAGGCGCTGGTGCCGGCGCCGGTGCGGGCGCAGCAGCGGCTGGCTTGGCTTCATCATCCGCAATAATGCGCCGGATCGACGCCAGAATCTCCTCCATCGAGGGCTCTTGAACCTTTGCAGGCTGCGTCATCTCCCACTCCACATCGTCAACGCACTAGGTCTACACCAAAGCGACACAGGTGTGCTCATTCCGGATTCGAGACACCAGATTTTCACGGCGCAAACCTGACTTGTCCCCAGATCAAAAGGTTCGGGCTTTTGGTTCAAGCTGGTAGTTACCCTGGGCTACGCCTCGAGCAGTCAAATGCCTGCTCGAATCGTCGGCCGCTTCTACACCGAACGGTAAGCCACGGTAGGATTTCATTGCAAGACGCGCCCTGCACTGAGCCCAGGCGGCGGCGTGTTGTCAGCAACGATCAAGATCGTCAGCAGAACAACCGGGTTAGGCCGATCAGATCGGTCCTGATACCATGATCAGAACCGCCCGTTTGGTCGTCTCGGGCTTAAGGACCGAATAGGTCTCAGCGCCCGTCGGGAGTGCGGACGCCGATCCAGCTGTCGCGCACTTGATGATAATGCACGCTCGGGTCATAGACCGTGGTGCTCAGCTTCAGCACCTGCGGCGACAGCCGGCCGACCGCGCTCAGCACCGAATACGACGC
>NZ_QJTI01000018.1 GCF_003217325.1 Rhodopseudomonas faecalis
ATGGTCAAGCTTAGACACAAGCCGATCTCCCGTCAGAGATCGATCATTCCTCAGCCGACGCCCTCAATGGAAGGTGGGGCCGAAACAGCGCTTACTGGTTTCTGCGCGCCATCAGATCTATACCGGCAAGGTCTATCCGTTCGCGAATTATGAGCTGATGCGTGCCGGTACGTCGCCGCTGCTCGCACCGTCAGTCGCCCGGCAATACATCCGCATCACATCACCATGGGAGCTTCAAAACGCTGCGTGGGCCTATTTGGCGCTGTTGCGTGGTATCAACCAGAGCGAATAGTGCCGTTTAGAAGCTTTATCGCAAGCTCACAATCATCAGCTATTCCCTGTTCGGCTCGCGACCTCAAACAGTTCAGCAGCGCGAGCCGCGATGGAGCTCATTTCCTCAGGCGACAAAGTCGGATGCACCAGGAAAGCCAAGCTGGTTTCACCAAGCTCCCGGGCATTCGGCAAGCGTTCGGCCGGGCGGAAGCCGGTGCCTTCGAACGCCTTCTCAAGGTAGACCTCAGAGCAAGTGCCCTGGAAAACCGGAAGCTTTTCCTCTGCCGCTGCGGCCAAAATACGGTCCCGTGACCATCCGCCTGCCAGCTTTTCGGGGCGAACGTAGACGTAATATCGGTAGTTCGCGTGACGACAGCCCGACGCTTCGCACTCGAGCCGCGGCATCCGCAACGGCCCATTATCTTTCGAAAACCGCTCGAACGCATGGGTCAGGCGATCGGCATTGGCCTGGCGCTTGGCAGACCAATCCGCCATGCGCTTCAATTGAATACGGCCGATCACAGCCTGAACTTCCAGCATTCGCCAGTTGGTCCCGAACGACTCATGCAGCCAGCGGAAACCTGGCGGATGCCGACGATGATAGACGGCGTCAAAGCTCTTGCCATGATCCTTGTAGGACCACATCTTCGACCACAATTGCTTGTCGTTGGTGGTCACCATGCCGCCTTCACCGCCGGTGGTCATGATCTTGTCCTGACAGAATGACCACGCGCCAATGTCGCCGATATTGCCGACGGACTTGCCCTTGTAGATCGCGCCATGCGCCTGAGCGCAATCCTCGATCACCGCAAGACCTCGCGCTCTGGCAAGCTCCATGATCGGGTCCATGTCGCACGGCCACCCGGCCAGGTGCACGCAGATGATTGCCTTGGTGCGCTCGCTCAGAACTTCGGTGATGGTTCGCGCTGAAATGTTGCCGGAGTCGCGTTCCACATCGGCAAACACCGGAATGGCGCCAGCGTTCACGACACAGGACACCGAGGCTAGGAAAGTACGAGAAGTGACGATGACTTCATCACCCGGGCCGATCTGCAACGCCTTTAATGCGACATCCAGCGCCACAGTCCCGTTGCTGAGCGCGACCGCATAGTCTGAACCGACCCATGCAGCGAATTCTCGCTCAAACTGCTTCGTCTCTTCGCCCGTCCAATAATTGACCTTGTTCGACAGGATCACGTCGCGAACGGCGTCCGCCTCTTCCGCATCAAAACAAGGCCATTGAGAAAACACTGGCTTAGCCACGCGCCCCACCCTTCTCCATCAGACGCGCCGGATTGCCGACGACAGTTACGCCAGGCGGAACGTCTTTGGTGACCACCGCGCCCATGCCAACAACCGCCCCCTCGCCGATGCGAAGCGGTTGCCCTGGTTTGCCCTGGCGGAGTACCGCACCAGCTCCGATATAGGCTCGATCGCCGATTGCCACGTTGCCGTTACACTGCACCCCCGGCGCGAACGTCACAAAGTCGCCGATCGCGCAATCATGCTCGACGTAGCTGTAGAGGTTCGCGTGAAAATGTCGGCCGATACGGATATTCGACGTCAGCGTGACATAAGCGCAGATAATCGCTCCCTCACCAACGACCACGTCGTCATAAAGCTGAGACGCCTCCGCACGAACGGTCCACGGATTGACGCCGTGTGCGCTGCATTTCAGCGCCAATCTTTCACGGACGCGACCGTCGGCGATAGCGATATTGGCCAACCGCCGGCTCGCCGGTTCCGCCACGAATTGTGCAAAGGTCATCACGCGATGACCGTTCACCTCCGTCGCGCCCGCACCATCATCAATGAACACCAGTCGATCCACTGGCACGTTCAGTGCTCGACATTGCTGGCGAGCCAGCGGCATCACCCCCCTGCCGCAACCGCTTGCTCCATAGATCGCATAGAGGTCGCTCATGATCACATCGTGTCCTGGCTACCGCGAAACCTCGACATCGTCACCGACCCCTCTTGCGTGATCCCTTCTCGCTTCAGCACTTTGCCGACGGTGGCTGCCAAAATCCTGATATCGAGCCATAGCGATTGATGATCGACATACCAGGTGTCTAGCTGCAGCCGCGATTCCCAATCGAGGGTATTGCGTCCGTTGATCTGTGCCCATCCCGTAATCCCAGGGCGCACTTCATGTCGACGCGCTTGCTCTGGTGTATAGAGCGCCAAGTATTCAACGAGCAGCGGCCGAGGGCCGACCAAGCTCATTTCGCCACGGATCACATTAATCAATTCGGGAAGCTCGTCGAGACTGGTCGACCGCAACCACGCACCAAAGGATGTCAGGCGCTCAGAATCCGGCAACAACTGACCGTCTGGCCCCCGCGCGTCAGTCATGGTGCGGAATTTCAACATCGTGAACAAGGCGCCCCCCCGTCCAGGGCGGGATTGCCGAAACAATACCGGGCTCCCGAGCTTGATGCGCACCAAGATCGCAACAACGAGCGCGGGAAACGCAATCACTAAAGCCGCAGGGATCGCCAATATCAAATCCAGCAACCGTTTGCTCGACGAACAGCCCTTCTCTGGCACTTATCTCTCCGCAGTCAGCCTAGTCAATGTGACCTTTTGAATTTCGATACACGCGCTTCCTGTTCCCTCGAGAGCGATTGCAACCGAATCAGTGTCTGCGTGAGTTGTAAATCGCCCTTCAAAGTCCCGCTTTTGCTGCTTATCACTCAATTCAAACGTGGTGATTGGCGTCAATTCAGCTGGTTGCACCGCCCCGGCTGCACCATTCTTTAGTTGTTCGATTAAAACTCGGACAAAGCCCGATCCAAACAGTTTTAACTTGAGGACGTATTGGGCAGAACCATCAACCTTGATGGCACGCCCACTTTCGTCTCTCTCAACCCGTGCAACATTGATCCAGTGTCGATGAAATAGATCATACGGCAAGCCGCGACAGAGCCGGGCTCGGACGAGCGGTTGACGGTCTGAAGCGATGCTCGATAGCATCTTTCGCCCCCCGAGCGCCAATTTCGTCTCGATGGTCCAAGCTGACTTGTCCGGTGACAGATCGGCTGAAGGCCCAGCGACGAGCGCCTCAGGGCGCAACTGATAGTACTGCCCCGCGTCGTTTTCCCAGCGCAACGTTGAAACCTCTGGTGAAGCCAGCGCGCGAAACAGCACAGAATTATAGAGCGGCGGAATTGCATAGCTCGGCACGTGAATCGAGGTGACGCCGATCTCACGAAGCAGCTCTATCGATCTTTTTAGATCCGTTTCATCGTAGAACGGGACCATCCGCGGGTCCAGATAGCTAAGCATCTTGCGCCGACTGTAGTAGAAATCCGCTGGCTTGAGCGTCAACACGCGCCCCGCATCGGTTCCGCCGTCAACCGCGGAAATCAACTCATACTCAGCAGCCTTGGCAGTCTTGAAACGCATCGGTTTGGCAAGATCACTCAATCCAAGGTTAAGCTTATGAAAGGCATAGTGGGTAAGGACCGCGACATTTACCAAGCCCATCAGCGCAATGAGCGACAGCCCCACGCTCTTCAACGACGAAAACCGTGGAATGACATTCGAAAGCTGGACCACCCCAAAAGCCGCAACGACTGACACCATTGGCAAAGTGATCAGCAGATATCGCTCATTCTTGACAAAATGATCGATGCCGAGCGCTACCGACAGTATTGTTCCTGCGACGTAGCAGCAGATCAAGAGGATCATCAGCCATAACACGCGATCTTGCGTATCCAGCAATCGCGCGCCCGAGCAGATCAGTCCTTGAACGGTAGCCCGAGTTTGACGACCGAGAAAAACAACAATCGAGCCAGCGACTAGCCAAAAGATCAAACCATACGTTTCGAGAGCAAACAGACCCTTCAGCACGCCATATTGAACCAGTGCCGTCGGTGAACCGAGACCGCGACCGATTGTGAAATAGTCGCTCCAATGCAGCCCGCCCAACGCAAACACCACCGGATTGTCGCTGATCGGAGCGCCAAAGAGTTCGGTATTTCGCCAATATGGCCATCCAGCGATTGCCAGCGCCACAGCAAGCGCTACCGCAGCCTCACGCGCTGTTCGAAACCACCCCTTCACTCCGTTATCGAACGCCAACGCTGCGAGAGCCAGCGGTACAAACAAGACAGCTTGGGAATGGGTCCACAACGATGCACCAAGCAAGACGCCGAGCACCGCTCCAATACTGATCGCGTTCGAGTTGAAGCCGACAATCCCGGCAACAACGAGCGCAAAGCCGACCACAGGAAGCGCATCAATCAATGCCGAGCCTGCGCCGAGGAACAATAACGGTGTCGACATGAACAACAATGCGGCCATCAGAGCTGTGGCACGATCAACCAACCGACCTAGCGACCAGACGACACCCGCCCCACACCAGAGGAACCACGGCGCTATCAACCTGATTGCACCCGGCACATCAGCATGCCCTTGGATCACATCGGCCAAATACAGCAGCACGACGTACAGCGGCGGATGTGTCCACGGACCGTAGAAACCGGTAAGATTGCTCTCGGGATTCAGTACCGGATAAGCATGCAGATCTCGCGCAAAGTACAATTCGCGAGCCGCTAAGCCATATTCCAGCGCGTCGTTCTGAATGAGCGGCACCAAGAGCGTAATCGCCAACAGCGCGACAACCGCTGCTCCCAACGCAAGGACGAGCGACCACTCTCCGAGCGACAGAGGCTGCCGATCTGTTCGATCAACCTTGAACTGACGAGGCCACACCACCCGGACCGCAGCAGCACCAACGCCAACAGTCGTTACGAAGGCAAGCGCAACGCCAAGATGAAGCAAGTGACTAGCACCACCCGCGGCGGTCAATGCGAGGATCCCGCCGAAACCGAGCAGGAACGGGCCGAACGCGATCCCTGTTGTCAACGGAAGCCGAGCCTGTCTGGCTTCGATCGACCACGGAAGAACCGACGACAGCACCACTCCGCAAACCGAACAGGCAGCGACAATCCCGACGAACAGCACAGCGCCAACGAGCCCAATCTCAATCATTTCTTGTCACTCGAACGTCCTTCCCGCCCCACTCTGGCGTCGGCCTCGCCGGACTCGCTCCGATAATGAACCCGCACTACAGCGAGTTGCCGCAGTGTAGCCCCATCGTATCGAGCCGATTGATCACCTTGATGGTGTCGTTGAAATCGAGATCGATCGTCTCCAGGTACCACCTAAGACCTTCGACCCGCGGCCGGTTTTCCACCAAGACGGCCTCGAGCGCAGTTGTTCGATCGATTTGCCCTTCCCGGATTTGATTGCTGCGGAACGTATCGAACTCGGTGAAGCCACGCGCAGTCATGTAGATGTAGTTGTAGAATGGCGCGGTGCCATCACCAATTCGCCACGTACTCGGCGAGTCCGGTGCGAGTTCAAAATCATACTCGCCGATGATCGTCTTGTTGACGGTCCGCTCGTCCCAGACGATATGATTGAACATGAAGAAGAAGTCACGGCGCGGCTCAAGATAATACGACGCGAAGGCTCTCGCGGTATCGATCAGCGATTGATTCAAGTAACCTGGATTGGCCGCAAATCGGCTCAGATAGTAGCCGGCCATCTTCACTTTGCGACCTAGCGAAAGATAGTCCAAGCGCGCCTTGTCGAAATCGGGAGGCACACCGCAGAACCCAGATTTGAAGTCGGTGTTCTCGAGCGGATTTGCCGACCACAAATCCAACCGAATCCCAGTCTGCCGCTTCAGGTCGTTGACGATCTTGAAGAAGTGCTTGTCCCCCGCCATGAACAGCGGGACCATCCCAAGATCAGGCTTCTTCAACCAAGCCGATACGTTCTTGCGGACATTGTCCCGCTTTTCCTTGATGTCCGCCGACACCAAAACATTCGGAACACCCAGCGAGCCGCACAGCCGCGCTACATTACGACGTGCGAGATCGGTAACCATCCCCCAGTCGTAAGTGAAGGTGATTGGATTAAACCCGAACTCACGCTTGATCAGGTGTAAGCCATAGCAACTGTCGCGACCACCGCTGAACGGCACCAGCACATCGGGGGAACCATCCCGGCTCCGATAGCCTTCGAGCGACGCCAGGAATTCAGTCTTCGCGTCCTCGAGGTGACGTCCTTTGTACTTAAGCCTATAGCCATGGCAATAATTACAGACCCCACGCTCATCAAACGAAATGAACGGGAACGTTTCGGGGAGAATGCACGCGCTGCAGCGGCGCAATCTCCGCATCGCGTTATCATCGTAGCGGAGCAGCGACTCGTCGGCGGTTGCAGCGCGAATAGCAATCGGAGCCGGCACGTATCCTTTCGGCTGTTTGATTGTAGAGCGCGGCAAGCGCTCGGCGATGAAAGGCGCTTCATTCGCCTCGAAGCCAAATTCTCGAATAGCGCAACCCGCGGCAACGTTAACAACGATTCCCGTACCGGCCTTCACCAATACGGCCGCGCCCAACTGTTCGAGTCCTTGCAACGCCTCGGTGAGAATGTACTTCTCAGAAGCGAACACCAATCCTTGGCCACCCTCGATCCGCGACACGTACAGGTCACCTGTGTTCGTCGCGAGTGTAAGCGTCGCTGTCTCAGCGTGCGTCCAGGCAATCGAAGCAGCACCCTTCAGGGCAATATAAGCATCACGGGTCGCAGCGATCGGATCCAACTGACGATCCATGCTTGATCCGACCAGTGCCGCAAGCACCTCGGTGTCGACCTCCGCCGTTCGTTTCAGATCTGGCCGCTCAGCCCATAGACGATCGACATTCACGACGATTCCGTTGTGAATCATCGTCACATCACCCCATGTCACGGGCTGATTGTTTTCGGAACGTTCTGCCCTGCCATTCGTCACGAGGCGAGAATGAGCAATCGCGATGATGGGATCGGAAGTCGCCTCGTCGCGAGCACGGTAGACGGTATCGAGTGAGGCAGTGAGGACGGAACGGAAGTCAGCATCTTTCAACAACTGCGAGGCTGCCGTCGCACTCTTGAAGATCAACCCCTCACGAGTTGCAGGCAAGCCGACATGCAACCCTGCTGACTCTTTGCCGCGACTTTCCGACAGTCGATAGAGCTTCTCCAGAAGAGCCTCGAATGACCGTCGCGGGATGCTAGCGTTGCCCGCAAGCACAATACCGAAGATGCCGCACATACCTTCACCTGTTGCTCGTCGAACGAACGGAGTTGCTCAGCAGGTTCCAGCCCAGCATTCGCTGAGTGAATACACAAAGCAACAAAACGTTCGTGAGATAGCTGATCGCAGTCCCTGTTGCAGCGCCCTCAACTCCCAGCACCGGGAGCAGCAGGATCGCCACACTCGCGTTGGCGACGACCACACCGACCTGCTGCAATGCTTGAAAGCCAGGATGTCCCGAAACCACCATCAGATTGTCAAACGGGACAAATGAACTTGCCAACACGACACCTGTCAGAAGGATCAACAGCGATGGCATCCCTTCCATGAGCCCCCTGCCCGGAAGAATGAAGCCAGCAAGCACCCAATAGGCTGCGGCGATCACGATCGCGAGCCCCAGCACGCCGGGCACAACCAACTGCCGCGTTTTCTTCATCAGCGACTGAGCGCTTGCCCATTCCTTCTGCTTGACTGCCGCGACCAACACCGGATTGAAGTTGATGCGCACCATGGCAATCACATGATACAGCCCATCAACGAGCATCGCCGCGAAGCTGTAGATGCCGGTGGCGCGGTCGTTCAGAAAATAGCCAATCAGCAGAACATCGACCCGCGAATTAACCTCAGCGAACATACCGCTCGCGAGGCCCTTCGTTCCAAACGCGAAGTGAGACTTAACCCAGCTCAACGAGATCGCGCGCGTCCCGCCCAGTCTCTTCTTCACGATCACAGCGAACGAGCCGAGGGCGGTGACAATCTCCGCTGTGATGAACGCAAAGGTCGACAGTTCAATGCTGGCTTGGGAGGCCGCTACCGAACAGACGCCGATCATTACGACTAGATATCGCGTCGCCTGCAGAATTGAGAACGCCTTCATTTCGCGAAGGCCGTTGAGATAGGCGAGCAGAACCTTATTCAGCGGAAAAAGGAACAATCCAAACGCAGCATAGCCAATCGCGCCGCCCGCATGACCGCTCTGGAACTGACTGCCCAGCCACGGAGCCATCCGCCACAGCGCAACCGCAGCCACACACCCAAGCACAACGGCTAGCAGGGACGCTGTATGAAACATGATCCCGCGCGTGTCGGGATCGTCGGAATAGTACGCTGCGTATCGAAGCACCGAATAATGGATGCCGAACGCAGCGAATTGCGACGCAACGATATAGACAGCGTATGCGAGGTTAAACACTCCGAGAGCCGCGGCGTCTCTGAAGCCAGCAACCGCTATGTTGATAACGATTCCGCTGATTGCCAGGATGACGAAGCTACCCATCGACCACATGATGTCGCGGGTCAGCTTGTTCTTCAGGATCGCGTCACGAGCCGCAGCGACTCTCCGGATCATGCAGCATCCCTCAGCACGCTCCGCCGCTCTCTGTGTTTGAGCGGCGGATTGAGATGCTTATTTTCCGAATAGTCAAACCACATCGCAAAGAACAGCGAATTGAACCCCACCGAAAACGCGAACAGCCAACTCAGAAACGTAATCTCGGGGATCTGCCCCCGCGCGCCCCACAACAGACCAAACCGAACGAACAGAATGCAGCTCAGGGCGATGTTGAAGAAGCCGAACAGATAGAAAAACACCAGCGGGTGGAAATTCCGGATGACGTATTTCTCCTTCAATCGCCAGAAGAAGAGCCGAACCAGCAAGCTTCCGATCGTAAACACGACCTTGCGGATCTTGATGCCTGACTTCTCGCCCACATTATAGACGGGTTCGATCGGCACATCGACGACGCGCATCTCCTCAACGTTCAGCTTGACGAGCAGGTCGTTCGGCTGGCCGTACCGCTTGTACATCTTGTCCCAATTCACGGCGTTCAGCGCGCGGCGATTGATTGCCGTGTATCCCGTCTGCGAGTCGGCAACATGCCAATATCCCGACGCGATCTTCGTCAACAATGACAATGCCGCATTTCCGAAGAAACGAACTTTCGGGATCTTATCGAACGCCTGGCCGGTAACGAGGCGATTTCCCTTAGTGTAATCCGCTTCGCCATCCACCACCGGATCAAGAATGGCGGGCAGATCGTCTGGATCCATCTGGCCATCGCCAGCCATGACGACGGCTACGTCGTAGTCGTTGTCGCGTGCCCATTTGTATCCGGTCGCGATCGCGCCACCCACACCTTGATTGACTTCGTGCTCAAGCAGTGTCACTCGCCCCGATCCATAGGCCGGATGCGATCGGATCACCTCTGATGTCTTGTCTTTGCTGCAATCATTGACGATCACGATCATGTCGACGATGTCAGGCATCGTATCAATGACGCGCGCAATTTGCGTTTCCTCATTGTGGGCCGGAACGACCACGGAAACTCGTTGATTTCGGTACATTGGGGAGGCTCATCGGGCTGCGGATACAAAAACAAGTCGTTCTTGCATCCGATACAAACGTTTCATCGGCAAGCCGACGCACACAAACTCGACTATGACGCGCAGCTCCTGGCTTGATCCCAGTCGCCGGGCCTATCGCCCGTTCTCCGGGCGCATTCTCTTAGCGCTCGTCAGACGCGCTTAACGCGTGCTGTCTTCGGCCTCGCGATGAGGCTGCGCAAACACTCCGATCACGGATCGGCACGCCACTCACAACAGCTCACATCATCGATCCGATATGATCTGCCGCAGGAGCACGTCACTGCGCCCTGCCCTTTGAGCTGCAGGCCGCATAGGCACATCCAACCGATACGTCGCGCCGGCACGCCGACCATCAACGCGAACGGAGCGACGTCCTTGTTCACAACAGCGCCAGCGCCGACAAAAGCGTGCTCACCAATGGTGGTGCCGCACACGATTGTGCAATTGGCGCCCAGCGTGGCGCCACGCTTCACCAAGGTCCGCCGATACTCGTTCTTGCGGACAATCGCAGCGCGCGGATTGTAGACGTTGGTGAACACCATGCTCGGACCGCAGAACACATCGTCTTCGATCTCGACGGCGTCGTAGATCGAGACGTTATTCTGCACTTTGACATTGTCGCCCAGCACAACATCGTTGCCGACGAACACATTCTGTCCAAGCGAGCATTTGCGACCGATGCGCGCGCCGCCGCAGACATGAACCCAATGCCAGACGCGGCTCTCCTCGCCGATCACTGCACCGTCATCAACAATCGCCGTTGGATGGATCGACACCGTCATGTCAGTACTCCAGGGGCAGAGCGACGCGCTTGGAATCACGCGCAGACAGATACACCGCAACGAGCGTTTCGAGCGACTTCAAGCCCTCACGACCGTCGGTCTCCGGCTCTGCCTCGCCGCGCAGCGTTTTGATCACATTGTCGTAGTAAAGCGGATGGCCAAAACCATAGACGGATGTGGTGCGATAAGACGCATCTTTGACCTGGTCGTCATCTGCGTCTGGCTCGGCGAACTCCCAATGCTGGATCTCGTTGACGGCAACGCCGCCAACCCGCACAGTCCCCTTCTCACCGATGATCGTGATGCTGCCTTCGAGGTTCTTCGGGTAAGTCAGCATGGTGACATTCATCGATCCGAGCGCACCCGATCGCCACCGCAATGAAATCACACCCGTGTCTTCAGTCTCGATATTGCGTCCGAGCGTGGCCGTGTAGGCCTGCACGCTTTCCACGGGCCCGATCAGCCAGTCGAGCAGATCGACATAATGGCTGGCCTGATTCATGAACGCGCCACCGTCGAATTCCCAGGTACCGCGCCAGGCCGCCGAGTCGTAGTATTCTTGCGGGCGAGTCCAGAACACGTTGATGTTGACCATGTAGATACGGCCGAACCGTCGCTTCTGCACGGCGCGTTTCAAGAGTTGCAACGTTGCATTGCGGCGGTTCTGCTTGACGACGAACAGCCGCACCGAAGCCTCGTCGCAAGCTTTGACCATGCGCACGCCGTCATGCCAGCGCGTCGCCATCGGCTTTTCGGTCAGCACATGCCGCCCCGATTGTGCGATCGCGATCGCCTGTTCTGGATGCAGACCGCTCGGCGTCGCGAGCGACACAATGTCAGCATTTGTATGCTGCAAGAGCTTCATAAGGTCGTCGTGTGGCCGGGCTCTGGTCTGTGCGGCAGCGGCCGCCAGTGCCGACGGGTCGACATCGCACACATCGACCAGTTCGGCGCGATCGCTATGCGCCTGAAGTGACCCAATGTGGTTCTGAGCAATCCGGCCGCATCCGACCAAGGCAAAGCGGATTTTCCGATCGGTGATCGGCAGAGCAAAATTACGCATATTAGGCTTTGATGATGTGAGGGGCAGGCTCAAGATAACGGCCGCGGGAGTCGATGATCAGCTTCGAATTGTTCTTGATGACATCGTAGTCGAAACGGTCGTGATCCGTCGCGAGTAGCACGCAGTCGTAAGACTGCAGGGCTTCGGGCGTCGGATCGACGCTCTTCAGATCGAAACGATGCTCGCGCAGCTTGGGAAACACCGGCAAATGCGGATCGGAATAATCTACTGCCGCGCCGAGATCCCGCAACTTCTCCATCAGCAGCACCGATGGCGATTCGCGCATGTCATCGACGTTCTTCTTGTAGGCGATGCCAAGCACCAGAATCTTGCTGCCCATGATCGCTTTTCGTTTAGCGTTCAGGCCGCTCGCAACCTTGGACACCACGTAGTCGGGCATCGATGAATTGATCTCGCCAGCAAGCTCAATGAACCGGGTGTGAAGTCCGAATTCACGCGCCTTCCAAGTGAGATAGAACGGATCGATCGGAATGCAATGCCCGCCGAGGCCAGGCCCCGGATAGTAGGCAACGAACCCAAACGGCTTGGTGGCCGCGGCCCTGATCACTTCGTGAATGTCGATACCCATGCGGTCCGCGACCACTTTGATTTCGTTCATCAGGCCGATGTTCACCGCACGATGGATATTCTCAAGCAGCTTGGTCAGTTCGGCTGCGCGCGTCGAACTGACCGGCACAACACGGTCGATGACTTGACCATAGAGTGCCGTGCCGACCTCGAGACAGTCGGGCGTGCATCCGCCACATACTTTGGGAATGGTGCGCGTTGTAAAGTTGCGATTGCCAGGGTCTTCTCGTTCCGGCGAAAACACCAAGAACAACTCCTCGCCAACTTTCAGCCCACGCCCCTCGATCCGCGGCCGCAATTCTTCGTCGGTTGTTCCAGGATAAGTGGTGCTCTCAAGCGACACGATCTGGCCAGGGCGAAGGAAAGGCACCAGCGTGTCGACGGTGTTGAGCACAAAGCTCAGATCTGGCTCGCGATACTTGTTAAGCGGCGTCGGGACGCACAGGATCAGGGCATCCGCTTCAACCGCACGATCGAAATCCGACGTTGCTTCGAACCCGCTATGCCTGGCGGCCCTGACCATGTCCGACGAGATATGCTCGATGTAGCTGTCGCCGGCGTTGAGCCGTTCGATCTTGTGAGAATCGATATCGAAGCCCAGAACCTTATAGCCGACTTCGGAAAAGCGGAGCATTAGCGGCAGGCCGACATAACCGAGACCGACAATTCCTATGACTGCCGATCGGTCGTTCAGCTTTTTCAGCAGTTCGGATTTGGCGCTAGTCACGTGTCCCCCTCTTCAAATTCCAAATCGTCATTTGTCGCCCGCGGGCGACGTCTATGCATGTCATCGGCCACGCCCAGCCAGCAGCTAAATTCCTCTGCGCCGACTCATTGCGGCGGGCGCGGCTGGAGGCGGATAGCCATTCAAACTAAGCAGCTTTCGCCTCTCTGTCGGCAATAAAACTGAAAAGAATTTCCTTGGCAGCCAATTCGTCTTCGCGCCGCAATGCCTCTGTGAGGCGTTCCAACGCTTCCGCCACACGGCTCTGCTGAATCGCGCCCGCGTCGGCAGTCAGGATTTTCGGATGCTTGGTCGGCTTGGCGTTAGCGCGGTCATAAAACAGCTCCTCAAACAGCTTTTCGCCGGGACGCGCGCCCATGACTTGAATTGCGATCCCGCTATGCGGGTTCTGCTCATTGCGCACCTTGAAGCCCGCAAGCCGGATCATGTTCTCCGCCAGATCGCCGATCCTAACCGGATCGCCCATATCAAGCAGAAAGATGTCGCCGCCGACCGACAACGCGCTCGACTGAACGATCAGTTCAGCAGCTTCAGGAATCGACATGAAATAACGCGTCATGGCGGGATCAGTAACGGTCACCGGACCGCCTTTGGCGATCTGCTCTTTGAACAGCGGCACAACCGATCCATTGGAGCCGATCACATTGCCGAACCGAACTGCGCAAAAGATCTGCTCGCGTCCGAGCGTCTTCGCATCGGTTGCCTTCTGCCGCACGATCAACTCGGCCCACCGCTTAGTCGCCCCCATCACATTGGTCGGACGCACCGCCTTGTCAGACGAGATCAGCACCAATTTGCTGACGTTATGCTCGAACGCCACCTCGGCGACGGTGAGCGTACCAATTACATTGTTGCGGATCCCCTCGATCACGTTGTCTTCAAGCAACGGCACGTGCTTGTGCGCCGCTGCGTGGTAGACCACCTCGACGCCGTTGCGCGTGATCGCCCGCCGCACCGCAGCCTTGTCAGTAATCGAGCCGAGAAAAGGAATGACCTCGCAGCGTGTGGCCGATAATTCGCGATGAATGCTGTACAGTGCGTATTCATTGGCTTCGAATAGAACCAGCTTAGCCGGCTTCCACTTCGCGACCAGCCGGCACAGCTCCGAACCAATCGAGCCGCCAGCGCCGGTCACCATCACCACGCGGCCTTCAAGCACTTGGCTGAGCAGCGCAGGATCAGGCGGAATAAAAGATCGGCCGAGCAGTTCGTCGAGCTCGATCTCGCGAATCTGATTGACGATGTAGCGCCCTTCCACGATATCGGCGATATCGGGAAGCATCCGAGCAGTGATGCCGAGGCTGGTGACTTCGGAAATCACAGCATGACGAACTTCCGGCGAGATCGAGGACATCGACAACACGATTTCTTCGACGTCATATTGATCGATCAAGGTACTGAGGTTGTCGGCCGGAAACACGCGGTGACCGGCCAGATCCCTGCCATGATGTTGAGGGTCCTGATCGACAAACCCCACCACTTGCCGGGTGCCATCGCCCCTCAGCGCTCCCGCCAGCCGCACCGCGGATTGACCCGTGCCGTAGATCAGCACCGGCCGCTTGCCGCCTTGCATTGGCACGTCGGTCAACAACTGTTTCACGGCGAAACGACTGCCGGCGATTAAGAACGATCCGATCACGAAATAAAACAGCGGGATTGAACGCGGCACGATGCCCTGCCCGGTCATCTCGAGCAGGAACACCAGAATCACCCAGGCCATGGTCGCGAGCAGCATGGCCCTGGCGACCGTCCAGATCGCGGCTCCCGGCAGATGGCGCACCACCGCGCGATACAATCCCATCTTGATGAAGATCGGCACCGCAACCGCGGGCGCCAGCACGCCCAGCACAATCCGCTTCAGCGTGATATCCGGGGCCCACATCGCGTAGCGCAGCGCGTAGCTCGCCCACAGCGCAAAAAGCAGCAACACGATATCGGCGCAAATCAGCAGTATCTCCTTCCAGCGACGTGGCATTCGATCGCTTAGCGAACGAATGCCGACGCTCGCCCGCCCAAGGAAGGTGTCGTTGCTTTGCTGCGCAGCTCTCTGCAATTCAATGTGTCCTCAATTCATCACCTAACGGTTTCAGAATGCCGTTTGGTGAGTCAGGTCAAACAGATTTGGACGTTGTCCCACAGTGACGACGAAGTCTCACGCCGATGAAGTTGTGCCTCACCCCCGGCGGCAAATTCGCCGCCTTACTTCACCACGCCTCGTTCTGTGAATCAGCCGCAACCGGTCGCCCAAAGATAGTCGTGACCGCAGCTGCAGAATGTGGTTTCCTTAATCCAATCCTACCGCGCTGCGCAACTGTCCGTTGTGTCGATCCGTTCCAAAACCTAAGATTCGTGTGTCGGCGTTGCTGCGGCGCCACCCCCCTTTTGAACGCCGCGCCAAACTTTGGAACTGATCGCTTATCACGGCAGAGCAAGACGGAAATACGACCGAAATGCCGACGCACTGGCCTTCGTCACAACAAAATTCAATCGCACTTCGGCCAATGCCAAGCCTCGATCAAACCGACAGCGCTGCTGACGTGAATATAGGAGATACCCCAGCCGCAAGCTGCCGCATTGCACAAAATCAGCGCTAGAACAGAGGGTTAGACCTGGCACGCCAGACAGGGGCAGGCGCAGTGATAGCCGCAGGGCCGTTATGCCGCAACCGCGCCCGAGGCGCACGCCACTGCGAGTCATTTCCACAATTCGCCACAGGTCCGGGAACTATGCGCGACTTAAGCCTTCGCACACCCGGGAACCTGGTAGCACATCTGGCGCACTTGCCGCCGCCAAGGCTGCGTTGGAAGCACCGCCCGCGAACACGGGGTCAGCCGCGAGCTCGCCCACCTGTAATCGACTCAACCGGCGTTGCTGATCAAGGCCAGCGACGGGGTCCGCGGCTTGCGCTCGCTGAGCCGCTGCAACCGGCCGATCATGCCGTCCAGCGAATGATGCTGTCTCCACTCGTCCAGCTGGTCCGCCGGCATCGGCTTGGCAAACAGGAACCCCTGGTGGACATAACAGCCCTGGGCCTCGAGCCACGCCCGCTGATCGGCGGTCTCGACGCCCTCGGCGACGATGGTGTAACCGAGTCCATCGGCCATGGTGACGATGGTTTTCACCAGCACCTCGCCCTTGGGCGAAGAGCCGATGCCTTCGATCAACGAGCGATCGACTTTCAGCGTGGTGAACGGCAATCGCGCCAGTTGCGACAGATTGGAAAAGCCAGTTCCAAAATCGTCGACTGCGATCTGCACCCCCGCCTCGCGCAGGAAGATCAGATTCTGTTGCGCGGCGGGCAGATCCGACATCGCCATCGATTCGGTGATCTCAAATTCGATGAGGTGCGGATCGGCGCCACAATCGGCGATGGTTGCCAAGGCGTCGCGCACGAAATGGGGGTCATCGAATTGCGCCGCCGAGATGTTGATCGCGACCCGGCGCGGCTGCCCTTCGCGCTGCCAATCGGCGCATTGCTGCACGGCGCTGCGCAGCACGTGGCTGCCGAGCGCCGACATTAAGCCGGCCTGTTCGGCGAGCGGGATGAACACCGCCGGCGAGATCATGCCGCGCACCCGATGCGGCCAGCGCGCCAGCGCCTCGACGCCGCATAGCCGGCCGGTCCGGGTGTCAACCTGCGGTTGATAATGCAGTTCGATGTCGCCGCGCTCCAAAGCCTGGCGCAGTTCGCTTTCCAGCCGGCTGCGGTCAATCGCGCCATCGCTGAGCGCCGAGCAGAAAAACCGCCACGGCTTGCGCTCCGTCTTGGCGGCAACCATCGCCAGATCAGCGAAATACAGGATTTCGGACGGATCGCGGCTGTCGACCGGCACCCGCGCAATACCGAGATGCGCGGACAGTGTGAACTCGGTGCCGCCGATGTCGAACGGCAGCGTCAACGCCTGCAGCACCCCC
This sequence comes from Rhodopseudomonas faecalis, assembly GCF_003217325.1. Taxonomy (GTDB): domain Bacteria; phylum Pseudomonadota; class Alphaproteobacteria; order Rhizobiales; family Xanthobacteraceae; genus Rhodopseudomonas; species Rhodopseudomonas faecalis. The sequence goes on from NZ_QJTI01000018.1 coordinate 16,824, forward strand.
TTGGCATGACGCTCGCAATGGTCAACGTCGACCACGCCCGGCAGCAGCGCCACGAATTGATCGGCGGCAAAGCGGGCCAATGTCAGGTCCGCGGGCGGGCGGCGCTCGAATTCGCCGAAATTCGACACGCCCCATTCGAGCTGGCTGATCTCGCGGGCAAAGCCAACGCGCGCCAGACGGCGGCCGACGTCGCACAGCAACTGATCGCCGGCGCGATAGCCGAACGCATCGTTGACCTTCTTGAAACCCTGCAGATCGATGAACATCACGCTGCCCGGCATCTCTGCGGTCGTCAGACATTCCAGCAGATGGGTCAGCACCACGCGGTTCGGCAAGCCGGTCAGCGGATCGCTGTGCGCGATCATGTTCTTGCGGCGCAGATTGGCGTTGAGGCGCCCGACCAGATGGCGGAACGCGTCAGCGAGGCCGCCGACCTCGCACGAGCACTCGATAGCGATCGGCGCATCGAGATTGCCGGCGGCCAGTGCTTCGGTGCTGTCCTGCAGCGCCTTGATGTTGCTCGCCATCTTACGGGCGGCAAAATAGGTCACCCCGGCCTGAACAACGACGATCAGCGCAAACACCAGCGCTGCGACCACCAGCGGCGTATGTTCCAGCACCTCTTGCTGCCAGATCAGCGCCTGACCGATGCCACTGATCAGAGCCAATCCGAGCGCCAGCAAACCGAAACGGATCGGCACGCTGTTGATGCCTTTGCCTTTGAGCGCGACAGCAGTTTCGGGCGCGTATGACACCTCGGCACCATTCATGCTCATGATCGACTGCTCTCCGATACGACGACATCAATGGCGACGTTGTCTGGCAGGAGAGACATAGCTTACAGAAGTAAAGCGAGTTCAAAGCCTCCGCACCGAGCAGATCAATGCTGATTTGCCTGAAATTCACGAATTCGTTCGCGTCGTGCACCCGCGTCAACCAGCACTCGAAATCAAGCGTTGACACGCGACGAAAGGCTTAGGACTGTTACGAGCAATCGTGCGCTGGCTGAACACCTTGATGCATTGCTCGTTCACGAACAGTCGAGACTTGTGATGCGCCTGAGCCATCCAGCAGCGTAGTTGTTATGATCGCCGTCATCGCATCGTCGGTTTCGCAACTGCGTGATCCAGAACTAACTGCCGATCACGGCTCGTGGGCAATTGCGGCTCAGCCTTAGCAAATGCCAAACAGCGTGGCTTAATGCTCAAACCTGCGATGAACCACGCCCCAGCGAACAAACGCCCCTGTGAGTTGCAAGAACTTCAGGCCCACACGCCAATGGTTGCGCGCAAAATTGATCACCACAACTTTTAGCTGGGACTATCCCGCAACGCACAAGCCTACCCCGCATTTTCCCCATATTGATACCGCCAACCCGAGACCTTATTGATCTCGCTCATTGCGTGATGTTGCAGTGCACCTATCTCTGAACGCCTGAAGTCAGAGAACCCGAGGAGACACCAAGTCCAAGAGCGGGGCTCGCGCGGGCCACTCGTCGATGACGAGCGGTTTTCCGATGACAGAGGACGAGCACGATGACGAAATGTACCCGATGCTGTCAGACCACCGCGACCTTGCAGGTCGAGGACGTTGATGGCGTGTACGAGATTTACTCTTGGACCTGCTCCAGCTGCGGTGAGCGTGTCGACATGGCGATGGCCAACATCGATCCGCTGTTCGAGCTGCCTGATTACTGCCTGATGCTGGATGTCGAAACGGCGGCGACGCCGGAGCCGCATGTTGTCGCCGCGTTGCCGAAGGCGAGCCGTGCGGCACCGCGCCGCGAAGCCGCGCCAGCCTGAGACCAGCAGCAACGCTGATCACACGCGCGGCAGGCCATGATTACTTCGCGTTGTCTTTGCTTGCCGGCGCTTCTTTGGCGGCGGGCTTGGCGGCCTGCGCAGCTTTCAGATCATCCACGGTCTTCTGCAGCGCCGCGACATTGGCGTTGAGCGTCTCGATCTGGCGCTGCGCGGCGTCAAGTTTTAGCCGCTGATCCTGGCCGAGCTTGGTGATCGTCTTCATCAGAAAATCGACATTGCTCTGCAGACAGCTGGTGCGACGCTCCATCGTCTTTTCGACGGTGCAGATCTCAATGCCCGGCACGTCCTGCGCGCGGGCAGCTTGCATCCCCAGCAGCAGGCAGAGGGCGGTCAGCATCAGGCGGCTTGTCACTGCAACCTCACGAGTCGTTGCTCCTGTCGGCAGCGAAGCGGCCCGCACGCCCGATTGTCAACATGGCAAAGCGCGCGCTCCAATTGCCGGCCCGCCGCTTCCATGCCAGCGTCGCCACCATGGACCCGATCGAAGAGCAATGCTTCGTCTATGTGCTCGGCTGCGCCACGCCGACGCGCTACCTGACCTATGTCGGTTGGACGCTCGATCTCGATCGCCGGCTGTCGCAGCACAATGGCGGCAGCGGCGCGCGCTCGACCCGCGGCCGGGTCTGGGTGCTGCTGCATAGCGAGCGCTTTCTGTCGCGGCGCGAAGCGATGAGCCGGGAATGGCATCTCAAGCGCGACCGACGTTTCCGCAAACAACTCGCCGACGCCGCGCTGGCAACGCCTGATCCAGGCCGCTCGCCCCGCTGAGCGCCGCTTTGTCCCGCAATGCAACAGCGGATGACCGCGCGGTTAATGTTCGGAACAGCGTCGGAACGAACCGCGCCCGAATCAGCGCAAAGCGCGGCGATCGCCAAATGTCGCGGCGAGCGCGAGGCACATCCCCATGATGTCGTAGCACCGCCTGCCGAGCTGCAATGATCAAGGCCGGCCCCGCCCCTGCAAAGGTTAACGCTGGCGCAGCGCCGAATAATCTGCCCGGCCCCGCTGTTGCTGCGGCCTGTCCCGCAATGCAACGCAGCCGGCACGGCGCCGTTAAGCTTTGGAACGCGGCTGGAACGAACCACGCCCGAATCAGCCGAATCAGCGAAGGCGCCGCCCTGCCCGCTAGATGTGGTGTCGAAGCCAATCTGATCAGCGCGAGATCTCGCACGCTTCTTGAGCGCCCCTGCGTCTGCGTGAGCTGCCAGCCTCCGAAAAGGTTAACCGCGCCGCGGCAAGCGATCAGGACGCCGATCACCGCGCTGCCAGCGCCGGCGCGGCCTCTCTGTCCAGAATTGTGACGGCGATGGTGACCTCGTTAAGGTCCGGAACGCGGCTGGAACAAAGCACGCCCGAATCAGCCGAATCATCCTGTCGGCCAATACCACCGCCAGATGTTGGGGTTTTGCGCCTCCAAGCAGCGCGACATCTCGCGACCCTTTCCCTACTCGCGGCCATCACACGGCCCGCGGCGCCTCGCAAAGGTTAACAGCGCCGCGCGCACTCTGCATCCGGCCCGGTAACCGCGCTATTCATGCGCGCGCGTGCTCATTGTCCAAAAATGCGACGACGCAGGCCGCGCCGTTAAGGTTCGGAACGCGCTTGGAACAAAGCACGCCCGAATCAGCGAAATCGGGCTCGCGGCCTAGCGCAACGCCAAATGTAGGGCATTCTCGCTCCGCCACTGCGCAGATCTGGCGGCAGTGCGAGCCGCCTCGTTCCGATCAAAGATGATGGCGCTCGCCAAAGGTTAACGGCCGCAGGCGCAGCCGACCGCGAGCGGCAACGTGGTTTCGAGATCAGCAGTTCGCAGAGCCGCGAATGGGCCAGTCCAGATGCGCAAATCGCGGTTGTCCGGAAATGTGACGACGGATGGCAGCGCCGTTAAGCAACAGAACGCGGCTTGAACAAAGCGCGCCCGAATCAGCGAAAACGCAGGTCACCAACGACATATCGGCGCGCGCCGATCCGCGGCCACGACATCTGGCAGCGTTGATCAGTCCGATCGTCACGAAAGACGGCTGATGAGGGATTGAAACGTTAACGCGGGGCGGCGGGGCGCGCGCATGCCGGCGCACGCCGCGACCAGAGTCGCGACGTCGGCTTGGCGTCGGATCGGCGATGGCGAGAAGATCAGGTGCGGAAATAAGGCTCTACCGTGCCGGTCAGCTTGATGGTCATCGGATTGCCGAAGCGATCCTTGGCGGCGCCAGCGGCGACCCGAATCCAGCCCTCGCTGACGCAGTATTCCTGGACATTGGTCTTCTCGACGCCCTTGAAGCGGATGCCGACGTCGCGCGTTAGAGCTGCCGCGTTGTAATAGGGGCTGGCGGGATCGATCGAGAGACGATCCGGCGGCGTTTCGGTGATGTCGTTCACAGCAGAGCCTCAATATCTTTTTTCAGGGAGTCCGGCGTGGTGGTCGGCGCATAGCGCTTCACCACACGGCCGGAGCGATCGACCAGGAATTTTGTAAAATTCCACTTGATGGCGGACCCGAGCAGTCCAGGCTTCTCGCTCCTGAGAAAGCGGTACAGCGGATGAGCGTCGTCGCCATTGACTTCGATCTTCTGAAACATCGGAAAGCTGACGCCGTAATTGCGCGAGCAGAACTGCGCGATCTGCGAGGCGTCACCCGGCTCCTGATGGCCGAACTGATTGCAGGGAAAGCCGAGCACGCTAAAGCCGCGCGCCGCAAAAGCCTGATGCAGTTCCTCGAGGCCGCGATATTGCGGCGTAAAACCGCAATTCGAGGCGGTGTTGACGATCAGCAGCACCTTGCCCTGAAACTGCTTGAGCGACGTTTCGGTGCCGTCCAGCGTGGTGGCAGAGAAATCATAGATCGAGGTCATGAGGCGTTATCCGGTCTTGTGCTGATTCAAGCAACCGGGTCGACCGGCGCGATCGCGCCGCCGCCCGCTTCGATCGCCTCGCCGGCGGCGAGGCACAGATCTTCGCGATAACGACCGGCGACCAGCTGGACGCCGACCGGCACGCGCCCCACCCGCCCGGTCGCCACCGCCAGCGCCGGCAGCCCCATGAACGGGATCGCCACTTGCGGCATCTGCGCCTGCCACACCCGGCGAAACGATGGCTGGTCGCGCAAGTCGAGCTGGTCGGGAAACGGCAGCTCAGCCGACACCGGCAGTAGCAGCACCGCATAATCATCAAGGAATAGCTGCCATTGCCGGGTCAGCGTGGCGCGGCGCGTCAGGATTTTTGAAAACCCGGCAAGGTCGATGCCCTGCGCGAGGTCGCGGTTGCCGTGCAGACAAGCGAGCGCACCGGGATCGCCCTCGCGCTCGGCCGCGGCCAGCATCGCGTCATACCCATCCGCGAGCCACAGCTTGGTTTGCAGCTCGGCGGCTTCGGCAAGCGGCGGCGTGGCGTCGATCTCCTCGACCTGCCATCCGGCCTCGATCAAGCGCTGCGCGGCGATCCGCAGCGCGCTTTCGATGGCGGGCGTGATCGCCAGCCCATCGGGACGCAGGCACAAAGCTGCGCGCTTCTCGCGCACCGGCCCCTCGAGCGGCGCCGGCACATACCAGGGATCGCGCGCATCGGGCTGCGCCATCGCCTTCAGCGCCAGCCGCAGGTCGGCGATGCTGCGCGCCAGCGGACCGGACACCGCGGTGATCTGCGCGCCGATCACACGATCCGGCAATGATGGATTATAGGCCGGCACCCGGCCGATGGTCGGGCGCAGCCCCTGCACGCCGCAGGCGTAGGCAGGGTAGCGGATCGAGCCGGCGATGTCGGTGCCATGCGCGATCGCGCCGATGCCGGCCGCCACCGCCGCCGCCGCGCCGCCGGATGAGCCGCCGGGCGTGATCGCGCGATCATGCGGATTGCTGGTGTGGCCGTGCAGCAGATTGCTGGTGAACCAGCGATAGGAAAACGCCGGCGCATTGCTGCGCCCGAGCAGCACCGCGCCAGCTTTGCGCAGATTGTCGACCACCGGATTATTGGCAGTCGCGATCAGGTCGCGTTGCAGCGTCACGCCATTGGTAGTGGCAAAGCCCTGCTGATCGACATTGATCTTGGTGGTCACCGGCACGCCGGCCAGCATGCCGACCTCTTCGCCGCGCGCCAGCGCGGCATCGATGGCGTCGGCCTGCGCCCGCACCTCTTGCGGACGATAGGCCACCACCGCGTTGATCAGCGGATTGACCGTTTCCAGCCGGGCCAAGGCCTGGTCGGCGACTTCGCGCGCCGACAACTCCCGGCAACGGATCAGGCGCGCCAGCTCAGTTGCCGACAACCGCCATGTTTGCTGCATGCGCCCTCCCTGCGTTGGCGGGTGCGATTATGCCAGCAAGATCGGCGCCGCCAAGCGTCCCTTGCCGCGGCGGGGCGCCGATCATGGCGCCATCCGGGGTCGTCAATGGGTGGTGGAGGTGCCGCGATGCATATCGAGCAGCGCCTCGTCGAACGGGAATTCCAGCACCACTTCGCCGCTCTCGTCGGTGACTTCCAGGGCGGCGCGCAGCAGCCCAAGCTGGCCGCCCTCGGCTTTCAGGATCTGCCGGACCGTGGTGCGCGCCACCTCCCAAGCCTCGTCGGGATCACGCAAATCCTCACCGTCCGGGTCTTGGATCAACTCGCCGTCGATCCGGGTATTGAAGTAGTAGCGTGGCATGGCGGTCCTGGTTGGCAGCGCTGGGAATACCCTCAATTGAGTGGCCACGGCCCGATCCGCAACCCTCCTAGGCTGAACCGGCGCCAAAACTTCTCGCAAAGAATTCGCATTTGCGATACCTGTATGCGATGCAAGAGAGCGCCCATCAACCGCGCCACAGATCCGATGGCTTCGCGCCGCGGTCGGTGCGGCATCTGCCGGTTGGCGACGGCCACGAACTTTATGTCGAAAGCGTCGGCCGGCCGGGTGGCCTGCCCGCGGTCTATCTGCACGGCGGCCCCGGCAGCGGCTGCCAGGCCGAGCATCGCCGGCTGTTCGATCCGGTGCGTTTTCATGCGGTTCTGTTCGATCAACGCGGCGCCGGCCGCAGCCGGCCACGCGGCGAGTGCACCGCCAACACGCTGGCGCATCTGATCGCCGATCTGGAACTGATCCGCGCCGAATTCGGCTTTGAACGCTGGCTGGTGGTCGGCGGGTCATGGGGCTCGACCCTGGCGCTGGCCTATGCCGAAGCCCATCCGGCGCGCGTCACCGGCCTCGTGCTGCGCGCCACCTTTCTGGGCACGCGCGAGGAGTTGCAGACCGCGTTCTGCAACACGCTGCCGCAATTCTATCCGGCGCTGAACCACGACTTCCTGACGCTGCTGAGCGCGGAGGAACGGCTGGCGCCGCTCGATGCCTATTGGCGCCGCATTCTCGATCCTGATCCCGCGATCCACGGCCCGGCGGCCTGGGCCTGGCACGATACCGAGCGCACGCTGTCGGAGCACATCCCGGCGCGCACCCGGCTCGATCTCAACGCGCTACCCTCATACCGTGATCGGCCACCGACTCCGCTGCTGGAAGCGCACTACTTCCAGAACGATTGTTTTCTGCGGCCCGGACAATTGCTGGCCGAAGCCGGCCGGCTCGCCGACATTCCCGGCGTGATCGTGCAGGGCCGCTACGACCTGTTGTGCCCGCCCGCCACGGCGCGAACCCTGACCCGGGCCTGGCGCGGCGCAGAGCTGCGCGTGATCCACGCCGCCGGCCACTCGCTGTTCGATTCAGGGGTGCGTGAAGCGGTGGTTCAGGGCATCGACGATCTGGCTTCAGCCGATCAGCTCGCAAATTGGCCGGATCATGACGGTCCACGCACCACTTACTGCTAATGCCGCGACGCATTCAGGAACCAACAATCCTTTAGCGCGTTGCGCTATCGTTCGTCTCACTGCCGACGCAATCGCAGTCCACCGCGCCTCTCCGAGGGCCCGACTTCGACAGGACTTTCTCCGCCGGAACGATCAATTGACAATGGCCGGTATCAGTCCAGAAAGAGCCGCAGCGCCCCTCGCCTCAGTGAACGATCAAGGTCATCATGAACCCCGTCAAAGCGCTCGAACACCACGGCCAGGCAGTCTGGCTGGATTTCCTTGCCCGCGGCTTCGTCGCCAACGGCGATCTCAAGACGCTGACCGAAGCCGACGGCGTCAAGGGAGTGACCTCCAACCCGGCGATCTTTGAAAAGGCGATCGGCGGTTCGGACGAATATGACGGCGCGATCGGCGTGGCGCTGGCGCAGGGCGACCAGCCGGTGGCCGAACTGTACGAAGCGCTGGCGGTCGAAGACATCCAGCACGCCGCCGATGTGTTGCAGCCGGTCTATCACCAGTCCGGTGGCAATGATGGTTTTGTCAGCCTGGAAGTATCGCCCTATCTGGCGCGCGACTGCGAGGGCACCATTGCCGAAGCCGAACGGCTGTGGCGCCGGGTCGATCGCCGCAACCTGATGGTCAAGGTGCCGGCGACCCCGGAAGGCATTCCCGCGATCCGGCATCTGATCTCCAAGGGCATCAGCATCAACGTCACGCTGCTGTTTTCGCAGGCGATGTATATCGCGGTCGCCGAAGCCTTCATCGACGGGCTGGAAGCCTATGCCAAGTCCGGCGGCGATCCCGCGCAAGTGGCCAGCGTCGCCAGCTTCTTTGTCAGCCGGATCGACAGCGCGGTCGACAAACAGCTCGATGACAAGATCGCCAAGGCCAACGATCCCGCCGAACAGGCGAAGCTTGCCGCGCTCAAGGGCAAGATCGCGATCGCCAATGCCAAGCTCGCGTATCAGCACTACAAGCGGCTGTTCACCGGCTCGCGCTGGGATCAGCTTGCTGCGCGCGGCGCCAAGCCGCAGCGGCTGTTGTGGGCCTCGACCGGCACCAAGAACAAGGCCTATCGCGACACGCTCTATGTCGAAGAACTGATCGGGCCGAACACCGTCAACACCGTGCCGCCGGCGACGCTCGATGCATTCCGCGATCACGGCCAGCTGCGCGACAGCCTGGAAGACGGCGTCGATCAGGCCGAACAGGCCCTCGCCGCGCTGCAGGCCGCCGGCATCTCGCTGGAAGCAATCGCCGATCATCTGTTGGCCGATGGCGTGCAGCAGTTCAGCGATGCCGCCGACAAGCTGCTCGGCGCGGTGGCGCAGAAGCGCGCCAAGGTGCTCGGCGCCCGCATCGGCGCGCAAACGCTGGCGCTCGATGCCACGCTTGGCCAAGCGCTCGCCGAATACAGCGAGCAATGGCGCGCGCAGGGCCTGGTGCGCCGGCTGTGGGCGCGCGATGCCGCGGTGTGGACCGGCAGCGACGAAGCGAAATGGCTGGGCTGGCTGGATAGCGCCGCGGCCGCGAAAGCCAAACAGCGCGACTATCAGGAGCTGGCGTCCTGGGTGCAGCAGCGCGGCTTCACCGACGCGGTGGTGCTCGGCATGGGCGGCTCCAGCCTCGGCCCGGAAGTGCTGGCGCAGACTTTTGCGCCGCGCGCCGGTTTCCCAAAACTGCACGTGCTCGACTCGACCGACCCCGCCCAGGTACGCGCGATCCGTAACGCGGTGACGCTGCCCACAACGCTGTTCATCGTGTCCAGCAAATCGGGCGGCACCACCGAGCCGAACGTGATGAAGGCCTATTTCTACGACGAGGTCAGCAAGGCGGTCGGGGCCGACAAGGCCGGCGATCACTTCCTGGCCGTCACCGACCCCGGCTCGTCGATGGAAAAGGTCGCGCAGCAGCAGCGCTTTGCCCGGATCGTGCATGGCGAGCCGACCATCGGCGGCCGCTATTCGGTGCTGTCGCCATTCGGACTGGTGCCGGCCGCGGTGGCCGGCATCGATGTCGGCCGTTTCCTGGACGCGGCGCTGACCATGGTGCGCGGCTGCGGCGGCGACGTGCCGCCGGCGCAAAACCCTACCGTGCAGCTCGGGCTAGCGCTCGGCCTTGCCGGCCGCGCGGGCCGCGACAAGGTGACGATGCTGTGCTCGCCGGCGGTCGCCGATTTCGGCGCCTGGGCCGAGCAACTGATCGCCGAGTCGACTGGCAAGGACGGCAAGGGCCTGATCCCGATCGACGGCGAACCGCTCGGCGACATCGCGCGCTATGGCGATGACCGGTTCTTCATCGATCTGCGCACCGCGGGCGAAGCCGACCGCAACGCCGACAAGCTGGCAGCGCTACAGCAGGCCGGCCATCCGGTGGCGCGCATCGTGCTGAATTCAGCAGAAGACATCGGCCAGGAATTCTTCCGCTTTGAACTGGCGACCGCGGTCGCCGGCGCGGTGCTCGGCATCAATCCGTTCGATCAGCCCGACGTCGAATCCACCAAGATCAAAACCCGCGAGCTGATCGCGGCGTTCGAGCAGTCCGGCGCGCTGCCGGCGGAAGCCGCGGTGTTCAGCAGCGCGGAGCTGGATCTGTTCACCGATGCCGCCAATGCCGCCGCGCTGCGCGCTGCCGGCGCGCAGGATGATCTTGTGTCCTGGCTGAAGGCGCATCTCGGCCGCGCCGGCAGTGGCGATTATCTGGCGCTGCTCGCTTACATCGAGCGCAATGCTGCGCATATCGAGGCGCTGCAAAGCATGCGGCTGGCGCTGCGCGACGCGCTCGGCATCGCCACTTGCGCTGAATTCGGCCCGCGCTTCCTGCACTCGACCGGCCAGGCCTACAAGGGCGGACCGAACAGCGGCGTGTTCCTGCAGATCACCCATGATGCTGCCGACCTCGCCGTGCCCGGCCAGGCGGCGAGCTTTGGCATCATCAAGGCTGCGCAGGCGCGCGGCGATTTCAACGTGCTGACCGAACGCGGCCGGCGCGCGCTGCGCGTTCATCTCAAGGGCGAGCTTGGCAGCGGTCTCGCCGCGCTCGGCGCCGCACTGACCAAGGCTCTCAGCAAGGGATGAGGCTCTGATGCAACTCGGCATGATCGGCCTGGGCCGAATGGGTGGCAACATCGTGCGCCGCCTGCTCGGCTCTGGCCATCATGCCGTGGTGTATGACAAGGACCCGCAGGCGGTCGCCGCGCTGGTCAGCGAAGGCGCACAAGGCGCCGCCTCGCTCGAACAATTGGTCCAGCAGCTCACCCCGCCGCGTGCGGTCTGGGTGATGCTGCCGGCCGGCGCCATCACCGAAACCACCATCGAACAACTCGGCCAGTTGCTGTCGCCCGATGACGTCGTCATCGATGGCGGCAACAGTTTTTGGCAGGACGACATCCGCCGCGCCGCCGCGCTCGCCGAACGCGGCATCGGCTATGTCGATGTCGGCACCTCGGGCGGCGTCTGGGGCCTGCAGCGCGGCTATTGCATGATGATCGGCGGCCCAAAACCGCTGGTCGACCGGCTCGATCCGATTTTCGCGGCGCTGGCGCCGGGCCGCGGCGAGATCGCCGCGACGCCGGAGCGTGACGGCCGCGACCCGCGCGTCGAACAAGGTTTTTTGCACGCCGGCCCGGTCGGCGCCGGGCACTTCGTCAAGATGGTGCACAACGGCATCGAATACGGCCTGATGCAGGCCTATGCCGAAGGCTTCGACATTCTGAAAAACGCCAATGCGCCGACGCTGCGCGAGGCGCATCGCTTCGATTTCGATCTCGCCGATATCGCCGAGGTGTGGCGGCGCGGCAGCGTGATCCCATCCTGGCTGCTCGATTTGATCGCGGCGGCCTTGGCGCGCAACGGCACGCTCGACGGCTATTCCGGCTTTGTCGAGGATTCCGGCGAAGGACGCTGGACCATCAACGCCGCGATCGACGAAGCGGTGCCGGCCGAAGTGCTGACCGCGGCGCTGTTCGCCCGGTTCCGCTCGCGGCGGGAACATACCTTCGCTGAAAAGATTCTCTCGGCAATGCGCGAGGGCTTTGGCGGCCACAAGGAGCCTTCGCAGCATCCCGACCCGGCGCAGCAGGCCGGGCCGGCCAAACTGAAGCCCAAGGAGGACCCGGTGTGACCGTGAGCACAGCCAGCACGTCGGCTCCCGATCGCTACGCGATGGTGATTTTCGGCGTCACTGGCGACCTCACCCACCGGCTGGTGATCCCCGCACTGTACAATCTCGCCGAAGCCGGGCTCTTGCCCGAGACGTTTTGCGTGGTCGGCATCACCCGCAAGGAAATCGCGAGCGAGGAGCTGCGCGCCAGCCTGATGGACGGGCTGAAACGCTTCGCCACCCGCCCGGTGCGCCAGGACGTCGCCGACAAGCTACTCTACTGCGTCACCGCGATCAGCGCCGATCCCAGCGATCCGCCATCATTCGACCGGCTGCGCGAACGGCTGGAAAAGCTGGAGGCGGCACGCCACACTGGCGGCAATCGGCTGTTCTATCTTGCCACCCCGCCGGATGCGTTCGCGCCAATCAGCAGCGAACTCGGCCGCGCGGGCCTGCTGCGCGAGGATCAAGGCGCGTGGCGCCGGCTGGTGGTGGAAAAGCCGTTCGGCACCGACCTCGCCTCCGCCAAGGCGCTGAATGCGCATCTGCTGGGTCTCGTGCCCGAGCACGAGCTGTACCGGATCGATCACTATCTCGGCAAAGAGACGGTGCAGAACATTTTGGTGATGCGCTTTGCCAACGGCATGTTCGAGCCGATCTGGAATCGCGATCACATCGATCACGTGCAAATCACCGTCGCCGAAACGCTCGGCGTCGGCCATCGCGGCAGCTTTTACGACGCCACCGGCGCGCTGCGCGACATGGTGCCCAACCATCTGTTCCAGTTGCTATCGCTGGTGGCGATGGAGCCGCCCTCGCAGTTCAACGCCCATGCGGTGCGCACCGCCAAATCCGCGGTGCTGTCGGCGATCCAGATTCCGAGCGAGCATGACGCGCTCGCCAATTCGGTGCGTGGCCAATATAGCGCCGGCCAGATCGGCGACACCACGATCGAGGACTATCGCAAGTCGCGCAATGTCAGCCCGAACTCGACCACCGAGACCTATGCGGCGCTGAAGCTGAATATCGACAATTGGCGCTGGGCCGGCGTGCCGTTCTATCTGCGCACCGGCAAGGCGCTCGGCGCCAAGCGCACGGAAGTGGCGATCAAGTTCAAGCAGGCGCCGTTTGCGATGTTCCGCTGCACCCCGGTGCAGCAATTGTCGCAAAACTATCTGGTGATCGGCATCGAACCCGCCGAAAGCATCTCGCTGCAATTCAACTCAAAAATCCCGGGGCCGCAGATCGCGATCGACGGCGTCGAGATGACGTTCCGCTACAAGGACTATTTTAAGGTCGCGCCCTCCACCGGCTATGAGACGCTGATCCATGATTGCATGATCGGCGACAACATCCTGTTTCAGCGCGCCGACGCGATCGAAGCCGGCTGGGCGGCGGTGCAGCCATTTCTCGATGGCTGGCGCAAGGCCGGCGCCGACGGCCTGCAAATCTATCCTGCCGGCAGCAACGGCCCGGCCGACGCCGACGCGCTGCTCGCGCGCGATGGCCGCTCCTGGCGCGAGCCGCTGGTGCGATGACCAGCCGTGCCCGCGAGATCATCGTTGCCGATGACAGCGAAGCACTGGCGCGGATCGCCGCGCAGCATCTGCTGCACCGGATCGCGCAGCAGCCCCAGCGCGTGGCAATTTGCCTGACGGGCGGCTCCGGGCCGAGCCGGCTGTACCAGCTGCTGGCCGGTGAATTCGCAGCCTCGATCCCCTGGCCGCGCGTGCATTGGTTCATCGGCGACGAACGGTTCGTGCCACCCGATGATCCGCTCAGCAACATGGGCGTAGCGCGCCGCGCCTTTCTGGATGGTCGCGCGCCGCCGGGTCACATCCACCCGATGCCGACCGACGCCGCGACGCCGGATGCCGTCGCCCGTCGCTATCAAGATGAACTGCAAAACTTCTACGGTGCCGCGCAGCTTGCGCCGGCGCGGCCGCTGTTCGATCTGACCTTGATGGGCATTGGCCCGGACGGCCACACCGCATCGCTGTTTCCGGAAGCGCCGGCGCTGGCCGAAACCTCGCGCTGGGTGGTTGGCGTCGAACACGCCGCGGTGCCGCCGCTGGTGCCGCGCGTCACGCTGACGCTGCCGGCGCTGGCCGCGAGCCGCGAGCTGCTGTTTCTGGCCGGCGGCGCCGCCAAGCGCGAGATCATCACGCGGCTGCGCGCCGGCGCCGATCTGCCCGCGGCGCGCGCCCGTGCTCTTGATGGCGACACCGTGTGGCTGATCGATCGCGCCGCCGCCGGGACAGCGCGCGATGCGTGACGCGCCGCGCTACTTCACGCGCTGGATTGCCGGCTTGTCCTTGGCCTTCTGCACCGCGGTCAGATTCTGCGCGGTGTTGATCAGCGCGATATGGGTCAGCGCCTGCGGAAAGTTGCCGGTCTGGCGGCGCGCGTCCGGGTCGTATTCCTCAGCAAACAGCCCGAGATCATTGGCAACCCCGACCACGCGGTCGAACAGCGCTTTCGCCTTGTCGACCTCGCCCGACAGCAGAAAGGCGTCAGCCAGCCACAGGCTGCATGCCAGAAACGCGCCCTCCGCCGGCTGCGGCTCGCAGGTTTCGCGCGGATCGTGACGCAGCACGAAGCCATCGCGCATCAAGCCGTTCTCGATCGCCGCGAGCGTGCCCTGTACCCGCGGGTCCGACACCGGCAAAAACCCGACCGCCGGCAGCAGCAGCACGCTGGCATCCAGCATCTGCGATCCATAGGACTCAGTGAACGCATTCTGCTTGGGGTCAAAGCCGCGCTCGCACACGTCGCGATGGATGGTGTCGCGCACCTGCTTCCAGCGCTCGACCGGCGCTTTCAGCTGAAAGCGCTCCGCGCTCTTGATGCCGCGATCAAACGCCACCCAGGTCATCACCTTCGACGACACGTAATGCTTGCCCGGCCCGCGCCGCTCCCAGATGCCGCTGTCCGGCTGCCGCCAGATCGATTCCAGATGTTCCAGGATCGCGCGTTCCAGTGCCCAGGACTCTCCGTCGAGCCGCAGATCGGCCATGCGCCACTGATGAAACACGTCGATCAGCTCGCCATAGACGTCGAGCTGCAACTGATCGTGCGCAGCATTGCCGATCCGCACCGGCTGCGCGCCTTCATAGCCGGGCAGCCAATCGGCCTCCCATTCCAGCAGCCGGCGCTCGCCCATGATGCCGTACATGATCTGCATATTGGCGGGCGAGCCGGCCACCGCGCGCAGCAGCCAATGATGCCAGGCCGAGGCTTCCTCGGTGTAGCCGGAATCCATCAGCGCCAGCAGCGTGAAGGTCGCGTCGCGCAGCCAGCAGAACCGATAGTCCCAATTGCGCGAGCCGCCGAGCTTTTCCGGCAGCGAGGTGGTCGGCGCGGCGACGATGCCGCCGCTCGGCGCATAGGTCAGCGCCTTCAGCGTGATCAGCGAGCGCATCACCAGCTCGCGATATTCGCCGCGATAGCTGCAGCGACCGGCCCATTCCAGCCAGAACGCCTCGGTGTCGAGCAGCGCGTGTTCGGGATCGATCGGGTCCGGCACCGCTAGATGCGAACGCGCGTAACTCAGCGCAAACGGCACCGACTCGCCGGCCATCACTTCGAAATCGGCAACCGTGGTCAGCCCCTCGCCATGGGTATCGACCGGCGTACGCAGCACGGTCATATCCGGGCCACAGATCGCCAGCAGCGCGCCACCATCGGTACGCTTCACCCAGGGCACATTGGCGCCGAAGCCGAAGCGGATGATCAGCTCCATGCGCATGCGCACCCGGCCGCGCTCGCCGCGCACGATCCGCACCAGATCGGACACCTCCCCGCGCGGCGGCATGAAATCGATCAGCGTCACCGCGCCGTCATCGGTCTCAAAGCGCGTTTCCAGGATCAAGGTATCGCCGCGATAGCGCCTGGTGCAGCTCCGGGTCGCGCCATGCGGTGCCAGTTGCCAGCGGCCGTGCTCGCGGCCGCCGAGCAGCGCGGCAAAACAGGCTTCGGAATCGAACGCTGGCCAACACAGCCAATCGACCGAGCCATCGCGGCAGACCAAAGCTGCGGTCTCGCAATCGCCGATCAGCGCGTAATCTTCGATCAATCCCGGCACGCGATCACCGCCCGACTATGCGCCCGGCGGTGGCGTCCTGCAGGGCCTGTCGATCGATCGCCGCCGCGATCTCGCTCAGCTCAACCGGCAGCCGACGCCGCCAATTCGGGTGTTCGTCAATCGTGCCCGGCACGTTGGGCTGATCGGCGACTTTCAGCAGATCCTCCAGCGAGATTGCCAACAGCCGCGAGCGGGTGCGCGCCATGAACCGCGTCACGGCGTAGAAATCGTTGCTGTCGATTGCCTCATGGCGCAGCACATTGTCGAGCATGCCGAGCGCGTGCCAGCGCGCGTCATCGCTTTCGCCGGGATCGATGCCGACCGAGCGCTTGAAATGCAGATCGGCAAAACCGCGCCAGCCGGCGAAGGTGGCGAGATCGTGGGTGTTGAAGGTCACCAGCGCGTCGGCCGGGTAGCGATCGACCGAGCGGAACGAGCCGTCGTCGTCGCGCTCAAAGATCATCACGCGATACGACCAGATGCCCCAATCGGCGAGCCGTTCACGAAAACCATCCGGCACCGTGCCAAGGTCTTCGCCGATCACCACGCAGCGCTGCGCCTGGCTCTCGAGCGCCGTGACCGCGAGCAACGCCTCGAATGGCATCGCCGCATAGGCGCCATTGTCGGCGCGATAGCCATGCGGCACCAGATAGAGCCGTTTCAGCCCGAGCACATGGTCGAGCCGGATCGCGCCGGCATAGCGCATCGAGGCCGCCAGCATGGCGCGATAGGGCTCGAACGCCCTCGCCTCCAGCCCCGCGGCGTTGAAGCCGGCGAGACCCCAATCCTGGCCCGCGGTGTTGAGCTGATCGGGCGGCGCGCCGACGCCGAGTTTGCGCGAAATCGCGATCTGCTCATTCCAGGCATCAAAGCCATTGCTCTGCACGCCGACCGCCACGTCGAGATAAAGCCCGACCGGCATGCCGCGGCGCTCGGCTTCAAGCTGGCAGTCCTGTAGCTGCTGGTGCGCGCACCATTGCACATATTCGACAAACGCCACCGCATCGCTGTGCTCGCCGCTGGCAAACGCCGCGCATTGCGCATCGTCCGGCCGCCGCCACACCTCCGGCCATTCCCACCAGGGCGTGCCGAACTGATGGCGCAGCACTTCAAAACAGGCAAAGCGCGTCAGCAGCGCGCCGCGCTCGCGCCGAAACGCCGCGAACGCCTCGGTGCGCGCCGGATCGACACCCCTACGAAACGCCGCAAACGCCGCGCGCAAGCCGCGCCATTTCAGCTCGGCAACCTCGCGATAGCGGATCATGTCGCTGGCGCGCAGCTCGCCGAGCAGCGTTTCGATCTCATCGAGCGTGGAACGCGGCAATTCCGGCAGTTTGGCGACATCGATATAGAGCGCGTTCAGGAACAGGCGGCTGTTCGGCGAGTACGGGCTGCAATCCTGCGGCCGATCATCAAACAGCGCATGCAGCGGATTGAGGCCGATGCCCGCGGCGCCAAGCTCGGCGGCGAGCGCGATCAGGTCGGCAAGATCGCTGAAATCGCCCATGCCCCAATTGCGCTGTGAGCGCACGCTATAGAGCTGCACCGATAGCAGCCAGCCGCGATCGAACGCACCACCAAACGCGCGCGCCGGCGCCACGATCACAGGCACCTGCTCGCACGTGCCGGCGGCATCGCGCAGATCGAGCTGGTAGAGCCCCTCGGCCAGCCCTTGCGGCCCGGCCCAATGGCGCTCGACGCATTCGCCGGTGGCCCGCACACACTCATGCTGAAGAAGCCGCCAATGCACCGGCAATTGCGCGGTAGCAGTTAGTTCGGCGCGCAGCTCGCCGCCCCGCGCCACCAGCACTGTGCCAAGCAGCGGTTTTGGCTGCGGCTGCGGAATGGCATCGACGATCGCCGCCAGCGCTGCGGGAGCGGTGACACGGTGCTGTCCTTGCCCGTCATAAAACTCCGGCGAAATTCCGAGTTCGGCGGCTCTGGCGAAAGTGTCCATTCGATCTGCTGTTTCGTCGCGCGACATAGCGACGCTGGAAGGGATTTGGCGTGATGCAGCAGGCGGAAGGCCGGTAACGCCGCAATCGCGGCTGAGTTCCGGGAACCAACTGCGGTGATCAAGAGTTTCTAGTGGTGTCGGGCGGGGGCCCTCCAGTCATGGGTCGGAACATCTTGTTTGCTCCACATATTTGGCATCACCGTGAATAAAACAACCCAAACCATGATCAGCCCCGCGCTGGGTGGGGCGTTTCACATCGAAGCCATCCATCCTTTGGTCGATGGCGGCCGCTTTCCGGTCAAGCGTATCGTCGGCGAACCGATCGAGGTCGAGGCCGACATTTATCGCGACGGCCACGACATCATCGCCGCAGCGCTGCTGTGGCGGCGCGAAGTCGATCGCGATTGGCAGCGCGTGCCGATGCAGCACGACGTCAATGACCGCTGGCACGGCCAGTTCGTGCCCTGCCAGCTTGGCCGTCATCTTTATGCCATCGAGGCCTGGACCGATCAGTTTGCCACCTGGCGCCATGGTTTTGAGCTGAAGCTGAACGCCGGCCAGGACGTCTCCCTCGACGCGCTGGAAGGCGCCGAACTGCTGTCGCGCACCGCGGCCAGCGACCAAGTCGGTGCCGTGATCCAGCGCCAATGCCAGCTTTTTCTGGAATCCGGTGATTATCAGGCCCTGCTGGCGCCGGAACTGATGGCGGCGATGGCGCTGGCCCAGCCGCGCCCCGACCTGACCCGCTCGCCCGCACTGCCGCTGATGGTGGACCGGCCGCGCGCCCGCGCCGGCGCCTGGTATGAAATGGTGCCGCGCAGCCAGGGCCGCACGCCCGGCCAGCACGGCACGTTCCGCGATTGCATCGCGCGGCTGCCCGATATCGCGGCGATGGGCTTTGACGTGCTCTATCTCACGCCGATCCACCCTATCGGCCGTACCAACCGCAAGGGCCGTAACAATGCGCTCGCCGCAGCGCCCGGCGATCCCGGCAGCTTCTATGCGATCGGTTCGGCCGAAGGCGGCCATGACGCCGTGCATCCGGAACTCGGCACCATCGAGGATTTCCGCGCTTTGGTCGCCGCGTGCCGCACGGTCAATCTCGAGGTCGCACTCGACATCGCGGTGCAGTGCTCGCCCGATCACCCGTGGCTGCGGCAACACCCAAACTGGTTCCGCCGCCGGCCGGACGGCAGCATGCGTTTTGCCGAAAACCCGCCCAAGAAATACGAAGACATCGTCAATCCGGATTTTGCCTGCGACGACGCCGGTTCGCTCTGGAATGCGCTGCGCGACGTGCTGCTGTTCTGGGTGGCCGAGGGCGTCAGCATTTTCCGCATCGACAATCCGCACACCAAACCATTCCGGTTCTGGGAATGGCTGATCCGCGAGGTGCAATTGCGCCACCCGGATGTGATCTTTCTCGCGGAAGCCTTCACCCGGCCGAAATTGATGAAGGGGCTGGCCAAGCTCGGCTTCACGCAGTCCTACACTTATTTCACCTGGCGGGTGCAGAAGTGGGAAATCGAACAATATCTGCGCGAATTGACCGGCGTGCCGGAGCGGGACTTTTTTCGTCCGAACTTCTTCGTCAATACGCCAGACATCCTGCCCTTTCATCTGCAAAGCGGTGAGCCCTGGGTGTTCAAGGCCCGCTTGGCGCTGGCTGCGACGCTGTCAGCAAGCTACGGCATCTATAACGGTTTTGAGCTACTCGAACACCGGCCGATCCCCGGACGAGAAGAATATCTCGATTCCGAAAAATACGAGATCAAGGTGCGCGACTGGGATCAGCCCGGCCACCTGAAATCCTATATCCGCGATCTCAATCAGGCGCGGCGCCGCCATCCGGCGCTGCTGCAAACCAATGATCTTCGTTTTGTCGAGATCAACGACGAGCATGTGATCGGCTTCATCAAGCGTTCGCTCGACGGCCGCAACACGGTCGGGGTGGCGATCGCGCTGTCGGGCGAGGTCCATGACGTCTGGTTCCCGCTCGGCGACACGCTGGTCGAGGTCGGCGGCGAATTGAAACCGCCGGTCGCGGTGGAAAATCTGATCACCGGCGAACGCCTGCCGGTGCAGTGGGGCGGCCTTCAGCTACGCATCGATCCGGCCCGTGACCCCGCTTTGCTGTTTCAATGTCTGGCTTGAGTGTGCAGTCCATGAACATGATGACTTCGATCGACACCGCGACGACGGCGGACGACAGCAACAATGACGCGCTGTGGTACAAGGACGCCATCATCTACCAGCTGCATGTCAAGGCGTTTGCCGACAGCAACAAGGACGGCATCGGCGATTTCGCCGGGCTGACCGAAAAGCTCGATTACCTGCAGGACCTCGGCGTCACCACGCTGTGGCTGTTGCCGTTCTACCCCTCGCCTGGCCGCGACGACGGCTACGACATTGCCGATTACGGTTCGATCAATCCCGATTTCGGCACGATGAAGGATTTTCGGCGCTTCATCACCGAAGCCAAGAAGCGCAAGCTGCGCGTCATCACCGAATTGGTGATCAATCACACCTCCGATCAGCACCCGTGGTTCAAGCGGGCGCGGCGCAGCGAGAAGAATTCCAGCGCGCGCAATTGGTATGTGTGGAGCGACACCGACCAAAAATATGCCGGCACCCGCATCATTTTCACCGACACCGAGAAGTCGAATTGGACCTGGGACCCGGAAGCCGGCCAGTTCTACTGGCATCGGTTCTTCTCGCACCAGCCCGACCTCAATTTCGACAATCCGCGCGTGGTGCGCGCGGTGGAGCAGGTGATGAAACGCTGGCTCGATGCCGGGGTCGATGGCTTCCGGCTCGATGCCATCCCCTATCTGTGCGAGCGCGACGGCACCAACAACGAGAATTTGCCGGAAACGCACGCCGTCATCAAAGCGCTGCGCCGCGCACTCGACGCCTATGCCAAGGACAAGGTGCTGCTCGCCGAAGCCAATCAATGGCCCGAGGACGTGCAGCATTATTTTGGCGACGGCGACGAATGCCACATGGCTTATCACTTCCCGCTGATGCCGCGGTTCTATATGGCGATCGCCCAGGAGGACCGTTTCCCGATCACCGACATTTTGCGCCAGACGCCCGACATTCCGAAGAATTGTCAGTGGGCGCTGTTCCTGCGCAACCATGACGAACTGACGCTGGAAATGGTCACCGATGTCGAGCGCGATTATCTGTGGTCGACCTATGCCCACGACCCGCGCGCCCGCATCAATCTCGGCATCCGCCGCCGGCTGGCGCCGCTGATGGACAATGACCGCCGCAAGATCGAGCTGATGAACTCGCTGCTGCTGTCGTTCCCGGGCACGCCGATCATCTATTACGGCGACGAGATCGGCATGGGCGACAACATCTATCTCGGCGACCGCAACGGCGTGCGCACGCCGATGCAATGGACCCCGGATCGCAATGGCGGCTTCTCGCGTGCCGATCCGGCACGGCTCTATGCGCCGATGATCATGGACCCGGTCTATGGCTATGAGGCGGTCAATGTCGAGGCACAGTCGCGCAGCCTGTCATCGCTGCTCAGCGCCACCAAGCGGCTGATCTCAGTACGCAAATCAACGCTGGCGTTTGGCCGCGGCACCATGACGTTCATCCGCCCGGCCAACCGCGCGGTGCTGGCCTATGTCCGTCAATACCAAGACGAAGTGATCCTGTGCGTCGCCAACCTGTCGCGCTCGGCGCAGGCCACCGAACTCGACCTGTCGCCGTGGAAGGAGCGCATTCCGCAGGAAATGCTCGGCCGCAGCCGTTTTCCGGCGATCGGCGAACTGCCTTACATGATCACGCTCGGCCCCTATGGCTTCTATTGGTTCCGGCTGATCGAGCGCGTCGCCGACGAACACGTTGCGCCCCATAGCCTGGTGCCGGAATTCGAGACCCTGGTGGTGCCGTACGGCTCGTCCTGGATGACGCTGGCGCGCACCCGCGGCGTGTTCGAGCGCGATGTGCTGCCCGGCTTCCTGTCGCGCAGCCGCTGGTTCCCGGAGCGCAATCCGCGCGCGATCGTGCCGCGCCTGACCTCGGCGATTCCGGTGTGCATCGAGGGCGACAACCGGCCGTGGATGATCTTCTTCGAGGCCACGGTGCGCGGTGTCACCGGGCGCTACGTGCTGCCGATGAAGATCGACTGGGTGCGGTTCGACCGCGAGCGCTACAATCCGCGCGCGTTCTCCGCGGTACGCCAGGGCGCGCGCGAAGGCACCCTGCTCGACGTCGCGACCGACACCGAGTTCGTGGCGCTGCTGCTGCAATGCCTGCGCGATCGGCTCTGCGTCGAGCACGATGGCATGAAGCTGATGTACCATCCCACGGAACGGCTGGCGGAATTGCCGCCGAAGGCACCCGAGCATATCCGCGCGGTGGAGACCGAACAGTCGAACTCGACCGCGCTGGTCGACACCGATTACGTGGTCAAGACCTATCGCCGGCTCGACGACGGTCTTAATCCGGAAATCGAGATGGGCCGGTTCTTGACCGACGTCGCCGGCTTCGCCAACACACCGGCGCTGCTCGGCAGCGTCGAATATCACGAGGGCGACAGCGCCAGCGCGATCGCGGTGGTCCATGCCTTTGTGCAGAACCAGGGCGATGGCTGGAGTGTGACCTCGGCCTATCTCGACCGCTATCTCGACGAGCAACGGCTGTCGACCGAGAACGAACAGCCGGAGGAAAGCGAGCAGCAGATGCTGTATCTGCGGCTGATGGCGCAGACCGGCAAGCGGGTCGCCGAGCTGCATCTGGCGCTGGGCAGCCACCCGGAAATCGCCGATTTCGCACCGGAGCCGATCAGCGCGGCGCAGGCCGAGGCCTCGATCGACGAAGTCGCCGCGGCTGCCGATCGGGTGATCGCCGAGCTGCTCCGCAAGCGGGAGCAGCTGCGCGAGCCGGAGCGGCTGCTGGTCGACCGGCTGCTGGCGCAACGCGATCAGATCAAGCCGCAGCTCGCGGCGCTGTTTCCGCGCGGAGAGGCCGGGCTCAGCATCCGCCATCATGGCGATTTCCATCTCGGCCAGATGCTGATCGTCAAGGATGACGTCTGCATCATCGATTTCGAGGGCGAACCACGGCGCAGCCTCGCCGAACGGCGGCGCAAGGCACCGCCAGCCCGCGACGTCGCCGGGCTGCTGCGCTCGATCGATTATTCCACGACCGCGGCGCTGGAGCGCGCCCGGCAGAGCGCCCCTGAGGAGCATGGCCGGCTCGCCGCCGCGCTGGAGGCCTGGCGCGGCCGCGCCAGTGCCGCTTTTCTCAGCGCCTACCGCGAGACGATGGATGACAACGGGCTATGGCCGGCCGAGCGGCACGCAGCGGATGGGATTCTTGACTTCTTCCTGTTAGAGAAAGCGTTGTACGAGATCGAATATGAACTGGCGCATCGGCCGGACTGGCTGCGCGTCCCATTGGCCGGCGCCGTTCGGATTTTGGCGCCGCGCAACGAGGAGGTGACATGATTGCGAAGCTGCCCGATGAGGCCTACGCGATCGTGGAAGGTCGCCATGCTGACCCGTTCCGCTATCTCGGTCCGCACCGGGACAATGATCTGACCGTGGTGCGGGCATTTCTGCCCAATGCCGCCAGCGTCGATGCCGTGGACGAGCATGGCGACTGCGCCGCGCTCGAGCGGGTGCATGATGCCGGGCTGTTCATCGGGGCGCTGCCGAACGGTTCAAGCCGCTATCAGCTGCGCGCCCGGTTTGGTGATACCACCATCGATCTGGAAGACCCCTACCGATTTCCGCCGATCCTGACCGATTTCGATCTCTATCTGCTCGGCGAAGGCACCCATCTCAAACTGTACGACAAGCTCGGCGCCCATCCGATGACGCTGGACGGCGTCAATGGCGTCGGCTTTGTGGTGCTGGCGCCCAATGCCCGCCGCGTCAGCGTGGTCGGCGATTTCAATTTCTGGGACTCGCGGCGCCATCCGATGCGGGTGCGCGGCAACGGCTATTGGGAGCTGTTCGTGCCGCACGCCATCGCCGGCGACCGCTACAAATTCGAGATCGTCGGCCCGAATGGCGCGGTGCTGCCACAAAAATCCGACCCGCTGGCCTTTGCCACCGAGCTGCGGCCGAGCACCGCCTCGATCGTGCTTGATCCCGCGCAGGTGCCGACGCCGCGTCCATCCGCCAACGGCATCAACGCGCTGTCGGCGCCGATGTCGATCTATGAGGTCCATCTCGGCTCCTGGCGGCGCAAGGACGGCAATGGCTGGCTGACCTACCGCGAGCTGGCCGACACCCTGCCCGCTTACGCCCGCGACATGGGCTTTACCCATCTGGAATTCCTGCCGGTCAGCGAGCATCCGTTCGATGGCTCCTGGGGCTATCAGCCGACCGGGCTGTTCGCGCCGACCAGCCGGTTCGGCAGCCCGGCCGATTTCGCGGCGCTGGTCGATGCCTGCCACCGCGAAGGGCTCGGCGTGCTGCTCGACTGGGTGCCCGGCCATTTCCCGGATGACGCCCATGGCCTCGCCAATTTCGACGGTACCGCGCTCTATGAGCACGTCAACCCGCTGCAGGGCCGCCATCTCGACTGGGGCACGCTGATCTACAATTACGGCCGCACCGAAGTGGTGAACTTCCTGGTCGCCAATGCGCTGTTCTGGCTGGACCGCTATGCCATTGACGGGCTGCGCGTCGATGCGGTGGCCTCGATGCTGTATCTCGACTACAGCCGCCCGGAAGGCGGCTGGATTCCCAACAAATATGGCGGCCGCGAAAATCTGGAAGCGATCGCCTTCCTGCGCAATTTCAACCGCGAAGTGTTCGGCCGCTTCCCGCAAGCCACCACCGCCGCCGAGGAATCCACTGCCTGGCCGCAGGTGTCGCAGCCGATCGAACATGGCGGGCTCGGCTTCGGCTACAAGTGGAACATGGGCTGGATGCACGACACGCTGGATTACATCAGCAAGGACCCGATCTACCGCAAATATCATCACGGTCAGATCCTGTTCGGCCTGCACTACGCGTTTTCGGAAAACTTCATCCTGCCGCTGTCGCATGACGAGGTGGTGCACGGCAAACGATCGATCCTCGGCCGGATGCCCGGCGATCCCTGGCAGCGCTTTGCCAATCTGCGCGCCTATTACGCCTTCATGTTCGCCCATCCCGGCAAGAAGCTGATGTTCATGGGCTGCGAATTCGGCCAGGAGCGCGAGTGGAATCACGATCAGTCGCTGGACTGGCACCTCTTGGAGCAGGACAGCCACCGCGGCATCCAATCGCTGGTGCGCGACCTGAACGGCCTGTACCGCACCCTGCCGGCGCTGCACGAATGCGATTGCGACCCGTTCGGCTTTGAATGGATCATCACCGATGATGGCGATCGCAACGTGTTCGCCTGGATCAGAAAGGGCAATGATGCGCGCGACCGCTGCCTGGTGATCGCCAATTTCTCGCCGAACGTCTATCACGACTACAAGGTGCGAGTGCCGTTCCCCGGCGCCTGGCGCGAAGTGTTCAATTCCGACTCGGCGCATTATGGCGGCAGCAATGTCGGCAATGTCGGCGAGGTGGAAGCCACTGGCCTTGTGCCCGAACTGTGCGTGACCGTGCCGCCGCTTGCGGTCATCTATCTGGTGCCTGAACGGCCATGATGCGGTTGTCGGCCGGCTGCGCGGCCCGGCTCGGCGCGAGTTGGGATGGCCGCGGCACCAATTTCGCGCTGTTCTCGGCCAACGCCACCAAGGTGGAATTGTGCCTGTTCGACAGCCAGGGCCGGCGCGAGCTGGACCGCATCACCCTGCCCGAACGCACCGAAGACGTCTGGCACGGCTATCTGCATGACGTCACGCCGGGCCAACTGTATGGCTACCGCGTGCACGGCCCCTATGAGCCCGAGCTCGGCCACCGCTTCAACGCCCACAAGCTGCTGCTCGATCCTTATGCCAAACGGCTCGCCGGCCGGCTGGTGTGGAGCGACGCGCATTTCGCCTATCGCGCCGGCAGCCCGCGTGAGGATCTGTCATTCGACCGCCGCGACAATGCCCGCGGCGTGCCGAAAGCCGTGGTGGTGGACGAAACCGCCACCGCCGGCCGCCAAGAACCGCGGCCGCAGATTCCCTGGGAAGACACCATCATCTACGAGGCGCATGTCAAAGGCCTCACCGAAATGCACCCCGACGTGCCGCCCAATCTGCGCGGCAGTTTCGGCGCGCTGGCGTCGCCGGCGATGATCGCGCATTTCAAGCGGCTCGGCGTCACCACCATCGAGCTGTTGCCGATCCATGGCCTGATCGATGACCGGCATCTGATCGAGCGCAAGCTGTCGAATTATTGGGGCTACAACACTCTGGCGTTCTTTGCGCCCGAGGAGCGCTACAGCCCGCACGACAACGCGCTCGATGCATTCCGCACCACCGTGGCGCGGCTGCACGACGCCGGCATCGAAGTGCTGCTCGACGTGGTCTATAACCACACCGCCGAGGGCAATCATCTGGGGCCGACGCTGTCGTTCCGCGGCATCGACAACGCCTCATATTACTGGCTGCACCAGGAAAACCGCCGCTACTACGACGACTTCACCGGCTGCGGCAATTCGCTCAATGTCAGCCATCCGCGCGTGTTGCAGATGGTGATGGACAGTTTGCGCTATTGGGTCGAGACCTGCCATGTCGATGGCTTCCGCTTCGACCTCGCCACCACGCTCGCGCGCGGCCCGAGCGGCTATGATCGCAATGGCAGCTTCTTTGCCGCCGTGCGGCAGGATCCGGTGCTGGCCCATGTCAAGCTGATCGCCGAGCCCTGGGACCTCGGCCTGGGCGGCTATCAGGTCGGCGGCTTCCCCTCGCAATGGTCGGAGTGGAACGATCGCTACCGCAGCCTGCTGCGGCGCTATTGGGGCGGCGAAGGCAGCCTGATCGGCGAAATCTCGCGGCGCATGACCGGCTCGTCCGACCTTTATCATCGCGACGGCCGCAAGCCGCGCGCCAGCATCAACTACGTCACCGTGCATGACGGTTTCACGCTCGCCGACCTGTACAGCTACAATCACAAATACAATCTCGCCAATGGCGAGGACAATCGCGACGGCTCCAACAACAACGACAGCTGGAATTGCGGCCATGAGGGCCCAACCACCAATGCCGCCGTGCAGGCGCTGCGGCTGCAGCTGCGCAAGAACCAGCTCGCCTGCCTGATGCTGGCACAGGGCGTGCCGCTGCTGCTGGCCGGCGACGAGGTCGGCAATTCGCAGAACGGCAACAACAACGCCTATTGTCAGGACAACGAGGTCGGCTGGGTCGGCTGGGAAGGGCTTGGTACCCCGCACGACGATCTGATCGATTTCATCGCACGGCTCACCGAGCTGCGCCGCCGTTTTCCGCAGCTCCGTGCCAATCGCTGGCTCGACGGCCGGCGCAGCGACGGCTCCTATGGCGTGCTGTGGCTGACGCCGAACGCCGAGGAAATGAATGAGCACGACTGGGCCTATCCCGACGGCCGCTTTCTTGCTTATGTGCTGGGGCCGACCGACCCCGGCTTCGCCGCGCTGTTCATCGTGCTCAATGCCGCCGCGCAGCCGATCGGCTTCACGCTGCCCAAGCTGCCGGAATATCACGTGTGGCGGCAATTGCTCGACACCACAGATGAACGCGCCGTGATTGCACCGTTCGCCTCGGGCGCAAGCAGC
This sequence comes from Rhodopseudomonas faecalis, assembly GCF_003217325.1. GTDB lineage: Bacteria > Pseudomonadota > Alphaproteobacteria > Rhizobiales > Xanthobacteraceae > Rhodopseudomonas > Rhodopseudomonas faecalis. The sequence continues at coordinate 44,209 of NZ_QJTI01000018.1, forward strand.
ACAGCGCCGCCGCGCTCGGTGCTGGTGTTCGCCGGCTCGGTGGCCTGAGGCCCTTCCCCGCGCTACCCGCGCGGAACTATTTTCGTCAGCACGACTTGCATCAACGGGCCGCCACCGGCGGAAACGTCACCGCGAACCGTTGTCATGCCTCCCGCCATTCCGCTCGCGACCTATCGCCTGCAGCTCACCGCAGAATCTGGCTTCGACGCCGCCGCCGCGATCGTGCCTTATCTAAAGGCCCTCGGCATCAGCCATCTCTACGCCTCGCCATTCATGACGGCGCGCGCCGGCTCCACCCATGGCTATGACATCATCGACCACACCGCGCTCAACCCGCAGCTTGGCGGCGAACCAGCATTCGAGCGCCTGGCGGCAGCGCTCAAGCAGCACGATCTCGGCCTGATCCTCGATTTCGTGCCCAATCATGTCGGCGTTCATTTTGACGATAATCCATGGTGGCTGGATGTGCTGGAATGGGGACCGGCCTCGCCCCATGCTGACTCGTTCGACATCGATTGGGATATCCTGCCGCACCGCTCGCGCGACGGCGTGTTGCTGCCGATCATCGGCAGTTCCTATGGCGAAGCGCTGGAGCGCGGCGAGATCGAGCTGCGCTATGATGCCGACCAGGCCAGCTTCTCGGCCTGGTACTATCAGCACCGGCTGCCGATCGCGCCCGAGCGCTACCGCGACATTCTGCGTACCGTGGTCAAGACCACCCATGCCGAAGCCAGCGCCACAGGCCGCGCCATCCTCGAACTCGTGGCGCGCTATGCCGGACTGAAGCAGCCGGACCGCGCCAGCGCGCCGGCGTTCCGGCACAGCCTGCGCCAGATTCCCGGCGCCACTGATCTGATCGCGCGCGGGCTTGACGCTTACCTTGCCGGCGAAGGCCGCCCGGCGCAAACCCAGGCGCTGCATCTTTTGCTGGAACGGCAGCATTATCAGCTCGGCCATTGGCGATTGGCGGCGAGCGAGATCAACTACCGGCGCTTTTTCGACGTCAACACGCTGGCGGGCCTGCGCGTCGAGGACGCCTCAACTTTCGACGCGATCCATGGATTGGTGCAGCGGCTGGTGACTGAGGGCAAGCTGCACGGGCTGCGGCTTGATCATATCGACGGCCTGCACGACCCGGCGCAGTATTTTGTACGGCTCAGGCGGCTGCTGCGCGACGCGCGCGGCGGCGTCACCTCGCCATTCTATATGGTGATCGAAAAGATTCTCGGCGAGCATGAGACCTTGCCGCGCTTTGCCGGCGTGCATGGCACCACCGGCTATGAATGGCTCAATATCATCAGCCGCGTGCTGGTCGATGGCGCCGGCCTTGGCGCACTCGATGAGGTGTGGCGCCAGATCAGCAACCGCGCCCCGGATTTTCCGCCGGTGCTGCGCGAGGCCAAGCGCCGGGTGCTGCAAACGCTGCTGCTCAGCGAATTCACGGTGTTGGCGCGATTGCTGGCGCGGATCGCCGGCGGCCATTATTCGACGCGCGACTTTGCCGCGAGCAGCCTGCGCCAAGCGCTGGAACTCTATGTGCTGCACTTTCCGGTGTATCGCACCTATCTCAACGCGGCAGGACCGACCGCGCCAGACCGCGCGCTGATCGCCGACACGATCGAGCGCGCGCGCGCCGATTGGTTCGCCCCCGATGAAGGCCTGTTTGATTTTCTGCGCGAGGTGCTGACGCTCGATCTGATCAAGCGCGGCACCACCACGCACAGCAAGCGCCGGGTGCGGCGATTTGCGCTGAAACTGCAGCAATTCACTGGGCCGACCATGGCGAAGTCGCTGGAGGACACCGCGTTCTATCGCTACCACCGGCTGCTGGCGCTCAATGAGGTCGGCGGCGATCCATCGGCAGCCGCCCTGCCGATCGACGCCTTCCATGAGATGATGCGCAAGCGCGCCATCGATTGGCCGCACGGCCTAACCGCGACCGCCACCCACGACACCAAGCGCGGCGAAGACACCCGGGCGCGGCTGCTGGCGCTGGCTGAATTGCCCGGCGAATGGACCGCGGCGGTCGCGCGCTGGAAGGTGCTCAACGCCCCGCATCTGACCATCGACAATACGACCCGCGCGCCGTCGGCGCCTTTTGAATACATGCTGTATCAGACCCTGCTCGGCGCCTGGCCGCTGCAGCCCGAGCCGGATTTCACCGCACGGATTCAGGCCTATGCGCAGAAGGCGGCGCGCGAAGCCAAGCAGCAGACCAGCTGGCTCAATCCCCATGCCGGCTATGAAGCCGGTGTGCGCGGTTTCATTGAACGGATTCTCGATCCCGGCCGCTCCGGCGACTTCATCGATCAGCTGCAAATGCTGGCGGAGCGCGTCGCGCTGCTCGGCGCGCTCAATTCGCTGGCGCAGCTGACGCTGAAAGCCACGCTGCCGGGCGTGCCGGACTTTTATCAAGGCGCCGAGTGGTGGGACCTGTCGCTGGTCGATCCCGACAATCGCCGCCCGGTCGATTTTGCCGCGCGCGCCGCGATGCTGGATGATCTGCATCAGCCGGACTGGGCCGCGCTCGCCGATACATGGCGCGATGGCCGCATCAAACTGGCCTGGACCCACGAATTGCTGCGGCTGCGCGCAGCGCATCCGACGCTGTTCTCCGAAGGCAGTTATCAGCCGCTGCGCGTCGAAGGGCCGCTCGCCGACCGGGTGATTGCCTTTGCCCGCCGCCATGACCGCGAGGCGGTGATTGTCGCGATCGCCTGCAAGCTGGCGCCGCTCACCGATCAGGGCTGGCGCTGGCCGCGCGCCGATGATTTTGCCGGTGCGGTGCTGCTCGATAGCTATCAGATCGATGATCATCGCGACGGCCAGAAGCTGGCGCTGGCCGATTTGTTTGCAAACCTGCCGGTCGCGGTGCGGCGCGCGCGTTATCGCGGCAAGCTCGGGCCGTCGCGGCTGCGGCGGACACGGAGCTGAGCAACCACCATCCAGACAAGCAGAGGCCGTCCGGGATCGAGCGAGGGCCGGACGGCCTTGGCGGTCTCGTGCCGAGCTGGTCGGTTCCCTACGCCGCTGGGATCGAGGCTGGCGCCACAAGGTTAACGAAACGTTACGGGCGCACTACGCACGATCCTCAGGGCTTTTTGTCCAGCAACAGCCGGCCGCGCTGCCGGATGGTGGCCTGCGTCACCTCGGCGAATTTCTGCAGCAGCCACGGCAGCACCACTTCGACCCGAACGTGATCATCGGCGACCTCGACCTGCCCGGCCGCGACCTGACCGAGCGCACGCGCGCGGAACATCATGCGGTCGCCGTCCCAGCGTTGCTCATCAAGCTTGAGGATCGGCACGCTGGCGGTGGCGCGCGCCAGTCCGGACTCGATCCGGCGCCGTGCTTCGTCGCGGCCAAGCCGGTGCGGAATCGAAACGATCAGCGGTGCTGACATCGGCGGATATCCCTGTGGTGTGAGCCCTCGGCAAATGTAGGTCGGCGCGCGGCGCAGACCAGAGGCGAGCTACGAGTTCATAGCCCGGAACATTCGTCCCGGTCGTCCGTTGGCGCTGCATTCAGCGGGGCACACGGGCTTGAGGAGAATGCCATGTCGATCGGAACCATCATCCTGATCATTCTGATTATCGCGCTGCTCGGCGGCTTCACCGGCGTCGGCGGCGGGCCGTTCTACGGCACCGGTTATTATGGCGGCGGCGGGCTGGGGCTGGTGATCGTGATCCTGCTGGTGCTGGTGCTGCTCGGCAAACTCTAGCGTTTCCGGCGCCCCGCTCCGCTGACCGTCAAGCGCTCGATCGCCGGCGCCAGCGGGGTGGCCGCCTCGAAGTAATCGCGCCAGGCGCGACTCTTGGCGAGCAGCGCCGGCACGGTGCGCAAGGTAAAGCGCTTCGGATCAAGCCCGGCTTTGACCTGCGCCCAACTGATCGGCATCGACACTGGCGCACCCTCGCGGGCGCGCGGCGACAGCACCGCCACCGCGGTCGCCATCCGGTCATTGCGCAGATAATCGAGAAATATCCGGCCGTGGCGCTTAGCCTTGGCCATGTTGATCAGATAGCGCCGCGGACTATCCGCCGCCATCTGCGCGCACAGCGTCTGCGCAAAGGTTTTGGCGCGCGGCCAATCGGTGTTGTGGTCGGCCGCAAGCGGCACCACGACATGCAAACCCTTGCCGCCGGTGGTCTTGCAGAACGCAGCAAGGCCGAGTGCGGTCAGCCGTTCGCGCAGCTCACGCGCCGCCATGATCACGTCATCAAACGCCAGCTCCGGCGCCGGATCGAGATCGAACACCAGTCGCCCCGGCTGGTCCGGTGCATCGGGCGCGCAGTTCCAGGGATGCAGTTCGACGCCGCCAAGCTGCGCTACCGCGGCCAGCGCCTCGATCCGGTCGATCTGCAGATAGGGTTTTCGATCGCCCGATATTTTTACCAGCGTCAGCAGCTCGGAGCCGCCCGCCATGCCATGGCGCTGAAAGAAGCGCTGTCCCAACAGGCCGTCGGGCGCGCGCACGATCGAGCACGGCCGCCCTTTGAGATGCGGCAGCATCCAATCGCCGACCGCCTCGAAATAGCGTGCCAGATCGAGCTTGGTCAGCGCGCCGTCGCCGTCATCGGGCCACAGCTCCTTGTCGGGATTGGACAACGTCACGCCGAGCACGGTGGCATCATCGCGGCGGCGAACGGCGGCAGCGCGCCGGACTGTGGCCGGCTTCGCCTGGGGGCGTGGCGCAGTGGCCGTCTCATCCGTGATTTCGGCCGCGGGCTTATCGAGCCGCAAGCCCTTGAACGCCGCCTGCCGCAACTGACCGGCGCCGGTGAAGCCAGCGAATTCGATTTCGGCGACCAGCTCCGGCCTCAGCCAATGCACTTCCTTGCCCGCGCGCGGCGCATTGCTGCCGCTGAACGGCCTGGTGTCCGACGCCGCGCGCTCCAGCGCCGGCATCAGCCGCGCAACGGTGTCGCGGCCAAAGCCAGTGCCGACCGTGCCGAGATAGACAAGCTGATCATTGCGATACACGCCGACCAGCAGCGAGCGGAACTTGCCGTTGGCGCTGTTCCAGCCGCCGATCACCACCTCCTGCCCGGCCCGGCATTTTGCCTTGGTCCAGCTGGTGCTGCGGCCAGAGCGATACGGCGCGTCGAGCTTTTTTGAGACGATGCCTTCCAGCTTCATCTCACAGGCCGTTTGCAGCACTTCGTCGCCGCCGGCCTCGACATGATCGACATAGCGGATCAGCGCCCCCTTGCGCCGCCCGCGCGCGACCAGCAGTTGTTGCAGCCGCTGTTTGCGTTCCAGCAGCGGCCGCTGCCGCCAATCGGCGCCATCGGCATAGAGCAGATCGAACGCATAGCAGATCAGTTGATCGGTCTCGCCCTCGGACAGCACCGCCTGCAACAGCGCAAAATCCGGCACGCCGTTGTCGTTGAGCGCGACAATCTCGCCATCAATCAGCACATCGGGCAACGCCGCGGCCGCGCGGGCGATCGCCGGGAACTTGTCGGTCCAATCAAGGCCGCTGCGCGTGAACAGCCGCGCTTGGCCCTCTTTCACATGGAGCTGCATGCGGTAGCCGTCGAGCTTGATCTCATGCGCCCAGCCCGTGCCGGACGGCGGCCGCGTCACCAGCGTGCAAAGCTGCGGCGCCACAAAGCCCGGCATCGGCGCAGCTTGGCTGCGGCCCCGCGGCTTTGCTGGCGCGCGCGGCGGCGTGCTCGGCGCCCGACGACGGGCGCGTTCAGCCGATGGGGTGCGCGGCTTGGCGGTCGGCGACGCGGCGCTGCGCTTGCTACTGTCCCATACCGCATCGGCTTTGGCGCGCGCCGCCATCCGCCGCATGAACGGTTTTGGACCGCGCCCCTCGCCCGCAGCGATCTCCTCCATGGTGCGTCCCGACGCCACCGAGCGGTCCTGCGCAAGCACCGCCTCGCCGTCGCCCTCGCGCGCCTCGTCGTCGCGATGCTTGATCAGCAGCCAGTTGGTACGGCCGCTGCCATCACGATCATGGCGCATCCGCACCAGCACCCAGCTGCCGCGCAGCTTCTCGCCATGCAGCGTGAATTTCAGATCGCCCTTGGCGAGCCCTTGTTCCGGATCGTCACACTCCCAATAGCCGCGATCCCACAGCAGCACGGTGCCGCCGCCATATTGGCCCTTGGGAATGGTGCCTTCGAAATCGCCATAGTCGAGCGGATGATCCTCGACCTCGACCGCGAGCCGCTTGTCCTGCGGATCGAGCGAGGGCCCGCGCGTTACCGCCCAGGACTTGAACACGCCGTCGAATTCGAGCCGCAGATCGTAATGCAGCCGGCGCGCGGCGTGCTTCTGGATCACAAAGCGCAGGCGCTTGGCGCGCCGCACTGGCTGATCGCCGGAAGGCTCGGCGGTCTGCTGAAAATCACGCTTGCTGCGATACTGGGTAAGGCTGGAGCGACCCATCACGAGCATCCTGCGGCCAGCATCCTGTGGCGAGCATCCTGAAGCTGGCCAATGCACGGGCCATGCTGCCACGCGCCGCCGGCAACCCAAACCGGAAAATACGCCAGCGGTTCCCGCAGTGCCGGGCGGCGCTCGGGCTCGGCTACTTCTTGGCACCCTTGCGCTTGCTGGCGGCCTTGCTGATCGCGCTGCGCTTGACCGACTTCTTGCTGCTGCGCCGGCTGGCGGCGGCCTTGGTGGTTTTTGCGGTCTTGCTCGCCCGCTTGCTCGACTTTTCCTTCGGCACCTTGTTGCCGGCCGACCTGGCTTCCGACAGCCCGATCGCGATCGCCTGCTTGCGGCTGGTCACGGTCTTGCCGGAGCGGCCGCTTTTCAGCGTGCCAGCCTTGCGCTTCTTCATCGCGCGTTCGACTTTGCTACTTGCCGCTTTGGAATAGTTGCGCGCCATCACCGCTCTCCCGGTTGCCGGCGAACCAATCACCAATGGCAGCGATCGTTCCAAGCCGGCCCGATATTGGTGCGATGGCTCATCACCGTACGAAAACAACGAAGGGCAATAACGAGCGCCGAGCTTCCGGGTTCGCCCGCTGACGCGGGCGCCCCGGAATGACTCGTTGATCGAGCACCGCTTACTTCACCTCTGCCCGCGTGCGGGGCGCGTGCGGGGAGAGGCGCTCAGCGCGATTCGGCGCGCTTCTCGATTACGAACACGATGCGTTCGTCGCTGCGCTCGCGGCGTTCGATGCGGTCGCCGGTCTCATTGATCAGCGTCGGGATGTCGATCACCGCCATCGGATCGGTGCAATGCACCTCGAGCCGCTCACCACCACGCAGGGTTTGCAACGCCTTGCGGGTGCGCAGCACCGGCATCGGGCATTTCAGGCCGGTGAGATCGAGGATGGTGGTCATAGCCGGATCGTACTCGAGATCGTACTTGGGAGGTGGCGATCGTCAGGGCAGCACGTGGCTGTGCCGATCGCCAAGGCTGATGGACGCGAGATATTCAGTGCGAGATATTCAGTGATCGTGACCATGATGGTGGCCACAGCCGCAGCCCTGTCCGTGTGCGTCGCCGTGACCATGATCGTGATGATGATCATGGTCGTGGCCGTGGTCATGATCGCAGCCGCAACCGCAGCCATGGCCCTTGTCATGATTGTCATGCTGGTGCGCGGCGTGGTCGCCATGGTCATGATTGCAGTGATCATGCCCGCAATGCTGATGATCGTGATCACCGGCGGCAGGCTTGGCCGCGGGGGCGGCATAGACGCCGCCTTCCGGATCGAACGGCGCCTCGATGGCGAGCGTGCGCCCGCCGAGCGCCTTGGCCATCGCCTCGACCACCGGATCGCGGCGAATGCGCAACCCCTTGCCGACGATCTGCATCGGCAACTGCCGATGACCAAGATGCCAAGCGATTCGCGCCACATGGGGCAGATCGTTGCCACGAATCTCGGTCAGCGCCTCGGCCGCCGCCACCACTTCGATCAGCCGGCCGTCGTCCAGCACCAAGGCATCGCCGCCGCGCAGCGTCAACTCCTGCTCAAGGTCGAGCAGAAACGCCAGGCCGCGGGTGCCGGTCAGCGCCGTGTGCCGGCTGCGCCGTGCATCAAAATCGAGCACGACGGTGTCAGCCGCCGGCTCTGCCCAATGATGTTGTCCGAGAACTTTGCTGGCGCGGATCATGGCTGCTGCATTCAAGGTTGATGACAAAAGCGGCACCGAGCGCGGCGATCGCCGCGGCAGGCCCGCTCGCGGATTGCTGGTGAAGTACGCTCGGGCTGATGGTGCGCCATCATAGCCGCGCCGAGCGGCAGGTTCACGCTGATTCTCGCGGCGCGAACAGCCTGCGGTCGAGAAGGCTACAGCACCGCCCGGCTGCGGGCGGCGGTTTTGCGAAACAGCGTTTCCAAAGCGACATTGACGCCCTGGCAGCCGGCCGCGACCTGTTCAGCCCAGTCGAGATAGTCGACCAGCCGCTCGCGCTCCCAATCATCGGGCGGCGACACCAGCAGCGAGCGCAGATTGCTGATCTTGTCGGCGAGCTTGATCATGCGCGCCCGCGCGCTGAGATGCGGCGCATGCGCGATCTGCAGGCGCTTGCGCTCGGCCTTCGGCAACGTCTTGTCGTCGGATACTTCCACCACCAGCACGGCGACATCGTCGCCGAACAGCTCGGCGAGCTGCTCGCGGCTGACATCGGTGTCTTCGATGGTGTCGTGCAGCCAGCCGGCCGCAACCAGCGCCGCGTCCTTGCCCTCGGTCGCCGTCGCCAGCAAATGGGCCACTTCGGCAAGATGATTGAGATAGGGCTCCCGCGACGCCCCCTTGCGGCGCTGCCCGGCATGGCAGCGGGCCGCAAAATCCGCGGCGCGGGATATCAGAACCAGACCTTGCATCGGCGCTCTCCTCGTTCGTTCGCTGCGGGGACCGCCGGCCGGCGTGCAGCACTCGGCTCAGATCCGGCCCAGACCACCGTTAAGCCGCTGAATGGACGGCGATCCCGGCAACCGAGCGGCATCGCGCTCAGCGGTAGCTTGGTCGGCACGCGATACGCCACTTTGCCACCGAACGGTGGCCTCCGAACGACGTTGCCTTGTGACAGATCACGCCATGGAACCGGGCCGCCATGCAATCACACCTTGAATCCGCCGCGTTGCTGTTCCATATGGGGGCTAGGACCCTGGATTCATCGGGTCGATGCAGGCCGCGTGTTCTGAGCCGCTCTCACGGTCTCTGGCCTGCCCTCTCAGCTAACCACAACCGGCGCCCCCGACACGCGGGTGTCTCTCATACGCTGAAGGTGCGCTCGGCAAACCTGCCGTGGGCGCATGTTCGCAATGGAAAGAAACACCTTTTGTCGTCCTTTCAAGAATTCGGCCTCGCTGATCCGATTGCTCGCGCGCTTGCCGAAGAGAACTATGTGACGCCGACGCCGATCCAGGCGCAAACCATTCCTCTTGCCCTCGCCGGCCGTGACGTGGTCGGCATTGCCCAGACCGGAACCGGCAAGACCGCGTCATTCGCGCTGCCGATCCTGAACCGGATGCTGGAAAGCCGCATCAAGCCGCTGCCGAAGACCTGCCGCGTGCTGGTGCTGAGCCCGACCCGCGAGTTGTCGGGCCAGATCCTCGACAGCTTCAACGCCTATGGCCGCCACATGCGGCTCAGCACGGCGCTGGCGATCGGCGGCGTGCCGATGGGCCGCCAGGTGCGCAGCGTGATGCCGGGCGTCGAGGTGCTGGTCGCCACCCCGGGCCGGCTGCTCGATATGGTTCAGAGCAACGCCATCAAACTGACCCAGGTGGAATTCCTGGTGCTCGATGAAGCCGACCGCATGCTCGACATGGGCTTCATCCACGACATCCGCAAAATCGTCGCCAAGCTGCCGATCAAGCGCCAGACGCTGTTCTTCTCGGCCACCATGCCGAAGGACATCGCCGACCTCGCCGAGCAGATGCTGCGCGATCCGGCCCGGGTGGCGGTGACGCCGGTGTCCTCGACCGCCGAGCGCATCGAACAGCGCATCATCCAGGTCGACCATTCGGCCAAGCCGGCGCTGCTCGCCGAAATCCTGAAGAAAGAGACCATCAACCGCGCGTTGGTGTTCACCCGCACCAAGCACGGCGCCGACAAGGTGGTAAAGGGCCTGGCCCGCGCCGGCATTGAGGCCAATGCCATCCATGGCAACAAGTCGCAGAACCACCGCGAGCGCGTGCTGGCGGCGTTCCGCTCCGGCGAGGTGCGCACCCTGGTCGCCACCGACATCGCCGCGCGCGGCATCGACGTCGACGGCGTCAGCCATGTCGTCAATTTCGACCTGCCGAACGTGCCGGAGACGTATGTGCACCGGATCGGCCGCACCGCGCGCGCCGGCGCCGAAGGCGTCGCGATCTCGCTGTGCGCCGGCGAGGAGATCGCCTATCTGCGCGACATCGAGAAGCTGATCCGCATCTCGCTACCGCGCGAAGATCGCCGCACACCGGGGCATCGCGATACCGCCCCGAAGCCGACTCAGCATCGCGGCGGTCGCTCAACCTCCCATGTGCACGCCACGCGTACCGGCGAGCATGGAGCTGGTGCGGCTAACCCAGGGAAGGCCAACCGCCGGCGGCGCCGTCCGGCGAGCGGTTCGGTGGCTTTGCCCGGTGTCCGCCATGACGGCGGACGGCATGACGCCCCGCGCGCCCCATCCAACGGGCCCAGCGGCAAGGATGGCGGCTTGCAGGGCGTCGCCTTCCTGCAGCGGGACAATCGCGCCACCCAACCCAATCGCAAACCCAGACCGCAGCGCTAATCGAAACGATCCGGAGACAACCATGGCCAAAGAAGAACTGATCCAGTTCGAAGGACTGGTGACCGAAATCCTCCCAGATGCCCGCTATCGGGTGCAACTCGATGCCGGACATGAAATCGTTGCCTACACCGCAGGCAAAATGAAGAAGAATCGCATCAAGACGCTGGCCGGCGACCGGGTCACGATCGAGATGTCGCCCTACGACCTCGAAAAGGGCCGCCTCATTTTTCGGCACAAGGACGAACGTCCCGCGGGCATGGCGCCGCGTGGCGCCCCGCCCCGCGGCCAGTTCCGCCGCCGCTGAACGCTGCCTGACGGCTATGTGACGGTCCGATGTCCAACACCTTGCCGTCGCAGTTCTGCCAAATCTTGCAAGAGCTTGACCACCCAAGAAATCCCGCACGTCAGGATTGTCTTGGGGGCCGCTTTCGCATAACATCTACTAATCGATTTTCGGCCGGACGACATTAGCAATCCACCGGTACAGCCGGTTTACGCTGACGACCCTTCCAAAATTCGATCTCACCAGTCTGCCAGCGGGCAGGCGCCAAACGTATCTATATTGAGAAGGGACAATCCCGTGAGCATGGGAACCGTGAAGTGGTTTAACGCGACCAAGGGCTATGGCTTCATTCAGCCGGACGACGGCGGCAACGACGTGTTCGTCCACATCAGCGCCGTTGAGCGCGCTGGTCTCGGCACGCTGCGTGAAGGCCAGAAGATCAGCTATGAGATCGTCGCGGATCGCCGCTCGGGCAAGTCGTCGGCTGACAACCTGCGCGCCGCCGGCTAACGCCGCGGCCTGCAGCTGAGGCTGCAGTACTACAACACACGAAAGGCCGCAGTTCTTGCGGCCTTTTTTATTGTGATGAACTATCCGCGAGCGAGTGATACCAACGGCTCCTATCATTGACTCGTCATGCCCGCGCTTGTCGCGGGCATCCACGTCTTGAAAGCGGCGCAAGATCAAAGACGTGGATGGCCGGGACGAAGCCCGGCCATGACGTGCGGATGGGTTGGTATCAATTTCCGTTGGTATGATGCGCTCGCATCAGTATCGGTGCCGCTCGAACGACATGCGCGCGGCCAATTCGATCAGCTTGGGCGCACCGTGGTCGGGCACGGATCCGATTTCGATTGCGGATTAAGCAGCACACAAACCGACAAGCGCGGACGGGTGAACGTCCGATCTTGCATTTTGATGGTGCCGAATACATAGCCGACCGTGGGCTTATAGTCATACTCTACTTCGCTGAAGATCAGATACTGATTGGCGGCCACCTTGCCCTTTGAGTCCCTGGCGATCAGCGCCGATGGCACCTGCACCGCAAAACCCTGCGCATGAGGGGCATCGCCCCTGCTCCATTGCACCCGCCCCGCACCGTCCGCCGGATCGACATAGACTTCCGAAACCCGCGCTTTCAACTCCAGCGTCGAATAGGGCGTCATGATCGTGTCGCCAATCATGAAGACGTTGTTGACGTCGACATCCGTGACGGTCTCAAAGCGTGAAATCAGATCCGACACCGACTGCGTGACGACAGAGAGCTTTCGTTTCACGGCGACACCTGTCGACGCTTCGACGACCCCGAAAAACAACAACAGCATCAACGGCAGGATCAGCGCAAACTCCACGGCGCCGATACCCGTCGTATCACGCCAAAACCCGAGCTTGACGTGTCGTGAACGAAGCTTTTGGAGTGTTAGCATCATGGCATCACTTCACTGCGGCCGGAGCGCGACGGTCGACGTCAACAGAAAATAGCCACCATCGGAGCCGCCGATATTGGCAATCTTGTAGCCGAGTGCCGTGACAAATATCGGCCACTGATAGAATACGCGGATCACCACGGTATTCTGACTGCCGGCTGGCGGCGGCTGATAAGCGAGATTGTTGGCATTGTACGTGCCGCCCTGGTTCGGACTGTTCATGATGATCGGGCTTCCAGGCGGGTAGGATTGCACGTCGATATCGAGCTTCGCGCAGTTGAACAAGGCACTCGCCTCATTGCAAATCATCTGCTTAAAGTCCTCGCGCGGGGTTCCCTGGGACTGAACTTGATCGGTCAAGAACGCACGCGAGGCATCTTGAGTAGCGGTCTCAAGAGCTTGACCGGCGAAAAACACCATGGCTGTTTCGAGGATGGCGAACAGCAGCCCGAAGAACATTGGCGCGATCAGCGCAAATTCGACGGCCGCGGACGCATTGTCGCTGCGCCGGAAACGAAGCAGCTTGGTCATGGGAGCGCGAGATTCTGTGGTGCTCGACATCGACAATCCTCGATGCGGATGATTGAGCTCACAGAATAGTCTGAACTGATTGTCGAAAGATTTCGGCAATTCTCAACGCAATGCCAATTTCTGGCAATGGATCGTTAACCCTATCAATCCGCCCTTGCCTACTCCGCTTTGCCGACCGTGGACGAGGCGCCAGTGGCTTTCTCGTTCAGCTTGTCCGCCTGGTCCATCACCGATTTGAAGTAGCCCTCGCCGTCGCCGAGCGTGATGCGGCGCTGGCAGGTGGGCGCGCAGCTATAGGACTCGCGGTCGACGCCACGATAGACCGTGATTACCGGATCGATCGGCCCTTCGACCTGAATGACACGGTTGACCAGCACTTCACCGGCCCGGTCCATTGCGATCACATTGGTGGCGCCGTAACCCTTGCCGGTGACAACGACCACGCCGCCCGGCTGCAGGCTGACATCGGCGATCAGTGGATTGCCGACCACCAGCGTCGCAATGCGCGGCGGCATCTTCACCAGCTTGGCTTGATCGACAGCGACGGCAATGGTGTCCTCGCCGGCTCCTGCAAATGCAACTGTTCCGGAAACCAAGGCAATCGCCAGCGACCCCGACCGCACCGCCGCGCTCAAATCGCGGCGCACCGACTTCTTCGACATACTCAACTCCGGGACATCAACAAGCCGGCCAAAGCGATACGCAGCGGGGCCGGCGCCCGACATGGCAAATGTGCCGTTAATTGATGAATGATCTGCAAATGACCGCAATCCATCTCGGCAAGCTCTCGCGATGCGCGAGCAGAGCATTCATCGCAATCTAAAAACGATCGATTTATTAGTGGGTTGCAAGATGATGCTGTTAATTTGAAGTTTACTCTATGAAAGAAGTGCGAGTTACCTCCGAGTTTCTGCGATCGAATTAACTGCAATGAAATCCCCCCCGCATAGGGTTGGGCCATGGTCACGGTGCTGAGAACGCCGGTCCGACCAGAAGTTCACAGCCTCGTGGATACATGGAGTTATCTCATGAAGAACATCGTTGCGCGTTTCCTCAAGGATGAGTCGGGTGCCACCGCGATCGAGTACGGCCTGATCGCCACCGGCATTGCGCTCGCGATCATCACCACGGTCCAACTGGTCGGCGGCAACCTGAGCATCCGCTTCAACGACGTCGCTGAGGCGTTGAAAAAGAAGAGCTAATAGCTCCCGCTCTTCAATTGCGAAGGCCTCGGCCATCCCGGGGCCTTCGTCGTTTCTGGCATCGGGGGCGTTAGCTGATCCCTTGCCTCGAGTTAGTCATGCGTAGCCGCCACTCTATTCCACTCACCGCCCTCCCGTCGCGAACCGATGGTCGTTATCATCTCGAGGCAGGCGCGCTGATCTGCGCTGCGATGACATTAGCGATTGTCGCCGTGCTGGGCCGCATTGTCGTGATGTGGTGACACCACCACACATTTCCCGATTGTTCACGTCTGCGGCTTAACCTCGCCGCTGATGTCACCATCAGACCGGTGTGGCCTATGATCCTCGACCTGCTGCGGCTATTTCTGTTTCCAGCACTGATGGCGTTTGCGGCGGTCAGCGATCTGTTGACGATGACGATTTCTAATCGAGTCTCGCTGCTGCTGATCATCGGGTTCTTCACACTCGCCGCTTGGAGCGGCATGGACTGGCAACAATTGCTGATGCACAGCGCCGCCGGCGCCACCGTGCTGGCCTTTGCCTTCACCTTCTTTGCAATGGGCTGGATCGGCGGCGGCGATGCCAAAGTGGCCTCGGCCGCGGCGCTGTGGTTCGGCTTCGACCATCTGCTCGAATATCTGCTGTTCGCGTCGCTGTTTGGCGGGGCGTTGACGCTGGGGCTGATGCAGCTGCGAGAATGGCCGTTGCCGTCGGTGCTCACCGGCCAGGCCTGGCTGCTGCGACTGCACGCCAAAGAAAGCGGCATCCCCTATGGCATCGCGTTGGCGCTCGGGGCGCTGCTGGTCTACCCCGACACCCAGTGGATCCGGGCGGTCGACCTTAGCCATTTCGCCCTCCGCTGATGCGGCCGCGCCCTTCAGGGCGATTTAGATACCCCTCATTAACCATGCTTTGACGAATAACTGGTCAACTCCGGGTTAGGGCGGCGCATGCCGTCAGCCGTAATCTGGGAAGTTGAGCCATATGAATACCGCACGCATTGTGGTCCTGACGATCGCCGTCGGCGCGGGCGGCATTGCCGCATTTCTTGCGAGCGGCTCCGATCAGAAGCCCGCACCGGCCATCCCGGTTGCGGAGCCGATGCCGACCATCGATGTGCTGGTGGCGAAATCCGACATTCCGCTCGGGCAGACGGTCGGCCCCAATGACGTGCAGTGGCAGGTGTGGCCGGCCGGCACGGTCAGCAGCCAGTTCATCCGCCGCAATGAACGCCCCGATGCCGCCACGCAGATCGTCGGCTCGATCGCGCGCTCGCCGTTCATCGCCGGTGAGCCGATTCGCGAATTGAAGCTGGTCAAGGCCGATGGCTCCGGTTTCATGGCGGCGATCCTGCCGTCGGGTATGCGCGCCATCTCCACCGAAATTTCGCCCGAAACCGGCGCTGGCGGCTTCATCCTGCCCAATGACCGCGTCGACGTGATTCTGACCAAGCGCGACCGGAACGCGGACGCCCGCAAATCGACCGACCCGATCAATGCCGAGATCATTCTCAGCAATGTGCGCGTGCTCGCCATCGATCAGACCATTGAGGACAAGAACGGCCAAAAGGTCGTGGTCGGCAAGACCGCGACGCTTGAGCTGAAGCCGGAGCAATCGGAAACGCTGGCGCGGGCCCGGCAGAGCGGCACGCTGTCGCTGGCGCTGCGCAGCCTCGCTGACGCCGGCGCTACCGAGGCCGTGCAAGAAGATCATCGCCGCCGCGACAGCGTCAATGTGGTTCGGTTTGGCGTCTCGACGCCGACCACGACCAATCAGTGAGCAAAGGACAGGCCATGACCTGCGGCACGCCCTGCAGCCCGATCAACCGGACGACCCGAGGTCTGGGGCGCCGCGCCCTGGCGCTGTCCGCTGCCGTGCTGCTGTCGCTTCAGCCCGCGCTGACGCCAACGCTCGCTGCCGATCCTCGCTATGCGGTGTCATCCGACGGCCAGATGAACGCCCGGGTGCTATCGCTCGGGGTGTCGAAGTCCGTGGTGATCGACCTGCCGCGTGACATCAAGGACGTGCTGGTCGCCGACCCGTTGATCGCCAATGCCGTGGTCCGTTCCGCGCAGCGCGCCTACATCATCGGCGTCAAGGTCGGTCAGACCAACATCGTGTTCTTCGACAGCGCCGGCCAACAGATCGCCGCCTATGACATCGCGGTGACGCGCGACCTCAACGGCATTCGCTCCGCGATCAAGCAGACGCTGCCGAATTCCGACATCCGGGTTGAGGGCGTCGGCGTCAAGGGCGTGCTGCTCAGCGGCTCGGTGGCGAGCCCGATCGAGGCGCAGCAGGCCGGCGACATCGCCACGCGGCTGGCCGAGGGTGCCGACAACGTCGTCAACAGCATTGTCGTGCGCGGCCGTGATCAGGTGATGCTGAAGGTGACCGTCGCCGAAGTGCAGCGCGATCTGATCAAGCAGCTCGGCATCGATCTGAGCGGCAGCCTGAACTACGGCACGGCGGTGGTGAACTTCAACAACACCACGCCGTTCACCGCCTATGGCAAGCAGCTCGTCACCGGCAATGCCATCACGGCGGCGTTCGGCTCCGCGCCCAGCGTCAGCGCGACCTTGAAGGCGATGGAAAGCGCCGGCGTGGTGCGTACCCTGGCCGAACCGAATCTAACGGCGATTTCCGGCGAGTCGGCGACCTTCGTCGCCGGCGGTGAATTCCCGGTGCCGTCCGGCTACAATTACGATCCGATCAGCCGGGTCGGCACCACCCAGCTGACTTTCAAGAAGTTCGGTATTTCGCTGAACTTCACCCCAGTGGTGATGTCGGAAGGCCGCATCAGCTTGCGGGTGATGACCGAAGTGTCGGAACTGTCCGACGACAACGCCATCACGCTGGCGCAGTTCACCGGCCCCGGCCTCACCGTGCCGTCGATCAAGACCCGCCGCGCCGAGACCACGCTGGAAATTCCCTCCGGCGGCTCGATGGCAATGGCCGGCCTGATCCATGAGCAGACCAAGCAGGCCATCAACGGCCTGCCCGGCATGGCGCAGATTCCGGTGCTCGGCACGTTGTTCCGCAGCCGCGACTACATGAATCGTCAAAGCGAGCTGATGGTGCTGGTCACACCCTATGTGGTCCGCGCCGTTGCTCAGAAAGATCTGTCGCGTCCCGACGACGGCTTCACCGATGCGTCCGATCCGCAGGGCGACCTGCTCGGCAGCATCAACCGCATCTACGGCGTGCCGGGCAAGCCGGCTCCTGCGCGCAATTATCGCGGCGCCTACGGCTTCATTACCGACTGAGGCGGACAAGGACTGACACCATGACCTTCGCTCGATCCGCCCACACTTCTCGTCGCGCCGGCTCCGCTGTAGCGATGCTCGGGCTCGGCCTGATGCTCGGCGCCTGCAATCACACTGGCCAGCGCGATCTCGACGCCACTGGCGCGGTGCCGGTCGACTACCGGCAGCGCCATCCGATCGCGATTCAGGAAGCCGACCAGACCGTCCACGTATTTGTCGGCAACGGCCGCGGCGGCCTCACCGGCCCGCAGCGCGCCGACATCGCCGCGCTGGGACAAAGCTGGCTGCGCGAAGGCACCGGCCGGATCACCATCGATACGCCGGTGCAAACGCCGAATGCGCGCGCCGCCGCCGATTCCTTGCGCGAAATCCGCTCGCTGCTCGGGGCCATGGGCGTGCCCGCGCATGCCGTGGTGGTGCGCGACTATCGGCCGAGCGATCCTCGGCTATTCGCGGCGATCCGCGTCAACTATCCGCGCATCACCGCGTCGGTCGGTCCGTGCGGACTGTGGCCCGACGACCTCGGCCCGTCGATCAACAATCCCGGCTATTTCGAGAACCGGCCGTCCTACAATCACGGCTGCGCCACTCAGCGCAATCTGGCGGCAATGGTCGACAACCCGTCCGATCTCGTTCAACCGCGGCCTGAGACGCCGGCCTATACCGCACGGCGCACCGCGTCATTCGAGAAATATCGCAAGGGCAACTCAACGGCGACGGTTTACACCGAGTCCGAGAGCGCCAAAATTAGCAACACCGGCAAATGATCAGTTACGCACGCCAGACAACCGACGACGAGCAGCCTGCGCCGCCCCCGGTGCCGGTCGACGAGCACATCGCGCCTGCTCCGCGCGTATCGGTGCAAGCCTTCTGCGAGACGGTCGAAACTGCCTCGGCGGTGCAAGCCGCCGGAGAAGATCGCCGGCTCGGCAAGGCTCACCTGAAAATTCAGATGGGCGGCATCACGGCCGCGATCGAAGCCTATCGCACCGCGCCGACTCCGAACGTCATCATTCTGGAGACCGACGCGCGCAGCGACATTCTCGCCGGGCTCGATCAGCTCGCCACGGTCTGTGACGCCGGCACGCGGGTGATCGTGATCGGCAAGATCAACGACGTCACGCTGTACCGTGAACTGGTGCGGCGCGGCGTCAGCGACTACATCATCGCCCCGATTGCCCCGATCAATGTGGTGGCGTCGGTGTGCGGCCTGTTCTCGGCACCGGAAGCGCGCGCCGTCGGCCGCGTGGTGGCCGTGGTCGGCGCCAAGGGCGGCGTCGGCGCCTCAACCGTGGCTCATAACGTGGCCTGGGCGATCGCGCGCGAGCTGGCGCTCGATACTGTGGTCGCCGACCTCGATCTGGCATTCGGCACCGCAGGCCTCGATTTCAATCAGGACCCGGCGCAAGGCATCGCCGATGCGGTGTTTTCACCGGATCGAGTCGACTCCGCCTTCGTGGAGCGCCTGCTGTCAAAGTGCACCGATCATCTCAGCCTGCTCGCGGCGCCCGCGACGCTCGAACGGGTTTATGATTTCGGCACCGAGGCATTTGACTCGATCTTTGATACGCTGCGCACCACCATGCCGTGCATCGTGCTCGACGTGCCGCATCAATGGTCGGGATGGGCGAAGCGCGCGCTGGTGTCGGCCGACGATATCCTAATCGTGGCCGTTCCTGACCTCGCCAACCTGCGCAACACCAAAAACCTCTATGACCTGCTGAAAGCCGCGCGGCCGAACGATCGGCCGCCGCAATATTGTCTCAACCAGGTCGGGGTGCCGAAGCGGCCGGAAATCAGCGCAGCGGAATTTGCCAAGGCGATCGAGAGCGATCCGATCGTCTCGATCCCGTTCGACGCGCAATTGTTCGGGACCGCGGCCAACAACGGCCAGATGATCGCCGAAATCTCTGCGAACCACCGCACCACCGAGATGTTTCTGCAGATCGCGCAGCGGCTCACTGGCCGCGCCGAAACTAAGAAGTCGCGCAGCTCGTTCCTGTCGCCCTTGATCGAAAAACTGCTCGCAAAATAGTCGAGGTGGAGCCAAAGCGTGTTTGGTAAGCGTTCCGCGCCAGAAACAGACCAGCGAGTGGGCAAAACGCCTCCTTCACCGAAGGAGACGATGCCCACCGCGGCTGCGCGGCTGCCAGACCCCACGCCCGCCTCGGTGAGCTCGCCGCCGCTGTCGCCGGCACGCTACACGCCTCCCCCGGTGATCGAAAGCAAACGGTCGGAGAACTATTACCAGGTCAAAGCGACGATCTTCGGCGCGTTGATCGAAGCGATCGATCTGACCCAGCTGTCCAAGCTGGATGGCGAGTCGGCGCGCGAAGAAATCCGCGACATCGTCAACGAGATCATCGCGATCAAGAACATCGTGATGTCGATCGCCGAGCAGGAGGAACTGCTCGACGATATCTGCAACGACGTGCTCGGTTACGGCCCGCTGGAACCACTGCTGTCGCGCGACGATATTTCCGACATCATGGTGAACGGTGCCGATACCGTTTACATCGAAGTCAGCGGCCGCATTCAGCGCACCGGCATCCGCTTTCGCGACAATCAGCAGCTGCTCAACATTTGCCAGCGCATCGTCAGTCAGGTCGGCCGGCGTATCGACGAATCCTCGCCGATCTGCGACGCGCGTCTGGCCGACGGTTCGCGTGTCAACGCGATCGTTCCGCCGCTGGCGATCGACGGCCCGGCCCTCACCATCCGCAAATTCAAGAAAGACAAGCTCACCCTCGAGCAATTGGTGAAGTTCGGCGCCATCTCGCCGGAAGGCGCGGAAATCCTGCAGATCATCGGGCGCGTCCGCTGCAACGTGCTGATCTCCGGCGGTACCGGCTCGGGCAAGACCACGCTGCTGAACTGCCTGACCAATTATATCGACGACGACGAGCGCATCATCACCTGCGAAGACGCTGCGGAATTGCAATTGCAGCAGCCGCATGTGGTGCGCCTGGAAACCCGCCCCCCCAATATCGAAGGCGAAGGCCAGGTGACGATGCGCGAATTGGTGCGCAACTGTCTGCGTATGCGCCCGGAACGGATCATCGTCGGCGAAGTCCGCGGACCGGAAGCCTTCGACCTGCTGCAGGCCATGAACACCGGCCATGACGGCTCGATGGGCACGCTGCACGCCAACAATCCGCGCGAAGCATTGTCGCGCTGCGAATCCATGATCACCATGGGCGGGTTCGCCCTGCCGTCGCGCACCATCCGCGAGATGATCTGCGCTTCCATCGACGTGATCATTCAAGCCGCCCGCTTGCGCGATGGTTCGCGCCGCATCACGCACATCACCGAGGTGATGGGCATGGAAGGCGAGACCATCATCACGCAGGATCTGTTCGTGTACGACCTGCTCGGAGAGGATCAGAACGGCAACATCCTCGGCCGGCACCGCTCGACCGGCATCGGCCGCCCGCGGTTCTGGGACCGCGCGCGCTATTATGGCGAGGATCGTCGACTGGCTGCTGCGCTGGACGCTGCCGAAGTCGCTGAATAAGGGAGCGGCGCCATGCAGATGCAAACGCTCGCGATCGCCTTCATGGCCACCGTCGCCGTCGGTGGTGTGGCGTGGGTGTTTCTGTATCCGCTGTTGTCGGGTGAGAAGAAGGCCGAGCAGCGCCGTGCCGCGCTGGCTCGCAACGAACCCGTCGTGCGGCAGGTCGATCGTGTGCAACGATCGCGCCGCGCTCAGGTCGAAAACTCGCTGAAGGAAATCGAGACCCGCAATCAGAAAGAAAAGAAGCTCTCGATCGACGCGCGGATCAGTCAGGCTGGCCTCAGCCTGACGCCGAGCAAGTTCTATCTCGGCTCGGCGCTGTTTGGCGGCTTCACGTTTCTATTGATTCTGCTGTTCGGCGGCGGACTGGCGGCTGCGATCGGCCTCGGCTTCGCGGCCGGCTTCGGTTTGCCACGCTGGCTGCTGAACTATCTGAAGAAGCGCCGCGAAAATGCCTTCCTGAAAGCGCTGCCCGATGCGGTCGACGTCATCGTGCGCGGCATCAAGGCCGGACTGCCGCTTTATGACTCGATGAGGGTCGTTGCTGAGGACGCGCCGGAGCCGCTGCGCTCGGAGTTTTTGGCGATCCTCGAGACCCAGGCGATCGGCATTCCGCTCGGCGAGGCCTGCGGCCGCCTGTATGAGAGAATGCCGCTGCCGGAAGCCAACTTCTTTGGCATCGTCGTCGCCATCCAGCAGAAATCGGGCGGCAATCTCTCGGAAGCGCTCGGCAACCTGTCCAAGGTGCTGCGTGACCGTAAGAAGATGAAAGAAAAGATTCAGGCGATGTCGATGGAAGCCAAGGCCTCGGCCGGCATCATCGGTTCGCTGCCGCCGATCGTGATGATCCTGGTCTATCTGACGACGCCGGGCTACATCTCGCTGCTCTGGACCCATCCGATGGGCATCTTCATGCTGGTCTGCTGTGTCATCTGGATGATGATCGGCGTTGTCGTCATGAAGAAGATGATTAATTTCGATTTCTGAAGGCAGACCACGATGCTCGATCTTCTGCTGATGAAATTCAATGACACCCGCTTCATGGTGATGATGCTGGCTGGCATCGCGGCATCAGCAACGGTCTACACGCTGATCACGCCGTTGTTTGCCAATCAGAACTTGTCCAAGCGCCTCAAAGTGGTGGCGAGCGAGCGCGAGCGAATTCGCCAGCGCGAACGTGACCGGATCGCAGCGAACGAACGGGTGGCTTTGCGCCAGGCGCCCAAGCAAATGGTCGCGAAGGTCGTTCAGGACTTCAACCTCAGCAAATGGGTGGCGCAGGAAGAAGCACGCGAGAAGCTGGTGATGGCCGGCCATCGTGGTCACGCCCCCTACATGACGTTCCTGTTCTTCCGCTTGGTCACGCCGGTGGCGCTCCTGCTTGCGGCCGCGATGTACGTGTTCCTGATCGCGCATATTGAGTCGCTGACGCTCAAGATCGGAATCTGCGTCGGGGCCGCCTATCTCGGCATGCAAGCGCCGATGCTGTTTTTGTCGAACGCGATTGCCAAGCGGCAACTGTCGATCAAGCGCGCCTTTCCTGATGCGCTCGATCTGCTGCTGATCTGCGTGGAATCCGGCATGTCGATCGAAGCGGCATTCCGCAAGGTCAGCATGGAGATCGCTTCCCAGTCGGTCCCGCTGGCAGAAGAGTTCACGCTGACCACGGCGGAACTGGCCTATCTGCAGGATCGCAAGGTCGCCTATGAGAATCTCGCCAAGCGCACCGGGCTCGACGGCGTGAAATCGGTTTGCCTGGCCCTGCAGCAGTCGGAGCGCTATGGCACGCCGCTCGGTCAGAGCCTGCGCGTGATGGCGCAGGAAAACCGCGACATGCGCATGAACGAGGCCGAGAAGAAGGCTGCCGCGCTGCCGCCGAAGCTGACGGTGCCGATGATTCTGTTCTTTCTGCCGGTGCTGTTCATCGTGATTCTCGGCCCCGCCGGCATCCGGCTTGCCACGACGATGCAGTGAGCAAGAGCCTGCGCGGAAGCGGGCTTGTCGTGGATGAGGAAGCGGCGACCGCTTCAGCTTCGGCCGAGCGCCACGACTAAATCAGGAGCGCGCAGCGTCCGGGTCGAAGCGCGGGCCGCCTTTGCGATCGAGCATCTGCTTCAGATAGGCGACGTTGGCAGCGGCTTCCTCGGGCGGCAGCCCGGTGCGCGCGATGCTCTCGGCTTCGGCAAAGCGTCCCTGCAGCCCGACCGCGAGCGCCAGATTGTTGCGGACCCGGGCGTCGGCGCTGGGATTGGCATAGGCGCGGCGCAACACCTGTTCGGCCTGCGGCAATTGCTTGGACAGCACGTAAGACAGCCCGAGATTGGACAACACCGACGGATCCTCGGGCGCGATCTTGAGCGCGGCGTCGTAATAGCGGCGCGCTTCGTCGTGGCGGCCAAGGTTGTCCATGCAGGTGCCCTGCACCGACAGCAGCCGCCAATCGGGATTGTCCGGGCTGTGCGCCGAGGACAGCACGTCGAAGCCGCGCTGGAAACTGCCGTTGTCGGCGAGCGCGCGACCATAGGCAGCGAGCAGCGTCTTATTGCCGGGATTGGCGATCGACGCCTGCTCGAGCACGGCCACCGCCTGCGCGCGCTGGCCGGCGCTGCGCAGCGCCTGGCCATATTGCAACGCTGCATCGGCATTTTTGGGATTGGCGCGATAGCGCTCGCCAGAAACTTCGACGGCGCGGCGCGGATCGACCTCCGTCTGGCTGCTGCGATTGCCGATCGAGCCGGTGGCTTCGGACATCGCGGTGGTCTTGCAGCCGCCGAGCGTCGCCGCCACGCTCGTCATCAGCATCGCGGAAAACAGGAACCTGGCAGGTCTGGACTGCAGACGCATCACACCTTACTCACCGTGACCGCGGGTTGGATCGAGCCGATAGTTCTGCAATAGTCCGTTAACCCTAACGTTGCGTTAACCGCGGGATCGGGCCGCAAGCCGCCCGCCGCGACAGAGTGAACCAGCCATGATTGCTCCCTTTGACGCCGCGCCTGATCACGACGCGACCCCGATCGCCTTCGTCACCAAATCGAGCTGGCCGGCGGTGCGCGACGCGCTGCCCCAGCAGGCCCAGCAATTCGCCGCCGCCAATAATTATCAGGGCAAGCCCGGCGAGTTTCTGACCCTGCCCGCGGCGGGTGGCAGTATCGGCCAGGTGCTGTTCGGGCTCGATGAGCCCGGCGCCAAGGCTGCCGATCCGTTCCGCGCCGGGCAATTGCCAAAACTGCTGCCGCCCGGCAACTATCGCTTCGCTAACGCGCCGCACGATCTGCGGCTGGCGACGCTGGCGTTCGCGTTCGGCAGCTACAAATTTGGCCGCTATCGCAAGGGCAAGGACGAGCCGCCCGCGGTGCGGCTGGTGCCGCCAATCGGGCTCGACCAGGCCGAGATCGATCGCATTGTCGCCGCGACCACGCTGGCGCGCGATCTGATCAACACCCCCGCCAACGACATGGGCCCGGAGCAATTGCAGCAGGCCGCCGAAGAGTTGGCTGCGCGTTATGGCGCCGAGTGCCGCTGTGTGATCGGGGACGAGCTTGAGCAGGGTTTTCCGCTGATCCATGCGGTCGGCATGGCCTCGGTGCGTGCACCGCGGCTGATTGACCTTACCTGGGGCGATCCCGATGATCCCAAGGTGACGCTGGTCGGCAAGGGCGTGTGCTTCGACAGCGGCGGGCTCGATCTCAAACCGTCGAGCGCGATGCTGATCATGAAGAAGGACATGGGCGGCGCTGCCAATGTCTTGGCGCTGGCGCAGATGATCATGGACGCCAAGCTCAAGCTGCGGCTGCGCGTGCTGATCCCGGCGGTCGAGAATGCGGTTGGCGGCGCCGCGATGCGGCCGCTCGACGTGTTCCGCTCGCGCAAGGGCATGAGTGTCGAAATCGGCAACACCGATGCCGAGGGCCGGCTGGTGCTGGCCGACGCGCTCGCTTACGCCGACGAGGACAAGCCCGAGCTGCTGATCGACCTCGGCACGCTGACCGGCGCGGCGCGCGTTGCGCTCGGCCCCGATCTGCCGCCGTTCTACACCTCGGACGATACGCTGGCGCATGAGCTGGCGCGCTGCGCGGCGGCCGAAAACGATCCGTTGTGGCGCATGCCGCTGTGGGCGCCATATGATAGCTGGCTCGACTCCAAGGTCGCCGATCTCAACAACGCGCCCTCGGGCGGATTTGCCGGATCGATCACTTGCGCGCTGTTCCTGCAGCGCTTTGTCGAAGCCGCTCAGCACTGGCTCCATGTCGATATCTATGGCTGGACGCCGAAGCCCAAGCCCGGCCGCCCGGAAGGCGGCGAGTGCCAGGCCGCGCGCGCGCTCTACAAGCTGTTGAGCGAACGCTATGGCTGATCGCCGCCTGACGCCGGCCCGCCCCGATCTTGCCGCCCTGCATCTCAAAGGACAGGTGGAAGCGTCGCGCTTCGTCGCCGGCGAGCGCTACGAGATCATCGCCGCGATCACGCCGCTGCGGCGCGCGCCCTCGCCCGATGCAGCGCTCGAGACCGAGGCGCTGCGCGGCGAATACGTGACGATCTATGAGCGAAGCGGCGCCTGGGCCTGGGGCCAGCTCGAAAGCGATGGCTATGTCGGCTATCTGCCGTGCAATGCGCTCGGTGCACTCGGCGCAGCGCAAACCCACAAAGTCGCCGCGCTGCGCAGCTTTGCGTTCCCCGGACCGTCGATCAAGCTGCCGCCGGTCATGACTTTGCCGCTCGGCGCCAAACTCGCGATCGATCATCAGGACGGCCATTTGGCCATCACGACCGATGGCTTGTATGTGCCGCATCAGCACCTGATCGCCATCGATCAGATCGCGACCGACTTTGTCGCGGTTGCCGAACAGTTCGTCGGCACGCCGTATCTGTGGGGCGGCAAGAGCAGCCTGGGCATCGACTGCTCGGGTCTGGTGCAAGTGTCGCTGGCGGCATGCGGCATCAGCAGCCCGCGCGACAGCGACCTGCAGCAGGAAGCGCTCGGCCGCGTACTATCGGAAGCCGAAACTCACGCGTTGCAGCGCGGCGATCTGATCTTCTGGAACGGTCATGTCGCGATCGTGCGCGATGGCAGCAGCATCGTGCACGCCAATGCTCATCATATGGCGACCGCAATCGAGCCGACCACGGCGGCGCTGGCACGGATTGCGGCGGCGGGCAGCCGCCTGATCAGCATCCGGCGGCTATAGCAGCTCGCTGAGCCGCGCTCGGTTGAGCGCGAGCCACTGCAGCGCGCACACCACCATGGCATTGGCGATCCGGCCGGAGCCGAGCGCACCGATGGCATCGTCGATCGACACCACGAACGGCCTGATGTCCTCGGTCTCCTCGGCCATGCCGCAGCGTTCCGGCACGGCTGAGGCGTCGACCGACGCCAGGAAGAAGGTGACGTATTCGTCGGTGATGCCCGGCGTCGACAACACGCTGAACAATTCGGCGAGCCGTTGCGGCGCAACCCCGATCTCCTCGACGCATTCGCGCGCGGCCGCGGCCGCGGCGACTTCACCATCCTCGACGCGGCCGGCGACGATCTCCACCATCTCGCCGCGCCCAGTGACAAGATGCGCCGGCAGACGGAACTGGCGCAGCAGCACCAGCTGCTGACGCTCAAGATCGACCGGCAGCACCACCGCCACCCGGCTGGCGCGCAACAGATCGCGCTGCTGCTGCAACGGCGGCTCGCCGTCGCGCGCGATCGCGATCTGGTAGCGCTCATAGGCCATGAAGCCGCGGCCGATCGGCGACGGCGGCGACACCGTCACCAACGCTGCCCGGTCCTCGATGATCTCGCCCGATTTGTCGTGCATCGCCGTCCTATTGCGCGACGGCGTCATTCGCCGTGCTCTCGTTGCAAAATGCCGCCGCAAACAGCGCGCGCGTGTAGTCGGATTGCGGATTGGCGAACAGCTCGGCCGCCGGCCCCTCCTCCACCACCTTGCCGTGGCGCATCACGATCAGATGGCTGGCGAGCGAGGCCACCACGCGCAGATCGTGCGAGATGAACAGATAGGTCAGCTCGCGCTTGCGCTGCAATTCGCGCAGCAGATCGACCATCTGCGACTGAAACAACATGTCGAGCGCGCTGGTCGGCTCATCGAGCACCACAAAACTCGGCTCTAGTACCATGGCGCGGGCGATGCTGATGCGCTGGCGCTGGCCGCCGGAAAATTCGTGCGGATAGCGAAAGCGCGTCGCCGGATCGAGCCCGACATCGGTGAGCGCCTTGACCACCTTGGCGTCGCGCTGCTCCTGGCTCAGCCCGCGCTGATGCACGCTCAACCCCTCGGCGATGATGTCACCGACCGACATGCGCGGGCTGAGCGCGCCGAACGGGTCTTGAAACACGATCTGCATATCGCGGCGGAACGGCCGCATCTCGCCGAATTTCAGGCCCTGGATATTGTGGCTCAGGAATACGATCGGCCCGTCTGACGAGATCAGCCGCAACAGCGCAAGACCAAGCGTGGTCTTGCCGGAGCCGGATTCGCCGACCACGCCGAGCGTCTCGCCCTTGCGGATTTCGAGTTTGACGCCATCGACCGCCTTGATATGGCCGACGGTCCGGCGCAGCAGGCCGCGCTTGATCGGAAACCAGACTTTCAAATCATCGGTGGCGATCACCACCGGCGCCTCAGGCCGCGGCGGCGCCGGGTCGGGCTTCGGCTCGGCCGCCAGCAGCGCCTTGGTGTAAGGGTGCTTGGCGGCGGTGAACACCTCTTCGACCGGCCCCTGCTCGACGATCTGGCCATTGTGCATCACGCATACCCGATCGGCGATGCGGCGCACGATGCCGAGATCGTGGGTGATGAACAACAGGCTCATGCCGAATTTAGCGCGCACATCGGCGAGCAGCGCCAGAATCTGCGCCTGCACCGTGACGTCGAGCGCGGTGGTCGGCTCGTCGGCGATCAACAGATCGGGCTGATTGGCGAGCGCCATCGCGATCATCACCCGCTGGCGCTGGCCACCGGACAATTGATGCGGATAGCTGCCGAGCCGGGTCTCGGGATCGGGAATGCCGACCTGGGTCAAGAGTTCCAGCACGCGCGCCCGCGCCTTGGCGCCGCGCAGCTCACCATGCAGGTGCAAAATCTCGCAGATCTGCGACTCGATGGTGTGCAGCGGATTGAGCGAGGTCATCGGCTCCTGGAAAATGATCGAAATGTCCTGGCCACGAATGCCGCGGATTTCATTTTCCGAAATGGTCAGCAGGTCGCGATCCTTGAACAGGATGCGGCCGGAGGGATGCGAGGCATTCGGATAAGGCAAGAGCCGCATGATCGACAGCGCGCTGACCGATTTGCCCGAGCCGGATTCACCGACCAGCGCGACGCACTCGCCGCGCTTGATGTCGAACGAGATGCGATCGACCGCGGTCGATGAGCTATTGCCGTGACGAAACGCCACCGACAATTCGTGCACCGTGAGCAGTGGTTTGCTGCTGGCATCCATCGGCGTTTACCTAAAACTCTTGCGCGGGTCGAAGGCGTCGCGCACCGCCTCGCCGATGAAGATCAGCAAGGACAGCATGATCGCCACCGCAAAGAACCCGGTAAAACCGAGCCATGGCGCCTGCACATTGGCCTTGCCCTGCGACAGCAATTCGCCGAGCGACGGCGAACCGGGCGGCAGACCGAAGCCGAGGAAGTCGAGCGCGGTCAGCGTCATCACCGAGGACGAGACGATGAACGGCAGGAAGGTCATGGTGGCGACCATCGCGTTCGGCAGCAAATGCCGCACCATGATCATGCGGTTCGAGACGCCGAGCGCGCGCGCCGCGGTGATGTATTCGAAGTTGCGGCCGCGCAGAAACTCAGCGCGCACCAGCCCGACCAGCGACACCCAAGAAAACAGCAGCAGAATGCCGAGCAGCACGAAGAAGCCCGGCACCAGCACCGAGGACAGGATCAGCAGCAGATAGAGCGAGGGGATCGCGCTCCAGATCTCGATGAAGCGCTGGAACAACAGATCGATCCAGCCGCCGAAATAGCCTTGAATGCCGCCGGCGGCGATGCCGATCATCGATGAGGCGATGGTCAGGCTGAGGCCAAACAGCACCGAAATCCGAAAACCGTAAATCAGCCGGGCCAGCACGTCGCGGCCCTGATCATCGGTGCCGAGCCAGTTGTATTCCAGGTCGCGGCAACTGTTCAGCCCCTTCTTCTCGACCACTGTCTTGCACTCGGCCTCGGTCAGCATCCAGGTGGGCTTGGACGGCGCCGGCGTCGGCAGATCGAGATTATGGGTGTCGTAAGAATAGCGGATCAGCGGCCAGACCATGGTGCCGCCCTTGTCAGCGATCAGCTTTTGCAGAAACGGGTCGCGATAGTCGGCCGCGGTTTCAAAGTCGCCGCCAAAAGTGGTCTCGGAATAGGTAATGAACGCCGGGAAATACAGCTTGCCGTCCATCTTGATCAGGAACGGCCGATCATTGGCGATCAGCTCGGCAAACAGCGACACCACAAACAGCACAATGAAAATCCAGAACGACCAATAGCCGCGCCGGTTGCGCTTAAAATTCTGCCAGCGCCGCCGGTTGAGCGGCGACATGATGAACTGGCGACGTGCCGGCGGCACCGCCTCGCCGAGCGGCGCGGTGGTGGTGGCTTCGATCGGTTCGCGGGTGGCGATGGTCATCACACCTCCCGCGCTTCGAAATCGATCCTGGGATCGATCCACATATAGGCCAGATCGGACAAGAGATTGACCACAAGGCCCACCAGCGAAAAGATGAACAAGGTGCCGAACACCACCGGATAATCGCGGTTGAGCACGCTCTCGAAGCCCAACAGGCCAAGGCCGTCCAGCGAGAAGATGGTTTCGATCAGCAGCGATCCGGAGAAGAACGCGTGGATGAAGGCGCCGGGGAAGCCGGCGATCACGATCAGCATCGCGTTGCGGAACACGTGATTGTACAGCACCTGCCGCTGACTGCAGCCCTTGGCGCGGGCGGTCATGACGTATTGCTTGCGGATCTCATCCAGGAACGAGTTCTTGGTGAGCAGCGTCATGGTCGCAAACGCGCCGAGCGCCATCGACACCAGCGGCAAAGCGATGTGCCAGAAATAGTCGATGATCTTCCAATACCAGGGAAAATCGCTCCAGCCGTCCGAGGTCAGTCCGCGCAGCGGGAACCAACTGAAGAACGAGCCACCGGCAAACAGGATGATCAACAGGATCGCGAACAGGAATCCTGGGATCGCGAAGCCGACGATGATCACCGCCGAGGTCCAGGTATCGAACCGTGAGCCATCCTGCACCGCCTTGCGGATGCCGAGCGGGATCGAGATCAGATAGGTGAGCAGCGTCATCCAGATGCCGAGCGACATCGACACCGGCAGCTTCTCCTTGATCAGCTGCACCACGCTGACATCGCGGAAATAGCTTTTGCCGAAATCGAAGCGCGCGAAATTCCAGACCATCAGCATGAAGCGTTCATGCGCCGGCTTGTCGAAGCCGAATTGCCGCTCCAGGCTTTTCACGAATTCCGGATCGAGCCCCTGCGCGCCGCGATATTTGGAATTCACGGCGTCGGCCGAGGTGCCGACCTGGGTGCGCGCGCCGAAATCGCCGCCCGGCGATCCGGACACCCGCGAGGTGGCGCCGGTGTCGGAGCCGGACAGCTGGGCAATCACCCGCTCGACCGGACCGCCCGGCGCGAACTGCACCACCACAAATGAAATGAACAGAATGCCGAGCAGCGTCGGCAGCATCAGCAGGATACGTCGCGCGATATAGGCGGCCATGGGTTACTTCGCTGGGGCGTGGCTGGATGACGGCGCGGTCGACCACCACAATTCCGGAACGCCGACCCCGCCATAGCGCGGCAGCTTGTCCGGATGGCCGAACACATCCCAATAGGCAACGCGGTGCGAGGGCGCATACCATTGCGGCACCCAATAGCGGCCGGACCGGATCACCCGGTCGAGCGCACGCGCCGCCACCACCAGCTTGGTTCGGGTGTCGGCGGCGATCAATTGGTCGGTGAGCGCGTCGATCACCGGATCGGCGATGCCGGCGAGGTTGTTGGAGCCCTTGGTCGAGGCCGATTGCGAGGAGAAGAACGAGCGCAGCGCGTCGCCCGGCACGGTCGAGAAGCTGAAGCGCTCGATGGTGACGTCGAAGTCGAAATCGTCGCGCCGCGCGCGGTGCTGAACCGGATCGACAATGCGCGCCGTCGCCTCGATGCCGAGCGTCGCCAGATTTTTGATGAACGGCATGTGGTGCGCCTGGAACGCCGGCTCATCGAACAGAAACTCGATGCGGAACGGCTCGCCTTGCGCGGTCAGGCGCTTGCCGTCTTTCATCACGCAGCCGGCCTGCTGCAACAGCTGGCTGGCGCGGCGCAGCATGGCGCGGTCCTGGCCGGAGCCGTCGGACACCGGCGGCACATAGGGCTGGCCGAACACCTCGTCCGGCACCTTGCCGCGGAACGGCTCGAGCAGCGCCAGTTCTTCCGGCGACGGCAGCCCGGTCGCCATCAGATCCGAATTCTGGAACGGCGACACGGTGCGCTTATAGGCGCCATACATGATCGAGCTGTTAGTCCATTCGAAGTCGAAGGCATTGCCGATCGCTTCGCGCACCCGCGAGTCCTTGAACTTGTCGCGCCTGGTGTTGAGGAACCAGCCCTGCGCCCCGGAGGGCGTTTCGTCAGGCAGCAATTCGCGCTTGACGCGGCCGTCCTTGATCGCCGGGAAATCGTAGCGCGTGTTCCAGATGCGCGCGGTGAATTCCTCGCGGTACAGATAGCTGCGGCCGGTAAAGCCCTCAAAGGCGACGTCGCGGTCGCGATAGTAGTCGTAGCGCACCGTGTCGAAATTATAGGCGCCGCGATTGACCGGCAGATCGGCGGCCCACCAATCCTTGACGCGCTCCAGCTCGATATAGCGCCCGACCTCGAAACGGCCGACCCGGTACGGACCGCTGCCGAGCGGCGGCTCCAGCGTCGACTCGTTGAACGGGTGTTTGGCGTAATAGGCCGCGGAGAAGATCGGCAGCCCGGCCACGAACAACGGCACGTCGCGCGCGCGGTTCGGCGCAAAGGTCACCAGCACGGTGGCGTCGTCGAGCGCTTCCGCCTTCACCATCTCGCGGATCTGCTGGGTGATGATCGGGTGCCCCTGGGCTTTCAGCGTATTGAGCGAGAACGCCACGTCGCGCGCCGTCAGCGGGCTGCCGTCGTGGAAGCGTGCTTCCTTGCGCAGCGTGAAGCGATAATTCAGGCCGTCAGGGGAAATCCGCACCGATTTCGCCACCAGGCCATACATCGCATCGGGCTCATCGCCGGCGCGCGCCATCAGCGAGTCGAAAGTCAGCCCCATGCCCTGCGCGCCGTCGCCCTTCAGCACGTAAGCGTTCAGCGAGTTGAAGGTCAAAAACGACTGGTTGAAGGCGCGGGTCGACGGCACGGTCGAGAACATCCCGCCTTTCGGCGCGGCGACATTGACATAGTCGAAATGCGGAAAGTTCGGCGGATATTTCAGGTCACCGAACGCCGAGATGCCATGGGCCTCGACCTCCCCTTCCGAAAAGGCCGGAAGCGGCAACTGCGTCGCCGCAACCGCGCCGATGCCGAGCCCCAGCAAATGCCGGCGATTGAGCAGCGCCATACTTGTACCTCTCAAGAACGTCGGCCAATGCGGGCTGCCTTGTCGGCGTCATACCACCAGAGCGATGGCAGTCCTGAACGCCCATATTTCGGCAGCGGCTCGGCGTGACTGAATCGATCCCAGCGCGCGTAGCGCGAAAAGCCGTAAGTGAATTGCGGCACCAGATAGAAATTCCACAGCAGCACGCGGTCGAGCGCGCGCGTCGCCGCCACCAGCGTGGCGCGGTCCTTGGCGAAGATCACCTTGTCGATCAAGGCGTCGATCGCCGGATTCTGGATGCCCATGGTGTTGCGCGAGCCCTGCACCATGGCCGAGCCAGAGCCCCAATAGTCACGCTGCTCATTGCCCGGCGACAGCGACTGCGGCCACAGATCGGTGATCATGTCGAAGTCGAAGGCGCGGACCCGGTTCTGATACTGCGCATCGTCCACGGTGCGGATCGAAATGGTGACGCCGAGCCGTTCCAGCGACGGCTTGTAGAACAGCGCGATCCGCTCCGATGACGGGTCCTGCACCAAAATCTCGACCATCACCGGCTTGCCGCTGGCATCGACCAGGCGGCGGTCGCGCACCTCATAGCCCGCTTCTTTCAGCAGCCGGGTCGCTTCGCGCAGATTGGCGCGCACCGCTTCGGGGTTGCCGCCGACCGGGTTGCTATAGGGCTCGGTAAATACTTCGGGCGGAACCTGGCTGCGCACCGTATCGAGGATCGCGAGCTCCTCGCCCTGCGGCAATCCGGTCGCGGCGAGATCAGTCCCTTCAAAGTAGGAGTTGATGCGCTTGTACTGGCCGTAGAACAGCTGCTTGTTCATCTCCTCGAAGTCGAACGCGTAGTTGAAGGCGCGCCGCAGCCGCGGGTCCTTGAACGGATCGCGCCGCAGGTTGAAGACGAACGCCTGCATGCGGCCGGAATCGTTGATCGGAAACTCTTCCTTGATCACCCGCTGCTCGGTCACCGCGGGGAAATCATAGGCCGTCGCCCACTGCTTGGCGGAGTTTTCGGCGATCCAGTCGGCCTGATCGGCCTTGAACGCCTCCAGCGCCACCAGATTGTCGCGGAAGAATTCAAAGCGCAGCTCATCGAGATTGTGCTGGCCGATCCGCACCGGCAGTTCCGCGCCCCAATAATCCGGCACGCGCTCCAGCGTCACCGAGCGGCCGGCGACAAAGTCCTTGATGCGGTATGGCCCCGAACCGAGCGGCTTTTCCAGCGTGGTCGCCGAGATGTCGCGCGGCTGGCCCTGTTCATTGCTGCCTTCCCACCAATGTTTCGGCAGCACCAGCAACTGGCCGACGATCGCCGGCAATTCGCGGTTGCCCGGCATATCGAAGGTGAATTTCACCTCGCGCGTGCCGACCTTCTCCGCCTTCACGACATGGCGGTAATAGGACGAATAATGCGGGCTGTATTGCTTGAGCACATTTAGCGAGAAGATCACGTCTTCCGGCGTCACCGGCTTGCCGTCGTGCCAGCGCGCATTGGCGCGCAGCCGGTAGCTGGCCCAGGAATGATCGTCAGCATGCGAAACCGCCTCGGCCAAGAGGCCGTATTCGGCGCTGACCTCATCGAGCGAGCCGACCATCAGCGTTTCGTAGATATAGCTGACGGCCGGCGCGACGTTCCCTTTGACGCCCGCCACCACCAGATTGAAGCTGTCGAAGGTGCCGAGCGAGATCTGCCGCGCCACCCCGCCCTTCGGCGCGTTGGGGTTGACGTAATCAAAGCGCTTAAAGCCGGGAGGGTATTTTAGGTCGCCGAACAACGACAGGCCATGGCGCCACGGATGGCCGGAGGAACTGGCCTGCGCTGAACTCGCCAGCAGTGCATTGACGCCGCCAAGGCCCAAAGCCGGTGCAGCGGCTGCGAACGCCGCGCCCTGAAGGAGATGTCGTCGCGTGACGGCCAATGGTGGATCCTCTGATTGCCGGTGCTTCCGGCCTGGACGGAGACTCAATGCGGGGAATCCGCCGTTTATGTGCAGCACGTCCACAAATCTAGTCGGTGCGTCCGCCCAGGGCAAACCGCTTTCAAATTCCGCGCAGGCCGATGCGCTGCGCTAGCAGGCCGCGACATGGCAGCGACATGGCAGCGACGCGCCAGCCCGCGGCAGGTCGAGCTTGACGATTGCGGCTTTGAGCGCGCCGCGATCGGCGCGGCACCAAGGCTGTTCTCCTTCGATCACAGCGCGCGCCCCGAGACAACACAAGCCGCATGAAGCCGCAGGCCGTGATTCGGCCCGCGCCCCGAGCCTGTGGCGCGCTGCCGCCTAGTTCGAGGCCGTCGGCGGCGGGCCTGGCTGCGGCGCGGCCTGATCGGACAGGCTGCGCAGATAGGCGATCAAATCGGCGCGCTCGCCGTCCTTGGGGATACCGGCAAACGACATCGCCGTGCCGGGCACGGTGCCCTTGGGGCTGGCGATGAAGGCGTTCAACTCTTCAATGTCCCAGGAACCACCCGCCGCCTTCATGGCCGCCGAATAATTGAAGCCGGGCACGGCGGCGCGCGCTCGATCGACCACGCCGAACAGATTCGGCCCGGTGCGATTGGGTCCGCCCTTTTCAAACGTGTGGCAGGTCGCGCATTTCTTGGCGGCGGTGGCGCCCTTGTCGATCGAGGCGGTCTGCAGCAGCTTGTCGATCGGCTCTGACGGCGCTGGCGTGCCCTGCGGCGCGCCGGTCGGCTCCGCTGGCTTGGCGGCGACCACCATGCTGTCCGGCGCCGGTTCGGCGCGGAAGATGGCTTTGGCAGTCATGTTGGAGACCAGCAACACCAAGCAGGTGCCGAGCACCGCACCCACGATCTTGTTCAGCTCGAACGAATCCATGGCGGGCGTGTCCTTGGTCGGCCCTCGATGTTCGTCAAGGCATCGTTGGGCGTGTCGCTATCGGGCTATTGGCGGCAACTCCTTCAGCGTGTCCTGCGGCCTCTGCTGCCGGTTTCCAGGCCGAGGCGGTACACCACTCATTTTTGCTTTTTGGATGCATTTGCATCTTACCCATGCAACCAGATATCGATTTGCCGGGGCAGAGGCAACCCGTATAAGGACACTGCCTTTCCCATCGCCGCCAAAACCCGAGCGGTCTCAACAACACACGGGGCGGCTGCGGGTTCCACGGCACATCTCATCTCCGACACCATGTCCTCATCTTCGACCCTGATCCTGATCCCGGCGCGCATGGCCGCGACCCGCCTGCCCGGCAAACCGCTGCTCGATATCGCCGGGCTGCCGATGGTGGTTCAGGTGCTGCGCCGCGCCGAAGCGGCCGGCATCGGCCCAGTTGCGGTCGCGACCGACACCGACGAAATCGCCGCGGTGGTCAAAGCTCATGGCGGCCAGGTGGTGATGACCCGCGCCGATCATCCCTCTGGCTCCGACCGGATCGCCGAAGCGCTGGGTACGCTCGACCCCGACGGCAAGGTCGAGATCGTGATCAATGTGCAGGGCGACGTGCCGACCATCCAGCCGGACAGTATCCGCGCGGTGCTGGCGCCGCTCACGGACCCGCAGGTCGAGATCGCCACCCTCGCCGCCGAGATTCATAGCGACGAGGAGGCCACCAATCCCAACGTGGTCAAGGTGATCGGCTCGCCGCTGGCGCCGCGCCGGCTGCGCGCGCTGTATTTCACGCGCGCCACCGCGCCCTGGGGCGAGGGGCCGCGCTATCACCATATCGGCCTCTATGCCTATCGCCGCGCCGCGCTGCAGCGCTTCATCGGCTTGCCGCCGTCGCCGCTCGAGCAGCGCGAGCGGCTCGAACAATTGCGCGCGATCGAAGCCGGCATGCGCATCGATGTCGGCTTGGTCGATGAGGTGCCGCGCGGCGTCGATACCCCGGCGGACCTCGAAACCGCCCGCCGCTTTTTCTCATCCCAACACTGACCTCGCCAAATCGGCACGGCCGCAACGACTGGTACAGGTGCTATGACCAAGCCCATGAAAATCGCATTCCAGGGGGAACCGGGAGCCAACTCGCATTTGGCGATCGCGGAAGCTTTTCCGGATGTCGAGGCGCTGCCCTGCCCCACCTTTGAAGACGCGCTGTCGGCGATCAGCTCGGGCGAAGTCGATCTCGGCATGATCCCGATCGAGAATTCGGTGGCCGGCCGCGTCGCCGACATTCATCACCTGCTGCCGACCTCGGGCCTGCACATCGTCGGCGAGTGGTTTTTGCCGATCCATCATCAATTGATGGCGCTGCCCGGCGCCAAGCTCAGCGATATCAAGACCGTCGAAAGCCACGTGCACGCGCTCGGCCAGTGCCGCCGCATCATCCGCAAGCACGGTTTTCGGCCGATCGTCGCCGCCGACACCGCCGGCTCGGCGCGGGTCGTGTCGGAGCGCGGCGACAAGAGCTGCGCCGCGATCGCCTCGCCGCTGGCCGCCAAAATCTATGGCCTCGATATTCTGATCGAGAACATCGAGGACGAGACCCACAACACCACAAGGTTCGTGATGCTGTCGCGCACGCCGCGCTGGGCGGCGCAGGACTCCGGTCAGTTGATCACCAGCTTTGTGTTCCGGGTGCGCAACCTGCCGGCCGCGCTGTACAAGGCGCTCGGCGGCTTTGCCACCAACGGCGTCAACATGACCAAGCTGGAAAGCTACATGGTCGATGGCAGCTTCTTTGCCACGCAGTTTTATGCCGACGTGGAAGGCCATCCCGAAGACCGCGGCCTAGCCTTCGCGCTCGACGAGCTGAAATTCTTCTCGCGCGAATTCCGGATCGTCGGCGTCTATCGCGCCCATCCGTTCCGCGCCACCATCGGCGACGACCAGACCGCCTGACCTGGCATATTGCACAGCTGACGCAGCCGCCGTCTTCAGCCGGACCGCGCGCGGCCCGGCAGTCCGCATTGCGGCTTGATCAATAGCGCGGCCCCCGGCGCCAGCGCCTCACTTACCTTATTGCCCACCCAATCAGGCTCGTCCCGGCCACCCGCGAGCGACCGCGGCGCCAAACCTCATTGGGCAGTTTCGGCTGAACCAAATCTACCCGGCACGTTTCCCACCTGCATTCACAGCCCGATTCCAGCTCCGGAACCCGGCTATCTTCTTTGATTTTTCGATATATTTACTGAAACACCCGAAAACGCGCCCCGCCCACTCTATCGATCCATCATCGCATCCACCGGCGCAAAACCCGGAATGGTGGGCAAATTCCCAACCCGTAAATGTCCGGGGTGGGCTATTTCAGTAATCAACCGTTTCGTACAATGCGGCACGCTTGCCCAGCAGGGACTGAGCGTGTGTGAGATTCGCCTAACCGGGCGCCTTTGGAGCTAACTTGAAAATGAGCGACGTGATGCCCGCCATCGCCACCCGGCCTTCGATCTCGTTCGAGTTCTTCCCGCCGAAGACCGAGGAGATGGAGCGTTCGCTGTGGGAGGCCATCAACCGGCTGGCGCCGCTGCACCCGGATTTCGTGTCGGTGACCTATGGCGCCGGCGGTTCGACCCGCGAGCGCACCCACGCCACCATCGCCCGCATCATTGCCGAGACCGATCTGACGCCGGCCGCGCATCTGACCTGCGTCAACGCCAGCCGGGCCGATATCGACGAGGTGGTGCGGCGCTATCATGAGATCGGCGTGCGCCATATCGTGGCGCTGCGCGGCGACCCGACCACCGGGATCGGCACGCCCTATGTCGCCCATCCGCAAGGCTACCAGACCTCGGCCGAGCTGGTCGCCAGCATCAAGCGCACCTATCCCGAAATCGAAGTGACGGTGTCGGCCTATCCGGAAAAGCATCCGGAGAGCCGCGATTTCGATGCCGATATCGATACGCTGCAAGCCAAGATCGACGCCGGCGCGACCCGCGCCATCACCCAGGTGTTCTTCGATAACGAATTGTATTTCCGTTATCTCGACCGGGTGCGCGCCCGCGGCATCACCATTCCGATCGTGCCCGGCATCATGCCGATGCACAATTTCAAGCAGGCCTATGGCTTTGTGACCCGCGCCGGCACCACAGTGCCGGCCTGGTTCGCCGCACAATTTGAAGGGCTCGACGACGATCCGGAGACCCGCAGGCTGGTCGCCGCCACCATCGCCGCCGGCCAGGTGCACAAGCTCGCCAAGCACGGCGTCGATGCCTTCCACTTCTACACCATGAACCGCGCGGACCTGGTGTTCGCCATCAGCCATCTGCTCGGCATCCGTCCGACGGGCGCGAAGAAAGCTGCCTAATATGACCTCTCCCATTTCTGCCAAGCGCGCTGCTCTGACCGCCCTCGCCCGCGAGCGTATTTTGGTGCTGGACGGTGCAATGGGCACCATGATCCAGCGCCTCAACTTCGATGAGGCCGCGTTCCGCGGCGCGCGCTTCAAGGATTTTCACCGCGATCTGCGCGGCAACAACGACCTGTTGATCCTGACCCAGCCGCAGGCGATCGAAACCATTCACGCCCAATATCTGCGGGCCGGCGCCGACATCGTCGCCACCAACACCTTCTCCTCGACCTCGATCGCGCAGGCCGATTACGATCTGTCCGAGCTCGCTTATGAGCTCAATCGCGAGGGCGCGCGGCTGGCGCGCAGCGCCGCCGACACCGTGCAAGCCGAAGACGGCAAGCCGCGCTTTGTCGCCGGCTCGATCGGCCCCACCAACCGCACCGCCTCGATCTCGCCGGACGTCGCCAATCCCGGCTACCGTGCCGTGACCTTCGATGATCTGCGCATCGCCTATAGCGAGCAGATCAACGGCCTGCTCGACGGCGGCGCCGACATCATGCTGGTCGAAACCATTTTTGACACGTTGAACGCCAAGGCGGCGCTATACGCGATCACCGAGATTTGCGAGCAACGCGGCATCGACGTGCCGGTGATGATCTCCGGCACCATCACCGACAAATCCGGGCGCCTGTTGTCCGGCCAGATGCCGGAAGCGTTCTGGAATTCGGTGCGTCATGCCAAGCCGACCAGCATCGGCTTCAACTGCGCGCTCGGCGCCGAGGACATGCGCGCCCATATCGCCGATCTCAGCCGCGTTGCCGACACGTTGGTGTGCGCCTATCCCAATGCCGGCCTGCCCAACGAATTCGGCCAGTATGACGAAACGCCCGAGCACATGGCCGGCATTGTCGGGCAGTTTGCCCGCGACGGCCTGGTCAACATCGTCGGCGGCTGCTGCGGCACCACGCCGGACCATATCGCCGCGATCGCCAAGGCGGTGGCGCCGCATAAGCCGCGCGCCGTGCCGACCATTGAACCGCGGCTGCGGCTGTCCGGCCTCGAACCATTCGAGCTGACTGCTGACATCCCATTCGTCAATATCGGCGAGCGCACCAACGTCACCGGCTCGGCGCGCTTCCGCCGGCTGATTTCCGAAGGCGACTACGCCACCGCGCTGCAAGTGGCGCGCGACCAGGTGGTGAGCGGCGCGCAGATCATCGACGTCAATATGGACGAAGGCCTGCTCGATTCCGAAGCGGCGATGATCAACTTCCTCAATCTGGTCGCTGCCGAACCGGACATCGCCAAGGTGCCGGTGATGGTCGACAGCTCAAAGTTCAACGTGATCGAAGCCGGCCTGAAATGCCTGCAGGGCAAGCCGGTGGTCAACTCGATCTCGCTCAAGGAAGGCGAAGAGAAATTCATCCACGAAGCCACGATCGCGCGCCGCCACGGCGCCGCGGTGGTGGTGATGGCCTTTGACGAAAAGGGCCAGGCCGATACTTACGCGCGCAAGACCGAGATCTGTCAGCGCGCCTATCGCATTCTGGTCGATCAGGTCGGTTTCCCGCCGGAAGACATCATCTTCGATCCCAACGTGTTCGCGATCGCGACCGGCATCGAGGAACACAACAATTACGGCGTCGATTTCATCGAAGCGACGCGCTGGATTCGCAAGAACCTGCCGCACGCCCATATTTCCGGCGGCGTCTCCAATCTGTCGTTCTCGTTCCGCGGCAATGAGCCGGTGCGCGAGGCGATGCACTCGGTGTTCCTGTATCACGCCATCCGCGCCGGCATGGACATGGGCATCGTCAATGCCGGTCAGATGATCGTCTATGACGACATCGATCCCGAGCTGCGCCAGGTGTGCGAAGACGTGGTGCTGAACCGCGATCCTGGCGCCGCCGAGCGGCTGCTGGCGCTCGCCGAAAAATATCGCGGCCAGGGCAAGCAGGTAAAGGAAGCCGATCTCGCCTGGCGTGAATGGCCGGTGGAGCAGCGGCTATCGCACGCGCTGGTGCACGGCATCACCGAATTCATCGAGCAGGACACCGAGGAAGCCCGGCAAAAGGCCGAGCGGCCGCTGCATGTCATCGAAGGGCCGCTGATGGCCGGCATGAATGTGGTCGGCGACCTGTTCGGCGAGGGCAAGATGTTCTTGCCGCAGGTGGTGAAGTCGGCGCGCGTGATGAAGCAGGCGGTCGCCTATCTGATGCCGTACATGGAAGCCGAGAAGGCTGCCAGCGCCAGCACGGGTCGCACCTCGGCCGGCAAGATGGTGATCGCCACCGTCAAAGGCGACGTGCACGACATCGGCAAGAACATCGTCACCATCGTGCTCCAGTGCAACAATTTCGAGGTGGTCGATCTGGGCGTGATGGTGCCGGCGGCGACCATCATCGAGGCCGCCAAGCGCGAGAATGCCGACATCGTCGGCCTGTCCGGCCTGATCACGCCCTCGCTTGACGAGATGAGCTTCCTCGCCTCGGAAATGCAGCGCAACGGCTTGAAGGCACCGCTATTGATCGGCGGCGCCACCACCAGCCGGGTGCATACCGCGGTCAAGATCGCGCCGAACTATCCCGATGGCTCGGTGGTGCATGTCAATGACGCCAGCCGCGCGGTCGGCGTCGCCGCCTCGCTGCTGTCGCCCGAGAAGCAGCAGGCTTACGCCGCCGAGATCCGCGCCGATTACGCCAAGATCGCCGCGGCCCATGCCCGCGCCCAGGCCGACAAGAAGCGGCTGTCGCTGGCCAGCGCGCGCGCCAACGCCTTCAAGATCGATTGGGCCGCTGCCAAGCCGGTCAGGCCGTCCTTCCTCGGCACCAAGGTGTTTGACGATTATTCGCTGGCCGAGCTTTGCGACTACATCGACTGGACGCCGTTCTTCCGCGCCTGGGATCTGCATGGCCGGTTCCCGGCGATCCTCGATGACGAGGTGGTCGGCGAAGCGGCGCGCACGCTCTTTGCTGACGCGCAGGTCATGCTGAAGCAGATCGTTGCGGGCAAATGGTTCACCGCCAAGGCGGTGATCGGGTTCTGGCCGGCGCAGGCGCAGGGCGACGACATTGTGCTCTATAGCGATGACAGCCGCTCGACCCCGGTGGCAACGCTGCACACGCTGCGTCAGCAGCTCGAAAAGCGCGAGGGCCGCGCCAATGCCGCGCTCGCCGATTTCGTGGCGCCGCAGGGCAGCGGCGTGCCCGATTATCTCGGCGCGTTCGTGGTCACCGCCGGCATCGGCGAGCACGAGCTGGCGGAGAAGTACAAGAACGCCAATGACGATTATTCGTCGATCATGATCAAGGCGCTGGCCGACCGGCTGGCCGAAGCCTTTGCCGAGCGCATGCATCAGCGGGTGCGCATCGAATTTTGGGGCACAGCGCCCGATGAAAAGCTGTCCGGCGAGGAGCTGATCTCGGAAAGCTATCGCGGCATCCGCCCGGCGCCGGGCTATCCGGCGCAGCCCGACCACACCGAAAAGGCGACGTTGTTCCGTCTGCTCGATGCCGAACGCAAGGTCGGCGTGGCGCTGACCGAGAGTTTTGCGATGTGGCCGACCGCTTCGGTGTCGGGCCTGTATTTCGGCCATCCCGAGAGCTTCTATTTCGGCGTCGCCAAGATCGAGCGCGATCAGGTCGAGGATTATGCCGAGCGCAAGGGCTGGACCGTGGCTGAGGCCGAGCGCTGGCTGTCGCCGGTGCTCAACTATCAGCCCGCGCGCGGCGAGCCGGCTGGCCCGATCGCCGAGGATGAGGCGCCGAACCTCGCCAGCCATCCGCAAGGCTGCAGCTGCGTGCTGCATATGCGGCTGCGCACCAAAACGGTCGGGACTTCACCGTCCTGCTGAGTTGCGAGGAAGCTATTCAGTGCAGGGCTTTGCAAGGCATGGCCCTTGATCTGGATTACTTCGCTACGCTCGCAATTGTGCATGTTCAACAATTCGGTGATCGAATCCGCCCTTCAGGGAGGCTTCGATGCGTGACAATAGCTTTGATCGGACGATCGAACGGAATTACATCCAGAAGTGGCGTTTTCTGATCGCCGAGTACGAGGCGGTGAAGGAAGGTCGCTCGACCCAATTCCGTCGAGTGGGCGACTTTTACCGTCATCACGGCACGTGCTCGCAAACCTTCCGGAAGTACTACAACCGCTATCTGCAGAGCGGTGAT
>NZ_QJTI01000019.1:0-15617 GCF_003217325.1 Rhodopseudomonas faecalis
GCCTCTGGCAGGTGCCACGCGCCTTGCGCGGTGAACGCCTCGCCGTGCGGCCGCTCGACCAGGACGGTCGCTATGGAATCTTCTTCGGATCGTGGTCAGTCGCAACGATCGACTTGACCACGCCCAAAAGTGTCAGTGATGTCCCCGAACAGGTGTCCGACATGTCCCCGGGCTAAACAACAAGCGCGGGCATGACGAGTCAATGGTAGGAGCCGTTGGTATATTCATGCGATGACGTGATGCTGCAACGTGGCGGGTTGGCGGCGCGGCACCAACGAAAAAAGGCGGCGCTGCGCAGCGCCGCCTTTTCACGAATTCAGCTTGGAAGCGTGGCTTACGCCGCTTCGGCTTCCTCGATCTGACCAGAGTCCTTGCCCTTGGCTTCGATGTCGCGATCGACGAATTCGATCACCGCCATCGCGGCGTTGTCGCCGTAGCGGAAGCCGGCCTTGATGATGCGGGTGTAGCCGCCCTGACGCTCCTTGTAGCGCGGCGCCAGCACGTCAAACAGCTTCTTGACCTGATCGACGTCGCGCATCTCGCTGATCGCCTGACGGCGGGCAGCCAGCGTACCCTTCTTGCCGAGCGTCACCAGCTTTTCGACGATCGGGCGCAGTTCCTTGGCCTTCGGCAGCGTGGTGACGATCTGCTCATGCTTGATCAGCGCAGCGCACATATTGGCGAACATCGCCTTGCGGTGTTCGGCGGTGCGATTGAGCTTCCGATGAACCTTACCATGACGCATTTTCGTATTCCTTGACTTCAGTGGTCACGACGGTTCGTCGGACACGTTGCTCAGGTGGGCTTCCTGCGTTCGCCCGGTGGAAGTGAATGGTGAGCAGCAAGTAGCGAATAGATATTCTCTATTCGCTACCCCCTACT
Organism: Rhodopseudomonas faecalis; assembly: GCF_003217325.1. Taxonomy (GTDB): domain Bacteria; phylum Pseudomonadota; class Alphaproteobacteria; order Rhizobiales; family Xanthobacteraceae; genus Rhodopseudomonas; species Rhodopseudomonas faecalis. Next base: position 883 of record NZ_QJTI01000019.1, read on the forward strand.
CGCTATTCGCTCAGTAGTGATCTTCGAAGCGCTTGGCCAGCTCATCGATGTTCTCCGGCGGCCAGCCCGGCACTTCCATGCCGAGATGCAGCCCCATCTGGGCCAGCACTTCCTTGATCTCGTTCAGCGACTTGCGGCCGAAGTTCGGGGTGCGCAGCATTTCCGCTTCCGACTTCTGCACCAGGTCGCCGATGTAGACGATATTGTCGTTCTTCAGGCAGTTAGCCGAACGCACCGACAGTTCGAGCTCGTCGACCTTCTTGAGGAACGCCGGGTTGAACGCCAGATCCGGGATGATCTCCTGGGTGACTTCCTTGCGCGGCTCTTCGAAGTTGACGAACACGTTCAGCTGATCCTGCAGGATGCGCGCGGCATAGGCCACGGCGTCCTCCGGCGTGATGGCGCCGTTGGTCTCAACCGTCATGGTCAGCTTGTCGTAGTCGAGGATCTGACCTTCGCGGGTGTTCTCGACCTTGTACGACACCTTCTTGACCGGCGAGTACAGGCTGTCGACCGGGATCAGGCCGATCGGCGCGTCCTCGGGACGGTTGCGCTCAGCGGCAACGTAGCCCTTGCCGGTGTCGACGGTGAATTCCATGCGAATCTCGGCGCCATCGTCGAGCGTGCACAGCGCGAGCTCCGGATTGAGCACCACGATGTCGCCGACGGTCTGGATGTCACCAGCGGTGACGGTGCCCGGACCCTGCTTCTTCACGACCATGCGCTTGGGGCCTTCGCCCTGCATCTTGATCGAGATGTCCTTGATGTTCAGCACGATGTCGGTGACGTCCTCGCGCACGCCGGCGATCGAGGAGAACTCGTGCAGCACGCCGTCGATATGAACCGACTGCACAGCGGCACCCTGCAGCGACGACAGCAGCACACGGCGCAGCGCGTTGCCGAGCGTCTGGCCAAAACCACGCTCAAGCGGTTCGGCAACCAGGGTCGCAAGACGGGACGGATCGCTGCCCGGGGTGACCTGAAGCTTGTTCGGTCTGATCAGTTCTTGCCAATTTTTCTGGATCGTCACTGTTTCACCCATGCCATCGAGAGTGTCTGGCGTTGGAGGCTGCGGACGCGGCCGCGCGAAAATAGCGGAGCCCGCCGGCAGCTGGGCTGCCGGCGGCTGAAACATTTAGACCCGACGACGCTTCCGCGGACGGCAACCATTGTGCGGGATCGAGGTCACGTCCCGGATCGACGTCACGGTGAAGCCAGCGGCCTGCAGCGCGCGCAGCGCCGATTCACGACCCGAGCCCGGACCCGCCACCTCGACCTCGAGGGTGCGCATGCCGTGTTCCTGAGCCTTCTTGGCCACGTCTTCAGCAGCCACCTGCGCCGCATAGGGGGTCGACTTGCGCGACCCCTTGAAACCCATGGTACCGGCCGACGACCAGGCAATGGTGTTGCCCTGCGCGTCGGTGATGGTGATGGTGGTGTTGTTGAACGACGAGTTCACATGGGCGATGCCCGACGCGATGTTCTTACGCTCACGACGACGAACGCGGGTGGCTTCCTTGGCCATTGCTTACCTTTCTAGAGATCTCAAACGCCGCCGTAACGCCAGCGGCTACACCACAAAAGCGAATAGGGAACAGCGGGCGGAGAACGGGACAACGTCCCCCTCGCCACCCGCCGTCAAAATTCGCCGACTTACTTCTTCTTGCCGGCAATCGCCTTGGCCGGACCCTTGCGCGTACGCGCATTGGTGTGGGTCCGCTGGCCACGCACCGGCAGGCCGCGACGATGGCGCAGGCCGCGATAGCAGCCGAGGTCCATCAGGCGCTTGATGTTCATGCCAGTCTCACGACGCAGGTCGCCCTCGACGAGATAGTCGCGGTCGATGACTTCGCGGATCTGCAAGACTTCCTGGTCCGTCAGCTGATTGACGCGACGGTCCGCGGGAATCTTCACCTTTTCCATGATGTCAGCGGCGTTCTTCTGGCCGATGCCATGGATATACTGCAGCGCGATCAGAACGCGCTTGTTGGTCGGAATGTTTACGCCGGCAATACGGGCCACAGACTTCTCTCCTGTCGCCGGCCATCCGACCGGCAGTTCTTGTCGCTAACTCAGGCGGCTGTTCGCAACGCGAACACGACGCCTTTCCCCTCAACTCTCAGGGCTAGGCATCGTCTGAAATTCCGACAGAATGCGCCCCTCATACTGGACTCGACTCGGTTTCGTCAACCGCTGCTAGGCTTTGCCCCGCTTTTTCGTGGAGCTCCGACCAGCTTTTCCAGCGGTCTTGCGAACCGCCTTCGTCGCCGTCTTGGCAACCGCCTTTTTGTTGGCGGCGGCCTTTTTGCTCGGCGCCTTTTTGCTTGGTGCCTTTTTGCTTGGTGCCTTGGCCTTCCCGGCGGTCTTGCCCACCTTCGCAACCGGCGCCTTGCTGTTGGCGGTGGCCTTCTTGCCCTTGAGTCCGGCCTTGTGTCCAGACTTTGCAACCGGCTTCGCCGTATTTTTGGCGCTGTTCTTGCTGGCCTTCGGCGCCTTGACCGCCTTTTTCAGGGTCTTGACCGCCTTGCCGGCCTTGGCTTTGCCAGCCTTAGCTTTCGACGCGCTGGCCTTCGACGCGCTGGCCTTGGGCGCCTTGACCTTAGAAGTCTTGCCCTTCGCAGCCTTGGCCTTGGCGACGTCAGCCTTCGCGGCCTTGCCCTTAACAGCCTTGCCCTTAACGGCCTTGGCCGGCTTAGCCTTGGCGGCCTTGGCCTTCACCGCCTTGCCCTTAGCGGGCTTGGCAGCCTTGTCCGCCTTGGCGCCCTTGGCAGCCTTCGGCTTAGCGGTCTCAGCGGTCGCTTCCTTGGAAGCCTTACCAGCCTTGGCCTTACCAGCCTTGGCTTTCGCGGGCTTGGCCTTCGCGGCCTTCGGCTTGGCCGACCGGCGCGCCGGCTTCGAATCACCAGCGGTCACGGCGTTCAGCAGCCGCTCGATTTCCTTGGTGACCTCCTCGATGGTCATCATGCCATCGACGGTCAGCAGCTTGCGGCGCTCGGAATAATATTGAACCAGCGGTTCGGTCTGAGCGCGATACGACGCCAGGCGCTTGGCCAGCGCTTCGGCATTATCGTCGGCACGCGGCTCTTCGCCACGCGCGCGCATCTCGGCGACGCGATTCTCGACGCGCTCCAGCAGCGCGCCTTCATTGACCTTCAGCTCGACCACGGCGTCGAGCTCGATGCCCTTGCTCGACAGCAGCTCGTCGAGCGCCTCAGCCTGCGGCACGGTGCGCGGGAAACCGTCAAGGATGAAACCATTCTCAGCGTCGTCGAGCTCGAGCCGGTCCGAAATGATGCCGACCACCACCTCGTCGGGCACCAGCCCGCCCGAAGCCATGATGTCCTTGGCCCTCAGGCCGATCGCCGTTTCGGCCGCGACGGCGGCGCGCAGCATGTCGCCGGTCGACAATTGAACGATGCTGTAACGTTCAACCAGCCGCTGCGCCTGCGTTCCCTTGCCGGCCCCCGGCGGCCCGAGAAGAATCAGTCTCATTTACGTCGGCCCCTCAGCTTCGACTTCTTGATCAGGCCCTCATACTGGTGCGCCAGTAGATAGCCCTGCACTTGCGCGACGGTGTCCATGGTCACGCTGACCACGATCAGCAATGACGTTCCCCCGAAATAGAACGGCACCGAGGCGTAGGAAATCAGAACTTCCGGGATCAAACAGACGATCGCGAGATAGGCTGCGCCGACCACGGTGATACGGGACAGCACATAATCGATGTACTCGGCGGTGCGCTCGCCCGGACGGATGCCCGGAATGAAGCCGCCATGCTTCTTCAGATTGTCCGCGGTTTCGGTCGGGTTGAACACGATCGCGGTGTAGAAGAACGCGAAGAACACGATCATCGCGATGTAGAAAATCAGGAACAGCGGCCGACCGTGCCCAAACTGGGTGACGACCCACTGGAACCACTCCGGACCGGTGCCGGTGTTGAAGTTCGCGATGGTGGCCGGCAGCAGCAGCAGCGACGACGCAAAGATCGGCGGGATCACGCCCGAGGTGTTGAGCTTGAGCGGCAGATGCGAGGACTGGCCCTCAAACATCTTATTGCCGACCTGGCGCTTCGGATACTGGATCAGCAGCCGGCGCTGAGCGCGTTCCATGAACACGATGAACGCGATCACGGCCACGGCCATCACCAGCACGATCAGGATCAGGCCGGTGGACAGCGCGCCCTGACGGCCGAGTTCCAGCATGCCGGCCAGCGCGGCGGGCAGTTCGGCGACGATACCGGCCAAGATGATCAGCGAGATACCATTGCCGATGCCGCGCGAGGTGATCTGCTCACCCAGCCACATCAGGAACATGGTGCCGCCGGTCAGCGTCACGGTGGTCGAGACCAGGAAGAACACGCCCGGCTCGGCGACAACGTTACCCGCGCCCTGCAGACCAACCGCAATGCCATAGGCCTGCGCGGTGGCGAGCACCACGGTCAGATAGCGCGTGTATTGATTGATGGTCTTGCGACCCGCCTCGCCTTCCTTCTTCAGCGCTTCGAGCTGCTTGGAGACGGTGGTGAGGAGCTGAATGATGATCGATGCCGAGATGTACGGCATGATGTTGAGGGCAAAAATCGCCATGCGATTGATGCCGCCGCCGGCGAACATGTTGAACATGCCCAAAATGCCGCCGGCTTGTGATTTGAACACCTGTTCCCAGACGTTGGGATCGATACCCGGGAGCGGCACATAGGTTCCCAGCCGGTACACCAGCAGCGCACCGAGCGTGAACCAAATTCGTTTTTTGAGCTCTTCCGCCTTCCCGAGCGCGGAAAAATTAAGGTTTGCTGCGAGTTGTTCCGCTGCAGAGACCATATTCGGCTTTCTCCTGGGCCGCCCGCACCGCCATGCCCCCGTGGGGGCATGCGGCGGAAGCCGGACATCAAGGTGTGTACGGCGTCCTGAAAATCGATCGTTCGGCGATCAGCAGGCCGCTTTTGCAAGCGGCCTGTTGGAGATTACGCCGCTTCGCCTTCGGCCTGAACCGGCGCCAGGATCTTCACGGTGCCGCCAGCCTTCTCGACCGCAGCGATCGCCGACTTGGTGGCGCCGTGCACCTCGATGTTCAGCTTCGCGGTCAGTTCACCGCGACCGAGCAGACGGATGCCGTTCTTGGCGCGACGCACCACACCGGCCGCCACCAGAGCCTCGGCATTGACCACGGCGCCAGCGTCAACCGCCTTGGCATCCACAGCTTCCTGCAAACGGTCGAGATTGATCTCGGCGTATTCGATGCGGAAGATGTTGTTAAAGCCGCGCTTCGGCAGACGCCGATGCAGCGGCATCTGGCCGCCTTCAAAACCCTTGATACGCACGCCCGAACGCGCGGTCTGGCCCTTGCCGCCGCGACCACCGGTCTTACCCTTGCCCGAACCAATGCCGCGGCAAATGCGCATCCGCTTCTTGCGCGCGCCGGCGTTGTCGGCGATCTCGCTGAGCTTCATCGCCCTGTCTCCTTACTTTTCGTCGACGATGCGAACGAGATGGGGAACCTTTGCGATCATGCCGCGAACTTCGGGAGTGTCCTGAAGCTCGGAAATACGGCCGATCTTGTTCAGTTTCAGGCCAACCAACGTCGCCCGCTGCGAGTGATGGCGGCGGATTGCGCTGGCGGTCTGCATGACCTTGATTGTCTTTGCGGCGTTGGCCATCGTCATCAACTCCAGATCGCGTCTCATTGAGCGGCGCGAAACCCGGATGGCGTATCACGCCAATCCGGTTCGCACCATCGTGTTAGTCGGCCGCCACTTCAGCGTCGCCGCCGATGCGGCGAGCCTGCAGAGTGGAAACCTTGATGTTGCGGCGAGCCGCCACGGAGCGCGGCGAATCCAGATGCTTCAGCGCGTTGAAGGTGGCGCGAACCATGTTGTACGGGTTCGACGAGCCGACCGACTTGGCAACCACGTCCTGGATGCCGAGCGTTTCGAACACGGCGCGCATCGGGCCACCCGCGATGATGCCGGTACCAGCCGGCGCCGCGCGCAGATAGACACGGCCCGCGCCATGACGGCCAGCGATGTCGTGATGCAGGGTGCGGCCCTCACGGAGCGGAACGCGAGTCAGGTTGCGCTTCGCGGCCTCGGTGGCCTTGCGGATCGCTTCCGGCACTTCGCGCGCCTTGCCGTGACCAAAACCAACCCGGCCCTTCTGATCGCCGATCACAACCAGCGCTGCAAAGCCGAACCGCTTACCGCCCTTGACGACCTTCGCCACACGATTGATGTGGACGAGCTTGTCGACGAATTCGCTGTCGCGCTCCTCCCGGGGGGCCCGGTCGCGTCCACCGCGTTCGCGTTCACCTGACATGTGTTTTCCAATCCTTGAGGGGCATTCGCCCCTTATCCTCAATGTCCGTACGAACCCAAAATCTTAGAAGGTCAGCCCGCTCTCGCGAGCCGCGTCCGCCAGCGCTTTGATGCGGCCGTGATAAAGGTAGCCGCCGCGGTCGAACACCACTTCCTTGACGCCGTTCTGAACGGCACGCTCTGCCAACAGCTTGCCTACCGCCTTGGCGGCATCGATGTTGGCTCCGGTGTTGCCGGCTTCGCGCATCGCCTTTTCCAGCGATGAAGCGGAGGCCAGCGTCACCCCCTTTTGATCGTCGATCACCTGGGCGTAGATGTGCTTCGACGAGCGGAAAACGGACAACCGCGGACGACCATTGGCCGTACGACGCAGCGCCAGCCGAACACGCTGCTTGCGCCGGGCATTCGTAACATTCGCTTTGGACATGACCGGCTCCGTTACTTCTTCTTGCCTTCCTTGCGGAAGATGAACTCGTTGGCGTAACGCACGCCCTTGCCCTTGTACGGCTCCGGCGGACGATAGCTGCGGATTTCCGCGGCGACCTGACCAACCTGCTGGGCATCCATGCCGGCAACGTTGATTTCGGTCGGCTTCGGCACGGTGATCGCGATGCCTTCCGGGATCGGATACACCACGTCATGGCTATAACCGAGCGCGAGCTGCAGGTTCTTGCCCTGCAACGCGGCGCGATAGCCAACGCCGGTGATTTCGAGCTTCTTCTCAAAGCCCTTGGTGACGCCCTCGACCAGGTTCGCAACCTGAGCGCGCGCGGTGCCATACAGCGAACGCGCCCGCTTGGTTTCGAAGCGCGGCGCAACGGTGACAGCTCCGTCCGCGAACTTCACTTCGACGTCGTCGTGAACGACGAACTGCAGCTGGCCCTTGGGGCCCTTCACCTTGACGGTCTGGCCCTCGACACTCGCGGTGACTCCCGAGGGGACCGTGACGGGCTTTTTGCCAACACGTGACATGGCTAATCCTTCCTCAGAACACCGTGAAGAGAACTTCGCCGCCAACATTCGCATCGCGTGCGTCGTGGTCGGCCATGATTCCCTTCGGCGTCGACAACACAGAAATGCCGAGACCGTTGTTCACGCGCGGCAGGTTCTTCACGGAAGCGTAGACACGGCGGCCCGGCTTCGACACGCGGGAGATCTCACGGATCACCGGCTCGCCGTCGAAGTATTTCAGCTCGATTTCGATCTCGCTGCGGCCGGATGCGTGCTCAACCGTGGCATAGCCGCGGATGTAGCCTTCCGTCTTCAGCACTTCGAGCACGTTGGCCCGCATCTTCGATCCGGGGGTCGAAACCTTCGACTTGTTACGCATCTGCGCGTTGCGGATGCGGGTGATCAGATCGCTGATTGGATCGTGCGTTGACATCTCCGCCTCCTTACCAGCTTGACTTCACGAGGCCCGGAACCAGGCCGCGCGAGCCGAGGTCGCGGATCGCGATACGGCTAAGCTTGTTCTTGCGATACACCGAGCGGGAACGGCCGGTCAGCTCGCAACGATTGCGGATGCGGGTAGCCGACGAATTGCGGGGCATCTCAGCCAGCTTCAGGGTGGCGGCGAACCGCTCTTCCATCGGCTTCGACTTGTCGGCGATGATCGCCTTCAGCCGCTCGCGCTTCGGGCCCGCATTCTTGGCCATCTTCTTGCGCCGGTTATTCTTCTCGATTGAACTCTTCTTCGCCATGCTTGGCTCCTGGGTTTCCGCGTTTGAGAGGCTGATCAGCTTCTCACTGCCGGAACGGGAAATTAAAAGCGGTCAACAACGCGCGGGCTTCCTCATCGGTCTTCGCGGTCGTGCAGACCGTGATGTCCATGCCCCACGTCTCCCCCATCTTGTCGAAATCGATTTCGGGGAAAATGATGTGCTCCTTGATGCCGAGCGAATAATTGCCACGGCCGTCGAAGCTCTTCGGGTTCAGACCGCGGAAGTCTCGCACGCGCGGCAGCGCGACGGTGATCAGGCGATCAATGAACTCGTACATCCGCGCCTGACGCAGCGTCACCTTGGCGCCGATCGGCTGATTCTCGCGCAGCTTGAAGGTCGAGATCGCCATCCGCGAATAGGTGATCACCGGCTTCTGGCCGGCGATCAGCCCGAGGTCGGCAGCAGCCTGCTCGGCCTTCTTGCGATCGTTGACGGCTTCGCCGATGCCCATGTTCAGCACGACCTTGTCCAGGCGCGGAACCTGCATGACGTTGGCGTAGCCGAACTGCTCGGTCAGCTTGCTGCGAATCTTACGGTCGTATTCCGAGCGAAGACGCGGAATGTAAGCGGTCTCAGCCATCGATCTCTGCTCCCGAGCGCTTGGCAACGCGGACCTTCTTGCCATCCGCCTGAATCTTGAAGCCCACGCGAGTCGGCTTGCCGTCCTTGCCGACGATCGCGATGTTGGACAGGTGGATCGGCGCCTCCTTAGAGACGATGCCGCCTTCCTGCGCCTGGGTCTGCTTCTGATGACGCTTCACGATGTTCACGCCACGGACCAGCGCCTTGTTGTCGCTGGGACGAACTTCGAACACCTCGCCGGTGCGACCCTTGTCGCGACCGGTCAGCACGATCACAGTGTCACCCTTCCGGATCTTGGCAGCCATCACAGCACCTCCGGCGCGAGCGAAATAATCTTCATGTGGTTCTTGGCGCGAAGCTCGCGCGGCACCGGCCCGAAAATACGGGTGCCGATCGGCTCCGACTGGTTGTTGATCAACACGGCCGCATTGCGGTCGAAACGGATCACCGAGCCGTCGGCGCGGCGGATGTCCTTGCGGACCCGCACCACAACGGCCTTCATCACGTCGCCCTTCTTCACCTTCCCGCGCGGGATGGCTTCCTTGATCGACACGACAATAATATCGCCAACGGTGGCATAACGGCGGCGGGAACCTCCCAGCACCTTGATGCACATAACACGGCGTGCGCCGGAATTATCGGCCACGTCGAGGTTGGTCTGCATCTGAATCATTGATGCACCTCGTCCTCTCTCTGATGCGCAAAGGTGCGCTTAGGCGGTTTTCTTCGGTTCGCCCCGGACCACCGTCCAGCGCTTCAACTTCGAGATCGGCTTGCTCTCTTCGATCCAAACCACATCACCCGGCTTGAACTCGTTGTTCTCGTCGTGAGCGTGATAGTTCTTCGAACGGCGAATCGTTTTCTTGTACAGCGGATGTGTAAAGCGCCTATCGACGCGAACCACAACCGTTTTTGCTTGCTTGTCGCTGACGACCACGCCCTGCAACGTACGTTTCGGCATGTCGGCCCCTTACTTCTTCGCAGCGCGCTTTTGCGCGGCAATGGTCTTGATGCGTGCGATATCGCGGCGGGCTTCACGCAGCCGCGAGGTATCCTCGAGCTGCCCGGTAGCACGCTGGAAACGCAGATTGAAGCGTTCCTTTTTCAGATTTCCGATCGCTTCGTCCATCTGATCTTCACTCATCGCGCGGATGTCGGCGACTTTCATCTCGGCCATGACCTGGTCCCTACTCGGCAATGCGCGCCACGAAGCGCGTCTTGATCGGCAGCTTGGCAGCGGCAAGGGTGAGCGCCTCGCGGGCGATCTCCTGGTTGACACCGTCGATCTCGAAGATCACGCGGCCCGGCTTGACGCGAGCGACCCACAATTCCGGCGAACCCTTGCCGGAGCCCATGCGGACTTCGGCCGGCTTCTTCGACACCGGAAGGTCCGGGAAAATGCGGATCCAGACACGGCCGGCGCGCTTCATGTGGCGGGTGAGCGCACGCCGCGCCGCCTCGATCTGACGCGCCGTGATGCGCTCCGGAGCCATCGCCTTCAGCCCGAACTGGCCGAACGACAGCGTCGCACCCGAGGACGCAACGCCGTGGATGCGGCCCTTATGCGCCTTGCGAAACTTCGTCTTCTTTGGTTGCATCATGGCTTTACGCCCTCAAACTTTCTGTCTGACCGATCAGGCGGCGTCGCGGCGCGGCCGCGAATTGTCGCCTTCGGCCATCCGCTTGTCCTGCGCCATCGGATCGTGCTCAAGGATCTCGCCCTTGAAGATCCAGACCTTGACGCCGCAGGTGCCGAAGGTGGTGAACGCAGTCGCCACGCCGTAATCGACATCGGCGCGCAGCGTGTGCAGCGGCACGCGGCCTTCGCGATACCACTCCATACGAGCGATTTCAGCGCCGCCGAGACGGCCCGAGCAGTTGATACGGATGCCCTCGGCGCCGAGACGCATCGCCGACTGCACCGCCCGCTTCATCGCGCGACGGAACGCCACGCGGCGCTCGAGTTGCTGAGCGATCGATTCGGCGACCAACGTGGCATCGAGCTCCGGCTTGCGGATTTCGACGATGTTGATCACCACGTCGGCGGAGGTGATTTCGGCCACCTTCTTGCGCAGCTTGTCGATGTCCGCGCCCTTCTTGCCGATCACCACGCCCGGACGAGCCGAGTGGATGGTGACGCGGCACTTCTTGTGCGGACGCTCGATCACGATGCGCGCCACAGCAGCCTGCTTCAGCTCCTTCTGCAGCACTGCGCGGATTTTGACGTCCTCGTGCAGCAGCTTGCCGTACTCAGCCTTGCCAGCGAACCAACGGGAATCCCAGGTCCGGTTGATGCCCAGGCGCAGCCCGATCGGATTGATCTTTTGACCCATCGTTGTCTCCTGCGCCCGTTCTTAAGCGCTCGCTTCAACCTGACGAACCACGATCGTCAGTTGCGCGAATGGTTTGAAAATACGGCCCGAGCGACCACGGCCGCGCGCAGCGAAACGCTTCAACACGATTCCCTTGCCGACGTGAGCCTCTGACACAATCAGATCATCGACGTCGAGATCGTGGTTGTTCTCGGCATTGGCGATAGCCGATTCCAGGCACTTCTTGACATCGACCGCGATCCGCTTGCGCGAGAACTGCAGGTCAGCCAGCGCAGCCGAAGCCTTCCGGCCGCGGATGAGCTGCGCCACCAGGTTCAGCTTCTGCGGGCTCACCCGAAGCATGCGGGCGACGGCCTTGGCCTCGTTATCCGGGAGGCTCCGTTCGCGCTTTGGTTTGCTCATGACTCCGTCCTCAAGCCTTCTTGGCTTTCTTATCGCCAGCATGGCCGTGGAAGGTCCGGGTCGGCGAGAACTCGCCGAACTTGTGACCCACCATTTCCTCGTTCACCGACACCGGCACGTGCTTATGACCGTTGTAGACGCCGAAGGTCAGCCCGACGAATTGCGGCAGGATGGTCGAGCGACGGCTCCAGATCTTGATGACGTCGTGACGACCAGACGCGCGCGCGGCATCCGCCTTCTTCAGCAGAGAGCCCTCAACAAACGGGCCTTTCCAGACTGAGCGAACCATGTCCGGCTATCCTTACTTCTTCCGCTTGTGGCGGCTGATGAGAATGAACTTGTCGGTCGACTTGTTCGACCGGGTCTTCTTGCCCTTGGTCGGCTTGCCCCACGGGGTGACCGGGTGGCGACCGCCCGAGGTACGGCCTTCACCGCCGCCGTGCGGATGGTCGATCGGGTTCATGACGACGCCGCGGTTATGCGGGCGACGGCCGAGCCAACGGGTACGACCGGCCTTGCCGATCGAGGTGTTCATGTGGTCCGGGTTCGACACCGCACCGATCGAGGCGGTGCAGCGGCCGTGAACCAGGCGCTGCTCGCCCGAGTTCAGACGCAGGATCACGTAGTCGTGGTCGCGACCGACGATCTGGGCATAGGTGCCGGCCGAACGAGCCAGCTGGCCGCCCTTCCCGATCTTCATCTCGACGTTGTGGACGATGGTGCCGATCGGCATGTTGCCCAGCGGCATGACGTTGCCCGGCTTCACGTCGACATAGGCGCCGGCGATCACGGTGTCGCCCACGGCCAGGCGCTGCGGCGCCAGGATGTACGACTGCTCGCCGTCCGCATACTTGATCAGCGCGATGAACGCGGTGCGGTTCGGATCGTATTCCAGACGCTCAACGGTCGCCGGGACGTCGACCTTGGTGCGCTTGAAATCGACCAGACGGTAGGTCTGCTTGTGCCCGCCGCCGCGGAAACGCACGGTGATGCGTCCGGTGTTGTTGCGACCGCCGTTCGAGTTCTTGCCTTCGGTCAAAACCTTGACCGGCTTGCCCTTGTACAGCGCGGAACGATCGACCATCACCAGCTGGCGCTGGCCCGGCGTCGTCGGATTAAACTTCTTCAATGCCATCGTCGTATCCGCCTCAGAGACCGGTGGTGACGTCGATGCGGTGGCCCTCTTCGAGGGTCACGATCGCACGCTTGGAATCGGACTGCGTCCCGAAGGTGCCGCGGAAGGCCTTGCTCTTGCCCTTGCGCACCAGCGTGTTGACGCTCTTGACCTTGACGTCGAACAGCTTCTCGACCGCTTCCTTGATCTGCGGCTTGGTGGCCTTGCCGGCGACCTTGAACACCACCTTGTTGTGCTCAGAAGCCATGGTGGCCTTTTCGGTCACCACCGGCGCGACGATGACGTCGTAATGGCGCGGGTCGATGTTTTTCATTTGAACCGCGCCTCCAGCGCATCAACCGCCGCCTTGGTCAGCACCAGCTTCTGACGGCGCAGGATGTCATAGACGTTGATGCCCTGAATCGGCAGCACGTCGATGTTCGGAATGTTGCGCGCCGCCATCGCGAAACCGGCGTTGAGCTCGGCCCCATCGATGATGAGCGCGCTGGTCAGGCCGAGACCGGCGAAGTTGCCGATCAGAGCCTTGGTCTTGGCGCTTTCCATCGTCGCCTGATCGATCACGATCAGACCGCCGTCCTTGGCCTTAGCCGACAGCGCGTGCTTCAGAGCGAGCGCACGCACCTTCTTCGGCAGGTCGATGGCATGCGAGCGAACCACCGGACCGAACGCACGACCACCGCCGCGGAACTGCGGGACGCGCTTCGAGCCGTGACGGGCGCCGCCGGTGCCCTTCTGCTTGTACATCTTCTTACCGGTGCGCGCGATTTCCGCACGCCCCTTGGTCTTGTGCGTGCCCGCCTGGCGCTTGGCGAGCTGCCAGATGATGCAACGCTGAATGATGTCGGCGCGAGGATCGAGACCGAAGATCTCGTCCGAGAGTTGGACGGAACCGGCGTCCTTACCCTCGAGCGTGGTGACTTTCAATTCCATCTCACGCACCCTCCTGCTCGGCCGCCGGAGCAGCAGCCGCCTGTTCGCCGTCACCGGCCAGACGGAACTTGCCCGGCTTGGGCGCGCCTTCCGGCAATGCCTTCTTCACCGCGTCACGCACCGAAATCCAACCGCCCTTCGAGCCCGGCACCGCGCCCTCGACGAGGATCAGGCCGCGCTCAACGTCGGTCTGCACCACGCGCAGGTTCAGGGTCGTGACCCGATCGACGCCCATGTGACCGGGCATCTTCTTGTTCTTGAAGGTCTTGCCCGGGTCCTGACGGCCACCGGTCGAACCGATCGAACGATGCGAGACCGAGACACCGTGGGTGGCGCGCAGACCACCGAAGTTCCAGCGCTTCATACCGCCGGCAAAACCCTTACCGACCGAAGTGCCAGTGACGTCGACGAACTGACCGACGACGAAATGATCCGCGAGGATCTCGGCGCCAACCGGAATAACCGAGTCTTCCGAAACCCGGAATTCAGCGACTTTGCGCTTCGGTTCAACCTTGGCAGCGGCGAATTGGCCGCGCTCAGCCTTCGGCATGTACACGGTCTTCCGCGAGCCGGAGCCGAGCTGCAGCGCCACGTAACCGTTAGTATCCATGGTGCGGTGGGCGAGCACCTGGCAATTGCCAAGCTTGAGCACGGTCACGGGGATGTGTTCGCCGGTCTCCGTAAAGACCCGCGTCATCCCGACCTTTTGTGCGATCACTCCGGAGCGCATCGGCGTGCTTCCTGTTCTTTCTGTCCGTTGGTTCGGACGGGATCCAAAATGCTTAGAGCTTGATTTCGACGTCGACGCCCGCGGCGAGGTCGAGCTTCATCAAAGCATCGACGGTCTGCGGCGTCGGATCGACGATATCGAGAAGACGCTTGTGGGTGCGCATCTCGAACTGCTCGCGGCTCTTCTTATCGACGTGCGGCGAACGGTTGACGGTGAACTTCTCGATGCGCGTCGGCAGCGGGATGGGTCCACGGACCTGCGCGCCGGTACGCTTCGCGGTATTCACGATCTCTCGGGTCGACGTATCGAGAATCCGATGGTCGAACGCCTTGAGGCGGATGCGAATATTCTGGCCGTTCATTGCCGTTTCTCTCTATGAAAAGCGAGTAGTGAGTAGTGAAAGGCGGATGACGGACAGACCTTGATCAGTCCGCCATCCACCGTTGCTATTCGCTTCTCTTACTCGATGATCGAGGCGACCACGCCGGCGCCGACGGTGCGGCCACCTTCGCGGATAGCGAAGCGCAGCTTCTCTTCCATCGCGATCGGCACGATCAGGTGCACTTCCATCGCGATGTTGTCGCCCGGCATC
>NZ_QJTI01000019.1:15716-85863 GCF_003217325.1 Rhodopseudomonas faecalis
GTGCGGCCACCTTCGCGGATAGCGAAGCGCAGCTTCTCTTCCATCGCGATCGGCACGATCAGGTGCACTTCCATCGCGATGTTGTCGCCCGGCATCACCATCTCGGTGCCTTCCGGCAGGTGCACAACACCGGTCACGTCGGTGGTGCGGAAGTAGAACTGCGGACGGTAGTTGGTGAAGAACGGGGTGTGGCGGCCGCCCTCTTCCTTGGTCAGGATGTAGGCTTCAGCCTTGAACTTGGTGTGCGGCTTCACCGAACCCGGCTTGCACAGCACCTGGCCACGCTCGACGTCCTCACGCTTGGTGCCGCGCAGCAGCGCGCCGATGTTGTCGCCAGCCTGGCCCTGGTCCAGCAGCTTGCGGAACATTTCAACGCCGGTGCAGGTGGTCTTCTGCGTGTCGCGGATGCCGACGATTTCGATTTCGTCGCCAACCTTCAGAATGCCACGCTCGACACGGCCGGTCACCACGGTGCCGCGGCCCGAGATCGAGAACACGTCTTCCACCGGCATCAGGAACGGCTGGTCAACCGGACGCTCCGGCTGCGGGATGTAGGCGTCGACCGCCTTCATCAGCTCCAGCACCGCCTCATGGCCGAGCTTCGGGTTGCTGTTCTCAAGAGCAGCCAGCGCCGAACCCTTGATGATCGGAATGTCGTCGCCCGGGAAGTCGTACTTGGACAGCAGCTCGCGCACTTCCATCTCGACCAGCTCGAGCAGTTCCGGATCGTCGACCATGTCGCACTTGTTCAGGAACACCACCAGCGCCGGAACGCCGACCTGGCGCGCCAGCAGGATGTGCTCGCGGGTCTGCGGCATCGGGCCGTCAGCCGCCGACACGACCAGGATCGCGCCGTCCATCTGCGCCGCGCCGGTGATCATGTTCTTCACGTAGTCGGCGTGGCCGGGGCAGTCGACGTGCGCGTAGTGACGGTTCTGCGTCTCGTACTCAACGTGCGCGGTCGAAATGGTGATGCCGCGAGCCTTCTCTTCCGGCGCCTTGTCAATCTGGTCATACGCCGTGAACGTCGCGCCGCCGGTCTCCGCCAAAACCTTGGTGATCGCCGCCGTCAGCGACGTCTTGCCATGGTCAACGTGACCAATCGTGCCGATGTTGCAATGCGGCTTCGTACGTTCAAACTTTGCTTTAGCCATCGCTCTCTCCGTTCAGTCGCTAGCTCTCGCCGACGACACTCAGGCAAACTTTTTCTGGACTTCAGCCGACACATTGGCCGGCGCTTCCGCGTAGTGGTCGAACTGCATCGTGAAGGTCGCGCGACCCTGGCTCATCGAACGCAGGTTGTTGACGTACCCGAACATGTTCATCAGCGGCACCATCGCGTTGATCACGTTGGCGTTGCCGCGCATGTCCTGGCCCTGGATCTGGCCGCGCCGCGAGTTCAGGTCACCGATCACCGAACCGGTGTAATCTTCCGGCGTCACCACCTCGACCTTCATGATCGGCTCGAGCAGCACCGAGCGACCCTTCTGCAGAGCCTCACGGAACGCCGCACGCGACGCGATTTCGAAGGCCAGCGCCGACGAGTCGACGTCATGGTACTTACCGTCGATCAGCGCCACCTTGACGTCGACCACCGGGAAGCCGGCGACCACGCCCGAGGACAGCACGCTCTCGATGCCCTTTTCGACGCCCGGGATGTACTCCTTCGGCACCGCACCACCAACGATGCGGGACTCGAACTCGTAACCCTTGCCCGGCTCGTTCGGCTCGACGATGAACTTCACCGCCGCGAACTGACCCGTACCACCAGTCTGCTTCTTGTGGGTGTAATCCACTTCAGCGCGCTGGCTGATGCGCTCACGGAACGCCACCTGCGGCGCGCCGACGTTGGCATCGACCTTGTAGGTCCGCCGCAGGATGTCGACCTTAATGTCGAGATGCAGTTCGCCCATGCCCTTGAGGATGGTCTGCCCCGACTCGAGGTCGGTCGACACGCGGAACGACGGATCTTCAGCAGCGAGCTTGGCCAGCGCCACGCCCAGCTTTTCCTGGTCGGCCTTCGACTTCGGCTCGATGGCGATCTCGATCACCGGATCCGGGAATTCCATCTTCTCCAGGATCACCGGATGCGCCGGGTCACACAGCGTGTCGCCAGTGCGCGCTTCCTTGAGACCGGCCAGCGCGACGATGTCACCGGCATAGGCTTCCTTGATGTCTTCGCGGTTGTTGGCGTGCATCAGCAGCATGCGGCCGATGCGCTCCTTCTTTTCGCGGGTCGAGTTCACCACGCCGGTGCCGCTGAGCAGAACGCCCGAGTAGATGCGGCAGAAGGTGATGGTGCCGACAAACGGGTCGTCCATGATCTTGAACGCGAGCAGCGACAGCGGCTCCTTGTCGTCGGCCTTGCGCAGCACCTCGTTGCCGTCGGCATCGATGCCCTTGATCGCCGGAACGTCAACCGGCGACGGCAGGTAGTCGACAACGGCGTCGAGCAGCGGCTGCACGCCCTTATTCTTGAAGGCCGAGCCACACAGCACCGGATAGAAGGCGCCGGACAGAACCGCCTTACGGATCAGCTTCTTCAGCGTATCGACGTCGGGCTCGTTGCCCTCGAGATAGGCGGCCATGGCATCGTCGTCGAGTTCGACGGCGGCCTCGATCATCTTCTCACGATATTCCTTGGCCTGATCGAGCATGTCGGCCGGAATTTCATCGTCGCGGAACTTGGCGCCGAGCGCCTCGTCGTCCCAGACAATCGCCTTCATGCGGACGAGATCGATCACGCCGCGGAAGTTGTTTTCCGCGCCGATCGGCAGCTGAATCGCAACCGGCTTGGCACCGAGACGATCAACGATGTCCTTCAGACACTTGAAGAAGTCCGCGCCGGTCTTGTCCATCTTGTTGGCAAACACGATGCGCGGCACTTTGTACTTGTCGCCCTGACGCCACACCGTTTCAGTCTGCGGCTCGACGCCCTGGTTGGAGTCGAGCACGCACACCGCGCCGTCCAGCACGCGCAAGCTGCGCTCAACTTCAATGGTGAAGTCGACGTGGCCGGGCGTGTCGATGATGTTCAGACGCTTGCCGTTCCAGAAAGCGGTGGTGGCAGCCGAAGTGATCGTGATGCCACGCTCCTGCTCCTGCGCCATCCAGTCCATCGTGGCGGCGCCTTCGTGCGTCTCGCCAATCTTATGGTTCTTGCCGGTGTAAAACAGGATCCGCTCAGTCGTAGTCGTCTTGCCGGCATCAATGTGAGCCATGATGCCGAAGTTGCGGTAGTCCTCGATGGCATGAACGCGGGGCATAGAATGATCCTCGATTCCGAGACTTAGCCGTTACCAGCGGTAATGCGAGAACGCGCGGTTGGCTTCCGCCATCTTGTGCACGTCTTCACGCTTCTTGACGGCAGCGCCGCGGTTATTGGAGGCGTCGAGCAGCTCAGCCGACAGACGCTCGGTCATGGTCTTCTCGTTGCGGTTGCGCGCAGCCGAGATCAGCCAACGGATACCCAGCGCCTGGCGCCGAGCACTGCGGACTTCGACCGGCACCTGGTAGGTGGCACCGCCGACGCGACGCGAGCGAACCTCGATGGTCGGCATGACGTTGTCGAGCGCCTGCTCGAACACGCCGAGCGGGTTCTGCTTGGTCTTGGTCTCAATGATGCCAAGGGCACCATAGACGATCGTTTCGGCGACCGACTTCTTGCCGGCGTACATCACCGAATTCATGAATTTGGTGATGACGATGTTTCCGAACTTCGGATCCGGAAGCACTTCGCGCTTTTCGGCAGCATGACGACGAGACATCGATAAATTCCCGCTTACTTCGGACGCTTCGCGCCGTACTTCGAACGACGCTGCTTACGGTTCTTGACGCCCTGGGTGTCGAGGACGCCGCGGAGGATGTGGTAGCGCACGCCGGGCAAGTCCTTGACGCGGCCGCCGCGGATCATCACCACCGAGTGCTCCTGGAGGTTGTGCCCCTCACCCGGGATGTAGCCGATCACTTCAAAACCATTGGTCAGACGAACCTTGGCAACCTTACGGAGCGCCGAGTTCGGCTTCTTCGGCGTCGTCGTATAGACGCGCGTGCAGACACCACGCTTCTGCGGCGACTGCTGCAGCGCCGGCACCTTCTTGCGCGACTTCTGTACGACGCGCGGATTAGCGATCAGCTGGTTGATCGTCGGCATCTTCGCCTTCACCCTTGTTCGCGCGAAGCCATAACGGCTTCGCAAATTCGTTCGGAGCTGCTCGCCCCATGAGTCGCACCACGCGAAGAAATCCGCGCAACGCGAAATAACGCCGACCGGCCATTGCTGGGCGGAAAGCGCTTCGACGCCACAGAGGACCGCGATCCTGACCACCCTGCTCGCGCAAAATGGTCTCCACCGAGGTCATGCTTCCGAAATCAATCTGCAGAGAACAAGCTCTGGAGAACGACTATCGTCCTGGCATTGCCTAGCTAAATCGACAGCGTTTGAGCATCTTACGTCGAGGTTGGTGCCCGATTGGGTGATCCGTTCCGACGCAGGCGACGCTCACCGCCTGTCGTTGAGTGGGCGGGTTTTATCGGCCGTGACTCGGCAAGTCAAGGCTTAAGCAGACCTTGATCGGCGTTCGGCGCCGCTGCGGTGCGGAATCCGCCGGAAAACCGCTGATCTCTGCTCGGCAGCCACGCGACTCCTCCCGTGCAAACCGCATCGGCCACAATCTTAGGGCGAGTCGCCGCAGATGACGGCGGCGTGACGGTCGAGAATCGGACCCTGCCGCAGCCCGCCTGCACGATTCGAATATGAGAATCATTAAAGAGGGCGCGACCGCCCTCGCCGCGACTCAGATCGGGCGGTGGCGACTCCCGATTGCGCAGCACCTTTCCGATCGGAACGGCAGAATCGGACGACACTCAGGGCCCCTCCGCCTGTTGATCTGAGGAGGCTTCAAGCTGAACGGAAGTGACCATGCGTTCACTAGGCGTATGAAGATCGCGTCGGCACAAGAATCAGGATATTGGCGACTGCAGCACCAACTAAGAATTGCAATTCGGTATGCGTCTCGATATCCAAGGGCTGCGCGGTATCGCAGTCCTCCTCGTTGTGTTCTACCATGCAGGTCTGGGTCTCAAGGCCGGATACCTCGGCGTCGACATCTTCTTCGTCATCTCCGGATATCTGATCACCGGCCTGATCTGCCGCTCGCTAGACGAGGATCGCTTCTCATTTTCAGATTTCTATTGGCGTCGAGCGAAGCGGTTGCTGCCAGCAGCCTTTGTCACATTCCTTGTGACCTCCGTCTTCGCGAGCGCGATCCTGACCCAGCTCGAGCTGCGCTCATATATTTCACAACTGCTCGGCGCTCTCACCTTCACAGCCAATTTCGTGCTGGCCCAGCAAGCAGGATATTTCGATACCGCAGCGACCTTGAAGCCACTGCTGCACACTTGGTCGCTGGCGGTTGAGGAGCAGTATTATCTGCTCGCCCCATTCATCTTGTGGGTCACCCCGCCCCGGCTGCGCCGTCCGGTTGTCATCGCGGTAATCTTGACCTGTCTGGCGCTGTGCATGCTGTTTGCCCGCAGTAAGCCCAGCTTTGCCTTCTATCTGCTGCCGGCGAGAGCGTGGGAGCTGGCACTCGGCGCCCTCCTGGCGCTTTCGCCACTGCCAAGGCTACCGACACTGGCAAGATCAGTCGCTGGAACAAGCGCGGTGCTGGTTTTGATCATGGTGCCGGCATTATCCATCGACCCGGTGCATCCGCGGACTGACGCGGTGATCGTCTGCCTCGCGACCGCAGTGGTGATCGCCACCCAGCCACCCATTCTGAGTCGCGGGATCTTAGCGAACGGCTTGGCACGGGTCGGAGATATCTCTTACGCGCTTTATCTGGTTCACTGGCCGGTCTTCGCCTTCGCACACAGCATCTACTTTTCTGAGCCGCCGTTGCTGCTTCGGCTGTCATTGCTGGCCGCAGTCTTCCCGCTTGCAATGGCACTCTACCGCTGGGTCGAAAACCCGATCCGTCACTCCTGTCTTCGACCATCGCCCCCTGTGCTGGCGGGCTCCTTCACGCTCATTGCGGCAGCACTCGCAATTCCGCTGTCCTACCTTGCGCTGGCCAGCCAACAACGCGACTGGTCGGAAATCCGACGCCCAAACACAGGCTTCGACCCGATCTGCGACCAACGGGTGCTGAGCAAAATCCCCGCCTGTCAGAACAGCCCCACCCCCGCGATCGCCGTGTGGGGGGACAGCTTTGCCATGCATCTCATTCCCGGACTGGCCGCCGATGATCGCGGCCTCGGGATCATTCAAATGACCCGAAGCAGTTGCCCACCGATACTTGAGCCATTTTCGCAACAAGATACCGGCCGAAATGAACGAGGCGACTCATGCGAATCGTTTAATCGCGCCGTCCTAGAGCGCATCGTCGCCGATGAGAACCTTCAATACGTGGTGCTCGCCTCGGCATCGAATTTCGATCGGATTGGTTCGACGGTTCACTCACTCCAGGCAGCCGGCAAGCGAGTCGTTTATGTCGCCCCTCCCCCATTCACCGCCATCGACTATTCGATCTGTGTCGAACGTCTGCTCGACAATCGACTTACCCTCGGTTCATCAAGAGACTGCAGCTTCTCCGAACAGGAGTATTTACGGAAACAGCAAAGCACCCTGGAACAGTTGAGATCCACGAGCGACCAACATGATTTCAGTGTGATCTCGCTGAGTGAAGCCTTTTGCGCGGATGGCCGCTGTAAAACAAACGACGGCGTGACATCGTTCTATCGTGACTTCGCACATCTTTCAGTTGACGGCTCCATCTACGCCGCACGGAAACTAAACCTGATATCTACAATTCTTCAGTCAGCGCGTTGAGGTCGCAGTCGCTGGAATCGACGACGCTCTCACTCATCATCATCGTCGTCATCATCGACGGCCGAGGCTGCGGATTTATGGCTCTGGTCGTCCCACAGCTTGCGATACAGCCCGTTCTTGGCCAGCAGCTCCGCGTGGCTGCCGCGCTCGACCGCCTGCCCTTCCGAGATCACGATGATCTCGTCCATGTCGACCACCGAGGTCAGCCGGTGAGTCGAGAAGATCATGGTGCGGCCCTTGGCGACCTTGAGCAGCGTGCGGTTGATCGCCGCCTCGGTGGTCTGGTCGAGCGCCGAGGTCGCCTCGTCGAGCAATAGCAGTGACGGATTGCGCACGATCGCGCGCGCGATCGCGATTCGTTGCCGCTGGCCGCCGGATAGCGTGTCGCCGCGTTCGCCGATCACGGTGTCGTATTTGTGCGGCAGGCTCATAATGAACTTATGGATCTCGGCCCGCCGGGCCGCCTGCTCGACTTCCTTGTCGGTGGCGTCCTCCTTGCCGAGTCGGATGTTCTCGCGAATCGACATGTTGAACAGCATGTTCTCCTGGAACACCACGGCCATGCCACTGCGCAGCGATTCGCGCGTCACCTTGCGGATGTCGTGGCCGTCGATCGTCACCCTGCCCTCATCCGGCACATAGAGCCGCAGAATCAGATTGAGCAGCGTGCTCTTGCCGGAGCCGCTCGGCCCGACAATGGCGATCGATTTGCCGACATCGAGTTTTAGGCTGAACTGATCCAGCACCGGCCGCTCGCTGCCTTCATAGGTGAAGCTGACGCGCTCGAAGGAAATGTCGCGGCTGATGCGCGGCAGTTCGCTCGCGCCCGGCCGGTCGGCGCCGCGGGTCGGCTCATCGAGCAGTTCGTCGATATGGCGCACCGCGGCCGCTGAGGCGATCGACACCGGGATGTAATGCATCACATGGGCGATGTTGTACGACACCTCCCAGAACGCACTCTCGAAGGTCACGAAGGTGCCGACCGTGATCTGGCCCTTGGTGGCGAGGTAGGCGCCGATCGCCAGCACCACCAGGTGCAGCAGCAGCACCGCAATGGTGACGGTGCGCTCCACCATGCTCGACAGGAAGGTGGCGCGCGCCATCTTGAGCCGGGTCTCGTCATTGCGCCGGCCGAACCAGCCGGCCGCACGGCGCTGCAGGCTGAACGCCTTCACCACCGCCTGTGCGGCGATGTTCTCCTGGACATTGCCGAGCAGCGCTGCCTCGTTGATCTTTTGCTCGTAATTGGCCTGCACCGCTTTCGGCGTCAGAATGCGCGGGCCGATCAAGGTGATCGGGAAGATCAGCAGCGCCACCACGGCGAGCTGCCAGTTCAGGAACAGCATCAGGATGATGCCGGCGATCAGCTCCATGAATGGCAGCGCGGCGCTGTTGGCAAAAGTTTTGACGCCGCTTTCGACCGCGGACAGATCGATCGAGAAACGCGACAGCGTTTCGCCGCGCTTGGTGCGCGCGAAGTACGACGACGGCAGATTCTGCACGTGGTCGAACAGCCGCTGCCGGATATCGGATATCACCGCGGCGCTCAGCCGCGCGTCCCAGCGCTCATACCAGATCGCAATGATCGAGGTGATGATGCCGGCGACCGCGAGCACCGACAGGATCTTGATCAGCGCCTCAAAATCCTCCTCGCCGAGCGCGTCGTC
This sequence comes from Rhodopseudomonas faecalis, assembly GCF_003217325.1. Taxonomy (GTDB): domain Bacteria; phylum Pseudomonadota; class Alphaproteobacteria; order Rhizobiales; family Xanthobacteraceae; genus Rhodopseudomonas; species Rhodopseudomonas faecalis. The sequence goes on from NZ_QJTI01000019.1 coordinate 24,216, forward strand.
GATCAGATATTTCAGGCTGAGCGGCATGATGACGTTGAACAGCATCTCGACCACCAGGCCGAATGCCACGAACGTCACCGCTTTCTTGTAATTGCTCAGATACGGCCGGACGAACCCTGCAAAAGTGGCCAGCGCGCCCGCCGCCTCGCGCGCCGTGAACACCACGAGCTCGTCGTCATCGTCATCGTCGACGTCGGGACCGTCATCATCCTCGTCGTCATCGTCATCATCGTCATCATCGTCGGCAGGACGCTTGGCGGCCGGCTTGACCGTGGTCTTCTCGAGCCCGGGCGGCGTCTCGCCGTCCAGCGGCTTGGTTCCCTGCACAGGGCTAGCCCCCGCGCCGACCTTGATCGCAAATTGATCATCGAGCGGCGAAGCCGCTTCGGATTCCGGAGAGACCTCGTCGCCGGACGGCGGAAGGGGCTTGCGCGCCATGGAACGAACCAAAGATTGGGCGAATGACGCCGTCAAAAAATCGAATAAGAAACATGACAGCCGGGCGATGGCCCGGCCGGCAAGGCGCTAGGCAGGAACACGCCCTGCCAGCGAGACGCCGGGGGCCGCTGTCGTCGCGGCCGGCCCGGCGGCAGATTAGGCTTCCGCTTCGTCCTCGTCGACGACCTTGTCGAAGAACGAATAGCGTAGGCTGTCCGCGTCGGCGTACCAATTGCCCGGGCCCTTATTGGCGGCCAGCGTCGCGGCCCACACCTCGTCAGTGCGGTCGCAGCGATGCATGGCGAGGTCGAAGCCGGCGCTGAAGAACAGTTCCGACCACTCCCACCAGGTACCGAGCTTCTTGACGCCGCGCAGCAGGTCGTAGCGATCGATCAAGGCCGGCGGCATGTCGCTGGTCACCGAGCCAAACACCACGCCGGTGTTGACCACGCGATGCAGCTCGGCGATCGCCTTCTTCACCCGGTTGTCGGCGATGTGGCACAGGCTGGTCTCGAACACGAAATCGAATTCGTTGTCCTTGAACGGCAGCTCGACCACCGAGCCGAGATAATTATAGGGCTTGAGCGCCTCCGGCGTCTTGGCGTGGATGCCGCGGTTATTCTCGACGCCGAAGGCATCGATGCCGCGGTCACGCAGGGCGCCGACCAGCTCGCCGCTGGCCGAACCCGCCACCAGCAGCCGGTAGCCGTCCTTGCGATCCCACATGATGCTGATCAGCTTCATCAGGTAATCGGGATCGGTGAACTGGTTCCAGACCTGGTGATACGGCCCCTGCCCGCGATAATTCCGAAAATAGTCGGCATCGATCTTGTCCGACATCGGCTTGCCCTGCTGGGCGCGGACGCGGCGCAGCTTGACCGCCTCGGTCAGGATGATGTCGGTGGCGGCGTCGGCGGAGTCGAACAGGCCGTTCAGCGTCGAATCGAACATATAGTCGCCGACGATCACCAATCCCGGGTGATTCTTCGGCTCAGGGCGATGGTTGGTCATCACATCGCGCACCGGCAGGCCGCCCGGAATGCTGTTCACCGCCGACAGCCAGCGATGAATCTTGCCTTCCATGAAATGCTCGCGGGCGTCGCCGAGCGACGACGGCAGCGACTTCAGCGCCGCTTCGATCAGCTCGGCATCGCTGAGATTGGCGTAAGCGAGCGCATCCGAGCCCGGGATCAGCCAGTTGAGCACGCCGTAGCGGCCGACATCGTGGCGCGAGCCTTCATTATAGACGCAGCAGCCGCCGAACGCCTCCGACATGAACCAGGAACCGGGAATCTGATCGCCCCAGAACGGCGAGTCGAACAGGATCGACACCCGCAGATAATGCGCCGGACGGTCGAAATAGGCGACGTGCTTGACCATGGCGCGGCGCAGCTGCTCGTTGCCCCAGGCAATGGTCGCCAGCCAATTATGCGGCAGGCACATCAGCACCAGGTCGAAGTCCCGGGTTTCCGGGCCCTTGCCGTTCATCATGTTGAGCTGATAGCGGCCGGCCTCGGTCTTGCCGACCTTAAGCACGCGATGATTGAGCTTAACCTCGGCGTCGATCTCCGAGCGCAGGCATTCGATGAGCTGCTCATTGCCGTTCTGGATGGAGTACAGGCCGATATAGCCGTCGATATCCATCACGAAATTCTTGAGCGCATTGAGGCCGTTGGTGTTGTGCGCCTCGGTGGCGATGTCGGAGCGCGCCATCACCTTGAAGAAGTGCTTGGCAACCGGATCATCGACTTCCTTGTCGAGCAGTTTTTCGCAATCAGTCCAGGCCCAGGGATGGTCGTTGTCGTGGGCGCCGATGCCTTCATAGTACTCGACCGGCGAGATCACCTCGGTGCAGCGCTTACGAAACGCCAGGATCGCATCGGCGGTCTTGTCGCCGTACTTCTTGCGCATGCCCGGCTCGTCGTTGATCAACGCGCCGTCGAGCTGCACCTGCTCGGCGTCCATCGGGATGGTCTGCAACCCGAAATGCTGCACCAGTTCGCGCAGCGGGTCCGGCCCGGTCATCGAGTAATCATACAGCTCGGCGACACCGGCCTCGTACATCGCCGGCGCGGTATCGAAGGTGCGGGTGACGACCTTGCCGCCGACGCGGTCGGAAGCCTCGTAAATCGTCACCTTGCACAGCTCGCCGAGCTTTTTCTTCAGATACCAGGCGCTCATCAAGCCGCCAGGACCACCGCCGACAATTGCAAGATCGAACATGGCTCTCTTTCGACGCAGAATGACCGTGCTGCAGCGAGCAGCGACGGCAATTTTCCATCAGGTTTCGGGGGGATCGGCCGATAATCGGCAGTCGTCCAACCTTCTAATCGTCTAGCCCGGAATGTGGGCGGAAGACCGCCGATCCGAAGCTATGTTGTCAGTGTCCACATGAGCGTGAAGCACCTGAAGGGAAGATGAACAAGCCGTAATCTGCCCCGGGAAATCGTCCCTCAATGTCAAAAGGCCGGCTGACGCCGGCCTTTCAACGGTTTGACTAGGAATGGCTCGCAACGAGCTATTCGACCGGCGGCAGCGCCAGCGGCTCGGCTTCCGGCACATTCGGCACGACCGCCGTCTGCTTCTCGCGCTCGTCCAGGATCAGCTTGTCGCGCTTCACCGCGACTTCGCGAATCCGGGCCATCGAGGCGCCGGTGCCCGCCGGGATCAGCCGGCCGACGATGACGTTTTCCTTCAGACCTTCCAGCGGATCGATCTTGCCGTTGACCGCGGCTTCGGTGAGCACGCGGGTGGTCTCCTGGAACGACGCCGCCGAGAAGAACGAGCGGGTCTGCAAGCTGGCCTTGGTGATACCGAGCAGCACCGGGGTGCCGGTCGCGATCTTCTTGCCCTCTTCCTTCGCCTTGGCGTTGATCTGGTCGAACTCGATCTTGTCGATCTGTTCGCCCGCGATCATGTCGGTCTCGCCCTGGTCGGTGATTTCGACCTTCTGCAGCATCTGGCGAACGATCACCTCGATGTGCTTGTCGTTAATCAACACGCCCTGCAACCGGTACACTTCCTGGATTTCGTTGACCAGGTAGGCCGCGAGTTCCTCGATGCCCTTGATCGCCAGGATGTCGTGCGGCGCCGGATTGCCTTCGACGATGAAATCGCCCTTTTCGACGATGTCGCCGTCCTGCAGGTGGATGTGCTTGCCCTTCGGGATCAGATATTCGCGGGTCTCCTCGTCCTTGTTCATCGGCTCGATGGAGATACGACGCTTGTTCTTGTAGTCCCGGCCGAAGCGCACGGTGCCGGCGATCTCCGCGATGATCGCGGCATCCTTCGGCTTGCGGGCTTCGAACAGTTCGGCCACCCGCGGCAGACCGCCGGTGATGTCACGGGTCTTGGCGCTTTCGGTGGAGATACGGGCGAGGATGTCGCCCGGCTTCACCGGGGAGCCGACGTCGACCGACAGAATGGCGTCGACCGACAGCATGTAGCGGGCGTCACCGCCGCGCGCCAGCTTCAGCACCTTGCCATCCGCGCCCTTGATGACGATCGCCGGACGCAGGTCCGCGCCGCCACGCGAGGAGCGCCAGTCGATGACCACGCGCTTGGCGATACCGGTGGATTCGTCCAGCGTTTCCGAAATCGACTGGCCTTCGACCAGATCTTCGAAACCGATGGTGCCTTCCACTTCGGTCAGCACCGGGCGGGTGTACGGGTCCCACTCGGCGATGCGCTGGCCGCGCTTGACCATATCGCCCTCGTCGACGCGCATGCGCGCGCCGTACTGGATACGATGGGTGGCGCGCTCGGTGCCGTCGGCATCGACCACCGCCACCACCATGTTGCGCACCATCGCGACCAGATGGCCTTCGCTGTTCTTGGCGATCGCCTTGTTCTTGATGACGATCTTGCCTTCGAAGTTCGATTCAATGAACGACTGTTCGTTGATCTGCGCCGCGCCGCCGATGTGGAAGGTACGCATCGTCAGCTGCGTGCCCGGCTCACCGATCGACTGCGCCGCGATCACGCCGACCGCCTCGCCGTGGTTGACCGGGGTGCCGCGCGCGAGGTCACGGCCGTAGCACTTGGCGCAGATGCCGTTGACCAGTTCGCAAGTCAGCGCCGAACGGATCTTCACTTCCTGGATGCCGGCGCGCTGCAGCGCATCGACATGGCTTTCATCCATCAGCGTGCCGCGGGCAACGATCACCTCGTTGGTGGCGGCATCGCGCACGTCCTCGCCCGCGGTGCGGCCGAGAATACGCGAGCCGAGCGAGGCGACCACGGTGCCGGCGTCAACGATGGCGCGCATCTTGATGCCGAGCGAGGTGCCGCAGTCCGACGCGGTGATGATGCAGTCCTGCGCCACGTCGACCAGACGGCGGGTCAGATAGCCCGAGTTCGCGGTCTTGAGCGCGGTGTCGGCCAGACCCTTACGGGCGCCGTGGGTCGAGTTGAAGTACTCGAGAACCGACAGACCTTCCTTGAAGTTCGAGATGATCGGCGTCTCGATGATCTCGCCCGACGGTTTGGCCATCAGGCCGCGCATGCCGGCGAGCTGGCGCATCTGGTCCTGCGAACCACGGGCGCCGGAGTTCGACATCATGAAGATCGAGTTGATCTGGCCTTCGGCGCCCTTGCCCTTCTTGACCGAAGAGATCTCGGTCATCATGTCTTCCGAGATCTTCTTGGTGCACTTCGACCAGGCGTCCACGACCTTGTTGTACTTCTCGCCGTGGGTGATCAGACCGTCATTGTACTGCTGCTCGAATTCCTTGGCGAGCGAGCGGGTCTCTTCAACGATCTTCCACTTCGACGACGGCACCACCATGTCGTCCTTGCCGAACGAGATGCCGGCCTTGAACGCGTTGTAGAAGCCGAGCGCCATGATGCGGTCGCAGAAGATCACGGTCTCCTTCTGGCCGCAGTGACGGTAGACCTGATCGATGACGCCAGAAATTTCCTTCTTGGTCATCAGCTTGTTGATGGTCTCGAACGGCACCTTCGGGTGCTTCGGCAGCACCTGGCCGAGCAGCACGCGGCCCGGCGTGGTCTCGATCAAGCGCTTGACCGGATTGCCTTCCTCGTCCTGACCATACCAGCGATACTTGATCTTGGTGTGCAGGTGGATGACCTTGGCGTGCAGCGCGTGCTCGATCTCGGACATCTCGCTGTACAGCTTGCCTTCGCCCGGCAGGCCTTCACGCAGGATCGACAGGTAGTACAGGCCGAGCACGATATCCTGCGACGGCACGATGATCGGCAGACCGTTGGCCGGGTGCAGGATGTTGTTGGTCGACATCATCAGCACGCGCGCTTCGAGCTGCGCTTCCAGCGACAGCGGCACGTGCACCGCCATCTGGTCACCGTCGAAGTCGGCGTTGAACGCCGAGCAGACCAGCGGATGCAGCTGGATCGCCTTGCCTTCGATCAGCACCGGCTCGAACGCCTGAATGCCCAGGCGGTGCAGCGTCGGCGCGCGGTTCAGCAGCACGGGATGTTCGCGGATCACCTCATCGAGGATGTCCCAAACCTCCGGACGCTCCTTCTCCACCAGCTTCTTGGCCTGCTTGACGGTGGTCGACAGGCCCTTGGCGTCGAGACGCGAATAGATGAACGGCTTGAACAGTTCGAGCGCCATCTTCTTCGGCAGGCCGCACTGATGCAGGCGCAGTTCCGGACCCACGGTGATCACCGAACGGCCGGAATAGTCGACGCGCTTACCGAGCAGGTTCTGACGGAAGCGGCCCTGCTTGCCCTTGAGCATATCGGCCAGCGACTTCAGCGGACGCTTGTTGGCGCCGGTGATGACACGGCCGCGGCGGCCGTTGTCGAACAGCGCGTCGACGGCCTCCTGCAGCATGCGCTTTTCGTTGCGGATGATGATGTCCGGCGCGCGCAGCTCCATCAGCCGCTTCAAGCGGTTGTTACGGTTGATGACGCGGCGATACAGGTCGTTGAGGTCCGAGGTAGCGAAGCGGCCGCCATCGAGCGGCACCAGCGGACGCAGATCCGGCGGGATCACCGGGACCACGGTCATGATCATCCATTCCGGCTTGTTGCCGGAGAAGCGGAACGCTTCGACGATCTTCAGACGCTTGGCGAGCTTCTTGTGCTTGATGTCGGAGTCGGTCTCCTGCATCTCGGCGCGTAGCTGGCCTTCGAGCTTCTCCAGCTCAAGACCCTTCAGCAGCTCGCGGATCGCTTCGGCGCCGATCATGGCGGTGAAGGAGTCCTGGCCGTATTCGTCCTGGGCGCGCAGATACTCTTCTTCCGACAGCAGCTGACGATCCTTCAGCGCAGTCAGGCCCGGCTCGAGCACCACATAGTACTCAAAGTACAGAATGCGCTCGAGATCCTTGAGCGTCATGTCAAGCAAGAGGCCGATGCGCGAGGGCAGCGACTTCAGGAACCAGATGTGCGCAACCGGAGCGGCGAGCTCGATGTGCCCCATGCGCTCGCGGCGGACGCGCGACAGCGTCACTTCCACCGAGCACTTTTCGCAGATGATGCCCTTGTACTTCATGCGCTTGTACTTGCCGCACAAGCATTCGTAATCCTTGATCGGCCCGAAGATGCGGGCGCAGAACAGACCGTCGCGCTCCGGCTTGAACGTACGGTAGTTGATCGTCTCCGGCTTCTTGATTTCGCCGTAGGACCACGACAGAATCTTCTCCGGCGACGCGATCGAGATGCGGATCTGGTCAAAGACCTGAGCCGGCGTCGTCGGATTGAACAGATTCATAATCTCTTGGTTCATCATCGTCTCCTTGCCTGCAGGCCTCGCCACGCCTGCTGCAGAATCTCAAAAACCTGCGCGCCGTATCGTCCCGGGCTGCCGTTGCGCCCACCGCGGGACCACCCCGCCCCGCGCCACAGCTTTGCGCCGCGGCACCGGACGAGGCTGAAAGGGCGGCGCTCGCGCCGCCCTGCTGCTGTTACTCCGCCGCCTCGGAGGTCGGCGCGACGGTCATCTTGGAATTGTGCAGATCGACGTTGAGGCCGAGCGAGCGCATTTCCTTGACCAGCACGTTGAACGACTCCGGAATGCCGGCTTCGAAGGTGTCGTCGCCGCGCACGATCGCCTCGTACACTTTGGTACGGCCGGCGACGTCGTCCGACTTCACGGTCAGCATTTCCTGCAGCGTGTAGGCCGCGCCGTAGGCTTCGAGCGCCCACACTTCCATTTCACCGAAGCGCTGGCCGCCGAACTGCGCCTTACCGCCCAGCGGCTGCTGGGTGACGAGCGAGTACGGACCGATCGAACGCGCGTGGATCTTGTCGTCGACCAGATGGTGCAGCTTCAGCATGTAGATGTAGCCGACCGTGACCTTACGATCGAAGGCGTCGCCGGTGCGGCCGTCATAGACGGTCGACTGGCCGGAGGCATCCAGACCCGCGAGATTGAGCATCTCTTCGATGTCGGTCTCCTTGGCGCCGTCGAACACCGGGGTGGCAATCGGCACACCGGGCTTCAGGTTGCGGGCCAGCTCCAGCAGCTCGTTGTCGTTCAGCGACTGGATGGTTTCGTGGTCGCCATAGATCTTCTTCAGGGTCTCGCGCATCGGCTGGAGATCCTGCTTCTGATAATACGCGTCGATGGTCTGACCAATGCGCTTGCCGAGGCCCGCGCAGGCCCAGCCGAGATGGGTCTCGAGAATCTGACCGACGTTCATGCGGCTCGGCACGCCGAGCGGGTTCAGCACGATATCGGCGTGGGTACCGTCCTCCAGGAACGGCATGTCTTCGATCGGCACGATCTTCGACACCACACCCTTGTTACCGTGACGGCCGGCCATCTTGTCGCCCGGCTGAATCTTGCGCTTCACCGCGACGAAGACCTTGACCATCTTCATCACGCCGGGCGGCAGTTCGTCGCCGCGCTGCAGCTTCTCGACCTTATCGAGGAAGCGCTGTTCAAGGCCCTTCTTCGACTCGTCGTACTGCTTCCGCATGGCCTCGATTTCGGCCATCAGCTTGTCGTTCGGCGAAGCGAACATCCACCACTGCGACTTCGGATACTCTTCGAGCACCGCACGGGTGATCTTGGTGTCCTTCTTGAAGCCCTTCGGACCGGCAATGCCCTGGCGACCATCGAGCAGGTCGGCAAGACGGCCGTAGACGTTGCGGTCGAGAATGGCCTGTTCGTCGTCGCGGTCCTTGGCGAGGCGTTCGATCTCTTCCCGTTCGATCGCCAGCGCGCGCTCGTCCTTATCGACGCCGTGCCGGTTGAACACGCGCACTTCAACGATGGTGCCCTGCACGCCCGGCGGCACGCGCAGCGAGGTGTCGCGCACGTCCGACGCCTTTTCGCCGAAGATCGCGCGCAGCAGCTTTTCTTCCGGCGTCATCGGGCTTTCGCCCTTCGGCGTGATCTTGCCGACCAGGATGTCGCCGGCGCGAACTTCAGCGCCGATATAGACGATGCCGGCTTCGTCGAGGTTCTTCAGCGCTTCTTCCGAGACGTTCGGAATATCGCGGGTGATTTCCTCGGGGCCGAGCTTGGTGTCGCGGGCCATCACCTCGAACTCTTCGATATGGATCGAGGTGAACACGTCTTCCTTCACGATCCGCTCGGACAGCAGGATCGAATCTTCGAAGTTGTAGCCGTTCCACGGCATAAACGCGACCAGCACGTTGCGGCCGAGCGCGAGCTCGCCGAGATCGGTCGACGGGCCGTCAGCGATGATGTCGCCCTTGCGCACCATGTCGCCGACCTTCACCAGCGGGCGCTGGTTGATACAGGTTGACTGGTTGGAGCGCTGGAACTTCATCAGCCGGTAGATGTCGACGCCCGACTTGGTCGGATCGAGATCTTCGGTGGCGCGGATCACGACGCGGGTTGCGTCGATCTGGTCGATCACGCCGGTGCGGCGCGCGGCAATCGCGGCGCCCGAGTCGCGGGCGACCACGCCTTCCATGCCGGTGCCGACAAACGGCGCCTCGGCGCGCACCAGCGGCACGGCCTGACGCTGCATGTTCGAGCCCATCAGCGCGCGGTTGGCGTCGTCGTTCTCAAGGAACGGGATCAGCGCCGCGGCGACCGAAACCAGCTGCTTCGGCGACACGTCCATGTAGTCGACCTGGTCGGACGGGATCATCACCACGTCGCGGGTGCCGCCAGCGCGGCACACCACCAGATCATCAGCAAAGCGACCGCTGTCGTCGAGCTGCACGTTGGCCTGCGCCACCGCGTAGCGGCCTTCTTCCATCGCCGACAGATACACCACCTCGTCGGTGACGCGGCCTTCCTTGACCTTGCGGTACGGGGTCTCGACGAAGCCATACTTGTTGACGCGGGCGAAGGTGGCCAGCGAGTTGATCAGACCGATGTTCGGACCTTCCGGCGTCTCAATCGGGCAGATACGGCCATAGTGGGTTGGATGCACGTCGCGGACTTCGAAGCCGGCGCGCTCGCGGGTCAGACCGCCCGGGCCAAGCGCCGAGAGACGGCGCTTGTGGGTGATTTCCGACAGCGGGTTGGTCTGGTCCATGAACTGCGACAGCTGCGAGGAGCCGAAGAATTCACGCACCGCGGCCGCAGCCGGCTTGGCGTTGATCAGGTCCTGCGGCATCACGGTGTCGATATCGACCGACGACATGCGCTCCTTGATGGCGCGCTCCATGCGCAGCAGACCGATGCGATACTGATTTTCCATCAGCTCGCCGACCGAACGCACGCGGCGATTGCCGAGATGGTCGATGTCGTCGATCTCGCCGCGGCCGTCACGCAGACCGACCAGGGTCTGGATTACGGCCAGAATGTCTTCCTTGCGCAGCGTGCGATGGGTGTCGGGCGCATCGAGGTCGAGGCGCATGTTCATCTTGACGCGGCCGACCGCGGACAGGTCGTAGCGCTCCGGATCGAAGAACAGCGACTGGAACATGTTTTGGGCCGACTCGAGGGTCGGCGGCTCGCCCGGACGCATCACGCGATAGATGTCGAACAGCGCGTCTTCGCGCGTCATGTTCTTGTCGGCCGCCAGCGTGTTGCGGATGTAGGGGCCGATATTGACGTGGTCGATGTCGAGCAGCGGCAGTTCCTTGTAGCCCTGCTCGTTCAGCGCCTTCAGCGACTTGTCGGTGATTTCTTCGCCGGCTTCGGCATAGATTTCACCCGTCTTCGGATTGACGAGGTCTTCGGCCAGGTAATTGCCGATCAGGTCCTCATCGGTCATGCGCAGCGCCTTCAGCCCCTTTTCCTGGAGCTGGCGCGCGGCACGCACGGTGAGCTTCTTGCCGGCCTCGAGCACGACCTTGCCGGTGTCGGCGTCGATCAGGTCGGTGCTGGTGGTGTAGCCACGGAAGCGGCTGGCATCGAACGGAACGCGCCAACCCTCTTTGGTGCGCTTGTAGATGATCTTGTTGTAGAACGTGGACAGGATCTCTTCGGCATCGAGGCCGAGCGCGAACATCAGCGACGTCACCGGAATCTTGCGGCGACGGTCGATACGCGCGAACACGATGTCCTTAGCGTCGAACTCGATGTCGAGCCACGAGCCACGATAGGGAATCACGCGGGCGGCGAACAGCAGCTTGCCCGAGGAGTGGGTCTTGCCCTTGTCGTGATCGAAGAACACACCCGGCGAACGGTGCATCTGCGAGACGATCACGCGCTCGGTGCCGTTGACGACGAAGGTGCCGTTCATGGTCATGAGCGGGATGTCGCCCATGTACACGTCCTGCTCCTTGATGTCCTTCACGGAGCGGGCGCCGGTTTCCTCGTCGATATCGAACACGATCAGGCGCAGCGTCACCTTCAGCGGCGCAGCGTAGGTCATGCCGCGCTGGCGGCACTCGTCGACGTCATATTTCGGCGGCTCGAACTCGTAGCGCACGAATTCCAGCATCGAGGTGTTGGAGAAGTCCGAAATCGGGAACACCGAGCGGAACACCGCTTGCAGGCCCTCGTCCAAGCGACCGCCGGCGGGCTCCTCCACCATCAGGAACTGATCATAAGACGCCTTCTGAACCTCGATGAGGTTCGGCATCTCGGCAACTTCCCGAATGTGACCGAAGAACTTGCGAACGCGTTTGCGACCGGTGAACGTCTGCTGCGCCATCGTGGCCTCTCATTTCGTCGCCCGCCGGGGCGATGCTTCCGGGACGGGCTGGCACCAGCCCCGGGTGTGAATTACGCTGCGGTCTCAGTCGGCGGCTTCAGCTTGGGACATTTGTCCTAAACGCGCACGCTTCAGTCGAGAACGCAAAACGACGTGCGGCGCAGCTCACTGCATCCGCCCGTCCCAACATCTCGTCACGGACCGAAAAAGCCCGAAATTGCTGATCTCCCAACGGCCGCGCAAAGAGCTCGCCGTCCCTGCCCTCAACCGTGTTGCCGTGCTGCCGCCCCGATATGGGACGACAATATGGAGATTCGAAGGGCGAACCCGGACGATCTCCACACTTTCCTGTGTCCCGGCCCTCCGGGACGAAACCGCGGCGATCGGCCCAAGGCCCTCGCCGCGACTTCTGAAGAACCATCGCACCCCCGACGGCGGAGCCATGCCGCGCCGCCGGGCTGTGCATTGAGCTTACTTGAGCTCGACCTTGGCGCCAGCCTTCTCGAGCTGGGCCTTGATCTTGTCGGCTTCTTCCTTGTTGACGCCTTCCTTGAGGGGCTTCGGAGCGCCTTCGACCAGGTCCTTGGCTTCCTTGAGGCCCAGACCGGTGATCGCACGCACTTCCTTGATGACCTCGATCTTCTTGTCGCCGGCCGAAGCCAGCACAACGGTGAACTCGGTCTTCTCTTCAGCCGGGGCAGCGGCGGCAGCAGCCGGGCCAGCGACCGCAACGGCGGCAGCGGCGGACACGCCCCACTTCTCTTCGAGCATCTTGGCGAGCTCGGCGGCTTCGAGCACGGTCAAGCTCGACAGGTCGTCAACAATCTTCTGAAGGTCAGCCATTGATCAGTTTCCTTTAGCGTATCAGTTCGAACCAGTGGTGTGAGGAAGGGCTTAAGCCGCTTCGTTCTTGGTGGCATAGGCCTGAACGACGCGCGCGAGCTTGGACGCGGGCGCGGTCGAGAGCTGAGCGATCTTGGTCGCCGGGGCCTGAACCAGACCCACAAGCTTGCCGCGCAGTTCGTCGAGCGACGGCAGCGAGGCGAGCGCCTTGACACCGTCAACGTTCAGAGCAGTCGTCCCCATCGAGCCGCCGAGGATCACGAACTTGTCGTTGGCCTTGGCGAATTCGACGGCGATCTTCGGCGCAGCCACCGGATCGTCCGAAGTGGCGATCACGGTCGGCCCCTTCAGCAGGGAACCGATGGCGGCAACGTCAGTGCCTTCAAGAGCGATTTTGGCGAGCCGGTTCTTCGAGACCTTCACCGAGGCGCCGGCCTGCTTCATCTGCGAACGCAGCTTCTGCATCTGGGCAACGGTGAGGCCGGAATAGTGAGCGACGACCGCGACGCCGGTGGTCTTGAACAGACCATTCAGCGATGCGACCGCTTCTTTTTTTGCCGCTTTATCCACAGCAAGCTCTCTCCGGTTGGCGACCTTTGCCGAGAGGCAGGGCCGCCGGGTTATACCCATCGCCCTGCCCGACCTGACCTTGAGATACACGACCTCATCAGACACGCCGGGCGAGACGATATGAAAAGCCTGCCCTCCCGTACCGCACCGGCAAAGCCGGCCGTGGCCCGGGGTGTCGAGGTTCGAACCTGATCCGTTGCCGGCGACGCGAGCCGCACGGCGAAATCCGGTTGTCACCCATCTATGCAGGCATCGATTAAGCCGTTGATGCGCTTTCGCTTATCTCGGGCGCCTGCAGTCTCGGACAGGATCGGACCCCGATTTGACAATCCGTCGCCGGATCGCCTCATCTGGAGCCCTGCCGCATTCATCCGACGTCGGTCGTTCATTCCTTCAGACGCTCCAGGCGGATGGACTGAAGGAACAAGCTCCTAACAATTCGGGTTTTCGGAATGCGTGCACGGACAAGCCAGCCTGCGCCAGCACGTCCGGGCGGGTTTGTTTAACGAGTCTTACCGCGCTTGCCAAGGGCTGATCCGGACTTCCGGCATCTTTTATGCACGGTTGCGCGGGAGCGACAGAACATCCCGGTGCACCACAGCCATGGAGCCGCGGAACACAGCAAAGGGGCGAAACCGGTTGCCCGATTTCGCCCCTCGCAAACTGTATGTGCTCAGCGCTGGTTAGCCGATGATGGTGCCCGGCTCGACCTTGACGCCCGGGCCCATGGTCGAGGACACGGCGACGCGCTGAATGTAGGTGCCCTTGGCACCGGTCGGCTTGGCCTTGGACACCGCGTCAGCGAGCGCCTTGACGTTTTCGACCAGCTTCTCTTCCGAGAACGACGCCTTGCCGACGCCAGCCTGCACGATACCGGCCTTCTCGACGCGGAACTCGACCGAACCGCCCTTGGCGGCGGCGACCGCACCGGCGACGTCCATGGTCACGGTGCCGATCTTCGGGTTCGGCATCATGCCGCGCGGGCCGAGCACCTTACCAAGACGTCCCACCAGCGGCATCATGTCCGGGGTCGCGATGCAGCGATCGAACTCGATGGTACCGCCCTGCACCTTCTCCACCAGGTCTTCCGCGCCGACCACGTCAGCACCGGCAGCCTTGGCTTCGTCGGCCTTGGCGCCACGCGCGAACACGCCGACGCGCACGGTGCGGCCGGTGCCGTTCGGCAGCATGACCACGCCGCGAACCATCTGGTCGGCATGACGGGGGTCAACGCCGAGGTTGAGCGAGACTTCGATGGTCTCGTCGAACTTCGAAGTGGCGCGCTCCTTGACCAGCTTGATGGCCTCAGCGAGCGGGTACAGCTTCTGGCGGTCGATACCCTCGCGGGCCTTCTTCAAACGCTTTCCGATTGCCATGGCCTGTTACCCCACCACTTCCAGGCCCATCGAGCGGGCAGAGCCTTCGACCATGCGCATCGCCGAATCGATGCTGTCGCAGTTCAGATCCTTCATCTTCTTCTCAGCGATCTCGCGCACCTGCGCCGAGGTCACCTTGCCGGCCTTGTCACGGCCCGGCGCCTTGGAGCCGGACTGGATCTTCGCCGCCTGCTTCAGGAAGTAGGACATCGGCGGGGTCTTCATCTCGAAAGTGAAGGACCGGTCGGCGTAGATGGTGATCACCACCGGAATCGGGGTGTTCTTTTCTTCCTTCTGGGTCTGCGCGTTGAACGCCTTGCAGAACTCCATGATGTTCAGACCGCGCTGACCAAGCGCGGGACCGATCGGCGGCGACGGGTTCGCCGCGCCGGCCGGCACCTGCAACTTCAGGTATCCGGTTACTTTCTTTGCCATACTGCTCTCCTATAAGTGGTTCGGCTTCGAGCGGTTGGCGACCGCCTTCACCTCCCACGATGTCAGCGAATAGAAAGTTGCGAAGAGCGGGACCCGCCAGACGCTTCTTCTATCCGCTATTCCTATTCCCTACTCGCTCGATCAGACCTTCTCAACCTGACCGAATTCCAACTCCACCGGAGTGGCACGGCCGAAGATCGACACCGCGACCTTGACCCGCGAGCGGGCCTCGTCGACTTCCTCGACCACGCCGGAGAACGACGCGAACGGGCCATCGGCCACGCGCACATTCTCGCCGACCTCGAACGACACCGAGGTTTTCGGGCGTTCCACGCCTTCCTGCACCTGATGCAGGATGCGCATCGCTTCCGATTCGGAGATTGGCATCGGCTTGTTTTCGGCGCCGAGGAAGCCGGTGACCTTCGGGGTGTTCTTGATCAGATGGAACGCCTCGTCGGTGAGGTTCATCTTGACCAGCACATAGCCCGGGAAAAACTTGCGCTCAGCATCGACCTTCCGGCCGCGGCGCACTTCGGTGATCTTTTCGGTCGGGACCAGCACCTGCTCAAACAGGTCTTCAAGCCCACGCTGCTTGGCCTGCTCGCGGATCGATTCCGCGACCTTCTTTTCGAAGTTGGAATAGGCGTGGACGATGTACCAGCGCATGCTCATGAGGGTGTTCCGTGCGCCTTCGTATTAACGGATGCCGAGGATGAAGGTGATCAGCAAACGGATCAGCTGATCGGCAAAGAAGAAGAAGATGGAGGCCAGCGCGACCATCACGAACACCATGATCGTGGTGATGGTGGTCTCGCGGCGGCTCGGCCAGGTGACCTTCGCAGTCTCACTGCGAACCTCTTGCAGGAATTTGAACGGGCTGAAGGCCATCGTTTGAGATCCGCGTCCGTCGTCGTTATCGGAAAAGCCGCACAGCCCTCTTGCGCCCACTCCTGAGGTCAGGTCTCCCTGCCCCAAGGATGAGCCGGCTAGCGGGCTCGTTTTTCGGGAAAACACGCCGCGTCGGAAATCCTTAACCGGGCCGACTGCGAGTGCCGTTCTGTACTGCGGCCATCCGCCTAGGTCAAGACGCGCGCCGAGGATTACCGGCCGCAAATGCCGCCAACCCCATGGCTCCGGGCCGGTTTCTGCGGTCGATCAGGCCGGATCGGACGCCGCCCACCCAAGGCGGCGCAACCACCAGCCGCGCCGCCCGTCCGCCAGGTGCCGCCCGGCCACCAGCAGCTGATCGCCGGGCCGCAGCGCGGCTTCCCCTGCCGGTAATTCGGTCATGATGCCGTCGCGCAGCAGCGCCAGCGCCACGCAGGGCTGCTGGCCGTGGCGGCCGCGCAGCGCCTGCAGCAGATCATCGACGCAGGTCATGCGGCCCGCTTCGAGCGCGGCCGCCAGCGCCGGCTCATCGGCGCGGGTCAACGACACGCTCCAGAATCGCGGCGTCTCGTCGCCGATCAGGGCACGCAGCCGCTCGGACAGCGAGTAGGCAAAGACCTCGTCCTTGGTCCGGACAATGTCGAGGAAGTCGGCCAGCAGCGGCGTGCGCAGCGCCGCGATGCACTGGTCGGCGACGATCTGGCTCGGAACCATGGTCATGCTGGCCCCGAACTTGGTGAACAGCACCCGACTGGAGCGCTGATTCTGGCGCAGGATGATGAAAATGTTCGGCTTCAGCCGGCGGGCGGCAATGCCGATCGCCAGATTCTCGGCATCATCATCGGTGCCGGCGATGATGCCGACCGAATGCGCGATGCCCGCCTCGTTGAGCACGGCGACGTCGGCGCCCCGCCCCTTGATGGCGCGCAAGCCTTCGAGCCGCAGTCCGACCGGATCGATCACGGTCGCGGAAAAGCCGCCATTGTGCACGGCCGCGATCACCTCATGGCCGAGCCGGCCATAGCCGCACACGATCCAATGGCCTGGCGCCACCGGCACCCGGGTCGGCGAACTCGGAAACAGATAGGCGCCCGGCGCGCTGGTCAGCCAGGAAATCAGCCGGTGCACGTCGGGGGCTTTCATCGCCAGGCCGAGGTGGTCGCTGAATTCGCGGAACGGATTGATCACGCGAAAAGTGCCGAGCGAAGCCATCGAGGTGGCGGTGATGGTGGTTTCGGCCCGGCCGATCACCGGCAAGGTCGGGCGCAGGATGCAGGCGGAAATCGCGATCGCCAGATTGGTCTCGTCATCATTGCACAGCGACAGCACGCCCTTGCATTCCGGCTTCAGCAAGCCGGCCGCCGACAGCGTCTCCGGCGAGCGGGCATCGGCGGCGAGCGCCGGAACCAGGTGGGACATTTCTTCGATTTCGAGCTGCTGGATGCGCCGTTCGTCCTTGTCGATCGCGGTCGAGCGGCAGCCAAGCTGATCGAGCGCGCGCACCACGGTCATACCGGTGTCGCCGAGACCGCACACCAGATAGAACGGCTCGCGCAACCGCTTCACCGAACGCTGGAAGCGGCGGTCGACCAGCGCCTGTTGAAACGCCTTTTCTTGCACGAGGTTGAGCAGCGCGCCGAGCAGATAGGCCCAACCGATCACCGACAGATAGATGATCAGCGTGACAAAGATGCGCTGCTGATTGGTGAAAGTGTGCGGCAGTTCGCCAAAGCCGATGGTGGTCGCGGTGTAGGAAACGAAATAGAACGCCTCGAACAGCGACATGTGCCAGCGCCGCCCCTCGGCATCGACACCGGGGATCAGCGCCAGCCCGATGGTCGAGAAGCCGAAGATCAAGCTGATCAGGATCAGCGGGTCCCGGATGCGCCGGATCGCAAGCAGCAGCACGCTATGCACGTCGTTGTCCTTGCATGACGGTTAGGCAAGGCGCCGCGCAGGCGCCGCCGCCTTCGGCGGCAACGCCGCGCCCATTACGACGCCGGGCCATGATGCCCTGCCCCGTGGCCCTGCGCCTTGCCGGCGCCGAGTGTGAAATAGAACGTCGAGCCCTCGCCAAGCTGTGACTCCACCCAGATCCGGCCGCGATGGCGTTCGACGATCTTGCGCGCCAGCGGCAGACCGATGCCGGCGCTGCCATGCGGCGGCTCGCGATCATCGAGACGGCGAAACATCTGGAAGATCAGTTGCTGATCGGTATTGGCAATGCCGATGCCATTGTCGCGGACATAATAGGTCGCAGGCGAGCCCGGCTCGCAGCCGATCTCGATCCAGCGCTCGCTCTTGTCGTTATAGGCAATCGCGTTGGCGATCAGATTGGAGAACACTTCCATCACCCAATCGCGGTTGCAGTCGGCCGTCCCCAATGGCGTTGGCCGCCGCACCTCGACCTGATGGTCCGACAAAGCGCGCCGCAACTGCAGCAGCACGCTATCGACCACCTCATCCAGATCGACCTGCGCGAAGGCGATATCGGCCTTGCCGAGTTTCGAGCGCTCCAGCAGCGCATCGACCAGGCTGTCCATGCGATGCGTCAGCTTGAGAATGGTGACGACCTGCTGGCGACCCTCTTCATCGAGCTGTTCGCCCTGGCGGCGACGCAGCGCCGTGGTGAGATGCTGGATGCCGCGCAGATGCTCCTTCAATTCGTAAGAAGCAGCGTCGGCATAGCCGCTGAACTCGCCGCGCGCCGCATCGAGTTCGCGGCTGATGCGCTCGATCTTCTTGGCCCGTTCCAGCACGATGTCGCCGATCGACTCCGCGAGCCGGAACACCGCGTCCTTCTCGATGTCGCGCCAGGCGGTCGAGCGGTTGCGGACGCTTTCCTTCCAAAGCTCGAATGAGTTGCGCGGCCGCAGCCGCAACATGCCGTCGCCCTCGTCGATCTCGACCGGCTTGCGCGGATTGCCGGCCCATTGCACCACCTCGACCTGCTCGGGCCGAAACCACAGCACGAAATCCGGCAGCTGCGCCGACACCCGGATCGCCAGCACGCCGCTGGCGACCGCAGCAAATTGCGTAGCCGGCGGATAGAGCGACGGCAGCCGGTCGGTGGCGAACAGCGGCAGGTCCTGCCCCGCAAGCCAACCGACCAAATCGCGGATCGCCGGCTCGGACGGCGTCTTGCCGATCGCGGTGACGTCATCCTCGGAGGCCACCGCGACGCCGTCGGCCTCGACCTGCGCCGCCAGCAGTTGCAGCGTGTCGGCCGCGCGCAGCGCCTTGGTGAGATCGGCTTCCTGGCCGAGCATCTGCACCAGCCGGTCCGAGGTCGCCTTCATCGCCGTGATCTGCCCGAAAATCTCGGCATCCTCCTTGGCCGACATCAGCAGCGACAGCGTATGCGCCAGGAATTCGGCGGCCATCCGCGTTTCATGGGTGATGTGGCGCGGCCCGGAATGATGCATCGCCGAGATCAGCCCCCACAGCTTGCCCTCCTTCATCAGCGGCATCACCATGGAGGAGTGCACGCCCATGTTTTTCAGGTAGCCGGTGTACATCACCGACACGCTGCGCAGGATGGCAAAGCTCATATCGACCGGCCCGATCACCAGCGGGCTCTTCATCGCCAGCAGCGGCACCGGAACATAGCTGACGTCAGGCAGATGACGGATCCAGCTGAGGCCGAACAACCGCCGCGCCGGCGCGGGAATGTCGGTCGCGGGATAATGCAGCCCGAGATAGGCTTCGAGATCATCGCGCCGGCTCTCCGCGGTGACATGGCCGCTGCCGTCATGATCGAAGCGATAGGCCATCACCCGGTCATAACCGGTGAAGGTACGAATCCGCTCGACCGCGAGATCGAAGAACTCCTTCAAGTTCTTGGTCTGCTGCAGCCGGGCGATGTCGGCACGCACCACCGAATACAGATTGGAGACATCGCGCGAGGCTGCCTCCGAGGCTCTTTCCAATTCGAGGAGGATCAGTCCAGAGCAGCGATGCGCGAACAGGTTGAAGCCGCGTTCGGTGCCGAGAAACGACTCGCGCGCCACATTGACCGGACCGGTGTCGAGCGGCATGCGATGCAGCGTGTGCGGTAGCGCCCTCCAGGCCGGACCGAGCACGCTGGCGATGTTCTGGCCGAGCACCGCTGCCGGCTCCTTGCCGATGAACTCCCCGCAATTGGCGGAAGCGTGCATCACCAGGTTGGTCTGCTCGTCCACCGTCAGCATCGCGCCGTGCGGCTGGATCGCCTCCGGATATTGCACGAGTTCGCGATCGCAACTGGTGAGGTCGACGTTCTTGGCTGTGATCACCTCTTGTATTCGGTCAGGTTCGATCGGCTCCACGGCGCTCGCTCGCTATCGGTGAGAAGGCGGAGAGCTTACAGCTCCGAGCGTAAATCGGAAGTGTTCCTGCTCCCGCGCTTGTTGGGCAAGACTTCGAGATAGCCCTTGTAGATCGACAACACTGTTTTGCGATCGTCGAATTTGACGCGCCGGCTGCTCGGCGAGCCGCAGCCGACGATCGTCCCTTCGCGCAGGCCGTAGCGCGGGTGGCGGGCCCGCCCGAGTGCATTCATTCGCACCCGGGCGCCGATGGTGAGCAGCAAATCGAGGTCCTCGTCGCCGCCGAGACTATCCCTTGACATGAGGCCCCCCCTTAGGGTCGCGCTGCAGCCATCCGGCAACGGTGAGGGGCAACAGCTTGAGGGCATCGATCAGCTCCTTGATGCTGGCGCGGCGTGGCTGCGCGCTGTCGCTATGATCGAGCGAATTGCGGAACCAGAGCGCGTACAGCGCCGGCAGGAACAGCAGCGTCAACACCGTGGCCACCACCAGGCCGCCCATGATCGCCACCGCCATCGGCCCCCAGAAACTGGAGCGGGACAGCGGGATCATGGCCAGCACCGCAGCCGCCGCGGTCAGCACCACCGGCCGCGCACGGCGCACCGTGGCGTCGACGATCGCGACCCGGCGCGGATGGCCTTCCGAGACGTCGTGCTCGATCTGATCGACCAGGATCACCGAGTTGCGGATGATCATGCCGGCAAGCGCGATCAGGCCGAGCAGCGCCACAAAGCCGAACGGCATGCCGAATACCAGCAGCCCGAGCGTGGCGCCGATCAGCCCGAGCGGCGCGGTCAGCAGCACCAAGAGCAGCCGCGAGAAGCTCTGCAACTGCAGCATCAGCACGGTGAGCATCACCACCAGCATCAGCGGCATCACGGCAAACAGCGCGCCATTGGCTTTCGAGGATTCCTCGAAGGCACCGCCGATTTCCAGCCGATAGCCGGGCGGCAACTGGCTGCGCAGCTCGGCGAGCTTGGCCCACACCAGCGAGGTCACATAGGGCGCTTGCACGCCGCTACGCACGTCGGAGCGCACCGTGATCGCCATGTCGCGGTTGCGGCGCCATTGGATCGCTTCTTCGTGAGTTTCCTCGATATGCGCTACCTGAGCGAGCGGCACCGGCACGCCGTTGCGCGACAGCACGGTGAGATCGCCGATCGAGCCGAGATCGCCGCGCTGCGCGCTGATCGCCCGCGCCACCACCGCAACCTTTTCCGTGCGGTCGCGAACGGTGGTCACCGTGTAGCCAGTCACCAGCATTTGCAGGGTCTGGGAGATGGTCTGCGGATCAAGACCGAGCGCGCGGGCGCGATCCTGGTCAATCACCAGCCTGACCGACGGCATCTGCTCATTCCAATCAAGATGCGGTTCGATCACATCGGGATTGGCGCGCATCAGGTCGCGGACCTGATAGGCGATCGAACGCACCGTGTTCGGGTCCTGGCCGACGACGCGGAACTGCACCGGGAAGCGCAGCGGCGGACCATGCGCCAGCCGATTGGCGCGCACCCGCGCCTGCGGCACCGCGCCATTGGCGGCGGCGCGCTCGATCCGGGCTTTGACGCGCTCGCGCGCTTTGGGATCGGTGGTCACCACCACGATCTCGGCATAGGCCTCGTTCGGCAGTGCCGGATTGACGTTGAGCAGAAACCGCGGCGGGCCGGCCCCGACATAGGTGCTGTAGGTGACGATATCGGGATCGCCGACCAACAGCGCTTCGGCGCGCTTGGCGGCTTCGGCGCTGGCTGCGATCGAACTGCCCTCCGGCAGCCGCAGCTCGACAAACAATTCCGGCCGATCCGAGGTCGGGAAGAACTGACGCTGCACCTTGCCGAAGCCGACGATCGACAACACGAACGCCAGCACCGTGAGGCACACCACCAGCACGCGGTGCTCGACCGACCAGACGATCGCCGCGCGCAGCCGGCGATAGAGCGCGGAGTCGTACAGCGATTTCTTGTCGCCGACATGGACCGGGATGTTCGGCAGCAGCTTGTAGCCGAGATAGGGCGTCAGAATCACCGCCACCACCCAGGACGCTAGTAGCGCGATGCCGACCACCCAGAAGATGGTGCCGGCATATTCGGCGGTGCCGCTACGCGCAAAGCCGACCGGAAGGAAGCCGGCCGCGGTGACCAGTGTGCCGGTCAGCATCGGAAACGCAGTGGACTCCCAGGCAAAGGATGCCGCCTGGACGCGGTCGTAGCCCTGCTCCATCTTCACCACCATCATCTCGACCGCGATGATGGCGTCGTCAACCAAAAGGCCGAGCGCGATGATCAGCGCGCCGAGCGAGATGCGCTGCAGGTCGATGCCCATCACCAGCATCGCCACGAACACCACGCCCAGCACCAGCGGCACCGAGGTTGCCACCACCACGCCGGTGCGCCAGCCCAGCGACACGAAGCTGACCGCGAGCACGATCGCCAGCGCTTCGATAAACGAGCTCATGAAGTCGCCGACCGCGACGCGCACCACGGCGGGCTGATTGGCGACGCGCTCAAACGTCAGCCCGACCGGGGTCGCCTTCTCGACGTCGGTCATCAGCTTCTCGACGTCCTCGCCGAGCTTGAGAATGTTGGCGCCGCGCTGCATGACGATGCCGATCGCCAGCGCCGGCACGCCGCGCTGCCGCACCAAAAAGCTCGGCGGATCGGCAAAGCCGCGGCTGACGGTGGCGATGTCGCCGAGCCGAAAAACTGTGCCATTGGCCGCGATCGGGGTTTCTTCCACCGCCCGCGCGCCGTCATAGGCGCCGGACGTGCGCAGCGGAATCCGCGTCGAGCTGGTCTGCATGATGCCGACCGGCGCCAGATCGTTCTGGCGCGCCAGGCTTTCAAAGATCACCCGCGGCGCGATGCCGAGATTGGCGAGCTTGATGTGATCGAAATCGACGAAGATCCGCTCGTCCTGCGTGCCGTAGATCGTCACTTTGGAGACGTTGGGTACCTGCAGCAACCGCTGGCGCACATCCTCGGCGACCCGCTTCATGGTGGCGTAGTCGGCGCTTTCGGAGCGCAGCGTATAAAGGATGGAGTCGACGTCGCCATATTCGTCGTTGACCTCCGGCCCGAGCACGCCCTGCGGCAGGTCGGGCTTAAGATCCTGCATCTTCTTGCGCACCAGATAGAACAGCCACGGAACCTGCTCCGGCGGCGTGGCGTGGCTGAAAACCATTTCGGCGGCGACGAAGCCGGGTTTCGAGTAGGTGGTGACCTTGTCGAACCAGGGCAGCTCCTGCAGCTTCTTCTCGATGCGGTCGGCGACCTGGAATTGCATTTCCTCGGCGGTCGCGCCGGGCCAGCTCGCGGTCACCACCGCCACCTTAATCACATAGGACGGATCTTCGGCACGGCCGAGCTTCTGGTAGGAGATCAAGCCGCCCACGGTGATCACCAGAATCAGGAACAGCATCAGCGTCGGATGAGCGACGGCCCAGGCGGACAAGTTGAAACGGCGCATCATATGTCCTCAACGCTAGAATGCGAGTTTCGAGATCGGGCGCACGGTCAGGCCCGCGTCGAGTTGTTCGACGCCGAGCGCCACCACGGTCTCGCCCTCCTCGATGCCCGATGCGATCAGCACGGTGCGGTCGTCGTAGCGATCGATCTCCACGCTGCGCTGGGTGAGCTTGCCGTTGCCGTCCACCACCCACATTGCGGGGCCGCTGCCGTGGTTGAACAGCGCGGTCAGCGGCAGCCGCGCGGCGCGCTTATCGGTCGGCTCACGCATGGTCAGGGTGGCGCTCATGCCGAGCCGCACTGATTCATCGGCATTCAAAATGCTGAAGCGCGCGCCGTAAGTGCGCGTGGCCGGATCGGCCGCCAGCGCCAATTCGCGCAGCCGCAGCCGATAGACCTTGTCCGGCAGCGACCACAGCGTCAGTGTCGCCGCCGCGTTGCGCGCCTGTTCGACAAAACTCTCCGGCAACGCCACCAGCGCCTCGAGTTCGGCGAGCCGGGCGAGGCGCACCGCAGCCTGGCCGGCGGCGATCACCTGCCCCGGCTCGACCGGCGTTGCGGTGATGACGCCGTCGGCATCGGCTTCGAGCACGGCGTAGTCCAGCGCGTGATTGGCGAGTTCAAGCGAGCGTTGCGCGCGGATCAGCCGACTGCGCGCCTCCTCGGCGGCGGCCCGGCCCTTCTCGGCGGCGGCGCTCGCCGCCCAGCCCTTGCTCTGCAGTTCATTGACGCGGCGCTCATCTGCCGCGGCCTGGGTCAAGTTGGTCTTGGCGGCCCTCACCTCTGCCTCGGCCTGCTCGCGATGCAGTTCGAGATCGTTGGTGTCGAGCGTCAGCAAGGGCTGCCCGGCGCGCACCAGATCGCCGTTGCGCACCAGCCGCTGCGCCACCTTGCCGTTCACGCGAAAGCCGAGATCGCTTTCAATGCTGGGCCGGATGGTGGCGGCGAAGGTGCGCTTGCGGGCGGCGTCCTCATAGCGCACCGGCGCCACCAACACCGGCCGCGGCGCATGGGCGTCGGCGCCCTTCTCCTTGGCCTTGGAATTGGAGGAATCGCAGCCCGCAAGGGTCAGCGCCGCGACCAGGATGGCAGCAGGTCCAACGAATGCAGTATGGCTCATGGCCTTAGCCTTCTTGTTGAGTTTGTTGTTTGGCGATCGGCGAGATGGCATCGGCGTCATCCGTGCCGAAGAACGGCCCGCGCGGCTGGCGCGGGTCGTGCGGTCATTTCGTGGGGGACGGCGGCCACAGACGGCACGGCATCGGTCAGCAGCCGTTCGGCAGGCGTGGCGTCAGATGGCAGCGCCAGCCGAGCGACGCAGCCCAGCACCTGAGCGAGGCCGCAGGCACGCCCCCGCAGTTGCAGACGAGGCGCAGGCGCCCAGCCGAGCGGTTTCGTCCTGAGCTCCACGCCAGACCTGGCCGAATCCCGCGGCGTCACCTTCGCGGTCCACGGTCCCGCGGCACCCGAGCCATTCGGTTCCGCCGCCTCTCATCGCCCCCGGCGCACCGACCGTGCATCCGCTCCAAAACGTCATTGCCGGCACCAGAACACCACGCAGCCATCACGACACCCATTAACTGAACCGTACGTTCGGTTATCATTTATCTTGACGCCACTCCCTTGTCAATAATACCGTACGTTTGGTATCGTTAATGGATGGGCAGATGACACGCCCACCGAGAAGACTGGAGACCTGATGGCCAGAGTACGAACGGAAGCGAAGCGCGAAGCGATCCTGGAGACCGCGGCGGAAGTGTTCACAGAGCGCGGGCTGGAAGGCGCCTCGATGTCTGAGATCGCCAAACGTCTCGGGGGCTCGAAGGCCACGCTCTATGGCTATTTCCCCTCAAAGGAGAACCTGTTTGTCCATGTCAGCCTGCGGGTGGTCGGCAAGGAGGTTATTCCGATGCTGGCCAGCCTGCCCGAGCGAGCCAATGAAGATCCGCGCCAAGTGTTGCTCGATGCCGGCCGGCATCTGATGGCGCGGGTGTCGGACCGGAACGCCACCAACGCCTATCGGCTGGCGGTGGCGCATGGCCGCGCCGGCAATCTCGGCCGCATCTTTCACGACACCGGCCCGGGACAGGGCGCAAAACTGCTCGCGGCCTATATCGAGGCCGCCACCAAAGCGGGCCGGCTGTCGGCCACCAACCCGAACGCCGCCGCCTATCATCTGCGCGCGCTGCTGGAGTCGGAAACCGCCTATCGGCTGCGCTTGCAGCTCGAGGCCGAGATCAGCCCCGAGGAGCTTGAGGAAACGATTGCGCGGGCGGTCGATGTGTTTTTGGCGGCTTACGGCCCCAAGACGACGTCAAGCGACACTGCAATATCAAGCGACACCACGATCGGCTCGCGTGACGACGACGCGCCGGACCAGGCCGTTACAGCATCGGCTGCATTGCAACCGGAATCATCGGAGCTTTAATCGCATTGGCTGGCAACGCCACTGCACGCGCGATGGCCGGGCTCGTCCCGGCCGTCGACGTCTTGGATCTAGCTCAGCCTTGAAGACGCGGATGCCCGCCCAACGGCTCCGCATGCGGTCCGCTTCGCACCATAGCATCAGCACCAAGGGAAAACGGCTGCCGCAGCGCCCATGGCTGCGGCCACGCTCTGTGCGACCACGACACACGCGGCGCGGTCAGCGCCACTGACGCATTGCATATTGAGCGGATATCGAGCTGTTTTGAAGACGCAGCTTACGAGCACTCACCGGCTCGCGTTCTGCCCTTCGCGGTTGCCACCTTGCCGTGAGACAAGAATGGCAGGAGTGGAGAGGCTCGAACTCCCAACCCCCGGTTTTGGAGACCGGTGCTCTACCAATTGAGCTACACTCCTACGCGGCGCTTCTATAGCGAAGGCTGAAGCCGTCGTCACCTCCGTCTTTCGACAAATCTGAGGATTTTTTTCGCGGCGGCGATCCGCCGTGTCGCACCGCGCTGTTGCTGTTGCAGCCGCAACTCTTTCTCAATCCAACACAATTGCGCTGTGCCCACCCGCCCAAAAACAACAGGCGCAGGAACGCTGGGTTCCTGCGCCTGTGCAGATCACGATCGCCCGGGCGCGGAGCGCGACCGGACTCGCCGTTATTCGATGATCGAGGCGACCACGCCGGCGCCGCCGCAAGTGCGATCCATCGCACTTGCGCATTTTCGATTCGGTTGGAGCTGACGGTGCGGCGCTTCGATCATTCGATGATCGAAGCGACCACCCCTGCTCCCACCGTGCGGCCACCTTCGCGGATAGCGAAGCGCAGCTTCTCTTCCATCGCGATCGGCACGATCAGGTGCACTTCCATCGCGATGTTGTCGCCCGGCATCACCATCTCGGTGCCTTCCGGCAGGTGCACAACACCGGTCACGTCGGTGGTGCGGAAGTAGAACTGCGGACGGTAGTTGGTGAAGAACGGGGTGTGGCGGCCGCCCTCTTCCTTGGTCAGGATGTAGGCTTCAGCCTTGAACTTGGTGTGCGGCTTCACCGAACCCGGCTTGCACAGCACCTGGCCACGCTCGACGTCCTCACGCTTGGTGCCGCGCAGCAGCGCGCCGATGTTGTCGCCAGCCTGGCCCTGGTCCAGCAGCTTGCGGAACATTTCAACGCCGGTGCAGGTGGTCTTCTGCGTGTCGCGGATGCCGACGATTTCGATTTCGTCGCCAACCTTCAGAATGCCACGCTCGACACGGCCGGTCACCACGGTGCCGCGGCCCGAGATCGAGAACACGTCTTCCACCGGCATCAGGAACGGCTGGTCAACCGGACGCTCCGGCTGCGGGATGTAGGCGTCGACCGCCTTCATCAGCTCCAGCACCGCCTCATGGCCGAGCTTCGGGTTGCTGTTCTCAAGAGCAGCCAGCGCCGAACCCTTGATGATCGGAATGTCGTCGCCCGGGAAGTCGTACTTGGACAGCAGCTCGCGCACTTCCATCTCGACCAGCTCGAGCAGTTCCGGATCGTCGACCATGTCGCACTTGTTCAGGAACACCACCAGCGCCGGAACGCCGACCTGGCGCGCCAGCAAGATGTGCTCGCGGGTCTGCGGCATCGGGCCGTCAGCCGCCGACACAACCAGGATCGCGCCGTCCATCTGCGCCGCGCCGGTGATCATGTTCTTCACGTAGTCGGCGTGGCCGGGGCAGTCGACGTGCGCGTAGTGACGGTTCTGCGTCTCGTACTCAACGTGCGCGGTCGAAATGGTGATGCCGCGGGCCTTCTCTTCCGGCGCCTTGTCGATCTGGTCATACGCCGTGAACGTCGCGCCGCCGGTCTCCGCCAAAACCTTGGTGATCGCCGCCGTCAGCGACGTCTTGCCATGGTCAACGTGACCAATCGTGCCGATGTTGCAATGCGGCTTCGTACGTTCAAACTTTGCTTTAGCCATCGCTCTCCATCCTTATCCGCGCTGGAATTTCGCTGCGGCGAAACCGGCGCTGGTTACTGCGGAATTCCAAGCTATTCAAGCCAGAACTTCTATGGCAGGCTGAGTAGTGAGCAATCAACACTGCTCATTTGTAGCCAGACCAACATCGGGAGATGCCCATGCCTTCCTCGGTCAGCTCAACCTCCCCACAGCCTGCAAAACCCACATTGCCGCAAGACCGGCCGGACGCTCTGGGATTGTCATCACAGCGTCTTCAGAAAATGTCAGACGCGTTCAAGCGCGAGATCGACAAAGGCACGACGCCGGGGGTGATCATCCTGGTCGCCCGCCGTGGCGCGGTCGCTTGGTTTGAAGCGATGGGACGTCAGAGCCCGACATCAGATCGGCCGATGTCGCCTGATAGTATTTTTCGCATTTTCTCGATGACCAAACCGATCGTCTCAATCGGCGCCATGCAACTGGTGGAGGATGGCGAGCTGCTGCTCGACGACCCGTTGACCAAGTACATTCCAGAATTCTCCAATCAGAGCGTTGCCGTGCTCAGCGGCGGCAACCTCGAATTGCGGCCTCTCAATCGGCCGATCACCATTCAGGACCTGCTACGTCACACCTCTGGCCTCGCTTATGACCATATTGGAGTGGGCCCGGTGCAGAAGATGTA
This sequence comes from Rhodopseudomonas faecalis, assembly GCF_003217325.1. GTDB lineage: Bacteria > Pseudomonadota > Alphaproteobacteria > Rhizobiales > Xanthobacteraceae > Rhodopseudomonas > Rhodopseudomonas faecalis. The sequence continues at coordinate 52,597 of NZ_QJTI01000019.1, forward strand.
CCAGCAGGCGCAGGTGAACAGTCGAAAGATCACCAATGCCGAACACGCCAGCCGGATCGCGTCGCTGCCGCTGCTATGCCAACCCGGCACCGCCTGGAACTACAGCCGCTCAACCGACGTGATTGGCCGGGTGATCGAGCTGGTGTCGGGCCGATCGCTCGGCACGTTCCTGACCGAGCGTGTTCTGACGCCACTCGGCATGAACGATACCGGCTTCCATACGGCGGCTGCCAATAAGAGCCGCATTGCAGAACCCTTTGCGACCGATCCCTGGACCGGCGACCAGATGGTGCTGTTTGATCCGCTGGAGGTGCCGGTGATGGAATCCGCCGGCGGCGGCCTGGTATCGACCACCATGGATTATGCGCGTTTCTGCCAGATGCTGCTGAACGGCGGCACGCTCGAAGGCACCCGCATCATCGGCCGCAAGACGCTGCAACTGATGACCGCCAACCACCTGGCGCCCAACCTGCCGACCGACGCCAGCGTCCTGCCGCCGGGCCACGGCTTTGGGCTCGGCTTTGCGGTGCGCACCGGAGCCGGATTCGCGCCATTCTCCGGCTCGGCCGGACAGTTCTTCTGGAGCGGCATCGCCGGCACGTTCTTCTGGGTCGACCCGGTGGAACAATTGTTTGCCGTGATGATGTCGCAGGGACCTGGCCAGCACGACTACTATCGGTCGCTGGTGCGCGATGTGGTGTACGCGGCGGTGGAGTAATCACCGCACTCTCCAGGAGTCATTCCGGGGCGCGAGCGCAGCTCGCGAACCCGGAATCTCGTCGCAACAATCTCGGGATTCCGGGTCCGCCGCTACGCGGCGCCCCGGAATGACGTGTTCGGATTGGTAGGCAAGGTCTGATTGGCAGAGAACGCCCGCGCCGTCATTGCGAGCCGCAGGCGAAGCAATCCAGGAGCCTTGAGCACGGAGCTCTGGATTGCCTCCGACAACTAACTAATCGTCGCGCCGCCGTCGATCACCAGCGTCTGGCCGGTCATGAACGTGCCGGCCGGCGCGGCCAGAAACACCGCGGCGCCGGCGATCTCGTCCGGCTCGCCGATCCGCGACAGCGGCGAGCGCGACGTGGAAGCTTTCAGCGTGTCGGGGTTCTCCCACAGCGCGCGCGCGAAATCGGTCTTGATCAGGCCGGGCGCGATACAGTTCACCCGGATGTTGTACGGGCCGTATTCGCACGCCAGATTGCGCGCGAGCTGCATGTCGGCGGCTTTCGAGATGCAATAGGCGCCTATCACGGTCGAGCCTTTCAGCCCGCCGATCGAGGAAATGATGGTGATGCTGCCGTCCTTGCGCTGCATCATCTGCGGCGCCACCAGGCTGATCAACCAGTGGTTGGAGACAATGTTGTTGTCGAGGATTTTGCGGAACTGATCGTCGCTGATCTTGGCTTGCGGCCCGAAATACGGATTGGACGCGGCGTTGCACACCAGCGTGTCGATCGTCCCGAACTTGGCGTTGGTCTCCTCGACCAGCGTCTTCAGCTCCTGCTTGGTGGAGATATTGGCCGCGACTGCCAGCGCCACTTCGCGGCCGTGCCGGTCGTTGATCGCCTTGGCAACCTCATCGCAGGCCGGCTGCTTGCGCGACGAAATCACCACCTTGGCGCCGTGCTCGGCCATCCGCTCGGCGATCGCACGGCCGATGCCGCGCGACGAGCCAGTGATGACCGCGACTTTTCCCGTAAGATCGAACAACGACATCTGGATCTCCCCTGGCCCGGCTGCACACCGGCGCCGCCCTGTGATTATTGCCGACACGCGCGGTGATGGCGCGTGCGGGTGAGCTTACAGCCTCTTCAAAAGATCAAGCAGCGGCTGTAGGTCACAGCATAGCTTGCCTCAGTTGCGTTGCCCGTGTCACGCGCGGCCGACCTGCGAGGCACCGATGCAGAGCTATTCCGCATCACGGTACAAGAACAAACTCTGGAGGATACGTTCATGGGGCGCCTCGAAGGCAAATCCGTCATCATCACCGGCGCGGCGAGCGGCATCGGCCGCGCCGCAGCGCTGCTGTTCGCCGCCGAGGGCGCGAAGCTGATTGCCGTCGATCGCGCCGAGGCCGTTCATGACACGGCCGAACAGGCACGGCAGCAGGGCGGCACCGCCCAAGCGATGATCGCCGATGCCGGCTCGGAAGACGACGTCAAAGCGATGATCGCCAAGGCGATCGCCAGCCATGGCCGGCTCGATGCGCTGTGGGCCAATGCCGGCATCAGCGGCGGCCTATTGCCGCTGGCCGAACAGAGCGTCGAGCATTGGCAGGACGTGCTGCGCATCAATTTGATCGGGCCGTTTCTGGCGATCAAACACGCGATGCCGCACATGATCGCGCAAGGCGCCGGCGCGCTGCTGTGCACCGCCTCGGTGGCGGGACTGAAGGCCGGTGCCTCCGGCCATCCCTATGCCGCCTCAAAGGCCGGCGTGATCAGCCTGGTGCAGACCACCGCCTATTCGCTGTCCGGCACCGGCGTGCGTATCAACGCGATCTGTCCCGGCCTGATCGAAACCGGCATGACCAAGCCAGTGTTCGACGGCGCGCGGGCCCGCGGCACCGAACACAAGATCGGCCAGCTCAATCCGCTGAAACGCGCCGGTCAGCCGCGCGAACTCGCCACCATGGGGCTGTTTCTGCTCAGCGACGAAGCCTCTTACGTCAACGGCCAGGCGATCGCCGTGGATGGTGGGCTGTCAGCCTCGATGCCCTACACCGGCAAGCCGATCTAAACGGCGTCCCGTCCGCGAACGCGAGCAACCATCCCGGGCCGTCATTCCGGGGCGTTCGCCGCGACCGCGGCGGACGAACCCGGAATCGCTATCTTTCTACAGCTCGAGCGAGATTCCGGATCTGCGCGCCAAGGCGCGCATCCCGGAATGACCAGATCAACAGATGCAAGTGCGCGTTTCTCGCGGGCCATGATGATGGCGCATGCCTCATAAAAAAGGGCGCGACCGGAATCCGATCGCGCCCAAGGTTTGCGAGCTCAAGGCTTGCACGGCGCACGGCTTGAGCGCCGTGGCTTGATTCATAGTCAGCCGCAGCGCGGCGTTATTGGGCGCCGGCCTGCTGCGCGTAGTGCCAGGCCGCCTTCGACAGCGGCACGGTGCGCTTGGCGGTTTCGATCGCCTTGGCATTGGCCGCGGTGCCGTCGCGAATCCGGCCGGCAATGCCCTGCGTGATGCAGGCCAGCCGGAACAGATTGTAGGCGAAGTACCAATTGACGTCCGGCACATCCGGCCGGCCGCTGGCCTTGACATAAATGGCGATCGCTTCTTCCAGCGTCGGGATGTTGAGCGCTTTCAGATCGACGCCGCTCAGCCCCGGCATCACCCATTGCATCAACAGATAGGTAAAATCGGCCATCGGATCGCCGAGCGTCGACAGCTCCCAATCCAGCACCGCGATCACGCGCGGCTCGGTCGGATGGAAGATCATGTTGTCGAGCCGGTAGTCGCCATGCACGATCGACACCCGCTGCTGCTCCGGCACGGTGCGCGGCAGCCATTCGATCAGCTTTTCGACCTCGGCGATGTGCTCGGTTTCCGACGCCTTGTACTGCTTGGTCCAGCGATCGACCTGCCGGGCGAAATAATTGCCCGGCTTGCCGAAATCGGCGAGCCCGATCGCTTCCGGATCAAAACTGTGCAGCTGGGCCAGCGTTTCGATCTTAGCGGTGAAGATCGCGCGCCGGGCTTCCGGGCTTTGGTTCGGCAAGGTCGGGTCCCAAAACACCCGGCCCTCTTCCATCGACATGATGTAGAACGCCGCGCCGATCACCGCGTCGTCCATGCACAGCGCATAGGCCTTCGCCACCGGAAAGCCCTGCTTGCCGAGCGCGGAGATCACGCGAAACTCGCGATCGACCGCATGGGCCGACGGCAATAGCTTGCCGAACGGCTTGCGGCGCAGCACGTAGCTGCGCGTCGGCGTATCAAGCCGGTAGGTCGGGTTGGATTGCCCGCCCTTGAACTGATTGACGCTCAAGGGGCCCGAAAACCCCTCGACATGCTCCTGCATCCAGCGCTCGAGGCTCGCCTCATCAAACTTGTGACGCTCCTCGACCGGCTTGGTGCCGGAAAACTCCTCGTCGTTCCTCACGCCATCAGCCACTGCGGCGCTCCCTTCGCATTGTTCGACGCCCGTGTCAGCCTATGCCGCAAAGGCACGGCTCAGCGCGCAGGCGCGTTCGCATACTTCTTCATTTCCAGCCTGGCAATGGCGCGATTATGCACCTCGTCCGGGCCGTCGGCGAGCCGCAGCGTACGGATATTGGCATAGTCCTTGGCGAGCCCGGCCTCGTCGGCGACACCGGCGCCACCGAATGCCTGAATGGCATCGTCGATGATGCGCAGCGCCATGCGCGGCGCCGCCACCTTGATCATGGCGATTTCGAGCTGCGCGGTCTTGTTGCCGACCTTGTCCATCATGTCGGCGGCCTTCAGGCACAGCAGCCGGGTCATTTCGATGTCGATGCGCGCTTCGGCGATGCGCTGTTCCCACACCGAATGCTCGATGATCTTCTTGCCGAACGCGGTGCGCGAGCCGAGCCGCTTCACCATTTTCGACAGCGCTTCCTCGGCCTTGCCGATGGTGCGCATGCAGTGATGGATGCGGCCCGGGCCGAGCCGGCCCTGGGCGATCTCAAAGCCACGGCCCTCGCCGAGCAGCAGATTGGAGGCCGGCACGCGCACGTTTTCCAGCAGCACCATGCCGTGGCCGTGCGGCGCGTCGTCAAAGCCGAACACCGGCAGCATCTTTTCAATGGTGATGCCGGGTGTGTCGAGCGGCACCAGGATCTGCGATTGCTGCTGATGCCGGGCAGCGTTCGGATCGGTCTTGCCCATCACGATCGCCACCTTGCAGCGCGGATCGCCGACGCCCGACGACCACCATTTGCGGCCGTTGATGACGTAGTGATCGCCGTCGCGCTCGATCCGGGTTTCGATATTGGTGGCATCGGACGACGCCACCGCCGGCTCGGTCATCAGAAACGCCGAACGGATCTCGCCATCGAGCAGCGGCCGCAGCCATTTGCGCTTCTGCTCAAGCGTGCCGTAGCGGATCAGCACTTCCATGTTGCCGGTGTCGGGCGCCGAGCAGTTGAACACTTCCGACGCCCAGGCGATGTGACCCATCTGCTCGGACAGTAGCGCGTATTCGAGATTGCTGAGACCAGCGCCGTGGAACTCATCGTCGTCATGCGGCGACGGCGGCAGAAACAGGTTCCACAGCCCTTCGGCCTTGGCCTTCTGCTTCAGCTCCTCCAGCACCGGGATCACCTTCCAGCGCTCGCCCTCGGCGTCCTGCTGCTTGTAGATCGGCACGGCGGGACGGACATGCGCATCCATGAACGCGCTGACGCGGTCGAGCCATTCGCGCTGGCGGGCGGACATCGTGAAATCCATCGGGCGATCCTCAGTTTGTTCAAACATGTTGGCGGCACGAACGACCGCGGCCGGCGCTGCGCTGACCGCAACCGAAAACCGATCCGGCCCTGCTGCGCTTGGCGCCGCGAGTTGCAGCGCATTGACTTTGCCGGACCGTCAAACGATGATTTCATACAGGCGTTTGAAATGCAAGCCACCCCCAAAGGCGCTGAATGGCATCGGACCAGACCAGAACCGCAATTCTCCGCGCCGCGGAACGGCTCTATGCCGACCGCGGATTTGCCGACGTGACGCTGCGCGACATCGTCGCCGAGGCCGGCGTCAATCTCGCCGCGGTCAACTACCATTTCGGCTCCAAGGATGAGCTGATCACCGAGCTGTTCGTCACCCGCTCGATCGCTACCAATCGCGAGCGCCTGGCCGAGCTGAAAGCAGCGGAAGCCGCGGGCGGTGGCCGCGCGCCGATCGATGCGGTGCTGCGCGCGCTGGTGGCGCCGACCTTGCGCGGCTGTTTTGGCCCGGAGGGCGAACGCTCCGACGCGGCGCGGTTCATGATCCGCGCCTCGGTGGAAGCGGTCGCGCCGATCCGCAAGATCAAGAATCGCGAGGTCGATCATTTGCGCAAATTCGCCGCGGCGATGCAGCGCGCGATGCCGGAGTTGCCCGAAGTCGAAATCTATTGGGGCCTGCATTTTGCGCTGGCGATGGCGCACCACACCATCCGCGACAGCGAACGCCTGCAAAAACTGTCGGAGGGGCAATGCGATCTCGACGACGTCGAGGCGATCGTCGATCGCGTGGTCAATGCCGCGGTGCTGGCGCTGCAGAGCGGGACCAAACTTGGCGAGACCAAAGCGAGAAGCCGACGCGCCAATTGAAGTCGCGCCTCACGGTCGCCCTGTCATTGCGAGCGTAGCGAAGCAATCCATGCCGCACAGCGAGACCTTGGATTGCTTCGTCGGCTGCGCCTCTTCGCGATGACGGAGAAAGACGTCCTTATCGGCGCTGGCGCGGCGGGCACCGCATCAGCCTGAGCACTGCGCTCCCCAGATACAACAAAGGCACGCGGCCTGAGCCGCGTGCCTTGAAGCTGCATCGAACCTTGCTGCCGCGTCAGGCGGCGGCGAGGCCCTTGGCATCGAACAGCCCCTCGAACAGGATCGACGACAGATAGCGCTCGCCGGAATCCGGCAGGATCACCACAATGGTCTTGCCGGCATTTTCCGGCTTCTTGGCGAGCCGCACCGCCGCCGCCACCGCCGCGCCGGACGAGATGCCGGAGATGATGCCCTCCTCGCTCGCCAGCCGCCGCGCATAGAGCAGCGCCTCGTCATTGCTGACCTGCTCGATGGCGTCGATCAGCGACAGATCGAGCACCTCCGGCACAAAACCGGCGCCGATGCCCTGGATCTTGTGCGGGCCGGGCTTGAGATCCTGCCCCGCGCGCTTCTGGCTCAGCACCGGGCTGGCCTCCGGCTCCACCGCCACCGACTGGATTTTTTTGCCTTTGGTACCCTTGAGGTAGCGCGACACGCCGGTGATGGTGCCGCCGGTGCCGACGCCGGCCACTAAAATATCGACCGCACCGTCAGTGTCGTTCCAGATCTCCGGACCGGTGGTCTCCTCATGGATCGCCGGATTGGCCGGGTTCTTGAACTGCTGCAGCAGCACGTAGCGGTCCGGATCGGAGGCGACGATTTCCTCGGCCTTGGCGACCGCGCCGCTCATGCCCTTGGCGCCATCGGTCAGCACCAGTTTGGCGCCAAACGCGATCAGCAGCTTGCGGCGCTCCAGGCTCATGGTTTCCGGCATGGTCAGCGTCAGCGGAATGCCGCGCGCCGCCGCGACAAACGCCAGCGCGATGCCAGTGTTGCCCGAGGTCGGCTCGACGATCTCCTTGCCCGGCCCGAGCACGCCGCGCTGTTCGGCGTCGCGGATCATGGCCGCGCCGATCCGGCACTTCACCGAATAGGCCGGATTGCGGCCTTCGATCTTGGCCAGCACCGTGGCGGGCGCGCCCTCGGTGACGCGGTTCAGACGGACCAGCGGCGTGCGGCCGATCGACTGCGCGTTGTCCTGAAACCAGTTTGCCATGCTCAAAACTCCCTGAAAGAGGCCGCCGCCGGTGGCGCCTCGCCTCGCATCTGGAGGAAATTGTTATCCTCTCGCGCCGAAACTGCCTATATCCACGGTCCAAGAACCGGAAAAAGACAAGGTTTCCACCGATCGCCGGATTTCCTATGGAATGAATTTCTCCATCCATGCACCGGCACGGAGAAATGTTCGCCTCCTAACGCGGCCCGAACCGCCCCGGTTCCAGGGCGGCGGCGAGTCGGCGCCTTGGCAACGCCTGCGGCCGAACGACCGGTTCGCCGGCCGGCTTGATGGCGATCAAGGAAGCTGATGGCGGAATCCTTATCGCAGGTCCAGATAACGGCGCGTCAGCCTCTCCTTACGGGTCGCGGCAGCTATAGCGGAGTGCACCATGTTTCATCTGATCTCGATCTGGCTGACGCGCATCGTCGTGGCGGGCGTGGCGATCGCGCTCGCCGTGATGTACGTGATCCCTGGCTTCTTTGGCGAACAGCCCGCTCAGGTGTCGGCGCCGCTGCAAGCCGAACGCCCGATCGCCCCGGCAGCGCCGGTCGCCCCGGCGGTCGCGGCCACCCCGCGCAGCGAACCGGCCCCTGCTCAGCCGAGCCATGAGGCGACGCCGGCCGCCGCCGACAGCGCTGAGGCCAAGTCTGAACTCAAGACCGACGCGCAGCCGACAGCAGACGCGCAGCCGGCGGCGGAAGCCGCCGCCACCCTGCGGCCGTGCCAGCCGATCGCCCGCACCGCGAGCGGCGCGCTGGTCTATTCGATGGACTGCCGGCGGTTACCCGCCGAATAACGATCAGCTCGGCCTCTCGCCTTACAGCGAACACCGCCGCGTCCGATCGGCGCGGCGCGGCATCGTCACGCTGACGGCTCAGCGTCTTCCTGCGATCTCTGCCCCTCTAGCACCGGGAAGAACTGCCGGTCCTCCTTGAGCAGATGGGCCACCACCACAATGTTGACCAGGAATTCGCGCAGCTCGCGCAGCGAGCTCTCGCCGCAGGCCACGGCTTCCTTGAGCTGACGCGCGCGCGACAACAGCCGCTCATGCTCGACCTTATGCGCATCAAGCCGATCATAACCGACCGCCTCGAGCACTGACTCTTCATAGGAGAAATGCTCGGTGACGTGCGCGATCAGTATCTCGACGATATCGATCACCTGGGGAACTTCCAGGCTCTCGACATGCGTGCTGAGAATGACATTGGCAATATCGAACAGCTCGCGATGCTGGCGATCGATCATCACTTCGCCGCAGGCATAAGAACGATGCCAAACCAGTTCAACCGTACCACGGGCGCGCTGAGGAGATTGCGAGCTGTCGTCCAGGTTGCTGCGGTCGCGTCCTGACTGCTTGGCGGCGTACATCCAATGATCGGCGCGCTCGATGAAAGCTTCCGGCGGCTCGTCGAACCGGTGTTCGGCGGCTCCAATCGATACGATCAGCCGTCCCAGGTTTTCATGCGTTGAACGGCGATGCAGTTCGCGAGCCGCGATCGCGGCCTGAATCTTCTCGCCGAGCAGCAAGGCCCCTTCCAACGACGTGTTCGGCAAGATGATCGCAAATTCATCGCCGCCATAACGGCACACGATGTCGCCATGCCGGGAACTCTGTTTGATGGTGGAAGCTGTCAGCCGGAGAATATCATCGCCGATGATGTGGCCGTGCCGGTCGTTGAACATCTTGAAATTGTCGACGTCGATCAGCAGCAGCGCCAGCGGCTGCGCGTTCGCGCCATCCTTCAGCAGTCGCGCCAGCGAGGCATCGAAATATCGACGATTACCGACATCGGTCAGCGGATCGATCATGCTTTCCAGACGGACCTGGTCGAGCTGGTCCTGCAAATCGCGCAAGTGCTCCGCCGTGCTCTTCAGCCGGCCAACCAGCTGCGAGTTGGTCGATTGGATCTCATCGGTCCAGGACATCAGTTCGCTGACCAACTGCCGAAGGCCGCCATCGACCCGTTCGATTGCCAGCCGCGGCGCGGCGTTGGAGAGCCGCTGCTCGTAGCCCTGCGCAGCACCCGACGCCTCTTCGATCACATCGACCAGCGAGTTCGACTGGACGTGCACCTGACTGCCGAGCGAGCGGATCCGTTCAGCGGCTTTGTAGGGGGTCAGGTATTGCTCATGGATCTGAGCCATCTGCAGCCAGCTTGGCTTCGGGCTGGTGGCGAGTAGCCGGTTGAGCGCTTCGACCAGCGGCCGATTGCGCCCTGAATAGTATGAGAACCAGAGATCGAAACTTTTAGGTTCAAGCGCCAAGTCCAGTTTCTTAATCTGTTGCAGCGCCTGCACGGCAATCAGTTCAGTCCATTTACGATCTGCATCCGCGTACATGCTTCACACTGGCGGTGCCAGCTCCGTTCATTGCAATGAAACGAGATATCTTGACAGCGGATCATCTCGCATCGATCCAAATTCTGACTCAGCTACTTCCAATCGACTTTATAACCTAGAACGCGAAACTTTTTAACAGCTCAACAATACTTTGAACTCTTGAAACATCAGACGCTTCAATCTGACATAGCTACCCCCTTTCGCAAGCTCGACGTTATATTAAATCTGTCATATTGCGATTGCCTAAGGTTCAGCAGGCTGATCTGGCGTGGCTGGCTTGGCAACGGGCCACTTGACGAGGATTGCGTCACGCGGTCGCGAGCAGGAACTCGGCGAGCGTTCGAGGGCATTCCGCCCCAGGGGCAAAGCTTGAAGACGTGATCAGACCGCCAAGCTCGGCGCGGGCCTCTGAGGGGCTGTAGCCGTAGCGGTGACGAAAAGCGCGGCTGAATTCCTGCGAACTCGAGAACCCGCAGGCTTCGGCGATCTGATGAATGCGGCGCAGATCGCTGCTATTGACGATGGCGCGGCGCGCCGCTGCCAGCCGGCAGTTGCGAATGTAGCAGGCAACACCACCGAGTGGTTCAAACAGCCGATACAACACGCTGCGCGACACGCCAATGCTGAGCGCGAGGCTCGCCGGCGTCAGATTGGGATCGGCCAGCCGCGCGTGCACGGCACAACGAGCGCGCTCGCCCAGGCTGATCATCAAGCCCTCGCGCGCCTGTTCGGCGTTAGGAGGCGTCGGCACCAGACAGGCCGTGATCATGGCCTCGGTGGCGCGCCGCACCGCCGGCAGGTCCTCATGCCGCATCGAAGGCAGCCGGCGCTCCAGCGCCAGCAGATAGTCGGTCAACAGCCCGCCGCACGGCGTATCGAGCATGCTGTTGCTGATCCGGTCGAGCTGGCCGGCGATATTGGGAAACACATCGCGCGGCATGAACAGCATCAAGGTTTCGATGTCGCGCATCTCGCCATAACAGGCTTCGCCCAGCGAATAGAAGCCGAGCTGGCCGCTGGCACCGCGCGAGATCCGCTCGCTGGCGCCGCAATCGCTGATGGTCCAATTGTTCCCGGATTTCAGCAAAAACAGGTACCAATGATCGGCCAGCGTGGCCCTCACCCGCTTCGGCGTGCGCGCAAAGCACGCGCCCGGATTGCGCTCCTGGCACAACGCCAGCGTGCCGAGGTCCCAGATCGCCAGATCGACCGCGCCGGTTGCAGGCTGATTCACGCTCGGCGTCAGCTCCGCCACAGGGCTCATATGCTCGCGCCACGAGTCAAAGCGCTGCTCTGGCGGCAAATCTGCTGTGGTGAACCGAAACGGTTGCAGCAGTGATGAGGGCGAAGCCATGTCCATGCGGTGAGTCCCGGCGCGACGCCACCGCTTGATCAATCCACGCCTGCCCTTCCCCCTTCAGGGGACACGATATGAAGGCCGTCATGGGTGATGGCACTGACGTTATTGGACAAAAAAGGCTAGGTCCCGCCCTGGGAACCGTCAAGCTGGGCCGCGTACTCAGATCACGCCACAGCGCGGCGTCGCTCTGTGATCAGTCATTAGCAAAGACCAACACCAGCCAACGCCGCAGCAATAACTGACAACAGGCTCGGCGGAATGCTGCGACGCCGTTGATCATCGGCCTCTGATTGACGGTCGTCCATCATCCTGTTGGCCGCATGTGCCAGCGCGTCCCGCGTGGAACTTGCCATGATCGATCACGGCCAAAGCCACCTCTTACCGTCGTCGCGGGACACCGCCGCACCGTCGCCGAACGCGCGCAGCGATGCGCACCATCACGGAATAAGTGTGAACCACTTCTGCGTGCACCCTTCTCAATATACACCATTACGGCTATGCTCGCTTGCGCCGGGTGATATCGACCGGCCAGCGAAGCGCACCGCAGGTCGGCGAGCTTCGCGCAAACGCACCGAGAGGCGATCCGATCTGGCCTCCTCTCGCAAAAACTTGGTCTGGCGACAGCGGCGCCGAGGCCAGCGTCCCTTGTTTCAAACCGCTGACGCCTAAGACGAGATCATGCCGAGCACGCCGAAGAAGAACCGCCACCAGCCGATGACACAAGAGGAGTTTTGCAGCGCCCTCGCCACATTGGGACTCAATCAGGTGACCGCCACCCCGCACCTTGGCATCTCGCTGCGCACCATCAACAGCTACGCCAATGGCCGCGTGATCCCTGCCCCGGTCGCCGTGCTGCTGCGCACCGCGCTCGCCCATCAGATTCCGCCCGATCGCTGGGGGTAGCGCGGGCTTGCCGACCGGACACAGCCGATCTCACGTCGCAATCCGATCTCACGTCGCAGGGGTGTCCCCCGGAGTGCACCCCCGGCGTATTTTTCAGATCGCGACTTCGGCTAAGTGTTGGAGCGGGTGAAGGGAATCGAACCCTCGTATTCAGCTTGGAAGGCTGCTGCTCTACCATTGAGCTACACCCGCGTCGGGCGATGCCTAACACAGCGGCCGGGCCGGCTTCAACACCCGTTCCCCATTTTCCGGCCGCACAGCGGCGGCTTGCCACAACCCTCCCACATCCTGGCCCCGGCCCGCATCGGCTCCCGGGGCCTTTAAGCCGCTCGGCGGGCTGGCTGGAACTTCGGCCTGAGCTTCGCCTTAGCCGCGCGCGCCAGGGTTCCCCGGCGAGCCAGCTTCCGCGCTCGGAACATAACCCTCCCCTTGCGGTTGAGAGCAGCACTCACGGCGGCGACCCAAGCTGGGGCGCGGTGGCACCCGCTGCCTGCCGCGCCAGGCCAGTGCCGCCACCCTCCAGATCTGGGAAAGGAACCGACATGAACCGTGCCGTTACCATGCTGAGCTGCCTGCTGATCGCGACCCCGATGATCGCTACGCAGGTTTCCGCGCAGTCATTGGGCGAGAAGACCGGCATCAATTCGACACTCGGCATCAGCCCCAGCGCCGCCGATTTCGCGCGGCAGGTCGCGCTGTCCGATCTGTTCGAGATCGCTTCCAGCAAGCTGGCGCAGACCAAGGGCAACGACGCGGAGAAGAAGTTCGCCGCGACCATGATCGAAGAACATTCCAAAAGCTCTGCGGAGCTGAAGCGACTGGTGAGCCGCGGCAACACCAATGTCGATTTGCCGGCGCAGCTCGACAGCGCCCATCAGCAGAAGCTCGACCGGCTCAGCCGGCTGAACGGCGCGGAGTTCTCGCAGGCCTACATCGCCGACCAGATCACGGCGCACAAGGACGCGGTGTCGCTGTTCGAGCGTTTTAGCAAAGGCGACGAGCAGTCCGAGCTGAAGCAATGGGCCAGCACCACGCTGCCGAAGCTGCAGCAGCATCTACAGATGGCGCAGCAGCTCGAAAGTCAGCGCGGCAACGCGCCCACGGTCGGCTCGTCGATCAAGTAACGCGCGAGGATAAAGCGCGACAGACCGGCAGGGCAGCGCTTCGCTTCTGATCACATCAGCAGCGAAGCGCGACGTCATGGCAGCCGCCCTTGCGGTCAAAAACTCCAGAACAGCCGGGCCCACACCGCGCCGCTGACAGCGACGGCGCTGGTGAATGGCAGCATCGCCGCCAGTTTTCGCCAGCGCCGCTGGCTGTAGCGGCCGATGATGCGCCAGCCGAGCCACAGCGACCACAATAGCGCGCCGCCGAGCAGCGCCGCGCGCAGCGGCATCAGCCCGGCGATCGCCAAGCCATTGTCGTGCAGCAGCCACACCGTCATGCGCGACAGCCCGAGCAACACCCCGCAGGCGGCGACCGGGATCATCGCCTGCACCAGATGATGGAAGCGCCGCGTCGACCAGTGCCCGATCGAGCGGGCCGCCAGCGCCAGGCACAGCGCGGCAAAGCCGCCGATCGCGGCGGCGATCACCACGATATAGCCAAGCAGCACCGCGCCATCGAGCAGCGTCATCACATCGCCGCGCTCGGGATGATGGGTGAGCAGCCACCACGGCGCGCCCTGCAGCGGCCACAGCCAGTCGTGGCGCAGCAGGAAGCCGGCGAGCTGCAACTTGCCCCACAGATAGAGTTCGCTGTCGGGCCAATGGAACGCGGCCGCGGCAATGCCGAGCAGCCCGAACAGGATCAGCACGGTTTCGACTGGCTTTGGCTCAGCGCCGGCGACCTCGACGATCTCGCGGTTCGGCGAGCGCCGCGCCAGCGTGATCGCGTCGCGATAGGAACTGCAGCGGCCGCACATATGGCAGGCGCTGGCGCCCTTCATGGTGCGCATCGGCACCAGCGGTGCGCAGTTTACCACCGGCGTTGCGCCGCGCGGCTTGTTCCAACGATCCCAGGCGGCGTTATCGACCCGAAAATGCAGCGGCGCCAGCTTGGCCAGCACGCCGAACACGCCATTCACCGGACACAAAAAGCGGCACCACACCCGCTTGTTGCGGCCCCACAACAGGCCGGTGATGATCGCGCCGGAGGTCGAGGCGCCGAGGATCAGCAGCGCCGAACTCGGATAGTGATAGACGCTGATCATCTGGCCATAGATGGTGGTGACCGCGAACACCACGAACGGCCAGCCGCTCCAGCGCATCCACAGCGGGATGCCGCGGCCGCGGCTGCGGCTGCTGACCGCTTCGGTGATGGTGCCCTCCGGGCATAGCAGCCCGCACCACGCGCGCCCGACCAGCACCATCGAGAGCAGCACCAGCGGCCACCACAGCCCCCACAGCACGAACTGCGCGAACAGCACGACATCGTTCCAGATCCGCGCGCCCGGCTCCGGCAACGGCGCCAGCACCGGCACGATCAAGAGTAGCAGATAGAGCCCGACCACGCTCCATTGCACGGCGGCGATGGCGCGCTGATTGCGCATCAGCCAGTCGCCGATCTCATGTAGCCAGAGATCGACACGCGGCGGCGGCGGCAATGCGGGGGTCGGTTCTCTCATGCGATGTGCCAGCGGCGCGGCGGGCGGCGCCAAAATCCGCGCGTCCCCTAGCACGGCCGGGGCGCCGATGCATCAGCGGGTTTTCGGCAAGGCGGCACGGGCAAGCCTGGAACCCAAGCCGGATCAACCACCTAGGATGGCGCGGGCGCCCGCGCCGGGCGCAACCGTGACCGCCGATCGGCGTTAACGGGCCATGGCGGACAGCACCCAATATTTCCGGGCTCATGCGGTGGCGGCGCTGCGCAAGGCGCGGTCGCTGCCGCTCGGCCGGCAGCGCGCCAAGCAGCGCATGGTGGCGCGGGTCTGCCACCTATTGGCCAAACAGGGCACGCCGCCGCCGCGCGGCAGCGCGCCGCCCGCCCCGGCGCGGTCTTAAGCCATCAGCGCCGGACGCGGATGCGCGCCGGCACCAGTTCCGGCAACAGCCCGGCGTGACGCGCCCATTGCACCAGCAAGGCGCCGACTTCCTGCGGCCGTTCCTCATGAGCGAGATGGCCGAGCCCCGGCATCCGCACCACCCGCGATCCCGGCACCAGCGCGTTGACGCGCAGCGCATCGTGCGGGGCAATGGTCTTGTCATTGCCACCGGTCACCAGCAGCAATTGCGTCGACAGCCGCGGCAGTTCGCCGGCCAGCGGCCGCAGTCGCCAGTTGGCCATCATGCGCAGCGCGGCCGCGACATGGCCCGGGCTGCAGGTCAGGCGCCGATAGAATTCGACGCCGGCCGGCTCCAGCGCTGAGCCGGTGTCGGCGATCATGCGCTCGATGACGCGCTCGCGGCTGGCGAATTGCGCGAACAACCGCGGCACCAGCGCGCTCGCCGCCAGCATGCCCGCCAGCGGCGTCATGATCCGCCCCGCCAGGCCGCCGATCGGCAGCATGGCGCCGTTCAGACCGATCAAACCGCCCGGCACGATGCTGCGATCAAGGCACATGCGCGCCAGCACCGCGGCGCCGGCGGAATGGCCGGCGACCAGCACCGGCCGATGGCCGAGCGTACGCAGCAGCGCAGCTAAGTCATGGGCCATCGCATCCAGCGACAGCCGCCGCGCGGGCGGCGTCTCGGTAAAACCGTGGCCGGGCAGATCGGGCGCCACTACAGTGAAATGCGAGGCCAGCAGCGGCGCCAGCCTCCGCCAGGAATGGGTGGCGGCGCCGGTGCCGTGCACCAGCAGCAGCACCGACCCCTGCCCCATCTGCTGCACATGCCAGCGCAGGCCCGCGGCCTGCACAAAGCGGCTGCTGTCGCGGTTCGGCCAATCGTGGCCGTCGCGTTCCCAATCCGGCTTGGCATGACCGGGGAATGACCTAAGGGTGGTGTGAGGGACCGACGAGAGAGGAAGGTGATCTTGGCTGCGCATCGTCGTTCTCCTGTCCGTTGGCGGCGATCCGGAAGGTGGAGAACTGATCGACGAGGTCTGCACACTCGGCATCGCACGGCTTGGCTCGCGCGGCCTGATCGATGCGCGCATCGTCTCGGCGCAACGCGAATCTGAACCATGAAACGAACGGCGCGCTGCGTTGTTCCTGTTCGCAATGCCTCGCACAAACAGCAGGTCACTCGATTAGTTGGCGCTCAGTTAGTTGACGCTCAATCTGTCAGCGCGCGCTGACAAAGCGTCCACCCTCAAATCGACCTGCCATGCTGGATTGACAGCAGACCTGTCAGGCTCGCGCGACAGCGCAGACCCTTTGGAACTAACCATGCACTGGTGGTTTCGTTCATCAAAGACGCGATCCGTTGGATCAGCGTTCGCACTATGGAGGAAGCCACGATGAAGATGTCACACTTCGCACAGTTTCTGCTGATCATCCTTGGCGGCGCGGCACGCGAGCTCGGCAGCGCGATGCGCCGCGGCCTGCGACGGGGTTCGCCGCAAGCGCGATGACCATTTTGCCTCAGCTATCCAAAAAGCGCGCGATCGCCGGGTCGGCGCGTAGCTGCGACAGCTGCTCGGCATCGGGCAGTTCTGGCCGGTCGCGCGCGGCATTGACCAGGCACAGAAAACCGAGCGACTCGCCGGCATTGGCACGGAACTGATGCCAGCTGTGCGGCGGAATGAACACCAGATCGCCGATCCCGACATCGCTGACTTGGTCGCCGACCAGACACTGGCCGCGGCCGCGATGGATCATCACCGCATGGACGTGGTCGTGGCGCTCGAGCGTGGAATGACCGCCCGCGCCGACTTCGAAATAGCGCCATTCGCAGCCGAGCTTTGGATCAGCAAATAACACCTGCCGGGTCACGTCGCGAAACGGTGCTTCGGCATCCTGCTTATAGGCCAGCAGCTCGACATCCTGCCAACGCCCCGGCCCCGCGGCGGGGCGCAGCGGCGGCAGCTGTGTGCTGGGCTTGCTGGTCGGATCGCTCATCGCTCAATCCTCGTTGTGCGCCTGATGCGCCGCGCCATGCTCGGCAACGGCGGCGACAAATTGTGCGGCGGCCGCGCCAAGCCGGTCACGTGCCGATAACAGGCTGCCGCCGATCAGCAGCATCACGTCTTCGCCGTAGCACGCCAACAGCTCCGGCACCCGATCAACGCTCATGCCGCCCGCCGGCACCGGCAGGCACGGCTGCAGCGGCGGCCACGGCGCACGCGCCGCGTCCGCCAATTGCCGGCAGGTGGCAGCACTATAGCCGAACCGGCCGCCGCTATGCGGAAACACCGTCGCGTCAGCGCCGAGCAGCCGGAACAGTTTGCCGAGCAGCAGCGGCGGCGCGATTCTGGCCGCACCGGCCAGCGCCGGATGGGCGATCACCGCCAGCCCTTCGGCTTCGCGCACCAGCGCATGAAAACTGGCGAGACCGACGATCATCGGCGCCACCAGCACGGCCGCAGCGCCCGCGGCGCGCGCCAGATCGAGCTGGCGGCGCAGATCATCGAGCGAGCCGGACAGATTGGGCGCATAAAGCGTGTGGCCGCCGCGCGCGGCATTGGCCTCGGCGACCGCGCGGCTGACCGCGCTGACCCGCGCCGCAAACGGGCTGTAGGCTTGGTCGGCAATACCGTGATCGTCCTTGATCAGGTCGATGCCGCTGCGCGCCAGCGTGCCCGCCAGATCGGCCAAGGCCGCTGGCGCCAGCCCCTGCGGTTTTAGCGCCGAGGCGGTCAGCGCCCGGCCGTGCGCGCCGCAGCGCTGCCGCAAGCCGGCGATGCCAAGCCGCGGCCCGCCGAATGCCGCCAGATAATCTTGCGGCCATTCGACATCGACCAGCGCGATATCATCCTGAAGCGAGCTGTTGCCGAACAGCATGTTGATCAGCTGGCCCGGCTCGGGCGGCG
Organism: Rhodopseudomonas faecalis; assembly: GCF_003217325.1. GTDB lineage: Bacteria > Pseudomonadota > Alphaproteobacteria > Rhizobiales > Xanthobacteraceae > Rhodopseudomonas > Rhodopseudomonas faecalis. The sequence continues at coordinate 70,610 of NZ_QJTI01000019.1, forward strand.
CGGTCACCGCCGCCAGCGCCAGCCGCACCGCAAAGCGCCCGGGCGCAAGCTTGGTGATGTCATCAACCCGCGCAACGATCTCATCGAGGATCGCCGGTTCGGGGACAGCCTCAAGCGGGCATTCGATGCTCTGCTCCAGCGCCAGCGCTTGCGCACGCGCCGCAATCGCGGCGGCATCGCAACTGAGATGATAAGTGGCGTAGAGACGAGACATTTATGCTGGTTCCGGTTGCAGCGCGCCGCACGCCAAAATGCGCGGCTCTGGCGATCAAGGCCAGCGCCGCCGGCACACGTTGATCCCACTGGCGGCCTCCCAGCCCTCGCCAGCAGACCGGCATGGTTCTACCGACCATCGCGGTGCCCCGCCGCCCGCTACACCACCTTACGGGACACAATCAACAGGCCACCCCACGAGAGAGTTGAGACCAAAACGCCCTGGTACTTTTGCTTTGCGCGCGACATTGAATGGGGAGAGGTTTGCTCTGACTGACAGGCCTAAGGCATACCGGCAATTGACGCTGCGTGATTCCGACAATCCCCATAGGTACCACACCGATGTCCCCACCCCAGCAAGCTTGCCAGGGGTAACTGGCAGACACTCAGCCCGCGCCTTGTCAATCATTCTTGGAAGAAGAGATTGGTGGGGGAGGCAGGACTCGAACCTGCGAAGCCATGAGGCGGCTGATTTACAGTCAGCTCCCTTTGCCACTCGGGACACTCCCCCGCTCCAAATCCGCCGGCCTTCCTGGCAGAAGGCATTGGCGATGGAAGCGAGCCCATACTTGGGCGCCCGACCGGGCGGGGTTATGGGCGAAGCCGACCCCCAAAGTCAACCGACGATCGGAAAATCTCACCAATAAACGCGGCCGTCCGTCGAATTGCCAAGCCGCGGGCGCCGTGAGACAAGCCGCGGATGACAGATTCTTCGCGAAAACATCGATTTGGACGCCCTGGCCGCACCAAGGAGCAGGCTGCGGCCGCGCGTCGCCCCGCTTGGCGCGACCGCGGCGAGCGCGGTGATGGCCCGGTGACCCTCTATGGCTGGCACACGGTCACCGCGGCGCTGGCCAATCCCAAGCGCAAGATTCGCCGCCTGTTGCTCACCGAGAATGCCGCGCGGCGGCTGACCGAAGAGAACATCCCGACCCGGGTGACGCCGGAGATGGTGCGGCCGAGCGCGATTGATCAGCTGCTCAGCCCCGACGCCGTGCATCAGGGGCTGTTCGTCGAGGCCGATCCGCTGCCCTCGCCCGACATCGCCACGCTGCCGCAGCAAGGCATCGTGCTGGTGCTCGATCAGGTCACCGACCCGCACAATGTCGGCGCCATTATGCGCTCGGCGGCGGCGTTCGCGGTCAAGGCGATCGTGATCACCGCGCGCCACAGCCCGGAAGCCACCGGCGTGCTGGCGAAATCCGCCTCCGGCGCGCTCGAGCTGGTGCCGGTGGTGACGGTACAGAATCTGGCGCGCGCGCTCACCGCACTCAATGAGCGCGGTTTTCTCACGGTCGGGCTCGACAGCGCCGGCGACGCCGATCTTGCCACCATCGAGCTGCGTGAGCCGCTGGCGCTGGTGCTCGGCGCCGAGGGCAAGGGCTTGCGGCAATTGACGCGGGACACCTGTAGCGCGCTGGCGCGGCTCGATCTGCCCGGCGATATCAAGAGCTTGAACGTCTCCAACGCCGCGGCGCTGGCGCTCTATGTCGGCTCAAGCCGCCTCGGGCTGATGGGCCGGTAACGCAGCGGCTGCCCAGCCTCGGGCACGCCCTGCCCGCGCCGGCCGCGGGCGTCTCGCCCCCAAAAAATAACGCACCATCAAAGATGGCCGGGACGCCCGGCCATAACGCGCTGCTGTGAGCGTCTGATACCATCGGGTCGTATCAATGACCGTCATACCCGCGCTTGTCGCGGGTATCCACGTCTTAAAATCGCTGCAAGATCAAAGACGTGGATGGCCGGGACGAGCCCGGCCATGACGTGCGGATAGGTTGGTATCAATCGCCGTTGGTATGACCTCCGCTGCGATCCGCTCCGGCGCGCTCCTTTCGCTTGTGGCCCGAGCTTGACGTCGCCGCGCGGCCCGGCTGAGCCGATGCCTCGACGGCGCATCCGCCCCCTCAATCAGCGCGCGCATCGTCTCCCGCATCTCTCTTTGGTTGTATTTTGTAGTTGCATACACGCATAAGTTGCGTCACCTTTTGGGCATAGCCATGGAGGTGACCCGTTATGAGGAAAGTCTGCATCATCGGAGGGGGCCCCGCGGGCCTCGGTGCCGCCTACGCATTGCGCCGCGCCGGGATCGATTACCGGCTGTTCGAGGCTGGGCCGGCGCTGCTGGCGCGGCGCCATGACCGCGCCGACGAGCTCGGCTACGGCATCGGCGGCGCCGGGCTGTTTTCCGACGGCAAATTCAGCTATTTCCCTTCTGGAACAGGGCTTTACCAGCTTGGCAACGGGCTGCGGCTGCGCCAGTCCTATCGTGCCATCACCGAATTGCTGACCGAAATCGGCATCCCGGCGCCGAGCTTTCCGAGCGAACCTGTGGCGCTGTCAGGCTCCGCCACCGGGTTCAGCCACAAATCCTATGGCTCGCAATATGGCTCGCTGCCGCAGCGCCGCGAATTGGTGCGACGGCTGTGCGGCGAGCAGGACGACCGCATCCGGCCGCTGTGCCCGGTGGTTGCGATCGCAACCACAACCCAGGGTTACAAGGTGCGTTACCGCGAACTGCCGACCGGCGAGCTGCGCACCGAGCTGTTCAGCGACCTGGTGCTGGCCACCGGCCGATTCGGCGGCACCGCGCTCGAGCAACTGGTCAGCCAGCCGCGGCTGGCGCTGCAGGAGCAGCGCTACGAGATCGGCATCCGGATCGAACATCCCAATGGCCGCGGCTTCCTCAGCCAGCTCAAGGACAATGACGTCAAGCTGATCCTCGATGGCGATGGCCTGCAGATCCGCACCTTCTGCACCTGCCGCGACGGCGAGGTCTGGCACATCCCCTACCCGGAGGGCTCGGCGCTGTCCGGGCGCTCCGATGGCCCGCGCTCAGGCTTCTCCAATTTCGGGCTGCTGCCGCGCTTTTCCGGCGAGCGCTGCGAACAGGGCCGCGCGATCTGGCGACACTTCAAGGCGCATCTCGGCGATTCGCGCATGGCGTTCTGGCAGCCGCTGCCGGAATTTCTGGGCGGCGCGCCGGTCGGTGCCGCCAATGACGCGCCGCCGCAGCGTCCCTGGCAGCCGCGCGATCACTTTGTGCGCGGCCCGATCGATCAGCTGATCCATAGCGAGCTGCGCGCCGCGCTGCGCGGCGGCCTTCATGCGTTGCTGGCGCAATATCCCGATCTCGATTCGCCGGAAACGATCTGTCTGTTTCCGGCGATCGAGGGCGTCGGACTATTTCCCGCCACCGACGCCGATCTGAAAGTCGAGACCGAGAGCATCTGGTGCTGCGGCGACGTCGCCGGCCGGTTCCGCGGCCTGGTGCCGGCGCTGGTCAGCGGCGACTATGTCGGCCAGGCCATCGCCGCAAAATACGCCGGCAAAATCCCGGACGGCGCGCTGGTCGATTTCGCGGCGGCGCGGCGCGGCGCCGGCTCCGACCAGCTGCAACTATAGCGGCGAGGCCGGCATGATCATCGCATTCGAGGGCATTGATGGTGCCGGCAAATCGCTGGCGAGCCGGCTTTTGTGCGAGCGGCTCGCCGCCCGCGGGCTGCGCGCGCAGCTTTTGACGCGCGACAGCGTCGTGTTCGGCGACCCCTTCACCGATCAGCGGCTGCAGCAATTGCGGACGCTGATCTGGCCGGCCGAGCCAGAACCGGAGCACGATCCGCTCGACGCGCAGTTCTATCTGTTCCTGCTGGCGGCGTGGTTTTCCGCGCTGCGCCCCTATGCCGCCGACGTGCTGCCCGAGCGCTGCGACGTCGCGGTGATGGACCGCAGCTATTTTAGGGTGATGGCCAAGGCGCATTTGCGGATCGGGCTCGATCTGCCCTGGCTCCATGCGCTGTTTGCCGACGCGCTGCAGCCCGATCTGGTCATCCTGCTCGACATCGATCCGGCGCTGGCCTGGCAGCGCCGCAGCGATTTCCGCGCCACCGAAATCGGCCGCTGGGACGGTTTTGCCGCCGATCCGGCACAAGCGTTTTGCGGCTATCAGGGCTCGGTGCGCAGCGTGCTGACCACCATCGCCGCACAGCAGCGCTGGCCGGTGGTCCTGCAGACAACGGCGCTGTCGCCGTCGCAGCTTGGCGATGCCATCGAAGCGCTGGCGCTGGCGGCACTGGCGAAGTGATCAGCGGAAGCCATGATCCGCGATGCTGCGCCGATGGCGCGGCACGCGCTCTGCTCCCTACATGTGATCGACGATAGTGTGATGATGCGATGACGTAGCTCCGTCGTCCGCACGACATCTGCGCACAGCGCTACGACTGTGTTTACAGCGCCGAGCCGCATGCTCACGGGAGTCCGTTGGCGATCGCAGCCGCCAGAGCGTCGCTGTGTTAGCGACGCTTCACTCAGGCGAACTCGAAATCATTGACCAGCGGCCGCGATAGCAGTTTTGGCAGGATATCGCCCCAATCATGCTCGGCCGGCGCTTTGCTTTGGCTTGGCTCAAGCAGCTCCAGCGCGCCGGCCGGCATCGGCGAGCCAAAGAGCCGCTGCGCCTGGCTGAGCACATAAAACAGCGCCGGCTCGATCTTGTACTTCTTCACCATCACCAATAGTTCGGCCCAATCGATACGATCGTGATGCACGCGCAAGATCGCATCGACATCGCCGAACATCTGCAGCTTGAGCGTGCCGTGCTGAAACGCCTCGTGATAGAGCCGCGCCGCGCTGAACCACAGCATCGCGGTCGGCGATTGCAGCTTGACCTGCTGACCGAGCAGATTTTCCGCGCTGGCGCCGCGCCAGACATCGGCCAGCGCCATGCCCGGCGACAGGCTGACGTGAAAATCGATGAACACCGGCACGGTCAGCGTGCCGTCACTGTTGGAAAAACTCTTCAGCTGCCGCCGCCGCCACGCTTCCGGCAGCAGCGTCGGCGCGATCGGCGCCGCGATGCGCACGGTGCGCGTCACCGAATGCAGCGCGTGCTTGCTGCGCAGCGATTGCGGCGTGATCGGCTTGAAGATCGGCGTGAACCGGCCGTTCTTCGGATCGAATACGCCATGCTTATAGCCGAGCCGATAAATCTCGCGCTGCACCCGCCAAGCGTCGCGCGGCAATATCATGATGTCGAGATCCTGCATCGCCCGCAGCAACGGATCAGGATAGACCGAGGCGGCGATCGCCGCGCCCTTCATGACATAATGATCGATGCCGAGCCGCTGCAGCGCCGCCACCACCCGGCCGAGCTCGCGAAACTGTTCGCGCGAGCGCGCCTGCGACACCGTGGTCCAGTTGCGCAGATAGGCCTGCACTTCATCCGGCACCGCGTCTTCAAGCCCGAGCCGCTGCAGATGATAATGCAGCAGCGGCAGCGTCTGATAGGTTTCGGCACGCCACAGCACGAACGACCAGTCCGGCCCGCTTTGCACCAGCGATGTCAGCACGGCATCGTCGGATTTGCCGAGCAACACCCGGCAGCTCAACAGCAGCAGCGATTCTTCCGGGGATAGCTGCACCATGGCACGCGCTCCGCATTACTTCCGCCGCTTGGCGCGTTTGACGATCCTTCGGCTGCGCCGCGGCACCGCCATGTCGGGGATCGGCGCATCGGCCAGCGAGCGATCAGCACGGCTGCTGCCGCCACCGAGCAGTTCGCGATAGGCGGCGAGCTGCGCTTCAAACTCGCTGTGGCTGCGATCAAAACCCTGGCCAAAAATCTCTTTGATATCGGGCGGCTCGGCATCGGGCGGCGGCGCCGCCTCGATTGGCCGTGACGGGCGCAGCGGCCGCCGCGGCTGCAACTGCACGGCGCGCGAGCCAAGCTCCGCAAAAGGCAGCAAGGAGGACATCAGCCGGGGATTTTGGCCGACGGCATCGGCGCTGAAGCGCTGCAGCAGCGATGATGCGAGAGCGCCGGTGACGGTGATGACCAGTTTGCCGTCATCATCCTCGACCGTGTAGCCGAACAATGTCGATCCAGCCATGAGCCCTCCTTGTCGCGCAGGGCCCGCCGCCGAGCGCGGCGCGCGGGCACAGGTGGGAAATAACCGCGGCGGCGCCTACCAGGCGCGCAGCGCGCGATGGGTGGCGTAGGAGCGCTTCTGCAGCGCCTTGCCCTGCCGCCACAGCCGCACCTCGGTGCGCGACAGCGCCAGCGCGCGGCGCCCGAGCTTCGACATCGCCGCGGCGTGGCTGCGATTGCCGATCGCCTTGGCGCGGCGCGCCAGCCGCAGCAGCAGCGCGCCGAGCTTACGGTGCTTGCCGGCCGGGGTGGCGGCAAAGCCGGTGACGCGCTGCGAGCTGCGGCTGCGCTTCCCGGTCCAGCGGGTCCGGGTTTTGCGGGCATATCGTCGATAAGTCGCCATTGACCTTCCTCCTTCTGGATAAACCTATGGTTGCAACACTCGCACAGCGCGCGTTTTGGTTCAAGCGCAATCTCAGGTTGTATCGCGAAAATTCCACCAGCGCGGACACGCGGGTGAGCGGTGCTGGCTGACCGGTTGGGCTGGGCTTGGGCCGGGCTGCTGCTGGGTAACTCCCTCAACGCAGCGCACGCTTCGCCGGGGCCTTCAACAGCCGAGCGCGCCGTACCCAGCATCCGCGGTTGCCACCGGGCTCTGCAGCCGAAGCGACACCTCAGCGCGCCAATAACCGCCAGCCGGATTTCTCTGGGAACGACGGCCGCTCCGATTGAGCCCGGCCCTACCCGGCAGCATTGATCAATGCTGCAACGCCGACACGGCTGCCGGCGCACCATTTGCCGGCCGCCCGCAGGCCAGAACGCCAGCCGCAGCGGGCAAGATGCACATTCCTGGACGATCGACAGAACGATCCACATTCAGACGCGAGGAAGCTCTTGCAGAGCCGCGATGGGGCGGCTAGAAGTCCGCTCGTTCGGATCGCGAAGCGGCGCGCCGCCGCACCTGCGGTGCCCTGATCCGACCTTCCAGCCCCAGGCTTGCCAGGGCTCGGATGGGGAATGGTGTAATGGTAGCACAACAGACTCTGACTCTGTTTGTCTTGGTTCGAATCCAGGTTCCCCAGCCAGCTACCGCTTGTTGACAAAACCTCAGCAGTTTGAGGACGTTAGCAAGATGGCGCGAATGTGCAACCACCTAGCCCAACCACCTAGCTCCTCAAGCTGTGTCGTTCGTGGCGTTTCCGTTTCCGGCCGGGAATGGAGCGCTCTTGTTTCGTCATCGCGCCGCAGCAGGAGGATTACTTGAATACCCGCACACCAAAACAGACCAGACCCCGGCGCAGGGGCAATGACGACAAGCGCCAGCTCGCCGCCTTCTCGAATATCCTTGGACTGATGATGGCCGCCACAAGGCTGAGCGAGGAGCTTTACGCCCTCTCGGATGAGATTGGCGGGTCATTGGAAGAAGTCGCCGAAATCGCGGGCGTGCCTTTCTTCGAAATCCATAACGCCTATGCCCAGCAGACCGCGCGCCATGAAAAGCGGGGCAGCAGCAAGAAGCCCGCGAAGGCGCCAAAGCGCTCTCGGGCTGCCTGACACTCACCAAGAGGCGGCAGAGGCAGCGCAACCTGCCTTCGCCGCTCGGCCCACCCGGCCGAAATAAACCGATACGGGCCGTTTTCGAGAACCGTACCGCGTGCTCCGTCTGCGCTTGGTGCACGGCCGCTCAACGGCTAAAAGCACCCTTCTCGAAATTCCGATCCTCCCCATGAGCACAGCCCCCCCCTGAAGCCGAACCAAGACAAGACATCCTAGTAACGTTCGACTTCTCAGCAGCTACCGAGGCGGCTGAGCGACTTGCTGAACGCATTCTCGCTGCCGTGCTGGCGAGCGAGAACCGTAAGCGCGCGCGCGGCGCCGAAAAGGCCAGCGAGTTCAAATCGGCCGTTGAGCGGCTGTTGGGCGAGGTGCTGATGGCGAAAGCGGAGATTAGGTCAACTGGTCGTGTCGCCATTCCCAGCAAAAAGGAGAATTTCACAGGACGCTATGTGTCTTGGCGCGACTTCAAGAGCGCGCGGGACGCAATGGTGAGCCTCGGGCTGATCCATCACCAGAGCGGTAAGCATCGGTGGCGGGACTTTGATTGGGGCGATGACGACAGGCAAACGGTGAACCTCGGAGGCAAGGCGGCGACCTACGAAGCCACGGCCTTATTGCTCTCGTGGGCTGAGGCCGAGGCAATCACCCCCGGCACCATGCATCAGCACTTCCGCAGGCCCCTGCTCAGGGCTCGCAACTCGGCAGGGATGGATGTGCGCTTCCGACCCTCCAGGCTCACAGAGCGGCTGACGGCTGAGCTGGAAGAGATCAACGCCTTCTTGAGCGGCTTCAAGATCAGTGCGCCGCATATCCGGTTTTATCGCCAATTCAACGTATGCGACGACGCTAGCACCTACGGTTGGGACAAAGGCGGGCGGTTGTACAGCGAAGCAGAGCCCGGCTCAGTGAGCTATCAGAACCTTAGCGGGCAGGATCGAGCCGGGATTACTATTGACGGTAGCAAGGTGATTGAACTCGACATTGCGGCTTCGCAACTGACGATATTCCACGCTTTGGTCGGTCAGCCTTTGACGTTGGCTCGTGGCGAAGACCTGTATGCTCGGGTCACTGGTGACATCGCGCCATCGGCACTGAGACCCATAGTCAAGGGCTGGATCGTGGCCAGTCTTGGCAACAACAAGCCATGCAAGCGGTGGTCAGACGACATTACGTCAGCCTACGCCAAGAAGAACGCTGGGGCGAAGATCAGTTCTATCATCACCGCACCCAAGGTCGGGCAATTGGTGCTGAAGACCTTTCCCGCGCTTCACAAGCTCGGGTCATCCGGCTCACCAACTTGGGCAGACCTCCAATTCGCCGAAGCAACTGTTCTGATCCGCACCTTACAGATGCTCATGCGGCGCGGGATTCCAGCCCTGCCGGTTCATGACAGCCTGATAGTCAAAGCGTCTGATGCGGGCGAAGCGGCTCGGGCGCTCTATGGGCAGTTCGCTTACACCATCGGCGTCCTGCCAATAATCAAGACCAAGAGCGAAGTGCTAGGCGCAAATGCCGTTGAAGAGGCTTGGGAGGACTACGGCGGCCATTGGACAGTACGGGAGCCGAGGGTCAGGGAAATGGCCGGTCTTGCCGTGACGGAATGCTGACAGGCAGGCTAAGTAGGGCAAGAGCAATACGTTGCTAGGTTCCAGCCCCTTCCTCTAGCCCCCCCTCATCATCACCAACAGAGGGAATTACTACTACCATCCTGTTCTATCCTAGAGAGGGCTAAGGATGAGGGAGAGGGAAACCAATAAATAGAAGGAACACTAAGGGATGGCATGCCACTGCCACTGCTATGATACCGGCAGCGCCGCACTTCTGCCTATATATAGACCGAAATCAGAGTTTGCGACTATATATTGTGCAGACCCCTTAGCCCCTTGAATTCGCGTAGATCGATTGTTGGGAACGGGCGCTTCTTCATCGACAACCGCTGCCAGGATTGGGAGGGTGGGCCCTAGAAGACCTTAGGAAGCCCACTGATTCGCTCTAATGCATTCGGCTGGGTTGGTAGCCATTTTACATAAAACGCGCTCAGCGACTTCCTGTGGCCTCCTAGGACCCTTTAAGCCCATGAGGGGCGAAAAGCCCCCTCACTGCCTATCGCCGCCCTAGCGCCCCCTCGGCGGCACCTTCTTCTTGAGAACTATTTCCAGTTGAACGGAAGGAGGCGCGCGAGCTGGCCGCCAGCACCAAGAAGCCCTCCGATGGTGTTCATTTGGCTCGGCGTGCTGGTAGTCGTGCTGTTCTGGGTACCGCCCCAGTTATTCCCGCCAATGATGTTGTAGAAGTTCTGAAGGTTCTGCCACGTGTTGCTGTTGGCGTATTCCTTCTGGGTCCTGGCATCATCGATCTGGTTCTGGGTGTTCTGCTGCTGACCGGCACCACCAGCGTTGGCGATGTCGAAGAGGCCCTTGGCCTGTTCGATGCCAGAGGACACAGCATCAACACCTGAGCTGAACGCTGAGCCGCCTGTGGCCGCCGAAGCCTTCATAGCGTCTAGGATGGCGTTGTTGTCGAACTGTCGCCCCTGCTCAGCGAGGCCCAAGCCGGTCTGATACGCCTGTTGCCGCATAGTGGCGCTGACATCAGCAGCCTTCTCAGCCAATCCGCGCTGGATCACACCCTGAGCCAAGGCGTTCTTGCTGCTCATGGTGTTGCCCGTGAGGGCCGCAGAGCGCTGTTGGCCCGGCAGGGCTTGCTCATTCACCTGTCGGTTGGCGTCGCGCATCGCCGCGTCGATGGCACCAGAGATGTACGGGTTGTCAGCGTACTGACCAGCAGCAGTGATGTTGGTGTCAGTGCCGCCCTGGGGCGCAAAGCCCTCCATGGACTTCATGGCGGCCTGGAGCGCGCTGGCGCCCGCATTGGCCACACCAGCACCTGTGGCCATGGTGCCGCTTGCAGCGCCTGTATCGGCCCCAAAGCCGCTCATGCGCCTGAAGGTGGCGAGCTGGTCTGGGGTGAACTGGGCGACCTGTTGGCCGGAATAGGTGTTTGCGTTCGTCTTGCCGAGGGCGCTTGATGCGCCTGAGAAGGCCTGTTGTAGGTAGGGCTGCTGGACGGACCAGGGGGCCGATACGGCGTTAGTCTCTTGCTTGCTCTGAGTGCTCATTGTTGTTCGTTGGTTGGTGTGGAGGAGTTCGGCCCTAATCAGCCTCGCTCTCTGTCATGGGGCACACCAATTCCCCTAAGTGCCGCATGTTGAGGCGCTTTTGGTGCCTTTTTGCCGCTCCGGGCAGCCGGAGGACTCGGGGGACTTTCACCGCTCGATGCGGTCTAACAACAACGCGGGATTTACTCACATCTTTTGAAACCGCATTCGCGAAATCGCGGCCAATTCGGGAGCGCCAGGGGGACCCTATTCGGGCAAAGGCGGGACGGGGAAAGCTGACAAGGCTGAATGGCGGAGCGCGGCGCTAACCCGAAAGCCCCGATGCGCGATGTACACCCCGGGGCAATTTCGGCCCACCGTCCTCAGACATTAGGCACATCAATGCAGAAGCCAGAAATATCCAGCGAGCCCCACTGAACTCATCAGGAATAACTCGGTGCTCTGCGCCAGCCCTGAGAGGACTAGTAGGGCTGAGAGAATTTGAAAGATGTCACCCCCGCCGTGCGCCATTGTCCTGCCCTCACGCCTCCAACGCTCGATAGACCGATGCGCGGCCGATCTTGAGGGCCTTGGCGATGGCAGAAGGCCCCATGCCACTCGCGCGCAACGCCTTCACCTGCGCGGCGTCAACGCTCGGCTTGCGCCCCTTGTACACCCCGGCCGCTTTGGCTTTCGCGATGCCTTCCATCTGCCGTTCCTTGCGGAGGTTCGTCTCAAACTCTGCGAACACCCCCAGCATGTCGAGGAAGGCTTTGCCAGCAGCCGTGCTCGTGTCGATAGGTTGTTCAGTAGCCTTAAGGGCTGCACCCTTGGCTTTGACTGTTCGCACGATGTCCTGAAGGTCCCCAATGCTGCGGGCTAGTCGGTCAATCCGCGTCACCATCAGCGTGTCGCCGGGTCGCAGGAAATCGAGAACGGTTTGAAGCTCTGTTCGGCCCGTTGTGCTCGTGCCGCTGCGTTTCTCTGAGCGGATCAAGTCACACCCCGCCGCGCGCAAAGTGCTCTCCTGAAGCTCAAGGTCCTGATCAGTGGTGCTGACGCGGGCGTATCCAATTGCTGTCATGGCGAGGCCCCTTTGTCTCGTTAGGGTTTAGACCTCGCGAATATGATGTACCAAAACATCAACGTCAACTCTATTGAGACGTTTTCAGCGTCTCATGCCGCTGCACCTTTTGGGTATACCCCGCGAGACGACGCGCCCGCGAGCAATCTGCCGACTAACGAACTATTGGTTGCGGGCCTCTTTCACGTAGGCTTCTGCTGTTTCGGGGCTTTAAGGAGAAGGGAGGCGGCGGTGGGCTGGATCGGAGTTATCGTAGTCGCGGCCATCGGTGTCTTTTTGCTGGTCGTATGGGCGGAGTTTTTGTTGGTGGCCGCGCTATTCATCGTCGGCGGACAGGCTATCGATTGGCTCAAGACTGGCGTTTGGCACCCCCACACCATCGCTTCTCAGTTCACCATCACAGCGGCATCCGACTACACGGGGTGGGTGATCGTAGATAAAGCCATCAACTACGCTGTGTTCGACCTTGAGATTGCAATCCCAATCGTCCTGCTTTCGGCCATGGGGACAGCCATCAAGGAAAAGATCGTTAATTCCGGTCCCGCGGCGCGCCCCACCAAAAAGGCGGACCATCGCGCGACTCGGCAGCCTGATTGTCGGCCAGGGGGCTAGATGGAAATAGCCCGCATCACCTCGGGTCCGTAATCCAGCTTGTCGATGGCATCGCGCAGCTTCAGCCGCGACAGTCTCCAACAGGCGGGGGCCGCGCTACAGAACATTCGATGATGAGAGATGGGAAGCCATCGATTAACACGATGACTGGCGCACAAGTGCATCAACTACGCGCGCATAGCAAACACAGAAACATACATTTGTACGCCGATGATTCGCATGGCAGCAATGTCAACATAGACATGGCGCCCGCGAGCAAGACAAATGCCGAGCAACATCATCAAGTACGTTCAGTTCGTTACTGAGCCCATGACCGCGCGGTCCCCGCACCTATCTGAACCCGAAACCGAGGGCGCGTTCCCGGATGGCAAGTACAAGACCGATGCTATCGCGGTGGATGAGGCCTATACCAAAGCCTTCCAGGCTGAAATCCAGAAGGTCGCCGAAGCCAACTTCCCCGGCAAGACGATCACTTGTCTTCCGTGGAAGGAGACCAAGGAAGGCGACACCGCGTTCGTCTTCAAGAGCCCCAAGAAGAAGCCTGATCTCGTAGATGCCAAAGGGCAGCCACTCAACAACGGCGTGTCAATCTGTGGAGGTTCCATAATCCGCATCGGGGGACTCGTCGCAGCCTGGGAGAAGGGCAGAATTCGCGGCGTTAGCCTATGGCTTGATGCCGTCAGAGTTCTCAAGCTCGCGGAGACATTCAAAGCCGCCTCTGTGTTTGGTCCGCCTGAGGATGGCTTTGATCAATCTGCCCCGCAATAGAGCAGACAGGCTTCCAGGGATGGCCGAACATCCTTTTGCACCGGGTCAATACTGATCTTGTATCGCTTGCATGACGCCCGGACCGTAATCGAGCATGTCAATCGCATCCCGTAAGTCCACCCGCTCCCCCTGCGAGTAGTGCCCGAAGGTCATGCTTTGGCGGGCGTGGCCGACCAGGAGCTTCACGGTGCTTTCGGCCACCTTAAGCCCCTCCATATACCCAATGAACGTATTTCTAAGAGCGTGGAAATCCCTGCCCTTGCCTTTCACGCCAACGCTTGGGCTGTTGCGGAAGCGACCATAAGCCTTGCTGACGTACCAGCTACGCTTGTTGTCTGGTCCGCCAGGGACAAGCCCCTTGAACAGGAACTCATCCCGGTCCTTCAGTCGGCGCTCCAATATCGGCACCGCAAGCGGGTGTGCCGGTATTTCGCGAACTGCGGCATCTGTCTTTCCACTAGATATTTCCAGCCAATACCCGTCAGCACGCTTGTGAATCTCGGAGCATTTCAGCGCGCAAAGCTCATCCAACCGCCCACCTTGGAGCAGTGCAAGGCGCAAGGCATCATAAAGCACTGGCCCGTATCTATCAGTGCTGTAACGTCCTCTGAGCAACTTCAACAGCACGGCCTCTTCAAGTACCTTGCGATACTTGGCACTGCCTTTGGTCGGCTTACCCAGCCTGTGGCGCAACCAAGGATTTTCGTCCGGGCTGATTGATGTGTACCCCTTGCTGCTCAGCCAAAGCCAGAACTGCGAAAGGGACGAAAGGTGGCGCTTGACGGTGCGGCGCGCGAGCCCAGAGTTTGACAGCAGCTCAGTGACGTATGCGCCCGTTTTCTTTCGATCCATCTCCTCGACCGTGGCGAACTCGCCTGCCCATGCCTTATAGCGCTTCACGGCGCTGCTGTGCTGAGACTTGGTTTGCCCTGTGACCGCGCTCTCTGCGATCCAAGCTTGGTACAGGCCCTCAATTCGCGTCCCCTCCCCGATGGCCGTTTTATAGAAGGCAGCGGCAAGCTCCTCCTTTCCCTCGGCTTCCAATTCGCGGGAAAGTTCTTTGACCTTATCGAGAAGTTCGCCGTGCAACGTCGCGCCCTCTGAAGAGGGGTGCGCAGGGTCATCATCCGCTGGTGTTCTGCTGGCCACCGCCAGAGCGGCGCGCCACTCTAAGGCATCTCGGAGAATTGCCGCCTTCGGATCAGGAGCCCCACGCCGCAGTTCGTCAATGCGGCGCTGAAATTCAGCAACAACCGGATGCTTCAACCGATTCGCTTCGGCCAAACTGTCGGTGCCCAAGGATTTCTTGAAACGCGCTTGACCCGCCTGTTGCCGCAGGTCCTTCGGTATTTCCACAACCACCGACCACGCGTTGTGCTGCCTGACCAGATATTTCCTATCCACAGCCAAACCACCTTGATTAACCACCTAGGTTTAGGCTATGGAATGCCCATAAACAAGCGATTGCTGGGCTTTTTTCCATAATGGATGGGGGTCCAGGTTCCCCAGCCAATCGCATAACAGCAAAGACAGCTTGCCCGTCAAACAAGCAGACTTTTGATGGCCTCAGCTCCGCTGAGCTCAATCGGTGCAGACCTCACCCTTACAATCGGTGCTTACCAGAATCCTGTGAAGCCCTGCGACATTACACACGGTATGAACGTTGAGTGCTGCCTCGCGTGGTAGTGTTTATTCATCGCAAGTCAGAGGCAGCGCTCCAGGGCAGCGAACAGCAAGTTGGAAAGCTCGATCGCGTTCACCTGTTGCTGACCCGCCAATTTTCGATGGCAACGTCCTCGCTTCTTTAATTCTCCCTCTTCCCGCCCGCGCGCACGGCTGTCCGGGGAAAGTCATACATAGCAGAAGCTCATCTGGTCGGGCGAGACACGCGGGCGGGCGGCGGAAGGGTTGACCTTTGGAGGCCGGTCGATCTCGGCGAGCTGTTTTCGCGTGAACAGGGATGCGGCGACCAGACCGGCGAAGCGTATCGCGGGCATGACGAGGCGGCTTTCGCGCGCGGCGATCCGCAGCAGCAGATAGGCGATCATGGCAGCCAGGAT
>NZ_QJTI01000020.1:0-34156 GCF_003217325.1 Rhodopseudomonas faecalis
AGCGTGTCACCACCGAGCAGGTTGACGCCGTTGAACGACGCATCCTGAGCCGTGGTTTTGATCTGCTCGATGATGTTGTTGTACTGCGTGACCAGGTTGGCGCGGGTGGTCTGCGCGTTAACGTCGGCCACCGGAGCGGTGGGGGTCGAGAACAACGACGCCGCGGTGCCGCCGATCTTGCCGCCCGACTCGGTCGAACCGATGGTCGAAGAGGCGTAGTCGTTGGAGGCCGAGATCGTCAGCTTGCCGGTGGTGTCGATCGACGCGGTCAGATTGTTGGCCGACAGCTTCGAGTTCAAGTCGGCGAGCGACTTCACGGTGCCGTTGGTGCCGTCACCGATGGTGACCGTCACCGCGCTGCCGCCATTGAACGACTCGAACGACAGGGTCTTGCCGGTGATGCCGCCGGCAGTCGCGGTACGCGCCACCGAGAAGCTGGTTGCGGTACCCTGGTTGCCGGCGAGGCCGAGCGCCGACAGCGCGTTGCCGGTGCCGGTGATGTTCAAGTCGGCCGACAGACCGGAGCTGATCTGCAGCTGACCGCCGCTCAGCACCTTGGAGGCTTCACTGCCCGTGGTCACCGCGAGAGTCGCGGAGCCGTTGCTGACCGGCGCGGTCTGGGCGCCGCTGGCGATATCGATGGCGGTGAGCACGTCATCAATCTTGCCACCTTGCAGATAAACGGTGGAGTTACCATTGCCATCGGTGATGACGTTCTTGGTACCGACCTTGCCGAAGCCATAGTCAGCGGCAGCCGGGATCGCAGCGTCAGCGAAGGTAATGGTCTTGCCGTTGATGCTGAGGGTCGAACCAGCCTGGATCATGTTGGTCCGGCTGACGCCGGCGCCAGCAGTGGTGTTGGCGGTGCGATCGGCCTTGAAAGTGCCCGTGCCGGTGGCGCCCGAATTCAAACCGAACGCCGACAGCAACGTGTTGTTGCCGGTGATCGACAGATCCGAACCCGTCGAGGTCGACAGCACGATCTGGTCAGTACCGTTGATCGCCGCGTTGGTGCCGGAGCTGTTGGAGATCGTGGCGTTACCGCCGGTGATCGACACCTTCTGCACGCCGCTGGCGACGTCGATCGCCTTCAGCACGTCACCCACCGTACCGCTGTTCAGATAGACGGTGGAGTTGCCCTTGCCGTCGGTGACCAGCTGACCGCTGACGCCCGAGCCGGTGGGCAGGGTGGCTGCGCCCGGGGCGTCGCCGGAAGCGAAGGTGATGGTGTGGCCATTCACCGTCAGCTTGTCGCCAGCCACCGGCTTGTTCGAGCCGAGCGCGCTGAGCGCCGTACTGGTGGTGATACCAGCGACCGCCGCGCCCGTGTTGGTGGCGGCAACACCGCCGAGCAACGTGCTCGAGCTGACGACGCCAGGGGTCGCCTGGCCGTCCTGCAGGCCGATGCTCTGGGCAAGGCCGTTGGTGTAGGTCGAGGTGCCGCGCAAATCGTCCGAGGTGGCGCCGGCGATGGTGGTGGAGACGCTGGACTTGCTGCTGTAGCCGGCAACCGACTGCAGCGCCTGGTTGGCGATCGACTTGGCGCTGTCGACCAGCTTGGTCAGCGAGGTGATGCCAGTGTTGGCAGCCTGAATGATCTGAATGCCATTGCTGATGCCATCCAGGAGGTTGTTGATGTCGCTGGAGCGCGAGTCGAGCGACGCGGCAGTGAAGAAGTTGGTGGGGTTATCGAGCGCCGTGTTCACCTTCTTGCCGGTCGAGAGGCGGCTTTGGGTGGTGGCGAGCAAGTCCGCGGTGGCCTGCAGAGACGACAGGTTCTGACGGACGGCATTCGAGAGAACGATACCGGACATGATGACAACCTTCCTGGTCGCTAATAAAAGCCGGTCTTCTTGACCAGCGCCGGGAACTCTGCCGTTCAGGCTTTAAGAACCCGTAAAAGGCGCAGAGGCAATTCGAACTGCCTCAAAAAAATCCACGCATCGCGCGATCAGGTTCGCGCAGCGAACTAATTGCGGCCCACAACCATGATCGCAATCGCCCGGTAACGACGCGCAATCGGCCGCGCCCACAAGGCGCGCCCACTGAAATTCATATTATCGGACAAGGAAATAGTGCAGCCAACGATGATGGCGGCCGGAGCTTGCCGGCCGCCATCACGCGCATCGCAAGCAATTGGTTAAAGGAACTTAACCAAGCTCATCTGATAGAGCTGCGACGTGGTCTGATACGAGGCCTGCAACGCGGTCTGCAGCGCCAGAATTTTGGTGGCGACCTCATCGTTATTGATGCCCTCGATCGAGTCGAGCAGCGTCTGCGAGATCGATTTGCTCTGCGTCTGTCGATCGGTGGTGGTCTTGATCGACGCTTGAGCCCCGGCAAAGTCCGCCTGGATGTTCTGGATGGTCTGCGTGCCGGGGATCACCGCGAGATTCTGCGCCAGCCGCTGATTGAGTCCGGCGATCTTGCCGCTGGCATTGACGTCGGTGATGTTAGTGGTCACCGCTGCAAACACCGCAACGTTCTGCAATAGCGTGCGTAGCGCCTGCTCGTTGGCACGGGCGCCATACTGCACGGTGATGTTGTCATCGATCTTGGCCACCGCCGAGCCGCGTGCGGTGTCGCCCGGCGAGGTTGGATTCTCGCCGGTGTACCAGATCACGGTGTCGTTCGCGGTGCCGGCAACCTGCGCGGTAGCAGCGGTGAACGGCGCGGT
Organism: Rhodopseudomonas faecalis; assembly: GCF_003217325.1. Lineage (GTDB taxonomy): Bacteria > Pseudomonadota > Alphaproteobacteria > Rhizobiales > Xanthobacteraceae > Rhodopseudomonas > Rhodopseudomonas faecalis. Next base: position 2,678 of record NZ_QJTI01000020.1, read on the forward strand.
GCCGGCAACACGTAGTGGCGGCTGGCTGAAGAGATCGGCGCCGGCCTGGATCGCCGACGCTGCGGCCAGCGGACCATTAGCGAGTTGCTTCACCGCTTCAGTAAGCGCCGCCTTCATGTTGGTAGCGGTCTTGACCGGATCAGGCGCCACCGGCGGTACCGCCAGCGGATCGCCCTGATCGATGGCAAATCCATTGACCGGCACTGGCGTCGCGGTCGAAGCGGTCAGCGTGATGGTTTCCCGGGTGCCGTCGGGCAGATCGAAGGTGAACGACACGTTCTGGCCGTCGGTGGGGTTGCCGCCCACCAGGTCGATCGACATCGCCTCTGGATTGGGCGCCGCCGGCGGCACGGTCGGCGGCGTTTCGGTCGGCTGGGTGATCACCGCACCCGTGATGGTGGTGGCGATCGCGCTCAGTTTTAGGCCGAATGGCGAGGGGCCGACCGGCGGCACCGCGTAGGGATTGGCCGCAAAATCCTCGCCGATCTGCACAGCAGTCGCGCTTGCCGGCGTCGAGACGATCACGCGACCCCAATTGGGCGCGGCGCCAACATCGGCCTCGCGCCGTTCGTTGATCAGTTGCTTCAATCCGGCAACCCCGGCGCCGTCGCCATTGAGCAGCTTGTCGGCGGCCTCCACCGGCGGGTTGTCCGTGGAACGCCCGCCGAACAGATAACGATCGCCCGACTGCGCGTTCAGCATGTCGACCGTATCGTAGAAATTGAGCAGCGCGGTCTTCTGCCCGGCGGTCTGGCCGGTGTTGTCGAGAGTCGAGCCGGCGCTGACCGCGGCGCCCTTCACCGTCGAGTTGATGGCGTTGAGCCGCTCCAGCGCCAGATTGGCGACATTGATGCGGGTGTTCACATTGACCGCGGTGTCGGCATAGGCTTGGTAGTTCGACAGCTGGGCGCGAATGCCGATGGTCAGGCTTCGCCCGGCGCCGAGATCAGCGTAGGTTGTCGATTTCCGGCCGGTGGCGAGCTGCTCAGTCAGCGTTTCAAGCTGGCTGCGCAGGTTGAGAATGCCGGAGCCGATATAGGAGGTCCGTCCACTGACGCCATCAATCGCCATGATCGCCTCAAATCGCCTGCATCAATACGCTGTACATTTCGTTGATGGTGGACATCACGCGCGCGTTGGCAGAATAGGCATTCTGCAATGCGAGCAGATGGGCCATCTCCTCGTCCATATTCACGCCCGAGGCGGCGTCGAACTTCTTCTGCAGCGTGTTCAGCACCACGGTCTGGCCATCGGCGACCTGCTTGGCGGTCTGGGCCTGCGCGCCCTGCTGGGAGGTGAACTGCTGCATATAGCTGAGCAGCGAGCCCTTATAGGGCGCGTTCGTAGACCCAACGCCGGTCTTCGGCGAATAGTAGAACACCGACTTGTTGAGCTGCTGGCTCAGATAGTCGACGCGCGTGCTATCGCCTGACGGCGTGGTCGGCGAGGTGTTGTAGACCACCAGCCGCGACGGATCGGACACCAGCGAACTGTTCACGGTGAGACGCTGCGCAAGGCCGGTGATCTGCCAGCCGGAGGCGCTGATCGAGCCGGTGTAGGCCGCGCCATTGTCGGTGAACAGCGGCAACTCGACGCCATTGCCGGTCAGCGCGGTCTGAGTGGTGGTGACCGACGCCGCGCTGATGGTCGAGAAGCCGGCATTGTTCAGCACATTGATGCTGGTCGCCGAGCCGGTGAAGATCACGTTATACGGATTGAGCGCGGCATTGAGCTGCGCGATCACCGTGCCGGGTGTCGAGAAATCGATGCCGACCACGGTGTCGTTCGGATCATTGGTAGTCGAATTCGGCAGCGGCAGCACCGAGACATCGTCGACGCGCACGATCGAAATGTGGCGCTGGGTACCGGTCAACACGTCGGTGACGGTGACGCGCATCACGTTGCCGTTTTTCAGATTCGAGGCATCGAGATTGAAGCCCGCCTGCGGCGCCGGCGCCGGCGTGATCACCGTGCCGGCCGTGGTCTTGTCGGCCAGTGCCTTGGAGGTCGAGGCCGCCAGCTCGTCGAGCTGGTTTTGCGCCTCCACCATCAGCTTGTCGCGCACTTCCAGATAGGCGGCGATCTCGCCGGACTTGACCTGCGAGGTGATATCGATCGAGCCGCCGTTGGCATAACCCACCCTCAGCGAGCCGAGCGTGAACACGTTCTGCTGCGGGTCCCACAGGGTGCTGGGCGTCACCGTGCCCTGCGCATTGAAGGTCAGGGTCGCGGCCTCATTGCCGACCAGCTGCACGCCCGAGCCGGTGAACACCGTCGCCTGGTTCATGCCGTTGAAGGTGACGCGGATGTCCATCATCTGCGACAGCTGGGTGATGTACCTGTCGCGCTGATCGAGCAGCGATGCGGTCGCGGAGTCAGTCGAGGTGCCACCGAGCGGATTGGTGCGCAGCTGATTGTTAATCTCGGCGATCTGCCGCATCAAATTATTGGCAGTGTTGACCGTGTCAGCAATGCCGGTTTCCGCGGCGCCGCGCAGCCCCTGAATGGCATTCGACATCGAATTGAGCTGGCCGGCAAACGCCTGGGCAGCATTGATGACACCAATCCGGGCCGACTGGCTGTCCGGCGAAGTCGAAAGCGCCTGCACCGCGCTGGTCAGCGCATTGAAGGTGTCTTCCAGCGTGCCGCTCGAGGCCGGATTGCCATAGATGCCCTGCAATTGCTGCAGGAAGTCCGACTTCAGCGACGCATAGGACGCCCCCGAGGTTTCCAGCCGCAGCTGCGCCTGGATGTACTCGTCGAGCTGGCGATTGATGCCCGCGACGTTGACGCTGGTGCCCGTCGATCCGGTGTTGATGGCGACCTGATCGACTGTTTTGCGGATGTAGCCGGGCGTCTCCGCATTGGCGACGTTCGACGAGACCACCGACATCGACGCCTGATTGGCGCGAAGCCCGGACATTGCGATGGACAGTGCGTCACCGAGACTCATGACTAGCTACCTTCAACAGTGACTGCAGTGTGGCGGCTTACCGCATCACATTCAGCAGATCCTGAACCATGGTATTGGCGGTGGTGATCACCTTGGTGTTCGCCGAATAGGCTTGCTGCGTAACGATCAGCTTGGTGAACTCATCGGCGATGTCGGTGTTGGATGCTTCCAGCGAAGCGCCCGAGATGCTGCCGCCCTTGCCGTATAGCGCCGGGCCGGATTCGTTGGTGATCTCGAACGCGCCGCCATCGATACGCTTCAGGAAGTTGGCGCCGTTGAAAGTGGCGACGCTGACTTCGGCGAGAGCGATGTTACGGCCGTTGGAATAGGCGCCGACCACCCGGCCCTCATTGCTGACCGAAACACTGACCAACTGACCGGCGGCATAGCCGTCCTGCTCGAGCTGGTTGACCTGCGCATTACCATTGCTGTCGGCGAACTGGGTGAGGCCGCCGGTGCCGAACGACATCGCCACATTGCCGAGCGAGACGCCGCCAACGGTGAGATTGGTCAAAGTGATCTGGCCGATCACCGGGTTCATCTCGCCCGATGAATTGAAGGTGAAATTGGTGCCGACATTGGTCCAGGCCACCTGGCTGCCGGTGGCGTTGGGGTTGGTCTGATAGAACAGGTTCCAGACATCGGAATGGCCAGTGCCGAGCGAGGCCGAGTCCATCTTGGCCCAGCGGAACTGAACGTTCACAGGCGCACCGTTGCCGTCGTAAGCGGTGGTGGCGCCGCCGGAGATCGACTCGTCCAGGAAGGTCTTGACGTCGTTGCCGACCACGGTGCCGGTGCCGACCGTGCCGCCGCCGGTGCGCTTGACGGTCACCGGGCTGGTGAGGCCGAGCGCGGCGAAGCCGGAACTGGTCGAGGTGATCGACAGATCGTTGGTAGTGCCGGTGTGCAGCACCACGGCGCCCCCCGTTACAGTCGAGGGAGTGCCGGTGTTGCCGGACAGCGCGTCGATCTTGCCGAGCAGCGCGGTCAGCGAGCTGTCCACCGGGATATGGGTGGCGTCGTTGGTGCCGCCGGAAGCGGTGACGGTCAGCGTGGTGCCGTTGACGACAATGGTGTCGCCAACCGCGAAATTCACGATCAGCGAGTCCGTGTTTGACGCACCGCTCATCAGCGTCCCGCCGGTCATCGCTACGCCGTTCTTGTTGTTGGTCTGCAGGCCAGTCTTGGTATTGTCGCCGAATGGCGGCGGCTGGGTGCCGACGATCTGCGGGTTGGTGCCGAAATCGGCCGGCCGCAACAGTTCCGAGCCGGGCACCGACTTGTCATGCTTGACGGTCAGCGGGTAGCTGGCGAGGTTGGCGCGGTAGCTGATCTTGGTGGTCTGCTGCGAGGGCAGAAAGTCGTTCTGGAATTTCAGAATTTCCGGGGTGCCGCCCGACGGGTTGCCGGTGGTCCGATCGATCGGCACGCCTTGCAGATAATAGCCGGCGCCGTTGACCAGATAACCGTTCTTGTCGAGCGCGAAGTCGCCGCGCCGCGTGTAATTATTGACGCCGGCGAAGATCGGATTGTTGTCCGAGAACGAGCCGGGCTTCTGCACCGTGAAGAAGCCGTCGCCGTTGATCGCCATATAGGTCGACACCGCGGCCGCCTGCACCGAGCCCTGCAAGGTGTTGGTGGAGCGCGACTTCGCGGTCACCGAACCGGCCAGCTGGGTATCGTTGCCGGACGGCGGGATCAGGTCGAGGAACGAGGTGTCGATGCGCTTGAAGCCGGTGGTCTGCGAATTGGCGATGTTGCCGGAGATATTTTCCAGCGCGTAGGAATTCGCTCTGAGGCCCGCGACCGAGGTGGTGAGAGCGCCGAAGATACCCATTACATCGTCTCCAACTTCGTTCCCGGGCGGCCCGCCGGTTCCAGACGCATGGTGGCCGCATCGGACCTTCCCCTCGCAAGCCCCGTGCCAACAGGACTATTACAGGTATTTCAACGACTTAATGATTCAGGGAGGCGTCTTGACCCGGGGGATTCTTGCCGCGCGCGGGTAAGAATTGCCGGGCGGCACGCTACGGCGGCGCCCCCGACCTGGTGCCGCGGACCCGCAGCCAAGGGCAGCTCGCGGCGATGTGATCGCCCTCGCCCTCGTATTTTGACTGAGATCAGACCATTGCGCGGCAAACCGTGAGATCAGGCATCACGTCGAGCCGGAGCGGAATGAATGAGCGAGTTCGAGATCGCACAACACGTCCTCAACACCCTGCGCCAGGCGGAATCTGCCGAGCCGCAGGCGGCGGTGCCTCTGCTGAAAAAGCTGATCGGACTGGTCAATGGCGACGGCAGCGAGCAGCCGTTCGAGGTCGAAGAGGCGCGCTCCACTGCTTTCATGGCGATCTGCGAATACGCCAAGGCGCTGCATCGCGGCCAGCCGGCCGAGGAGTTGTGGCCGGAAGCGATTCACGCCACCAAGAAATGGCAATCACTTGCAGGTTCGCCGGCCCTGGCCTGAACCCCACCTGCCCTGCAACTTCCTGACTAGCACCCCGATCATTTCCCGCCTTTGAGTCCAGCGCCGCCGCGAGTGGCGCTGAGAATGATTGGCGCCTCTTGCGATGCCGCTGGCAACGCCGCCGCATCCTGGCTCGCTCCGCGCCAACGCACGCTGACAGCCGCATCAGCGCAGCCGCCCTTCTCCCAACTATCCCTTTCAGCCCAGCCAGACCGGCGCGGCTTACAAGCGTGTCTTACAGGCATGTCTTGCAAGCGGGCCTTGCAGTTCGCCTTGTGAACGCACCTTGACCACGCTTTGCAGCACGACGGCTGCGCGCCAATCTTGCCGGCGCCGCCTCACGCTCAGTCCACGGCAACTAATTCCCCTCGGAGATCTACGAGGAAATTACAACTAATCACACGATCAGCATCCACCTTGATCGCGAGGCGTGTTGTTCGCCTGACAGAACAAATGCCACACGAATAATTAGTTCATCGATTTTTCAGGGTGGCCGCTTAGCGTTGCGCGAATGTACCCCGAAGGATCGACCATGCAGCACCCCTCGCTCACCGGCATCGAAAGAAAGCTTGCGGAAAACGAGATCATCGTCAGCAAGACCGACCTGAAAGGTCGCATCACCTACTGCAACGATGTTTTCAAGCTGATCTCCGGCTACAGCGAGCACGAACTGATTGGCAAGCCGCACAATATCATTCGGCACTCGGACATGCCGCGCAGCATCTTCAAGCTGCTGTGGGACACCATTGCCGGTGGCAATGAGATTTTTGCCTACGTGAAGAACCACACCAGGAACGGCGATTACTACTGGGTGCTGGCGCACGTCACCCCCGACTTTGACGATGCCGGCAAGATTACCGGCTACAACTCGTTCCGGCGCTCCGTCACGCCGAAGGCCATCAAGGCGATCGAGCCGATCTATGCCGGTCTGCTCAAGGAAGAAGCCCGGCATGCCGACCGTAAGGCCGGGCTGAAAGCCGCCACCGAGCAGTTGCAGCAACTTCTGGCATCCAAAGGCGTGACCTATGATCAATTCGTCCTCGGTCTCTAAAGCGCTGACCGTATCGGTGCTGGCGACCGGCTTCTCGATCGCAGCCGCCGGATGGAATGCCGCGCAGAACGCGCAGATCGCGGCCTCGCTCGCCGGCTGCGGCGCCTTGATGTCGGCGGTGTGCGCCTGGTGGCTCTTGCGCGCCACCAAGAGCATCAACAAGGCCATGGCCGCGCTCGAGCAAGCGGCGAGCGGCAATCTGAAGGCGCGTATCATCGGCATCCGCGGCCATGGCAGCGTCGGCAAGATGCTGGAGAACATCAACCGCGTGCTCGATCAGGTCGAGGGTTTCGCCAAGGAAACCGAGGCGGCGATGAAAGCCGCAGCATCCGGGCGTTTTTACCGAAAGATCATGCCGCGCGGCTTTCGCGGCGATTTCGCGCGCTTCGCCAATGAAGTGAACAGCACGCTCACGCAGATGGAAGAGAACGTGCGCCGACTGGCGGCGTTCGAGGCGCGCATGCTGCGCGAGGCGGTGACCGTCACCATAACCGTCAATGAAGGCGCGATCGCCAACACCCGCATCGTTGGCGGCATTCGCAGCGCGCGCAGCGAGTCACAGGGCATGGCGGCCGCGACCGAGCAGATGGTCGCCGGTTTCCGCACCATCAGCGCCAGCGGCAACGAGGCGGCCCGGCTTTCCGAAAACGCCAAGAGCATCAGTGAGGACGCGCGGCGCATCGTCGGCGAGGCGATGGCGGAATTTGGCCAGATCGAAGCGTCGGTTGCCGATGCCGCCGAACGTGTCTCCAGCCTTGCGGCCTCCTCGGAAGCGATCGGCGAAATCCTGGAATCGATCGAGCGCATTGCCGCGCAAACCAACCTGCTGGCGCTCAACGCCACGATCGAAGCCGCGCGCGCCGGCGAGGCTGGGCGCGGCTTCGCGGTGGTGGCGCAGGAGGTCAAGCAATTGTCGCAGCAGACCGCGGCAGCCGCCACCGACATCAATCAGCGCGTCACCACGCTGCGCCAGGAGATGGCCGGCATCGTCGACACCATGACCCACGGCACGCGGTCGATCGCCAAGGGCCGCAAGGCGATGGAGACCATGGGCGAGCGGATCGGCGACGTCACCACCCAGGTCTCGAATACCACGGTTAGAATCGAGGAAATCTCACACGTGCTGTCGGAGCAATCAGCCGCGGCCAATCAGATTTCCGAAGGCGTTCAGAACATCGCCGAACGCGCCGACAGCAATGCCAACGCGGTCCATGAAAGCTCCAAGGCGCTACACGGCGTCGAAGAGGAAATGGGATCGCTGCTCAAACTGCTGTCCGAGCGCGACATTCCCGACAAGGTGCTTCTGCTGGCCAAGTCGGACCATGTGCTGTGGAAGAAGCGGCTGCTCGACATGGTGGCCGGTGATCTCAAACTATCGACCGACGAATTGGCGAACGACACCACTTGCCGGCTCGGAAAGTGGTACCACGGACCGGACGTCGAGCATCTGCGTCATCTGCCGGAATTCCAGGCGCTGGCAGCGCCGCACCATGCCGTGCACCAGAACGGCATCGAGGCGGTGAACTGCTTCAATCAGGGCCGTTACGACGAAGCGCTCAAATACATCGAGCGCGTTGAAGATGCCTCACGGCAGGTTCTGGAATGCCTCGATCTGCTGATCGCCGCGCAGCAGCGGCAGAAGAAAGCCGCCTGACCACCACGAGCGCTTAGCAATCTTCCCTCCCCTTTTGGCGAGGGAAGATTGCGCGGGTCAGGTCGCGTTCGGCGATGCGGGCTGGAAGGTGAGCCCAAAGCCGTCGATGCAATAGCGCAGCCCGGTCGGCTTCGGGCCATCATCGAACACATGCCCGAGATGACCGCCGCAGCGCCGGCAGTGCACTTCCGTGCGCACCATGCCGAGCGTTGAGTCGCGCCGCTCGCCGATCGCGTTCGGGAGCGGCTGCCAGAAACTCGGCCAGCCGGTGCCGCTGTCATATTTGGTGTCGGATGAAAACAGCGGCAGCTCGCAGCCCGCGCAAGCGAACGTGCCCTTGCGCTTCTCTTTCAGCAGCGGACTGGAGAACGGCCGCTCGGTGCCCTCCTCGCGCAGGATGTAATACTGCATCGGGGTGAGCTGCTGCTTCCATTGCTCGGGCGTCTTCTCGATCTCGAAGCGTTCGGCGGCACGCGCCGCATCGCCGCGTAGCCAGGGCAGCCCGAGCAGCGCGGCCATCGATCCGGCAGCGGCGAGCATCGTGCGGCGGTTCATGAGCAATCTCCCTTGCTGAGCGCAGCCATCCCGCGGCGAGGCATCCGCGCACGCGGCGCGGCGAACGCGCGTCCTGGCGCAGTTACGTTTCGCTAAGCATCGGGTTGCCACTTTACGGCGGCGGTGGGCTCACATTATCGCGAGCCGGGGCGCCCGCGCCGTCCGGCTGCTCGGGCGGCTGTTCAGCCGGCGGCGCGTTGCGCATCGCCAGCGCCGCCTCGCGCCGCTCCTCCCGGGCGAGCAGCCGCGCCCGCGCCCGCTCGTGATAGCGGGCCAGCGCGCCCTGAGCCGCAGCATGGCCGCGCGTCGCCCAGCTGATGGCCTGGCCGGCCACCCGGCCGATATTGCCGCCGACCCACACCAGTTCGAACGGCGCAAACAATCTCCAGCGGTCGTCGCCGGTCAGGATCGCCTGCGCGATCAGCTTGCCGGCCAGCGCCGAGCTGTTCAGCCCCTGGCGGCCAAAACCGCTCGCCACCCACAGCCCATGCTGCATCTGGCCGATCTGCGGCATGCCATGCACGGTCTGGCCGATCACGCCGCAGCCGCAGCGTTCGATCGTCACCTCGCCGAGCTGGGGAAACACGGTGCGGACCCGGCGCGCGATCGATTTCGCCATGCGTTCCGGCGCCATCGCAAAAGTGGTCTCCGGGCTCGACCAGACCAGCCGGTCGCCCTGCACCACCCGGAAATGGTCGATGCCGTGGCTGTCGGCCACCGAGCCGGTGAACGAAATCGCCTCCGCCAGCCGCTCGCCGAGCGGCGCGGTCACGCCGGCATAGCGCCACACCGGCAGCAGCGTGTCGGTGAGCCGCTGATGCGGCGCGCCGAGATGAACATTACCGGCCAGCACGATATGCGAGGCGCGCAGCCGCGCCTGCGGCGTCACGATCCGCTTGCGAATGCCGTCCGGATCGATGCTGACCACCTCCGTGCCCTCATAGATCCGGGCACCGGCTTTAGCAGCGAGCGCCGCGAGGCCATGCAGATAGCGGCGGCCGTCCAGCTGGAACGCGCCGGGATAATACACGCCATGGAAATAGCGATCGGTGACAAGCGCCTCGCGCACCTGTTCGATCTGCCAGCCTTCGACCGGAGTGCCGAATTCATTGCCGAGCAATGTCAGCCGTTCGATCAGCTGGTCGCCGCTTTCGATGGTGGAAACTTCAAGCGCCCCCTCGCTGATCGCAAGATCCGGGATCTGCTCGGCGATCGCGCGCACATAATCGGCGCCGTAGCTCGAAAGAACCCACAGATCTTTGGTGTGGTGCAGGCCGATGCGATCGATCAGATCGGCCAGCGGCACGCCGTAGCCGGGACGCACGGTTCCAAGCATATGACCGGACGCGCTCCAGCCGATCTGCCGGGCTTCCAATACCGCTACGCTGAGCCCGCCCCGCGCCAGTTCATAAGCGACGGTCAGCCCCGCCAAACCGGCGCCGACCACGCAGACATCGACGTCACGATCGAGTCGCAACTGCGGCCATTCCGGGGCCTCCGCCACGGCCGGACCGCCGTTTTCGCCGACAGTGCTGTCGATATCGCTGGTCATTACGCCGTCTTACGAAGGCCGCGAGGACTTGTCACCTTGTCGTGCCAGCCGTTCTCCATTAATCCGCAGGGCAAGTAGCCCTTTCGTCCCCGAGGCCGTCCTGAGATCCCCATGCGCCGACTGATCCTGCTGCGACACGCCAAGACCGAACCCGAGGCGCCGACCGGCAAGGACCAGGATCGCCGTCTCGACGACCGCGGCCGCAACGATGCCGCCACCATTGGCTGCTGGCTGACCGACAATGATCTGGTGCCCGATACCGTGCTGGTGTCGAGCGCCACCCGTGCCCAGCAGACCTGGGCAATTGTCGGCGAACAGATCCCGGCCGAGGCCGCGCCCAATGTCAGCAACGTGCCGGAGCTATATTGTGCCGGGCCGATGACGATGCTGCAGCTGATCCGCGGCATGTCCGACGATGCCAAGCGGCTGCTGGTGGTCGCTCATAATCCCGGCCTGCATGAGCTGGCGCTGGCGCTGACCGGCCATCATCCAAACCGGTCACGGCCGCTGCCGGGCAGCATGCCGACCGCGGGTCTGTTCGTGATCGATTTTCCGACCGACGATTGGAGCCAGGTCGGTTTTGGCGAGGGCTTGCTTGAACATTTCACCAGCCCGAAACTGTTGAAGTCAGCCGGCGCCTGAGCGCCGCCATACGTCCTCCCGCGATTGTTGTGCTAGCCTTGCTGTGCAGCGCTGCGCCGCACATCGCATCAGCGGGGCCGCTGCCGTGCGGAGGCGGCGACGATGTATAAATCCATCCTGGTCCCGATCGATCTGTCCGATACCGAACTGATCAAGCCGGCGCTCGCGACCGCGGCATCGCTGGCGTCCTGCTATGACGCCAAGGTGCGGCTGCTCAATGTGCTGCAACTGACGCCGGTGATGCTGGCCGAATATGTGCCTGCGGATTTCGACGCCCAGCAGCACGAGGCCGCGGCGCAGGCGATGGAAGCGATCGCCAAGGAGTCCGGCATCGATGCCGCGCGGCTGTCGACCGCGGTGCGGCAGGGCGGCGGCATTTATCACGAGATTCTGGAAGAAGCCGCGGCGATCGGCGCCGACCTGATCGTGATGACCTCGCACCGGCCGGCGATGCGCACCTATTTCCTCGGCTCCAATGCCGGCCATGTGGTGCGCTATGCCACCTGCTCGGTGCTGGTGGTGCGGCACTGACGCCGCCGGCTACGGCAGCAGATCCGCAGGCAGGGCGTCGAACGAATAGCGGCGCGGCTTGTTGCGGCGGATGAAGCCGCCGATCTGCCAGCCGAACAGCGCGGCAAAGCCGAGGATGAACAGCACGCCCGGCCATTCGCCGACCGCGACCGCGCGCGCCAGCAGCGCGGTCATGGCGACCGCCAGCAGCGCCAGCACCACCAAGGCGCCGTTATAGCCGAGCGCCGACAAGCCGCCGGTCAATTCGGCCTGGCTGCCGGCCGCCTTCAAGCGCTGATGCAAGGCCACCATGAACGCGCGATAGGCCTCATCCTGCGGCGCCATCAGCGTCACGGTCTGCCAGGAGGTCGACAGGATGGTGAGACGCTGGCCGTCCAAGGTGCGCAGATCGGCCCGAAAACGCCGCGACTGCATCGACACCGGCCGAAAGCTGAGCCGCACCGACGCGATCGAGCCATAGGGCCAGATGCCGCTACGGGCGCCGATCTGCCAGGACAGCCCCTGTTCCATCAGGTCGAAGCGGCGCGCGCCGCCGATCAGCGAGGCGCGATAACCGTAATGCACACCGGCCTCGGCTTCGAGCGGGGCGTCGAGTTCGGGCTTATCGGCGGTCATCGGATTTCAATTGCGCATCGGGTGATGGCCGCGCCAGCGGCGTTTGCCTGTGAACAGCCATTAGCATACAAGCAGCCGATCCGGCTGCGGCGCAACGCCTCGGCTGATGTCCGTTGGCTCGACCACCGAAATGGCCCGATGACCAAGCCCGTATCCTTCCCGCGCCACCTGATTTTCGCCGCCGCGCTGATCTGCGGCGTGCTGATGGCGCTGGCGGTGCACATGCTCGGCCAATCGATCGGCCTTGAGCTCGACGGGCTGTGGCGCGCGGACCAGCGCGACATCGTGCCGGCCGGCGCGGCGCTGGCGTGGTGGCTGGTGGCCACTGCCGGTTTTGCCGGGGGCTATTTCACCGCATCGCTGATGCGCAGCGCAGCCGCGGGCGAAATCCCGCCGCGGCTACGCAATTTTCTGGTGGCGGTCGGCGTGCTGCTGCTCGCCGCCGCCGGCCGGGTCGCCTCGGCGCCGAGCGCGGTGCCGACCGTGTCCGCCGTGCTGGCGGGCGTGGTGGCCCTGCTGATCGGCGCGCTACTGGCCTTCTGCGGCGTGCATTTCGCGCTCCGCAAAGGCGAGCCCCCGCCCGTTAGCCGGTCGCCCGCAGATTGATGGTGCTCTCCGCGAGCGCGGTCAGTTTCTTGTCGGTGGCCTTTTCTTCATCCAGCGTCGTCTGCAGCACCGCCGCGCAGTCATTGCGGCCGAGCTGCTTGGCCCACGCCACCAGGCTGCCATAGCGGGTGATCTCGTAATGCTCGGCGGCCTGCGCAGCGTTGATCAACGCGGCGTCGAGCACCGCCTTGTCCTCGACCTCGCCGGCGACCTCTTCGGCCTCCTCGATGATGCCGTCGATCGCGGGACAATCCACCGCCTGCGCCTGCGCGCCATGCATCTGGAACACCTGCTCCAGCCGCTGGACATGGGTCCTGGTTTCGTCGAGATGGCTGAGGAAACCCTGCTTGAGCTGCGCATTGTTGGCCTTGTCGGCCATCTTCGGCAGCGCCTTCACCAGTTGTTTCTCGGCGTAATAGATGTCCTGCAGCTGGTGCACGAACAGGTCATCCATGGTCTTGATGTCCTTGGTGAAAAGTCCCATCGCGGCTCCTCTTGGTTGCCAAATGCATGGCAACAGGGCCTGTGCCCTGTCGCAAGGTCCGCGGACAACCGCCGGAGCGCAGCGGCGTTCCGGACTGAAGGAGCATTGATCATCGCGATGGCGTGAGGCGGCCTTGAGCGATATGGAAGCGCGGTCGCCAAGGAGCAGCTCAAGCGGCGGCTCAAGGCGTGGCACAAAGCGCAGGCGACGATCCGCCGCTGCGTTTGTCGCAATTGCGCAACGGTTTGCGCTATATCAAGGGCGTTCGGGGGGCACTCGGGAAGATGCACACACCGGCTGGGCCAGGGTGCAGTTTTTTTTCTGACGAGCCGCTTTCGCCCAATGGATTATGCGCGTTATGAGTAGCTCGGCAGCCTTTGGCCAGTTTTCGCCTCAATCGGCCTACACCACGGCGCCGCCCATCCCGGAGGACGAATGCATCGAGTATTGAGCGCGCTGCGGCGTGGCTTCAAAGAACGGTTGGGCTGGAAACGGCTGGGGATCGTCGCAAGCCTGCTGATCATCGGATTTGCGATCCACTCCCTGATCCATACCCTACAGGGTGTCGATACCGACGTTATCCTGGTCGCCCTCAAGGAAAAGCCGAGCACCCAGATTGCGCTGGCCGCGCTGTGTGTGGTCGGCGCGTTCTTCACGCTGACCTTCTATGATTTCTTCGCGCTCCGCACGATCGGCAAGCGGCACGTGCCGTACCGGATCGCGGCGCTGACCGGCTTCACCTCCTACACGATCGGCCACAATATCGGCGCCACGGTGTTCACCGGCGGCGCGATCCGGTTCCGGATCTATTCCGACTACGGCCTGTCGGCGATCGACGTTGCCAAAATCTGCTTCATCTCCGGCCTGACCTTCTGGCTCGGCAATCTGTTCGTGCTCGGCATCGGCCTGGTCTGGCATCCGTCCGCGGCCTCGGCGATGGACCGGCTGCCTTCCGAGATTAACCGGCTGATCGGCGTCGGCTGTCTGGTCGGCATCGCGATCTATCTGGCCTGGATCGCCACCGGCAAAAAACGCCGCGAGCTTGGCCAGAACGGCTGGAAAGTGGTGCTGCCCTCGGCGCGCCTCACCTTCCTGCAGGTGCTGATCGGCGTGGTCGATCTCGGCTTCTGCGCGCTGGCGATGTATCTGTTGATGCCGGCCTCGCCCGATATCGACTTCATGTCGCTGGCGGTGGTGTTCATTCTCGCCACGCTGCTCGGCTTTGCCAGCCATGCCCCCGGCAGTCTCGGGGTGTTCGACGCCGCGATGCTGCTGGCGCTGCCGCAATTCGCGCGCGAGGAACTGGTGGCGACGCTGGTGATCTTCCGGATGCTGTATTTCGTGATCCCGTTCGCGATCTCGATCACCATCATGGGCACCCGCGAATTGTGGCTGAGCGTGGTCAAGCCCTGGCAGGCGCGCCGGGTTCCGGTGGTGCCGCCGGCGCCGAAGCGCTTGCCGCCACCCCCGCCGCAGGCCCGTGCCGCCGCCACCAGCCCGCGCCGTCCGCTGTGAGCGGGCGGCGGCGCCCATAGTTTTGCCTCAACCGCAGCGTTGAAGGCGGGCCATGATCGCGATGTTGTCCAGGTTCAGTGCTTTTTCGCGGGCGGCGCTCGTCCTCGGCCTTGCCGGTGCGGCCGCCAGCCCTGGCGCCGCGCAGCCGGTGGCGACCCCGGTCCAAGCCGCCAGCCCCGGCAGCGGCCTGCAAATCCAGTGGGAAGTCCGCAACCGCTTTCGGCTGTTCCGCGAGGAACGCGACTTCCTGCTGCATGCCGAGGCGCTGCGCAGCGCCACCGTGCTGGCGTCGGAACAGGCCCTTGGCGTGCAGAGCGACGGCCGCGGCTGGGCCCGCAATGTGGTGGGCCGGCTGTGCATCGACCCGACCGGCCGGGTCAACGAGCCCTGCACCCGCGACAACGTCAAGGAAAGCTATCTGACGCCGACCGAGCATCCGGTCACGGTGCGGCTCACCGGCGCGATTCCGGTCGGCGCCACCTGCGCCTGGTCGTTCGACGACGGCGAAGGACCGCCGCGCAGCTCGACGCTCGATTGCGCCGAGCCGATCAATCTGCGCGTCCATTATGGCGGACCGACCCAGGTCGCGGTCGAGGTCAGCAGCGGCGCCGATCCGGCGCTGCGCGTCACCGAGACCATCGAGGTGCGCGACATCTTCATCGCCGGGCTCGGCGACTCGATCGCCTCCGGCGAAGGCAATCCCGACAAGCCGATCGCGCTCAGCGACGAAGGCTTCTGCTTCCGTTCCTATCTCGGCGGCGTGCAGGGCCAGTACTACCGGCCGAGCCGTGCCGGCTATAAAGGCGGCCGCGCCTGCGAAGCGCCGGAGACGCTGCAAGTCTGGCAGCGCCAGAGCGCGCAATGGCTGAACCCGGCCTGCCACCGCTCGCTGTATTCCTACCAGACCCGCACCGCGCTGGCGCTGGCGGCACGCTTCCCGCACCTCGCGGTCACCTATCTGCCGCTGGCCTGCACCGGCGCCACCATCAGCGAAGGGCTGTTCGGCTCGCAGCGCGCGCGCGAATGCGTGATCACCAAGTCGGGCGCAAAATGCGAGGGCAACGTCAACGCCCAGCTCGCCGAACTGCGCGAGGCGCTGAGCGCGGCCAAGCGCCGGCAGCCGAACCGCACGCTCGATCTGGTGCTGCTGTCGGTCGGCGCCAACGACATCAACTTCTCCGGCATGGTCGCCGATGTGATCGTCGACAACGCCACCGAACGCACGCTGTTCAAGCGCTCCGGCGTGATCGCCTCGCTCGACGATTCCCGCGCGGCGCTGCAACGCGAGCTGCCGCAGGGCTTTGCCAGACTGCGCGAAGCCTTGAAGCCGCTGCTCGGCGGCGACCTGTCGCGCGTGGTCTATACCGCCTATGGCAATCCGGCGCTGGCCGGCGGCGCGCCCTGCCCGGGCGGCCCGGCCGGTTTCGACATCCATCCGGCGTTCAATGCCGATCCCGCGCGCCTCGCCCGCGTGGTCGATTTCGTGCAGAGCGAGTTTCTGCCGCAGCTCAAGAACCTCGCGCAATGCAGCGGCGGCGTGCTGTGCCGCGATCCGGTCGCCGATCGCATGACCTTTGTCGATCGCCATCAGAGCGCGTTCGCGCAGCACGGTTTCTGCGCGCGCAGCGCCAATGATCCGGAATTCGACCGGCAGTGTTTTTCGCCGCGCGGCGACAGTTTTGATCCCGACATCGTCTCGGCCGCCTCGCAGCCGATGGCGTGCGGCATAGGCGCCAGCAATTATCGGCCCTATCTGCCGCGCGCGCGCTGGGTGCGCGACGCCAATGACAGTTACTTCTCGGCGATGACCTATCCGCAGGGCCTGCCATCGTCGCAGCAGCCGACCGATATTCACGACGCCACCTGGGGCGTGCTGTCGGCGGTCTATGGCGGCGCGGTGCATCCCTCGGCCGAGGGCCACGCCGCGATGGCCGACGCCGCATTGCCAGCGGCGGCCAGCGTACTCGGCCTGCAATCGGGTGGCCCGGAAGTGGTGCAGGAACCGCTGCCGCCGCCGACCATGGTGCCGGGCTCAGCGAACTGACCGCGCTGCGCGCGGCCTGGCCTTCGCCTCCTCACCAATGACCCGTCATGCCCGCGCTTGTCGCGGGTATCCACGTCTTGAAAGCGCCGCTGGATCAAAGACGTAGATGGCCGGGACGCGGCCCGGCCATGACGTACGGAATGGTTGGTATCAATCGCCGTTGGTAATAACAGCCTCTCAAAACAGATCAGCCAAAAACAGATCAGCCCTGGCCGCGCAAAACAGCCAGAGCTGATCTGTTGAGGGCTCCGCCCGTGGGCGGCGGCGCTCAGCGCGCCGGAGCCGGAGCGGGCGTCGGCGCCGGGGCCGCAGGCTTGGGCGGCTTGGCCGCGGCCGGCGCGGCGCCGGGCTTGGCGGGCGCCGGCGCAGCAGCCGGGGTCGGCGGCGGATATTTGGCGGCGATCACCGGATCGAGCTGGGCATAGGCGGTGTCCGGCAGCCGCTGCCAGGTCTCGTCCTGGCCGAGCATCGGCGTCATCAGATAGCCGCGCAGCGTCAACGCCTGGCCATCCGGGCTGACCTTCATCTGCGCGCTCCAGATGTCGCCATTGCGCGGGTCGAGAATGTTGCCGCCGATATATTCCAGCCCCTTCCGCTTCATGTCGCGGATCAGCGAAATGCCGAGCACCGGCTGGCCCTTACGATCATCCTCGCATTCGTCGCAGACCAGATTGGGGTCCGATCCCGGCTGCGGGAACGTTTTGGCGACCACGCCCTCAAACAGGCCATTGCCACGATCGAGCATCAGCACCCAGACCACTGGCTTGCCATTGTCGCTGCGTTGCCACAGGCCCGCAGCGGTGACATCGGCGGCCCAGGACGGCCCGCCGCCCGCCAGCATTGCGATTGCCAAGGCGGTCACCGCGAGACCGCGCTGAAGCTTCTTTCCTACCATTCGCATCATCACCGGATTCTCTCGGTTGGTGGCTATCTATCGGTTGGATAATTCATCTTATCATACGCCGCGGGTGGCAATTTGATGATCGATGCATGCAACCAGAAGCTTATGACTAAAATGCAATCGCGCTTTGCGAGAATTTGGTCAACCAATCCGTCTCTGGGCGCGAATGCGATGCCACAGCATGCGCGCTTCGCCGCCGTTGCGCGTTGTCCGAGCGCAACTGGGTTCCCGCAGAATCTAAGTCAAGAAAGGCCGCTGCAGCGATCGCTGCGCCGGCTATAGGCTATATTATGCCACCTTGCGCAGCATGAAGCTGATGCCGTCTGGCGAGCTGACGTAACCGAGCCGCGCCAGCGAGGCGAGCACGTCGGCCACCTTCTTCTCAGTGGTCTTGGTGCGCTTGAACTGTGCCGCGAGGCCCTTGGCATCGATCGGCCCCGAGGCAGCCGCGAGCGCCGCAAACACCGCCGCGGTCTGCTCGACTGCACTCGCCGGGAACGACGGCTTCTGTTGTTTTTCGCCAAGGTCGAGGCTGGCTGCGATCTGCGCCCCCTCCTCGGCCACCGCCTGCTTGTCGACGCCCTTGGCAAAACGCGGAATCTGGTAGTCGGGCCGCAGCCAGCGCACCAGCCCGCGCTTTTCTTCAGCGGCGCGCTCTTTGTTGAGCGCCACCAGCCGCGCCAAAATCTCATCGTCAGTAAGGTCCGCTGGCCAGCCATAGGCTTCGGCCACCGCGACATCGAGCCGGTCGTGCAACTCCTTGAGGATCAGCACGAGGCCATCGTCGAAAATGCGCTGCTCGTCCGGCGTCAGTACATTGCTCTGCTCGTCATTGACCGTCGAACTTCTCCTCCCGTCATGGCCGGGCTCGTCCCGGCCATCCACGCCTTTCTTGCGGGCGCGCACCGAAGACGTGGATCCCCGGGACGAGCCCGGGGATGACGGCTGTGCCTGCGGCACGGCTCCCGCCTTGATCCGCTCCAGCACATTGTACAGCCCGGTCAGCGTCAGATGCGGATGCTCCGCCAGCACGCGCTTGCGATGCGCATCGAGCTCTTCGGCGCTGACGCGAATCGTCTGCTTCTGAATGTTGTTGGCGTCGGGAAAGGGAAAGGGATCGAAACACTGAGACTTAGTGTATCGTGGCCGATCCTCGAGCGTTCCACCTTGCGCCAGCGTCCAAGTCACATGGAGCCGGGAGGACAAGACCCCGAGATGAAACGCATCATCCGACCCGATGGCAACAAGCATGTTGTCGGGCAGAATTGATGCATCGAGAAATTGAAAGACGCGATGCTTGGTGGTCTCAACCGTAGCGATGTAGCGACGAAGATCAACCAGTGCAGGTCTAAGGTCCTTGCGAGGCTCACCAAAAACCCACCAGTTCAGGCGATAGCTGTCCCGGTTGTTGGCGTCGCGTTCAGGCTTAACTGTCGTGGCGAGGTGCTGATAGACTTCTGGGAATCTGCTCTTCACCTCTTCGGCTTCGAGCCCAAATAGATCGATCACCATCACGTTGCGCGATCGGCTCGTTAAATCCCGACCATTGCGATAGTCCCTGATATGAGCGTTGAGCCCCTCTCGCCGCTCCAATCCAAGGTGAACAGCCTCCTCTCTAGAGATAATGAAGCCCGAGCCGTGCAACTTCACTCCAGGAGAGCAAACGCCTTCATTTGCTCCAAGCTCTCCGGCTGCAGTCACATCGACACCGATCGTAAGGTCTGAATTAATCAGCCCCAACCGCCCTTCGAACTCAATCTCCGGAGTATCAGTATCGAGCTTGGCCTCTGCTACGGTCTCTTGTAGCAGTCCGTCATGTTTCCCCGTGACGGCCACGGTCATGGCGATCCGCACCGCCGCTGCATCCGGCGTCGCCTTGGTCCATGGGTGATCGGGGATCGCCATGATCAACGAGATCGGTTTCTTTGCCTTGAGATACTTCTCCATTACCCGGCGCTGAAACACCTGTGAGATCGAATTGGTGGTCACCAGACCAAAGCGGCGCAGCACTGTGCCCTTGCGCGTGAGGAGTTCGGCAGCGCGATCCCACCAATACATCACGAAATCGGCGGACTCGTTCATGTGCTTGTGCGCGGCCCACAACTCTTCCGCATACGGAATACGGCTGCGAACATCCTTGCCGCCAATGAATGGCGGATTGCCGACGATGAACTCCGCCGCCGGCCATTCCGGCCGGCGCGGGTTCGGATAGGTCTCCTTGCCGCCCTCGATCTTCGGCAGCGGCGCGCCGTCCCATGTCAGGACCGCGTTCTTGACCTGAATGTTCTTGAACGCTTTCAAGATCGGCTCGTCGGGCGCGCCGCCCTTGGTGCGGAAGTGCCATTGCAGATAACCGATCCACAGCACCAGCTCTGCGATTGCCGCCGCGCGCGGATTGATCTCCATGCCCAGGAACTGATGCGGATCGATCGAGTGCGAGCCGAGGCCGCGTAGCGCTTCCTGGCCGCCGAGATCGAGCAGAGCTTCCAGCACCTCGCCTTCCAGCCGCTTCATCAGCTCGAGCGAAACATAGAGGAAGTTGCCGGTGCCGCAGGCGGGATCGAGCACCCGCGTCTGGCACAGCTGATCGTGGAATTTCTGCACCGCATCAGCCGCCCCCTTGAGGTCGCCGGCGGCGCGCAGCGTTTCGGCGGTGGCCTGCACGTTGCGCCAGTCCTCGCGCAAGGGCTCGATGATGGTGGCGATCACCAGCCGTTCGACATAGGCGCGCGGCGTGTAGTGCGCCCCGAGCCGCTTGCGCTCGGTCGGATCGAGTGCCTGTTCCAGCAGCGTGCCGAAGATCGAAGGATCGACCTCCTTCCAGTCATAGCCCGCAGCCTCGCGCAGCTCGCCGATTTCTTCGCGGCCGAGCGGTAACGCAGCGCGATTCTTAAAGAACTCGCCGTTGAAACGCTTGACCTTGGTTTTCAGCGCATGCGCCCACTGGCCAAGGTCCATCGCCTCCCAGAGCTGGCCGACATCGTGCACGAAAGCTTCAGGATTGTTCTCGCACTCTTCCAGCAG
Source organism: Rhodopseudomonas faecalis (assembly GCF_003217325.1). Lineage (GTDB taxonomy): Bacteria > Pseudomonadota > Alphaproteobacteria > Rhizobiales > Xanthobacteraceae > Rhodopseudomonas > Rhodopseudomonas faecalis. The sequence continues at coordinate 23,272 of NZ_QJTI01000020.1, forward strand.
ATTCTTGAACGCGTTCTCCGGCAGCAGTTCGACATCCTCAGCGAACATCGTAAACAGGCAACGCATCAGGAACATCGCGACGTCGTCGGCGACAAAACCCTGTTTCTCCAGCGCGAGCGAGACGTGCGCTAGCCGCCGCGCAATGTCGCGCGTTACCTTGGCCGAAGCCTGTGCCGGATCGAGCGCCTGCGGATCGAGCCAAATTTTCTGCAACCGCTCGCGCACGTCGTCGTTGCGCAAGTCTTCGAGATAGATGCGGAAACTCTGCCGATCCGGAAACTGGGTGTAGTTTTTGCCCTGGCCCGTGAAGTCGGCATAGACCTCGATGCAATGGCCGACGTCGCACACCAGAATGAACGGCGGCCAGCCATGCGAGGCCGGCAGCGCGCGGGCGTATTCCTCGGCCTGGCGCTTGGCGTTCAGCATCAGCACGTCCCAGGCGCGATCGGCGCCGCGCCGCCCGCGGCTGCCCTCGGCCGCACTGGCGAACAGCTCCGACTGGCCGGCGACCTTCTTGAGGCCCTTGAGCCGGCTCTGCTTGGCTTCCAGGACGAAGCAGCTTTTTTTGTAGAGATCGATGCGGCCGTAAGAGGCGCCGTCGGTGCTGCTTTTCTTCACCACGCGCTCGAACACATAGTCGTTGTGCTCGTGGGTGGCGTCGGCGGGATCAGGCTTCGGCAGCCCCAGCAGCGCGATCAGCTCCGTGAGAAACGAAACGTAATTGGCGCGCTCCTGACCGCCCTCGCGGTCTTGCCAGCGCGCAATAAATTCTTCAACGGCCGAAACGTCCTGGTCCCCCATGCGTGCAACCTAGCGGGGAGTTTTGCTGTCGTCCACATCCGAACGGACAGTTCCTGACACACCGAGGCACCCTCTTTGGTCGAGAGGCGGCAGGCGTTGCGAGAAGCGATGGGCTGACGCGCATCCGGCAATCCCGCTTTCAAGACGCAAAAAGCCCGGCGATGCGGGGCATCGTCGGGCTTTGAATGATCGAAGCGGATGACGCTTAGCAGCAGATGGCGCTTAGTTGACGCCGAGCTTCTTCTGCAGATTGGTCGACGAGGTGGTGTACTGGAACACCACGCGCTTCTCCGGATAGACGTACTTCACGGCCTTCTGCGCCATCAGCGCACCCTCGTGGAAGCCGGACAGGATCAGCTTCAGCTTGCCGGGATAGGTGTTGATGTCGCCGATCGCGAAGATGCCGGGCACGTTGGTCTCAAAGGTGCCGGTGTCGACCGGGATCAGGTTGTTCTCGAGCTGCAGGCCCCAATTGGCGACCGGGCCGAGCTTCATGGTCAGGCCAAAGAACGGCAGCATCGCATCGCACTTGATCTGCGAGATCGAGTTGTCGTTGAGCTTGATGGTGGCGCCTTCGAGCTGGCCGTCGGCACCCTGCAGCTCGGTGATCTGGCCGATCTTGAGATCGAGCTTGCCGGAGGCCACCAGCTGACGCATCTGCTCGACCGAATGCGGCGCGCCGCGGAATTCGTCGCGGCGATGCACCAGCGTCATGCTCTTGCAGATCGGGTTGAGGTTCAGCGTCCAGTCGAGCGCGGAGTCGCCACCGCCGACGATCAGGATGTCCTTGCCGCGGAAGTCTTCCATCTTGCGCACCGCGTAGTGCACCGACTTGCCTTCATAGGCTTCGACGCCCGGCACCGGCGGGCGCTTCGGCTGGAACGAGCCGCCGCCAGCGGCCACGACCAGCACGGTGCACTCGAACACCTTGCCGCCATCGGTGGTGACGCGGAACCCCGGATCGCCGATCTTCTCGACGGTCTCGATCATCTCATTGAGATGGAATTGCGGATTGAACGGCTTGATCTGCTCCATCAGGCTCTCGGTGAGGCCCTGACCGGTGATCATCGGAATGCCGGGAATGTCGTAGATCGGCTTCTCGGGATACAATTCGGCGCATTGTCCGCCGACCTTGTCCAGGATGTCGACCAGATGCACCTTGATGTCGAGCAGCCCGAGTTCAAACACGGCGAACAGTCCGCAGGGGCCCGCGCCAACAATAAGGACATCGGTTTTAATCGCTTCGCTCATGGTCTTCTTTGCGCTTGGTTCGTGCTGGGAGGGCAGCCTTGCAGGCTGCGGCGTGTCTAGCCAAAGCGGCCAGTGGAGGGAAGCGATAAATAGGGGCCGGCCCCGCCCGCGACCTTGTTCTATCTCAAGAACTGCGCTGTAACCGCTCAAAAAGCTGCCGGAGAACGCCCGTGACTGCACGCTCCCGCGACGCCGCGACGCCGCGCCTTGAGAACTTCCCCTATCGACTTTCGGATAACGTCCGGTTCGGCGATCTCGATCCGAACCAGCACGTCAACAACGCCGTCTATGCCACCTATTTCGAGTCCTCCCGGGTCGCGCTGGTCAAGGACAAGGCCAATGGCCTGATGCCGGAAGGCTATGGCTGGGTGCTGGTGCGGCTCGACATCCACTTTCGCTACGAGCTGCACTGGCCCGGCACCATCGAACTTGGGCTCGCGGTACACAAGATCGGCCGCACCTCGGTGCATTTCGATCAGGCGGTGTTTTCCAAGGGCGTTTGCGTGGCCTCGGCGCGCTCGATCACCGTGCTGGTCGGCGCCGAAAGCCGCAAGCCGGCGCCGCTGCCGGAGGACGTGATCCGCAATCTGCAGCGCTGGCAGGGATCAGGGCTGTCCGCGGAATAACGCCGACCGCATCAAAAACGCCAATGGCCGGGACAAGCCCAGCCATTGGCAAAATCACTGGCAGCAGCGCGCGGCAGCTGCCGCCGCGTTCTGGTCGTCAGGCGAGCCAAGCCAAGCCATCCGGCAGGACGGCTTTGGCGCGGCTCACAGCGACAAGATCGGCCCTTGTTAGGCCTGACGCTCGGGGACGGTGACCACCAGGCCGTCCAGCTCCTCGGTGACCTTGATCTGGCACGACAGCCGCGAATTCGGGCGCACGTCGAAGCCGAAATCCAGCATGTCTTCTTCCATCGGGGTCGGCGAGCCGGTCTTTTCGCGCCAGGCGTCGTCGACATAGACGTGGCAGGTCGCGCAGGCGCAGGCGCCGCCGCATTCAGCCTCGATGCCCGGCACCGCGTTGCGGATGGCCGCCTCCATCACCGTGGCGCCCTCCTCGACCTCGACGGTGCGGGTTTCTCCGGTGTGATCGACAAAGTTGATCTTGGCCATGATTGCTCGTGTGCTGATAACAAAAGGGGGAAATGTTTCGGGCTGTCCTATAACGGCTCGTTCCCGGTTTCGCCAGGGTGCGGGATCAAATCTGAACCGCTATCGCGTTTTCCCACCGCCGCGACGCTGGCCCGGCTATTTCCATTTCTGGCCCGGCTATTTCCATTTAATGTGTCGGCTCAGCTGGCGCGGAACCGGCAGAAATCGCATCCGACCAAGGGCATAGACCCATCGGCGCCGCGCGGCCGCCTTCGCCGCGAGCCTTTAGTTCTGTTGCAGCCGCCGCCCGATCGCTTCCAGCGCCGCCTCGACCGCGCCATGCAGCGCGTCCAGCGCCCGATCGCGGTCGCCGCCATGGCGCAGCACGATCTCGAGCTGCTCGGCGGTGTCGGCCACCTCGCCGGCGCCAATGCCGCGCGCAGAACCGCACAGCCGATGCGCCAGCGCGGCGGCATCGTCCGGCCACAGCGCCAGGCGGGCCAGCAATTGACCCGCCTGGGTCACGAACATGGTCAGCACTTCGCGCGCCAGCGCGTCATCGCCGAGCGTCATCCGGTCGAGATGATCCAGGTCAATCGGCAGTTCGTCCGGCACGATCGAAGGTGACGGCATCCAGGCAACCCGTTCGATTTCCAGCATCAGCACCCCGCATCGGACCCGCTCGCCGACGGCGTCGGCCCGCTGCGCACAGCAAATCACGAAAATGGTTACCAATTCTGGCTGTGGAAACCCGGCGCAAAGTCCAGATTTCGGCAATATTTTGCAGAAAAGTGTGGCTTCCGTGGCTTTCCGAGCCGCTTTTTTTCCTCGCGGAGCCGCCGTTAACGATGATTAAGAATGTCTTAACGGCAACCATTTCATTCGCATCGCCAAGCCAATAGGATGTTTGCTGAAGTGGTGGACAAGCTGGCGGCATCGAGAGGTCTTCCTGTCGAGCCGCGAGGACCGGCGGGCGGGACGCGACTTTCGCGAAAGATCCCCCGGATGCGTAGAACAAGGGCGTAAACTGCACATGGCCAACAATCCCAAGAAAGCCAAAGATCCCACCGAAGTTGCGCTGTCTGCGATTCAGGAAGCCCTGAACATCGACACGCCGCCAGCTTCGGGCGAGACCAGCCCTGCCCGGGCTGACGCTGCCGCATCCAAAACAACGACGTCGCCGGGAGACCTTGCGGCCGAGCCGCGGGTGGTTCCCGAGCGCGCCAGCTTCGACAAGCTGGCCGAACAGTCGCTGTCGGGGCGCCCGGCCAATGATGATCGCGAGACCATCGGCCAGCTGCTCCAGACGATTCAGAGAAGCCGCCCCACCCGCAATGTCTACGCTCTCGCCGGCATCTTCGCCGGCGTCTGGCTGCTTGGCGCCGGCCTGCTCACCGCCAGCTTCTTGCCCTCGCTGCAGGCCGCCATGGGCCAGAGCGGCGGCGTGCTGGTGCTCGCCGGCCTTGCGGCGTTGTTCTTCGCGCCGGTGATGCTGTTCTTCTTCCTCGCCCATCTCGCCTGGCGCGGCCAGGAGCTGCGCATGATCGCGCAATCGATGGCGCAGGTCGCGGTGCGGTTCTCCGAACCGGAAGGCGTCGCCAGCGAGTCCGTGGTCACCGTGGGGCAGGCGATCCGCCGCGAAGTCGCGGCGATGGGCGATGGCATCGAACGCGCGATCGCGCGCGCCAGCGAACTGGAAGCGCTGGTCGCCAACGAAGTGTCGGCGCTGGAACGCGCCTATTCCGACAACGAAGTGCGCATCCGCGCGCTGCTGCAGGACATCGCCCATCAGCGCGATAATCTGGTCGGCCAGGCCGAACAGGTGCGCAGCGCCATTTCCGGCGTGCAGATCGATCTGCGCCATGACATCGCGCTGATTTCCGACGCGATCGCCTCGCGCGTTGACGAAGTCGCCAAGAGCATCACCAGCGCCCTGGAAGAACGCGGCGCGCACATCACCAATGCGCTCAGCTCAGCCGGCGACCATATGATCCTGACGCTCGGCGAGCGCGGCGGCGACCTGCTCGACCGCTTCGAGGAGGCCAGCGCCGAAACCACGCGCGCGGTGCTCGACGCCAGCGAGCGGCTGACCACCAGCCTGAATTTCAAGACCGGCCACGTGCACGACGAATTCGTCGACCTCGCCGATCGCGTCCACGAGATGCTGAACCAGCGCATCGAGCGCATCACCAGCGAGTTCGAGCAGAAGGCCGCCGTCATTGTGGAAGGCATCTCCGAACGCGCCGAGCAGGTGCATGACGCGCTCAAGAATTCGGGCGACTCGCTGCTGGTCGAACTCGACCTGCGCAGCACCGACCTTGCCAGCAAGATCGACGACGCCGGCAACCGCCTCGCCACCCAGGTGCTGACCAGCGGCGACAAGGCCAGCGAAGCGCTGGATGTCACCGTCAACACCCTGGTCGCCAAGGTGATCAGCCAGACCGAAAACACCCACGACACGCTCAGCGTGCAGATGAGCGCGTTCGACGAGCTGGTGCGCAACAAGGGCACCGAGCTGGCCGAGAAATTCGCGCGTGACAGCGGCACGCTCGGCGCGCTGATCACCCGTCACATCAGCGAATTCGATCACACCGTGAAGACCTATGGCGGCGAGATCGTCGAGCGCATGGGCCAGCGCAGCCAGGAAATCTCCGACGCGCTCAAGACCTATGTCGACAGCTTCGACAGCAAGATCTCGACCACCGGCACCGGCATCACCGCCACGCTCGACTCGCGCCTCGCCGAGTTCGAGTCGATGATCGACACCCGCGTCAGCAATCTCGACAATTCGCTGGAAGGCAGGCTGAGCAGCTTCGACGCCATGATCGGCGGCCATATGGGCGCGCTCGACCAGACCTTCGATCTGCGTGCCAAGTCGGTGATCGAAACCATCGACACCCGCATCGACAGCCTCGCCTCGACGCTGTCGGACGGCGCCGCCCAGGCGATCGACTCGATCGACTCGCGCCTCAGCCATCTGACCCAGTCGCTGACCGAGAACGCCACCAATGCCACCCAGGCGATCGATGCCCGCCTCGGCCGTCTGACGCTGTCTTTGACCGAAGGCGCCGCCAACGCCACCCAGGCGATCGACGCCCGCCTCACCGAGCTGACCAACACCCTCACCGATGGTGCGGTCAGCGCCACCGAGGCGATCGACTCGCGGCTGCATCACCTCACCAGCACGCTCACCGATGGCGCCGCCCGTGCCACCGGCGAAATCGACGCGCGGCTGCATGAGCTGGCGCTCACCCTGACCGACGGCGCCGCCAAGGCAACCGAGGACATCGATATTCGCCTGCAGCGTCTGACCTCGACGCTGACCGAGGGCGCCGCCAACGCTACCGACGATATCGATGCGCGCCTGCAGCGTCTGAACGCGACCCTCACCGAGGGCGCCGCCAACGTCACCGACGATATCGATACCCGCCTGCAGCGCCTGACCTCGACCTTCACCGAGGGCGCCACCACCGCCACCCAGGAGATCGACACCCGGCTGCGTCAGCTCACCGTCACCCTGTCCGAAGGCGCCGCCAGCGCCACCGGCGAAATCGATCAGCGGCTGCGCCAGCTCACGGTCACCGTCACCGACGGTGCCGCCAGCGCGACCCAGCAGATCGACAACCGCCTCACCCACCTCGCCGCCACGCTGGCCGATCGTGCCACCCGCGCCACCGAGACCATCGACGGCCGCCTCGGCGACCTGACCATGGCCCTGACCGACAGCGCCACCCAGGCGGTGCAGTCGCTCGACACCCGTCTGGCGCACTTCACCCAGTCGCTGACCGAAGGCACCGTGCAGGCGATCGCGGCGATCGACAATCGCATCGCCCACGTCACCGAGACCATCGACGGCCGCACGCTGCATCTCGAGCACACCGTCACCGCAAGGTTCCAGGAGATCCACGAGGGGCTCGAGGTCCGCGTCGGCGCGGTGGCCAACGAGATCGACACCCGCGTGTCGCAGTTCGAAGACCTGCTCGGCTCGCGCATCGAAGCCGTGGCCGGCCGTATCGAAAACAGCGGCCGCCACGCCAGCGACAGCCTAATGGCGCGCGCCGAAGAACTGTCGATCGGCATCCGTTCGCACGTCGAGGACGCCGAGCGCTCGCTGACCCACCTCGTGGTCAACACCAGCGAAACCATCCAGACCGGCGCCCGCGCCGCGCAGGAAGCGCTGCTGTCGGTCTCGACCGAAGTCGGCGCCCAGCTGAAGCTGACCTCGAACGAAATCGAGAGCGGCCTGACCGCGGTCGGCATCAACGCCGCCGAGTCGCTGGTGGCCCGCGCTCGCGAGGCGCAGTCCAACCTGATCAACGCCTCGAGCGACGCCACGCTGCAGATCAAGGAGCTGGCCGAGGAAGTGGAACGCACGCTGTCGGCTGCCGGCAGCTCGACCGCCACCGCCCTGCTCGCCGGTGCCCGCGAGGCCCAGACCACGCTGGTCTCGACCTCGACTGACGTCGCCAGCCAGATGCGCACCCTGTCGGCTGATATCGAACGGACGCTGTTTGCGGCCGGCTCGACCACCTCCGACGCCGTGCTGTCCGGCGCCCGCGCCGCGCAGACCGTGCTGGTGGAAGCCTCCAGCGAAGCCGCCAGCCAGGTGCGTTCGCTCACCACCGATGTCGAGCGGACCCTGTCGAGCGCCGGCGCCAACACCGCCGAAGCGATCCTCAACAGCGCCCGCGATGCGCAGAGCCGTCTGGTGAGCGTGGCCACCGACGTCTCGACCCAGGTCAAGTCGATGTCGGGCGATGTCGAGCGCACGCTGACCGCGGTCGGCACCTCGACCGCCGCGGCGATCCTCGCCGGTGCCCGCGAAGCGCAGAGCACGCTGGTCAGCGCGTCGTCGGAAGCCGCGACCCAGGTCAAGAGCCTGACCGAAGACGTCGAGCGCACCATCACGGCGGCGGGCCGCAACACGGCCGACACCATCGTGAGCGGCGCGCGCGAAGCCCAGGCCAGCCTGAGCTCGACTTCGGAAGAAGCCGCCAATCAGGTGCGCACCACCGCGCTCGAAGTCGAACGCACGCTCACCAAGGTGGGCGCGGACACCGCGGCCGCGCTGCTCGACAACGCCCGCGAAGCCCATGCCAGCCTGGCCACGACTTCGGAAGAAGCCGCCGGTCATGTGCGCTCGGCCGCGCTCGATATCGAGCGCACGCTGATCAAGGTCAGCACCGACACCGCGACCTCGCTGCTCGACAGCGCCCGCGAAGTGCAGGGCACGCTGGTGACGGTGAGCAGCGATGCCGCCAGCCACATGCGGTCGATTTCGGCCGACATCGAGAAGTCGCTGACCACCGTGACGGCCAACACCGCCGACACCATCCAGAGCAGCGCCGCCAACGCCCAGAACACGTTGGTTGCGGTCTCGAACGAGGTGGCGGCCAAGATGAAGACCACCTCGGCCGAGATCGAGCGGTCGGTGTTCGCCGCCAGCGGCAGCTTCGGCACCACCATGACGAGCAAGACCGACGAGATCGTCAGCTACGTGCAGCAGCAGACCGATCGTCTGTCGCAGATGATCGACGGCAAGCGCGGCCTGCTGGTCGATGCGATCGGCGGCAAGGCCAATCAGCTCACCGTTGATATCGACCGCGTGACCGCTGATGCGCTCAAGGCGATCGAGACCCGCGGCAAGGCGTTCTCGCACACCATCGTCACCAACAGCACCGACGTCGCCCGCACCATCACCGGCGCCGGCGAGCTGGCAACCAATGCGGTCAACAAGTCGATCAAGGACCTCGAACTGGCCTCGCGTTCGGCGATCGAGCAGTCGCGCCAGGTGTCGATCGCGGCCGTGACCGAGATGCAGGAAACCAGCAAGATCCTGCGCACCGACACCGTCGCGCTGTTCGAACGGCTGCGCGAAGGCAACATCCTGCTGCAGGAAGTGCTGACCGGCGCCCACGAGAACCTGAACTCGCTGGAGCGTGCGCTGGTGACCCGCGTCGCCGACTTCGTCACCACCATGAACGACGTCAACTCGCGCAACGGCGTGGCGACCCAGGCTCTGGAAGATCAGCTCACCGTGTTCAACGGCAAGACCGCCAAGGCTCTGGAAGACCTCGGCGCGCTGTCGACCCAGTTCGCTGCCCACGGCCAGGCTCTCGAGCAGGCCGCGGCGCTGGTCGAGCAGAGCAACCACAGCACCAGCAGCTCGGTGGCGCAGCGCAAGTCCGAACTGGAATCGCTGGTCACCACCATCGACCTGCGCACCGCCGATCTCGATCAGCGGCTGACCCGGTTCACCAGCCTGCTCGACGAGTCGCTGGCGGCGGCCGAAGAACGTGCCCGCGACATCGCCCGCATCGTGGCGGAGACCGCCGGCACCGGTTCGAGCACCATCACCCGGCAGTTCGAGACCGTGCGTGAATCCGCTGAGGAACAGCGCCGGCTCACCGTGGCCGCGATGAACGAGCTGCAGCAGCAGAGCAGCCGCGAAGTCGAAACGCTGTTCAAGCAATCGACCGACAAGTTCGCTGCCATGGTCCAGGGCATCAAGAAGATGGCCTCGGAGATGCACGCCGAGTTGGAATCGACCCGCGAAGAACTGCGCCGCGGCGTGCTGGAAATTCCGCAGGAAACCGCGGAAAGCACCTCGCAGATGCGCAAGGTGATCGTGGATCAGATCGAGGCGCTCGCCGAGCTGAACCGCATCGTCGCCCGCCATGGCCGTGGTCTCGACGTGTCGACCACCAGCCGCGCCAGCGTGCAGCGTGAAGAAGAGCCGTCGCTGGTGACGGCGGGCGCCGCCCGCCGCGAAGCCCCGGCGCGCCAGCCGGCCCGGCCGCGTGAAGCGCCGCCGGCCCGTGAACCGGCGATGCGCGACTCGAGCGCCGCAATCCTGCCGCCGCCCGACCTCGGCCTGCCGCCCAGCCGTCGCACCGAGGCGCCCTCGGTCGCCCCGGAAGCGGACCAGGACCGTGACGGCTGGCTGTCGGATCTGCTGAACCGCGCCGACAACGAACGCGAGGCCCCGCGCCCCGCGCCGCGTGCCGCGGCCACCCCGCCCGCCTCCAGCGCCAGCCCGCTTGACTCGCTGACGCTCGACATCGGCCGGCTGCTCGACCGCAACCTCGCGGCCGAGATGTGGGATCGCTATCAGCGCGGCGAGGCCAAGGCGTTCTCGAAGCGGCTGTACACCCCGGCCGGCCAGAAGGCTTTTGACGAAGTCGCCCGCAAGTATCGCAGCGACCGCAGTTTTAAGCAGACCGTCGATCGCTACATCACCGAGTTCGAGCGTCTGCTCGACGAAGTGGCGCGCGATGAACGCGGTCCGGCGGCGCTGCGCAACCACCTGCTGTCGGAAACCGGGCTGGTGTACACCCTGCTCGCCCACGCTTCGGGCCGGCTCGGCTAAGCACCGCGCCAGGCACACGGCAATAGCCAGGCACACAACAGCCAGGCACACAACAGCCAGGCACATAATCAAAGGGCGGGAGCGCAAGCTCCCGCCCTTTCCTTTTGGCCGCTCGCGTTCCCGGACCGGCGTTCGGGGACATCGCCGACGGTGTTCGGAGAGATGGCCGACAAGTGTTCGGGGACATGCCGGAGGGTGTTCGGGGACATGCCGGAGGGTGTTCGGAGACATGGCCGACAGGTGTTCGGGGACATGTCAGACGGATGTTCGGGGACATCACCGACACATCGGCGGACGGCATCTGACCGCTCAAGGCCAAGTCCATGCTCGGACGAGTCTTTCCCTCCCCCCGCGCAGCGGTGGGGAGGGT
>NZ_QJTI01000020.1:34257-84630 GCF_003217325.1 Rhodopseudomonas faecalis
TATCCAGTTAGACGATGATGCCCTCCCTCACAGCCCCCCACCCGACCGGCCTGACGGCCGGCCACCCTCCCCGCGAGGGGGAGGGATGGGAGCGCGTGGCGCTGTCCGTAACGACGATGCGCGTCTGGCGGCAACTCACCGCGCGTTCGGCGACATGGCTGACAGGTGTTCGGCGACATCACCGACAGGTGCTCGGACACATCGCAGTGTTCGGGGACATGTCGGACGGATGTTCGGGGACATCACCGACACATCGGCGGACGGCATCTGACCGCTCAAGGCCAAGTCCATGCTCGGACGAGTCTTTCCCTCCCCCCGCGCAGCGGTGGGGAGGGTCGGCGCGCAGCGCCGGGGTGGGGGGGGCGTTGTGCCCCACCCGCTAAGCTCAAGGTTGATCGTTCGGCGTGAGCGCCAAGCGACGTTCATTCGCGCTTGGAGACGATCCAGTTAGACGATGATGCCCTCGCTCACAGCCCCCCACCCGACCGGCCTGACGGCCGGCCACCCTCCCCGCGAGGGGGAGGGATGGGTGCGCGTGGCGCTGGCCGTAGCGATTGAAGGCGTCGCGGGGCGTCGTCGTGAGTAAACGGCGTGCCGTTACTGCTGGCGGCGCGGCCCGGGCAGCCGCTGCTGCTGCTGAAGTTCGGGCGCCGAAGGCCCGAACAGAATCCGCGTCGGATTGCGGTCGAGATTGATCACCGCGCGGCTGATATCGGCCAAGGTGCGGCGGCCATCGAGGATCAGCGCCGCCGAGCGCTTGTCGAGATTGTCGGCCAGTTCCTTCACCGACTTCACCGCCTGCAGCAATTCACCGCCATCCTTGCCGCCGGCCAGCGCATCAAGGCCGATCATGATGTTGTCGGTGCGGCTGATCATGCTGTCGGTCTTGCGCATGATGCTGTCGATGTGCTCGGCGCTGCGCGCCAGGCCATCGGTAAAGGTCTGCACGTTCTGCAGCGAGCCCTTCACCGCGGATTCGTTGTCCGCGACCATGCGGTTGATGTTCTTCAGCGTGGCGCGGAATGCCTCGGCGACGTCCTGCAGCGAGTTCGGATCGGCGACCAGCATCGGCACGCCATCGTCATCGAGCGGCACCGGCGGCGCTGTTTCCTGGCCGCCCTTGAGCGACACCGCGGCAACACCGGTCAGGCCCTGGAATTCCAGCCCGACCAGAGTGTCCTTGCGGATCGGCGCGCTGCTCTCAACCATCGCCAGCGCCACCACGCGGCGCGGATTATCGAGCTTTACCGAAATCACTTCGCCGACGCGCACGCCGTTGAAATTGACATTGCCGCCATTGCGCAGACCGGAGGCCGAGCCTTCGAACACGATGCGCAGCGGCGTTCGCATCTTGGCGGTGTGCGCGCTCTGGAACCAGAGCACAAACCCCACCGCGCCCGCGATCACCGCAATCGTGAACAGGCCAATCAGAAAATAGTTCGCCCGGGTCTCCATTACATCACTCCGGTACTAGGCGCCGGCCACAGCGCGAGCGCGCTTGCCGTGAAAATATTGACGTAGCCAAGGGTGGCGAGAGGCTTTCATCTCGTCCATCGATCCGGCTGCGATGATCTTGCCGTCGCCGAGCACGGCGATCCGGTCGCAGGCGGTGTGCAGGCTGTCGAGGTCATGGGTGACCATGAACACCGTCAGCCCCAAAGTGCGCTGCAGAGTGCGCACCAGCTCATCGAACTCGCCGGCGCCGATCGGGTCGAGACCCGAGGTCGGCTCGTCCAAAAACACCAGTTCGGGATCGAGCGCCAGCGCCCGCGCCAGCGCGACGCGCTTAATCATGCCGCCCGACAATTCGGACGGCATGCGGTCGGCGACCTCCGGCCGCAGCCCGACCATCGCGAGCTTGGCAATGGTGATCTCGTCGAGCAGCCGCTGCGATAGTTTCAGATATTCGCGCACCGGGAATTGGATGTTCTGCCGCACCGTCAGCGACGAGAACAGCGCGCCCTGTTGAAACAAAATGCCCCAGCGCCGCTCCACCGAGCGCCGCTCGCGGGCATTGGCCTTGTCGAGATCGACGCCGAACACCTCGATGCTGCCGCTGATCTTCGGCACAAGACCGATGATGGTGCGGGTCAGCACCGATTTGCCAGCGCCGGACGGGCCGACGAAGCCAAGGATTTCGCCGCGCTGTACGTCGAGATCAAGGCTATCCAGCACCTTGGTGGCGCCGAACTGCACGGTGACATCGCGCACGCGGATGATCGGCTCGGCCGGTTTTTTCTTCGGCATTGATTTCGCCATTGATCACATCCCGATCGAGGCGAAGATGATGGCGAACAGCCCGTCCATCACGATCACAAAGAAGATGCTCTTGACCACCGACGAGGTGGTGTGGCGGCCAAGCGACTCCGCGCTGCCCTGCACCGCCATGCCCTCGACACAGGCCACCACTGCGATCACCAGCGCCATCACCGGCGCCTTGATCATGCCGACGATGAAATGGTCGATCGAAATCGAATCGCGCAGCCGCATCAGGAACGCATCGGGCTCGACGCCGCCATAGAGCCAGGCCACCAGCCCGCCGCCATAGAGCGCGGCGATCACGCCAAGGAAGGTCAGCATCGGCACGGCGAGCAGCAGCGCCACCAGGCGCGGCATCACCAGCACGTCGGTCGGGTCAAAGCCCATGGTGCGCAGCGCGTCGATTTCCTCGCGCATTTTCATCGAGCCGAGTTCGGCGGTGTAGGCGCTGCCGGAGCGGCCGGCGACCATGATCGCCACCAACAGCACGCCGAGTTCCCGCAGCACCAACACGCCCAGCATGTCGACCACGAACACGTCGGCGCCGAATTTGCGGAAATGGAAGATGCCCTGCTGGGCGACGATGCAGCCGATCAAAAAGGTGATCAGCACCACGATCGGCACCGCGCGCCAGCACACCTGCTCGAGATGATGCACGGTCGAGGTCAGCCGGAACGACAGCGGATGGCGCAGCACCCGCAGCGTCGACACCGTGACCGCGCCGGTCATCGCCACCAGATTGACCATCGTGTCGCCAAAGCCGACCACGCTGCGGCCGATCTGTTCTAGCGGCGCACGCAGCCGCAGCGGCGATGTCGTCGGCGCATCGGAGCTCTGCACCCGGCGCACTTCGTTGACCAGGCTGGCATAGGCCGCCGACAGCCCGGCGATCGGCGGCTCAACGCCGCCATTGGTCAGGCTGCGGCGCAGCCGCTCGATCAGCCAGGCGCCAAACGTGTCGAGCCGCGACACTTGCGAGACGTCGATCGAGATCGTGCCGCCGCCACCGCTGGCCTCAGCCTCGGCCACCATGCGTTCCAGCGCCGGCGCGAAAGGCGCGGTCCAGGGCCCGGCGGCGCACAGCGCCAGCGCATTGCCCTTGGCGACCTTTTCCAATGTCGGATTGCTGTCCAAAGTCGGCTCCTCTGGCGTTCCAGCCGGCGCGGCAGCGCTCGCTCGCAGCATCCAACCGTGCCTTGTGGGGGACGCGCCATACCAGCCATACTTGGCAGGCTGCGGCAACCACTGATTCGACAAATCGCCTGCTACATAAATGACTGAGCAACATCCGCCGCGCCTGTTGGCGCGGATTGAGCGTTGGCCGATCGCCGGCGCGTTCAATATCAGCCGCGGTTCCAAGACCGAAGCGGTGGTGGTGGTGGCCGAAATCCACCATCGCGGCCAGATCGGCCGCGGCGAATGCGTGCCCTATGCCCGCTATGGCGAGACGCCCGAGGCGACGCTGGCGGCGATCGAAGCGCACGCCGAAGCAGTCGCGGCCGGGCTGACGCCGCAGGCGCTGCGCCAGACCATGGCGCATGGCGCGGCCCGCAACGCGCTCGACTGCGCCCTGCTCGATCTCGCCGCCAAGCTCGCCGGGAAACGGATCTGGGACCTGCTCGGCCGCCCGGCGCCGGTGCCCTGCACCACGGCCTACACCATCTCGCTCGGCACGCCGGAGGCGATGGCCGCGGCGGCGGCGCAGGCCGCCCATCGGCCGCTGCTCAAGATCAAGCTCGGCAGCAGCAATGACGCCGCCCGGATCGCGGCGGTAAGGCGCGCGGCGCCAAGCAGCGAATTGATCGTCGATGCCAATGAAGGCTGGAGCGTGGCTTCGCTCGCCGCCAATCTCGCCGCCTGCGCCGAGGCCGGCGTCACCCTGGTCGAGCAGCCGCTGCCGGCCGGCCAGGACGGCGTGCTCGCGTCCCTGCAGCGCCCGATCCCGGTATGCGCCGACGAGAGCGTGCACGACCTCGCCTCGCTGGCCGGGCTGCGCGAGCGCTATGACGCCATCAACATCAAGCTCGACAAGGCCGGCGGCCTGACCGAAGCGCTGGCGATGGCCGATGCCGCGCAACAAGCCGGGCTCGCGATCATGGTCGGCTGCATGGTGGCGACCTCGCTGGCGATGGCGCCGGCGATGCTGCTGGCGCAAGCGGCGCGTTATGTCGATCTCGACGGCCCGCTGCTGCTGGCCAAGGATCGCGATCACGGCCTGCATTACGAGGGCAGCACGGTGCATCCGCCGCCCGCGGCGCTGTGGGGCTGAGCCGCTACGGCGCCACGCCCGGCTGCGCGGCGTGCAGCCGGCGCTGCGCCAGCGCGATCAGCACGCCGCCGCCGAGCGCCATGACCGCCATCATCAGATACACGCCCTGGCCATAGCGGGCGTAGAGCGCGCCGGCGGCAATCGACGCCACCGAGGTCACCAGCCCGGCGCAGGCAATCAGATAACCCTGGGCGCTGGCGCTGAACTGGTGCGGCACATGGCGCACCATCAACGTCATGATGCCGACCTGGGTGATGCCAAAACTGGCGCCGTGCAGCAGCTGCACCGCGGCCAGCAGCGGCAGCGGCAAATCCTGGGTCATGATCGACCAGCGCAGCACCGCGCTCGCCGCGCCGATCATCACCAAGGTCACCGGCGACCAGGTGAACCGCGGCGACAACGCGAACACCACGATCTCGGCGATCACGCCGAGCGCCCACAGACCGGCGATGGTCAGCCCAGCCAGGCCATCGGCCTGCCAGGCGATCGAGGCAAAGCTGTAATAGGCGGCGTGGCTGCCCTGGATCAGCGCTGAAGCGGCGATGATCGCCAGAAAGCCCGGATCGCGCAGCAGCCTGCTGGCGCGCGCCAGCGCGGCGGGCGGCTTGCCGGCCCCCTGCAGCGGCTGCAATCCGAAGCTGACCAGCGCGCCCAGCATCGCCACCGCCACGATCAGCCAGATCAGGCTGGCGACCGGAATACGATCGACCACCAGGCCGCAGCCGATCGCGCCGACGATGAACGCGCCCGAGCCCCACAGCCGCAGCGGCCCATAGTTCAAACCGTAGCGCACCACGCCCTTGAGCGCGTAGCCGTCGGTCAGTGGTACCAGCGGCGTCCAGACGCAGGCGGTCAGCGCAAAGGCAATCAGCAGCGCCAGCGGCTCACGCAGCGTACCGATCAGCGCAAACCCTAGGACGGTTACCAGGGACGCTAGGATCATCGCCGCGCGTAGCGCATGATAGCGCTCAGCAAGGCTGGTAATGAACGGCAGCACGGTGAATCGTGTCAGCGGCGGCGCCGCCAAAATCACGCCGATCCAGGCTGGTTCGATGCCGACGCCCTGCAGCCACACCGGGAAGAACGGCAGATAGACGCCGATCAGCCCGAACACCGCGCCGTAGAACAACGCCAGCCGCGCCGCGAATCGCCGGGATACCTCGTAGGAAGTGATGGGGATTTGTGATTCGCGGGGCATCAATTCAATTGCGATTCGGTGCGGTTCATGGTGATCGTTAACGGATTGCGTTTCAATTTGCGTCACGAGTTGGCCATGTCCGAAGAAGCTTTTGCCTTGTCGCCGATCGCGGCTCGTCCATCGCTGCCCAGCGAGGCCGATTATGACGCGATCCGCGAAGCGTTCATGGAGACTTCTCGCGGACGCTGGTTTCTCAGCGAATACGCCAAGCGCAACCGCAATGCCGACACCCGCATGGTGCTGGATGCGGTGGAACGCATCGAACAAAGCATCGCAGCGCAGAAGCAATCATCGCAAGGCGGGCTGATGGAGGCGCTGGGCCCGATCAGTTCGCTGATCGGCGAAACCCGCAATGCCGTCGCCAAGGCGCTGCCCGATCCGCTCGACGTGCTGGCGCCGGTGCGCGAAGGCGCCAGGGTCACGCGCGAGGTTGCCGTCGCGCTGCGCGACTGCGGCGCCGATGTGCGGATTTGCGATCTGCTCGACGCCCAGGTTGAAGCGATCGAGTCCGGCCACCGGCAGATGGTGATGTCGTCGGCGCGCGATGTGGTGCTGGCCGCATTCGACCGGCTGCTGCAGGACGTGATCGACCTCGCCAGCGCCGATGGCCAACCCAACGCGGGTTCTGACGACAACCCCACCGCCGCAGCGCCGCGCGCCGAACCGCCCTCGCCTCCTGCTCCGCCCGCGCCGCCCGCCGCTCCGGAAGCGGCCGTGGCCGTGCAGCCCGTGGCCGATGAGATCGTGGCGGAACAGATCGCGGCAGATGAAATCGCGGCAGTGGTCGAGCACGTGCCGGAGCCGCAGCCGGCAGCGGAGGCTGAAATCGCGGCCGCAGCCGTGATCGCGGCCACCCCGGCCATCGATCTCGACGACGAGCCGGAGGCCGATGACGATTCGTTGTTCGACGAGCCGGAGGTCAGCCCCCAGCCAGCCGCGCAGCTTGCGCCCGAGCTGCCGCAGGATGACGAACCGCCGGCGCCGACGCTGGAGCAGATCATCGCCGACGAAGCGGTGAGCGACGCCGCGTTCGCGCATGACATTGCGGTGCTCGATCTGGTGGCCCAGGAAATGGCCGCGCCGGACGACGATGATCTGTCCGACCTCGAATTCGCCGATCCGGAACCGGTGGACGACGATGAGCCGGTCGCGCAGGCGGATGGCGTGCCGGCCGTGGCCGTGGCCGCCGCCCCGGCGCAAGCGATCGCTGCCGAACCGGCTGCTACCGCGAACGCCAGCCGCGCGTCCGCGCAGGCCCCGCAGCAGATGCAGGCCGCGGCGCCGGCCTCGGTTGGAGCTGCCGTGCTGGCCCAGGGCGTGGTGCGCAAGCCGGTGCTGAGCAGCGATCCGTTCGCCGCGCTGCGCCGCATGACTCAGGCTGAAAAGCTGGCGTTCTTTTCCTGAGCGGCGCTGGCGCCGACCAGCGGCGCCATGGTGTCGTCTTCGATCAGCCGGGCGTACATGTCCGGGTCGACATTGCCGCCCGACAGCACCACCGCCACGGTCTTGCCACGCGCCTGAATGCGCCCGGCCAGCAGGGCCGCCAGCGCTACCGCGCCGCTTGGCTCGACCACCAGCCGCAATTCACGGAACACCAGCCCGACGGTCGCGGCCACCTCGGCGTCAGAAGCGGTGACGCCGCGCGCCAGCAGCCGCTGATTGATGGTGAAGGTGAGCTGGCCGGGGATCGGCGCCATCAGCGCATCGCAAATGGTGTGCTTGTCGGCATGATGCGGTTCGCGCTGGCCGGCACGCAGCGAGCGGGCGTGATCATCAAAACCATCGGGCTCGGCGCAGACGATCGCCGCTTGCGGGCGGCGCGATCGCACCGCCACCGCGATGCCGGCACAGAGCCCGCCGCCCGAGGCCGGCGCCATCACCAGATCGGGCGACAGCCCGATCTGCTCGAGATCATCGACGATCTCGCGGCCGATCGTGCCCTGCCCGGCAATGATCTTGGTGTCGTCATAAGGCGGCACCAGCGTCGCGCCACGCTCCTCGGCAATGCGGCGCGCAATCGCCTCGCGGTCTTCGCGCAGCCGGTCATACAGCACCAGCTCGGCGCCATAGGCTTTGGTGCGTTCGCGCTTGGAGGCCGGGGCATCGGCCGGCATGACGATGGTGGCACGCAGCCCGAGCAATTGCGCCGCGGCGGCGACGCCCTGGGCATGATTGCCGGACGAGAACGCCACCACGCCGCGCGGCCGGGCCTCCTCGGGGATCGACATCAGCTTGTTGAAGGCGCCGCGGAACTTGAACGAGCCGGTCCGCTGCAGCATCTCCGGCTTGAGCAGTACCCGGGCGCCGCTGAGCGCGTCGATCACCGGCGACGACACAAGCGGCGTGCGCACCGCATGGGGCGCCAACACCTGGGCCGCTTGCTCGATATCTGCGGCACTGACGGGCAGCGAAGTCAGACCCTCGTTCATGTCTGACTCATAGGCTCACCGCAACATGCGAGCAAGTGGCGGTGATCACGCCACTTGCCGCAGTGACTTGCTGCAGTGACTGACTTGGCGAATGATCTGCCCGCCTGATGTGCCGCAGCGGCGCTCAAATCGCCGCGTGCGGCGCTTCGGCCGATGGCAGAACAGTTGCGGCGCGAACTTCCTTGTGCTGCACGCCGGTGACATTGTCGATGAAGGCCTTGGCCGACGCTTCCCAGGTCTGGCGCGCGGCGAATTCCTGGCACGTCTGCCGCGACAGAGTCAGCGCCTGCAGGCAGGCGCTGCGCAGATCCTCGCTGAGCGCGCCGACCGGGGCGTCGCCGATCACGTCGCGCGGCCCGGTAACCGGGAACGCGGCAACCGGCACGCCGGTCGCAAGGGCCTCCAGCAGCACCAGCCCAAATGTGTCGGTGCGGCTCGGGAACACGAACACGTCGGCCATCGCATAGGCCTCGGCCAGCGCCGCGCCATGCATCGCGCCCAGAAACACCGCGTCGGGGAACCGGCGTTGCAGCTCGGCGCGCGCCGGGCCATCGCCGACCACCACCTTGGTGCCGGGCAGATCGAGCGCCAGGAAGGCGTCGAGATTCTTCTCGACCGCAACCCGGCCGACGCACAGAAAAATCGGCCGCGCCAGATCGGTCGACACCGAGCGCGGGTGGAACAGTTTGGTATCAACGCCGCGTGGCCACAGCACCACATTGCGGAACCCGCGACCGCGTAGTTCGTCGGCCAGCGCCGGCGTTGCCGCCATCACCGCCTGGCTCGGACCATGGAAGCGACGCAGCCAGGCCCACACCCAGGATTCCGGGATCGGCGCCCGCGCGGACACGTATTCCGGAAAGCGGGTGTGAAAACTGGTGGTAAAGCGCAGGCCATGCTTGCGGCAATAGCGCCGCACCAAGACGCCGATCGGCCCTTCGGTGGCGATGTGGATGCTGTCGGCGCGCGCCTGCTCGATCAGTTGCGCGATCTTGCCCGGCCCCGGCAGCGCCACCCGCAGATCGGGGTAGCTCGGCAGCGCCACGGTGCGGAACGATTGCGGCGTCAGGAACACGATTTCGACGCCGAGCGATTTGGCGGCGTCGGCCATCATATTGAGGGTGCGCACCACGCCGTTGACCTGCGGGTGCCACGCATCGGTTGCGATCAGAATACGCATCAGGCAGCCCGCGCGGCGATGGTGGGCAACGAAGCCGGCTGGTTGGCGACTTCGGTCCAGGTGATGATTTCAAAGCGGCCGTCTTCATGCTCGGCGAGCGCCGTGCAGCTTTCGACCCAGTCGCCGCAATTCATGTAGCGGATGCCATGCTCGTCGCGGATGGTGGCGTAGTGGATGTGGCCGCAGATCACGCCGTCGGCACCATGGCGGCGCGCTTCATTGGCGAGCGTTTCCTCAAAGGCGCCGATGTAATTGACGGCGTTCTTGACCTTCTGCTTGGCCCATTGCGACAGCGACCAATATGGAAAGCCGACCAGGCGGCGCAGCGCGTTCACCAGCCGGTTGGCCTTGATCGCGAAGTCATAGGCCTTGTCGCCGAGATGGGCGAGCCAGCGCGCGTGCTGCACCACGAGGTCGAACATGTCGCCGTGGATCACCAGATATTTGCGGCCGTCGACGCCGGTGTGCATCGCGTTTTCCACCACTTCGATGCCGCCGAAATGGGTGCCGTAGTAGTTGCGCAGAAACTCGTCATGATTGCCGGGCACATAGACCACGCGGGCGCCCTTGCGCGCCTTGCGCAGCAGTTTTTGCACGAAGTCGTTGTGCGCCTGCGGCCAGTACCAGTGTGACTTCAGCGCCCAGCCATCGACGATATCGCCGACCAGATAGATGGTGGCCGCGTCATGGACCCGCAGGAAATCGAGCAGCTTGTTGGCTTGGCAACCGCGCGCGCCAAGATGAACATCGGAGATGAACAACGTTCGGAAGCGCCGTTCGGGAATGTCGTCGCTCATTGCGTCATACCCCTTCTACAGCCGCCATCATCAATGATGATGGTCTTGTCGTCTCATGCCGCCAGCGGCGTGGGTGTCTTTTCAAAGCAAACCAATGTGTAAAGACCGAAGGGGCGGAGCTTGCGTCGCTCGATCAGCACCGCTTCCTTGGTGGATTGCGCCCAGGCCTGCAGCCGGGCGAATGGAAATTCCGGACGCAGCCCGAGATTGCGGGTGCGCTGCGCCGTCCAGCGCTCGACCGCTGCGGCGACGCCGACTTCTGAGTACAGATGATTGACGAGAATGATGCGGCCGCCGGGCTTCACCACGCGGTGGCATTCCGACAGCACCAGCTCGGGATTCTCGACCAGCGTGATCACGAATTGCGCCACCACGCAGTCGAAACTGGCGTCGGCAAAGCTCATGCGGTGCGCATCCATCTGCAACACCTGCTTGACCCAGGGATAGCGGCCGCTGTCCATCTTGGCGCGGGCCTTCTCCAGCATCGGCGCGCTAAGATCGATGCCGGTGACCTCGGTCGAGGCGTCGTAATCGTCGAACGACAGGCCGGTGCCGACGCCGACCTCCAGCACCTTGCCGCCGATCGCCCGGGCTTCCGCAGCGGCCGCGCGCCGCCCCTTCAGCATCACGGGTCCGCAGATCACGTCGTAAATGGGAGCCCAGCGGGCATAGGCGGTTTCAATAGTGGATCTGTCGAGGTCGGGTGTCATCAATTCAGCCGTCGAATCTCAACTTGCAACAGGACTGCGGATAGCAGCCCTGTGCGACGGCTAGACGACAGCGCCCTCATCCTTGCGGACGACAGCGCCGTCAGCAGCCGGTTCAGGCGGGATTGATGCCGTAGAAATGATGGATCGGGCCGTGGCCATGGCCGACCGTGACGCGGTCGGCGGCGGCAATGGCGCCGCTGATCCAGGTCTTGGCGTTGCGCGCGGCGGTTTCGATATCGGCGCCCTTGGCCAGTTCCGCGGCGATCGCCGAGGACAGCGAACAGCCGGTGCCGTGGGTGTTCTTGGTGGCGATCCGGGGTGCGGCCAACGCCAGCGTGCCGGCGGCGCTGACCAGATAATCGGTGCTGGACGGCCCCTGGCCGTGGCCACCCTTGATCAGCACCGCGCCGCAGCCAAGCTGCAGCAGCCGGCGGCCCTGCCCTTCGATCTCGCCGACGCTGGTGGCGACCTGCTCGCCGAGCAGCGCGGCGGCTTCCGGCAGATTGGGCGTAATCAACTGCACCTTCGGCACCAATCGCAGGCGCAGCGCGTCGATCGCATCCGGCGCCAGCAGCTTGTCGCCGGAGGTGGCGATCATCACCGGATCGAGCACCAGCTGCGCCGGCTGCCAACGCGCCAGCCCGGCGGCGATCGCCTCGATCGCCTCGCGCCGCGACACCATGCCGATCTTGACCGCGCCGACTGCGAGATCCGAGAACACCGCATCGATCTGCGCGGTGATGAACTCCGGCGGCACGTCATGAACGCCGGTCACGCCTTGGGTGTTTTGCGCCGTGAGCGCGGTGATCACCGAGGCGCCATAGACGCCGCGCGCCGCAAAACTCTTCAGGTCAGCCTGAATGCCGGCGCCGCCGCTGGAGTCGGAACCGGCGATGGTCAGAGCGATCGGTGTGGGCATCTGCGGCTCATGGGCGTGACAATGACTGGCTGGTGGTATCGTGCCTCCCGGCTGCCGGCAAGCCGGCTTGCCACGGCCTACGGTTTTGGGCTTGATGGCCGCAACAGACGTCCCGGAGAGATGCGATGATTCCCTTCTTTGTTCAGTTCAAATGCGAGCTCGGCAAATCCTACTCGGTTGCCAATGCGATTGCAGAAGCTGAGATCGCCTCCGAGATTTACTCGACCGCCGGCGACTATGATCTGCTGGTCAAATTCTACGTCGAGAAGGAAACCGATATCGGCCACTTCATTGCCGAGAAGGTGCAGACCATTCCCGGCATTCGCGACACCTACACCATCATTACCTTCAAGGCGTTCGGCACGCGGCGTCAGAGCTGACCGGCATCACGGCCGGCACTCCGCCGACCGTTGGTGGCTTCCCCGCCTGACGGCTCGATTTCAGCCAGCCGCGTTTGGCCGGCTCATTTCGCGCGCGGCGGCCGCGGCGGGCCGTCTACCGCCGGCAGCGATTTCAGATACAGCGCCATCGCCTTGCGATCCTCGGCGCTGAGCAGCGCGGTGTTGCGGATCACCCGCGCCATCGAGCCGCCCGCGGTGTCGCCTTCCGGGGTCTGTCCGGTCTCGAGGAAATAAGCGAGATCGTTCTCGCTCCAATCCGCCAGCCCCTTTTGGGTGATGTTCGGCACCCAGCCCTTGCCTTCCGGATTCGGCCCGCCGGCGAAGCGCTGCGCGGCGATGATGCCGCCGAGCGCATTGCGCGGGCTGTGGCATTCGGCGCAGTGGCCGAGCCCGTTGACCAGATAGGCGCCCCGGTTCCAGGCCGGCGACTGCGCCGGGTCCGGCGCAAAAGGCTGGTCGTTGAAGAACAGCAGCTTCCAGATGCCGATATTGCGGCGGATGTTGAACGGAAACGGCAGTTCATGATCGGGCGCCTTGCCGCTGACCGCGGGCAGCGTCTTCAGATAGGCGTACAGATCGCGGGCGTCGTCGAGCTTGACCAGGTGATAGGAGCCATAGGGAAACGCCGGATAGTAATGCGACGCCGCTGGCGAAGTGCCCTTCAGCACCGCGTCGAGAAAATCCCGCTCGCTCCATTTGCCGATGCCGTCGCGCGGATCGGATGAGATGTTGGGCACATGGAAGGTGCCGAACGGCGAAGTCAGCGCCAGGCCGCCGCCGAGGTGGGTGCGATCGGACTGCCCCGGCGAGGCGTGGCAGGAGGCACAGCCGCCGGCGTTGAACACGGTCTCGCCATTGCCAAGATCGGCGCTGCGCGCCGTCAGTTTGCTGGTGTCGATCATGGCCGGGGCGGTCGCGACCCAATAGAAGCCAAATCCCAGCAGGGCCGCCACAATGGCGATCGAGAGAATGCGTTTGGTCACGGCAGCTCCGAACTCAGTTGGCGCGGAGCGGTGCTTAATCAGCCCGCTCCGCCTCTTGCTCGCCTGCAGGGCCGGGGTGATCGCCGCGCCGCCTTGCACCTCGCCCGGCCGCGCGCCGTCACCCCGCTCGCGTTACAGGTTCTTCACGCGGAAACCCTCGTGGCAATTGCCGCATTGTTTCGTGATGGTCGGCAGCGTCGCCTTCAGGCTGTCGAGATCCTTGATCTTGCCGGTGGCATCGCTGACCGCCTTGGTGAAGCTGGCGATCTGCGCGTTGAACTCGGTGCGATTGGTCCAGATCTTCGGCGAGGCGCTATAGTCGCCATCGGTCTCGATGCCCTTGACGCTGTCGGGGAATTGATCCGGCAGTTTCTTGGCGAGATCACTCAGCTGGCTGAGCGCGCCATCGACGGCGGCTTGATCATACGGCTTGTCGCCCTTGACCATGGCGCCCAGCACGCCGCCGAGGCTCTTGCCGCTGTTCTTCATCAAGGTCTGGGTCTGCGCCACCACATTCTGCTGCGCGACGACAACGCTGGTACCAAGCAACAGGCTGCCTACAACGACGACGGTTCGCAACATTCGATCGCTCCCTGATGATGACGACAAGTTGGATGACGCAGCGCAGCGGACTGGATCATCCACCGCTGCGTAGCACGGCGCTTAGTCGGTAGCAGATAATCGCCGCTGTCAACAGTGTGGCAGATCGCGCCACGCAGCGCAGCCAGATGACGATACCACCGTCGCACGAGCGTCATGATGGCGAGCCTCCTACAGCCGATGCAGCCGCTGCTGGTCGCGGATCGCCATCCACACCCGCTCCGGCGTCGCCGGCATATCGATGTGGTCGATCCGATATTCCCGCCACAGCGCATCGATGATGGCGTTGATCAGCGCCGGGCAGGAGCCGATCGCGCCCGCTTCGCCGGCGCCTTTGACGCCGAGCGGATTGGTCTGGCACGGCACGTTCTGGGTCTCGAAGGTGATCGAGGGCGCATCGGCGGCGCGCGGCAGCGCGTAGTCCATCAAACTGCCGGTGACTAACTGGCCGTCCTCGTCATAGACCGCGCGCTCCATCAAGGCCTGGCCGATGCCCTGCACGGTGCCGCCATGCACCTGGCCGGCGAGCAGCAGCGGATTGAGCGTGACGCCGAAATCATCGACCACCACGTAATTGACCACCACCACCTGGCCGGTGTCCGGATCGATCTCGACTTCGACCAGATGGGTGCCGTTCGGAAAGGTGCCATCGGCGCTGGAGAATTTTTCGGATGCGGTCAATTTCGCCGGATCGACGCTTTTGCGCTGCGCCAGCTCGGCAAAGCTGATGATGCGATCCGTGCCGACGATGCGGATCGCGCCGTCCTCGATTTCAAGATCGCCGGCGCCGACTTCCAGCAGATCAGCCGCGATGTCGCGTAGTTGCGCGCCGAGCTTGTGGCTGGCGCGCGCGACACTGACGCCGCCCGAGGGGATCGAGGCCGAACCGCCAGTGCCGAGCCCGGTGGCGATCCGGTCGGTATCGCCCTGCACGACATGAACCCGTTCCGGCGGCAATCGCAATTGCTCGGCAACGAGCTGCGCATAAGCGGTGTGATGGCCCTGGCCGCTCGACTGCGTGCCGATCAGCACGATGACGTCGCCATGCTGATCGAGCTGCACCTGCGCGGTTTCCTCGCCCATGGTGCCGCATACTTCGACATAGCTCGCCAAGCCCATGCCGCGCAGCCGGCCTTGCTTCTTCGCCGCCTTGAGGCGCTTTGGAAACTGCTTCCAGTCGCCCAGCTCCATGGCGCGTTTCAGATGCGCGGCGAAATCGCCGGAATCATACACCTTGCCGGTCGCGGTGGTGTAAGGCAGCGCGCGCGGCGGGATGAAATTCTTGCGGCGGATGGCGTCCGGCGTCATGCCGAGCTTGCGCGCGGCGGCATCGACCAGCCGCTCGATCACATAGGCCGCTTCGGGACGGCCGGCGCCGCGATAGGCATCGACCGGCACGGTGTTGCTGAACACGGTGCGCACCCGGCAGTGAAAGGCTTGGATGTCGTACAGCCCCGGCAGCATGTTGGCGCCCGCAAACGGGATGTAGGGTCCGAAGGTCGACAGATACGCGCCCATATCGGCGACGAGATCGACATCCATCGCCAGGAACCGGCCATCGGCGGCAAGTGCCATCTTCGCGGTGGTGACATTGTCGCGGCCCTGGGCATCGCCGACGAAATGCTCCATGCGCTCGGCATTCCATTTCACCGCGCGGCGCAGACGTTTGGCGGTGACCGCCAAGAGCGCATATTCGCGATACGGAAACAGCTTGGTACCAAAGCCGCCGCCGACATCGGGGCAGATCACCCGCATCTTCTCGGTGGGGATTTTGAGCACCTGCTGGCAGAGAATATCGCGCAGCCGATGGCTGCCCTGGCTGCCAGCGGTCAGCGTCAGCCGGTCGCGCTTGCTATCATATTCGCAAACCGCGGCGCGCGGCTCCAAGTAGTTGGTGACGATGCGCGGATTGACGATGCGGATTTCAGCGACCGCATCGGCGGCGGCAAACGCGGACTCCACCGCGGCCTTGTCGCCGATCCCGACATCGAACAGCACATTGCCGGAAAATTGCGGCCAGACCTGCGGCGCGCCCGGCTGCAGCGCGCTGACGCTGCCGGCCACTGCCGGCTGCGGCGTCCATTGCACGTCGATCGCTTCCAGCGCATCGCGCGCCTGCGCCTGGGTTTCCGCAACCACGAACGCCACCGCATCGCCGACATGGCGCACCTCATCGGCGGCCAGGATCGGATAGTGCGGCGCCTTGAACGGTGCATTCGGCAGATTGAACAGACACGGCAGGCCGCCAAGATCGGCGACGTCGGCGGCGGTGAACACCGCCAGCACGCCCGGCATAGTGCGAGCGGATTCAACATCGATGGTGAAATGGGCGCGGCCATAGGGCGAGCGCAGCATCAGCGCGTGGGCAACGGCGGGCGGCGCGAGGTCGTCCGTGTAGCAGCCCTGGCCGCGCAGCAGCGCGTCATCCTCCTTGCGGCGCACGCTTTGCCCGACGCCGAACTTGATCGGTGCCATCGCTCCTCCGCCCTCATTGCTTATCGTTGGCGTTATCTTGCGATGGATCGCAGCGGTGTGCAAATCCGGCTTGGCCGCGCTGTCGTCATGCAGCGCATCACAATTTTGACGACGCGCTCACAAGATCATTGCAGCCACGGTTTCGTGATCCGCAAAGTGCCGCTTCAGAAGCAAGCGGGCAGATGCAAAACGGGTGCGCTCGACAGCGTCGGCGCACCCGTTGCGGTTCCTGGTAATGTTACGAGCCGGACCGGATCGGACCGGCTGCAAGCATCAATACGGGCAGACCACCCGGCCCCAGCGGCGGCTGAAATAGCAGCCCGGGCGCACGATCGGCGCGCCATAGAAGCCGTAGCCACGACCCCAGCCACGGCCATAACCGCGACCATAGCCCCGGCCATAGCCGCGACCCCAACCGCCACCGCGACCACCCCAGCCACGGCCGCGCTGCGCGTCGGCAGTAGTGGTGCTGGCGGTGAGGAACAGCGCCGAGGTACCGACGAGGCTGACGCAATACACGCCAACCAGCGCTACCGCAGCCAAGCAGCGTGCAACGATGCTGCGAGGGACAGTCTGAGCCATAATCTCATTCTCCCGAAATTTTTGAAGCACTGAAACCGCAACGCGTCCCATGAACAGAGGATGCAGGCCGTTCGCCAGTGCGCTCCAAATCGGCCTTGTTCTGTCTGTGGCTCAACGCGAAGACTACGTTCAAGCCATTCTGACGGTCAAGCAGGGAATGATGAACGTCCGTTCAAAGTAGGACGCCATTAATGTTACCTCACCAGTTATCTAAGTGATGTCGGTAACCGCGGCGGGCAACATCGCTGCCACGAACCCTGCGAGCGGCATTGCCATCATTTGGCCCGGTTCTGACCGCGCTCCCCCGCTAGGAATATCGCGGGCTTCGGCTTGCCCGGCTATGGACGGCGGCGCGCCAGCTTGTAAGGTCGGAGCGTTCGATGCGGTGCCGCCGCCACGGTGATTTCCTGCCCTGGCCTATTTCAGCAGATGGTTCATGTCCAAGCAGCACAACTACATTCTCGGCCTCAACACCTATGATCACGACGTCGCCGCGTGCCTGTTGCGAGACGGCGAAATTGCTGTCGGCATCGCCAAGGAACGGCTGACCCGCGAGAAGCACGCCAGCGGCTTCTACAAGGAGGCGATCGACTATTGTCTCGACGCCGAAGGCATCACGCTGGACGACGTCGATCTGGTGGTCCGCAATTGCTACATCCTGCCGGTCCCGGAGATGGAAGAGCGGCTGATCTACCAGGACATGCCGGGTTTCCTGCCCGAATACGAACGCGGTGAAGCCGAACGGCATCCCTGGTTTCGCAGCAATTCCGCCAAAGTCACCACGCTCTCGCACCACCTCGCGCACGCTTACAGCGCCTTCGCGGTTTCGCCTTTCGACGAAGGTGTGATCATGATTGTGGACGGCGTCGGCAGCTATCGCTCCGATGTGATGGAGCCGGTCCCGGCCGGCGACAAAGCCTCGCAACTGGCGCGGGAATCGGAGAGTTACTACAAGTTCAGCGGAACCAAACTGGAGTGCCTGAAGAAGGTCTGGATGGAGCCGGACCGCGGATTCTTCAGCGACGAATTCTACAACATGCCCGGGCTCGGCGCGTTGTACAGCCGGGCCTCAACTTACGTGTTCGGCGACTGGAACAAATGCGGCGAGCTGATGGGGCTGGCGCCCTATGGCCGACCCAACCAGATCAAGTCGCTGATGCAGATCGCGAACAACAAGCTGGAAGTGCCGCGCTGGACCGCGCAGGAGCTGAACCAGCCCTACATCATGGAACGCGCCGGCAAATGGGAAGCCAGCCCCTCGATGCGCCATTGGGAAGACGTGGCGTGGCGGGTGCAGGACGACACCGAACAGGTGCTGCTGGCGCGCGCGCGCTGGCTGCGCGAAACCACCGGCGCGAAGAACCTCTGCATCGCGGGCGGCGTGGCGCTGAACTGCGTCGCCAATGGCAAGATCGCGCGCGAAGCCGGCTTTGAGAATGTCTGGATTCAGCCGGCGGCGGGCGATGACGGCATCGCGATCGGCTGCGCCTATTACGGCCTTCATGCCATCCAGAACAAGCCGCGCAGCTTTGAGATGAAGCACGCCTATATCGGCAAGCGCTATCCGGAGAGCGAGATCGAACAGGCTACGCAGCGTTTCCTGGTGCGGATCCAGACCAACGCGGTGCGCAGCGACAATATTTGCCGCGACACGGCAAAACTGCTCGCGGACCAGAAGGTGATCGGCTGGTTCCAGGGATCGTCGGAATTCGGGCCGCGCGCGCTCGGCAATCGCAGCCTGATTGCCGATCCGCGCCACCCGGAGATGAAGGACATCCTCAACGCGCGGGTCAAGCACCGCCAGCCGTTCCGGCCGTTTGCGCCGATCGTGCTGGAGGAACGCGCCGACGAGATCTTTGAGGGCATCGGCGACTCGCCATTCATGCTGATGGCCAAAAACGTGCGGCCGGAGTGGCGCGACAAGATCGCCGCGGTGGTCCATGTCGATGGCACCGCGCGCATTCAGACTGTGCGCGAAGATACCAACCCGATCCTGTATCGGCTGCTGAAGGAGTTCGAGGCGCTGACCGGCGTGCCGGTGCTGATCAACACCTCGTTCAACATCAAGGGCGAGCCGATCGTGGAAACGCCGCGCGACGCGATGGCGTGCTTCATCAACACCGGCATCGACCATCTGGTGCTGCACGACACGCTGGTGTCGAAGACCAAGGCGCACAAATTCGTGGCGCCGCTGGTGCGGGTCTATGTCGACGTCGCGACCCTGGTGCTGAGCAACGTCAAGGCCACCAGCTAACCGCGGATCAGCGCTTTCAGACCGCGCAGGCCGAACAGCGTGAAGATCGCGGCGCCGTACACCACGGCGCCGACCACGATCAGCAGCGCCAGCGCCGCTTCATCGCGGAACGAGGCGAGCTGCGCGAGATAAGGCTGCGCAAGATACGCGCTGCCCCACAGCGCCGCGCCGAGCAGCAGCCCGGCGCTCAAGAACTTGAGCAGCGAGCGCAGCAGCGGCCGGTCGAGTTCCAGATAGCCGTAGCGCACTGCAAAGCCGAGCACGAGCAGCAGATTGATCCAGGCGCCGACCGCAGTGGCAAGCGCCAGCCCGACCTGCGCCAGCGAGCCGACCAGCGCGAATTTCAGCGCGACATTGACGGCGACGCCGGTCAGCGCAGCCTTGACCGGCGTTGCGGTGTCCTTGCGCGCGTAGAAGGTCGCCACCGCGCTGCGGATCAGCACAAAGGGAATGAGCCCGATCGCATAGGCAGCGAGCGTGCTGCCGGCCGCCAGCGCATCGGCCTTGGTGAAGGCGCCGCGCGCAAACATCGCGCGCATGATCTCGTCCGGAACCGTGAGGAACGCCGCGACGAATGGCACCGACAGCAGCAGCGTGAAATCGAAGGCGCGGCGCTGCGAGGCTTTGGCGCCGGCCTCGTCGCCCGAGGTCAACAGCCGCGACATTTCCGGCAGCAGCACGGTGCCGATCGCGATGCCGATCACCCCGATCGGCAGCTGATTGAGCCGGTCGGCGTAATACAGCGCCGACAGCGCGCCGGCGGCCAGGAAAGTGGCGATGATGGTGTCGGCAAACAGTGCGATCTGGGTGCCCATCGAGCCGAGCGTCGCCGGGCCGAGCGCGCGGAAAAACGAGCGCACATCCTCATCGAGCTTTGGCCAGGAGAAACGCGGCAGAATTTTCTGCCGCGCGGCATCCTGCGCCAGCAGCAGAAATTCCAGCACGCCGGCGACCAGCACGCCCCAGGCGGCGGCGTGGCCGGCACTCGGGAAAAACGCCGCCAGCGACAGCGCCATCATCATCGACAGATTGAGGAAGATCGGCGCGGCCGCCGCGGCCGCAAAGCGCCGCATCACGTTCAGCATGCCGCCATAGAGCGTCACCAGCGTGATCAGCAGCAGATAGGGAAAGGTGATGCGCGTCAGCTCGACCGCCAGCGCGCCGCGCTGTGGATCATCGGCAAAGCCCGGCGCCAGGATCGCGATCACCTGCGG
The DNA here is from genome assembly GCF_003217325.1 of Rhodopseudomonas faecalis. GTDB lineage: Bacteria > Pseudomonadota > Alphaproteobacteria > Rhizobiales > Xanthobacteraceae > Rhodopseudomonas > Rhodopseudomonas faecalis. Next base: position 54,528 of record NZ_QJTI01000020.1, read on the forward strand.
CATGAACAACAGCGCGATCACCAGCAACACCGCCTGGGTGACAAACAGCAGCGTGAAGATGCGATTGGCAAACAGCCCGGCGGCGGCCGCGCCCTTCTCGCCGCTGACATGGGCATAGGCCGGCACGAAGGCGGCGTTGAACGCGCCCTCGGCAAAGATCGCACGGAAATGATTGGGCAGCCGCAGCGCCACGAAGAAGGCGTCGGCCACCGGCCCGGCGCCAAGAATCGCCGCGAGCATGATGTCGCGCGCGAAGCCGGTGATGCGCGACAGCAGGGTGAAGCCGCCGACAGTGAAGATGCGCCTGAGCATGCGCCGCTTCTACAGCATCAGGCGGCGCCGCAAAATGGAGATTCGCAGGCGCCGCGATCGCCGCTGCCCAAGGGGCGGCAGGCCGGACCGGCCGCAGCAAAGCGGCCGGGGACCGATTAACGGCGCGGCTTACGCCAGCGCGGCGCGCACCGCGTCGATCACCCGCTGCTGGGTCGGGGCGTCGAGATAGGCGTGCATCGGCAGGCTGATCACCTCGGTCGACAGCTTTTCGCTGACCGGCAGCCCGCCATCGGCCGCCGGATAGTGGCGATAAGCGGTCTGCTGGTGCATCGACTTGACATAGTACACCGCGGTCGGAACGCCCTTAGCCTTGAGGCTCGCGGCAAAGGCGTCGCGATCGGTGCCGGCCGGCAGGCGGATGGTGTATTGCGCCCAGGTGGAATTGCCGAACGGCGCCACCGCCGGCACCGTGACCACATCGGCCAGGCCCTGCGCATAGCGATCGGCGACGCGCTGCCGGGCGGCAATCTCGTCGTCAAAGATCTTGAGCTTCTCGATCAGGATCGCGGCCTGCATGGTGTCGAGCCGCGCGGTCAGGCCGAGCCGGACATTGTCGTATTTGTCAGAGCCCTGGCCGTGGACGCGCACGCTGCGCAGCGTCTCGGCGAGGTTGGCGTCGTCGGTGAAGATCGCGCCGCCGTCGCCATAGCAGCCGAGCGGCTTGGCCGGGAAGAAGCTGGTGGCGGTGGCAAGGCCGCAGGTGCCGAGCCGCCGTCCCTTGTAGCTGGCGCCAAAGCTCTGGGCGGCGTCGTCGAGCACGAACATGCCCTCTTCAGCAGCGATCGCGGCGATCGCATCGTGATCGGCCGGCTGGCCGAACAGATCGACCGGGATCACCGCCTTCAGCTTCAGGCCGTGTCGCTTGGCGGTGGCGATGCCGCGCTTCAGCGACTCGATATCCATGTTGAAGGTGACTTCATCGACATCGACAAACACCGGCGAGGCGCCGGTGAGCGCCACCACTTCGCCGGTGGCGCAGAATGTGAAAGTCGGGCAGATCACCGCGTCGCCCGGGCCGATGCCCTTGGCCATCAGCACCATCAGCAGCGCGTCGGTGCCGCTGGCGCAGGCCACCACATGCTTGGCGCCGCTGAATGCCGCAAGATCAGCCTCGAACTGCATGACCTCAGGACCGTTGATGAAATGACAGTGCTCGAGCACCCGGCCGACCGCCTGGTCGATCAGGTTGCCGAGACGGCGGCGCTGCGAGACAACATCAATGAAAGGCACGGGTTCGATGCGGAGCTGCTGATTCATGTCTCTTCGGGGGATAGAGGAATGGGAACGCCGGTTCGACGCTATCGCAGATAGTGAAGTGGCGGGCGGCGCTAACTGGCCACCCGCAAGGTGCCCTTGCGCGGATCGGCGCTCTGATCGGCCGGCAACGGTTCGAGGCACTTGATGGCGATCTCGAGGCTGGCGACGCCCTCCTCGCCGGTCACCGGCGGCACCTTGCGGTTACGCACTGCGTCGGTGAACGCGATCAGTTCGGCGCGCAGCGGCTCGTCATGGCCGACCGGCAGATGGCGCATCGAATAGCTGCCGTCCGGCTGGAAGCCGAAGCACTCGGTCACCTGGCGGGTCAGCAGATCGCCCTGCACATATTTGCCGCGGGTCGCGATCGTGACATTGCGCGCCTTGAACGGCGTCAGCCAATTGGTGTTGATATGCGCCAGCACGCCGGAGGCGGTGCGGAATTGCAGCAGCGCGATATCCTCACGCTCGGCGACCGCGCTGGAAAGCTGCGGCTGCACCTGCACAATGTCCGAGTCGGTGAACCAGCGGATCAGGTCGATATCGTGGACAGCGAGATCGATCACCACACCGACATTGGACATGCGCGGCGGGAACGGACCGACCCGGGTGATGCCGATCGACAGAATATCTTCGCCCGCGATCGCCTTCTTGATCGCCACCACGGCGGGATTGAAGCGTTCGACATGGCCGACCATCAGCGTGACATTGGCGCGATGCGCGGCGGCGACGATCTCGCGGCCCTGCTGCACCGTGGACGCCACCGGCTTTTCCACCAGCACATGAATGCCGCGCGCGATGCAGTCGAGCGCGATCTCGTGATGCAGATGGGTCGGCGCCGCGATCGTCACCGCCTCGACGCCAGCCGCGCACAGCTCATCGAGCCGCGCAAAGGTCGGACAGCCGATCACGTTAGCAGCGTGGTCGCGATGATCGAGCAGCGGATCGACGATCCCGACCAGTTCGATGCCAGGCAAGCCGGCGAGCACCCGGCCATGATTGAAGCCCATCACACCGGCCCCAATCACACCGACGCGCAATAGGCGCTCCTTGCCCAGATCGAATTCACGGGAAGTCATGCTTTGCCTCAACTTTGTTACCATCCACCGCGCCGCCGGTCGGCGTCGCGAAACTCCAGAAGACCTCCTAGCACGCCGTGGCGGGCCAGGCGAAACCGCGATCAAACACGTTTTGATTCAATTGATTACAATTCCATGGCGTCACGGAACCATCGGAAATTACAGCTTTTTCCGATGATGTCCGTCATACCTGGTAATGATACCGATACCAGGCGACGAACTCGCGCAGCCCGTCCGCGATCGGCGTCGAGGGGCTAAAGCCAACATCGCGAATCAGATCATCGACATCGGCGAAGGTCTCGGGCACGTCGCCGGGCTGCATCGGCAGCATCTCTTTGACGGCGGTGCGCTGCAACTCGCGCTCCAGCAAAGTCACCACGTCCATCAGTTCTTCGGGGTGGTGATTACCGACATTGTAGATGCGCGCCGGCGCCGAGCCGAACAGCGCCTCGCCGGCCTGCGGCACGTGATCGATCAGCCGCGCGATCACGCGCGTGACATCATCGACATAGGTGAAGTCGCGGCGCATCCGGCCGTGGTTGAACAGCTTGATCGGCTCACCGGCGACAATCGCCTTGGTGAACAAAAACAGCGCCATGTCCGGCCGATACCACGGCCCATAGATGGTGAAGAACCGCAGCCCCGTGGTCGGCAGCCGGTACAGATGGCTGTAGGAATAAGCCATCACCTCATTGGCCTTCTTGGTGGCCGCATAGAGGCTGACCGGCTGATCAGTGCGATCGCTCACCAAAAATGGCAGCTTGGTGTTGGCACCATAGACCGAGGACGACGACGCATAGATCAGATGGCCGCAGCCATGCTGGCGGCAGCCTTCCAGAATATTGGCAAAGCCCTGCAGATTGGCGTCGATATAGGCGTGCGGATGTTTTAGCGAGTAGCGCACCCCGGCCTGCGCGGCGAGATGGATCACCACCGGAAAGCGATGCTTGGCAAACAGCGCCGCGGTGGCGTCGCGATCGGCAAGATCAAGCTGCACGAATTCAAAGCCCGGCAGATCGCGCAGCTGCGCCAGCCGCGCCTGTTTGAGCGCCGGATCGTAGTAATCATTGAGGCTGTCGACCGCGATCACGCGCTGACCGGCGCGCAGCATCTCGCGGGCGACATGAAAGCCGATGAAGCCGGCCGCGCCTGTGATCAGCATCGTCATGATTGACCATCGCGGGCGCGCGCCACCAGCGAGGTGGTGGAATGGCCGGGCAGAATGTCAATCAGCAGCACCTCGCCGCCATAGCTATCGACCACTTCGTGGCCGACCACCTGCGCGCGGGTGTAGTCGCCGCCCTTGACCAGCACGCTCGGCCGGATGCGCTTGATCAGTTCAAGCGGCGTATCCTCAGCAAAGATCGCGACCAGATCGACCGCCTCCAGCGCAGCGAGCACCTCGGCGCGCGAACGCTCGTCCTGCACCGGGCGGCTGTCGCCCTTCAGCCGCTTCACCGAGGCATCGCTGTTCAGCCCGACGATCAGCCGGTCGCAGGCGGCGCGCGCCGCGGTCAGCACCTTGACGTGGCCGGGATGCAGAATGTCGAAGCAGCCATTGGTGAAGCCGACCCGCAGCCCTTCGGTGCGCCATTCGGTGAGATGCGGTTCGAGATCGCCGCCAGCGGCGACGATCTTCTCCTCGGCGGCCAGGAAAGCGTGCGGCAGAATCTTGCGGCGCAATTCGGCCAGCGACACGCTGGCCGTGCCCTTCTTGCTGACCGCCACCGCCGCCGCGGCATTGGCGGCGCGCAGCGCGATGTCCCAGCTCGCGCCGGCCGCCAGCATCACCGCCAGCACCGCCGCCACGGTGTCGCCGGCGCCGGACACGTCGCGCACCTTGACCGGATGCGCCGGCACATGGATCGCCTCGCCCTGGCGCGGCACCAGCGTCATGCCGCGCTCGCTCTGCGTCACCAGCAGCGCGGCGCAATCCGCCGCCGCCATCGCCTCGCGCGCCGCGCGGGCGATCTCAACTGGGGTATCGGCACGGCTGCGCGTCGCCTCGCAAAATTCCTTGCGGTTCGGCGTCAGCAGCGTGGCGCCGCGATACAGCGCGAAATTCGGGCTTTTCGGATCGACGATCACCCGCTTGCCGAGTTTCTGGGCGGCGTCGATGGTTTCGCGGATCAAGCGCGCGGTCAGCACGCCCTTGGCGTAGTCCGACAGCAGCACGATATCGACGCGCGGCAATTGCGCCAGCACCGCATCGATCAGGCGCTGCTCGATTTCGGCTGAGGCCGGCGCCGCGGTTTCCCAATCGGCGCGCAGCATGTGGGTGGAGAAATGCTCGGAGACGAACCGTACCTTGCGGGTGGTCGGCCGCGACGGATCGCACACCAACACCGGGGTGATGCGCGCATCGGCGTCGAGCGCGGCATTGAGCGTGCGCCCGGCGTCGTCATCGCCGATCAGGCCGACGAAGATGCAGCTCGCGCCGAGCGCGGCGATGTTGCGCGCGACATTGCCGGCGCCGCCGACGTCGATCTCGCTGCGCTGCGCGGCGATCACCGGGGCCGGCGCCTCCGGCGAGATGCGCGACACCTCGCCATAGACGAATTCATCGAGCATCAAATCGCCGACGCACAGCACGGTCTGGCGTGAGATCGCCGGCGTCAGAGTATCGAAATCGAGCATGGCACCGATCCTGTCAGCGGTAGCGATCGGCGGCGTTGAGATAGCCGTTGACGTAAGCGGCCACCGCCTCTTCCAACGCCGTGAAGCCGCCATTGTAGCCGGCCTGGCGCAGCCGATCGCCTTCGCTCTCGGTAAAATACTGATAGCTGCCGCGGATCTGCTCCGGCATGTCGATATATTCGATATTGGGCTGCTGATTGAGCGCGCTATAGGCCGCCAGGATCAGATCGCGGAAGCTGCGCGCATGGCCGGTGCCGACATTGAACAGCCCGCTGACCGACGGCGTTGCGAGCAGCCAGATGATCACCCGCACCACGTCATCGACATAGATGAAGTCGCGGCGTTGATCGCCATCGGCGATGCCCTCGCGGTGCGACTTGAACAGCTGCACCACCCGGCCGCTCTTGATGTCCTCAAAGCGCCGCTCCAGCACGCTGGCCATGGTGCCCTTGTGATATTCGTTCGGCCCGAACACGTTGAAGAATTTCAGGCCGGCCCATTGCGGCGGCAGCTTCTGGCCTTTGGCGACGCGCTCGGCGACCAACAGGTCGAATAGATGCTTGCTCCAGCCATAGAGATTCATCGGCCGCAGCTGCTTGAGGGCCTCCAGCGAAGGATCGTCAGCGAAACCCTGCTCGCCATCGCCATAGGTCGCGGCCGACGAGGCATAGATCAGCGGCACGCCATGGTCGGTGCACCAATCCAGCAGCCGCAGCGACAGCCGGAAATTGCTGTTCATGACGAGATCGCCGTCGGTGGCGGTGGTCGCGGAAATCGCGCCCATATGGATCACGGCATCGAGCCGCCGGCCCTGCAGCCACGCGGCAAGTTCCTCAGGCGGCACGAAATCGGCGAGCTGGCGCTTGGCCAGATTGCGCCATTTGCCGTCTTCCCCAAGCCAATCGCAGACCACCACATCGCTGCGGCCGGCCTCGTTGAGCGCGGCGACGACATTTGATCCGATAAAACCGGCCCCTCCGGTCACCAGCAGCATGGCATGTCCTGTCGTGATTGAGCGCTGCAGGTTTGCCCCACTCCGCCCCGGCAGGCAACCCGAGCCCGGCAGGTTTGCCAACAGGATTAACGGCCAAATCCGGCTGGACGCCGTGATTGCCAAGCGCTATCGGGCTTGCGCAAGCGCCCGCGCTGACGATCGGACCCCGATACAATGAATTATGAATCATTGCTAGCCGAGCTGGCCCAGCGGCCAGATCGTGCCGAAACCAGCCCGGTGCTGCTGGTGCCCTATATGTGGATCGGCGATTTCGTGCGCTGCCATACCGTGGTGCGGGTATTGAAGGACCGCTGGCCGCAGCGGCCGGTCGATGTTTTGACCACCAGCCTGTGCGCGCCGCTGGTCGATTACATGCCCGGCGTGCGCCAGGGCATCGTGTTTGACCTGCCGCGTGGCAAGATTTCGCCCACCCACGAGCGCGCGCTGGCGGCGCGGCTGCGCGCCGAGCAATACGGCGCCTCGCTGGTGATGCCGCGCACCTTCAAAGCGACGATCGCGCCCTGGCTGGCCGGCATTCCGCAGCGAACCGGCTTCATCGGCGAGATGCGCTTTGGGCTGCTCAATGATTGGCGGCGCGGCGAACGGGCGCTGCCGCGCATGATCGACCGCTGCGCCGCGCTGGCGCTGCCCGCCAACATCGAATTGCCGATGGATTGGCCGGAGCCGCAGCTTGAGGTGCCACAGGCCGAGATCGATGCCTGGCGCCAGGCGCGCGGCCTGACCGGCAAGACCGTGGTGGCGCTGGCGCCCGGCGCGGTCGGCCCGGCCAAGCGCTGGAGCTATTATCCGGAAACCGCCAAGGCGCTGACCGCGAAGGGGTTTGAGGTCTGGGTGATCGGCGGGCCGAACGAGACACCAGCCGCGCAGGCGATTGTCGCCGCGGCCGGTCCCGGCGCGCGCGACCTGACCGGGCGCGACCTGCGCGACGGCATTTTGGCGCTGGCCGCCGCCGATCTGGTGATCTCCAACGATTCCGGGCTGCTGCACGTCTCGGCCGCGATCGGCTCGCCGACCATCGGCATCTTTGGGCCGACCAGCGCCTGGCATTACGCGCCGCTCAACCCGATCGAAGCGATCATCGAAACCAAGACCACGGTTGAGTGCCGCCCGTGCCACAAGCCGGTGTGCCGGGTCGAGCATCACCGCTGCATGCGCGACATCCCCGAGGCCGAGGTGACCGCGACCGCGCTGCAAGTGCTGAGCAAGGCCGGGCTCGCCGCCGCCGAGCTGCGCGCGCCATGACCGCACGGCAGCCGCGGCCGGCGGCGTTTCTCGATCGCGACGGCGTCATCAATTACAACGATCACTATGTCGGCTCGCGCGAGCGCTTTCGCTGGATGCCGGGCGCGGCGTCCGCGATCCGCCGGCTCAACGACGCCGGCTACTACGTGTTCGTGATTTCCAATCAGTCCGGCGTGGCGCGCGGCATGTTCACCGAGGACGATGTGCGCACGCTGCACGCCTGGATGTGCGACGAGCTGCTACGCCAGAAGGCGCGGATCGATGATCTGCGCTTTTGCCCCTATCACCCGGACGGCGTGGTCGAGGCCTATCGCCGCCACAGCGAGCACCGCAAGCCGCAGCCGGGCATGATCCTGGATCTGATGGCGAATTGGCCGGTGCTACGCGAGCGCAGTTTTGTGATCGGCGATAGCGACAGCGACATCGAAGCCGCGACCGCCGCCGGCCTGCCCGGCCATCTGTTCGCGCCAGGCGATCTCGATGAATTCGTTGCCAAGGTGTTGGCCAGCAGCGCGGTCACGCCGGGCTAAGTAATCGCTCGGCGGCAGCAATTGCATCTTGAGCGCTCGGCTGCGCGCCCTTGCCGCCGATCACCGTCATCGGCCCAGCGCCGACCGGCCCGGTCAGTCCCGGTTCAGTGGCGAGAAACACCGCAACCAGCGGCACCCGATACGCCGCCGCCAGATGCAGCAAGCCAGTATCGACGCCGATCACCAGCGCGGCATTGCCGATGGTCTGCGCGGTGCGATCGAGCGATTGCCGCGGCAGCACCCGGCTATTTGGAATCGCCGCGCATAGCCGCTCGCTGCGCTGCCGTTCCAGCTCCGTGCCCCAGGGCAGCACCACTTCAAGGCCATGACGCTGCAGCCAATCGCCGACCGCGATCCAATGCGGCTCGCCCCATTCCTTGCTGACGCGCGAGGTGCCATGCAGCAGCACCGCATAGCGCGCCTGATCGGTGTGCGGCTGCGGCACCAGCCCGTAATCGACCTCGCCATCCAGCTGATAGCCGAGCGACAATGCGGTGAGCGTGCGATTGCGCGTCACGGCATGCAGCGACCGGCTCACCGTGTGGGTGACGTCATAAAATTTTGCGGCCAGCGGCTCGCGGATGCTGCCGGCGTCATAGCCATGGCGCAGGCCGGCGGCGAGCTTGGTCATCAACCCGGAGCGGATTAACCCCTGGGTATCGACCACCAGATCGAACTCGCCCTCGCGCAGCGTGGTGACGAATTCGGCGACCTCATGCCAGGTCGAGCGCTGAACTAACTGCTTGCGCCAGCGCCGCGTTGCCACCGGAATGACGTCGGTGATCGCCGGATGCAGCCGCGCCAGCGGCGCAAAGGCTTCTTCCACCACCCAGGACAGCCGCATGCCGGGACGATGGCGGGCGGCATCGCTGATGGCCGGCATTTGATGCACCACGTCGCCGAGCGATGAGGTCTTGATGAAGAGAATCCCAGTCATCCGATCGACCGTGAACGTGGACACAAGCGGGGCCGCGGTTCCACGCGGCCGTTCCCTCGTAACGGCTGGCCGCCGCAAAGTCGATTCCGCCGAAGTGTGAGGGCGGCGCGCGGCACGCGATCCAAGCGTGACGCCGCGACGACGCGCCTGAAACAATGGCGATTTTTGGCTGTTCGCCACCTTTGCCAAGGCGTTCGACGTTGGTGGCATGGTTTCGTTTCAAGGCGCGGGACAAGCGGATAACTCTCGGATTTGGCTTGAAAATCTCAAGCATCGCAGGCAAGGAAACGCAGTTTCCCGGCGGCTGATGCGCGGGCGGATTTGCGGCGTTGCGCCGTCTCATGGAGCGCGGATGACCGATACGCCACGCAAACTGACTGACGATCCCTATGGCGCCGCCATTCTGATCCGGCGCCTGGTGATGGAACAGGGCGCGCTCTATTGGCGCCGTTACCTGGTCGCCTTCATCCTGATGGGCGTGGCCGCAGGCGCCACCGCGCTGTCGGCCTATCTGCTCGGCGAAGTGATCAACAAGGCCTATGTCGATCGCAACGTGCATGGCATCGCCATGCTCTCGATCGCGACCATTGTGATCTTCACCGCCAAGGGCGCGGCCACCTATGGCCATACGGTGATCCTGTCGCAGATCAGCAATGCCATTCTCGCCCGCAATCAGCGCCAGCTATTTGCCAAGCTGATGCGCGAGAGCATCGGCTTCTTCTCCGATCGCCACTCCTCGGAATTCCTCGCCCGCCTGTCCGCCGGCGCCACCTCCGTGACGCAGGTGCTGAGCCTGCTGATCAACGCCGTCGGCCGCGATTTGTTGTCACTGATCGCGCTGGTGACGGTGATGGTGATACAGGACCCGTTCATGGCGCTGTTCGGCTTCCTGATCGCGCCGCCGGCGCTGCTGATCATCCGCAAGCTGGTGCGGCGCATCAAGGGCCTCGCTCATCAGCAGTTCACCGGCAATGCCGACATTCTGGAGACCATGCAGGAGTCGCTGCAGGGCATCCGCACCGTCAAAGCGTTCACGCTGGAAGACACCATGCGCGCGCGCATCGACGCCAATATCGCGGCGGTGCAGCAGACCGCCGACAAGATGGCGAAGGTCTCCAATCGCTCCAGCCCGCTGATGGAGACGCTGGGCGGCGTCGCGATCGCCAGCTGCCTGATGTATGCCGGCTACCGGGTGGTGGCGACCGGCGCAACGCCCGGTCAGTTCTTCTCGTTCCTGACCGCGTTCCTGCTGGCCTATGAGCCGGCCAAGCGGCTCGCCCGTCTCAATATCGAGCTGAATTCCAGCCTGGTCGGCGCGCGCAAACTGCTCGAGATCATCGACGCGCCGGCAAGCGAGCCGGACGACAGCGACAAGCCGGCGCTGCGGCTCAGCGAAGCGCGCGTGGAAATGCGCGATGTCGGCTTCGCCTACCGCACCGACGAGCCGGTGCTGAAGAACATGAGCTTCGTCGCCGAGCCGGGCAAAGTCACCGCGCTGGTCGGCCCGTCCGGCGGTGGCAAGTCCACGGTGCTGTCACTGCTGCTGCGGCTCTATGAAGTGCGCTCGGGCACCATCACCATCGATGGTCAGCCGATCGCGGATGTGTCGCGGCAGTCGCTGCGCCAGCAGACCGCTTATGTCGGCCAGGACGTCTATCTGTTTCGCGACACGATCCGCGCCAATATCGCGTTCGGCAAACCCGGCGCCAGCGACGACGAGATCATCGCCGCCGCCAAGGCGGCCTACGCCCATGATTTCATCATGAGCTTTCCGCACGGCTACGACACCCCGGTCGGCGAACACGGCGCGCAACTCTCCGGCGGGCAGCGGCAGCGTATCGCGATCGCCCGCGCGCTGGTGAAGAACGCGCCGATCATTCTGCTCGACGAGGCCACCGCAGCGCTCGACTCCGAGTCGGAACGGCTGGTGCAGGCGGCGATCGATCATCTGTGCCAGAACCGCACCACCATCGTGATCGCGCATCGGCTGCACACCATCACCCATGCCGATGCCATTCTGGTGGTCGAGGGCGGCGAGATCGTCGAACGCGGCCGCCATGACGATCTGCTCCAGCGCAATGGTCGCTACGCCTCATTCTTCCGGCTGCAACAGCACAACGCGACGCCGCTGGCGCCGCAGGCCGCCGCCGTCTAAGCTCGCACCATGGCGCTCCGCTGACGCGGGGCGCAGCCATGGCCCCCATACGTTGCGAGCTGATTGATGAGCGAGACGTGCTACGTGATCCCCGCTTTGTCCCAACCGAGCCTGGCCGTTCAGGGGGACAGCCGGCGCTTTCCAGTGCGCCGCATCTGGTGCGTGGGCCGCAACTATCTCGAACACGTGCGCGAGATGGGCAATGACGAGCGGCAGCCGCCGTTCTTCTTCGCCAAACACGCCGACATGGTGGCGGCCGATGGCGCGACCATCCCCTACCCGCCGCTCACCAACGATCTGCACCACGAGGTCGAACTGATCGTGGCGCTGAGGAGCGGCGGCCTTGGCATCGCGCCGGGCCAAGCGCTCGATCATGTGTTTGGCTATGGCGTCGGCATCGATCTCACCCGCCGCGATCTGCAAATGGCCTCGCGCAAGAAAGAGCAGCCCTGGGAGATCGGCAAATCATTCGACCAATCGGCGCCGTGCAGCGCGCTGCGCCCCGCCGCCGAGATCGGCCATCCGAGCCGCGGCGCGATCTGGCTCAAGGTCAATGGCACCGAACGGCAACGCGGCGACCTTGATCAACTGATCTGGAGCGTGCCGGAAGTGATCGCGCGGCTGTCGCAGCAGGTGGCGCTCAGTGCTGGCGATCTGATCATGACCGGCACGCCGGCTGGCGTTGCGGCGCTGGCGGTCGGTGACAGCATCGAATGCGGGGTCGATGGCGTCGCCACGCTGCAGGTGCGTATCGGCCCGCGCAGCTAGCCGGTTAGCGTTCCCAATAGCTTAATTCAGCCGCGGTTCTGCCCGGTTTTCACACGGCATCGGCACTTCCCTGGAATCACCGGCAACCTGCCGCGAATTGGTCGTGGTGCGGTCAAAAAGCGCTGAACTGATAGGCGCCGAATGAACCAGCAACGGGGAACTGCTGATGAACGCCATGCCATCCGAGAAACTCGAGACCAAGACCTCCGACAGCGAGCACGCAGCCGCCGCTGCGGCCGATGTCGAAGCCGGCATCCGCGAATTCGTGCGTAACGATGTCGCCTATCTGCGCCGGCCGCTGCAGAACGCCGACGGCACGCTCGATCCGAGTGCGGAAGCCGCCGTCAACAACGTCAATTCGCTGATCCAGCGCGTCGCGGGCGCTTCGCTCGCCGAGATCGAAGGGCTGATCACCGAGCTGCAAAGCTTGCGCGACCTGCTGCACTCCGAAGGTCAGCGCGTGCAGCGTGAGATTGCCGGCTATGCTCAGCTCAGCCAGGCTGCGATGCAGTCGACGCGGCTGATTTCCGACAATGTCGCGCAGTGGAAACAGGCAGCGCAAAAGATCGGCCGCGACTGACGTCGCGCCGGTCATCGCTGCGATACTTACTGCGATACTTGCGCCTGCGATATTTGCGCCTGCGATACTTGCGCCTGCGATATTTGCGCCTGCGATATTTGCAACAGAAGCGATTGACGGCCGGAAATTTCAGCGCGCGATTTGCCCGGCGCCTGGAATTTCCAAGGCCGACAATTTCACAGCGCGAAATTCAAAGCGCACAATTCAATGCGCGCGTTCAGAGCGCGCAACAACGCCGAAATTCACAAGCTGCGCTGGCCGCGCAGCATTCAATGGCTGCTGAGGGGCTGCGGCGTTAGCGAACGCCGCTGTTGATCTGTTCTGGCAGGTCGAGGGTATAGGCGCCATCGGCGTACCCCTTGACCACCATCCCGGTGGTGATCATCACCATCACGGTCACCGCCGCAAAGACGAAGCCCACCACCTTCAAGCCAATACGATCCGCCGTCATCGTCCCACGTCCACCCGTCGTCCACAACTTCCAGCAAGCCCGCGGAAGGTTAACAACCCTTTAACGGACTGCTTTGCATTTTGCCTTTGTCGTAAAAGGCTTGCCAACTGTTTAAGAAGGCGCCGCCGCCACCGGCCCGCAAATCGGGGCCTCAGCAAATCACGGCACAGACCGTCGTGGCACAAAAGCGGAGGCAAGGAAAGAGAACACCAGCTCTCCGCGCTGATTTGTACCTGTGTTTCGGCCTTGCAGAATAGCCCATTGTGGACGGGATTCCGAAATCCGGATCGATTCGACTTCGCTGGCGAATCGGATGGTGTCGCCGGCCAATACCGGCTTGATCCAGCGCAGATCCTTGAAGCCGGGCGACGGCCCGCCGACCGCCGGCAATTCGCCACGCGCCATCGCCTCGGCCGCCTCGCGCTGGCCATCGGCGACCAGCAGCCTCATGCACACCGCGCTGACATGCCAGCCCGAGGCAGCGAGGCCGCCGAACAACGAGCGCCGGCCGGCCTCTTCATCGAGATGAAAGGGCTGCGGGTCGAACTTGCGGGCGAATTCCTTGATCGCTTCCGCCGTAAAAGTGAAGGAGCCGAGTTCGCGGCGCTGACCTACGGCAATGTCTTCGTAGTAACGCATGCGGACGACCTATGCCGTGTGCGGATGACGGAGTTTCATGATGATCGGGCACACCGCCTGCAGCAGCGGCTGATTGGCAGCGTTGCGCACCCTGAAGCCGAACGTCACAATTCCGGTTTCCGGCCGGCTTTGCGACACACGGCTATGCTTGACCTCGACATCGAGCATCAGCTCATCATCGGGGCGCAGCGGCGACAGCCAGCGCACTTCCTCCACGCCGGGCGAGCCGAGCGTGTCCGAGCGCAGCAGAAATCCGTCGACCATCATGCGCATCATCAGCGCGCACAGATGCCAGCCAGAGCCTGACAGCCCGCCCAGCATGCTGTGCCGGGCGGCCTCATCATCAAGATGCATCGGCTGCGGGTCAAACTCGGCCGCAAATGTAATGATGTCATCGCGGCTGACCTTCAACGGGCCGAAGCTGCCAAACGGACCTGGAGGAAAATCTTCAAAGGTAAGTATCATGTTGAGGAAACTGCCGGAGAGAGCCTGATTGTGGCCGTTATTGGCAGCAATCACAAGCGGCAACACGCGCCATGGCGCCGCACCTATCCTCCCTCAGGAGATCTGAATGTTCGAGCTTCGCGATCTGTTCCAGTGGGATCGGTTCATCACCGTTCACATCATCAAGATTTTCTACTGGCTGGCGATCGCGTTGATAGCACTGCTTGGTATTTCCGGCATGTTGTCGGGGCTGACTGCGATGGCGATCAGCCCGTTCGGCGGCTTGATTACCATTCTGGTCAGCCTGGCCGGCATTTGTGTCGGCGTGGTTTTCTCGCGGATTCTCGCCGAATTCATCCTGATCGTGTTTCGGATCAACGAACATCTCGGCGCGATCCGTGACCAGGGCACGATGCGCTGAGCGCGCCGCTCAGCTGCTACGGCACATGCACAAAAGTGCGTAACCAGTCACGCCGGCCGCTCCCGCTGTGGGGCCGGCTCATTCGGCCATTCATACCAACGGCGATTGATACCAACCACGTCATGGCCGGGCTCGTCCCGGCCATCCACGCCTTTGATCTTGCGACGATTTCAAGACGTGGATGCCCGCGACAAGCGCGGGCATGACGTGTCACAATTGAAGGCCGTTGATATCAGCGACCGGCTGATCGTGTTTTAGGTGTTGAAGCGGAAGTGCATCACGTCGCCATCGGCGACCACATATTCCTTGCCTTCCAGCCGCAGCTTGCCGGCATCGCGCGCGCCCGCTTCACCGCCCAGCGACACGTAATCGTTGAAGGCGATGGTCTCGGCGCGGATAAAGCCCTTTTCAAAGTCGGTGTGGATCACCGCCGCGGCCTGCGGAGCCTTGGTGCCCTTGGTGATGGTCCAGGCGCGGGCTTCCTTGGGGCCGACCGTGAAGTAAGTGATCAGGTGCAGCAGCTCGTAGCCGGCGCGGATCAGCCTGTCGAGACCAGCTTCATGCAGGCCGAGCGTATCGAGGAAGTCGGTGCGCTCCTCGCGCGACAGCGTCGCGATTTCCGACTCGATCTTGGCGGAGATCACCACCGCGACCGCGTCTTCTTCCTTGGCGCGCGCCATCACCGCTTCAGAGAAGCTGTTGCCGGAGCCGGCGGAGCCTTCCTCGACGTTGCAGACATAGAGCACCGGCTTGGAGGTCAACAGGCCGAGCATGCGGAACGCGCGCTCTTCTTCCGGCTTGCGCTCCAAAAAGCGCGCCGGCTTGCCATCGCGCAGCAGGCTCAGCGCGCGGTTAACCAGATCGAGCTGTTCCTTGGAATCCTTGTCGCCGCCCTTGGCTTTCTTGCTGAGGTTGTCGACGCGCTTTTCCAGGCTTTCGAGATCGGCGAGCATCAGCTCGGTCTCGATGGTGTCGATGTCGGCGATCGGCGCCACCTTGCCATCGACATGGGTGATGTCGGAATCCTCAAAGCAGCGCACCACATGGGCGATGGCATCGACCTCGCGGATGGTGGCGAGGAACTGATTGCCAAGACCTTCGCCCTTTGAGGCGCCCTTCACCAGACCGGCGATATCGACAAAGGTCAGGCGGGTCGGGATGATCTGCGCCGACTTGCCGACTTCGGCGAGCTTGTCGAGCCGCGGATCCGGCACCGCCACTTCACCGACATTCGGTTCGATGGTGCAGAACGGATAGTTCGCAGCCTGCGCGGCCGCGGTTTCGGTCAGCGCGTTGAACAGCGTCGACTTACCGACATTCGGCAGTCCGACGATTCCGCATTTGAATCCCATGAACCTGTCCTGAATTCGTTAGGCCGGCGCGTCATGCGCCGGGCTTGTCGTCCTTCGCGCCAAAACCCTTGGCCTGCAGTGCCAGATGCACCTTGTTCTGGAACTGCGAGTCGCGGCCACCGATCAAGAGATCGGCGTTGTCGGCGATCGCATCGAGCATGGCTTCGACCCAGGGCCGTTCGGCCTTGGCAAAATCGTTCAGCACGTGGCTGTGCACCAGCTCCTTGACGCCGGGGTGCCCGACCCCGACCCGGACCCGGCGATAATCATTGCCGACATGAGCGGAGACCGAACGCAGCCCGTTATGTCCGGCGATGCCGCCGCCAACCTTGACGCGCATCTTGGACGCCGGCAGCTCGATCTCATCATGCACCACGATGATATCGGGCAGCCCGATCTTGAAGAAGCTCGCGGCATCCTGCACCGCGCGCCCGGACTCGTTCATGTAGGTAAGCGGCTTCAGTAGCGTGACGCGGTCGCCGCCGATCGTGCCGTCTGCGGTCTCGCCCTGAAAACGACGGCGCCATGGCGAGAAGCCATGACGCCGTGCGATTTCGTCGAGCACCATGAACCCGATATTGTGCCGGTTGCCCTGGTACTTGCTGCCAGGATTGCCGAGCCCAACAAGGAGGCGCATGACGCGGCGCTCTGCGCCGGATTACTTCTTCTTCTCGGCGGCGGGCTTGGCAGCCGCGGGCGCCTTGGCAGCAGCGGCGGGCGCAGCAGCCGGAGCAGCAGCGGTCGCAGCCTTGTCCTCGTTGTAGCCCGACGGCGGCACCACGGTGACCAGGGTCACGTCGTCGCGCGACACCGGCTTGACGCCCTTGGGCAGCGCGATGGTCGACAGGTGCAGCGAGCTGCCGATGTCGAGCGTGCCGACGTCAGCCTCGATGAACTGCGGAATGGCGTCCGCCTCGGCTTCCAGTTCGACCGTGTGGGTCACGATGTTGATCGTGCCGCCACGCTTCACGCCCGGCGCGGTTTCGGTGTTCTTCAGGTGCAGCGGAACGCTGACGCGGATCGTGGTGCCCTGGCCGAGGCGCAGGAAGTCCACGTGGATCGGGAAGTCGCGCACCGGATCGAGGTGGAAGTCGCGCGGAATCACGCGATGCTTGGTGCCGTCGAGGTTGACGTCGAAGATGGTGGTGAGGAACCGGCCAGCGGCAATGCGCAGCCGCAGTTCGCGATCATCGAGCGAGATCGCCAGCGGGGCCTTGTTGTCACCATAGATCACAGCCGGAACACGGCCGGCGCGACGCTCAGCCCGTGCGGCCCCCTTGCCGACTGACGGACGCGCGGTCGCCTTCAATTCCTTGACGGTCGTCATTTCAATAAGCCCTTGTTTAAACGAGACCTTTCGAGAGCACCGCGAGCTTGCGCCGCGCCTCCGAGCCGTCTCTGGGTTGTAAAAGTTATGGGCCGCGGAGCGGCCCATTGGCACGACACAGCAAGCCTCCAGGGGTGCGGGGGCTGTGCGCGTGCCGGGCTTTTAGCGCCAAAGCCCGGGAAACACAAGAAAATGGGCGGGGTTTTCCGGCGCCGATCGCCGGTGCCGGCCCCAGGCATAGGGCCGGCCGGCGGCGCTGGCAGCCCGCCGCGTAAGCGGGCGGGGACTTGGACGATCCGGACTTACGAGGCCGGACTTAGGAGGCCGGACTTATACCACCGGGTCGTACCAATGACCGTCATGCCCGCGCTTGTCGCGGGCATCCACGTCTTAAAATTGCAGCAAGATCAAAGACGTGGATGGCCGGGACGAGCCCGGCCATGACGTGCGGAGTGGTTGGTATCAATCGCCGTTGGACTTAGACGGTCGGCGTGCCGCCGAGCTTGGCTTCCAGCGCGGCGATCCGGGCCTTGAGCGCGTCGTTCTCTTCGCGGGCGAGCTTGGCGATGTCCTTGACCACCTCGAACTCCTCGCGCTTGACGAGGTCGAGATCGCGCAGCACCCGCTCGGCCTGGGTGCGGACCACGGTCTCGATCTCGCGCTTCACGCCCTGGGCGGCGCCGGCGGCATCATTCATCAGGCGTCCGATCTCGTCGAAAAGCCGGTTGCTGGTCTGAGTCATGTCGTACTCCGGTGCTATCCCTGTTGGCGGCGCCCGCCCAAAATGGCGACGCCGGCTTTGTCCGACAAGGCCGCAGCGGCGGCAGATCGCACCGCGGGCCGTCGAATTCCGGGGTTCCTTGTAACGGCGGGCGCGGCCTTGGCAAGCGACCGCTGCGATCTGCCAGCGTATATCGGCCTGCCCCAGCCGAGCACGGATGCGCGCTGTACCGCGCCCGGCTTTCGTCGTAAGTGGTGCGCAATGTCGTTTGTGCTCGCCTTCCCCGTCTTTGATCCTGTGGCGATTGCGGTCGGACCGATCGTGATCCGCTGGTACGCGCTCGCCTATATCGGCGGCATCGTGATCGGCTGGTTCTATGCCCGCGCGCTGCTGAAGAATCAGCGGCTGTGGGGCGGCACCTCGCCGATCCCGCTGGTGGCCTGGGATGACTTCATCCTGTGGGTGACGCTCGGCATCATCCTCGGCGGCCGCATCGGCTATGTGCTGTTCTACAATCTCGACTTCTTTATTCAGCACCCGCTCGAAATCTTCGAATTGTGGAAAGGCGGCATGTCGTTCCACGGCGGCTTTTTGGGCTGCGTGATCGCGGTGCTGGCCTTCGCCTGGAAGCGCGGGCTGCCGATCGCCTCGCTCGGCGACCTGACCTGCGCGGTTGGCCCGATCGGGCTGCTGCTCGGCCGGATCGCCAATTTCATCAATGGCGAATTGTGGGGCCGCGCCGCCGATCCGAGCCTGCCCTGGGCGATGGTGTTTCCGACCGGCGGCCCGGTGCCGCGCCACCCAAGCCAGCTCTATGAAGCCGCGCTGGAAGGCGTGGTGCTGTTTCTGGTGCTGGCGCTGATGATCCGCGCCAAGGCGCTGAGCCGCCCCGGCCTGATCATGGGCGCGTTCATCGGCCTCTATGGCGTGGCGCGCATCATCGGCGAATTGTTTCGCGAGCCCGACCCGCAGCTCGGCTTCCTATGGGGCGGCTGGACCATGGGCATGCTGCTGTCGGTGCCGATGATCGTTGTCGGCCTGGGCATTGTGGTGTGGGCGCTGCGGCGGCCACCGTTGACCGCCAAGGCGGCGACGGGCCACAGTTCACACTGAGCCGGAGTTCAGCCGTGACCGACACGCTGCTGCAAGCGCATATCAAGCACCTGATCAAGACGGCCGGGCCGATGCCGGTGTGGCGCTACATGGAGCTGTGCCTCACCCACCCGGAGCACGGCTACTATGTGGCGCGCGATCCGCTCGGCCGCGACGGCGACTTCATCACCTCGCCGGAAGTCAGCCAGATGTTCGGCGAACTGCTCGGGCTGTGGGCGGCGTCGATCTGGAAGGCGATCGGCTCGCCGCAACTGGTGCGGCTGGTCGAGCTTGGCCCCGGCCGCGGCACCATGATGTCGGACGCGCTGCGCGCGCTGCGCGTGCTGCCGCCGCTGTTCCAGTCGATCCAGGTGCATCTGGTCGAGATCAACCCGGTGCTGCGCGAAAAACAGCGCGCCGCGCTCGGCCATCTCGATAATGTCAGCTGGCACGACAGCATCGACGAGGTGCCGGGCGGCACCACGATCCTGTTCGCCAACGAATATTTCGACGTGCTGCCGATCCACCAAGCGGTGCGCAAAGAACAAGGCTGGCACGAGCGCGTCATCGAGATCGATGACGCGGGCGAGCTGGTGTTCGGCGTCGCCGCTGAACCGATCCCGCGCTTTGAGGCGCTGCTGCCGTCCTGGGTACGCGCGGCGCCGATCGGCGCGGTGTTCGAATGGCGCCCGGATTCGGAAATCATGAAGATCGCCACCCGGGTGCGCGAAGAAGGCGGCGCGGCGCTGATCATCGACTATGGTCATCTGCGCAGCGACGCCGGCGACACTTTTCAGGCAATCGCCCAGCACGCTTATGCCGATCCGCTGAAACATCCCGGCCAGGCCGACCTGACCGCCCATGTCGATTTCCAATCGCTGGCGCGGGCCGCCGAGAGCATCGGCGCCCGGGTGCACGGCCCGGTGACCCAGGGCGAATTCTTGAAGCGGCTCGGCATCGAGACCCGCGCGCTGGCGCTGATGGCCAAGGCCAGCCCCGAAGTGTCCGAGGATATCGCGACCGCCCTGCAACGCCTGACCGGCGGCGGCCGCGGCGGCATGGGCTCGATGTTCAAGGTGATCGGCGTCTCGGAGGCCGACCTCAACGAGATCGCCGGTCTGACCGACGTGGCGCGCAGCGAGGCCAGCGCATGATCCTGACTTCGCCGCGACTGGCCGAACTGCCGGGGCTCCGGCACGCCTTCTTCACCCGCGCGGGCGGGGTCTCGACCGGAATCTATGACAGCCTCAATGGCGGCATCGGCTCGAAGGACGATCCGGCCTGCGTCGAGGAGAACCGGCGCCGCATGGCGAGCGCGCTCGGCGTGCCCGCCAGCCATCTGCTGACCGCCTATCAGGTGCACTCGCCCGACGTCGCGATCGTCGACGAGCCTTGGGAGATCGCCGCGCGCCCGCAGGTTGACGCGATCGTCACCCGCACTGAAGGGCTGGCGATCGGCATCACCACCGCCGATTGCGGCCCGGTGCTGTTTGCCGATCCGGCCGCCCGGGTGATCGGTGCCGCCCATGCCGGCTGGAAGGGCGCGCTGACCGGCGTGCTGGAGACCACGCTCGCCGCGATGGAACAGCTCGGCGCCAGCCGCGCCGGCATCGTCGCCGCGATCGGGCCGCTGATCCGGCAGCCGAGCTATGAGGTCGGCGCCGAATTCGTGCAGCGCTTTCTGGCTGACGACCCGGCCTATGCCGCGTTCTTTATACCCTCGAGCCGCGAGGGCCATTCGCTGTTCGATCTGGCCGGCTTCATCCGGCAGCGGCTCGAAAACGCCGGGGTCGGCACCATCGACGATATCGGGCTCGACACCTATCCGGACCCGCGGTTCTTCAGCTATCGCCGCACCGTGCACCGCCAGGAGCCGGATTACGGCCGGCACGTCCACGCGCTGGCGCTCATCCCCTGATTTCTTTAAGTCCCTAAAATTTTTAGATAATTTTCCCAGGCGCGGCAGTCTTGCGCTGACTTTACCGGACGGTTGCGACTTTCCTGCCCTAGACCTTAACGGATTTTAACGATATCGCTCGCTCCGCACGGCCCGCTTCGTCGGCCATCAGGAGACGTGATTCGGTCCCATGCTTGGTCTCTCGCCAGGTCTTCAGCCTGCTGGTCTTCAGCCTGCGCAATCGCGCCCCGCTCGAACCATCCTTGGTCGAGCCCCCGCTTGGCGTCTGGTTCGCGCCGTGACTGCCCTGGCGATCGCCAGCGCCGCCGCCGGCTGCGTCTCCAACGGCAACTCCCCGCAAAATGCCTTCGCGCAGATGGGCGGTGCCGGTGGCACCACCGTCGCCTTCGAGTCGATCGACGGCCCGCCGCCGCAGGTGTTCGACCGCCTGGTTGGCGCGCTCGACAGTGAATCCAAGCTGCGCAACGTCTCGGTGGTGTCGCGCCAGGGCGCGGCCGCGTACCGGGTGCGCAGCTATCTGGCCGCCCATATTCGCGGTGGCCGCACCAGCATCGCCTGGGTCTGGGACGTTTATGACCGCGATCAGCAGCGCGCGCTGCGGCTGTCCGGCGAAGAAGCGGCCGGCAAGGCCGGACGCGACGCCTGGGCGCAAGCCGATGATGTCGTGCTGCGCCGGATCGCGCAGGCGGGCCTGACCGGCCTGACCCAGGCGCTGAACGGCAATGCACCCGAGCCGAGCGCGCCCGCCCGATCGGCCGGCACCGCGGTCGCCGCCACCCAGCCGCCCGCCAGTGAGGCGCGCAGTGCCGAGGTGCGCAGCTCTGACAGCCCGGCGCCGACCATGAGCCTTGCCGCCGCGGATTTCAGCGCGCATTAACAATTCGGATCATAACCGGCGAAAAGCACGGTCTGATCCGGCAATACGGTACCCGATGGGTTGCCAGTGCCAACGTGTCCTTGTTATGAGGACCCCCGTCCAGATGGCCTGTTCTGTGAGTATTCCGATATGTTGAACGTTGTATCCACCAAATCCGGGGGGGAGGCGTCGATGTCGGGCAAGAACGGCTCCGTCAAGCTGGTCGCCGGCAATTCCAACCGCGCGCTGGCGCAGGAAATCGCCAACTGGCTCGGCATGCCGCTCACCAAAGCGGTGGTCCGCCGCTTTGCCGACATGGAAGTATTCGTTGAGATTCAGGAAAACGTCCGCGGTTCGGACGTGTTCATCCTGCAATCGACTTCGTTCCCGGCCAATGACCACTTGATGGAACTGCTGATCATCACCGATGCCTTGCGGCGTGCTTCCGCGCGTCGCATCACCGCGGTGATCCCGTATTTCGGCTATGCCCGGCAGGACCGTAAAGCCGGCCCGCGCACTCCGATCTCGGCCAAGCTCGTCTCCAACCTGATCACCCATGCCGGTGCCGACCGGGTGATGACGCTCGATCTGCACGCTGGGCAGATTCAGGGCTTCTTCGATATCCCGACCGACAACCTGTACGCCTCACCTGTGATGGTGCGCGACATCCGCGAACGCTTTGACCTCAGCAAGGTCATGGTGGTGTCGCCGGACGTCGGCGGCGTGGTCCGTGCCCGTGGTCTTGCCAAGCGCATCAATGCGCCGCTGGCGATCATCGACAAGCGCCGCGAGCGCGCCGGCGAATCCGAAGTGATGAATGTGATCGGTGAAGTCGACGGCTACACCTGCATTCTGGTCGACGACATCGTCGATTCCGGCGGCACGCTGGTCAATGCGGCCGAAGCGCTGCTCGGCAAGGGTGCCACCGAGGTCTATGCCTACATCACCCATGGCGTGCTGTCGGGCGGTGCCACCACCCGCATCATCAATTCCAGGCTCAAGGAACTGGTGATCACCGACTCGATCCAGGCCACGGAAGCCGTGCGCAACGCGCCCAACATCCGCTCGCTGTCGATCTCGTCGCTGATCGGTGAAGCGATCGGCCGCACCGCGGCCGAAGAGTCGGTGTCGAGCCTGTTCGATTAAACAGCGCTGACCCTTCTGATCTTGCAGGCCGCCCCTGAGTTCCCTCAGGGGCGGCCTGCTTTTTGGATGCCTGCTTTTTGAATTAACAGCGCCGCGGCTCATACCATCGGGTCGTACCAATGATCGTTAGCGCGGGCATCCACGTCTTGAAAGCGCTGCAAGATCAAAGACGTGGATGGCCGGGACGAAGCCCGGCCATGACGTGCGGACAGGCTGATATCAATCGCCGCTCATGTCACATGATGCCGGCGGCAACCTGGCTGCGCAGCCGCTCGAAGCTCGCCAAGGTATCGGCGCAAGCCTGCGCCACTTCGCGTCCCTTGCGGACGAAATGCTCGCGGATAAAGGCGAACTGCTCCTCGGTCTCGGCAAAGCCCTGCGGGGTCGAGATCGCGGAAAACACCGGCACCTCCGTGCGCAGCTGCACGTCCATCAAAGCCCGGATCACGGTTTCTGCGACATAGCCGTGCAAGCCGCTGTCCACGACTAGGCCGGCCGCGACCAGCGCGGTGTAACGGCGGGTCTTGGCCAGCGTCTGCACATGCAGCGGGATCTCGAACGCTCCCGGCACTTCAAAGCGATCGACCTGCGCCGGCAAGATGCCGCAGGCCTCGATCTCGGCGCTGAAGGCGTCCCAACAGCCCGCCACCACATCCTGGTGCCAGGACGATTGCACAAAGGCGACGCGCTGCGGCTTGGCAAAGCGAACCGGCGTGCGGGGCCCCGTGGTGACGATATCGCGGCTCGACATGAACATACTCTCTGGTTTGGACTTGCGCGGGGGCGACTATGCCGAAAGCGAATTGCGGCAACAAGATCGCCCGCGGCATGCCGTATGGCGGAATCAGCGGGTGGAAACGCGCTGGGACTCGCCTGACGGGAATGACGCCGCCAGACTCGGGCACCGTGCATTTGATTCCGGTTTGTTCTAGGCACGAATGTCACACTTGTGGACGGCCCTGGGTTTGCCTGTGGATGGGCAGGTCATGCCGTTGCACAGATTCCGCAAATCACATCATCTCACTCCTGCAAGCCTTCGATCAGTAACTCACATCCGATCAGTAACGGCTGGCGTAGTTGCGTCATGATCCGCAGCGCGGCGTTTCCTTCGCAGCTGACGGTCCCTCAGCGTGTGTACCAATCATTTCAAAACGTAAGGTCGCGACGGCATGCCCTTGCTGGAAGGCATCTTTGAATCAAAAAACAATCCGCTGGCGGCGGTGGAAGACATTGCCGCCTCGAATGATCTGTCGTTTGAACGCTCCGGCGACGACGAAATCGTCATGCTCTCGAAGGGCACCTGGACCGATTATCAGCTGTCTTTCACCTGGATGAACGAGATCGAAGCGCTGCATCTGGCCTGCGCGTTCGAGCTCAAAGTGCCGTCGGCGCGTCGCGCCGAGGTGCAGCGTCTGGTGGCGATGATCAACGAGCAGATGTGGATCGGCCATTTCGACATTTGGACCCACACCGGCACGGTGATGTACCGCCAGGCGCTGCTGCTGCCGGGCGGGCTGAACGCCACCACCGCCCAGTGCGAAAGCATGTTGATCGGCGCGCTGCACGCCTGCGAGCGCTACTACCCCGCGCTGCAATTCGTGGTCTGGGCCGGCAAGTCGGCCGAGGAAGCGATGCAGAGCGCGATGTTCGACACCGCCGGCGAGGCGTAACCGCCGCGCCGCGGCGACGAAACAGGTGGATGCCGGAATGAATTCGGCCCCCGCCACCGACCTTGGTGCTATGGTCCCGGCCGTTTCGCTATCCGGGATATTGCCAATGTCGATCACGTCCAAGACCAGCCCTCTCGCGCAACTCAGCGGCACCATCTTATTGGCCGGTGCCGGCAAAATGGGTGGCTCGCTTCTCACCGGATGGCTGGCGCAGGGGCTCGACGGCTGCAACGTTGCCGTGCTCGAGCCGGCACCCTCCGACGACATTGCCGCCCTCACCGCGCGCGGCGTGCGCTTCAACCCGGCGCCGCAGGACCTCGGCACGGTCGACGCGCTGGTGATCGCGGTCAAGCCGCAGATGTTCCGCGAAGCCGCCGCCCAGCTGAAAGCCTATGTCAGCCCGTCGACGCTGGTGGTGTCGATCATGGCCGGCATCACCGTCAGCGCGCTGCAGGACGCCTGCGGCGGCGCCGTGGTGCGCGCCATGCCCAACACCCCAGCTGCGATCGGCCGCGGCATCACCGTGGCGGTGGCTGCCGCCGAAGTCAGCGCCGGCCAGCGCAGCACCGCCGACGCGCTGCTGCGCGCCACCGGCGCGGTGGAATGGGTCGATGACGAACAGCTGATCGACGCCGTCACCGCGGTATCGGGCTCGGGCCCGGCCTATGTGTTCCTGCTGGCCGAAGAACTGGCGCGCGCCGGCGTCGAGGCCGGCCTGCCCGAACAACTCGCGATGAAACTGGCGCGGGCCACCGTCGCCGGCTCCGGCGAGCTGCTGCATCGCTCCGAACTCGACGCCGCCACGCTGCGCAAGAACGTCACCTCGCCGAACGGCACCACCGCCGCCGCGTTCGATGTGCTGATGGCCAATGACGGGCTGCGGCCGCTGATGATCCGCGCGGTCGCCGCCGCCAAGAAGCGCTCGGAAGAACTGGCGAAGTAATCGATCATCGTCCCTCCCCGCAAGGGGGAGGGATCAAACCGGACTACACCGGCACGCGCACCGTGGCGCGCAAGCCCCCCATCGGGCTGTCGCTGAGCAGAATGTCGCCGCCATGCGAGCGGGCGATATCGCGCGCGATCGCAAGGCCCAGCCCGGTTCCGCCCTCATCCTGATTGCGGGCAACATCGAGGCGCAGGAACGGCTTGAACACCTCCTCGCGCATCGCATGGGGAATGCCCGGCCCGTCATCATCGACCGTGACCGTCAGATAGCGATGGTCGCGGTGGCCGGTGATCGCGATATTGTCGGCATAGCGCGCGGCATTCGACACCAGATTGGCCAGGCAGCGCTTGAACGCCGCGGGCTTGACCGTCACCACCGGCTCGCCGTGGAACTGGACGGTGGCGACGTGGCCGTGCCGTTCGGCATCGCTGCGCAATTCTTCCAACGCCGCCGCCATGTCGGTCGGCTGCGCCTGCTCGCCACTGTCGCCGCGCGCGAACGCCAAATAATCCTCCAGCATCCACGCCATCTCGTCGACGTCCTTGCGCATCGCCTCGGTTTCCGGGCTGTCGCCGAGCAGCGCCAACTCCAGCTTGAAGCGCGTCAGGATGGTGCGCAGATCGTGCGACACGCCGGCCAGCATCGCGGTGCGCTGCTCCATGGCGCGTTCGACGCGCGACTTCATTTCGATAAAGGCATAGGCGGCGCGGCGCACCTCGCGCGCC
Source organism: Rhodopseudomonas faecalis (assembly GCF_003217325.1). GTDB lineage: Bacteria > Pseudomonadota > Alphaproteobacteria > Rhizobiales > Xanthobacteraceae > Rhodopseudomonas > Rhodopseudomonas faecalis. The sequence continues at coordinate 80,766 of NZ_QJTI01000020.1, forward strand.
CCGCGTGGCCGGAAGTTCGGCACCTCGCGGCCCTTGCCAAAACTCTCGGCGGCATCGGCGAGCCGCAGGATCGGCCGGATCTGATTGCGCAGAAACAGCACCGCCACCACCAGCAGGATGGTCGAGGTGCCGAGCATCCAGAACAGAAATATCTCGGAATTGGAGGCGTAGGCCGCGCTGCGCTGGGCAAACACCCGCATCACCGCGTCATCGAGCTGAATGCGGATCTCGACCAGATTGGAGCGGCCCACGGTGTCGATCCAGAACGGCCGTGCGACACGGCGGCTGAGCTGCCGCGAGATCGATTGATCGAGCAGCGAGAAGAACGGTTTGGGACCCGGCGGCGGCATGTCGTCCGGCCCGAGAAAATCCACCACCAGGCCAAGCCGCTCCTGGGCGATGCGGCGCAATTGGCTGCGGTCCTTGTCCTGCGGATAGCCTTTGTAAACATCGATCAGCGCCGCGATGTCCTGCACCACCGCGGACGACAGCCGGCGCGTCACCGTGTTCCAGTGCCGCTCCATGAACACGAACGCCACCACCGATTGCAGCACCACCATCGGCACGATCATGATCAGCAGCGAGCGGGCATACAGCCCCTTGGGCATGAAATCGTTGAAGCGCCGCCACGCCTGATCGTGGAACGCCACCACCCGCCGCGACACGGTGCGGATCATCGACAGCCCAACGTCGAGAGAACTCATGACAGCCTCAAGGCACCGCGATCAGCCGGTAGCCGATGCCCCGCACCGCTTGCAGGAACAGCGGGTTGGCCGGGTCCTGCTCGATCTTGCGGCGCAACCGGTTGATCTGCACATCGACCGCGCGCTCATTGACGTCGCCGCCGCCGGTGAGATCGCCGCGCGCCACGGTCTCGCCCGGCGTCGAGGCCAGCAGCCGCAGCATGTCGCGCTCGCGGTCGGTGAGATGCACGATCTCCTCGCCCTGGCGCAGTTCGCCGCGCTCAAGGTGAAACACGTAAGGCCCGAACGTGACCTGCTCGATGCGCTGCGCGGCATTCGGCATCGCGCGCTTGAGGATATTGCCGATGCGCAGCAGCAATTCGCGCGGCTCGAACGGTTTTGCGACATAATCGTCGGCGCCGATCTGCAGCCCCTCGATGCGGTTCTCCGGCTCGTGCCGCGCGGTCAGCATGATGATCGGCACCGCCGACTCGGTGCGGATCGCACGCGCCAGATCAAAGCCGCTCTCGCCCGGCATCATCACATCCAGGATCAGCAGATCGAAATGCAGCCCGTGCAGCTTGGCGCGGGCGTCGGCGGCGCATTTTGCGGTGGTCACCCGATAGCCTTCGCTGGCCAGGAACCGCGACAGCAGATCGCGAATCCGGCGGTCGTCATCGACCAGCAGCAGATGCGGCGCATCGTCCGCTGGCCGCGGCGGCTTCTTCGGCTGGATCGCGAATTCCGTCACCGTCCATCCTTTGATTGGGGCCCACCTGATGGGGGCGCGCCGGCCAGGATGCTTTGCAGCACCTTGTCCGGATCATCCTGATCGATCATGCCGCGCAGAAATGTCAGCACGGTCGCGGCGTCGCCTGTGCCAAGACCGGCGAGCGCATGGTTGATGCGGCCGGTCTGCAGCCGCGCCAGCTCGGTGACCAGCGCTTCGCCCTTGGCGGTGGCGAAAAGAAGCCGCTGGCGGCGATCGGTGTCGCCGGCCTTCTGCACGATATAGCCCTCGTCCAACAGCTGTTTCAGCACCCGCCCGAGCGATTGCTTGGTGATGCGCAGCACGTCGAGCAGATCGGCGACCTTAAGACCCGGATAGCGCGACACGAAATGCACGACCCGGTGATGGGCGCGGCCGAAGCCGAAGGTTTCGAGCACGTGGTCGGCATCGCCGACAAAATCGCGGTAGGCAAAAAACAGCAGTTCAATGATGTCCCAACGCGGCGTCGGCGCCGCGTCAGCCACAGCGGCGACCTCGCTCTGCGGGGCGGCCGGGGCAAGCTCGGTGCAATTTATGTCAGCCATATTGACATATCTGGGTTTTATGTTACAAAACCAACGATCAAGACGAAATAATCGACTATTCCGCTTGCGACACTCGCCCTTGCAGTCCGATAAGGAAGCGGACGGCGACGCGCACCCGCAGGTCGGACAGTAGCCCGGAACATAGCGGAGTTCATGCATTCCGCCAAAGCATGTCTCCCGGCCATTCCGGGATGTAGAACCCACCTGCGCCGGCATGTTGGCCGGGCTCGCATAACCATGACGGCCACCGTTTTGGCGCGCCGTTCCAGGAGATTAAGTCCATGGGCGTTTCGTTCGACAAGATCGATGGCTCGCTTTGCTTGAAATTCGATATCCAGCCGAAGGCGGACCCGACGCCCGATCAGGAGCGCGCCGCCAAATTGGTGTCCCCGGGTTTTGGCCGGGTGTTTTCCGATCACATGGCCGTGGTGCGCTACAGCGCGGAACAGGGCTGGCACAACGCCACCGTCGAGGCGCGCGGCGCGTTCCAACTCGATCCAGCCGCCGCGGTGCTGCACTATGCCCAGGAAATCTTTGAGGGCCTGAAGGCCTATAAGCGCGACGACGGCGGCGTGAACCTGTTCCGCCCCGACGCCAACGCCAAGCGCTTCCGCGACTCGGCCGACCGCATGGCGATGCCGCCGGTGCCGGAGGCGGTGTTCATCGAAGCGGTCGAGCAATTGGTGCGCATGGACCGCGAATGGATTCCGAGCGGCGACGGCAGCCTGTATCTGCGGCCGTTCATGATCGCCAGCGAAACGTTCCTCGGCGTCAAGCCGTCGCACGAATACATCTTCGCGGTGATCGCCTCGCCGGTCGGCTCCTATTTCAAGGGCGGCCCGGCCCCGGTGTCGATCTGGGTGTCGCGCAACTACACGCGCGCCGCGGTCGGCGGCACCGGCGCGGTGAAATGCGGCGGCAACTACGCGGCCAGCCTGCGCGCGCAGGCCGAAGCGATCGATCACGGCTGCGATCAGGTGGTGTTCCTCGATGCGCGCGAGCACCGCTACGTCGAAGAACTGGGCGGCATGAACGTGTTCTTCGTGTTCGAGGACGGCTCGTTGTCGACGCCGCCGCTTGGCACGATCCTGCCCGGCATCACCCGCAACTCGATCATCGCGCTGGCCCGCGAATCCGGCGCCATTGTGCGCGAGGAGCCCTACACGATCGAGCAGTGGCGCGCCGATGCCGAGAGCGGCAAGCTCAAGGAAGCGTTCGCTTGCGGCACCGCCGCGGTAATCTCACCGATCGGCAAGGTGTGCTCGGCCAATGGCGAATTCGCCATCAATGGCGGTGTTGCCGGTCCGGTGGCGATGGGGCTGCGCAAGAAGCTGGTCGATATCCAGTACGGCCGCGCCGCCGATACCCACGGCTGGATCAAGAAGGTGTTTTGAGACCCGCCGCCTGCCTCTCTACGCACGCGGGGAGAGGTGAACAGGTCGCGACCTCAACGACACAACAGCTCTAGATAAACTAAGCGTTCTGAAGCACGGCCTACTCCCTCTCCCCGCTTGCGGGGAGAGGGTTGGGGTGAGGGGTTGATGAGCTACGGCGCGTTGATGCGCCCCCTCACCCGGATCACCGCTGCGCGCTGATCCGACCTCTCCCCGCACGCGGGGAGAGGTGAAGAAGCCGCGCCTGTTACGAGACACCAACACGAGTCATTCCGGGGCGCGCGCAGCGCGAACCCGGCGACTGTCTCAGGTGTCAAGGGTCTTACCTTGATATGGCGTGTCGGCTTTGACGAGTGCGTTGGCTGTGACGAGCAGTTTTCGGGCGATTGCGATGAGCGCGACCTTTCCGGGTTTTCCTTGCAGGCGAAGGGCGTTGTAGTCGTCGCGGAGCTTGGGGTGGTGGCGGGCGGCGAC
>NZ_QJTI01000021.1 GCF_003217325.1 Rhodopseudomonas faecalis
ACAACTTCAGACCTCACCAGGCCCTCGGCGGCAAAACCCCCAAGGACTTCGCCACCAACAAAACCATTCGATCAACGAATTAGTGAACTCGCACATCAATGACCGTCATACCCGCGCTTGTCGCGGGTATCCACGTCTTAAAATCGCTGCAAGATCAAAGACGTGGATGGCCGGGACGAGCCCGGCCATGACGTGCGGATCGGTTGGTATCAATCGCCGTTGGTATTAGGCACCGTGAGTGTTTTCTGACGAGAACCGATGATGGGTTTTGCGGCGAGCGCTAACACCGCCTTCGATCAACCGATCATCGCCCGAACAGCCGATCGACCAGCCAGCCATCAAGCCCGCTAGCCGCTTCCGGCCGCACCGGCGCGGCGGGGGCACGCGCCGGCGTGCGGTTCGCCGCGGCACTTTGCGCTGGCGGATAGTTCGGCGCGCCATAGCCGCCCTGCGGCGCGCCTGAATTGGTATTGCCGGCGTCGCTGACCACGCCGCCCTCGCCGCGCGGCGCGCTGCCCTGCGCCATCGCCGGCGCCATCGGGCTCCAGCTCACGCCGGCGCCGGGCAGCGGCACCGGGGTCTGGCCCTGATGGGCGGCACGCATGAACCGGGTCCACACTTCCACCGGCAGCCCGCCGCCGGTGGCTTTCTTGGTCGGCGCGTTGTCGTCATTGCCAAGCCAGACGCCGGTGACCAGCCGTCCGGTAAAGCCGATGAACCAGGCATCGCGGAAATCCTGGCTGGTGCCGGTCTTGCCGGCCACGGTCCAGCCCGGGATATCGGCCTTGCGTGCGGTGCCGGAGGTGATGGTCTCCTGCATCATGGTGTTCATCATCGCCACCGCGCGCGCATCGACCACCTGGCCGAGCGGATCGTCCTTGCGGGCATAGAGCAGCCGGCCGTCGGCGGTCTTGATCTGCTCGACCACATGCGGCGTCACGCCAAGCCCGCCATTGGCAAACGGCGCGTAGGCGCCGACCAGCTCGGTGAGCGTCACCTCCGAGGTGCCGAGCGCGATCGAGGCGTTGGCCTCCAGTTTTGACGCGATGCCGAGCCGATGCGCGGTGCGCACCACATTGGCCGGGCCGACTTCGAGTCCGAGCCGCACCGCCACGGTGTTGAGCGACTGCGCCAGCGCCTGGGTCAGCGTCACCGCGCCGAGATATTCGTGCGAGTAGTTTTCCGGCCGCCAGCCCTTGATGTCGAGCGGCGCGTCCTGCCGCGTGCTGTCCGGCGTCAGCCCGGCTTCGATCGCGGTCAGATACACGAATGGCTTGAACGCTGAGCCCGGCTGGCGCTTGGCGGTGACCGCGCGGTTGAACTGGCTGTCGGAATAATTGCGGCCGCCGATCATGGCGCGCACCGCGCCGTCTGGCGTCATCGCCACCAAGGCGCCTTGCGTGACGTTGAACTTCACGCTCTTGGCGGCCAGCTCATCGATGATCGCCGCTTCCGCCACCGCCTGCAGTTTGGGATCGATCGAGGTCTGCACCACGATGTCCTGGTCGATCTGGCCGACCAGATCATCGAGCACTTCGCCGATCCAGTCGGCGACGTAATTGATAGTGCCGGCGCCCTGCGGCTGCACCGTTGCGGATGGATGCGCGCTCGCCACCTGCGCCTTGGCGCTGGTGATGAAGCCGGCCTCGGTCATCGCCATCAGCACAGTTTTGGCGCGGCTCGCGGCGCCTTCCGGATTGCGGTTCGGCGCCAGCCGCGACGGCGATTTGACGAGGCCCGCCAGCATCGCGGCTTCCGCCAGCGTCACGTTCTTGGCCGGCTTGCCAAAATATTTTTGCGCGGCGGCTTCGACGCCGTAAGCGCCGGAGCCGAAATAGACCCGGTTCAGATAAAGCTCGAGAATCTCGTTCTTGGAGTGCTTGCGCTCCAGCCACAGCGCCAGTTCCAGCTCCTGCAGCTTGCGCTGGATGGTGCGTTCCTGGGTCAAGAACAGGTTTTTGGCGAGCTGCTGGGTCAGCGTCGAGCCGCCCTGCGACACGCCGCGATGCATGATGTTGGCGACCAGCGCGCGCGCGATGCCGGCCGGGTCGATGCCGAAATGATCATAGAAGCGCCGGTCTTCGATCGCGATGAACGCCTGCGGCAGATAGGGCGGCAGTTCCTTCAAGGCGACGTTGCTGCCGACCATCTCGCCGCGGGTGGCGAGCACGCTGCCGTCCATCCCGACGATCTGAATGGTCGGCGGCCGTTTCGGAATCTCCAGCGACTGGATCGCGGGCAGATGGGCGCCGACATAGATCAGCACGCCGACCAGCCCGATCACCGCCCAGATGCTGGCGACCGCGCCCCAATAGATCATGCGGTACAGCGCGGTGCCGATATGGCCGCGCGATTTCTTCTTCGCGCTCTTGCGCGGCGCCGGCTTGGCCTCAGGCTTTTTCTTCGGCGCCTCGACCTTGGGCTTGATCAGCTTTTCATCGGGCGGCCCGATGCGATCCTGCAGCGACAGCTTCAGGTTCGATAGCGGCGACACCGGGTCAAACCGGGGTTCGCGCCGCGCGCCGCCTTTCTTCTTGCCCAACGCCATCCGCACAACGCCCGCACCCGAAGGCGGCAGCTTAGGCGCCGGGTTTTAAGGGCAGGTTAAGCGAGGGTTAACAAGCAGTTGCGTTAACTGGGTAATCGCTTGTGAACTCAATCTGTTAACCAGTGCGCACCGCGCTGGTTTCAGGGCACGCAGCGGCGGATATAGGGCTGGTTGATCTCCCACAGCTCGTCGAGCAGCCGCTCGGCGGCGACGGCGGAATTGACCACCGGGTCGATCAGCAGCGCCTGCAGCGCCAGTTCCTTGGAGCCATGCACCGCGGCTTCGACCGCGAGCTGCTGCACCCCGGCCTGCATCGCCATCAGTTTCGCCACCGGATCGGGCAGCGGCCCGAGCGACACCGGATGAATGCCGGCGGCATCGGCGACCACCGGCACTTCGACCGCAAGATCACCCGGCAGATTGGGGATGGTGCTGCGATTATAGACCACGCCTGCTTCCAGAAAGCGCTTCTGGTTATGCAGCACGCCGGCGATCACCGCGCCGCCGCGCTCGCCGGATGGTTCAGTGAACCAGCTCGGCATCGGTGTGCTGCCGGCTAGCACGCCGTCGACCAGCGTCACGAACTCGCCGCGCCAGCGCTCATCGCCGGCAAAATCATAGCCGTGCTCGCCGGCTTCCCAGCCATAGGCGAAGTATTCGCCAAGATGGTCGTCGCTGCAGGTCAGCCAATGACCGAATGCCCGGAACAGCCGGCGCGTGAACGGCGCGTAGTTTGGATCGAAATCGCGCTCGGCCGCGCGCAGCCGCGGATAGAGGTCCTCGCCGCTGGCGCGGTCGCGGATCTGCATCAAACATTGGAAGTGATTGAGCCCGGCTCCCCAGACATCGACCTGATCATGAGGCAGCCCCATGATATGCGCGACCGCATCGCGCCCCATGAAGATGCCATGGCACAGCCCAATGCAGCGGATTTTGCTGTAGCGGCCGAGCGCCATCACGATCCGGCTTTCCGGATTGGAGAAGTTCAGGAACAGCGCGTTCGGGCACAGCTCCTCCATGTCGCGCACGAAATCGAAGATCAGCGGCAGCGTGCGCAGCGTGAAGAACAGCCCGCCCGGCCCGCCATTCTCGCCGAGCGTATGGCGGATGCCGTATTTCTTCGGGATTTCGAAATCGAGCTTCCATAGCCGGTTGCGATCGATCGCAGTGGCGTTGACCACAAAATGCGCGCCATCGAGCGCCGCGCGGCGGTCGGTGGTCTGTTCGATGATCAGCCCGGCGCCGGTTTTCTGGTTGAGCAGTTTGGCAAGCTCGGTGGTCTTGGCCAGCGTCTGCGGATTGCGGCCGACCAGCGTCAGCGTGCAGCCGCGCAGCGCGTCGCTGGCAAACAGATCGCGCATCATGCTCAGCCCGAACGACATGCTGCTGGCGCCGAGAAATACGATTTTGGCAGGAGCGGTCATGATCAAAACCCCGCGTCGGACCGGAGTGGACCGGGGCAGGGTGACGGCTTCGCGGCACACGGGCAATCGAAACGATCAAGCGCCGCGCGCTACGCTGCCTTGCAGCGCGCGGTGCATCCGCGACCCTTGTTGCGCGCGATCATCAGCGTCGCAACGAGGGCCGCCTGATGCGTGTTATTTGAGGCAAATCGTGCCGACACGCGGAGAACGAGTCACCTAAGGGATTGCGGTAGCCCAAGTCGGGTAAACAGCTTCGAGTCGACTAACACACCAAGAGCGAGTTGATTCGCTGGGGGGCAGGGCGACCTGTCCGACGAAGCCCCCTTCGAGGGCGCACTTGTTAGGCGGGCGTCAGATCCGTTTCGATCTCCACGACTGGGACATCGATGAGTGCTCTGATGGGCGTATAAAGGTCAACATCGACATCCAGGGCCTTGAGGCTCACGATCAACGAGTATCGGGTCTGCCTATTGACGTATTCCCGCGCACGATCACGCCACCAGCCGTTGATGGGCTTGATGCACAGCATGTCGCGCCCGAGCAGTTCTATCGCTGGTCCAGACCAGACGTCGCAGTGGAGGGAGCCTGCTGAGACGCTGTTCGGGCCGAGAAGCCAGCGGTTGTCATCCGGCTCGACGCGAGGCCCCCGGCGCGAGTCCTCCCGTTCGGCTGCGTTGACCCGCTGCTTGAAGGTATCAAGCGACTCGCCCTTCCGCTGAAGGTCAAAACGAAGCCCGTGCGACTGATATCGTTGCGGTTCGATATTCGCTGAGAGACCGGGATTCGGCTCAATGAAATATGAGAGCGTCACCTTCAGATCGACTGGCTTGTTTTCCAGCTGTTCCAGCACTTCGGCCGGGATTGGGAGCTTGTAGTAGTGGCATTCGTTGAACTTCCGTTGCCCTTGAAGCTTGAAAGGCTGGATCGTTGCCTGGGCGAACATCGCCAGATGGTTCTTGGCAGACGCCGTCGCGCGATCGTAGTCGGGGACACCATAGCCAAATCGCCGAATGATCTCGTATTTCTGTTTCTTGCCGCTGGCCTCCCGAAACATCTCAAGCATCGGCTCTGTCCATTCAGCGCTATGGACGATCAGGCCTCGGATCGTTTCCGGCCAGTAATCCGGGTGGTCTGCGACGATTTGAGCGGCGAGCCGGGCGGCCTGGGCGGATGCCGCGCTGGTCGCCTGAAACGGCACCAAAGGCATGCGGGTCATGTCGCTGCCCGTAGAGAGCAGTGACAGCGAGTCAAACGTCAGCGCCTCGGACTTTGCTGGATTCGTGGCTCGGTTCCCGGCCTCCATCACGATCTCGGGCTTGAATGGGGCGCGGCCCTGCGGCCATGCAACACTCGTTCGGCTATGCGGACTCAGCTCACCCGCGTTCGCGATGGGTATCCAGTCTTCATAATCCCGTTCTCGGACTTCAGTCAGGTCGGTATACCCTCCGACCGTCAACGCGTTCCATGCCTGCGCAGGATCTTCGATGGGACAATCATCCTGCGGCTGCATGCTGGTCGGGTCCGTCTCTGCTGCCATGTTGCCCGCGGCAACAACGATCAAGCGCCGCGGCGCATCTTGCTCATCGCCGGTCATCGAGGCGGACGCCGCTTGGTCGATCGCGGCGCTCCAGCTCGATGGTGTGGAGCCCGAAACTTCTAGATTGCTCACTGCCATGCAAAAAACACGGGGCCGATCCGGAGCGGCGATCTCAGGCAACGAGATCGCTTGCTGGGTCAGCGCGCCGTAGCTTGCGGGATCGTTTTCGTCGAACCTGTCGGGCGGCAAGATCTTTACCGACTCCACTCGATGCCTGAGCGTCCTCTCGGACATGTCGCCGAGCGCGGCCGTCAGATCTCCGTGCAAGATCATCCCCGCCATTGCGGTGCCATGGCCCTGGGGATGATGATCGCTCGTTCCCCAGTCGGTTTCGTTGAGTGAATGAAGATCGCTTTCCGAGAGTGCAGGCTCGATCAGCGCGTGGCCTCGGTTGACACCCGAATCGAAAAGACAGACTGCTGGCGCATCTGTGCCAGGCCAGACGATCCGGCCGGCCAGTTCATCAGACCATTCGTGCTGCTCGGCGCGTACGTCATCCAGGAAGAAAACCGGGTTGTCCGTAGCGCGCCGTAATTCGGCAATCGCCGCTGTCATGAACAACATCAGCTCGATCGTTGCGCGGGTAGCCAATACGGGAATGACGGTCACGTCGGGAAAATAGAGCCTACGGTCCTTGTTGGCTGCGCGAACGCCCAATCGCGCGCACGCATCTTCGACGGTCTCTTCGGCGCAGGGCCAACACCAGAGTGCCCACCACATTTGGTGGTGCGGATCAGCGGGTAAAGACGCTGGGTTGTCTGTCCAGAAGGTTTCCAGTCGCGCGGTCCGGAATGCCTCGATGGCTTCGACCAGCGACTTGTTCGGCGGATTGCCCGCCTCCGCCGTTACCGGGCCATTCACATAGTCATCAAGGATCTTAGCAAAGACCGCCTTCGATTCGTCCGGCACAAACACGGCGATTGTTCGTTCGTCACGATCGTCGACTTTCGCCGCGCTTGAACGGATGTTGTCGCTCTTTCGGTCGAGCTTTTCTGGATCGGTGCCACGTCGTAACTGAACCTCAATGATGGAGGTGGTTGGAGTGGGCAGCCGGTCGTCCCGGGGACGCGATTCTTCCGCCAGCCTCATAGCAGCCTCCAGCTCGCCCTGCAGGCGGCGGCCATGCTCCTCTCGGATGCGGGACGCTATATTGCCACCAGAACCGCTACCGGCGTACTCCTTTCGCGATCGGAAGCGATCAATCTCGATGTGGGGAAGCTTAAAGCGCGACGCCATTCATTATGGGCCTTTTGACTCTGAAAATGCATTGCGCATCGAATGACGTTCGGTAAGGCGTTCCAGAAGATTGCCGGTGGTGAGATGATTGCGTTCGTCTAGGATGGCGGTCTTGATCGCGTCGTCGATCGCTCGAACGATCTCGGACTGACTAAGGCCAGCGGCCATCTCGACGATTTTCTTCCAGTTCGGCTTCGAAATCTTCATCGCCCCGAGATTGGCGCCTATCAGCTTACGAACCTGCTCCGGAGTGGGCTCTTCAAACTCTAGGACTTGGTCGTATCGCCGAAGGAGTGCACGATCCAACAGTTTGGGGTGGTTGGTCGAGCAGATGATGACGCTATCGGTCGCGTTGTCTTCCTCCATGAACTGGAGGAATGAATTGAGAACACGCCGCATCTCGGCCACATCGTTGGTCGCTGTTCGATGACCGCCCACCGCATCGAATTCGTCGAATAGATATACCGCTCGCCGTTTTGCGGTCTCATCAAAAATAAGGCGGAGCTTTGCGGCTGTTTCCCCCATGTACCGAGTAATCATGGAGTCGAGCCGGATCACGTACATCGGCAGATGCAGTTCGCCTGCGAGGGCCTCGGCGGACATGGTCTTGCCGGAACCCGGGGGGCCAACGAATAAAATCCTGCGGTTGGGCGCCTTTCCGTGTTCGTGCAGCCAGTCCCGCTTGCGTTGTTGACGAAGGATGTCATTGGTACGTGCGAGCAAACCTTCGTTAAGGACCACGTCCTTGAGCTTGAAGCGCGGCTGACGAAGCTCCAGGAGCCCTTCAAGACTTCCCCGCGGGGTTGCGAAGGGAATTGCGACTGAGGCTCCGCGCGCCTCTTTTGAGCGTGCCTTATCGACCTCTGCCCGCAGCTCTTCCGCGACCTCACGGTGACCTTGGCGCGCCTCGGCGGCCGCGACCTGGAGAGCGATGGAGAAGAATCTTTCTTCATCGCCTGCCGCGCGACTGCGCAGCATCGCAAGGATTTGCTTGGTGCTAGACACCGGACATGCCTCTCAAAGTTCCATTGATCCTACACCAAGGAGACGGATCAACGAATGGGATTTTATAGCTAACGTCCGCTTGTAGGCTGTTATGCCACCGTGGGCACCAGACCATATAACCCCGGCGGCAAACGTCACGTCGTAATCTGCCGCCGGGTACTAGGGCTGTTACGCCGGCGTAGCGCTTAGGTCAGCGGCCTCAGAGGCGTCTTGCCAGGGCATGGCCATGATTTCGATGGCGTTAACCGAAGCGCCGCCCCCAGGGGAGAGCTATCTCAAACATCTTCACGTCGTTGCGGAAGAGGAAGACCCGCGCGGAGCGCACTCCCGCTGATTCGGAAACATTAACGCGTGTCTCTAACGCCCCTCAAATCCCGGCCATCATCACGTATTTGATTTCGACATACTCATCGACGCCGTGATGGCTGCCTTCGCGGCCGAGGCCCGACTGCTTGACGCCGCCGAACGGTGCGACTTCGGTGGTGATCAGTCCGGAATTGACGCCGACGATGCCGCATTCCAGCGCCTCGGCAACGCGCCACACCCGGCCGAGATCGCGCGAGTAGAAATAGGACGCCAGCCCAAACGACGACGCATTGGCGAGCTTGATCACCTCGTCCTCGTCCTTGAAGCGCAGCACCGGCGCCAGCGGCCCAAAAGTTTCCTCATGCGCCACCAGCGCGTCGGCGCGCACATCGGCAATCACGGTCGGCTCGAAGAACGTGCCGCCGAGCGCATGACGCTTGCCGCCGGTCACCAGCCGCGCGCCGCCTTGCAGCGCGTCGGCGATGTGGCGTTCGACCTTGGCGACCGCGTCGGGAGTGATCAGCGGGCCCTGGGTGACGCCCGGTTCGGTGCCGTCGCCGACCTTCATCGCCGCGACCTTGGCGGCGAGCTTTTCGACGAAGGCGTCGTGCACGCCGTCCTGCACATAGATGCGGTTGGCGCACACGCAGGTCTGGCCCATGTTGCGATATTTCGAGACCATCGCGCCTTCCACCGCGGCGTCGAGATCGGCGTCATCGAACACGATGAACGGCGCATTGCCGCCAAGCTCAAGGCCGAGCTTCTTCACGCCGACCGCGGCCTGCCGGTACAGAATCTTGCCGACCTCGGTCGAGCCGGTGAAGCCGACAAAGCGCACGGCCGGATGTTCGCAGAACACCTTGCCGATCGGCGGCGCATCGCCGGTGATGACGTTGAACACGCCCTTGGGAATGCCGGCGCGCTCGGCGAGCACCGCCAGCGCCAGCGCCGAAAACGGCGTCTCGTCGGCCGGCTTCAGCACCACGGTGCAGCCCGCGGCCAGCGCCGGCGACACCTTTCGGGTCACCATCGAGGACGGGAAATTCCAAGGCGTGATCGCGCCGCACACTCCGATCGGCTGGCGCAGCGCGATCAGCCGCGCGTCGGGGCGCTGGGTCGGAATGGTCTCGCCATAGATGCGGCGGGCTTCCTCGGCAAAAAATTCGACATAGGCGCCGCCCATATCGACCTCGCCGAGCGCTTCGGGCAGCGGCTTGCCCTGCTCGCTGGTCAGGATCAGCGCCAGATCCTCGCGATGGGCGACGATCAGCTCGAACCATTTGCGCAAAATGTTGGAGCGCTGCTTGGCGGTGAATTTCGACCAGGTCGCAAAGGCCTGCTCGGCGGCTTGCACGGCGCGCACCGCATCATCCGCGCTCAGATTCGGCACCCGGCCGATCTGCTGTCCGGTGGCCGGATTGCTGACCACGGTCGCCGGCGTACCGACCCAGGCACCGTCGATCAGGCACGCTTCGCGCAGCAGCGCCGCGTCTTGCAGGCGATCGCGCAGCGCGGTCTGAGAGGCTGGCGAGCGGGCGGCGGCAGTCGGGGGCATTGGATCACCTTCTCAGGAGTTCAGTCGCGGGCTCTTACCGAGGTTACAGCGCAACACCCGGCTCTTGAGCAAGTATAGGGGCATCTGGCGTGCTTCGCACCGACCCCGCATTGTCACATCGGCGTGTGGCCGATCGATGTATAAAGCCGGCGCAGGCGATCGGTGCGCGGCGGCGCGGCTGAACCAGCGATGTGCATTGCCGAATGCGCGACTTTGTCGCTCCAACCAACAGCCGCCTTGCCTGACTCGCTTGCCGGCGAAACAATGCCGCGCTTCAAGAACAGGGAGGACGAACATGCAAAACAGAGCAAACATCGACGAGTTGTTGCAACAGAGTTGCGATCGCGGGGAAATCCCCGGCGCGGTCGCGATCGCGGCCAACTCCACGGAGGTGTTGTACGAAGGCGCATTCGGCAGGCGCGATCTTTCGAAGCCGCAGCCAATGACGGCCGACAGCGTGTTCTGGATCGCGTCGATGACCAAGGCGATCACCTCAGCGGCGGCGATGCAACTGGTCGAGCAAGGCAAGCTCTCGCTTGACGAGCCGATCGGCAAAGTGCTGCCCGATCTCGCCGAGCCGCTGGTGCTGGATGGCTTCGATGCCGGCGGCAACCCGATCACACGGCCGGCGAACGCCCCGATTACGCTGCGGCAACTGCTCACCCACACCGCCGGCTTCTGCTACGACATGTGGAACGGCGATATGGTGAAGTACATGGAGCGGTACGACATCCCCGGCGTGCTGCGCTGCCGCGAAGCGGCACTGAAGGTGCCGATCATGTTTGACCCCGGCGCGCGCTGGGAATACGGCATCAGCATCGATTTCGTCGGCCGGGTGGTCGAGGCGGCGAGCGGCGAGCGGCTCGATGCCTATTTGCGCGACCATGTCCTTGACCCGCTGGGTATGGCCGATACCGGTTTCCGGATCACCGACGCGCAACGCGAGCGGTTGGTCGCGGTCCATTCGCGTGGCGCAGACGGAACGCTGGCGCCGATTTCGTTCGAAGTCGATCAGGAGCCAGAATTCATCATGGGCGGCGGCGGGCTGTACGGCACCGCTGCCGACTACCTCAAATTCACCCAGATGATTCTGAACAAGGGGCGCGGCAACGGCAACCAGGTGCTGAAGCCGGAGACCGTGGCGTTGATGGGCCTGAACCACATCGGCGATCTCAACGTCACCAGACTGAATTCGGTGATCCCGTTTGCCACCAACGATGTCGACCTCTATCCCGGCATGGACAACAAATGGGGGCTGAGCTTCCTGATCAACACCGCGACCACGCCTGAAGGTCGCAGCCCCGGCAGCCTGGCCTGGGCCGGTCTCGCCAATACCTACTATTGGATCGACCCCACCCGCGATGTCTGCGGCGTGATTCTGATGCAGGTTCTGCCGTTTGCCGATAGCAAGTGCCTGGCAGCTTTCGCGGGCTTCGAGCGCGCCATCTATGCTGGTCTCGACGCGGCTCAGAAGGCAGCCTGATTTTTTTGCGAAATGCGCCGGCGGGGCTCGACAAGCTCCGCCGGCAGCGCAACCATCAAACGAATATAGTCGTTTCGACCAATGACGCGGTCGTTTCGACCAAAATAACAAAAATCAAGTGAGCCGGCCGATCAGGTCCGGTTAAAGGCGAGGAACCAAGGACGTGACCGATAAGACCGTCAGCTATGTGTGCGGCGTTTCCGACGCGCCGCTTCTCGGCATCACCATTGGGCAGGCACTCGATCTGGCGGCGCAGCGCTGGCCCGATCGCGAAGCGCTGGTCTCGCCAAGCCACGACACCCGCTGGACCTGGCGTGAATTCGCCGATCGCGTCGATGCGCTCGCGTCCGGCTTTTTGGCGCTCGGCCTTGAGCGCGGCGCCCGCATCGGCATCTGGTCGATGAACCGTCCGGAATGGACGCTGACGCAATTTGCCGCGGCTAAGGCCGGGCTGATCCTGGTCACCATCAATCCGGCCTATCGGCTGAGCGAGCTGGAATTCGCGCTTGCCAAAGTCGGCTGCGCGGCGGTGGTCACCGCCACCGCGTTCAAGACCTCGCAATATATGGAGATGCTGAACACGCTGATTCCGGAGCTGGCGAGCGCGACGCCCGGTGCGTTGCAGTCGCAAAAGCTGCCGAATCTGCGCGCGGTGATCCAGATCGGCGGGCCGAAATGCCCCGGCACCATCGCGTTTGATGACGTCGCGCAGATGGGCAGCGCACGTCACCGCGAAGCGATCGTCAAGCTCGGCGAACAATTGCAGTTTGATGATCCGGTCAACATCCAGTTCACCAGCGGCACCACTGGTTCCCCTAAGGGCGTGACGCTGACCCACCACAACATTCTCAACAACGGTTACTTCGTCGGCCGCGCCATGCGGCTCACCGAGATCGACCGGATCTGCATCCCGGTGCCGCTCTATCATTGCTTCGGCATGGTGATGGGCAATCTCGCCTCGGTCGCCACCGGCGCCACCATGGTCTATCCCGGCGAGGGCTTTGATCCGCTGATCACGCTGCAGACCGCATCGCAGGAGAAGTGCACCGCGCTTTATGGCGTGCCGACCATGTTCATCGCCGAGCTTGATCATCCGGAATTTGCCAGCTTCGATTTGTCGACGCTGCGCACCGGCATCATGGCCGGCGCGCCCTGCCCGGTCGAGGTGATGCGCCGCGTCAACGAGCTGATGAACATGCGCGAGGTGACGATCGCCTATGGCATGACCGAGACCAGCCCGGTCAGCTTCCAGAGCGCGGTCGATGATCCGCTTGAGCGCCGGGTGTCCACGGTCGGCCGCATCCATCCCCATGTCGAGGTCAAGGTGATCGACCAGGAAGGCCGCATCGTGCCGCGCGGCGAGCGCGGCGAATTGTGCACCCGCGGCTACAGCGTGATGCTCGGCTATTGGGGCGAGGCGGAAAAGACCGCCGACGTGCTCGACAAGGCCGGCTGGATGCACACCGGCGACCTTGCGGTGATCGACGAGGAGGGCTTTTGCAACATCGTCGGCCGCATCAAGGACATGGTGATCCGCGGCGGCGAAAATCTCTATCCGCGCGAGATCGAGGAATTCCTGTTCCGGCACCCCAAAATTCTGGACGTGCAGATCTTCGGCGTCGCCGACGATCGTTTTGGCGAGGAATTGTGCGCCTGGGTCCGGGTCCGGCCGGGTGAAACGCTGTCCGCCGACGAGGTGCGCGCGTTCTGCCAGGGCCAGATCGCGCACAACAAGATCCCACGCTACATCGAGTTCGTCGAAGGTTTCCCGATGACGGTGACCGGCAAGATCCAGAAATTCGCGATGCGCGAAAAGGTCGAAGCCAAGCTCGGGCTTAAAGCCGCCAAGACCGCCTAGCCATCAAGGTGTGGTGTCCACCGCCATGCCTAGGACGTGGCATCGAGTGCGACAGCCGCCCAGCGGCTGAGCGCGCCGGAAACAGTGCTCCCGTCTTTCTATCCCTCCCCCCGCGGAGCGGCGGGGAGGGTCGGCGCATAGCGCCGGGATGGGAGGCTTTGCGCCGCTAAAGGATCAAAGACGTGGATGGCCGGGACGAGCCCGGCCAAGACGTGTGGAGGGGGACTGCCAAGCGCCGTTGGCTGACGCTGCCTCAGCTATTCAGCAATTTCAGCGCCGCTTCGTGCACGCGCGGATCGCTGGCGGCGATGATGCGGCCGCCTTGATAGGCCGGCCCGCCTTCCCAGGTGGTGATGATGCCGCCGGCGCCGATGATGATCGGGATCAGCGCCGAGACGTCATAGGGTTTTAGCTCGGTCTCGATCACCAGATCGATCTGCCCGGCGGCCAGCATGGCGTAGCAATAGCAATCGCCGCCATAGCGCGTCAGTCGCACCTGGGACTCGACCCGGCCGAATGTGGCGCGGTCGGCGTCGTTCATCAGCCGCGGGCTGGTGGTGAACAGCACCGCATCCTGCAGGCCGGCGCAGCGTCGCACCCCGAGCTTGCGCTCGCCGGACGGGCCACGGTAGCTCGCCGCCTTGTTGTCGCCGGCGAACCGCTCGCCGATATAGGGCTGGTTCATCATGCCATAGACCGGCACGCCGCGATGGGTCAGCGCGATCAGCGTGCCCCAGATCGGGAAGCCGGCTATGAACGATTTGGTGCCGTCGATCGGATCGAGCACCCAGACATATTCGGCGTCGGTGTTCTCATTGCCGAACTCCTCGCCGACAACGCCATGCTGCGGGAAGCTCTCCTTGATCAGCCGGCGCATCACCGCCTCGGCGGCGCGGTCGGCCTCGGTGACCGGATCGAAGTCCGACCGTCCCTTGTTGTCGATGGTCAGGGAGGTTCGGAAGAACGGTAAAATGGTCTCTCCGGAGCAGGTGGCTAGGCGTCCAATGAAGGCAGAGATATCGATGACCGTCACGGCGGCTCCTGTCAGACCGGTTGAGCTGGCGAATCCTGCATAGTGCGGAACGCGTTCCGTTGCATCCCCCTTGCATCAAATCCGCCGGTTCCTCTGACCGGAACCCGCGCCGCCGCCTTTCGGGTTGGCTTTCATTCGGTTCGACCTGGGCACCAACCGAGTGGTTGTAGCAAGCCGAAGTACGCGCGATGCCAAACGCCAATTTGTCGCGGAAGGTCCATAATTGTCTGATTAAGCTCGGAAAACTACTGATTTGAGCGCGTATTGCAGAACTCAGCCATGCGCCGGTCGCATGGGAAGGGCCGCAAAAGCCCTTGCCTTTTGTGCGTCGCGATCGCATATTGTTGCGGTGCGGTAGCGCCTTGCGCTATCGCTGCCCTCCTTGGGCGTTTCCTCCCTAGACTTGGGCCGCTTGCCTTTGCGAGCGGCCCTTTTTTCTTTTCAGGCCTTCTTAAAGCCCTCTGCAGACCCGATTCCCGGCCGCGCCAACGGCGCGCGCGGCAAGGCTTGAGCCTATTCGGCCGCCGCCTGCATGGTGCCGAGATCGCCCCACGGCACCTCGGCCAGCGCTTCCGCCAGCAGCGCAAAATCGTCGATCACGTCAGAAAATCGCTCGCTGCGCTCGCGGCGCCGCTCGTCCATATAGATCGCGCGATTAAGCTCGACCTGCACGGCATGGGCGCCGTGCGCCGGGTTGCCGTAATGCTCGGTGATGAAGCCGCCGGCATAGGGCCGGTTGCGGCCGACCGAATAGCCGCGCCCGATCAAGGTCTGTTCGACAATGTCGGACACCAGCGCCATGCAACTGGTGCCGTAGCGATCGCCGATCACCACATCGGGGCGGCGCGGCTCATCGCGCGACAGCCCGACCGAGGGCATCGAATGGCAATCGACCACAATCACCGTGCCGAACGTCTCAAAGGTCCGGGTCACCAGCTTGCGCAGCGCGCGGTGATACGGCTTGTACAGCGCCTCGATCCGGCTGATCGCGTCATCGACGCTGATCCGCTCGCGATAAATTTCCTGGCCGTCGGCCGCGACCCGCGGGATGGTGCCCAGCCCGCCCGCGACCCGCATCGAGCGGGTGTTGGCAAAGCTCGGCAGCCGGCCGACGAACATGCGCGGATCGAGTTCATAGGGCTCGCGGTTGACGTCGATATAGCAGCGCGGGAAATGCGCCTGCATCACCGGAAAGCCGCGATCGACCAGGCCGCGGATCAACTCGTCCATGAACGAGTCCTCGGAGCGGCGCAGCGCCTCGAGATCGATGCGCGTGGTCTGCAAAAAACTGTCGGGATAGACCGAGCCGGAATGCGGCGAATTGAAAATGATCGGCGCGCGCCACACCCTGGGCTCCAGGATTTCGAAGGCAGGCGATTGACCGTCGAATGCCGCCATCGTCCGTCGTCGTCCCTAAATTTGGATGTGGTGACCGGCGCGCCCGTCCCGGCGCAGCCATGGCATGATTGTCAGCAATCCCGGGCCTCGTGCCAAGCGAATAAATTCCAACTGCGACTGGAACCCGTGGACCGGTCGTTGGTTCCGGGCTGCTGGCAGCGCGCGGCAGACCTGTGGGTATGCAGCCAAACCTTCACCCGAAATTTACCAAAGCACCGTCTAGTGGTGACCTATCCCTCTCATCCGAGTTTGACGTCCAGCCGCCATGCACAAGATCCTTCTCGCTGAAGACGACAACGACATGCGCCGATTCCTGGTCAAGGCGCTGGAAAACGCCGGTTTTCAGGTGTCCTCGCACGACAACGGCCTGGCCGCCTATCAGCGGCTGCGCGAAGAACCGTTCGAGATGCTGCTCACCGACATCGTGATGCCGGAGATGGACGGCATCGAGCTGGCGCGCCGCGCCTCCGAGCTCGATCCGGACATCAAAATCATGTTCATCACCGGCTTTGCCGCTGTGGCGCTCAATTCCGACTCCGAGGCGCCCAAGAACGCCAAGGTGCTGTCCAAGCCGGTGCACCTGCGCGAGCTGGTCAGCGAAGTGAATAAGATGCTCGCTGCATAAATCTTCTGTCATGATCCTTGCCTGACCGCTTCGGAGCCGATATACGGTCCGCACCCGTTGGTCAGGGCGCGTAGCTCAGCGGGAGAGCACCTCGTTGACATCGAGGGGGTCACAGGTTCGATCCCTGTCGCGCCCACCATCCTGACCGGCCAACTGGCCAAAATCCCTCCACTTTTCAGCATTTGGACGCTAGCCTAGCGCGCGTATCCGGCCGCTGCCGAGGCGTCTGCAGGCGTTTTCGCCGTGCGCCGCCGTCTGGCGCGGGTCGGGCCAGACTGGGACCGCCTATGCCGACAGAACCCCGCCTGATCGAATCGGCCACCTCACGGCGTTTTGCCGTCACCCGCGATTGGATCGGCCGGGTCACGTCGCTGTTTCACCGCCTGACCTTCCGCATCAAGCGCGGCGCCACCCCGGCCGAGACGCTGCAGGAAATCGGCCTGCGCTGGACCATCGACGACAAGTCGCGACAGATGCTGCTGCAATACGCCGCCACCAAGCCGGGCGCGGCGTTCATTGACGAAAAACTGCAAGCGATCAACCGCGCGGCGTTTCATCGCTCGGCATTCGTGTTCAATGCCCTGACGCAGTTTCTATTCGTCGATCTCGCCGCGCAGCTGACGCTGTCGCTGCCGACGCTGAAAGCGCTGGCGGTGCTGGCCAATCTGGTGCTGGCGCTGGTGGCGCATCTGGAGATGCGCAAAAATTTCAACGCACTGGTGGCCGGGCCCAACAAGCTGCCGAAGCGCCGGCGCTTCCTCGGGCTGATGGTCAACCCGAAATATAATCGCGCGGTGAAAAAGAGTTCTAAGCCCTATGCCCGCGCCGCCTGGAAGGAAAAGTCGCTGTACCGGCTCGGCTATTTCATCAATGCCGGCACCATCTTCCTCGGCTCGCAATTCATCGTGCCGCTCGAGCGGCTGATTTTCCCGATCGGCTTCATCACCGGCAAGATCACCGGGCTGTTCACGACGCTGGTGATCATTTTTGACGTCTGGCGCGGGGTACGGGCCGGCGAGGATTCCCGCCTGGCGCGCGAGCGCGAGGTCGCGGTCTATCGCAATCTCAATATTTGACGATTGGAGCGGGCCGAGCGCAATCCGCTCGGACCAATACCAATGGCTCAACCAACCCCTCCGCGCGTCCCCTCCGCGCGTCATGGCCGGGCTCGTCCCGGCCATCCATGTCTTTGAACTTGCGATGCTTTTAAGCGTGGATACCCGCGACAAGCGCGGGCACGACGGTCATCGCTGAGAGCCGGGGTGCTTACACCGGCAGGCCGTGCTGCTGCGCCAGCTCCTTCAGCGACACCTGCGGCCGGGCGCCGATATGCTGGATCACTTCGGCGGCGGCGAGCGCGCCGAGCCGGCCGGCATTCTCATAGCCGGCATTGCGGGCCAGGCCGAACAGGAAGCCGGCCGCGAACAGGTCGCCAGCGCCGGTGGTGTCGACCAGCTTCTCGATCCGCGCCGCCGGCACCAGCGTCACCGCGTCCTTGGCGACCACCGCGCAGCCCTTTTCGCTGCGGGTGACGACGCCGAGCCCGACGTCGTTTTGCAGCTGATTGAGCGCGCTGTCGAAATCGGAGGTCTGGTACAGCGAGTGCAGCTCCGATTCGTTCGCGAAGATCAGGTCAACGGTGCCGCTGCGCATCAATTCCAGGAATTCGTCGCGATAGCGATCGACGCAGAACGGGTCGGACAGCGTCAGCGCCACCTGGCGGCCGGCGCCATGGGCGATCTGCGACGCCTTCAGGAATGCTTCCTTGGCGTTCTTCGGGTCCCACAGATAGCCTTCCAGATAGATCAGCGCCGCGGCGGCGATCTGCTCGGGATCGATATCGGCCGGGCCAAGGTCCTGCGCGGCACCGAGATAGGTGTTCATGGTGCGCTCGCCATCCGGCGTGATCAGGATGTAGGAGCAGCCGGTGGCCGGGCCATCGCTGGCCGGCTTGGTGTCGAAGGTCACGCCCGCGGCGCGGATGTCGTGGCTGTACAGCCGGCCGATCTGGTCATTCTTGACCTTGCCGACATAGGCGGCGCGGGCGCCTAGGTTCGCCAGCCCGACAATGGTGTTGGCGGCCGAGCCGCCCGACATTTCGGTGGCCTGGCCCATATCGGCATAGATCGCCGCGGCGCGCGCTTCGTCGATCAGCGCCATGCCGCCCTTCGCCATGCCGTGCTTCACCAGGAAGTCGTCTTCCGCCCGCACCAGCACGTCGAACAGCGCGTTGCCGATGGCGAGGACGTCGTATTTCGCAGAGGTCATGGGGGTGTTCCGTTGAAAGCGGGGGGCAGCAACAGCCAGCCAGAGCAGCCGGCAAAGCGCTGATTTGTCAATCGGGGCGGGGCGACCTATCACGTTCGCGGCCGCACCAGCAAGGCATCTCACCCCGAAGGTTACATGATCCGCTCGCTGCTTACCGTTTCCGGTGCCACGTTGCTGTCGCGCGTATTGGGCTTTACCCGCGACGCCTTGATCGCGGCGCTGCTCGGCGCGGGGCCGGTCGCCGACGCCTTTCTGGCGGCGTTTCAGCTGGTCAATGTCGCGCGCCGGCTCCTGACCGAGGGCGCGCTCAACGCGGCGCTGGTGCCGGCCTGGATGCAGGCCAAGGCGGCCGGCGGCGCGGCGGCGGCCGCAGCGTTCGCCGGGCGGGTGCTTGGCACCGTCAGCGTGGCGCTGGCGATCGTGGCGGCGCTGATTGCGCTCGCGATGCCGCTGGTGATTGCACTGGTGGCGCCCGGTTTTGTCGGCGAGCCGACGCTGCAGCTTGCGGTCGATAATGCCCGGCTGATGCTGCCATATCTGGCGTTTGCCGGGCCGGTCACGGTGCTGATGGGCGTGCTCAATGCCCAGCACCGCTTTGCGCTCACCGCCTTCTCGCCGCTGCTGTTCAATCTGGCGCTGATCGGCGTGATGATCGTGCTGCTGCTGTGGCCGCGCCAGGCCGCCGAGACCGCTTTGTTGCTCGCGGCCACGGTCGGCATCGCCGGGCTTTTGCAATTGCTGATGCTGGTTTGGCGGCGCGGCGCGGCGA
Organism: Rhodopseudomonas faecalis; assembly: GCF_003217325.1. Lineage (GTDB taxonomy): Bacteria > Pseudomonadota > Alphaproteobacteria > Rhizobiales > Xanthobacteraceae > Rhodopseudomonas > Rhodopseudomonas faecalis. The sequence continues at coordinate 19,106 of NZ_QJTI01000021.1, forward strand.
TCGCGACGCCGCTGCGGGTCTCGTTCGATGCCGCGATGCGCGGTTTTCTGCGCCGCGCGCTGCCCGGCATGGTCGCGAGTTCGGGGCCGCAATTGCTGATCGTCGGCGGCGCGGTGATCGCGTCCGGCGCGCCGGCAGCGGTATCCTGGCTGTATTTCGCCAACCGGCTGATCGAAACGCCGCTCGGCGTGGTCGGCACCGCGATGGGCACCGTGCTCATTCCCGAACTGACCCGCGCGGTGCGCGAGGGCGACCGCGCCGCGATCGCCCATGCCGAGAACCGTGCGCTGCAACTCGGCGCCGGGCTGGCGCTGCCGGCGATGTTCGGGCTGATGGTGCTGAGCACGCCGATCGTGCAGGTGCTGTTCGAGCATGGCGCGTTCAGCGCCGACGACACCCGTTCGACCGCGCTGGTGCTGATGGCGTTGGCGCTCGGGCTGCCGGCCCATGTGCTGACCAAGGTGCTGTCGCCGGCGTTTTTCGCGCGCAGCAATACCTCGGCGCCGCTCGCCGCCACGCTCATCGGGCTGGCGCTGGCGCTCGCCACCGGCTGGCCGCTCGGCCTCGCGTTCGGCGCGGGCGGTATTGCCGCGGCGGTGGCGCTTGGCGCCTGGGGCAGCGCGTTCGTGCTGCTGTGGCGCGGCCGCGCGCTGTTTGGCCTTGGCATTGCCCCGGCGAGCCGGCGGCAATTGGCGCTGATCCTGCTGGCGTCGCTGCTGATGGCCGGCCTGTTGTGGCTGAAGCTGACCTATGCCTGGCCGCTGGTCGCCGGCGCCCATATCGCGATACAGGCGCTGGCGCTCGGGCTGATGATCGGCGGGGCGCTCGCGGTCTATGGCGGGCTGCTATTGCTGCTCGGCGTTGTCAGCCCTGCAAGGCTGGCCCGCGCCTTCCGGAAGCCTCGCGACTTGAGCCCTTAGTTATGACGCGTTTTCTTGACGCGAACCGGCATCCACTTCGCTCGAAAACGCTATAGGCTTGCGCCCTTAGCGCCTCCGTGGCACAGCACCGCCGCTGATGACATTGAAAAGGGCGCGAAGCGCGCGCAGGGACAGTGAAAATGACGATCGAAAGGGTTTTCTCCGGCATCCAGCCGACCGGCAACCTTCACCTCGGCAACTATCTCGGGGCGATCGTGAATTTCGTGAAGATGCAGGACAGCCATAATTGCATCTACTGCGTGGTCGATCTGCACGCCATCACCGTGCCGGTCGCGGTCTGGGGCGGGCCGGACGCGCTCCGCCGCAACATCCGCGAGGTTACCGCGGCGTTCATCGCCGCCGGTATCGACCCCAAGAAGCAGATCATCTTCAACCAGAGCCAGGTCGCCGAACATTCCGAACTGGCCTGGGTGCTGAACTGCATCGCGCGGCTCGGCTGGCTGAACCGCATGACCCAGTTCAAGGAAAAGGCCGGCAAGGACCGCGAGAACGTCTCGGTCGGTCTGTATGACTATCCGGTGCTGATGGCCTCCGACATTCTGGTCTATCGCGCCACCCATGTGCCGGTCGGCGAAGATCAGAAGCAGCATGTCGAGCTGACCCGCGACATCGCCCAAAAATTCAACAATGACTTTGCGGAATCGATCGCCGCGCAGGGCTTTGGCGAAGCGTTCTTCCCGCTGCCCGAGCCGGTGATCACCGGCCCGGCGACCCGGGTGATGAGTCTGCGCGACGGCACCAAGAAAATGTCGAAATCCGATCCGTCGGATTATTCGCGCATCAATCTCAGCGACGACGCCGACGCCATCGCCCAGAAGATCCGCAAGGCCAAGACCGATTCCGAGCCGCTGCCGTCGGAAGAACAGGGCCTGGAAGCCCGCCCGGAAGCCGACAATCTGGTCGGCATTTTCGCGGCGCTGGCCGGCAAGCCCAAGCCCGAGGTGCTGCGCGAATTCGGCGGCTCGCAGTTCTCTGAGTTCAAGTCCAACCTGGTCGATCTGGCGGTCGCCAAGCTGTCGCCGATCACCACGGAAATGAAGAAGCTGTCCGCCGATCAGGCCTATATCGACGCGGTGCTGGCCGATGGCAGCGAGCGCGCCCGGGCGATCGCCGCGGAAACCATGACCGGCGTCAAGGATATCGTCGGCCTGATTCGCAAGCGCTGAAGCGTTTCGGTTCTGATGAGGTCAGAACCGAAGCCTAGCTAAACTGGCGTTCACTTCACTCTAGAACGCAATCGAGACAGCTGCTCGCGGCGCTTGTCTCGGCAAGCGCCGCCGTGTCAGCATGGTGGGCGAGGCCGCGTGTCGCCGCCGGCCGTAATCGGGGGCGCTCGATGAGTACCCAGCGACGTTGCTACGAGCCTGGTCACAGGCCGAAGTGCCTCGTGGTGGTCGATGATACCGTAGAGTGGGACCGCGCGGTGTACTACGCCAGCCGCTGGGCGGTGCGCGCTGCGGGCGGCGTGGTGATGCTGCGCGTCATCGAAATGCTCGATCAGAACCAGCAATGGCTCGGCGTTGCCGAGGTGATGCGCGCCGAAGCGATTGAAGCCGCCGAAATCGCGCTCGACCGCGCTTCCGGGCGCGCCAATGGCGTCGCTGCGATCACGCCCGACCGGGTGATCCGCGAGGGTGACCCGCTCGAACAGATCCGCGACGTGATCGAGCATGACCCGGACATCGCCATGCTGGTGCTGGCCGCCAGCGCCGGCGCGGAAGGGCCAGGACCGCTGGTCTCGACGCTGGCGCGCACCGGCGGCTCGTTCCCGGTGCCGGTGCTGATCGTGCCCGGCCAGCTCGCCGACGCCGAAATCGACGCGCTGTCGTAACAGCGGTGCTCCGCAGCAGCGCCGGTTCGCATGCGGGCTTGTCTCGCGCCCGGATTGTCCTATTTTCCGTGCGGATCTTCGACAGGAGGTTGAACCCATGGATTTCCACCCGACAGCAACGCCGACCAGCCTTGCCACCGGAGAAATCCATTGCCATGCCCGCCTCGATCTCGCTTTCCGATCTTTCGTGGTCCACCCCTGACGGCCGAGCGCTGTTTTCCCACCTGACGCTGCAGTTTGGTCCAGGCCGCACCGGTTTGGTCGGGCGCAACGGGGTGGGCAAGACCACGCTTCTGAGACTGATCGCCGGCGAATGGATGCCGCAGTCTGGTCAGGTAAATGTCGTCGGGCGGCTGGCGATGCTGGATCAGACGTTGCAGGCCGGCGAGGACGACACCGTCGCCGATCTGTTTTGCGCCGCCGATGCGCTGGCGATGCTGCGCCGGGCCGCCGTCGGCGTGGCCGGCGCCGACGAACTGGCCGACCTCGACTGGACGCTCGAAACGCGGATTGCGCGGGCGCTTGGTCGCCTCGGTTTGAACCTCGCGCTCGATGCGCCGTTGGCGAAGCTGTCTGGCGGCCAGCTCACCCGGGCCAAGCTGGCGGCGCTGGTGTTCGCCAAGCCTGATTTCGCCCTGTTTGATGAGCCGACCAACAACCTCGACGATGACGGTCGTGCGGCGGTGATCGCGCTGCTGGCGGACTGGCGCGGCGGTGCGCTCGTCGTCAGCCATGACCGCGAACTGCTGGAGACGATGGATGCGATCGTCGAACTGACGTCGCTCGGTGCGACGAGCTATGGCGGCAATTGGAGTGCCTATCGCGCCCGCAAGGCGATCGAGATCGATTCGGCCCGACAACAGCTCGCCGATGCCGAACGGCGCGTCGGTGACCTGGCGCGCGCGGCGGTGATCGCGCAGCAGCGCAAGGCCCGCAAGGATCGCGCCGGACAAAGCAAGGCGCGGCGCGGCGACGAGCCGACGATCTCGCTGGGCCTGCGCCGAAACAGAAGCGAGAACACCGCCGGAGAAACCGCCCGGTTGGTCGAACGCCGGCGCGATCAAGCATTGCAGGAGGTCGCGGTGGCGCGCCAGCGGATCGAGATCCTGCAGCCGCTGCTCGTCGCGCTGCCGTCCACAGGGCTGTCGGCCACCAGGACGGTGCTGGACATCGATGCGGTCAGCGGCGGTTACGAGATAGGCTGTCCGATCATCGAGTCCTTCTCCCTGAAGCTGGTGGGGCCAGAGCGGGTGGCGATCTGCGGCCCCAATGGCTCCGGCAAGACAACGCTGCTGGCGCTGATCACGGGCCGGCTGCGGCCCTGGTCGGGGAGCGTCAGGATGAAAAGCGGCTTTGCCATGCTGGATCAGCAGGTCAGCCTGCTCGATCGGGCGGCGTCGATTCGCGGCAATTTCCTGAGAATCAACCCCGGTTCGGACGAAAACGGCTGCCGTGCGGCGCTGGCCCGCTTCATGTTCCGCGCCGACGCCGCGTTGCAGACGGTCGCAAGCCTGAGCGGCGGGCAGGCTTTGCGGGCCGGCTTGGCCTGCGTGCTAGGTGGCCCGTCGCCGCCCTCGTTGCTCATTCTGGACGAGCCGACCAACCATCTCGACATTGAGGCCGTCGAAGCGGTCGAGGCGGGGTTGCTGGGCTATGACGGGGCGTTGCTGGTGGTCAGCCATGATCCGGCGTTTCTGGCGGCGATCGGCATCACCCGCCGAATCCTGCTCGATGCCCCGAAAAGCGCGAACCTCCTCTCTGGCGAAGCCGGGCAGCGCCGCTTGCCTTGACCGTGCGTTTGCCAATGCCATCTGCTAAAGAAGCGCTCCATTCTGATGCGGCCCCCAAGCACCGGCCTTGAACCGGCGACGACGGAGAAACTGATGTTCATCCAGACCGAGCACACGCCCAACCCCGCCACCTTGAAATTCCTGCCCGGCCGCCCGGTGCTGGATTCCGGTACCATGGAATTTTCCGATCGGGCCGCGGCGGCGCGTTCGCCGCTGGCGGAGCGGCTGTTCGAGGTGCCCGGCGTCACCAGCGTGTTCTACGGCGCCGATTTCGTCAGCGTCACCAAGGATGACGGCGATTGGCAGCAGCTCAAGCCGGCGATCCTCGGCGCCATCATGGAACACTACATGTCCGGCGAGCCGCTGATGGCCGATGGCCGGGTCGATGGCGACGACACCCCGGAATCCGATGAGTTCTTCGACAAGGCCGACGCCGAGACCGTCGAGATCATCAAGGACCTGATCGAAAGCCGGGTGCGTCCGGCGGTTGCCAATGACGGCGGCGACATCGTGTTCCGCGGTTTCAAGGACGGCATCGTCTATCTGCACATGCGCGGCGCCTGTTCGGGCTGCCCGTCCTCGACCGCCACGCTGCGCCACGGCATCCAGAATCTGCTCAAGCATTTCGTGCCGGAAGTGCAGGAAGTGCGACCGATCTGAGCAGCAGCCGTGTCGCCGCGGATCGGCGTGTGCTCCAGCCTGTGTGCGACTGTCAGCAGCGGTATCACAGGGCATGACGTTGCAGTGACGATGCTGGTATAGTTGCAGCCATGCTGATCCTCGCTATCGATACCGCTCTTGAGGCCTGCGCTGCAGGGGTGCTGGACACCAGCTCGGCGTCCGTCATCGCCCAGCAATCGCTGGCGATGAAGCGCGGCCATGCCGAGGCGCTGGTGCCGCTGATCGCGCAGGTGATGGCGCAATCGGGCGTGGATTACGCCGCACTCGATCGCATCGCGGTCACCACCGGGCCGGGCAGTTTTACCGGGCTGCGGGTCGGGCTGTCGGCGGCGCGCGGCATTGGCCTGGCGGCCGATAAGCCGGTGGTCGGGCTGTCGACGCTGGCGGCCTATGCGGCGCCCTTGGTCAGCGACAACACCGGCACGCCGATCATCGCCGCGATCGATGCCCGCCACGATCATCTCTACTATCAGGTGATCGCCGGCGACGGCACCACGCTGCTGCGGCCGCGGGTGGCGCCGCTCGACGAGGTTTTTGACGCGCTCGAACATGGCGCGCCGCGGCTGGTCGGCAATGCCGCCGCCTTGCTGGCGCAGCGCTGGCCGGCCGATGCGCCGCCGCCGCTTTCGGTGCTTGATGCACCCGCGCCCGACATCGCCTGGGTCGGCTGGCTCGGCGCTGCGGTGTCGCCTGGCAGCGCCCCGGCGCGGCCGTTCTATCTGCGCGCGCCCGACGCCAAACCGCAATCTTCGCCGCTTCGTTTTGCTCCGCAGCCTCCTGCTTGACGATGATCGATAGGATTTAGCCGCCTTGCCGACGTCCTGGTTCGCCGAATTCTGGGGCTACGCCGATGTGCTGGTGGAAACCGCCACTTTGCGCGACGCAGCACGGCTCGCCGAGTTGCATGCGGTGTCGTTTGCACGCGGTTGGAGCGAGCAGGAATTCGAGGACATGCTCAGCGAGCGCAACACGATGGTGCATCGGTTGCGGCTCGGGCGGCGCATCATCGGCTTCATCGTGTCCCGGATTGGCGCCGATGAAGCGGAAATCCTGTCGATCGCCATCGATCCGGGCTATCGTGGCCGCCGGCTGTCGCGGGACCTGCTGCGGACGCATTTGCAGCATCTCGCCGGTCGCGGCGTGCGCACCGTGTTTCTCGAGGTCGAGGAAAACAATCAGCCGGCGCGCCGGCTGTACGATTATTCCGGTTTTGACGTGGTCGGACGGCGCGAGCGCTATTATCGCCAGCCGGACGGACAACAATTGAACGCATTGCTAATGCGACGCGACTTGTCGTAACAGTTGGTAAGTGGCAGAACTGCCCAAACTTTGACCTCTCTGATTACGTTGGATGCCATGCCCGTGCTGAAATCAACCGAGATCGAGGCGCGTTGCGCCGCCACCGGGATGCGAATGACCGAGCAGCGGCGGGTGATTGCGCGCGTGCTCGCGCAAGCCACGGATCATCCCGACGTCGAAGAACTGTACCGTCGTTGCGTCGCGATCGACGACAAGATCTCGATCTCGACCGTGTATCGCACCGTCAAGCTGTTCGAAGATGCCGGCATCATCGAGCGTCACGACTTCCGTGAAGGCCGCGCGCGCTATGAGCAGATGCGCGACAGCCATCACGATCATCTCATCAATCTGCGCGACGGCACGGTGATTGAGTTCACCAACCCGGAAATCGAGCAATTGCAGGCCGAAATCGCCCGCAAGCTCGGCTACAAGCTGGTGGATCACCGCCTCGAGCTGTATTGCGTGCCGCTGGACGACGACAAGCCGCGCGAGTGACGCCTAAGCTCGTCATCTTCGATTGCGACGGCGTCCTGGTCGACAGCGAGATCATCTCCTGCCGTGAATATGCAGCCGTGCTCACCGAGCACGGCTATGCCATTTCTGCCGATCAAGTGTTTGCGCGTTTTCTCGGCCGCTCTGCGCAGGATACCCGCGCTGAAGTCGAAGCCGAGCTTGGCCGCTCGTTGCCGGCGTCATTTCCCGATCGTCTGAAAGATCGGCTCAACGCCGCGTTCGCTGCCGAGCTGCAAGCCATCCCGCATATCAGCGCTGCTCTTGACGCATTGCGGCAGCCGGCCTGCGTGGCGTCGTCCGGCTCGCATGACAAGATCGCCAATAGCCTGCGGCTGGTCGGGCTGCATCAGCGCTTCGTGCCGCACATCTTCTCGGCCGCCGATGTTGCGCGCGGCAAGCCGGCGCCCGATCTGTTCTGGCATGCCGCGCAGCGCATGGGCGCCGCGCCGGCTGATTGCGTGGTGATCGAAGACAGCGTGTCCGGCATCCTGGCCGCGCGCGCCGCGGGTATGGTGGCGCTCGGCTTTTGCGGCGGCAGCCATTGCGGCAGCGGCCACGGCGCATTGCTGGCGCAGGCCGGCGCCGATCAGGTGTTCGCCGACATGAGGCAACTGGCTGCGATCATTGACGAGTTTTCGCTCTGCCAGGCCTAAGGGCCGCCCGCCAAACGGGGCCGCTGCTGGATTTCGCTGGGATTTCCCTATATTGGCTGCGGGGCGCCGGGCCGGCGCTCCCATTGAGATTGTTCAGGTTCCATGGATCAGCCGCGCAAGCTGCATATCAAGTCGTTTGGTTGCCAGATGAATGTCTATGACGCCCAGCGCATGGTCGATGCACTGGCGCCGCAGGGCTTTGTCGAGACCGCCAACGCCGATGACGCTGATCTGGTGATCCTCAACACCTGCCACATCCGCGAAAAGGCCGCCGAAAAGGTCTATTCCGAACTCGGCAAGCTGAAATTGCTCAAGCAGGACGCCGCCCAGCAGGGCCGGCGCTTCGAGATCGCGGTCGCGGGCTGCGTGGCACAGGCCGAGGGCGAGGAGATCATCCGCCGCCAGCCGGCGGTTGATGTCGTGGTCGGCCCGCAGAGCTATCACCATTTGCCGGACCTGCTGGCGCAGGCGCGCCGCGAGGGCCGCGCGCTCGAAACCGAATTTCCGGTCGAGGACAAATTCGGGCTGCTGCCGCCGCCGCAGCCGGAGGCGATCCGCGCCCGCGGCGTGTCGGCCTTCGTCACCGTGCAGGAAGGCTGCGACAAGTTCTGCAGCTTCTGCGTGGTGCCCTATACCCGCGGCGCCGAGATGTCCCGGCCGGTGGCGCAGATCATCGCCGACACCGAGCGGCTCGCCGCCCATGGCGTGCGCGAGATCACGCTGATCGGCCAGAACGTCAACGCCTATCACGGCGAGGGCCCCGACGGCCGGCCGTGGACGCTCGGCCGGCTGCTGCACCGGCTTGCGGAAATTCCGGGCGTTGCGCGGCTGCGTTATTCCACCAGCCATCCGCTCGACGTCGATGACGAGTTGATCGCCGCGCATCGCGAGCTGGCGGCGCTGATGCCGTTCGTGCATCTGCCGGTGCAGTCCGGTTCGGACACGATCCTGGCCGCCATGAACCGCCGCCACACCGCCGACGATTATCGGCGGCTGATTGACCGTTTCCGAGCGGCGTCGCCCGAAATCGCGTTTTCCTCGGATTTCATTGTTGGTTTCCCGGGTGAGAGCGAGCGCGACTTCGTTGCAACGCTCGCACTGGTCGAACAAATCGGCTACGCTGGTGCTTATTCGTTCAAATACTCGCCGAGGCCGGGCACGCCCGCGGCCGAGATGCAGGAGATGGTTGCACCCGCGGTGATGGACGAGCGATTGGAGCGGCTCCAGAGCCTGATCGATAGCCAGCAGGCGGCATTCAACACGGCGGCGATCGGAACCACCGTGGACGTGCTGTTCGAGCGCGCCGCCCGCCATCCTGGCCAGATTGTCGGCCGCACCGCCTATCTGCAGCCGGCGCATGTGATGGCCTCAGACGACATCATCGGCCAAGTGCTTCCCGTCACGATCCACAGTCTGGAACGTTACAGTCTGCTCGGCGAGCTGGCGTCCCGCCCCGCCGAGCCGAAGCCGGTCACCATCGGAGCCTGACCCTTTGGCCAAGAGCGAATCGGATTTGCCCTCGCTAGCGCCACGCCGCAAACTCGACCGCGACAGTTCGAGCCAAGCTGAAACCCAGGTGGTGGTCGCTTTTGATGATAATCGCGCGGTGTCGGCGCTGGTCGGAGCCTACGGTCAGAACCTCTCCGTGATCGAGCGTCGTCTGAGCGTGCTGGTCGACACCCGAGGCAATCACATCGCCATCGCCGGCTCGCGCGAGGGCTGCGATGCCGCGCGGCGCGTGCTGGAATCGCTGTATGCCCAGGCGCTCGAGGGCCACGATCTGACCCAGGGCGAGGTTGAGGGCGCGATCCGCGCCGTGCTGGCGCAGGGCTCGCTGTTCGAGTTCGATGCCAAGCCGGCGGCCTCGGTGTTTGAGGCGATCGCGCTGCGCAAGCGCCAGGTGCGCGCTCGCACCGCAGCGCAGGATGCCTATATCCGCGCGCTGAAGCGCCATGAGCTGGTGTTCGGCATCGGCCCGGCCGGCACTGGCAAGACCTGGCTTGCGGTGGCGCATGCCGCGCAGCTGTTCGAGCGCAAGGAAGTCGATCGCATCATCCTGTCGCGGCCGGCGGTCGAGGCTGGCGAGCGGCTCGGCTTTCTGCCGGGCGATCTGCGCGAAAAGGTCGATCCATACCTGCGCCCGATCTATGATGCTTTGTATGATCTGATGGATGCGCGCATCGTCGAGCGGGCGCTGCAATCGGGCGAAATCGAGATCGCGCCGCTGGCGTTCATGCGCGGGCGCACGCTGACCAATGCCGCGATCATCCTCGATGAGGCGCAGAACACCACCTCGATGCAGATGAAGATGTTTCTGACGCGACTGGGGGAAAACAGCAGGATGATCATCACCGGCGATCCCAGCCAGGTCGACCTGCCGAACGGTCAGACCTCGGGGCTTGCCGAAGCGATGCGGCTGCTGGCCGGGGTCGAGGGCATCGCCCAGGTTACGTTCACCGCGTCAGATGTGATCCGTCATGAACTGGTGGCACGAATCGTTGCTGCCTATGAAGCGGCACCGTCACGGCCGGCGCCGGGCCGCGTGTGATGACACAGGCCCGGCGACGGGCGCGGCCGCGTGCGCGCCGCCCGTAAAGGATTGTCCAGATCGATGAGTTTGGTTTTGCCTGAGATTGATATTCTTGTTGTTGCCGATTGCTGGCAGTCGGAGCATGCGCCTGAGCAGGTGGTGCAAAATGCCATCGAGGCCGCCGCCGCGAGCGTCGAGGCCGATACCGCCGGCGCCGAGCTGGCGGTGATGCTGACCGATGACGCCGGCATTCAGACCCTGAACGCCAATTGGCGCGGTTTCGACAAGCCGACCAATGTGCTGTCGTTTCCAGCGTGGCAGCCGACCGGCAAGCTGCCCGAGGGCGCGCCGCGCATGCTGGGCGATATCGCCATTGCCTATCAGACCACGCGCCGCGAGGCTGACGAGGAAGGCAAGCTGTTCGACCATCATCTCAGCCATCTCGCGGTGCACGGCTTTCTGCATCTGATCGGCTACGACCACGAGACCGACGCCGACGCGGACGCGATGGAAGAGTTGGAACGTCACATTTTGTCCCGGCTCGGCGTGCCGGACCCCTACGCCAATCAGGACCAGGTGAACTGACAATGCCGGACCCCGAGCCAGGCCAGGATAGTTCAGCGAGCAGCACCACTCTGCCGACCGTTGTGCATCATGGCGACGTAATGCGCCCTGCCAGCGACAGCTGGCTGATCCGTGCGATCCGAACGCTGTTCGGCTGGAAGCACGGGTCGGTGCGCGAAGACATTCAGGTGGTGCTGGACGCTTCGCCCGCCGACGAAGCCGGCCTGTCGACGATCGAGCGCACCATGCTGCGCAACATCCTCGATCTCAACGAGCGCCGCATCGCGGACGTCATGGTGCATCGCGCCGATATCGTCGCGGTGCGTAGCGATGTCTCGCTGGGCGAACTGATCGGGCTGTTCGAGCGCGCGCCGCATTCGCGTCTGGTGGTCTACAACGAGACCCTCGATGACCCGATCGGCATGGTGCATATCCGCGATCTGCTGGGCTACATGACCGCCAAGGCCAAGGTCGAGCTGGTGCCCAATGGCAAGCGCAAGAAGCTGCCGCCGGCCGGCCTCGATCTGCGTCAGGTCGATCTGGCGCAATCGCTGCTCGACGCCAACATCGTGCGCAAACTGTTGTATGTGCCGCCCTCGATGCGCGCCATCGATCTGCTGGCGCAGATGCAAGCCTCGCGCATTCACCTTGCTCTGGTGGTCGACGAGTATGGCGGCACCGACGGCCTGGTGTCGATCGAAGACATCGTCGAGCAGATCGTCGGCGAGATCGACGACGAGCACGACAGCGACGAGCCGCCCTCGATCGTCAAACAGCCCGACAATTCCTTCATTGCCGATGCCCGCGCCAGCTTGGATGATGTCCGTACTTTAATCGGCGAGGATTTCGTGATCGGCGAAGCCGGCGAGGACGTCGAGACGCTCGGCGGTTACCTCGTGACCCATGTCGGCCGGCTGCCGGTGCGCGGCGAGATCATTTCCGGCCCGGGCAATTTCGAGATCGAAGTGCTCGACGCCGATCCGCGCCGCGTCAAACGGTTGCGCATCGCGCAGCGCAAGGAGCGGGCCGCAGCGCGCGGCCGCGACGCTCGGCGCCGTGATGCCGCAGAGCCCGCCGCCGTGCCGATAGAACCCGCCACCAGCCCACCGCCCAGCGACGACGGAGCCAAGCCGCAGTGAAGCTGCTCAAGGTCTATTGCAGCCTCGGATCATCAATCATTTTGGCTTGGGGCTGGAAGCGCGCACTGATCGCGCTGTTGGCCGGTGCGTTGTCGGTGCTGGCGATGGCGCCGTTCAACGCCTGGCCGGTGTTGTTCATCACTTTCCCGGTGGTCGTCTGGCTGATCGACGGCGCCGGTGCCGGCAAATGGCATGGCGTTCCCGCCGCCGCCTGGGCCGGCTGGTGGTTCGGCTTCGGCTATTTCGTGCCGGGCCTGTATTGGATCGGCCACGCATTCCTGGTCGATGCTGACACTTTCGGTTGGCTGCTGCCGGTCGCGGTCAGCGGCTTGCCGGCCTATCTGGCGCTGTTCACGGCGCTGGGGTTTGCGCTGGCGCGGCTGCTCTGGACCAGAGACAGCTACCGCGTGCTGGCTTTGGCGATCAGCCTGACCGCCAGTGAGTGGCTGCGTGGCCATCTGTTCACTGGCTTTCCCTGGAATGCGTTCGGTTACGCGCTGACCGAGCCGCTGGCGCTGGCGCAGAGCGCGTCGGTGTTCGGCCTGTGGGGCCTGACGTTCCTGAGCGTGGCGATCTTCGCCAGCCCCGCGGTGTTGATCGATGATCGCGACAAAACCGATCGGCGCTGGCTCGCGCCCGCAGCGGCGCTGCTGACTCTGGCGCTGCTGATGGCGTTCGGTGTGGTGCGGCTTGCGACCTCGACGCCGGCGCAGGTCGCCGGTGTCAAGTTGCGCATCATGCAACCCAATCTGCAGCAGGACGTGCGCTTCAATTATTCGGCCAAGCCGCAGGTCATGCGGAAATATCTGGCGCTGTCGGATCGCTCCACCGGGCCAAGCAGCACCGGCGTGCGCGACGCCACCATTCTGATCTGGCCGGAGTCGGCGTTCCCGTTTTTTCTGACGCGCGAAGCCGATGCGATGGCGCAGATCGCAGAGCTGTTGCCGCGCGGCACCGTTCTGATCACCGGTTCAGTGCGTGCGCCCGAAGTGCCGCCGGGCACGCGCATCACGCGCGCCTATAACTCAATTTACGTCATCGACCATGATGGCTCGGTGCTTTCTGTATATGACAAACTACACTTGGTGCCGTTCGGTGAGTTTCTGCCGTTCCAGAATTTGATGGAGAAGCTCGGATTTGAGCAGCTCACCAAGATGCGCGGCGGCTTCATTGCTGGTGATCGTCGTCGTGCGTTGGAAGTGCCGCGTGCGCCTAGCGCACTTCCGTTGATCTGTTACGAAGCGGTGTTTCCCGATGAGATCGCGCGCGATGATCGCGCGGCGTGGATGATCAATCTGACCAATGATGCTTGGTTCGGAATCAGCTCAGGCCCCTATCAGCATCTGCAGCAAACAAAGGTGCGTGCGATCGAACAGGGCTTACCTGTAGTTCGCGCAGCGAACAGTGGCATCTCCGCAGTAATCGATCCGTACGGACGAATCACTTCGCAGCTCGCGCTCGGTGTTGAAGGTGTTGTTGATTCGCTGCTGCCTGCGGCAATACAGCCCACGTTTTACGCGCGTTTCGGCAATATCCCGGCGCAAATCATCATCGCAGTCGTGCTCATCATTGTGCTGCGTCGTCGCGTCTTGAGTGGGCATCGATAAGCTGAGCGATGTGTCGGTGATAAGTATATATGCGAAGCATACAACAATGCGCGCGATCATCTGATCTACGCAGTTGAAGATTGCAGAAATTAACCGCATTTCCGATTCCGGTGGAAACACGTATTTGACGGGTTGAGTAGTTAGGGCGTATGCCACTCAGCAAGACGAGTGGTTCACGACAGTTTTTTTGAGGAGTTCATATCATGTCAACGAAAGCGCCCAATCCTGTTGACAAATACGTCGGCAGCCGGGTGCGCATGCGCCGCATCATGCTCGGCATGAGTCAGGAGAAGCTCGGTGAAGCGCTCGGCCTGACCTTCCAGCAGGTGCAAAAATACGAGAAGGGCACCAATCGTGTTGGCGCTAGCCGCATCCAGCAGATCGCTGAAATCCTGCAAGTGCCGGTGTCGTTCTTGTTCGAGGGCAGCCCCGGTTCGAATGCCAAGGGTGAGGGTTTCGGCGAAGCCGCGTCGCCGGCCTATGTTTCGGACTTCCTCGCGACGTCCGAAGGTCTCGCTCTGACCCGTGCCTTTACGCGCATCAGCGACTCCAAGCTTCGCCGCAGCATCGTCGATCTGGTCGAACAGATTGCCGAACGTGAGGCGGGCGCGCAGGACAAGCGATAACAGAGATCGCGAAGGCGCCGGCGTCCTGCTATGGTCAGGAAGCCGCGTTAGGGAGGTCGGGGGCGCGGCGTGCCGTGTCCACCAGCCTGCCTCGAAGTGAAATCATGTCTTCTGACGATCTCGTTGATCAAACCGCCGCACCGGCGGAGCCGGGCGCGCGCCGGCATGGCGCGTTCTTCGGGCGGCGCAAGGGCCATAAGCTCCGCGCCCATCAGGCTGACCTCATTGCGCAGCTGTTGCCGACCTTGTCGTTTGATCTGACGGGACCCGCGCCCGCCAGTCTCTCAGCGCTGTTTGGCGGCAGCGTCAGCGGCGTCAAACTCGAGATCGGGTTCGGCGGCGGCGAGCATTTGATCGCGGAAGCCGAGGCTGATCCGGCGACAGGCTTCATCGGCTGCGAGCCTTACGTCAACGGCATGGCCAAGATTCTGGCGCAGATCGAAGCGCGCGGGCTCCGCAATATTCGCCTGGTGGCCGGCGATGCCGCCGAATTGCTGGCCTGGGCGCCGCCAGCGTCGCTGCAGCGCATCGATCTGATCCATCCCGATCCGTGGCCGAAGCGGCGGCACTGGAAGCGTCGCTTTGTGCAGGACGCCACAGTGGCGGCGATGGCGCGCGTGCTGATGCCGGGCGGCGCGTTCCGCTTTGTGTGCGATATCGACGATTACTCGGCCTGGACGCTGGCGCATCTGCTGCGCTCTGACGATTTCGTCTGGACCGCCGAGCGCTGTAGCGACTGGATGCAGCCTTTTCCCGGCTACACCATGACCCGCTATGGCCGCAAAGCGCAGCGCGAGGGCCGGCAGGCCGCCTATCTGCATTTTCGGCGGGTCTGAACCCCGTTTGCGGCGGTGCCGGGGTCGGCGCCGCTGCGACCAAGTGGCGAGCGGTATAATAAGCCCGCTGGGCGGCGGCGCGGCCCTTGCCGCGCCTCGTTAGATGCGTTATATGTAATTCGTACGTTACAATCTCATACGCATCGTATTGAGAGTGGGCCCCTCCGGACCCGCTCTTTTTTATTACCCGCGCCAGCCCCGAGATCGGTTCGGCGCCGGGGGCTCGAACCGCCGTGCAGGCCGCGCCTGCGTGAAAGCCGATGTCCGACCGATTGACCGAGACTGAGACCGAAAACGAGCCGATCGCCGAGCTGCTCGATGAGCCGCGCCTGGTGGTGGAGCCGGGTGTCGCTGCGCGCGTGGCCGCGGTGGCCGCGCCGGTGCTGCAGGGCATGGGCTATCGCCTGGTGCGTATCAAGGTGTCCGGCGAAGCCGGTTGCACCGTGCAGATCATGGCCGAGCGGCCGGATGGCACCATGCTGATCGATGATTGCGAGGCGGTGTCGCGCGCGCTGTCGCCGGTGCTCGATGTCGCCGATCCGATCGAGCGCGCCTATCGGCTGGAAATTTCCTCGCCGGGCATCGATCGGCCGCTGGTGCGCCGCTCCGATTTCGAGCGTTATTCCGGGCATCTGGTCAAGATCGAGATGGCGGTGCCGCATCAGGGCCGCAAACGGTTCCGCGGGCTGCTCGACGGCGTCGAGGGCGATGCGGTGCGGCTGCAGCGCGATGATGTGCGCGAGGGCGATGAGCCGCTGGTGCTGCTCACCATGGAAGACATCGGCGATGCGCGGCTGGTGCTGACCGACGAGCTGATCGCCGAATCGATGCGCCGCGGCAAGGCCGCCGAGCGCGAACTGCGCCAGCAATTGGGTTTGGAGCCGCCGCCTCCGCCGCACGCCCGGAAGAGCGATCCGGCCAAGAGCCAGGCGCCGCGCCCGAAGGCGAAACCGAAATCCGCGCCGGCGAAGAAACCGCTGCCGGCGAACACCAAGGCCCATCGCCTTGCCGCGCAAAGCTCGCGGCGCGGCGAGATCGACCCCCCTGAAGGAGACTGAGCCATGGCCGCTGTCAGCGCCAACCGACTCGAACTGCTGCAGATCGCCGACGCCGTCGCGCGCGAAAAAACGATCGACCGCGGCATCGTGATCGCGGCGATGGAGGATGCGATCGCCAAGGCGGCGCGCGCCCGCTACGGCTCGGAAACCGATATTCACGCCGAGATTCATCCCAAGACCGGCCAGCTCCAGCTCACCCGCCACATGCTGGTGGTGGAGAATGTCGAGAATGCCGCCAACCAGATCTCGCTGACCGACGCGCAGCGCGCCAATCCGGGCGCGCAGATCGGCGACACCATCGCCGACACGCTGCCGCCTTTGGAATATGGCCGCATCGCCGCGCAGTCGGCCAAGCAGGTGATCGTGCAGAAGGTGCGCGAGGCCGAGCGCGACCGGCAGTATCAGGAATTCAAGGATCGCATCGGTGACATCGTCAACGGCGTGGTCAAGCGCGTCGAATATGGCAGCGTGATCGTCGATCTCGGCCGCGGCGAAGCGATCGTGCGCCGCGACGAAATGCTGCCGCGCGAAGTGTTCCGCAACGGCGACCGCATCCGCGCCTATATCTTTGACGTGCGCCGCGAGACCCGCGGCCCGCAGATCTTCCTGTCGCGCACCCATCCGCAGTTCATGGCCAAGCTGTTCGCGCAGGAAGTGCCGGAAATCTATGACGGCATCGTCGAGATCAAGGCGGTGGCCCGCGATCCGGGCTCGCGCGCCAAGATCGGCGTGGTGTCGCGCGACTCGTCGGTCGATCCGGTCGGCGCCTGCGTCGGTATGCGTGGTTCGCGCGTGCAGGCCGTGGTGAACGAGCTGCAGGGCGAAAAGATCGACATCATTCCGTGGTCGCCGGACATCGCCACCTTCGTGGTCAACGCGCTGGCGCCGGCGGAAGTGTCCAAGGTGGTGATCGACGAAGATCGTGAACGGATCGAGGTTGTCGTTCCGGACACCAATAACCAGTTGTCTCTTGCGATCGGCCGCCGCGGCCAGAATGTCCGCCTGGCGTCGCAGCTCACCGGCTGGGACATCGACATTCTGACCGAGAGCGAGGAATCCGAACGCCGTCAGGCCGATTTCGAGAATTCGACCCGGGTGTTCATGGAAGCGCTCAACGTCGACGAAGTGGTCGGGCAGTTGCTGGCGTCGGAAGGCTTTACCTCGGTTGAGGAACTGGCGCTGGTCGATGTGCGTGAATTGGCGTCGATCGAAGGTTTTGACGAGGACACCGCCAACGAGCTGCAGAGCCGCGCCCGTGAATATCTGGAACAGCTCGAGGCCGAGCTGGAAGCCAAGCGCAAGGAACTCGGCGTCGACGACGATATGAAGAACGTGCCGGGCGTGACCTTGAAGATGATGGTCAAGTTCGGCGAGAACGACATCAAGAGCGTCGAAGATCTGGCCGGCTGCGCCACCGACGATCTGGTCGGCTGGACCGAGCGCAAGGACGGCACCGGCGAGCCGGTCAAGCATGCCGGCGTGCTCGATGCCAACGAGATGTCGCGTGCCGATGCCGAAGCGTTGATCATGCAGGCCCGCGTCAAGGCCGGCTGGATCACCGAAGAGGAACTGGCCAAGGAAGCCGAACAGGATGAAGAACAGGATTCTTCGTCCGGCGCGGCAGCATAAGAGGTGTCTACGGCATGCATGCCAGCGCTGACCCCGCAGCTCTCGATCGCGGACCACGGGCCATCCGGCCCGGGGCGGAGCGGACGTGCGCGGTCACGCGGCAAGTGCGGCCGGTTGAAGAACTGATTCGGTTCGTACTGGCGCCCACCGGCGAGGTGGTGCCAGACCTGAAGCGGAAGCTGCCCGGGCGCGGGCTGTGGCTGTCGGCGTCGCGCTCCGCGGTCGAAACAGCGGCGCGCCGCCGTGTTTTCGCCAAAGGTTTCAAGTGTAACGTCCAGGTTCCGCCCGATCTGGCCGACCAAATCGACGCGCTGTTGCGGCGGTCATTGGTCGATGCGCTGGCGATGGCGGGCAAGGCCGGTCAGGTGGTGGCCGGCTTCACCAAGGTCGAGTCGGCACTGGCCGCGGGCCAGGCGGTGGCGCTGATCCATGCCGCCGATGGCGCCCCCGATGGCATCCGCAAGCTCAATGCACTCGCCCGGAGCGGTGACGGTGCTGCGAGCTGTTCGCGTGCTCTGCCGGTCGTGAGATTTCTCTCTTCGACTGATTTGGATTTGGCACTCGGGCGGACAAATGTGATACATGCTGCGCTTCTCGAAGGCGCGGCTGGCAAAACCTTCCTGTCGCGCAGTCAGCTATTGATGCAATACCGGCTGGCGGACGACAGCACCGCGGATAGCAATTCCACGGCGAATGAACCCCACGTCGAGGACGGTGTGGCAACGCACCGCGTAACGAGATTAGGACCGCTGAATGGTTGATACGAAGAATCCTGGCGACAAGACTTTGAGCGTCAGCCCGAGCAAGACCTTGACGCTGAAGCCGCGCGTCGAGCAGGGCACGGTGCGCCAGAGTTTCAGCCACGGCCGTAGCAAGCAGGTGGTGGTCGAAAAACGTGGCAAGCGTCGTGTCGGCGGCGAAGGTCCGGCCGAGACGCCCGCCGCGCATGAGCCGGTGGTGGCCAAGCCCACTCCGCCGCCCAGCAACAATCGCCCGCAGCGTTCGGGATCGTCGCCGCGCTCCGGCTCGGGTGTGGTGCTGCGCACCCTGACCGAGGACGAGCGCACCGCGCGCGCCACCGCGCTGGCCGATGCCCGCGTCCGCGAGGAAGAGGAGCGCCGCGCCGCTGAGGTCGAGGCTGCTCGCCGCAAGATCGAAGAAGCCAAGGCGCAGGTTGAGCGTGAGGCCGCTGAAGCTCGCCGTAAGGCTGAGGAAGAGCGCCATCGCCACGAGGAAGAAGCCAAGCGCAAGGCCGAACAGGAAGCCAAGCGTCGCTTCGGTGAAGACGAGGCCAAGAAGCCAGCCACCGCTGCCCCGGGCAAGCCGGTGTCGTCGGCGTCGGCCCCGGCCGCCAAGAGCACGACCCCGGCGTCCCGTCCGGCGGGCGGCGCTCCGGTGCGCCCCGCTGGGGCCCGTCCCGCAGAAGCTGCCGATGAAGAAGAGGCGCCGCGCCAGGTGCGCCGCGGTCCGGGCGGACGTCCGGCCACGCCGCCGAAGCCGCAGGTGACCAAGCCCGGTGCATCGAAGCAGCGCGGTCGCCTGACCGTTGTGACCGCTCTCACCGCCGATGACGTGCGCGAGCGGTCGATCGCCTCGTTCCGCCGCCGTACCCAGCGGCTGAAGGGCGGCGCATCGCACGAACCGAAAGAAAAACTGGTGCGCGAAGTTATCGTTCCCGAAGCCATTACCATCCAGGAACTCGCCAACCGCATGTCGGAACGTGCGGTCGACGTGATCCGGATGCTGATGAAGCAGGGCGCGATGCATAAGATCACCGACGTGATCGATGCCGACACCGCGCAGCTGATCGCCGAAGAACTGGGCCACACCGTCAAGCGCGTCGCCGATTCCGACGTGGAAGAAGGTCTGTTCGACGTCGTCGACGATTCCACCGACACCGAGCCGCGTTCGCCGGTGGTGACCGTGATGGGCCACGTCGACCACGGCAAGACCTCGCTGCTCGACGCGCTGCGCCACGCCAATGTGGTGTCCGGCGAAGCCGGCGGCATCACCCAGCATATCGGCGCCTATCAGGTGACCGCGCCGGAAACCGGCACCAAGATCACCTTCATCGACACCCCCGGCCACGCCGCGTTCACCGCGATGCGTGCCCGCGGCGCCAAGGTCACCGACATCGTGGTGCTGGTGGTCGCGGCGGATGACGGCGTGATGCCGCAGACCGTCGAAGCGATCAATCACGCCCGCGCCGCCGGTGTGCCGATCATCGTGGCGATCAATAAGATCGATAAGCCGGAAGCCAAGCCGGAGCGCGTGCGCACCGAGCTGCTGCAGTACAATGTTCAGGTCGAAGCGATGGGCGGCGACGTGGTCGACGTCGAAGTGTCGGCCAAGAACAGGGTCAATCTCGACAAGCTGCTCGAGATGATCGCGCTGCAGGCGGAAATCCTCGATCTCAAGACCAATGCCACCCGTCCGGCCGAAGGTACCGTGATCGAAGCCAAGCTCGATCGCGGCCGTGGTCCGGTGGCGACCGTGCTGGTTCAGCGCGGCACGCTGCGGGTTGGCGACATCATCGTGGCCGGCGCCGAAATGGGCCGCGTGCGCGCGCTGATCTCCGATCAGGGCGACACCGTGGAAGAAGCCGGTCCGTCGGTTCCGGTCGAGGTGCTCGGCTTCAACGGCCCGCCGGAAGCCGGCGATCGGCTCGCGGTGGTCGAGAACGAAGCCCGTGCCCGTCAGGTCACCAGCTATCGTGCGCATAAGAAGCGCGAGAAGGCGGCGCAGGTCACCGGCATGCGCGGCTCGCTCGAGCAGATGATGAGCCAGCTCAAGACCGCGGGCCGCAAGGAATTCCCGCTGATCATCAAGGCCGACGTGCAGGGCTCGCTGGAAGCGATCCTCGGCTCGCTGGAAAAGCTCGGCACCGACGAGGTCACCGCGCGCATCCTGCATGCCGGCGTCGGTGGCATCAGCGAGAGCGACGTCACGCTGGCGGAAGGCTTCAATGCGGCGATCATCGGCTTCTCGGTGCGCGCCAACAAGGAAGCGGCCGCCGCAGCCAAGCGCAACGGCATCGAAATTCGCTACTACAACATCATCTACGACCTGGTGGATGACGTGAAGAAGGCGATGAGCGGCCTGCTGGCGCCGACGCTGCGCGAAACCATGCTCGGCAACGCGCAGATCCTGGAGATCTTCAACATCTCCAAGGTCGGCAAGGTGGCCGGTTGCCGCGTCACCGATGGCACCGTGGAACGCGGCGCCAACGTTCGGTTGATCCGCGACAACGTCGTGGTGCACGAAGGCAAGCTCTCGACCTTGAAGCGTTTCAAGGACGAGGTGAAGGAAGTGCAGTCCGGTCAGGAATGCGGCATGGCGTTTGAGAGCTATAGCGACATGCGGGCCGGCGACGTGATCGAGTGCTATCGCGTGGAGACGATCCAGCGCTCGCTGTAAGTCCAATTCTTGCAGCCGAGCAAAGATCGACGCAGACGAAGTGGCCGGACATGGTCCGGCCACTGGCGTGCTGTTCGTTGATACCAAAGACGTGAACCCTGCAACGTGCCGGTCCCGGCCGCGCGCCATGCGCGCTGCGGCCTCGGCGCATCAAGAGGCTTTGAGACGATGACACGTCATCACCGCAGCAACACCGGACCGGACGCCTCGCAGCGGCAATTGCGGGTGGGCGAGAGCGTGCGCCACGCGATCGCTGAAATCCTGGCCCAGGGCGGCGTCCATGATCCGGTCTTGGAAGGCCATTTGATCACGGTGCCCGAAGTGCGGATGTCGCCGGACCTGAAGCTGGCGACCATCTATGTGATGCCGCTCGGCGGCCGCGACACCGAGATCGTGCTCAAGGCTCTGGAGCATCACAAGAAATTCCTGCGCGGCGAGATCTCGCACCGCGTCAATCTGAAATACGCGCCAGACATCCGCTTCCGGCTCGACGAGCGATTCGACGAGGCCGAGCGCATCGACAAGCTGCTGCGGACCCCCGCGGTGCAACGAGACCTCAAGCAGAATTCGGACGACGAAGAATGACCATCAGCCTTGCCGCCAGCGCCATCGAGGCGCCCCACGACATGCCGCCCGCCGCCGAATGCAATCCTGCTGATGAGCCGCGCGCGCCGCGCGACAACAATGATCCGCGCAACAAGCAGGGCAAGGGCCGCCGCAATGACCAGCCGCGCCGCGACAAGCGCGACGTCCATGGCTGGGTGGTGCTCGACAAGCCGATCGGCATGACCTCGACCCACGCGGTCGCGGTGGTGAAGCGGCTGTTCTCGGCCAAGCGCGCCGGCCATGCCGGCACCCTCGATCCGCTTGCGACCGGCGGCCTGCCGATCGCGATGGGCGAGGCCACCAAAACCGTGCCGTTCGTGATGGACGGCCGCAAGCGCTATCGGTTCACCGTTGCCTGGGGCGAGGAGCGCGACACCGACGATACCGAGGGCCGCGTCACCGCGACCAGCGACCAGCGCCCGACCGCCGAGGCGATCATGGCGCTGCTGCCGCGCTTCACCGGCGTGATCGAACAGCTGCCGCCGCAATATTCGGCGATCAAGATCAATGGCGAGCGCGCCTATGACCTCGCGCGCGACGGCGAGGTGGTGGCGCTGACCCCGCGTCCGGTCGAGATCCACGAGCTGGTGCTGGTCGAGCACGGCGACAACGGCCTGTCGACCTTCGAAGCCGAGTGCGGCAAGGGCACCTATGTCCGCGCGCTGGCCCGCGATTTCGGCCGGCTGCTCGGCTGCTACGGCCATATTTGCGCGCTGCGCCGCACCCTGGTTGGCCCGTTCGACGAGGCGGACATGATTCCGCTGGCAGAACTGGAGGCTTTGTGTAATAGAGCGGCGTCTGGCGAGGGCAACCTCGCCGACGCGCTTTTGCCCGTTGAGACCGCGCTGGACGACATCCCGGCACTGGCCGTCACACGGGCTGATGCGGCAAGGCTCCATCGGGGCCAGGCCGTTGTGTTGCGCGGACGGGATGCGCCCATCTGTAGCGGTACGGTGTATGTCACAGTGGCAGGCCGACTTCTGGCTCTCGCCGAAGTTGGCAATGGCGAACTGATCCCCAAGCGTGTGTTCAATCTGACCGGGCTGACCGCCAGTCCGGTACGCAAGGAAGAAGGTTACTGACGATGTCGATTACCGCCGAACGTAAAGCGGAAGTCATCAAGAACAACGCCCTCAAGGCCGGTGACACTGGTTCGCCGGAGGTTCAGGTCGCGATCCTGTCGGAACGCATCGCCAACCTCACCACCCACTTCAAGACCCACGGCAAGGACAATCACTCCCGCCGCGGCCTGCTGAAGCTGGTGTCGACCCGGCGTTCGCTGCTGGACTACATCAAGAAGAAGGACGAGGCGCGCTACAAGGCGCTGCTCGAAAAGCACAACATTCGTCGCTAAGCATAATGCGCGCGCGTTGAGCGCGCGCTTTTGCGTATGGCCCGGGGGCTCGCCTCTCGGGATGTCCCGGGGACCATACGTCGATCGCCACCAGGCTATCCAGCCTCGGCGATGCCCAGCAGCACTCCGGCGGCTGGGCGATGGCGGGCGAGGTGTCCGCCGCGCGGGTTAAGCCATGGAAGGCTGGCCCGCAGCCATCGGGAGGATGAACGCCATCCGACTCATGAAGACCATGGCAGGATCGCGGGACGCTGACGCCGCTAGCGCGGTGTGGCAGCGTCCCGCCATCTTGCGCATGGTTTTCTGGGTTTGGGCGTTCGTGCCTTTCGTGCAATCCATGAAAGAGATACGCAATGTTCAACGTTCATTCCGTCGAGATCGATTGGGGCGGGCGTCCGCTCAAGCTTGAGACCGGCAAGATCGCCCGGCAGGCTGACGGCGCCGTCGTCGCCACCTATGGCGAGACCGTGGTGCTCGCCACCGTCGTGGCCGCCAAGGACGCCCGTGACGGCGTCGACTTCCTGCCGCTGACCGTCGACTATCAGGAAAAGGCCTATGCGGCCGGCCGCATCCCGGGCGGTTACTTCAAGCGTGAAGGCCGTCCGAGCGAGAAGGAGACCCTGGTCTCCCGTCTGATCGACCGTCCGATCCGTCCGCTGTTCGCCGATGGCTGGCGCAACGAGACCCAGGTGATCGTGACCGTGCTGTCGCACGACATGGAAAACGATCCCGACGTGCTGGCGATGGTCGCCGCTTCGGCTGCGCTGACCCTGTCCGGCGCCCCGTTCAAGGGCCCGATCGGCGCCGCCCGTGTCGGCTTCATCAACGACGAATACGTGCTCAACCCGGTGCTCGACGAGATGGCCGAGACCCAGCTTGAGCTGGTGGTCGCCGGCACCTCGGACGCCGTGCTGATGGTGGAATCGGAAGCCAAGGAGCTGTCCGAAGAAATCATGCTCGGCGCCGTGATGTTCGGTCATCGCCACTTCCAGCCGGTGATCAACGCGATCATCGAGCTTGCCGAGAAGGCCGCCAAGGAGCCGCGCGAAGTCGCCGCGACCGACAACAGCGCCCTGGAAAAGGAAATGCTCGGCCTGGTCGAGCAGGAGCTGCGCGCCGCTTACGCCATCCCGGTGAAGCAGGAGCGTTATGCCGCGGTCGGCGCCGTCAAGGACAAGGTGATGGCGCACTACTTCCCGGAAGGGCAGGAGCCGCAATACGACAAGATCCGCGTCGCCGACGTCTTCAAGGAACTTGAAGCCAAGATCGTGCGCTGGAACATCCTCGACACCGGCAAGCGCATCGACGGCCGCGACGTCAAGACCGTGCGCAACATTCTGGCCGAGGTCGGCGTGCTGCCGCGCGCCCACGGTTCGGCGCTGTTCACCCGCGGTGAAACCCAGGCGATGGTCGTGACCACGCTCGGCACCGGCGAAGACGAGCAGTATGTCGACTCGCTGTCGGGAACGTACAAAGAGACGTTCATGCTGCACTACAACTTCCCGCCCTACTCGGTGGGTGAGACCGGCCGGCTCGGCGGCACCAAGCGCCGCGAAATCGGCCATGGCAAGCTGGCCTGGCGTGCGATCCATCCGGTGCTGCCGCCGCATCATGAGTTCCCGTACACGCTGCGCGTGGTCTCCGAGATCACCGAGTCGAACGGCTCGTCCTCGATGGCTTCGGTGTGCGGCGCCTCGCTGGCGCTGATGGACGCGGGCGTGCCGCTGAAGCGTCCGACCGCCGGCATCGCCATGGGTCTGATCCTGGAAGGCGAGCGCTACGCGGTGCTGAGCGACATTCTCGGCGACGAGGATCACCTCGGCGACATGGACTTCAAGGTGGCCGGTACTGAGCAGGGCATCACCTCGCTGCAGATGGACATCAAGATCGCCGGCATCACCGAAGAGATCATGAAGGTGGCGCTCGGCCAGGCCAAGGATGGCCGTATCCACATCCTCGGCGAAATGTCCAAGGCGCTCACCAACGCCCGCGCTGAGCTCGGCGAATACGCGCCGCGCATCGAGACCTTCAAGATCGCCACCGACAAGATCCGCGAAGTGATCGGCACCGGCGGCAAGGTGATCCGCGAGATCGTCGAAAAGACCGGCGCCAAGATCAACATCGAGGACGACGGCACCGTGAAGGTCGCCTCCAGCGACGGCGAGTCGATCAAGGCCGCCATCAAGTGGATCAAGTCGATCGCTTCCGATCCGGAAATCGGCCAGATCTACGAAGGCACCGTGGTCAAGGTGATGGAGTTCGGCGCGTTCGTGAACTTCTTCGGCGCCAAGGATGGTCTGGTGCATATCAGCCAGCTCGCCGCCGGCCGCGTGCAGAAGACCTCGGACGTCGTCAAGGAAGGCGACAAGGTCAAGGTCAAGCTGCTCGGCTTCGACGATCGCGGCAAGACCCGGCTGTCGATGAAGGTGGTCGATCAGGCCACCGGCGAAGACATCGAGGCCAAGCTGAAGGCGGAAGCCGAGAAGGCCAAGGCCGAAGGCGCCCCCGCGGCCGAGTAAATTATCGCGTCCCTGACGCGCGTGATCAAAGGGCGGCCGCAGGGCCGCCCTTTTTGTTGCGTGGTGACTTGTTGCGCGGTGACCGTTTTCCGAGGCACGGAACCGGGCCGTGAAACACCGACAACGCGACGCGGGGGATGGGCGAACCGCGATCGACAGGTTAGATGTGAGGGCATGACCGACGTTCACCCGACCTTTCCTGCGCCGGATCACGATCACGCCCGCTGTGCCGCCGAGGCCTTGCTGCGCGCCGAGCAGACCTGCCTGCGCCGCGGCCAGAATTTTACGCCGATCCGCCGCCAGGTGCTGCAAGCGCTGCTCGGCAGCCATCGCCCGCTCGGCGCCTATGAGATCATCGAACAATTGGCCGCGCAGATCGCGCGGCCGGCGCCGATCACCGTGTATCGCGCGCTGGAATTTCTGATGCAGAATGGGCTGGTACATCGCATCGAAAGCCGCAACGCGTTCCTGGCCTGCGCGCATCGCCATGACGAATGCGGCAATGTCGCGTTTTTGATCTGCGAGCGCTGCGGATCAGTCGGGGAGTTGGTGATCGGCACGCTGGCCGCCAATCTCAAGGAGTCGGCCCGGCTCGCCGGCTTTGCCGCCACCATGACGGTGATCGAGATCACCGGCATCTGTTCCAACTGCCAAACTCAAGCTCAAACTTAGCCCGCACCGACACCGCCCAACGCCGGAGGCGCGATGAGTTCCGATTCACCGATCGCCTATTCGTCCGGCCGGCCGATGACGCTCAGCGCCATCGCCCTGATGCTGCTGTGCTGCCTGAGCTGGGGTTTTAATCAGATCGCGGTCAAGCTGGTGCTGCCGGAGGTGCCGCCGCTGCTGCAGGCCACCATTCGCTCCTCGGGCGCGCTGGTGGTGATCATGCTGGTGGCCTTGAGCCGCCGCGTCGATCTGTTCAAGCGCGACGGCACGCTGAAAGCCGGGCTGTTGGCCGGGGTGCTGTTCGCTCTGGAATTCGTGCTGATCTATCGCGGCCTGTTGCTGACCACCGCCTCGCGCGCCGTGGTGTTTCTCTACACCGCGCCGTTCTTCGTGGCGCTCGGCTCCTACCGGCTGCTCGGCGAGCGGCTGCGGCCGCTGCAATGGGCCGGGCTCGGGCTCAGTTTCGCCGGTGTGGCCCTGGCGATCGGGGTGCCGCAGCCCGATGTCGATCGCTCGGTGCTGCTCGGCGATCTGATGCTGGTCGGCGGCGGCGCGCTATGGGCGGCCACCACCATGATCGTCAAAACCACCGCGCTCGGCCGCGCCCCGGCCGAAAAAGGGCTCGGCTATCAGGTCGCGGTGTCGATCCCGATCCTGGGCGCGGCGGCCTGGCTGACCGGCGAGACCGTTCCGGCGATGCCGGGCGCGCTGTCGCTGGCGCTATTGGCCTATCAGGCGGTCTGGGTGGTCGGGCTGACCTTCCTGCTGTGGTTCGCGCTGGTGAAGACCTATTCGGCGAGCACGCTGTCGTCGTTCACCTTCATCACCCCGCTGTTCGGGGTTGCCGCCGGCTATCTGGTGCTGAACGAGCCGCTCAGCCCGGCGTTCGGGGCGGCGGCGCTGTTGGTGATCGCCGGGCTCTATCTGGTCAACAAGCCGCCGCGCCGGCAGCCGCGCCGCGGCCCGCCCGCGCCGGATCTGCCGGCGTGATCCGAGAGGGGCATGGCCGTGATGGAACTCGCGGCAACTTTGCGCGTGATCACATTCGGGTTCCAGATCTGGCGCTATTTGTGAGGTTAGCCCATCTGCTTCGGCATGCCACCCTTGATCGGGCATCACTACGTGCGCCGATTGATCGATTGCTGACTGTCATCAAAACCTGATATTTGAGCGCCCATGAACAAGCTCGAGAATCCGCTGCAGAACGATATCGCTGGCCCGGCGCCGCGGCATCGCACCACCCAGGTCATGGTCGGCAACGTCGCCGTCGGCGGGGGGGCTCCGATCGTCGTGCAGTCGATGACCAACACCGACACCGCCGACGTACAAGGCACCGTCGACCAGATCATTCGGCTGGCCAATACCGGCTCGGAACTGGTGCGCATCACGGTCGACCGCGAGGAAGCTGCCGCCGCCGTGCCGCATATCCGCGACGGCCTGCGCAAGCGCGGTGTCACCGTGCCGCTGATCGGCGATTTCCATTACATCGGCCACAAGCTGCTGGCGGAATACCCGGCCTGTGCCGAGGCGCTCGACAAATACCGGATCAATCCGGGCAATGTCGGCTTCAAGGACAAGCGTGACAGCCAGTTCGCCGACATCGTCGAAATCGCCATCAAGAACAATAAGGCGGTGCGGATCGGCGCCAATTGGGGCTCGCTCGACCAGGAGCTTCTGACCAAGCTCATGGAAGAAAACGCCAATTCGGCGACGCCGCGCGATGCCCGCGCCGTGACCCGCGAGGCGATGGTGCAGTCGGCGCTGCTGTCGGCGGCGCGGGCCGAGGAAATCGGCCTGCCCAAGAACAAGATGGTGCTGTCGGCCAAGGTGTCCTCGGTGCAGGACCTGATCGCGGTCTATCAGGACCTCGCCTCCCGCTCCGATTACGCCATCCATCTCGGCCTGACCGAGGCCGGTATGGGCTCCAAGGGCATCGTCGCGTCAGCGGCGGCGCTCGGCATCCTGCTGCAGCAGGGCATCGGCGACACCATCCGCATTTCGCTGACCCCGGAACCGGGCGGTGATCGCACCCTGGAAGTGCAGGTCGCTCAGGAACTGCTGCAGACCATGGGTTTTCGCACCTTCGTGCCGCTGGTGGCCGCCTGCCCCGGCTGCGGCCGCACCACCTCGACCACCTTCCAGGAGCTGGCGCGCTCGATTCAGGATTTCATCCGGACCGAGATGCCGGAGTGGCGCAGCCGTTATCCGGGCGTCGAAAACCTGCACGTCGCGGTGATGGGCTGCATCGTCAACGGCCCCGGCGAGAGCAAGCACGCCAATATCGGCATCTCGCTGCCCGGCACCGGCGAAACCCCGGCGGCGCCGGTGTTCGTCGATGGCCAGAAGGTCAAGACGCTGCGCGGCCCGACCATTGCCACCGAATTCAAGGCGATGGTGATCGACTATATCGAAAAGCGTTACGGCCAGGGCGCCGGCTCTTCGGAAGCGGTGACCGCGGCGGAGTAATCCTCCCCTCGGCGAGGTTAAGCGACGACGCCGAGGCGGTTTCGCTTCGGCGTCGTTTTGCTATCCGGATCAAGCGGATCGGGTGCAGCTCCCTCAGACGCGACGCCTTTGCCAAGTGGCGCCCGCTTTGCTGAACCGCCGTGAGGTAACCGATTATTCACTGTGCCGCGCCGCCAGCCGGTGATTTCACCGTTTGGCAAGGTTCGAAATTCACCCTGGACGCATGTCTAGTCGTGCAATGGCGCCACGTACCGCGCCCGCCGAAACCATGCGGTACCCCCACGAACTGCCGCCCCAGCGGCGGCAGGCAGTTGCTGACTTAGCTCTCGACACCTTTCTGGAAATGGGCCGCGCCGCGGCGATCGTCGGCACCCATGGCGAATTGCGGCTCGTCAACGACGCTTTCACCGAGCTGTTCGGCGGCGTCGATGGCCTGACTGCGCGGCTGGCCAAAATCAATGCCGATGTCGCGGCCTCGGGCGGGCGCTTGATCCATGAAGTGACGCTGCCCGATGGCCGCACCGTCGGCCTGGAAGTGACGCCGCTCGAACAGGGCTGTCTGATCACCGGCTTCGATATCAGCCGCCGCCAGCAGCGCCGCGCGCGCGAAGCGCAGCTGGCCCGCACCGATGATCTCACCCAGCTCGGCAACCGGCTCTTGTTCCAGGAACAGCTCGCGGAACGATTGGCCGAGCCGGGCCACGCCTACCCGCCGGCGCTGCTGACCATCGATCTTGGTCGCTTCAAGGCACTGAACGAAACGCTCGGCCGCAAGACCGGCGATGCGCTGCTGCGGCTGGTGGCGAAGCGGATCTGTTCGGCGCTGGCCGATCATGACGTGATCGCCCGGCTGGAAGGCGACAAATTCGCGGTGCTGCAACTCGGCCAGCCGCAGCCGCAGGGCTCGGCGGCGCTGGCGGCGCGGCTGATCGATCTGCTCGGCCGCGCCTATCTGGTCGATGGCCAATTGATCAACATCTCGGCCTGCGCCGGCATCGTGGTCGTCACGCCGGACATGATCGATGTCGAGCAGGTGATGAGCAGTGCCGATCTGGCGCTGAGCCGCGCCAAAAGCGACGGCCAGGGCAGCTATCGGTTCTTTGAAGCGGCGATGGACGAAAAGATGCGGTCCTGCCGCAAGCTCGAGATCGATCTGCGGCGGGCGCTGTCGCTGCGCGAATTCTCGCTGGTCTATCAGCCGCAGGTCAGCCTGCACACCAGCGCTGTCAGCGGCTTTGAAGCGCTGCTGCGCTGGCAATGTCCGACCCGCGGCGCGGTGTCGCCGCTCGATTTCATCCCGCTCGCCGAACAGACCGGCGTGATCACCTCGATCGGCGAATGGGTGCTGCGCACCGCCTGCCGCGAGGCCGCAAGCTGGCCCAATGACCACAGCATTGCCGTCAACGTTTCCGGCGTGCAGTTCGCCCATCCCAATCTGGTCAAGGTGGTGATGTCGGCGCTGGCGGAAAGCGGGCTGGCGCCGCAGCGGCTTGAACTGGAAATCACCGAAAGCGTGATGCTCGACGATCAGGGCCAATCGCTGACCGTACTCAACAATCTGCGCTCGCTCGGCGTGCGCATGGCGCTCGACGATTTCGGCACCGGCTATTCGTCGCTCGGCTATCTGCGTCGCTTCAGCTTTGACAAGATCAAGATCGACCAGAGTTTTGTGCGCGGCACGGCCCATGATCCGGCCGGACAGGCGATCGTGCGCGCGATCTCGTCGCTCGGCCAGAGCCTCGGCATGAAGACCGTCGCGGAAGGCGTTGAAACCCGCGAGCAGTTCGATCGCGTCGTCGCCGATGGTTGCACCGATGTGCAGGGCTATTTGATCAGCCGGCCGCTCCCCGCCGGCCAGATTGCGAGTTTTCTCGATGACGGCATCCCGCAGCTTTAGCGTTCTCGCCCGAAGGCATTCTCCCTAACCGCCGGGTTATCACCATGTCGACGCTGTACCGTCTGGTCTATCTCAGCAAAAACCGCATCAGCGGCGGCGCGGCCCATGTCGCGGCTGAAGTGCAATCGATTCTGGCCGCCGCGCAGCGCAACAATCCGCCGCTTGAACTCACCGGCGCGTTGATCTTCAACGCCGGCATGTTCGCCCAGGTGCTGGAAGGCCCCTGCAGCGCCATCGAATCCACCTTTGAGAAGATTCAGCAGGACCCGCGCCACGGCGACCTCGAAGTGCTCGCCTATTACCAGACCACCGAGCGCGCGTTCCATCATTGGTCGATGGGCTATTTCGGCCAGTCGCGCCAGGGCCAGGATCTATTCGGCCATCTCGCCAAGGTTACCGGCTTCAACACCGATGGTCTGGAAGGCACGCGGTTGTTCGAGATCATTCGCGACATCGCGCTCGAGGAAGAAACCCGCGCCGCCTGAGCCTTGCCGGTTCGCGTCAAGACAACGCGGCCATTAAGCTCGGATCGCGCTGCGACGGATGTGGGCCACGCCGCAGCGCGCCATCATCGCGAATGCCAGCAGCAGATACAGCGCCGCAAACACGTCCCAGCCGATCAACAGCCGGGTCGGCAGGTTGAGCGAGGCCGGCAATAGCAACAAGGTCGCGACACCGACGCCGAACGCGACGAAGGTGCGCGACCTTGCATAGATCACCCGCAGCAGAGTTGGCAGTTTGCGAAGACGCCGGAGGTGAGGGGCCTCGGTTTCCGGCGTCGTCATGTCGCTGTTGATCAGCTCTTACGCTCGGCGACGAACCGGGCGGCGGCGCGCAGCACGTCACCCTTGTCACCAAACGGCGCCAGCGCCTGGTCGGCGCGCGCCAGCAGATCGCGGATCCGCTGCTTGGCGCCATCGACGCCGAGCTGGGTGACGAAGGTGGTCTTGCCGAGCGCGGCGTCGGCGCCGGCCGGCTTGCCGAGCGCTTCCGCGTCGCCTTCGACGTCGAGCAGGTCGTCGGCGATCTGGAACGCTTCGCCGAGCGCGCGGCCAAAATCGTCGAGCGCGGCATAATGCTGCTGCGAGGCTTGGCCCAAAATGGCGCCGGCGATGCAGCCATAGCGCAGTAAGGCGCCGGTCTTCATCTGCTGCAAGCGGGCGACGTCAACCGGCTCGCGGTCGCCGAACCGGCCTTCACCGGCAAGATCGAGCATCTGGCCGCCGACCATGCCGCCGAGGCCCGAGGCCCGCGCCAGCGCGCGCGTCAGCAGCAGCCGCACTGTCGGGTCGGCATGGACTTCGTCGCGGCTGATGATGTCGAACGCCAGCGTCAGCAGCGCGTCGCCGGCCAGGATCGCGGTGGCGTCGTCATAGGCCTTGTGCAGCGTCGGGCGGCCGCGGCGCAGATCGCTGTTGTCCATCGCCGGTAGATCGTCATGGATCAGCGAATAGCAATGGATGCACTCCAGCGCGGCGCCGACCAGCAAGGCCGCTTCGCGCGGCACGCCGAACACCGCGGCGCTTTCCACCGCCAGGAACGGCCGCAGCCGCTTGCCGCCGCCGAGCGTCGAATAGCGGATCGCTTCCATCAGCCGGCGCGGCCGGGTGATCTCATCCGCAAGCACATCGTCGGACAAAAGCCGGGCGAGCAGCGCCTCGATATCATCAGCGGTCTGGTCGAGACGCTGGGCGAATTCAGTGGGGGACGTGCACGTCGTCGTCATCGATAGATAGCTCCGGAGCGAAATTCGCCGGGACAATCCGCCATGCGCCGTGCTTCGTCAATTGCGGCGGCGGCGCAGCGTTAACCCGGTGCCGGTTTTCGATCTCAGCAAAACCGCCTAGACTGTCGCCTTACGAGTGACGGCGCGGCTGCGCCGTGCGGGGACGGGGCCAGCTTTGCGTTTTGTTCGCAACAATCTGATCCGCAACGTCGTGTTGGCCGTGCTGGCGCTGCTGTTGCTGCCCTATCTGCTGACACTGTTTTATGCCGGCGGCCATCCGGTCTCGACGCTGATGGCGTGGCGCTGGCTCACCGGCGCGCCGGTGACGCGGCAATGGATCGATCTGGAGCGGATCGCGCCGTCGCTGCCGAGCACTGTGGTGGCGGCCGAGGATGCCAAGTTCTGCGTGCATCATGGCGTCGATTGGGACTCGCTGCGCGAGGTGATCGACGACTACCAGGAGGGTGCCGCGCGCCGCGGCGGCTCCAGCATCACCCAGCAGCTCGCCAAGAACCTGTTCCTGTGGCCCGGCCGCAGCGTGCTGCGCAAGGGCCTGGAGCTGCCGCTGGCGCTGTGGATCGATCTGGTGCTGTCCAAGCAGCGCATCCTGGAGCTGTATCTCAACGTCGCCGAATGGGGCCCGAACGGCCAGTTCGGCGTCGAGGCCGGCGCGCAATATGCGTTCGGCCAGTCCGCCGCCCGGCTCTCGGCGCGCGAGGCGGCGCTCCTGACCGCGATCCTGCCCAATCCGGTGACGCGCAGCGCCAAGAATCCGGGGCGCGCGGTACGCCGGCTGGCCTCGACCTATCAGGCGCGCAGCCAGTCGTCGGAGCTGGCGCGCTGCTGGCGCGGCCGCGGCGAGTGAACGTGCGGCGCCTTGCCTCTGGTGGTATCTCTCGGTTATCCCGGTCTAGGCTCTTGTTTTAGCGCGTGTTCTAGGCGCAATCCGGAAACCATTTCGCTCGAAAACACTCTAGCTTTGTGCGGCCGCTTCCGTTATAAGCCCGGCCTGATCTGAGTTTGCCCGCGCCCTGCCAGGCGCCGGGGGCATCCGCGTTGGATGCGAAAAACCCTGCAAGGACCATGACATGGCCGTTCCGAGAAGAAAAACCTCGCCCTCGCGGCGTGGCATGCGCCGTTCCGCTGACGCGGTGAAGAAGCCGACCTACGTTGAGGACAAGGATTCCGGCGAACTGCGCCGCCCGCATCATCTCGATCTGAAGACCGGGATGTACAAGGGCCGCCAGGTCCTGATCAAAAAGGAATCCTGATCCCGCCACGAAGGTGCGCCGCACGGCGTACCTTCTTCGGCGCTGCTCGGCCTGCGAGCACGGATCAAGGGGCTGAGGCCGGCTCAGCTGCGCGCTTTCGTTGTCACACGCTTTCGTTGTTACACGTTTTCGTTGTCAACGGGCTTGCAGCACGCGCCGTCCCTGGTGAGAGAAGCAGCGCTGGCGCGGTTCGATTTGGCCGCCAGCCTGCAGGACTCGCTTGAAGAGAAGGCCGCCCCATGCCGATCATCGGTTTTCCGCTGCTGCTGATCCCGCTGGCTGTCTGCAACATCATCATTTTCATGATGCCGGGCGTCGATTTCGAGGCGCCGGTGGCGGTCGTGCGGCTGTGGTCCGGCAATAGCTGGCCGCTGACGATCCGCGATTTGTTGTTGTCGGTTGCGGCGCTGCTGCTGGTGCTGGAAGTGATCAAGGCCGGCCGGCCTGGCGCCAAATTCGCGACCGACCATTTCCTGTCGCTGCTGGTGTTCGCCGCCGCGGCCGGGGAATTCGTGGCGCTGCCGCAATTCGGCAATTCAACGATGTTCATGCTGGCGATGCTGGCGCTGGTCGATGTGCTGGCCGGCATCGGGCTGCGGCCGCGCCGGGTCCGGCGCAAACCCGCCGCGCCACCTGTGCAGAAGCAGGCCAAGCCGGCAGCCAGCGACGCTGGCACTGAACCCGCCAGCAAATCCTCCGACACCGAGACAGATAGTTCGCCGTCGATCGCCTCGCCGACGTTGCAGCCGGCTGCCAGCTCGTCATCCGCCTCGCGCTAATCCTATCTCTCGCGCTAGCGCGGGCTTGCGCGCGGGCTGCTGCGGGCTCGAGCCCGCGTCGTCGCTGATCGCTCAGCGCCGCGGTTACTTACCTTCAAGCTGTCGAGATCGATTTCAGATGCTGCGGCGGGGCCGGGCGCCGATCACGCGGTCGCGGCTGGCGGTGCTGCGATAGGCGGCATTGGCATCGGCCGAGCTGGCGCGGCGCAAGGTGCGCGTTTGCGGCGAATGCTGCGCGGTCGCGATCAGGTGGGTCAGGAACGACGCATCGGGGCGTGGCAGCACGCGCAGCATCGGCTGCTCGGCCGAGTCGGCGTGCAGCGAGATCATGCCGGTGCCGACCGCAGCGGGTTCCCACTCGTCTTGCTGGCTGCTTGCGTTGCCGCTCATCAGTCTCTCCCGTCGACTGTCTCATTTCGGGAGTTCGCATCTCCCGTATCAGTGGCATCGCAAGCGCTATGCCGTGGTTCCCGATCGGAGCCACGACCGCGCGAATCGTCAGTTCTGCAGTGATTAGGAAGTTTGCCTAGCGTCCGGCATGGCCGTCGCCCTATTCTGCACAGGAGAATCACCTCCCAAGTGTCCCAAAACGAGGCGACCGTGACAGTCGATCCGTCGTGCGAAGCCGCGCTTGTGCCAAACGAGCTCGCCCCCAACGCAACCACCATTCTTGCTGAGCTCGGGCAGGCGGCGTTCGTCTGGGATATCGCTTCGGATGCGATGTCCTGGAGTGCCGCCGCCGCGACGGTGTTCGAGGGCATTCCGTCGAGCGCGCTTAGCAGCGGCGCTGCGCTGGCGGGTTTCCTGGAGCCGTCGGCGTCGATCCGCAGCGACGCGCTGCGCGGCTCGCCGGCGCCCGGCGTGCGCGCGCTCTATCGGGTGGAATATGCGGTGCGGGCCTCGATCTCGGCACCGCCGTGCTGGATCGAGGAAACTGGGTTTTGGATCGCCGGCGCCGATGGCCGGCCGGCGCGCGTCGAAGGCGTGGTGCGGGTCAACAATGAGCGCCACGCCCGCGATCAGCAATTGCTGCAGCAGGCGCAGAACGATGCGCTCACCGGCGAGCTGAACCGCACCCATCTGCTCGCCGCGCTCGCCGAAGCGATCGAAGACGCCGCGCGGTTCCGCGGCAATTGCGCGTTCATGCTGGTTGGCATCGATCATCTGGCGCGGGTCAACGACTCGTTCGGCTTCGACGTCGCCGATGAAGTGATCCGCGTGGTGGCGCAGCGCATCCGCGCGCGGCTGCGCTCCGGCGATCAGCTCGGCCGGGTGTCCGGCAACAAGTTCGGCCTGGTGCTGATGAACTGCACCCCCGACGACATGGTGATCGCCGCGGAACGGTTCCTCGCGGCGGTCAGCGGCGAGGTGGTGCCGACCAGCTCCGGCCCGGTGGCGATTACCGCCTCGGTCGGCGGCGTCAGCGTGCCGCGCTATGCCCGCAGCACCGAGGAGGCGCTCAACCGCGCCCATGAATCGCTCGACGCCGCCAAGCAGCGGCGCTGCGGCTCGTTTTCGATGTGGAAGCCCGACCTCGAGCGCGATCAGCAGCGCCGGGTCAATATCCGCGTCACCGACGAGATCGTCACCGCGCTTAATGACCGTAGGATCGCGCTGGCGTTCGAGCCGGTGATCTCGGCCGGCTCGCGGCAGACGGCGTTCCACGAATGTCTGGTGCGGATGCAGCAGCAGGACGGCGAATTGCTGCTGGCGCCCGATATCGTTCCGGTGGCGGAGCAGCTCGGTTTGATCCGGCTGGTCGATCATCGCGTGCTGGAACTGGTGGTCAGCGAATTGGCCGCCGCGCCGTCGATCGAGCTCAGCCTCAATATCTCGCCGGAAACCACCATGGATGCCGATTGGTGGTCATCGATCGAATCGCTGCTGTCGGCGCATCCCGGCCTTGCTCAGCGGCTGATCGTGGAAATCACCGAGACGGTCGCGATCAAGGATCTCGATCACGTCCGCAGCTTCGTCACCCGGCTGAAAGGTTTTGGCAGCCGAATCGCGATCGATGATTTCGGCGCCGGCTACACCTCGTTCCGCAATCTGCGCGCACTCGGCGTCGATATCGTCAAGATCGACGGCGCATTCGTGCAGAACATCAGCCATTCCGCCGATGATCGCGCCTTTGTGCAGACCTTGATCGATCTGGCGCGGCGCCTGGAAATCAAGACCGTGGCTGAATGGGTGCAGGATGAGGCCGCCGCCGAGATGCTGCGCGATTGGGGCTGCGACTACATTCAGGGCCGGCTGACCGGGCTGGCGTCATCGCACCGGCCCTGGCGTTCCGCTGCGCGCAGCGCGCTGGCGGGCTGATCAGCGCTCAACAACGGTTGATGAAGTCATCATGCGTCTTTGCCGGGCAGGTCCCGGCTATCGACGTTTCTTTGCCGCGACGCCTGCCGCTAACCAATTCCACCGGACCCCATGCCACCGGACTCAATGCCACCGGACTCAATGCCACCGATCCAATGCCGCCCCACCGCTTTCAAGGAGCGGATGCCCGGCGCGGGCATCGAGGGGCCTTGCTGATCGGCGGTCATACGCGCCGTGACGGTATTACTCGTCTTTCTTGGCGGCGGCGTTCGACATCTGCTCGAGCCGCTCCTGCATTTCCTTCATCTGGCGCCGCAGTTCCTCGATGCCGCTGCTGTCATCGGCCGATTCGCTGGTGGCGTTGTCCTGCGTGACTTCAGGGACCGCAGCGCCCGGCGTCTGCACGAACGGCTTGAACATCGAGAAGGTTTGCTGGAACAGCTCCATGTTGCGCCGCACTTGTTCTTCCAGCGGCGCAAACGGCCCGACGCTGAACGTCGAGGAGATCTGTTTGCGGAATTTCTCCTGCTCGCGCGTCAGCGTATCGATCGACTGCTCGAGATAGCGCGGCACCACCATCTGCATGCTGTCGCCATAGAAGCGGATCAGCTGGCGCAGGAAAGTGGTCGGCAGCAGGTTCTGCCCGGCCTTGTTTTCCTGCTCGAAAATGATCTGCGCGAGCACTGATCGGGTGATGTCATCGCCCGATTTGGCGTCATAAACCTGAAAATCTTCGCCGTTTTTCACCATTGCGGCGAGATCTTCCAAAGTCACGTAAGTACTGGTTCCGGTGTTGTACAGCCGGCGATTC
This sequence comes from Rhodopseudomonas faecalis, assembly GCF_003217325.1. GTDB lineage: Bacteria > Pseudomonadota > Alphaproteobacteria > Rhizobiales > Xanthobacteraceae > Rhodopseudomonas > Rhodopseudomonas faecalis. The sequence goes on from NZ_QJTI01000021.1 coordinate 56,637, forward strand.
GCGTACTTCTTGATGGTCGTCGGCAGGTTGGATTTCGCCATGGTCACCCACTTGTCGGAGGACGATAAACGGATAGGACCGCCGCTGAGACGATGCGCAATGCAATAAAATAAGCACTTCCCCTCTGGTTCTGCTACCGTTTTGTTCGCGAAGGTTAATCAAGCGACGCTGCACTGCGAAAGAACTGTCGTCAGCTGTTCTTGGAATGCGCTGCAGCAGGATGTGACCTCAGCGACATTGACTCCACAGCATCTGGTTAACAGGATAGCCAAGACCCGGTTCGCCGCCCGGCGAGCTCAGTCCAATCGTACCCAAATCGTTTAAGCCCAGGAGAAATGCTCATGTCCGACGATGTCGTCATCGTCAGCGCCGCTCGCACCGCTGTCGGAAGTTTCAACGGTGCTTTTGCCACCGTACCTGCACATGAGTTGGGGGCTGTGGCGATCCGCGCCGCGCTGGAGCGCGCCGGATTGGAGCCGAGCCGGGTTTCCGAAGTGATCATGGGCCAGATCCTCACTGCGGCGCAGGGCCAGAATCCGGCGCGTCAGGCGTCGATCGCTGCCGGCATTCCGGTGGAAAGCCCGGCCTGGGGCGTCAATCAGCTGTGCGGCTCGGGGCTGCGCAGCGTCGCGCTCGGCTATCAGGCGCTGCTCAATGGTGATTCCGAAGTTGTGGTCGCTGGCGGCCAGGAATCGATGAGCATGGCGCCGCATGCGCAATATCTGCGTGGCGGCGTGAAGATGGGCGCGGTCGAGCTGGTCGATACCATGCTGAAAGACGGCCTGTGGGATGCGTTCAACGGCTACCACATGGGCAACACCGCCGAGAACGTCGCCAAGCAGTATCAGATCACAAGGCAGCAGCAGGATGAGTTCGCGGTCGCCTCGCAGCACAAGGCCGAAGCGGCGCAGAAGGCCGGCAAGTTCAAGGACGAAATCGTGCCGTTCACGGTGAAGACCCGCAAGGGCGACGTGGTGGTCGATACCGATGAGTATCCGCGCCACGGCGCGACGCTGGATGCGATGGCGAAGCTGCGGCCGGCGTTCGAGAAGGACGGCACCGTGACCGCGGGTTCGGCGTCCGGCATCAATGACGGTGCCGCCGCGGTGGTGCTGATGACCGCCAAGCAGGCTGCCAAGGAAGGCAAGAAGCCGCTGGCGCGCATCGTGTCGTGGGGCCAGGCCGGTGTCGATCCGTCGATCATGGGCACCGGACCGATTCCCGCCTCGCGCATCGCGCTGAAGAAGGCCGGCTGGACTGTCGATGATCTCGATCTGATCGAAGCGAACGAAGCGTTTGCGGCTCAGGCCTGCGCCGTCAACAAGGACCTCGGCTGGGATCTCGCCAAGGTCAATGTCAATGGCGGCGCGATCGCGATCGGCCATCCGGTTGGTGCATCCGGCGCCCGCGTGCTGGTGACGTTGCTGCATGAGATGCAGCGGCGCGACGCCAAGAAAGGACTTGCTACGCTGTGCATCGGCGGTGGCATGGGTATCGCAATGTGTGTGGCGCGCGACTGATTTGGCTGACGTTGCTCACCTCATGATGCGGCGCTTATCGTTGCACTGCACCTAATGATCTTGAACGCCCGGCCGTCGTGCCGGGCGTTTTTGTCTTGAAGTTCGTCGAAACGCCGATTTAACTCGATATGAACTGTAAAGGGGACGTCATCAGCAACAGCAATAACAAGTCTCGAATCTGATCGCGCTTCCAATGGCAAATGCAGCGCAGGATTCCGGGTCCGCAAGTCGCGGGCCAGGTTTTACGCGCGGGGAGGAGTGGGAATATGTCACGCGTCGCTTTGGTTACGGGGGGCACTCGTGGGATCGGTGGTGCGATCAGTAAGGCTCTGAAGGAGGCAGGTTACCGAGTCGCAGCGAACTATGCCGGTAACGATGTCGCCGCCGAGAAGTTCAGGTCCGAGACTGGAATTCCGGTGTTCAAATGGGATGTGAGCTCGTACGACGACTGTGTCGCCGGCGTGAAGAAGGTAGAAGCCGAGCTCGGTCCGATCGAAGTGCTGGTCAACAATGCCGGCATCACGCGCGACAGTGCCTTTCACAAAATGTCGATCGAACAATGGGGCGCGGTGGTCAGCACCAATCTCGGCTCGCTGTTCAATGTCACCCGGCAAGTGATCGAAGGGATGCGCAGCCGCAAATTCGGCCGCATCATCAACATCTCCTCGGTCAACGGCCAGAAGGGTCAGTTCGGGCAGGTCAACTACTCGGCGGCCAAGGCGGGCGATATTGCCTTCAGCAAAGCGCTGGCGCTGGAGAACGCGCGCGGCGGCATCACCGTCAATGTGATCTGCCCCGGTTACATCAACACCGAGATGGTACAGGCGGTGCCCAAAGAGGTGCTCGAAAAGAATATTCTGCCACTGATCCCGGTCAATCGGCTGGGCGAGCCGGAAGAAATTGCGCGCGGCGTGGTGTTTCTTGCCGCGGACGAAGCGGGCTTCATCACCGGCTCGACGCTGTCGATCAATGGCGGGCAATTCATGAGCTGATTCGCGGCGCTGGCGCCGTCATGGCGAGCAACGCGCTATGACGGTGCGCAGTGCCACGCTGATCGGACTGAGCGCCATCGCAATGTGGTCGCTGCTGGCGGTGATGACGGTCGCCACCGGCACGATCCCCGCGTTCCAGCTCTTGGCGATGACCTTCGCGATTGGCGCGCTGGTGTGTTCGCTCGGCCTGTTGCTGCGGCCGGGCGCGGTGTCCGCGCTGAAGCAGCCACCGCTCGCCTGGGCGGTCGGCGTCGGCGGGCTGTTCGGCTATCACGCGCTGTATTTCCTGGCGCTGCGGCTCGCGCCGCCGGCCGAGGCCGGGCTGGTCAATTATCTTTGGCCGCTGCTGATCGTGCTGTTCTCATCCTTGCTGCCCGGCGAGACATTGCGCTGGCATCATTTGCTGGGCGCGCTGCTCGGGCTGCTCGGTACCGTGCTGCTGTTCGCCGGCAATGCTGCGGCGCAATTCGAGCGCGGTCATCTGATCGGTCTTGGCGCGGCGTTCGTCGCGGCGTTCGTGTGGGCGAGCTATTCGGTGATGTCGCGCCAGCTGCGCGCGGTGCCGACCGATGCGGTCGCCGGTTTCTGCGCCGTCACCGCGCTGCTGGCGGCGCTGGTGCATGTCATGGTCGAAGAGACCGTGTGGCCGCAAAGCGCGCTGGCTTGGCTGTCGGCGCTGGCGCTCGGTATCGGTCCGGTCGGCGCGGCGTTCTATGCTTGGGACATCGGCATGAAGCGCGGCGATATCCGGGTGATCGGTGCAGCCTCTTACGCGACGCCGCTGCTATCGACCGGCTGTTTGATCCTGGCCGGCTACGCGCAGCCGAGCCTGGCGCTCGGCTTTGCCGCAGTGCTGATCGCCGGCGGCGGGCTGATCGCCGCCAAGGACATGATCTGGCGCAAGCGGTCCTGATCGGTCGCGGCTCGTCACGCGTAAGGCGGCGACCAGTCCTTGTCGGCCAGCTCAAAACTGGCGAAGTCAAAGCCCGGCGCCACCGTGCAGCCGACCAGCGTCCAGTCGCCTTCGCTTTCCGCCGCCTGCCAGGCATGGGGCGGCACGATGCCTTGCGGCAGCTCGCCCGCGGCGAGATCGGCGCCGAGCCGCAGCGTGCGCAGCCCGGTGCCATCGGCGATCCGCAGCGTCAGCGGCGCGCCGGCGTAATAGTGCCAGATCTCGACGGCATCGATCCGGTGCCAATGTGAGCGCTCGCCGCGCGCCAGCAGGAAATAGATCGCGGTGGAGTGGGCGCGGCCATCGTCCTGGCCGCGGGGATCGCGAAAGGTCTCGCGATAATGGCCGCCCTCGGGATGCGGCTGCAGCCCGAGCCGGGCGATGATGTCGTGGGCGCTGAGCTGGGGCGGATGGGGCATTAAAACTTGTTCTTGCGTTCGCGTAGTTCTGTGAACACGGCGATCGGATCGGCACCCTTGAGCCGTACCCCGGCGGCGACCGCCGGATCGTCGGCGCGCAGAAATACGTTGGCGCTCTTCTCAACGCCGAGCCGCACCGGAATGGTCGGCTGGCCGGCGCTGCGCAATTCGGTCACCTCAGCGGCGCGGGCCAGCAGCGCGGGATTGGTAGGCTCGATCGTCAGCGCGAATTTGACGTTGGCCGCGGTGTATTCATGGCCGCAATACATCAGCATGTCGTCGGGCAGCGCGCGCAGCTTGAGCAGCGAATCCCACATCATCGGGTAGCTGCCCTCGAACAAGCGGCCGCAGCCGAGCGAAAACAGCGTGTCGCCGGTGAACACCACCTTGTCGTCGTCGAACACGTAAACCACATGATCAAGTGTATGTCCCGGTGTCTCCAATACGCGCGCCAGCAGGCTGCCAACCTTGACCACATCACCCTGGGCGACCCGCAGGTCGACCAGGGGCAGCGCCGCCGTCCTATCGTGCGGCGCGACGACGCGGCAGCCATATGCCTCCTTGAGCGCCGCCACCCCGCCGACATGATCGCCGTGATGATGGGTCAGCAGAATATCGGTGAGGGTCCAGCCTTCGCGCTGCAGCGTGTCGCGGATCGGCGCGGCGTCCGGCGCATCGATCGCGGCGGTGGCGCCGGTGCTGGCGTCGTGCACCAGGTAACCGAAATTGTCGTTCAGGCAGGGAGACAGGCGGATCTCGGCGGCCATGAAAGCTCCGTACAGGTGATCGCTCGGAGGGGGCGGGCGGCCCCTGGTCGGGTGAAATATGGCGTTAACGCTCCCGCGGCAATGAGCGATTTCCGGCGATCGGGCGAGGCTCGGCCGCCTTTGGCGACGTGGTAGAAGCGGATCATGACGATCGATGTGATCGAGCTGCGCAATTTCTACTCCAATCGCCTCGGCGCAATGGCACGGCGGCTGATCAACCGTGGCATCGTCGGGCATTGGCCGAACGCCCATGGGCTGCGGGTGGTCGGGCTCGGCTATTCGACGCCCTATCTTGGGCTGTTTCGCAAGGATTGCGAACGCTGCCTGGCATTCATGCCGGCGGCGCAGGGCGTGCTGAAATGGCCGACCGCGCGGCCGACGCTGTCGACGCTGGTCGAGGAATGCTCGCTGCCGCTGCCGGACGCCGCGGTCGATCGCATCCTGATCGTCCATGCTTTGGAAATGTCGGACGATCCCGATGGTTTAATGCGGGAATTGTGGCGGGTGCTGGCGCCGTCAGGCCGGCTGATGGCGATTGTGCCCAATCGCGGCGGGGTCTGGGCGCGCACCGACACCACGCCGTTCGGCCACGGCCGGCCCTATTCGCGCTCGCAGATCGCCGAACTGTTGCGGCGCTGCTGGTTCACGCCAGTCAATTGGAGCGATGCGCTGTTCCTGCCGCCGGTCGAGCACCAATGGATGCTGCAATCGGCCCCGGCCTGGGAGCGGGTCGGCGCGGCAATGTCGCTGCCGTTTGCCGGGGTCCATATCGTGGAAGCCACCAAGGAGGTGGTGCGGGCGACGCCGGTGCGCCGCGAGCGCACCCGGCTGATCCCGGCGTTGCAGCCGGTGCTGGTGCCGAGCCGGATGGAGCCGCAGGCCGACGGCAATCCCGTGCGTGCCTTGCCGCCGCCCACGCCGAGCCGCTGACGTCCAAAGACCCGCCCAACCTCGGATGCCCGCGCTCAAGCACGGGCATGATGGGTCATGGGTGGAACCCGTCAGCGTCAAGCTCAACAAGCTCAGAGACGACAATGGCCGGGACAAGCCCGGCCATCACGCGATCAATGGGGCGGTCCAGCGACCCGAATTACTCGTTGCTCGGCGCCGAGAAGTCGTCGGCCACCGCTGCCGCCGGAGCGGCCACCGGCGCCACGCCGGCTGCTTCGCCGCGCGGACCCGGGGAACGGCGCCGACGGCGCGGCGGATAGCGGTCCGGGCGGTCGCCGCCCTCGAAGCTCGAGCCGTTGATCTGCGGCTGCGGGCCGGTGATGAACGACGGCAGCCGATCGACACTGTCGCTGCTCGGCTGCATCGGCTGCGGCTGGTATTGCGGCTGCGGGCGGTGTTCGCGCGGCTGGGGCTGCGGTTGGACGGCAACGGGGGCGGCCGGCAGGCCCGGCTCGGCGCCAAAATTGGAATAGCCGTCGCTGTCGAAATCCGGGCCGTCGTCCTGCGTGTCGTTGTCGATGCGCGGCTGCGGCTGATTCTGGCGGAACTGCTCCTGGGCGGCGGCGATCAACCGGAAGTAGTGCTCGGCGTGCTGATAATAGTTTTCGGCGGCAACCGGGTCACCGGAGCTGCGGGCATCGCGGGCCAGTTGCACGTATTTCTCGGCGACGTGGGAGGCAGTGCCGCGGATTTTGATGTCGGGACCGTTGGATTCGAAAACCCTGGTCAACGGATTCTGGCCGCGCCGGTTGTTGTTGCCATTATTATTCCGGTTGCGCAGCCGCTTATTGTTGTTCTGACCGTTCCTCATGTCGAGCCTTCTCACCACACCCAAGAGATTCGAGGTTGCCGCGGCCGTCGCCGGACGCGCCAAGCATCCCGATTGCACCGCCGTTCAGATCTTTGTGCCGACTGCCGCGTTCGCAAACGCGTTCCCTGTCGCCGGCGAGCGTCAACGCCCACCGGCCGGTCCGACTCAGTCAGCCAGCCGGGACAAGCTCAGGTCGCCTCACGTGAGTTATCAAGAGCAAAACAGGCTTTCGTCCGCTTCGCGGGTGCAAGCTGCGCAGCGTCGCTGGCGCGCTCAACCAACCCATCTTTTGGAACCAAATTGATCAGGGCGTTCTCATTGCCGAGAACCTGCGCCCTCACCCGCAGCATGCGCGGGGCCCGCATCCCTGGACCTATGTCGTGGCCGGAACGTAGTCGCTCTCACGCGATATTCCAAGCAGTTTTTTGCAAGCTATTCCGATCCCTGCGGTCATGGTTTGCGGCCGATCACCACTCGGGCAATACCGCCGAGGTCGTAGCGGGGTGGTTGATCAATCGTTAACCCGGCCAGTTCCAGCAATTCGGCCACCGCAGCGCTCTGGCCCTGGCCGACCTCCAGCAGCACCAGACCGCCGCTCCTTAACAACGCCGCAGCCTGCGGAGCGATCCGTCGATAGGCGTCGAGCCCGTCATCGCCGCCGTCGAGCGCCCGGCGCGGATCGTGGTCGCGGACCTCGATCGCCAGGGTTCCGATCTCGGCGGCCGGGATGTAGGGCGGGTTGGAGGCGATCAGGTCAAAGCCCGGCGCCAGCGCGCTGGCATAGTCGCAGGCCACAAAATGCGCCCGCTCGGCGAGCCCCAGCTTTCGGGCGTTGCCGCGCGCGGTGTGCAGCGCGCCCAGGCTCAGATCGGTGGCGATGCCGAACGCGCCCGGCCATTCCGACAGCAGTGCCAGCAGGATCGCGCCGGTGCCGGTGCCCAGATCGGCGATTCGCAGCGCCGCGCCGCCGCGGCCTGCCGGGATGAGATCGAGCGCGGCGTCGATCAGCGTTTCGGTATCCGGCCGTGGCACCAGCGTCTCTGCGGAGAGAGCAAAGTCGAGGCCCCAAAATTCCTGGCTGCCGATGATGCGCGCGATCGGCTCGCCAGCGATTCGGCGGCGCGCCATCGCTTCCAAGCCGTCGGCTTCGGCGGCGGTCAGCGCCCGTTCCGCATGGCGCACCAGGCCGGTGAGATCGAGCTGCAGCGCCGCGCCGATCAGCAGCCTTGCCTCGAGATCGGGTGATTCGAGGCCGTGGCCGCGCAAATGCGACGCCAAGCTGCGGCGTGCGGCGGCGATGGTCTGGCCGGCGAGCGGCACGCCTGGTCGGGGATCGTTCAAGCCCGCGGTCCTTAATTCCCTCTGCCCTTGTGGGATCGGGGGGCGAGCGAAGCTCGCCGGGTGAGGGGGCGCGCCGCGACGCTCATGCTCACTTCGCCGCTAATCACCTTGCGCGGCGAGCTGCGCCGCCTGGTGCTCGGTGGTCAGCGCGTCGATCAATTCGCCCAAGCTATCGCCGGCGATCACCTGCGGCAGCTTGTACAGCGTCAGGTTGATGCGGTGGTCGGTGACGCGGCCTTGCGGGAAATTATAGGTGCGGATGCGCTCGGAGCGGTCGCCAGAGCCGACCTTTTCCTTGCGCTCGGCCGAACGCGCCGCATCGGCGCGCTGCCGCTCGGCGTCATAGATGCGCGAGCGCAGGATGTTCATCGCCGACATGCGGTTTTTGTGCTGCGAGCGGCTGTCCTGCATCATCACCATGATGCCGGTCGGCAAATGGGTGATGCGAATCGCCGATTCGGTCTTGTTGACGTGCTGGCCGCCGGCGCCCTGGGCGCGCATGGTCTCGATGCGCAGGTCTTCCTGCTTGATCTCGACGTCGAGTTCTTCGACCTCGGGCAGCACCGCCACGGTCGCCGCCGAGGTGTGGATGCGGCCCTGGGTCTCGGTGTCGGGCACGCGCTGCACCCGGTGCACCCCCGATTCGAATTTCAGCTTGGCGAACGCGCCGCGGCCCTTCACCTCGGCGATGATTTCCTTAAAACCCCCGACCGTGCCTTCAGAGGTTGAAATCACCTCGACGCTCCAGCCCTGCAGCGCGGCAAAGCGCTCATACATCCGGAACAGGTCGCCGGCGAACAGCGAGGCTTCGTCGCCGCCGGTGCCGGCGCGGATTTCCAGCATCACGTTGCGCTCGTCCATCGCGTCCTTGGGCAACAGCGCGATCCGGATCTGCTGGATCAGCTCCTGGACGTGGTCGGCGAGCGCGGCCTGCTCGGCCTCGGCCATGGCCCGCATCTCGGGGTCGGTGTCGGGATCGGCCAGCATCGCGTCGATGTCGCCGATCTCGTCGCGCACCTGGCGATAGGCCTTCACCGCCTCGACCAGCTCGTTCAGCTCGGCGAGTTCGCGGGTGATCTTGACGTAGTTGTCGGCATTGACCGGCCCCATCAGCTCGGCTTCCAGCGCGGCATGGCGGGCGAGCAGCAGGTCCAGTTTGGCTTCGGGCAGCGAGGGCGACATGGGGTGTCTCGACAAGGATGGCAGCAAAGCGAAGGGCAGGCGAAGCGGCGCAGAGCTTCGCTACAAGGACAGCCCTTCAGCCTCGGCGAATTCCGTCAGCTTTTGGCGGATCGACACGCTGCCTGCCGGCGCGTTCAGCAGCTTGGTCATCATGGCTGCGGCTTTGCCGGCGTCGAGATCGAGGATCATCGCTTTCACCGGGCCGTGGGCGATCGCCGACAGCGACAGCGAGCGATAGCCGAGCGCGATCAGCGCCAGCGCGCCGATGGTCTGCGACGCCATCTCGCCGCACAGCGACACCGGGCGCTTGGCAAGCTGGGCGCGCTGCACGATATGGCGCAGCACCCGCAGGAACGGCGTCGACAGCCCGTCAAAACGGTCGGCGACCCGCGCGTTGCCGCGATCGACCGCGAAGGTGAACTGGAACAGATCGTTGGAGCCGACCGAGATGAAATCGACGCGCTCCAGCAATTCGTCGAGCTGATAGAGCAGCGCCGGCACTTCCAGCATGGTGCCGACGTCGATCCGCTCCGGCAGCGTGTGGCCGTGCTGGCGCAGATAAGTCAGCTCGCGTTCGACGATCGCCTTGGCGGCGTCGAACTCGGCGACCTCGGAGATCATCGGGAACATGATGCGCAGATAGCGGCCGCCACCGGCGCGCAGCAGCGCGCGGATCTGGCTGCGCAGCAGACCGGGCCGGTCGAGGCCGAGCCGGATCGCGCGCCAGCCGAGCGCCGGGTTCTCTTCGACCACGGTCTCCATATAGGGCAGCGCTTTGTCGCCGCCGATATCGAGCGTGCGGAACGTGACCGGCTTGGGGCCGGCGGCATCGAGCACGGCGCGGTACAGCGCGAGCTGGTCGCTGGAGCGCGGCAGGCTCTGGCCGATCATGTATTGCAGCTCGGTGCGGAACAGGCCGACGCCGGAGCAATTGGTGTCTTCGATATGCGGTAGGTCGATCACCAGGCCGGCATTGATCATCAGGTCGATCGGCTGGCCGTCCTTGGTGACGCAGGGCAGGTCGCGCAGCGCGGAATATTGCGCCTGGCGCCGCGCCCGGAACCGGACCCGCTCGGTATAGGCGGCCTCGATTTCAGCGGACGGCCGCACATAGATCGAGCCGGTGGTGCCATCGACGATGATCGGATCGCCCGGATCGGCGATGCCCGGCGCGTTCGGCACTTCGCCGACCGCGGCGATGCCGAGCGCCCGCGCCACGATCGAGACGTGGGAATTGGCGGTGCCTTCCTCCAGCACCAGGCCGCGCAGCCGCTTGCGATCGTAATCGAGCAGCGCCGCCGGGCCCATCGAACGGGCGATCAGAATGGCGTTGTCGGGCAATTGCTCGCGCGAGGGCGCATGGTCCTGGCCGACCAGCTGCCGCATCAGGCGATAGCCGAGGTCTTCCAGATCGTGCAGCCGGTCGCGCAGATAAGGATCGGTGGAACGCAGCATCCGCGCGCGGGTGTCGGACTGCACGCGCTCGACCGCGGCTTCGGCGGTGAGGCCCGTGGCGACCGCCTCATGCAGCTTGTGCGACCAGCCATGGTCGTTGGCGAACATCCGGTAGGCTTCGAGCACGTCGCGGTGCTCGCCGCCTTCGGCGAAATCGCCGCGCTCCAGCATGCGGTCGAGGTCGGCGCGCAGCTTGGTGAGCGCGGCGTCGAGGCGCTTCACCTCTTTGGCGAGGTCTTCGGCGATGTAATTGGTGATGACGACGCGCGGCTCGTGCAGCACCACATGGCCAAGCGCGATGCCGTCTGACAGCACCGCGCCGGTCTTGTGCACCGAATGCCGCGCCGCCGGCTCGGCGCCGGGCTCTGCCAGCGCCGACAATTCGCCCGAGGCGATCATTTCCGCGACCACCATGGCGGTGGTCTGCAGCGCCTCGACTTCTTCCTCGACATAGGTGCGCTTGGCGCGGTTCTGCACCACCAGCACGCCGAGCGTATTGCCGGCGCGCAGGATCGGCACGCCGAGGAAGGAATGATAGATTTCTTCGCCGGTTTCCGGGCGGAACGCAAACGCCGGGTGGCTTTGCGCGTCGGACAGATTGAGCGGGGTGGCTTCCGAGGCGACCAGGCCGACCAAGCCCTCATGCGCGTTCAGGACGGTCTTGTGCACGGCGTCGCGGTTGAGGCCCTCGGTGGCGTACAGTTCGAGGGTGTTGTCGACGCGCAGCACATAGGTCGAGCACACCTCCGCCACCATGTTGGCGGCGATCAGCACCACGATCTTGTCGAGACGTTCCTGCGCGGAGACTTGCTCCGCCATGGTTTCGCGGAGCCGCCTCAGCAAGACGCGGGGGCCACCCGACGTGCTCCGCATTGTCCGCCATCTCCCTACTGCCACGATCCGCTCGGCACGGATCGTGGGTCAACTCAGATTCAACCAGTTCGCACCGATCGCCCGGCTTTGCCTGGATATCGATCAATGCAGCCGCGCGGCACCGGCGGCTGAGCCTGCCCTCCGTCGTGTCGGCCGCCCGGCATCGACCGTCAACGGTACCTACCCACCCGCTTGGGCGGTTCTGGTGCAGTCGGCTTGGTCGAAACATCCTGCTTTGAGGCAGCGGGAGTGTTCCGGAAGGCTGGCGACGGACCGCGCAGGCCCGTCAGGCCGTATACCGAATTGAAGCTTGAATTGCCAAGCAAATCACCTGCCAGCCGGCCTGCGTTGCGCGCCGCCGGCTGGGCCCTGTTGATGGCGCCGGGCCTAGGCCTGGTCCAGGCCGTACAGCGTGTGCAGGGTGCGCACCGCCAGTTCGGTATAGGCGGCGTCGATCAGCACCGAGAATTTGATTTCCGAGGTGGTGATGGCGCGGATGTTGATGTTTTTCGCGGCCAGCGCCCGGAACGCCTGGGCGGCGACGCCGGCGTGGCTGCGCATGCCCGAGCCGATCACCGACACCTTGGCGACGTCGGTTTCGCTGTCGAAGCTGGCATAGCCGATCTTGTCCTGCGCCGAGGTGATGGTCTGCTTGGCGCGCGCAAAGTCCGCGGCCGGCACCGTGAAGGTCAGGTCGGTGGCGCGGCCGTCTTCCGACACGCTCTGCACGATCATATCGACGTTGATATTGGCCTCGGCGAGCGGCACGAAGATCGAGGCGGCGACGCCCGGCTTGTCCTCGATCCGGCGCACCGAGATCTGGGCCTCGTCCTTGGAGAAGGCGATGCCGGTGACGACATGATTTTCCATGATTTTCTCCTCGCTGCAGATCAGCGTGCCCGGCGGCGTGCCGTGCGGATCGATATCTTCCGGCTTGTCAAACGACGATCGTACGAAGATCGGCATGTTGTGCACCATGCCGAGTTCCACCGAACGGACCTGCAGCACCTTGGCGCCCTGCGACGCCAGTTCCAGCATTTCCTCGAAAGCCACCTTGTCGAGCCGCTTGGCCTTCGGCACCACCCGCGGGTCGGTGGTGTAGACGCCATCGACATCGGTGTAGATGTCGCAGCGGTCGGCCTTCACCGCCGCCGCGATCGCCACTGCCGAAGTGTCGGAACCGCCGCGGCCAAGCGTGGTGATTCGGCCGGTTTCGGCATGAATGCCCTGGAAGCCGGCAATCACCGCCACTTCCTTGCGCTCCTCGAAGCGCTTGATGAGCTCGCTGCCGTCGATATCGACGATCCGCGCCGACGCATGGGCGTCGCTGGTCAGGATCGGGATCTGCCAGCCCTGCCACGAGCGCGCCTGGATGCCGATCGCCTGCAGCGCAATCGCCAGCAGGCCCGACGTCACCTGCTCGCCCGAGGCGACCACGGCGTCGTATTCCCGGGCATCGTGGATCGCCGAGGCGTCGCGGCACCACGCCACCAGCTCGTTGGTTTTGCCGGACATGGCCGACACCACCACCGCAACTTGATGGCCGGCATCCACTTCGCGCTTCACGTGCTGCGCGACGTTGCGGATGCGATCGAGATTGGCGACGGACGTGCCGCCGAATTTCATGACGAGCCGGCCCATGACCGATAGTGCAATCCCTGAAAACAACGAGTAAGAAATATCGCGGAATCCGCGACGCGGCGCCGGAAGGCGCGTATACATACCGATGCGATCGCGGGCAAGCAACCGCGCCTCGGCACCGTCGAGGCGGGGAGCATGCCGGCTTGGACCGCCAAAACCCCCTGTCGGGCGATCGCGCTTGTCAGGGGACAGCGATGGTCGGAAACGGAGTTCGACGCTGCAACCGAAAGAGCGGTGCTGTATGAGGCGAACCATCCGAACCATCGCGGCGCCGTCGGCGTTTCGCAACTCGATCACTGCCCGATAGGAGCAACGGCGCAAGCCATGGCCATGCAATCAAATCCGACCGGCGGCGCAGCCTCGACCGTCGATCCCGCCGAAATCGCCAAGTTCTCCAAGCTGTCGGCCGAATGGTGGGACCCGACCGGGCGGATGGCGCCGCTGCACAAGATCAATCCGCATCGCGTCGCCTTCATCCGCGATGCCGCCTGCCGCAAATTCGACCGCAATCCGAAAAGCCTGAGCTGCCTGGCCGGCTTGCGCATGATCGATATCGGCTGCGGCGCCGGACTTTTGTGCGAACCGTTCACCCGGCTTGGCGCCCAGGTGATCGGCATCGATCCCGCCGCCACCAATATCGCCGCCGCCAAGCTGCACGCCGACAAGTCGCAGCTGTCGATCGACTATCGCAACACCACCGTTGAGCAGATGGACCCGCGCGAGCGCTTCGACATCGTGCTGGCGATGGAGGTGATCGAGCACGTCACCGACGTGCGCGCATTCCTGTCGCGCTGCGCGGCGATGATGAAGCCGACCGGCATGATGGTGGTGGCGACGCTCAACCGCAATTGGAAGAGTTTTGCGCTCGCGATCGTCGGCGCCGAATATGTGATGCGCTGGCTGCCGCGCGGCACCCATCAGTGGGACAAGTTCGTCACCCCCGACGAGCTGACGCGCTTCCTGCAGGACAGCAAGCTCACCGTCACCGAACAGTCCGGGCTGGTCTACAACCTGCTCGCCGACAAGTGGACGCTGTCGGCCGACATGGACGTCAATTACATGATGGTCGCGGAGAACGTCGCCGGTTAGTGGCAGGCGTATCGCGTGGCCGGATGCTCTCCCTTTGCGGAGGAGCGTGAGGTCTGCTCGACTTTGAAGTCCTGGATTGCTTCGCTGCGCTCGCAATGACGTGGTGTTTCACCTCTCCCCGCTTGCGGGGAGAGGTCGCACCGGCGCAGCCGGGGCGGGTGAGGGGCCTGGCACAGCGCTTCGACGCCATGATCCTCAATTGCCGCACCGATATGCGGCCGCGTTTCTCGCCAGATCGACCGCTTCGCTCAACAGCAACGCCCCCTCACCCCACCCCTCTCCCCGCACGCGGGGAGAGGGAGCAGGCCGTGCCAGAGGGAGCGCGTGCAGAAGGCAGTGGCGGAGGCGGGATCGTTAGTCTTTCCCTCACGGGCGGCATTGCTTTCACCTCTCCCCGCTTGCGGGGAGAGGTCGGATCAGCGCGTAGCGCTGATCCGGGTGAGGGGGCATTGCGACCAGGCCGAACATCTTCGGCTCGCCCCTGCGTTCTGGGCGTAGCGGCATGAGGGCTGCGTGAGTTGACCGCGCTGCCGGTGGCGGTCACGTTGCACTGCTCCACTTCATTGCTTCGCTGCCGTTCGCGCCCATCGTCGCCGCCATGTTGTCTGTCGCCACGCTCTGGATTCCCTTCACGCTGATCGGCGCGGTCGGCCAGGTGGCGCGCAATGCCATGCAGCGCCATCTCACCGCCCCGCTCGGCACCTGGGGCGCGACCGCGATCCGCTTTCTGTTCGGCTTTCCGTTCGCGATCCTGTTCTTCGTCGTGGTGATGCTGGCCAGCGGCGATCCGCTGCCGCAGCCGACAGCGGCGTTCTGGCCCTGGCTGGTGCTCGGCGCGGTCAGCCAGATCGCCGGCACCGGCTTGATGCTGGCGGCGATGACCGATCGCTCATTCGTGGTCACCACCGCTTATCTGAAAACCGAAGCCATTCAGACCGCGATGTTCGGCTTCGTGTTTCTCGGCGATCATCTCACCTGGCCCAAAGTGCTGGCGATCCTGATCGCCACTTTGGGCGTGGTGATCACCGCGCTGCGCCCCGGTGGTGCCAAGGGTTTTGGCAGCCTGCGCCCGACCGTGCTCGGCCTGGCGGCCGCGGCCGGTTTCGCGCTGTCGGCGGTCGGATTTCGCGGCGCGATTTTGGCGGTGCCGGAGGTGTCATTCGTCACCGCGGCCACCACCACGCTGCTGTTCACGCTCGGGCTGCAAACGCTGCTGATGCTGCTTTATCTCGGGCTGCGCCAGCCGCAGGCACTGCGCGAGATTTTTCGGCTGTGGTGGCCGTCAATGGCGGCCGGCTTCGTCGGCGCGCTGGCCTCGCAATTCTGGTTTTTGGCATTCGCGCTCACGGCCGCCGCCAATGTCCGCACGCTGGCATTGGTGGAAGTGGTGTTCGCGCAGGCGGTGGCCTACTACACGTTCAAGCAGCCGTTGCTGCCGCGCGAATTGATCGGCACAATGATGATCGTCGCCGGCGTGGCGATGCTGATTGCCTTGTAGCCGCCGCTACCGCACCGCGATCAGCACCGCGCCGGCGCCGATCAAGGCAATGCCGAGCCATTGTTGCAGCGTCGGCCGTTCGCCGAGCACCGCAAACGCAAACAGCGCCACCAGCACCACGCTCAGCTTGTCGATCGGCGCCACCAGCGACGCCGGCCCAAGCTTGAGCGCGCGGAAATAGCACAGCCAGGATGCGCCGGTGCACAGCCCGGACAACACCAGGAACAGCCAGGTCTTCGGGCTGATGGTCGCGGGGCTGGCAAGCTTGCCAGTGGCGAATACCAATAGCGCCAGGCTGATCAGCACCACCATTGTGCGGATCAAGGTGGCGAGGTCGGAGTCGATCTCGGTGACGCCGATCTTGGCAAAGATCGCGGTCAGCGCTGCAAACAGCGCCGCCAGCAGTGCCCAGAATTGCCAGGACAGCACCGAGTCGGGGGTCATGGCAGCACTTTCCCGCAGTGATGGGAGGCTTTCAAGTCATTCCGCGGCGCGCCGTACCGTTCGAATCCGGAATCCGAAGCTGATAACAGCGAGATTCCGGGTCTGCGCGCGAAGGCGCGCATCCCGGAATGACGCCATCCTCTGACTCCCCTCGTTATTGCGAGGAGTACCCGGATCGGCGCTGTGCGCCGTCCGGGCACAGGCTACGCGACGAAGCAATCCAGTTTTGCTGAGCCGGCCCGTTGGATTGCTTCGCTGCGCTCGCAATGACGGGGCTGATTATCAGTCTGGGATCAATGGAATGGCTGCGTCAGCAGCGGGACCCAAGTTTTCCCTCCCCCCGCGTAGCGGTGGGGAGGGTGGCCGGCCGCAGGCCGGTCGGGTGGGGGGCGCAGTGCTTCGACCAATAGCGCCATCCTCGGTGATTAAGAGCCCCCACCCCCGACCCCTCCCCGCTGCGTCGCTGCGCGCCGCGGGGGAGGGGAGCAGGGGTGGCGTCTCGATCCGTCGTCATTGCGAGGAGTACCCGGATCGGCGCTGTGCGCCGTCCGGGCACAGGCTACGCGACGAAGCAATCCAGTTTTGCTGAGCCGGCCCGCTGGATTGCTTCGCTGCGCTCGCAATGACAGTGAAAGGTCATCAGCGCCCGCGACGACGACGAGCGGTTGTCAGTTGCGATCGTCCGGCAGCAGCGGCAGCGGCATCACCTCGATGCCCTCGTCGATCAGCGCCCGCGCTTCATCAGTCGAGGCCTGGCCGTAGATCGGCCGGTGCTCGATCTCGCCGTAATGCATCTTGCGCGCTTCATCGGCAAAGCCCGGCCCGACATTGTCGGCGACCTTGGTGATGTGCTCGCGCAGCTCCCGCAGCTTGGCGCGCAATTCGCGCTCCTGCGCCAACATCAGCGGCGATGACGAATCCGCCTCGGCCGGCGCCTGAGCCGGCACCGGGGCGGCCGCCTCCGCAACAGCCGGTTCGCTGACAGGGTCGCGGCCCTTCTTGCGCGCGATCTGCGGCGCCATGATCGCCTTCTCGACCTTGACCGAGCCGCAGCGCGGGCATTCCACCAGGCCCTGCTTCACCTGACGGTCGTAAGCCGACGAGCTTGGAAACCAGCTATCGAAGCCGTGGCCCTGCTCGCAGCGTAGTGCGTAGCGGATCATGCCGGGTCCCGCACCAGATGCAGGTGGCCGGGCGGCGTCTTCGGTTCGATCACGGAAAAACGCCGGCCGTGGCGCAGCGACGGAATCGACTTGCGCACCTTGGCGACTTTGCTGGGATCGATGCTGGCCATGATCACCCCGGGATCAACGCCGCCTTCCGCCAGCACTTCGCCCCAGGGATCGACGATCAGCGAATGGCCAAAGGTCTCGCGGCCGTTCTCATGCAGCCCGCCTTGCGCGGCGGCGAAAATGAAGCAGCCGTTTTCGATGGCGCGCGCGCGCAGCAAGGTGTGCCAATGCGCTTCGCCAGTTGGCCGCGTGAACGCCGAGGGCACGGTGATGAACGACGCACCGGCTTCGGCCAGCGCGCGGTACAGCGCCGGAAAGCGCAGATCGTAGCAGATCGTCAGCCCGAACCGGCCCCAGGGCAGATCGGCCAGCACCGCGGTTTCGCCGGGCTGGTAGTTCGCCGATTCCCGATAGCTTTCGCCATTATCGAGATCGATGTCGAACATATGGATCTTGTCATAGCTCGCCAGGATCGCGCCCTGCGGCGAGATCAGGAACGAGCGGTTCACCGCGCGATCGGGCGAGGCTTTCAGCGCCAGCGAGCCGATATGCAGGTGAATGTTCAGCTCTTTGGCGAGCGCGCGATAAGCGCGCAGCGACGGATCATCCGCCTCGCTGCAAAGCTGCGCGAATAGTGCCTCGCGGTTGAGCTGCATCATGTTGCTCACCTCAGGCGTGAGCACGTAGTCAGCGCCCGAGGCGGCGGCTTCGCGGATCAGGCTGGTGGCCTGTTCGAGATTGGGTTCCGGGCGCAAGCCGGCGCGCAATTGCACCAGCGCCGCGGTAAAGCTGCCGGCGGTGCTCATGGGCCAGCCGTGCCGGCCAGCATCGCGTCGAGCTTGCCCTCGCGATCGAGCGCATAGAGGTCGTCGCAGCCGCCGACATGCTGAGGGCCGATGAAGATCTGCGGAAAAGTGGCGCCGGGGCCGACCCGCTCCGCCATCCGCTCACGGTAAGTCGGATCGACCGACACGTCGTATTCGGTGAAGGCGGCGTTCTTGCGGGTCAGCAACGAACGGGCCGCGCTGCAATAGCCACAGCCCGGCCGCGTGAAGATTTCGATGGCAGCAGTCATGTCGCACTCGGATTGACAAAGTTGGGCTCATTATATGGGGGAGCCCGGAGTGTCCACAACCCGCGCAAACACCACCAGATCGACCGCCGCCGCCTTGGCGCGCAGCAGTGCCCGCGCACAGGCATCGGCGGTGGCGCCCGAGGTCAGCACGTCGTCGACCAGCAAAATCCGCCGGCCCTGCACCGCGCTGGCGCGCTCCGGCGGTACTCGGAATGCGCCCTGCACATTGGCGGCCCGTTCTGCGCGCGACAGCCCGATCTGATGCGCCGTTGGGCGGATTCGCCGCAGCACGTCGCCGGCGAGCGGCCGGCCGCAGGCGCGGCTGATCGCCAGCGCGAGCGCGCCGGACTGATTGTAGCGCCGCGAAAAGCCGCGCCGCCAATGCAGCGGCACCGGCACGATCAGATCAGCGTCGGCGATGAGCGGCGCCGCGGCGCGCGCCATCCAGCGCCCCATGGTGGGCGCGAGCTCAACGCGGTCATGGAATTTCAGCGCATGCACCAGGCTGCGCGCCACCTCGTCATAGCGCACCGCGGCGCGCGCCCGCGTATAGGCCGGCGGCGCGGCGATCGCCTGCATCGACAAGAGGCCGGGGCCGGGATCGTAGACGAACGGAATGCCGAGCCGCTCGCAATAAGGCGGCTCGATGAAGCCAAGCTGTGACCAGCACGCCGCGCACAGCCCGTCGCCGGCCACCGGCTCGCGGCAGTTCAGGCATAGCGTCGGCAGCGTGACATCAAGCACGGCCTTTGCACCGCGTCTGCAGACCCGCCACAGCGCATCGCGCAGCCGCACGCCGGCGCGCATCACGCCGGCTGCCGCGTCGCCCTGTACCATCGGAGGTTCCGCCTGCATCGTGCGAGGCTAGCTTGCCGCAGGTCAGCGTCAAGCTGCCGCCGCAACTTGCCGCAAGGCTCGAACGGGGCGATGGTGTCCGGTGAAGGCTCGGCGCCAAGCGCGCCGTCCGCGCGTGATGCAAACCGAGGAGATGGCGTTGTCCGACCCGAAGGAAAAACCGGCTGAAACCGTGACCTATATCGATCTCAACAATGCGCCGCATATCTATTTCGATATCGCCCCGGCCCATGGCGTGATGGCCAATGCGGTCGAGATTGAGCTTGCGGCGCGCACGCTCAATCCGCTGGCGGATGGCTCGGTCGAGGTGAAATTCGTCACCACCGCGCGGCTGCGCTGCAGCCATGCCGGCGCGCAGCATCTGCGCAACGCGCTCGATGCGGTGTTGAAGATGCTGGAAGCGCCGCAGCAGAGCCCGGCCGCGGCGTCAAAGCTCAACTAAGCGCGGCGATGGCTGCGGCTCCGCTGTTGTTCGATCGCGTGCAGTTGCGGCGCAGGCTGGAGCGCGCCGCTGCGCGCGATCCGGCGACCTTTCTGCTCGATCGCGTCACCGAGGAGATGACTGATCGGCTGCACGCGGTGCTACGCGATTTTAGTTGCGCCGCCGATCTTGGCACGCCGACCGCGCAGCTGCGCACCGCGCTGGCAGGCCAACTTGGCGCGCTTCAAGCGGTGGAAGTGCCGGACGATGAGCATCTTCGCCTCGCGCCGCAATCGCTGGATCTCGTGGTATCAGCGCTGGCGCTGCAATTCGTCAACGATCTGCCCGGCGTGCTGGCGCAGTTGCGGCGGGCGCTGAAGCCGGACGGGTTGTTGTTGGCGGTGCTGACCGGCGGCGACACGCTCACCGAGCTGCGCCAGGCCTTTGCCGCCGCCGAAGCCGAGATCGAGGGCGGCGTGTCGCCGCGCGTCGCGCCGGCCGCCGATCTGCGCGATCTCGGCGCGCTCTTGCAACGCGCCGGTTTTGCCCTGCCGGTGACCGATGTCGATCGCGTGGTGGTGCGCTACGACCACGCCTTCGCTTTGATGCAGGATCTGCGGCGCATGGGCGCCACCAACGTGCTGGTGGAGCGAAGGCGCCAGCCGCTGCGCCGCGCGACGCTGACGCGCATGGCGCAGCTTTATGCCGAGCGGTTTTCCGATGCCGACGGCCGGATCCGCGCCACCTTTGAGCTGGTGTGGCTGTCCGGCTGGGCGCCGCATGACAGCCAGCAGCAGCCGCTCAAACCCGGCTCGGCTCAGGCCAGTCTGGAACAGGCGGTCAAGGGTGCGTCGGAGCAGGGACGCCCGCCGCGGTAGGAGACTCTGCCTGCGGCATGCTCCGTCTCGCTCCATCGTCATTGCGAGGAGGCGCAGCCGACGAAGCAATCCACTCAGTGCGCGACGCGCTGGATTGCTTCGCTTCGCTCGCAATGACGCGGGAAATTGTCTGGATTGCTTCGCTGCGCTCGCACAGCGCTGATTTTCGGTCGGGGATCAATGGATGGGCTGCGGCAGCAACGTGCCCCAAGTTTTCCCTCCCCCCGCGCAGCGGCGGGGAGGGTGGCCGGCCGCAGGCCGGTCGGGTGGGGGGCGGAGTGCGTCGACCGATGGCGCCGTCCCCGTGAGTAAGAGCCCCCACCCCCGACCCCTCCCCGCTGCGTCGCTTCGCTCCGCGGGGGAGGGGAGCAGGGCTACATCAGCAAATCGATCAGCGGTGGGATCAGCGGGATGTCGGCGGGCGGCATCGGGTAGTCGCGCAGCTTGTTGGCGCGCACCCAGGCGAGGTTCTGGCCCTCGCGCGCCGTCAGCGTGCCTTGCCAGCGCCGGCAGATGTACAGCGGCATCAGCAGATGGAAATCATCATAAGCGTGGCTGGCGAAGGTCAGCGGCGCTAGGCACGCTTCCTTGACCTCGATGCCGAGCTCTTCTTGCAGCTCGCGGATCAGCGCCTGCTCTGGCCGCTCGCCGGCATCGAGCTTGCCGCCGGGAAATTCCCACAGGCCCGCGAGCTGCTTGCCCTCCGGGCGCTGCGCGATCAGCACGCGGTTGTCGGCGTCGATCAACGCCACCGCCACGACGAGAAGAAGCTTCATCAGGGACCTATGAGGTAAGCGCCGCGCAGATCGGCATAGGGCCGGGCTGCTGACGTGGCGAGGGCGGCATGGCGTAGCCGCCCGGAGCAGCGGCCAGCGGCCGGACGTCGATCTCGACGCGGTGCAGATGGTTGAACCGCGGGAATTTCAGCGTGTAGTGCAGCGTATCGCGGCCAGTGAAGCCGGCATCGGAGCGATACACGATCTGCACGCCCGGCATCGGCTGCCGCAGACAATGGCTGCTGCTGCCGACCAGCAACCGATTGGCGCGCACCATGCCGCGCTGCTGGCACACCGTGCCGTGCAGCGGCGCTTCCTCGAGGATCACCTCCGGCACGCCGATGCTTTGGCACGCTTTGTTCCAACGGGCACCGATGCCGATCACCGTGTCGCTGTCGCTTGGCACCGTGCGGCGCAAATTCCAGCTTTGCTCGGCGAGCGCCGGCGACGACAGCCCGATCAAAGCCGTCGCCGCGAGGGCGCGCGCCGCGCCGTTCACGAGCGATAGTCGCCGTTGATGGCGACGTATTCCTTGGTGAGGTCGCAGGTCAGCACCCGGTCGCGGCCCTTGCCGAGACCCAGGCTGACCTTGATCTGGATTTCCGGCTTCTTCATCTCGGCCGAAACTTCCTTCTCGTTGTAGGACGGGTCGCGCGCGCCGGCCTTGGCGACGCGGATGCCGTTGAACGAGATCGACAGCTTGTCGCGATTGGCAGGTTCGCCGGCCTTGCCGACCGCCATCACCACCCGGCCCCAATTGGCGTCTTCGCCGGCGACCGCGGTTTTCACCAGCGGCGAATTGGCGATCGACATCGCGATCTTGCGCGCCGAGGGCTTCGACACCGCGCCTTCGACGATGATCTCGATCAGCTTGCGGGCGCCTTCGCCGTCGCGCGCCACCTGTTCGGCGAGATTGGCCAGAATGCCGTTGAACGCCTTCACGAACGCCTTGAGCCGCACGTCGCTGGCCTTGCTGATCTTCGGCGCGCCGTAAGCGGCGGCATCGCCGGTGGCAAAGGCCAGCAGCGTGTCGGAGGTCGAGGTATCGCCATCGATGGTGACGGCGTTAAAACTGTCCTCGACGCCAGTTTTCAGCAGCGCCTGCAGCGCGGCCGGCGAGATCGGCGCGTCGGTGAACACGAAGGCCAGCATGGTCGCCATGTCGGGCGCGATCATGCCGGCGCCCTTGGCGATGCCGTTGATGGTGACCTTGGCCTTGCCGAGCTTGACCTGGGCGGTCGCGACCTTGGGGAAGGTGTCGGTGGTCATGATCGCCTGGGCGGCGTCCATCCAGCCGTCCGGCCGGGCTTCATCGGCGAGCTTGTCGAGCACGCCGTCGAATTTGCTGGCGTCGAGCGGTTCGCCGATCACGCCAGTCGAGGCCAGAAACACCTCGTCCTGCTTGCAGCCGAGCGCCTTCGCGGCGATCGCGCCGGTCTGCGCGGTCGATTGCTTGCCGGTCTTGCCGGTGAAGGCGTTGGCATTGCCGGAATTGACCACCAGCGCCCGGGCGCGGCCGCCCTTCAGCTTGGCGCGGCACCATTCGACCGGGGCCGACGGGCATTTCGACTTGGTGAACACGCCAGCGACCGACGTGCCGGGATCGAGCACGGCCAGCAGCACGTCAGTGCGCTTCTTGTAGCGGATGCCGGCCGCCGCGGTGGCGAGGCGAACGCCGGCGATCTGCGGCATCTCAGGAACATCGGTGGGGGCGAGGGGGGAGACGGCAGAGGACATGGCGCATTCAACCTTCGGCGCGGATCGGAACAGATTGTCGCGCTGTGTATCACCTCTGCCCGCGTGCGGGGAGAGGTTGGCTTGCGAGCAAAACGAGTAAAGCCGGACGAAGGGGTTGTTCGGCGCTCCGCGGCGCCCCCTCATCCGGCTCGCTGATGCTCGCCACCTTCTCCCCGCACGCGGGGAGAAGGCAGGAAACGTCGATTACTTCTTGGCCGGCTTGTCCGCCGGCTTGGCATCCTTGGCGTCGGCGGGGGCTGCAGGCTCCGACTTGGCCGCATCGGGCTTGGCGGCATCGGCCGGCTGATCGAGACGCTCGACCTTGGCGGCTTGGCGCAGCTTGGTGACGTAGTCGGCCTGCGCCTTGCGGGACACGTAGGTCTCGATCTGGCCCTTGACCTGATCGAATTCCGGCGCCTTGCGGTTGCGCTTTTCCTCGACCTTGATGACGTGCCAGCCGAACTGCGACTTCACTGGCTCGGAAATCTTGCCCGGCTCGAGCGCGAACGCGGCGGCCGAGAATTCCGGCACCATCTGGTCCTTGGTGAAGAAGCCGAGATCGCCGCCATCGGAGGCGCCGGGGTCCTTGGACTTCTTCTTGGCCAGCTCGGCGAAATCGGCGCCCTTCTTCAGCTCTTCGATGACCGCCTTGGCCTCGTCCTCGGTCTCGAGCAGGATGTGGCGGGCGTGCACTTCCTGGTCGCTGGAAATCTGCTTGGCGGCCTCCTCATAGACCTTCTTCATCGCCTCATCGGTGGCGGCGGCCTTGCCCTCGGCGGCCAGCAGCTGATCCATCAGGATGCGGTTGCGGGCGAAATCGAGCCGGCTCTTGAAATCGGCCCGCTCGGCGATCTTCTTGTCCTCGGCGGCCTTGGCGACGATCTTCATATCGATCAGAAACGCCAGCACGTTTTCCCGCTTGGTGGCGGGGTCCATCTGGGCGAGGTTCGGGGCCAGCTCCTCTTCAGCCATAGTGACGTCGTTCTGGCGGATTTCGACGCCGTTAACCTTGGCGAGTACCGGATTGGCATCCTGAGCGCGAACCGGCGCCCCAGCCAGCAGCAGGCAGCCGGCCACAGCCGCTCCGGCGAGGCCAAGGCGCGGGCCGAGTTTCTTGTCGAATGTCAGAGCGGTCATGGATATTCCCTAAAAATGAAGGTCGAGCCGATGGGCGGCGGACAGTCGCGCAATTGATGTAGCTTGGCAACGCGGAAACTCTGTCAAAATCATGAAATTCCGGGCAGGATCGCGCGTTGACATCCCCACCCCCCAGCCATATCTCTCCGCGGCCGGTCCGCGCGCGATGGCTGACGTCCGGCGGCGCCCGGACCCGAAATTTTGGAGTGCCGGCCCTTTCGATCCATTTCGCGCCCGCTTCCGGCAAGGGAGTACCGGCCTGGAAAGCGTCACGATGAGCTGATAGCTGGGGCCGCACGGATGATGGCTATTAGGCCGGACCGCACAGACAGGAAATCGCAATGATCGGCGCGCTCGCCCGCAGGCTTTTCGGCTCCCCCAACGATCGTCGGATCAAGGGCTACCAGTCCAGGGTCGCGGCTATCAATGCTCTGGAACCGGAGATCGCGGCGCTATCCGACGAGGCGCTGCGCGGCCGCACAGCGCAGTTCCGTGCCGAGCTCGCCGCCGGCAAGACCCTGGATGACCTTTTGGTGCCGGCGTTCGCCACGGTGCGTGAGGCTGCCAAGCGCACCCTCGGCCAGCGCCATTTCGATGTGCAGCTGATCGGCGGCATGGTGCTGCACGAGGGCGACATCGCCGAAATGAAGACCGGCGAAGGTAAAACCCTGGTGGCGACGCTCGCGGTCTATCTGAACGCGCTCGCCGGCAAGGGCGTCCATGTCGTCACCGTCAACGACTACCTCGCCAAGCGCGACTCGGCCTGGATGGGCCAGATCTACGGCTTCCTCGGCATGACCACCGGCGTGATCGTGCATGGTCTCGACGATGCGCAGCGCCAGGCCGCCTATGCCTGCGATATCACCTACGGCACCAACAACGAGTACGGCTTCGACTATCTGCGCGATAACATGAAGTATCGTCTCGAAGACATGGTGCAGCGCGGCCATGCCTTCGCGATCGTCGACGAAGTCGACTCGATCCTGATCGACGAAGCGCGCACGCCGCTGATCATTTCCGGCCCGCTCGACGACCGCTCGGATTTCTACAACACCATCGACACCTTCATTCCGAAGCTCGACAAGTCGGACTTCGATGTCGACGAGAAGCAGCGCACCGTGACGCTGACCGAAGTCGGCATGGAGCGGATCGAGACGCTGCTGCGCGACGCTGGCCTGCTCAAGGGCGAGTCGCTGTACGACGTCGAAAACGTCTCGGTGGTGCATCACATCAATCAGGGCCTGCGCGCGCACCAGCTGTTCCAGCGCGACAAGGACTACATCGTCCGCAACGACGAAGTGGTGATCATCGACGAGTTCACCGGCCGCATGATGCCGGGCCGCCGTTATTCGGAAGGTCTGCATCAGGCTCTGGAAGCCAAGGAACACGTCACCGTTCAGCCGGAAAACCAGACGCTGGCGTCGATCACGTTCCAGAACTACTTCCGGATGTACGACAAGCTCGGCGGCATGACCGGTACCGCGGCGACCGAAGCCGACGAATTCTTCGACATCTACAAGCTCGAAGTGGTCGAGATCCCGACCAACCTGCCGATCGCCCGTCTCGATGAAGACGACGAGGTCTATCGTACCCAGAACGAGAAATACGCCGCGATCCTCGCCGAGGTCGAGCGCGCCAATTCTCGCATGCAGCCGGTGCTGGTCGGTACCGCCTCGATCGAAAAGTCCGAGGTGCTGGCCGAGTATCTGATGAAGCACGGCTACAAGCAGATCGACTTCAACAATCCGAAGGCACTCGACAAGCTGTATGCCGCCGCGCGCGCCGGCAAGCCGGCCAAGCTGTTCGCGGTGCTGAACGCGCGCTTCCATGAGCAGGAAGCCTATATCGTCGCCGAAGCCGGCGTGCCGGGCGCGATCACCATCGCCACCAACATGGCTGGCCGCGGCACCGACATCAAACTCGGCGGTTCGCTGGAAATGCGCATTCAGCAGGAGATCGCCGACATCACCGATGAGGCCGAGAAAGCCGCGCGCATCGAGGCGATCAAGGCCGATATCGAGCATTTCCGCGAACTGGTGCTGAAGGCGGAAGAGACCATCGAGATCGAGCCGGCCAAGGGCAACAAGCCGGCCAAGACCATCACCCACCCCGGCGGTCTGTACATCATCGGTTCGGAACGCCACGAATCCCGCCGTATCGACAATCAGCTGCGCGGCCGCTCCGGCCGTCAGGGCGACCCGGGCCGCTCAAAATTCTTCCTGTCGCTGGAAGACGATCTGATGCGGATTTTCGGCTCCGACCGGCTCGACACCATGCTGACCAAGCTGGGGTTGAAGGAAGGCGAGGCGATCATCCATCCTTGGATCAACAAGGCGCTGGAAAAGGCTCAGCAGAAGGTCGAGGCGCGCAACTTCGACATCCGCAAGAACCTGCTGAAATTCGACAACGTCCAGAACGATCAGCGCAAGGTGATCTTCGAGCAGCGCGTCGACCTGATGAAGGACGAGGACGTCGCCGAGACCGTCGCCGACATGCGCCATCTGTTCATCGAGGATCTGGTGGCCAAGCACGTGCCCGAGCATGCCTATGCCGAGCAGTGGGACGTCGCCGGGCTCAAGGAAGAACTGTCGCGCGTGCTGGGCCTTGATCTGCCCGTCGAGCAGTGGGCCAAGGAAGAAGGCATCGCCGACGAGGAACTGCTGGCGCGCATCGAAAAGGCTGCGGACGAACACATGGCGGCCAAGGTCGGGCAGTGGGGCCCGGACATGATGCGCTACGCCGAAAAGTCGATCCTGCTGCAGACGCTGGATCATCTGTGGCGCGAGCATCTGGTGATGCTCGACCATCTGCGTAACGTCATCGGCCTGCGCGGCTATGGCCAGCGCGATCCGCTGCAGGAATACAAGTCGGAAGCGTTCAACCTGTTCGAGGCGCTGATCTCGCATCTGCGCGAAGCGGTGACCGCCCAGCTGATGCGGGTGGAAATCGTCACCCAGGAGCCGCAGCCCGAATTGCCGCAGATGGAAGCGCACAAATTCGATCCGAACACCGGCGAGGATTCGCTGCTGTTTGCCGGCGACTCGCTGCCGCCGGATCAAGCGGGGCCTCGCGATCCGAACAACCCCGACACCTGGGGCAAGGTCGGCCGCAATGAGGATTGCCCGTGCGGCTCCGGCAAGAAGTACAAGCACTGCCACGGCAAATACGCGTAAGCGGCCGCGCAGGCTTTCTTACTAAGCGATTGGAATGGCCGGGCTCGTCCCGGCCATTGTCGTTTGGAGGCTGCCTCCAAGACGCCTCTCTATTCAAGGCGTGCGGAGTCCAGGCGAGAGCCGTGGTGATTGATACCAGTGGTCAGCTCGTCATGGCCGGGTTTATCCCGGCCATCGACGTCTTGGATCACGGATGGCGTTGAAGACGTGGATACCCGCGACAAGCGCGGGCATGACGGGTCAATGGTGGACGACGATCGCCTCACCACCGTCATTCCGGGGAGCGCGCAGCAACGCTGCGGGCGAGCCCGGAATCTCTTTCCTGACTCTCTTCCAATCATCGCGTCATTCCGGGCTGCGCGCCAAAGCGCGCAGCCGGGAATGACGGTCCTTTTGGATTGTTGCCGTGCTCGGCGGTTCCTCACCGCTCAGTGTCATTGCGAGGAGCGAAGCGACGAAGCAATCCAGTCAGTGTGCGGCATCTGGATTGCTTCGCTTCGCTCGCAATTGTGCGAGTTCACTAATTCGTTGATCGAATGGTTTTGTTGGTGGCGAAGTCCTTGGGGGTTTTGCCGCCGAGGGCCTGGTGAGGTCTGAAGTTGT
>NZ_QJTI01000022.1 GCF_003217325.1 Rhodopseudomonas faecalis
ATCCTGGCTGCCATGATCGCCTATCTGCTGCTGCGGATCGCCGCGCGCGAAAGCCGCCTCGTCATGCCCGCGATACGCTTCGCCGGTCTGGTCGCCGCATCCCTGTTCACGCGAAAACAGCTCGCCGAGATCGACCGGCCTCCCAAGGTCAACCCTTCCGCCGCCCGCCCGCGTGTCTCGCCCGACCAGATGAGCTTCTGCTATGTATGACTTTCCCCGGACAGCCGTGCCCGCGTGCGGGGAGAGGAAGCATGCCGCGCGCGCGGCGAGTGCCGTGGGGTGAGAGCCGCGCCGAACTCATGAACTCGCTGCGGCGCTGCGGCGCGGCTGCTGAGTGGCCATCCAATCTTCCAGCGCCGCGATCTGCGTAGCCGACAGCCGCAGGCCGAGTTTCGAGCGGCGCCACACCACATCTTCGGCGGTCACTGCCCATTCGTGGTCGATCAGATAGCGCAGTTCGCGCTCGGTCAGCGTCGCGCCGAATTCACGGCCGAGATCGGCCATGGTCGCAGCATCGCCGAGCCACAGGCGAGCGCGGGTGCCATAGGCGGTGATCAGCCGCCGGGCATGGCCGTCAGCCAGGAACGGATAGTCGCGCCGCAGCGCACGGATCTGCTCATCGACCGCAAACACGTCGAACTCACCGCCGGGCAGCGGCGCTGTAGCGGTCCAGCCTTCGGCGGCCTTGGTGCCGTGCAGAAAGGGCGCAAGCCGCTCGAGCGCTTCTTCGGCGAGCCGGCGATAAGTGGTGATCTTGCCGCCGAATATGCTGAGCAGCGGCGCGCCGCCCGCAGGATGGTCGAGCTCGAACACATAATCGCGGGTCGCGGCCTTGGCTTCGCTGGCGCCGTCATCATAGAGCGGCCGCACCCCGGAAAAGGTCCAGACCACATCGCTCGGCTGCACCGGCTTCGCCAGATATTCGCTGACCGCGCGGCACAGATAGTCGATCTCCTCGGCACTGGCCTCAACCTTGGCCGGATCACCGTGATAATCGCGGTCGGTGGTGCCGATCAGCGAGAACTCGTCCTGATACGGAATCACGAATACGATGCGGCCGTCGGCATTTTGGAAGATGTAGGCGCGGTCATGGTCATAAAGCTTGCGCACCACGATGTGCGAGCCCTGCACCAGCCGCACCTTAACCTTGGGCTGCACCTTGGAGCCCGCCGCCAGCACCTGATCGACCCAGGGCCCGGCGGCATTGACCAGCACCCGCGCCAAAATGGTGTCGCGCCGGCCGGTGTGGGCATCCTCGACAGTGACGCGCCAGCCATCGCGCTGCTGGGTGATCTCGACAGCGCGGCTGCGGGTGCGGATTTCGGCGCCGCGATCGGCAGCATCGCGCGCGGTCAGCAGCACCAAGCGGGCGTCATCGACAAAGCAGTCGGAATATTCAAAGCCGCGGTGGAATTTGCCGGGGATCAGCGGCTTGCCGACCTCGGCGGTGGCAAGATCGAGCGCGCGGGTCGGCGGCAGCAATCTGCGGCCGCCGATATAGTCGTACAGAAACAGCCCGAGCCGCAGCCGCCAGGCGGGGCGCAGCCCGTCATGATGCGGCAGCACGAAGCGCAGCGGCGAGATCACATGCGGCGCGATCCGCCACAGCCGTTCGCGCTCGATCAGCGATTCACGCACCAGGCGGAACTCGAAATATTCGAGATAGCGCAGCCCGCCATGGATCAGCTTGGTCGACCAGGACGAGGTGCCGCTGGCCAGATCATTCATTTCGCACAGGAACACGGAGTTGCCGCGCCCAGCCGCATCGCGGGCGATGCCGCAGCCATTGATGCCGCCACCGATGATGGCAAGGTCAAAGACCTGAGCCACCGCAGCTCCTTGTGCGTCCAATGCTCATCGCTCGCTCGCGCCTTGCGCCCTTTCGATTTGGCGAAATATGTTTCGTTTTATCGCAAATCGCAAGATAAAACGAAACCGCAACGCCTGGCCTTCACTTGGGCACGGAAAGCTGATCGGCCTCCTCGGCGGGCTTGCCGACCGTCACCACCACCTCGATACCGTTTTCGTCGCAGATCGCCTGCAGCCGCTGCGGCAGCGGCGCGTCGGTGACCACGGTTTTGACCTGGCTGAGATGGGCGATCCGCACCGGGGCGTGGCGCTGCAGCTTGGTGGCGTCGGCGACCAGCACCACGCTGCGGGCATTGGCGATGATCGCCTGCGCGGCGCGCACCTCGCGGTAGTCGAAGTCGAGCAGCGCGCCGTCATCATCGATCGCCGAGGCGCCGATGATCGCGTAGTCGACCTTGAACTGCTCGATCAGATCGATCGCCGCCGAGCCGATCACCGCGCCGTCGGCGCGGCGCACCGAGCCGCCGGCCACGATCACCTCGATCTTGGGCTGGCGGTAGAGTTGCATCGCGACGTTGAGATTGTTGGTGATCACCAATAGGTCCTGATGGCTGCGCAGCGCGCTCGCCACTTCCTCGGTGGTGGTGCCGATGGTGATGAACAGCGAGCTGCCATTGGGGATCAGCGCGGCGGCGGCCATACCGATCGCCTTCTTCTCGTCGGCGGCGACGAACCGCCTCGCCTCATAAGCGAGGTTCTCGACACCCGAGGCGATCACCGCGCCGCCATGAACCCGCGTCAACGAGCGGCTTTCGCACAGATCGTTGAGATCCTTGCGAATGGTTTGCGCAGACACTTCGAAGCGGCGGGTCAGGTCATCGACCATTACACGCCCCTGCGCGCGCGCGATGCTGAGGATTTCGGCCTGTCGATGCGTCAGTCCAACCACGAAGCACTCCGTTGTGTGATCGCGGCATGGTGATCGGCTTCACCACGTCGGTCAACGGACAGACGAGTATCGGCGCCATGCCTGCTCAGCGCGGCAACGGCAATGGCGTTACGCCGGGCGCACCATCTCGAACATCGCCTCGGGGCGCACCTCAAAATAGTCGCCGCCGCGGCCAGCGCGCAGGATCGGATGCGCGAGCGCGGTCTGATAGATGCCGTCCTGGATCAGCCGGCGATCGATATGCACGGCAATCACTTCGCCGATGGTGAGCCAGGCCTCGGCGGGGCGGCCGTCGGCACCTTGCAGCCGGATGATCTGGGTGAGCTTGCACTCGAACGCCACCGGGCTTTCGGCCACGCGCGGCACCTGCACCAGCCGGCACGGCTGCGCGGTCAGCCCGGCAAGTTCAAATTCGCTGACCTCGGCCGGCACGGTGGCCGCAGTGGCATTCATCGCCTGCGCCAGTTCCATGGTCGCCAGATTCCAGACGAATTCGCCGGTCGCCTCGATATTGGCGATGGTGTGTTTCCAGCTGACGCTGGAGAAACCGATCAGCGGCGGGTGATAGCAGAACGCATTGAAGAAGCTGTAGGGCGCCAGATTGAGCGCGCCGCTGCGGCTGCGCGAAGCGATCCAGCCGATCGGGCGCGGCGCCACGATGGCGTTGAACGGATCGTGCTTCAGGCCATTGCCGGCCTTGGGTTCATAAAAATGCGTTTCGGTCACGCGCTCATCCAGGGCAGCACTCCACGGGCGGCCGGCATGGCGCCAGCGCCGCCAGTACGAAATCAACCATCTGATCGAGCGTCGGTCCCGGCTTGTCGTCGGCATGCGCGATCAGTTGCGGGTGGAAAAAATTGATCATGGCGGTGCAGGTGCAGCTCGACGCCAGCGCGACGTCGGCCACCGCGAATTCGCCGGCCTTTTTGCCGTCGGCAATCACTTCGGCAATCATCGCGGTGATGCGCTCGATATGGCTGACGCAGACGTCCCAGCTTTCCTCCATGGCGATCGCCACCATCTCGTGCAGCTTGGCATCGCCGACATAGCGCTCGGCATTCATGCGATGCACGGTGGTGATCAGATCGCGCAGCCGCTGCGATGCCGGCTCAGGACGCGCGGTGATGGCCTGCGCCGCCACCTCGACCTCGCCCATCAGCCGGCAAGCGACGCCTTCATGAATGGCCTTCTTGGAATCGAAGAAGCGATAGACATTGGCCGGGCTCATGCGCATCGCCTTGGCGATGTCGGCCACGGTGGTCTTCTGATAGCCGAGCTGCCGGAACAGCCGCTCTGCCACCAGCAGAACGCGCTCTCGCATTGCCAGCTCAGGGTGATCGGTCATCAGTGCCATGTCACATCCAATTTTCAATCATTCGGCCGCGGCGGCAAGCGAAATCCGGCTACGCGCATCCCGTTGCGGTGCAGCACTGGCGGCGCCCGGCCCGGTCTCGTCGAGATGCTTGCGGAACCAGAGCGCGTACAGCCCCGGCAGATAGAACAGCGTCAGGAAGGTCGCGACGAACAGCCCGCCCATGATGGTAATCGCCATCGGGCTCCAGAACGCCGAGCGCGCCAGCGGGATCATCGCCAGGATCGCCGCCAGCGCCGTCAGCACCACCGGCCGGGCGCGGCGCACAGTGGCTTCGACAATCGCTTCGCGCCGCGTCAGCCCGTGGGCGACGTCGCTCTCGATCTGATCGACCAGGATCACGGTGTTGCGCATGATCATGCCGGCCAGCGCGATCAGGCCCAGCAGCGCCACGAAGCCGAACGGCTGATGGCCGAGATTGAGACCAAGCGAGGCGCCGATGATGCCGAGCGGCGCAGTGAGGAACACCAGCACCAGCCGCGGAAAGCTCTGCAGCTGGATCATCAGCAGCCCGAGCATGATCACCACCATCACCGGGAACAGGATGAAGATCGAGGCATTGCCCTTGGCCGATTCTTCCACCGCACCGCCGATCTCGATCCGATAGGCCGGTTGCAGACTGTCGCGAATCTCCTTGAGCTGCGGCCAGATCGCGTTAGTGACGTCGGGCGCCTGCACGCCATCTGCGATGTCGCCGCGCACCGTGATCGCCATGTCGCGATTGCGGCGCCACAGGATCGGTTCTTCGTGCGCGTATTCGACCTTGGCGATCTGCGACACCGGCACCGGCACGCCATTGCGCGAGCTGATGGTGAGATCGCCGATCCGGCTGAGATCGAGCCGTTCCGAGGCGACCGCGCGCGCCACCACGCCGACCTTCTCGACGCCGTCGCGCACTGTGGTGATCTGGGTGCCGTTGATCAGCATGCCGAGCGATTGCGCGACATCCTGCGGCGTCAGCCCGAGCGCGCGGGCGCGGTCCTGATCGATCACCAGTTTCAGATACGGGGTCTGCTCGTTCCAATCGAGATGCGGATCGATCAGATTGCGATTGGCCTTGGCGATCTCGAGCACGCGATAGGCGATATCGCGCACCGTCGCGGCATCGGGGCCGATCACCCGGAACTGGACCGGGAAGCCGACTGGCGGGCCGAAATTGAAGCGATCGACCCGGACGCGCGCTTGCGACAGATGGCCCTGATGCGCGGCCTCTTCGAGCCGCGCCTTGACGCGCTCGCGGGCTTCGACGTCCTTGGTGACGATCACCAGCTCGGCGAACGACTCGTTCGGCAATTGCGGGTTGAGCCCCATCCAGAACCGCGGCGAGCCCTTGCCGACATAAGCGGTGTAGGTGGCGATGTCCTTGTCGTCCTTGAGCAGCTTTTCTGCCTCTTTGACGGTCTCCATCGTCACATTGAAGGCGGTGCCTTCCGGATGGCGTAGCTGCAAAAACAGCTCCGGCCGCTCCGACAGCGGGAAGAACTGCTGCTGCACCCGGCTAAAGCCGAGCACCGCCACGATGAAGATCGCGATAGTCGCCAGCACCACCGTGAGGCGATACTGCACGCACCAGCGGATGCCGGCGCGCAGCGTGCGGTAGATGCGGGTCTGATACACTTCATCGGGATTATGGCCCGCCCGGCCGGCGAAATCGGGCAGCAGCTTGACGCCGATATAGGGCGTGAAGATCACCGCCACGAACCACGACGCCACCAGCGCGATCGCCACGATCCAGAAAATGCCACCGGCATATTCGCCGACCGACGAATTGGCAAAGCCGATCGGCAGAAAGCCCGCGACCGTGACCAGCGTGCCGGTCAGCATCGGAAACGCCGTCGATTCCCAGGCGAAGGACGCCGCTTTCATGCGGTCCCAGCCCTGTTCCATCTTCACCACCATCATCTCGACCGCGATGATGGCGTCATCGACCAGCAGCCCGAGCGCGATGATCAGCGCGCCGAGCGTGACGCGATGCAGATCAATGGACATGGTGTTCATCACCAGAAACACGATCGCCAGCACCAGCGGCACCGACAGCGCCACCACCAAGCCGGTGCGCCAGCCGAGCGCCAGAAAACTGACGAACAGCACGATCACCAGCGCTTCCACGAACGAGCGCATGAACTCGCCGACCGCGTGTTCGACCACCAGCGGCTGATCGGCAATCTGCTCGATGCTGATGCCTTGCGGCACCTCGGCCATGAAGGTGCCGGTCGCCTTGGTGACGTTGTGGCCGACATCGAGAATATTGGCGCCCTTGGCGGTGACCACGCCAATGCCGATCGCCGGTTCGCCCTTCTGCCGCACCATGTAGTCGGGCGGATCGACAAAGCCGCGCGACACGGTGGCGATGTCGCCGAGCCGGAACACGCGGCCGTTGCTCTCGACCGGCGTTTCCGCGACCGCCTTGGCGCCGTCGAGCGCGCCGGTGACGCGCAGCGCGACGCGCTGCGATGAGGTTTCCACCGTGCCGGCCGGCACCACCGCGTTCTGCTTGGCGAGCGAGTCGAACAGCACCTGCGGCGTGACGCCGAGCGTCGCCAGCTTGGCGTGCGAGAAGTCGACATAGATCTTCTCGTCCTGGGTGCCGTACAAATTGACCTTGGTGACGCCGGGCACGTGCAACAGATGCTGGCGCAGCGCTTCGGCGACCTTCTTGAGCTGCGCGTAGTCGGCGCCGTCGCCGGTCATGGTGTACAGGATCGAGTCGACGTCGCCATATTCGTCGTTGAAATTAGGCCCGATCAGATTGGCCGGCAGCTCGGCCTTGATGTCGGAGATCTTCTTGCGCAGCTGATAGAACAGCTCCGGCACTTCCTTCGGCGGGGTGTTGTCCTTGAAGGTCACCGTCATCGCGGTGAAGGCCGGCTTGGAATAGGTCTGCACCTTGTCGAAATGCGGCAGTTCCTGCAGCTTCTTTTCGATCGGGTCGGCGACCTGGGTCTGCATCTCGGCGGCGGTGGCGCCTGGCCAGATCGCGGTGACGATCACCAGCTTGATGGTGAAGGACGGGTCTTCAGCGCGCCCGAGCCGCTGATAGGAGAACAGCCCGGCCGCGGCCAGCGCCACCATCATGAACAGGATCAGCGCCGGATGGCGCACCGACCACGCCGAGAGGTTCATGCGTCGCATGGCGCGCTCCCGTTAAAACGATAGCGACGACACGGTCCGGACCTTGTCGGCCGGATCGAGCTTATGGACGCCGAGCACCACCACCTGGGCGCCTTCCTCGACGCCGCCGGCGATCACCACCTCTTTGCTCTCATAGGCTTTGACAGTGACCGGCTTCAGCGTCAGCTCGCCGCCGGCGCCGACCACATAGAGCGAGGGCCCGGTGCCGCGATTGAACAGCGCCGACAGCGGCAGCCGCGCCACCCGGTCGCTGGCCGGATCGGCCAGGGTCAGGGTCGCGGTCATGCCGAACACCACGTCGTCATCGGCATTGGGCATCGAGAATTTGGCGAGATAGGTGCGGGTCGCCGGATCGGCGGTCGGGGCAATCTCGCGCAGCGTCACCGGATATTTCCGGTCCGGGTTCGACCACAGCGTCACGGTGGCGGTGCCGGTCTTGGCGCGGCCGATCAGCGTTTCCGGGATCGAGACCGCGACTTCCTTATCAGCGAGCCGCGCCACCCGGATCGCCGCCTGGCCCGCGGCCACCACCTGGCCGGGATTGATCAGCGTGGCGGTCACCACGGCCTTACTGTCGGCCGCCAGGGTCGCATAGGACAGGCTGTTACGGGTCAGTTCCACCGAACGCTGCGCGCGGTTGAAGCGGCCGCGCGCCTCCTCGGCGCTGGCTTTGGCCTGATCCATTTGCGCATCGGTGGACCAGCCCTTGCCGCGCAGCTCGCGAGCCCGGGTCTCGGCCGCCACCGCCTGGTTGAGCACGCCACTGGCGGCGCGGAACTCGGCCTCCGCCTGCTCGGCTTGCAGCTTGAGATCGGCCTCGTCGAGCGTCGCCAGCGGCTGGCCGACCTCGACAATATCGCCGACTTCGACTAGGCGGCTGGCGATCTTGCCGCCGACCCGGAACCCGACATCGGTCTCGATCCGCGGCCGGATGGTGCCGACGAAACTGCGCTCGGCGGCCTGCTGCTGATAGTGAACGGTGGTGACCAGCACCGGCCGCGGCTTGGCCTCGGCTTTCGGCTGGCTGTCGCCGCAACCGGCCAGCATCAGCAGCAGCCCGATGGCCAGCGCGCCACGCACCCCGCGAGACCCGGCGAAACCCGCAACAACCGGCATCTGACGTCCTTCCCGTTGAGATCGTTTGTCAGAAACTGGCGTGAGGGCTGACGAATGTCAATAATCGTCAGCGATCAATTTCGGTAACCTCAATGCGACATTAACGGGCTGTCGCAAGCTTGATCCGGCGCCCGGCAGCGCCGGCCTCACGTCTCGGCAATCCGCAACCAAACAATCCAAGCTGCCCGACAGGCGCCAAGGTCAGCAGTGTTGCAGGGTTTCCTGGCGCAGCTCCTGTTCGGCGCGCTGCAAGGCCGCTTCCAGCTGGCCGCCGAGCGCGCGCAGCTCGTCGGCCGCGATCTCGGCCGACCGGCTTTCGATGGTGCGCGCCAGATCGGCAATCTCGGGCAGGCCGAGCAGCCGCGCGCCGCCCTTGATCGAATGCGCTTCCAGGCTGATGGCTTCGCGGTCGTCGCCCTCGGCAAAGCGCTGCATCTCGCCGGCACGGCGCGCCGTCTCGCTGACGAACAGCTCGATCATCTGCTGCACCTGATCATGGCCGATTTCATCGCTGAGCTGCTGCAAAGCGCGCCGGCCGTTGGGCTGGCTGCTGCCATGGCCGTTGCCGAGACCATTGCCAACACCGTTGATCGCCAGCGGCGGCGCCGGCGTGATCGGCTCCACCGCCGGCAGCACGAACGCTTTGGCGCCGCCGCGCAGCGCGCGCAAAATCGCCGCGACCAGCGCTGGCTTGCGCAGCGGCTTGGCCAGGAAATCATTCATTCCGGCTTCGCGGCATTGCGTGACGTCTTCCGGGAAAGCATTGGCGGTGAGCGCGATGATCGGCAGCACGGCGTATTTCCGGCCATGGGCGCGGATCGCGCGGGTGGCGGCCAGCCCATCCATATTGGGCATGCGCAGATCCATCAGCACGATGTCGTATCTGGCCTCTGCCAGCGCCTCGACCGCCTGCACACCGTCTTCGACCAGCCGGATCTCGGCTTCGAATTCCTGCAGCATTTTGGTGACGACCAGCTGATTGGTGCGGTCGTCTTCAGCGATCAGCACCCGCAGCGGCCGCCCGAGCATCGCAATGCGCATGCGCAGATCGTCGGCCCCGACCCGATCGAGCCGGTGATCGGAAATCAGCCGGTCGCTGACCGGCAGTTTCAGCCGGAAGTGGAACGTACTGCCCTGGCCGTGCACCGAATCGACGCCGATCGCACCGCCCATCTGTTCGACGATGCGCCGGCTGATCGCGAGCCCCAGCCCGGTGCCGCCAAAGCGCCGATTGATGGTGACATCGGCCTGCGCGAAATCGCTGAACAGCATGCCGACCCGATCCTCGGCAATGCCGATGCCGGTGTCCGACACCCGCCACTCCACCGACACCATCTTGTCGCCGGCCTCGGTGCAGGTCACCTTGATGGTGACGCCGCCGCGCTCGGTGAATTTCACCGCGTTGGACGCGAGGTTGATCAGCACCTGGCGGATGCGCGCGCCATCGCCGCTCAACGCCTTGGGCAGATTGTCGGCGATGTCGATCTCAAGCGTCAGCCCCTTGTTGCGCGCCATTGGCCCGATCACCGCCGACACCGCTTCGGTGATCGCCACCACCGAGAAATCGACGGTCTCGAACTGGAAGCGTCCGGCTTCCAATTTCGACAGATCGAGAATGTCGTTGAGGATGCGCTGCAGATTGTCGCCGGAATCGCGGATCACCGACACCGCGTGGTGCTGTTCGGGATCGAGCCTGGTTTCCAGCAGCATGTTGGCGAGCCCGAGCACGCCGTTCATCGGCGTGCGGATCTCGTGGCTCATCATCGCCAGAAATTCCGACTTGGCGCGGTTCTCGGCCTCGGCGCGCTCGGCGCGCCAACGCTCGGTGACATCGCGGCACACGCCGCGATAGCCCGCGAACCGGCCGTCATGATCATGTACCGGCTTGGCCGAGATCGACCAGCAGCGCGGCTTGCCGCCGGCCACCACCTGGATCGAGATGTCGCGCAGCGGCGCGCCGCCCGCCAAGGTTGCCGTGATCTTGGCGACGGTGTCGTGATCGTCCGGGCACAGCAACTCCAGCACATCGGCCAGGGTGGCGCCGCGCAGCAGATTGAGCGGCAATTGCGCGGCTTCAGCAAACCGTTCGGGGATCGAGACCAGATGGCCGTCGGTGTCGGTCTGCCACAGCCAGTCGGCGGAATTAGCCTGAAAATCCTTGAGCAGCAGCGAAATGATATCAGTCTGGCGCTGCAGCTCCATCTTGGAGCACAGATTGTCGACAAACAGATTGCCGTGCGAGACCAGATTGCGCGACAGGAAGATGGTGTACAGCAGCAGGAACACCGCGGTGACGGCGTAGACCTCGCCCTCGCTCAACAGCAGCGCGACAGCCGAGGCCACCGACATTGTCCAAGTATAAGCGAGCCCGGCGCGCGGCACGGTCGACAACGAGAACGCGCCGCCGGCGATCATGCCGGTCATCAGGCAGGCCAGGATCAGCTGATAGATCGGCGCCGAGCCGGGAAACAGCACGATCGGTACCACGCCCCACACCAGCGCAAGCAAGAACGCCTGCACCGTCATACGCGACAGGCCGCGCGGCGAGGCTTCCTTGGGTTTATTGCGCCGGATCCGCAGCCATGATGCGATCGCCATCACCGCGATCAGCACGATCGCCAACAGCCAGCCGATCAGAAAAAAAATCGAGCCGGAATTCCAGAAGGTCGCCACCACCAGCAGCGCGTTGCAGACATTGATCGCCATCGTGAACGGCGTCATGCGCGTCACGCTGTCGATCTGGGCGGCGCGGATCCGGCGGCGTTCGCGCTCGGTCAGTTCGTCGGGCGATGCGGGCGAAGGGCGCGGTTTCAGCAGAGCCGTGAATGCCGCCGCGAGCCGACGAACGCCGGCCAACCCATCCCATGGAGCGGTCTTGTCTGAACTCGACATCGCCGGCTGCGCCTTCATCGCCCGCACTTCAATCCGCGTAGCAAATGGACACAGCGACCAACGGTTGGGGCGCGACACCGCGCGCACCGCCCTCCGGCAGCTCGATCGCGTTCGCGTATTGGCCCTGTTCTGCTCGCCTCAACCATTGAAGTAATCTGTCGCGGCCGCTCCTGCCGTTCCGTTAATTGGAATTACCGGCGCAGAAAAATACCTCCCGATAATACCGCGCCGCCAGCCTCGCGCCTGCCGTCGGACGGACTATGGTGAATAGTTCGCCAAACTATTCACCGAAAAGTTGCGCACCCGCCGCGACGCGCGCTGCCAGCGCGCGGTACGCAACACTCCAAACTTGGTCTGATTTGCAACGCCGCGCCGCGAGGAGGCGCGGAACCAAACGCGCCCCTTGATGATTGTTGAGCGCAACCAACGCCGCAGTAACCAAGAGGAGAACCGTGATGGGTAGCACGATGGATAAGATCAAGGGCGCCGCCAACGAAGCGATCGGCAAGGCCAAGCAGGGCATCGGCGAGGCGACCGGCTCCGAGCGGATGCGCGCCGAGGGCGCCTTGCAAGAAGCCAAGGGCCACGGCCAGCAGGTGCTTGGCGACGCCAAGGAAGCCACCAAGGATGCCGCGAACAAGGCTGCGGGCTTCCTCAACAAGAAACTCTGATCATTGAGCCGCCCATGACGAGCCGGCCGGGAACGGCCGGTTTTCATGCGATCTTTGATGGCAAATTTTGCGGTGCTGATCGATCAGCACCGCGCCTGTTATCGATATTGCGGATCGCGATCAGTAGCCGAGCGCGCAGCCATCCTTGCGCGGATCAGAGCCGCCGGTCAGCGTGCCCTTGTCCCAATCGATCCAAATCGCCTGTCCGCCGCCATGGGGCACGGTCAGCGATGCGGTGTGATGCCCGATCTGTTGCAGGGTCTGCACGGTCTCGGCCGGCACGCCGTCTTCGAGCTGATAAATGCCCTCATAATGCAGGCCGCGCGGCAGATCGATCGCCTCCTGCACGTCGAGACCGTAATCGAGCATGTTGGTCAGCACATGCACCTGGCCGACCGGCTGATATTGGCCGCCCATCACGCCGAACGCCATCCGTGCCTTGCCGTTCTCGGTGGCAAGGCTGGGAATGATGGTGTGCAGCGGGCGCTTGCGCGGCGCGATGCAATTGGGATGGCCGGGCTCGACCCGGAACCCGGCGCCGCGATTTTGCAGCAGCACGCCGGTGGTGTTGGACATGATCGCCGAGCCGAATGAATGCGCGATCGAATTGATGAACGAGCAGACATTGCGATCGCGATCGACCACGGTGAGATACACCGTTGAGGGATGCATCGGCGGCGAGACATGCGGCAATTCCAGCATCCGGTCCATGCGGATCTTGTTGCCATACTCGGCCGCGAATTCCCGCGACAGCAGCCGGACGAGATCGATCTCAACATGGCCGGGGTCGCCGATATGCTGTTCGCGCATCATGAAGGCGATCCGCGAGGCTTCGGCCTCAAGATGAAAGCGCTCGGCGCTGAGCGGCGCGTAGCGCGTCAGATCGTGCAGGCTGAGCACGTTCAGCATCACCAGCATGGTGACGCCGGGGCCGTTCGGCGGACATTGCCAGACGTCAAAGCCCTTGTAGTTGGTGCTGAGCGGCACGGTGGTTTCGGTCTTGTGGGCGGCGAAATCATCGAGCGTGTGCAGCCCGCCGATCGCGCGCAGCGTCGCCACCATGTCTTCGGCGACCAAGCCTTGATAAAAACCAGCCGGACCGTGCTGGGCAATCAGCCGCAAGGTCGCCGCCAGTTCCGGCTGGCGGATGACATCGCCGGTGACCGCGGCCTGGCCGTGCGGCAGCAGATAGCGCGCGGTGTTGACGCCCTTGCGCAGCTTGTCAAAGCCAAGAGCCCAGTCGAATGCGATGCGCGGCGCCACCACATAGCCCTGTTCGGCGGCGGCGATCGCCGGCTGCAGCACCTTATCGAGACCAAAGCGGCCATGATCGCGCAAAATGGTGGCCCAGGCATCGATCGCGCCGGGAATGGTGACGGCATGCGGGCTGGTCAGCGGGATCGCGTTGATGCCCTGCTCGACAAACCACTGGCAATGCGCGGCCTGCGGCGCGCGCCCGGACCCATTGTAGGACACGATCGGCCCCTGGCCGCCGCGTTGATAAAGCGCGAAGCAATCGCCGCCGATGCCGGTCGATTGCGGCTCGATCACCGCCAGCAGCGCGCTGGCCGCAATCGCCGCATCGGCCGCGGTGCCGCCCGCGCGCAGCATCTCGATCGCCGCCAGCGAGGCCTGCGGATGCGAACTGGCAACCATCGCATTCTGGGCGTGAACCGTAGAGCGGCCAGCGAACTGGAAATTCCTCATGCCTCACCCTCCCGCGAGCGAATTCACTGCATTTTCATGACATATCCGCCCCAGGTGCGGCAACGGCGCCGCCGTGCCGGACGCGGCGGAACGCCGCGCAACGCCAGCGCCGCGCGGCGGTTCTGATTTCATCAAAGCCGCATATGGTTTAGGTGTGGCGCCACCCAGACGACGGAAGATGTCAGCATGTCCGACGACAACGCCAAAAACCTCAGCGACCGGATCGACGCGCTCGAAATCCGCATCGCCTATCAGGACGAGACCATCGAGACCCTGAACGCCACCATCACCGCGCAATGGCAGCAGATCGACGCGCTCGCTCGGCAATTGAAGGCGATCGACGCGCGGCTGTGCGAAGCCGAAGCCAACGCGCCGGCCAGCCCCGGCAACGAACGCCCGCCGCATTACTGACGCCACCCCTGCAGCGGCTAGGATGCCGCTGTCATGCCCGCGCCAACGCGCTGATCACCGAGCCGCTGATCGCGCAGCTCGCGCTTCAGCACCTTGCCGATCGCGCTGCGCGGCAGGCTGTCGACAAACACCACCTCGGAGAGCCGCTGGGTCTTGCCGACCTGACCATTGGTCCAGTCTTTCAGCGCCTGTGCGTCGATGCGGCCGTGCGGTTGCAGCACCACGAACACCACCGGGGTCTCGCCCCATTCCTCCGACGGCATACCGACCACCGCCGCTTCCAGCACATCGTCGTGCTTGGTGAGCACGCTTTCGATGTCGCTTGGATAGATGTTGAAGCCGCCGGAAATGATCATGTCCTTCTTGCGGTCCATCAACATCAAGAAGCCATCGGCATCGAACTTGCCGATATCGCCGGTGCGCACCCAGCGATTGCCCTCGGCATCGTGCCAGAAGGTTTCGGCGGTCTTTTGCGGCTGGTTGAGATAGTGCTTCATCATCACCGGCGAGCGGCCGACGATTTCGCCGATCTCGCCGGGGCCGACGAAATTGCCGTCGTCATCGATCAGCCGCACCTCATGGCCGGGCATCGGCATGCCGACCGTGTGCAGCTTATTGGGATGTTCATGGGCCAGCAGCGCGCACGAGCCGCCGCCTTCGGTCATGCCGTAATATTCGATCAAGCCGCCCGGCCAGCGCTTCAGCACATCGGCTTTCAGCTCAGCGGCGAACGGCGCCGAGGTGCAGAATTTCGCGACGAACGACGACAGATCGTAATCGCCGAATTCCGGCAGCGCCATGATGCGGCGATATTGCACCGGCACCAGCATGGTGTGGGTGACGCGGTGCTTGGCGCACAGTTCAAGTAAGCCCTTGGCATCGAATTTCTTCATCAGCACCAATGTGCCGCCGCCGGCCAGCGTCGGGTTGAAGCACACCAGCGTGGTGTTGGAATATAGCGGCGTCGACAGCAGCGTCACCGCATCCGGCCCATAGCCGAGCGGATCAAGCTGGCCATATTGCCACCAGCGCAGCTGATGGGTGTGCACGATGCCTTTTGGCGTGCCGGTGGTGCCGGACGAATAGATGATGTTGAACACGGAGTTTGGATCAATGGTCACCGGCGCGGGCACCGTGCCCTCTGCCGCGATCCATGCGGAAAATGGCGCGCCGGCGCTGCTGTCATCAAACGCGATCCGGCGCAGATCGCCGGGGAGCGGCGCTTCCTTCATGGCACCGGCGGCGAACGTATCCATGAACAGCAGTTTGGCGCCGCAGTCCTGCACCATCGCGGCAAAGTCGCGCGGCGTCGACGACGGCGCCAGCGGCGCCACTGCCACGCCGGCCCGCAGCGCGCCGAGAAACGTCACCACATATTCGGCCGAGGATAGCGCGCAGATCGCGATGCTGTCGCATGGCTGGACGCCGTCGCGCTGCAAGGCAGCGGTGACGCGATTGATCTGGTCATTAAACGCGGCGTAGCTGAGCTGCCGGTCGCCATCGATCACGGCGATCTTGTCCGGCTTGCTGCGTGCGGTGGCGGCCACCAGCGCGTCGAGCGTAACGAATTCAGGCATTCCCTCTCCCCGGATTTTTGATTGTGTCGCTCGCCTATCATAAGCGAAGCGGGTGCCCGAAACGCAAGCGCGCAAGCACGGCGCGGCACCCGATCGCGCGCATCAGTGCTGGCGCGGCGCGTGATTTTCTCAGGCGCGGAAAATGCCGTGCAAATGGCCGGTCAGCGCACCGGGGTGATGCGCTCGTCCGACCAGCTTAAGCCAAACGCATCGAGCCCTTCGGCCAGAAAATCGCTGAGCAGCGGTTCGCCAAGCAGATAATGCGCGGTGCGGCCATTGGCGCCCTCGGCCGCCTGGCGGCGCAGCTCGTCCCACTCATCGATGTCGCCATCGCCGCGGCCGAGCCGCATCAAGGCGACGAGGTCGATCTGCTCATCCTCGCTCATGGCGTTGATGAATCCGGCGATCTCACGCAGCACCGGATCGCTGCCGCTGTCTTCCAGCACATCGATCATGCGATCGTCGGCGCTGTTGGAGCCGGAGTCTGGATCAGAAACGCCGTCCTTGACGTCGAATTCGCGGGCTTTCTCGATCAGGAACGCGACCTTGTCGACGGGAATGGTGAGCTCGGGCATCGTTCGACCCTCAACTGTGGGGCTGGTGCGGCCGGCCAACTGATCCATTGCGCGGAAGCCGCGAACTCAGCATGGTTTGGACAGCAAACGACAAAGGAACAGTGGGGATGAAATGGACCGTGGGCAAGGTGACGATCACCAGAATCGTCGAAATCACCAGCACCGGCGGAACCCGTTTCATCCTGCCGCAAGCCGGCAGCGAGGAAATCCGCGCGCTGCCCTGGCTG
The DNA here is from genome assembly GCF_003217325.1 of Rhodopseudomonas faecalis. Lineage (GTDB taxonomy): Bacteria > Pseudomonadota > Alphaproteobacteria > Rhizobiales > Xanthobacteraceae > Rhodopseudomonas > Rhodopseudomonas faecalis. The sequence goes on from NZ_QJTI01000022.1 coordinate 16,439, forward strand.
GTGCCGGTATTCGCCACCGCCGAGGGACGACTGAAAATGACCGTGCACGCGCTGGTGGTCGAGACGCCGACCGAGCGCATCATCGTCGATACCGGCGTCGGCAATGGCAAGCAGGATCGCAACGTGCCGTCTTGGAACGAACTCGACGGCCCGTTTCTGGATACGCTCACCGAGGCCGGCTATCCGCCGGAGCGGATCGACCGGGTGATCTGCACCCATCTGCATGTCGATCATGTCGGCTGGAACACCCGTAAGGTCGAGCACCGCTGGGTGCCAACGTTTGACAATGCCCGCTACGTCTTTGCGCGCGGCGAATTTGATTACTGGGCTGCCAACAGCCTTTCGCGCGAACAGACCGCGGTGTGGGCCGACTCGATTGCGCCGGTGGTCACAGCCGGCCGCGCCGATCTGGTGGCGAGCGACGCCCAGCTCAGCGATGAGATGACGCTGATCCCGACGCCGGGGCACACGCCAGGCCATGTCGCGGTGCATATCCGCTCGGACGGCGAAGAAGCGCTGCTGATCGGCGATGTCGCCCATCACCCGTGCCAGATGGCACAGCCGGACTGGTCGTCAGTGGTGGACTATGACCCGCAGCAGGCGGCCGCCACCCGCCGCGAATTGTTTGCCCGTTTCGCCGACACCGCGACGCTGGTGATCGGCGGCCATTTTGAGGGCGGCTTTGTGCAGCGCGACGGCGACGGTTTTCGCTTTGTCACCTGACAGCGACTGCGCTTAGGTATCGTCATCGCCAAACAGATCGGGCGTGTAGTTCACCAGCGCGCCCTCGATCGCCAGCATGCGCAGCTTGGTGGCGACGCCGCCGCTGGCGGAGAAGCCGCCCGGGCGCAGCCCGGCGGCGAGCACGCGGTGACACGGCACGATGATCGGACAGGGATTGCGGCCGAGCGCCTGGCCGACCTCGCGCGCCAGCGCGACATCGCCGAGCCGGCGCGCGATATCGCCATAACTGAGCGTCTGCCCGGGCGGGATTTCGCGCGCGATCGCATAGACCCGGCGCTGGAATTCGGAAATGTCGATCAGATCGAGCCAGATATCGGACAGATCAATCGGCTGGCCGGCGAGCAGCGCCGCCATCCGTTCGATCGCGTAGCTGGCGGCCGCGTTCGGCGGCAGTTCCGGCAGATCGCCATGGCGCTGGCGCAGCCTGACCCGGGTTTCGGTTTCACTGACCAGCGGCAATTGCACCGCGACGATGCCGCGTTCGCTCCAGGCGACGCCGCAGCGGCCAATCGACGTGTCGAACAGCGCAAAGCCCTGCACGGTCATAGCGCCAGCCTACGCCAAAACCGGCCGGCGGCCTAGCGCGTGGCTGCTGCCGCCTCGACCTGCTCGGCGATGCAGCGCAGCCAGGCGCCGCGGGTTTCGCGGAGGTTCGCGGCTTGCGCGCTGGCCCGTTCCCGGAACGCCGGCAGTGCGCCGGTCACCTCGGTGAGCGCGGCGCTCAGCGCCTCGGGCGTAAACGGTTCCGGCAGCACGATGCCGGCACCTGAGCGTGCCACCACCGGCGCATAGCCGCACACCGCCGAGACGATCACCGGCAGCCCGGCGAGCAGCGCCTCGCCGATCACGATGCCGCCCGCTTCCTCGCGCGCCGGATGCACGAACAGATCAGCCGCAAGCAGCAGATCCATGACATTGGGCACATAAGGCAAGAGCCGCACCCGGTCCTGCAACCCGAGCTCGGCGACCTGCGGCGCCAGCCAGCGATCGGATGAGCCGGCGAGCAGCAGATGCAGGTTGGGCTGCGCTGCCACCGCTGCCAGCGTGCGATCAAAGCCCTTGAGCCGCGCGGCGATGCCGATGCCGAGCACGAGCGTCGCGTCATCCGGAACGCCAAGCTCGCGGCGGATCGCGCCGCGCTCGGCTGCGCCCTCCAGCGCCGCAAAGCGCTCGTCATGCAGGATCATCGGCAGCACGCTGCCGCGCGCCGGATCAAAGCCGTAGAACTGCTGATATTCGTCGCGCTGCTGCGCGGTCAGGAACAACAGCCGCGTGGCAGCCTTCGGATCATAGACGCCGCGCTCCAGCGCCAGCATGGTGCGGCGCCGCGGCAGCAGTTTTGCGGCCAAGCCGTGATAACGGCGCAGATAGCTGCGATCGGCGGCAAAGAACACATCGGCGCCCGGCATCCGGTCGAACGCGAACAACAGATCGCCGCCCTGTTGGCGATGAGACTTCAGCACCGCGCGGGCAAACGCCGCCGAACGGCTATGATTGCTAAAACCGCGGACGCGCAGCAGCTCAATCCGGAACGGCGCCGCGGCGAGATCATCGGCGACTGCGGTGGTCAGCACCGTGACCTGATGGCCACGCTCAGCCAGATGGCGCGCGGTCGCCAGGCAATCGCGCTCCTTGCCGCCGAGCTTGGTCAATTGAGAGACCGCCAACGTAATGCGCACTGCTGCCCCCACCCGGCTCACCACTGGCGGTGTAGTTTATTCGAAGGCTCGATGCCATCCGAAGCGCAAACGGGGCGGATGGTTGGCGGGCCGCGCTCCGGCCGCGCCAACCGTCGAGGCGGCGGGTCGATCAGGCCGCGAGTTCGGCGCGCGGCGGGGCCGACAGCTTCGATTCTTCAATGAAATCCAGCGCGCCGTTGGTCTCGACCGCACACATCCGGGTCGCTTCCCGGTTGAGAAAGATCGCGCGGATCACGCCGCGCCGTCCCTTGTCGCGCATCACTTCGTCGCCAAGCCTGAATCCGTTCATTCCCAGTCTCCGAATTCCGCTGGACCCAAGTCCAAGCACGAATCCGTTTTGGCGTCGAAATCTTAACGATCTGTTAACCATGCTGGCGCGGTGATCTTGGCTCGGCGAGCCGCCACCAAGACGCAAGCCGCTCGACCGCCAAACCGGCTTCTGTCCAAGCGGCGCGGCATGGTCCAGCGCCCAAATTGCAACCTTGCGTTGCGCGCCACAATATTGATGATGGGCGCCGTGCTGGGTGTTCTACGCTGGGGCTGGCTGCACATGTACTTCGCTCATTCGACCTCTTCCTCAGACGGCGCTGACTGGGAGCCTCTGCTCCAGCATCTCCAAGAGGTCGCGGCGCTGGCGCGCCAATTCGGCGATAAATTTGGCGGCGGCAATGCCGCCGAGCTTGCCGGCTTGTTGCACGATCTCGGCAAATACGCCGCGGCATTTCAGGCCTATATCCGTAGGCAGCGCTCGCACGGCGGCGATCACGCCAGCGCCGGTGCGCAGCAGGTGATCAAGCTCGCCACCGGCATCAATGGGCTGGTCGCCCGCCTGCTCGCTTATGCAATCGCCGGACATCATGGCGGCCTGCCCGACCAGCTCGGCTCATCCGGGCTCGATGATCGGCTCAAGAAGCCGCTTGAGCCGCTCGATGCGATCTGGCGCAGCGAGCTGCAACTCAACGCACCGGCGCTGTTACCCACGCCCTTCAAGCCTTACCAAGGCAACGCTAATGTGCAGGAGCGGATGGCATTTCAGTTCGCCTTCATGGGGCGAATGCTGTTCTCCTGCCTGGTCGATGCCGACTTCCTGTGCACCGAAGCGTTTTATGCGCGAACCGAGGGCCGGCAGGTCGATCGTGCCTGGCCCGCGCTACCGCAAGCGATCGATGGGCTGATCGCGCGTTTCGACAACTACATCGCCGATAAGCAGCAGCGCGCGCCGAGCACGGCTGTCAACGCACTGCGGCGCGACATCCTCAATCACGTCCGCAGCAAAGCCGAACTGCCGCGCGGCGTGTTCACACTCAATGTTCCGACCGGCGGCGGCAAGACGCTGGCCTCGCTGGCATTCGCGCTCGACCACGCCCAGCGCCATCAGATGGACCGGATCGTCTATGCGATCCCGTTCACCGCGATCATCGAGCAGACCGCCGGCATTTTTCGCGACGTGCTTGGCGAGGACGTGCTGCTCGAGCATCACTCGGCGATCGAGCTCGATCCATTCAAAGCCAAAAACAAAAGTAACGTCAGCGACGAACAGAGCATCGATGATGGCGCGCGCGACGGCAAGCTGCGGCTCGCGGCCGAGAACTGGGCGGCGCCACTCGTGGTCACCACCAATGTCCAGTTCTTTGAAAGCGTGTTTGCCAATCGCGGCGCGCGCTGCCGCAAGCTGCACAATCTCGCCAATGCCGTGATCGTTCTCGATGAGGCGCAGACCATCCCGCGCAACGTGCTGATACCCTGCGTTGCCGCGCTCGACGAATTGGTGCGCAACTATGGCTGCACGGTGGTGCTGTGTACCGCGACGCTGCCGGCGCTCGGCGCGCACTGTATTAAGGGCGGGCTCGACATCAGTCCCGATCGCGAGCTGGCGCCCGATCCGGCAGCGCTGCACAACGCGCTGCGCCGTACCACGCAGCGTCTCGCGGGCACCATGACCGATGACCAATTGCTCGACGACATCGCGCAAGCGGGCACGGCGCAGGCGCTGGTGATCGTCAATAGCCGCAAGCACGCGCTCGCGCTGTTTGAACGCGCCCAGCAGCGCGGCGTCGATGGGTTGCTGCATCTCACCACACGGCAGATCGCAGCCGACCGCCGCAAACTCCTCGCCGAGATTCGTCAGCGGCTGGTGACCAAGGAGCCGTGTGTCGTGATCGCCACCTCGCTGGTCGAAGCCGGTGTCGATCTCGACTTTCCGCAGGTGTGGCGCGCGGAAGCCGGACTCGATCAGGTGGTGCAGGCCGCAGGGCGCTGCAATCGCGAGGGCCGCGCGCCGGCCGAGGCCAGCATCGTGACCATTTTCAAGCCCGCGGAGGCCAAGCCGCCGCCGGAGATTGAAGGCCTGATCGGCGACACCTACCGTATCCTTGAGGACCACAAAGGCGATCTGTTCGCGCCTGCGGCGATCGAAGCCTATTTTCGCGAGGTTCATTGGCGGCTGGGAGGCGATGGTCTCGATCGCATCACGATTCTCGATGCCGATGGCCGCAAGGCGCCCGCGCAAACCATGCAGCAGTTCAGCGTCAGCGCGGGGCAACCTTGCTTTGGCTATCGCACGGTCGGCGACGCCTTCCGCCTGATCGAAAGCGGCATGGCGCCAGTGATCGTGCCGGCCGATGACGACGCGCTGAACACGCTGGCGGCGCTACGCGGCGGCCTGCCACCGACCGCCGCGGCGCGCCAGCTGCGCAACTATCTGGTCCAGGTGCCTCCGCGCGAGCGCCAGCGCATGATCGACAATGGTCATGTGCGCTTCATCGACGCTGACAGGTTTGGCGACCAATTTGCGGTGCTCGACAGCCTCTCTCTTTATTCGGCCATGAGCGGCCTGCGCTGGGAAGACGCCGACGCATTCACATGGGGCATAGTGTGATGTCCTGTTGCGGCAGGAAGACGCGGCACCCCAATTTAGGTGATTGTCTTCGAGTTGTTTCTATGCATCATCTCGACGCCAAGTTGTGCGTTGGGGGCCACTATGGCGTATGGAATTCGCCTGCGCGTTGCGGGGCGATGGGCGTTGTTCACCCGCCCGGAAATGAAGGTCGAGCGCGTTTCCTATGATGTGATGACGCCATCCGCGGCCCGCGGCATTCTTGAGGCGATTCACTGGAAGCCCGCGATCCGATGGATCATCGACGAAATCCACGTTCTCAAGCCGATCCGTTTCGAGTCGCTGCGCCGCAATGAGGTCGGCACCAAAACGCCGGTCGCTGCGGTCCGCAAGGCGATGAAGAGTGGCGATCTTGGCGACCTCACTTTGGTGGTCGAGGACAATCGCCAGCAGCGCGCCGCGACGCTGCTCTGTGACGTCGACTATGTGATCTGCGCTCATTTCGTGATGACGCCAAAGGCCGGCCCCGAGGACAACGAGGCCAAGCACCTCGACACTTTCAATCGGCGGGCACGCAAGGGCCAGGCATTCCATCAACCCAGCCTCGGCACCCGCGAATTTCCAGCCACGTTCGAGCTGATCGAACCCGGCGCACCGCTGCCGCAGGCCGCAGAACAACATCGCACCGCATCGCTCGGCTTTGGCACGCCGCGCGACCTCGGCTTCATGCTGTACGACATCGACCATGGCGGCGACCGCGGCTCGATCCTGTTCCGCGCCACGCTGGTCGATGGCGTCGTCAAGGTGCCGCCGCCGGGCTCACCGGAGCTGCGGCGATGAGCGCGCTGGCCGCCCTGGTTCGCGCCTATGGCCGCATGGCCACGCGCGGTGAGGTGCCGCCATTTGGCTACTCGCAGGAAAAGATCGGCTTTCTGATTTCGTTGAATGCCGACGGCACGGTCGCCGGCCCGCCCATTGATCTGCGTCTCGGTGAAGGCCGCAAGAAGACCGCGCGCGCCTTGGCAGTGCCGCGGCCGACCAAGCGCACCTCGGGCATCGCTCCTAATTTTATGTGGGACAAAACCGCTTACGTGCTCGGCATCACCGCTGGCGAAGGCAAGCGCACCGCGCAGGAACATCAAGCGTTCCGCGACCAGCACGCCGCCTGGCTCGCCGGCACCACCGACCCGGGATTGCTGGCGCTGCTGCGTTTCCTCGACGCTTGGACGCCGGAGCGTTTCGCCGAATGGGGCTGGTCCGAGGAGATGAAAGATCAGAACCTGGTGTTCGCGCTCGAGAGCGAGCGTCTGCGCAACGTCTATCTGCACGACCGCCCGGAAGCCCGCGCGCTATGGGCGCGGCTGATGGCCGGAAGAGACAAGACCGAGGCGATCTGCCTATTGTCCGGCGAGCGCGCGCCGCTGGCGCGGCTGCATCCGGCGATCAAGGGCGTTTGGGGCGCGCAATCGTCCGGCGCCTCGATCGTGTCGTTCAACCTCGACGCCTTCACCTCGTATGGCCATGAGCAAGGCGCCAACGCGCCGATCTCCGAAGCGGCGGCGTTCGCCTACACCTCGGTGCTCAACCGTTTTCTTGATCGCGGCAGCGGCCATCGATTGCAGGTCGGCGATGCCTCGACGGTGTTTTGGGCCGAGGCCACCGAGCAAGCCGCCGCGGATGTCGCCGAACAAATGTTCGCCTCGCTGCTGGCCGTAGACGAAAACACCGAGTCCAAAAAGGTCGGGGCGCTGCTTGAAAAGATCGCCCAAGGCCGGCCGGTCAGCGATCTCAAACCCGAGCTGCCGCCCGGCGTTCGCTTTCATGTGCTCGGGCTGGCGCCGAATGCCGCGCGGCTGTCGGTGCGGTTCTACATCGAGGACGATTTCGACGTCATCGCCACGCGCTATTTGCGCCATCTCGAACGCCTGCGCATCGAGCCGCCGCCACACGAGCCCGCGCCGTCACTGTGGCGCTATCTGATCGAGACGGCGGTGCTGCGCAAAAGCGAGAATATCGCCCCCAATCTCGGTGGCGACTGGCTGCGCGCCATCCTCACCGACACGCCCTACCCGCTGACGCTGCTGTCGTCGGTGATCATGCGGCTGCGCGTCGATCACGACGTCAACGCGCTGCGCGTCAGCCTGCTGAAATCGATCCTGATCAAGAATTTTGCAATGGAGGCTCCGGTGGCGCTCGATCCGGACTTTACCGACAAAGGCTATCTGCTCGGCCGGCTGTTCGCCGTCTATGAGCATATCCAGGAGGCGGCGCTGGGCCGCAACGTCAACGCCACGATCCGCGACAAGTTTTATGGCGCCGCCGCAGCGCAGCCGCGCAAGGTGTTTGCGCTGCTTGGCTCCGGCGCGGGCAACCATCTGTCGAAGATCGGCAAGCAGCGGCCGGGGCACCGCGTCAATCTGGAAAAAGCGATCGGCGCCATCATGGAGATGATGGAACCTGGCGATGATCCGTTTCCCACCAGCCTGTCGGACAAGAGCCAGGCGTTGTTCACCCTTGGTTACTACCACCAGCGCAACGAATTTTTCCGCAAGTCGGACTCTGCGGATTCCGCTGCCGTTTCGGAGACTGCCCAATGACTTCGCTCGCCAACCGCTATGACATTGTGTTCCTGTTCGACGTCACCCGCGGCAATCCCAACGGCGATCCCGACGCCGGCAATTTGCCGCGGATCGACCCCGAGACCAATTTCGGCCTGGTCACCGATGTTTGCCTCAAGCGCAAGATCCGCAACTACACCGAGCTCGCCAAGGGCGACCAGCCCGGCTACCGCATCTATGTGCAGGAAGGCGCGATCCTCAACGAAAAGCACCGCGAGGCTTACAAGGCGGTGCGCGGCGACGGCGACAAATCGTCGAAGGACAAGCTCAATCCGCAAAGCGACGACGAAGCACGCGCGCTGACCAAGTTCATGTGCGATAATTTCTTTGACGTCCGCACTTTTGGCGCGGTGATGAGCACCGGCATCAATGCCGGCCAGGTGCGTGGCCCCGTTCAGGTGACGTTCGCCTCTTCGATCGAGCCGATCCTGCCGCTGGAAATTTCCATCACCCGCATGGCTGCCACCAGCGAGAAGGAAAAGGCCGAGCGCGACAAGGGCGGCGATGACGAGCGCACCGAGAACCGCACCATGGGCCGCAAGCACATCGTCCCGTACGGACTGTATCGCGCCCATATCTTCGTCAATGCCAAACTCGCCGAGCGCACCGGCTTTAGCCAGGACGATCTCGATCATCTGTTCGCGGCGCTGGCCTCGATGTTTGAGCACGACCGCTCGGCCGCGCGCGGCGAGATGGTGTCGCGGCGCGGCATCGCCTTCAAGCACGCTTCGGCGCTTGGCAATGCCCACGCCCAGGCGCTATTCGACCGCGTCAAAGTTTGGCGGCGCAGCGGCGAAGATCTGATCGCGCCCGGCGATCCCCGCCTCGACAATGCCAAGCCGGCGCGGCACTACGCGGACTACGAAGTGACCATCGATCGTGACGGCCTGCCCGACGGTGTCGAGGTGGTCGAGCTATTCTGATCGATGACCTACGATCATGCTGCCCGGCGCCGCACCCGAGCTCGACGATCCGATCGCGCTGTCGGCGTTGCAGCATGCGGTGTATTGCCTGCGCCAGGCGGCACTGATCCACATCGAACGGATGTGGGAGGAAAACCGCTTCACCGCGGAAGGCCGGGTGCTGCATAGCAGCGTGCACGAGGCGGCTGACCATCGCCGCGGCAACATCCGGCGCGTCAGCGCCATGCCGCTGGCCTGCCGCCGGCTCAATCTGGCCGGCACCGCCGACCTGGTCGAGTTTCGTGGCGGACCGGACGGCGAGACGCCTTTTCCGGTCGAATACAAGCGTGGCAAGGCCAAGCTGCACCGCGCCGACGAGGTGCAGCTCTGCGCGCAGGCGCTGTGCCTTGAGGAAATGACCGGCCGCCCGGTTCCCGAAGGCGCGCTGTTCTACGCCAGCACCCGCCGCCGCGTCGGCGTGCCATTCGACACCGAACTGCGCCAGCTGACCGAGCAAGTGGCGCGCGATTTCGCGGCGCTGACGGCGTCCGGCATCACGCCGCCGGCGCATTATCGCGCGGACCGCTGCAAGGCTTGCTCGCTGATCGAGCTATGCCGGCCCAAGCTGGCGCAAAACTCCGCCGCCGATTTTCGCAGGAAAGCCATTGCCGCCGCGCTTGCCGATCAGCCCGGAGCCGATCTGCCGTGAAGAAGCTGCTCAACACGCTGTACGTCACCACCGAGGGCGCATCGCTGCGCAAGGATGGCGAGAATCTGGTGGCCGAGGTCGACAATGAGCAACGCGCCCGCGTGCCATTTCACATGCTGGCCTCGGTGGTGGTGTTCGGCGGCACTTACCTCTCGCCGCCGCTGATCGAGGCATTGGCACCGCGCGGCATCACAATCGTGCTACTCGACCGCGCCGGCCGCTTTCAAGCGCGCATCGAGGGCCCGGTGAGCGGCAATGTGCTGCTGCGCCGCGCCCAGTATCGCGTTTCCGAACAGCCAACCGACATCGTCCGCAGCCTGGTATCGGCCAAGGTCGCCAATCAGCGCACCGTGCTGCAGCGCTCGCTGCGCGACTATAGCGCCGAGATGGCACCGGAGCAGCGCGGCCGGATCGAAGCCGTGGTCGATCGCCTTGCCGGCATCATCCGACGGGTCGGCTTGACCGACCTTGATGTCGAAGTGCTACGCGGCGCCGAAGGTGAAGCCGCTCATGGCTACTTCTCGGTGTTCGGCAGCCTGGTCCGGGTCAGCGATGCTGAGATGCAGTTCAATGGCCGCAGCCGCAGGCCACCGCGCGATGCCGTCAACGCGGTGTTGTCGTTCATCTATGTGCTGCTGACGCATGACTGCCGCAGCGCCGCCGAAGCGGTCGGCCTTGATCCGGCGGTCGGCTTTCTGCACCGCGACCGGCCGGACGGCCGAGCCTCGCGCTCGACCTGATGGAGGAGTTAAGGCCGGTGCTGGCGGACCGGCTGGCGCTATCGCTGATCAACCGGCGTCAGCTTCGGCCGCGCGATTTCGAGACACAAGATGGCGGCGCGACGCTACTGACCGATGACGGCCGGCGCACCGTGCTGACTGCCTGGCAGGACCGCAAGAAGGAAGATAGGCAACATCTATTTCTCGGCGAAAGCGCACCGCTCGGCCTCGTGCCCTATCTGCAAGCTCAACTGCTCAGTCGGCATTTGCGGGGCGACCTTGATGCCTATCCTCCTTACATCTGGAAATAGCCATCTGCGCTCGGGGATGCCGCGCCAGCCTTGTGTCGCGGCTCTGCCACCAGGCTCAAACGCTGAACACCTTTTGACGGACGATGCGGACCAGCAGGTGCGAAAATGCTTGTTTTGGTGACCTACGACGTGCGGACCAGCGAACCCGGCGGTCAGGCGCGGCTGCGGCGGGTGGCGCGCGCTTGCCAGGATTTTGGCCAGCGCGTGCAATATTCGGTATTCGAGATCGAGGTCGACCCGGCGCAATGGACCGCGCTGCGCGCGAGGCTGGAAAGCCTGATCGCGCCGCAGCACGACAGCCTGCGCTACTACTATCTCGGCGCCAATTGGCGCCGCCGCGTCGAACATGTCGGCGCCAAGCCCGCGACTGATTTTGGCGAGCCGTTGATCGTCTAAAACCGCGCGCGAACCTCAAGCAGACGCGCCGAAGCCGGGACGTTCGCGCTGCGATAAATCAGGCCATTTCAGGTGTTTATCGCGCGAGCGGCCGATTTGGACATCGTCTCCCTCACCCAACGCCGATATTCGCGCGACGCGGACGATTTCACGCGCCACCACAATCGGTTATTGGTGGGGAGTCGCTCCCCTCGCGGGAGCGTGGATCGAAACACGTATTCCGAGTTGAACCCAATCTCGATCGGATCGTCGCTCCCCTCGCGGGAGCGTGGATCGAAACGCCAACGGCGAGGACGTCGGCGCCGTGCTGATCAGGGTCGCTCCCCTCGCGGGAGCGTGGATCGAAACTTCCGAATATGCTCGATCTGCCTCATGGAGCGCAGTCGCTCCCCTCGCGGGAGCGTGGATCGAAACACCTGGGGTGCCATCAGCAGAGAGAGCGCTTGCCAAGTCGCTCCCCTCGCGGGAGCGTGGATCGAAACCAAGAATGCCAACCTGAGAAGCATCACGACGCGCGTCGCTCCCCTCGCGGGAGCGTGGATCGAAACGCGTACTTGTCGCAGTCCCAACTCGCGAGGAAAGTCGCTCCCCTCGCGGGAGCGTGGATCGAAACGTTGCGTCTACTGTTCCTCCATAAACGGCCCTATCGTCGCTCCCCTCGCGGGAGCGTGGATCGAAACACATGCGCAGCGGCCAGCTTCCGGTTCGACGTGCGTCGCTCCCCTCGCGGGAGCGTGGATCGAAACATGGTCACCGGCGCGCTGGCGCACGAGGAGGGCAGTCGCTCCCCTCGCGGGAGCGTGGATCGAAACAGACCAAGCGATGCGACATCCACGGGCGATCACCCGTCGCTCCCCTCGCGGGAGCGTGGATCGAAACATCGCGTAGCAGTTAGTGCAACCGGGCGATGTGAGTCGCTCCCCTCGCGGGAGCGTGGATCGAAACCGTCAACTCCTATCGAATAAATTTCCGGTAGCGGAGTCGCTCCCCTCGCGGGAGCGTGGATCGAAACATCGGCTACACCACGTCGCAAGCCGGATCGCCGGCGGTCGCTCCCCTCGCGGGAGCGTGGATCGAAACGGTCGGACGGTTGTCCCTTGCAATGCTGCTGCCGGTCGCTCCCCTCGCGGGAGCGTGGATCGAAACCTGAAGATGTGGAACTCGCTGACAGGTACATATTGTCGCTCCCCTCGCGGGAGCGTGGATCGAAACTGCATTTCGGCGCCCCTTTGCGCGATCAGTTACGGTCGCTCCCCTCGCGGGAGCGTGGATCGAAACATATCCGCGCGTGCTCGCCGACGTGGGCAGAAACGGTCGCTCCCCTCGCGGGAGCGTGGATCGAAACTTCTTGCAGATCGGAAATCTTGCCAGCCACGGCGTCGCTCCCCTCGCGGGAGCGTGGATCGAAACCTTCGCAGATCAAGGATTATGCGGAGAATATCGATGTCGCTCCCCTCGCGGGAGCGTGGATCGAAACGGCGATTTCGTATCCGGAATGCTCGTCAGCGCGACGGTCGCTCCCCTCGCGGGAGCGTGGATCGAAACCCCGATGCTGAGGGCGGGCCGAACGGTAGCGACAAGTCGCTCCCCTCGCGGGAGCGTGGATCGAAACATCAGGGCGAAGAACATCCGGTGATGCCGGATATTGTCGCTCCCCTCGCGGGAGCGTGGATCGAAACCTCTATCAATTGAAAATGAAGTACCCGGGTGGAGTCGCTCCCCTCGCGGGAGCGTGGATCGAAACTGTCAGTGCGTGGTATTAAATTGGAGGGTTGATCGTCGCTCCCCTCGCGGGAGCGTGGATCGAAACAACGTCAGTTGCTTGCTCATGTCGTCACCTTGCTGGTCGCTCCCCTCGCGGGAGCGTGGATCGAAACGACGCGATCGGCAAACCCAAGAGCCACGGCGCGCGTCGCTCCCCTCGCGGGAGCGTGGATCGAAACATCAGCGATCTTGGTTGCGGTGCCGAACTTGCCAGTCGCTCCCCTCGCGGGAGCGTGGATCGAAACGCCAACGCGGCTTCAATCGCGATCCGTGCCTCGAGTCGCTCCCCTCGCGGGAGCGTGGATCGAAACGAGCGCACGGCCGCGCCGTGGTGCAGACGCCGTGGCGTCGCTCCCCTCGCGGGAGCGTGGATCGAAACCGGCCGGTGGCGTGCTGCTAACCGCTGGAATCGACGTCGCTCCCCTCGCGGGAGCGTGGATCGAAACGCGTCGGCGAGTTTCTTTCCCGCCATCTCGAAGTGTCGCTCCCCTCGCGGGAGCGTGGATCGAAACATGGATCAACGGATAGCGACGGATGGAGAGGATTGTCGCTCCCCTCGCGGGAGCGTGGATCGAAACCCAGTCGATCGATCGCGAACGACCAACCACAGGAAGTCGCTCCCCTCGCGGGAGCGTGGATCGAAACCTGGCCCGCCGATCAATTCAGCCATTCGTCGTCGGTCGCTCCCCTCGCGGGAGCGTGGATCGAAACAGCTGTCCATCGCGATTGATCCGGACCAGCAATGTCGCTCCCCTCGCGGGAGCGTGGATCGAGACTCCGCAGTCGATAGCCCCTGTGCAAAATCGAACCGTCGCTCCCCTCGCGGGAGCGTGGATCGAAACGGCACCGCCGCTGACCTTTCGGACTTCGCTGGTGTGTCGCTCCCCTCGCGGGAGCGTGGATCGAAACGTTGCAGAGGTTGGTGTTGACGGGCTATCGCTGGTCGCTCCCCTCGCGGGAGCGTGGATCGAAACCCCAGTTTCCGCAGAGGTCAACCCATTGTCGCCACGTCGCTCCCCTCGCGGGAGCGTGGATCGAAACTGGAATGGAATAATGCGGTCGCCAAGGCTGCGCGTCGCTCCCCTCGCGGGAGCGTGGATCGAAACTTGACCGGCAAGGGCTGGATCAGCGCTGAGAACGTCGCTCCCCTCGCGGGAGCGTGGATCGAAACAAGTTGCTGGATGAAGGTACGCACGAGGAAGTATTGTCGCTCCCCTCGCGGGAGCGTGGATCGAAACATTGGCCGCAGCATGTCGCATATCGCTGCTTACCGTCGCTCCCCTCGCGGGAGCGTGGATCGAAACGGTCGAAGATGGGATTGAATTTCTCAAGTCGTACGGTCGCTCCCCTCGCGGGAGCGTGGATCGAAACACCACCACGACTGGCAAGCGCCGGTTGGTTGTGGTCGCTCCCCTCGCGGGAGCGTGGATCGAAACCAACATTGTGACGGTGTAAGTCATGGCGAATGTAACGTCGCTCCCCTCGCGGGAGCGTGGATCGAAACGACCCACGTTTGACCGGGTGCAAGTTGACGAACGGTCGCTCCCCTCGCGGGAGCGTGGATCGAAACGCCGAACTACCTGGGATTTTGCAGGTGACGGTCGTCGCTCCCCTCGCGGGAGCGTGGATCGAAACGGCTGATAGAAATACGGAAGACCAATTGATCCGTCGTCGCTCCCCTCGCGGGAGCGTGGATCGAAACCAGCCAAAGTAGTAATTATCAGTATAGCCATCTACTCGCTCCCCTCGCGGGAGCGTGGATCGAAACAAGGAACGCTGTGCGCCGGCTGCACACCCTCAGATGGTCGCTCCCCTCGCGGGAGCGTGGATCGAAACTCGTTCTCAATCCGATAGATCAGCATGTCAGTCAGTCGCTCCCCTCGCGGGAGCGTGGATCGAAACCACTACAACACCGGCGCAATCAAGCGGGCGTCGTGGTCGCTCCCCTCGCGGGAGCGTGGATCGAAACTTCCGGGTGTACCCATGGCGGGGGCCTCTTGTTGTCGCTCCCCTCGCGGGAGCGTGGATCGAAACGAGCCGATGGAAGCGATGCTGCTGGCCAAGGCACGTCGCTCCCCTCGCGGGAGCGTGGATCGAAACGGCGACATCGCGCCCGAGACGGGTCAGCGTTGCGGTCGCTCCCCTCGCGGGAGCGTGGATCGAAACCAGCCAAAGTAGTAATTATCAGTATAGCCATCTAGTCGCTCCCCTCGCGGGAGCGTGGATCGAAACGGCTATTTCGGCGAAGGCGAAGGCTACGGCGAAGGGTCGCTCCCCTCGCGGGAGCGTGGATCGAAACATGGCGTCCTGCGGGCCTTTCAGCCGGCGGATGGTCGCTCCCCTCGCGGGAGCGTGGATCGAAACCCGTCGCAGGGCGATCAGTACTGGATCGAGCTGGTCGCTCCCCTCGCGGGAGCGTGGATCGAAACCCGTATTTCCCAGAGATTCTGAAGGCGCTGTCGCGTCGCTCCCCTCGCGGGAGCGTGGATCGAAACGCGGACGGGCAGGCCGGTCGCAAGTGACCACGCGTCGCTCCCCTCGCGGGAGCGTGGATCGAAACATGCCTGCCGGCGGCCGAGCGCTATCGAGGTAGCCGGTCGCTCCCCTCGCGGGAGCGTGGATCGAAACCGGTGCTGGAGGTTGCTTTGAGCAGCGCCAGCGAGTCGCTCCCCTCGCGGGAGCGTGGATCGAAACTGTTGCGATCTTCGTTTGTCGGCTGATAGGGCGGTCGCTCCCCTCGCGGGAGCGTGGATCGAAACAGTCCCTCCGAAATTGGGTGTCGAGACCGTCATCGTCGCTCCCCTCGCGGGAGCGTGGATCGAAACGTTGTCGATCAGGATCGGAGTGCGGTGGGCTGGGTGTCGCTCCCCTCGCGGGAGCGTGGATCGAAACACGACGACGCCCCATCGGCGGGAGGGACGCCATGTCGCTCCCCTCGCGGGAGCGTGGATCGAAATTTCTACGACCCGCGCTCGGTGAAGTCGGATTTCGTCGCTCCCCTCGCGGGAGCGTGGATCGAAATCGGGCACTCGGAAAGGGCACGCATCACCAGGGCGACGTCGCTCCCCTCGCGGGAGCGTGGATCGAAACCAGTTCGAGCGCGCCGAATTTACAGATTTGCAGCGTCGCTCCCCTCGCGGGAGCGTGGATCGAAACGGCGTCTCTGTGCTGAGATACTTGGTGTTGGTCGTCGCTCCCCTCGCGGGAGCGTGGATCGAAACCCCACCTTCCGTTTTGGAGCGCCCTGAAATGAAAGTCGCTCCCCTCGCGGGAGCGTGGATCGAAACGTGACGAGGAAGTAATTGCCGCGAAGATCGCCGCGTCGCTCCCCTCGCGGGAGCGTGGATCGAAACCATACATGGCGAAAAGCCTTTTGGCCGCCGTCCAGTCGCTCCCCTCGCGGGAGCGTGGATCGAAACAGTTTGACCTGGACGGGCGGACCGGAGCGACGTTGTCGCTCCCCTCGCGGGAGCGTGGATCGAAACTCCTGGCTGGCGGTGGAGCGCTTGCCACAGGGTTGTCGCTCCCCTCGCGGGAGCGTGGATCGAAACCGGTCCATGGCGCGCAACTATTCGCTCAAGATCGATGTCGCTCCCCTCGCGGGAGCGTGGATCGAAACTGACTTTCCAGCACATGAGAGGGCGAGTCGGCGTGTCGCTCCCCTCGCGGGAGCGTGGATCGAAACGTCCCAGGTAAGCCCAAGAGCAGCCATCATCGCCTGTCGCTCCCCTCGCGGGAGCGTGGATCGAAACTCTTGCCAGCCAACTTGCGCTCAGTCGTCTTAATGTCGCTCCCCTCGCGGGAGTGTGGATCGAAACGGGTGGAAGCCGTCAACCTATGCTTCTCACGAGAGTCGCTCCCCTCGCGGGAGCGTGGATCGAGACCTCAGCGCGCTCGATGCGCTCAATGATGGCCCGAAGTCGCTCCCCTCGCGGGAGCGTGGATCGAAACAGCGCGGCTTCCAAGTCAACCAAACGTGGCGACGGTCGCTCCCCTCGCGGGAGCGTGGATCGAAACACTATAGCTAGCCAAGAACGATTTCACTCCGACGTTAGCAACGCACAATGAATAGGCTAAGATGACATTCCTCACTTCTAATATTGCACACGTAGAGGACACAATGTTGAAAAGACTTTCAGCTGAATTTATTGGTACTTACTGGCTTGTCTTCGGAGGTTGCGGCAGCGCGGTCTTGGCTGCGGGCTTCCCACAATTGGGTATCGGCTTCGCTGGCGTCGCGCTTGCCTTTGGCTTGACGGTGCTGACCATGGCTTATGCCGTGGGCGGGATTTCGGGGGGACATTTCAACCCGGCGGTTTCTCTCGGACTGTTAATCGCCGGCCGTTTCGACTGGAAGGAGCTTTTTCCCTACTGGATCGTTCAGGTCATCGGGGGGCTCGCGGCCGCCGCGTCGCTTTACGCTATCGCGAGTGGCGCGCCCGGTTTCGCGCCCAACGGCTTCGCGTCCAACGGCTACGGCGCGCTGTCGCCCGGACATTACAGCTTGGCCTCGTGCCTTCTGATTGAGGTCATTCTAACATCAGGTTTTCTGATTGTTATCCTCGGCGCGACCTCAAAAGCCGCTCCGGCCGGCTTTGCCCCGCTCGCTATCGGGCTCGCCCTGACACTGATTCATCTGGTCTCAATTCCCGTAACTAACACCTCAGTTAATCCCGCACGTTCAACAGCGGTGGCCTTCTTCGCACAGACGGACGCGGTCGGGCAGCTCTGGTTGTTCTGGATCGCGCCGCTGATCGGCGGTCTGCTCGGCGGCCTGATTTGGAGATTCGTGCTGTCGCGCGAATAAGTTCCGCCCCCCCTTGGGCCGGCACGCCGATCGCGTTGTCGAGCGAAGTGGATCGCGGTTCGCGTCAAGAAAGCGCGTCATAATATAAAGTTAGAGCTTCGGTTCGGATTCCATCAGAACCGAAGCTCCAACGGGTCGATCAGTGCAACCTTCGCATCGGCGGTGATAAACTCGCCGGGCGGTCCCGCCGGTGAGGCGAGGATAAGGCCGCGGCAATTGCCGTCATCAATCGACCAATCCGAGTCAGCCCTTAACGGTGCAGTAGAAAATAATCTCTTTGGCAACGATCGACGACCCAGCCTTCATCGCACGCGAAAGATATCTCCCATCACGCATCGGCGGTCAGGGAGCTGCGGAAAAGACGTTTTGGGGGGAAGGCTTTGGGTTTGCTTTAGGCGACTGGCGGAGAGGGAGGGATTCGAACCCCCGATAGGCTTGCACCTATGCCGCATTTCGAGTGCGGTGCATTCAACCACTCTGCCACCTCTCCGCGGGCGCAGGTCCGGGCGGCACAGCCGCCCGAGGTCAGGCGCTCTTCTAGGCGAGCGCGGCGCAACAGACAAGATCGGCGGCACGATATTTTCGCGCTGGTCTCGGGGATATTTTTCGCCCAGGGCGATTTTGGCCCTTCCGACGCGGCAAGGACGGCGGCTTGGCCGGTCAGGCAGGCAATTGCGCCCATCGGCGGGCGGCGGTCGAGGCTTAACCGGCGGCACGCCCCTTACGCCGCACCTCTCGTCGGTAGCCAATGCTTCGCTGCGCGCGCCTCGCCGCGAAGCTGGGCGGCCGAGACGCCATGTGGCCCATTCTCACGCCTCGGCGTCGGTCTTGTCCTTTTCCTTGTCTTTCTCCTTGTCCTTCTCCTTGGCCTTTTTCGGCTTGTCCTTGGTGCGGCGGTTGGTGAAGCGGGCGTTGCCAAGCCCGGTGCCGATGGTCAGCACGCCCCAGCGCTGAAATTCCTGCATAAATGGCACTTCGCTGAGGCCCTGCGCGACGCCGTCATTATGCATCAGCACCGCGGTATCGTGGCCGCCAATGCGCGGGATGCCTTCGACCAGGCTGGTCGGCAGGTGAAAACGGCTGCTTTCCCAATTGCCCGGCAGGTTTTGCGCGCCCTTTTCGATCGCGCCGTCGGCGTTGATCACCCCGGGACAGGAAATGCCGATAAACGGCGCCATTTTCAGCCCCTCAGCCTCGGCGGCGGCCAGCAGCTCCTTCAGCATCTTGATCAGCCGCTTGACCGCCCCTTCCCGGGTCGGCTCGTCATCGGCGTGGCGCCACAGCTCGGAGCGCCACACCTTGGCCTTCGACAGATCGGCGGCCTTCTTCTGCCGGGTTTCGACCACCCCGCAGCGGATGTTGGAGCCGCCAATATCGACCGCCAGGATCGCGTCATGGGCCTCCAAAATCCAGGACGGCGCCAGATGCAGGCAGCCGATCAGCCCGGCCTCGTCCGGATCAAACCGGATCGGCACCAGATCGACCTTGGAGCCTTCTGATCGCAGGATGATTTCGGCCCGCGCGATCGCCAGCTCGCCGATCCGGCTGGCCCGGAAACCGCCGCCGACCACGATGCATTCGGTGTCCGCCCAGGCTTTGCTCTTCATGAAGCGCCGGGTGACATAGGCCAGCTCGCCGGCAAAATCCTCAATTGCCGAATGCACCACCGCGGCGGCATCGACATCGTCGCCGGTCAAAATGGCGTCGAGCTCGGCCTTGCCGATCGCCTCGGTCGCGACCTTGCCGAACGGATCCTGGCCGCTTTTGCGCAGCGGCTTGCGCCAGCCTTCCAGGATTGCCTGAAACGCGCCCTTGCAGGCCCGGTCGCCCAAAAAGCCGTCGTCGTCCTTGAGTTCGATATTGTAACTGTCGACCTCGACCGAAGGCAGCCGGGTGGCGCCGTGCTGACCGATGCCGGTGACGGGCTGGGTCTCATCGCTCATGCCGCAGGTCCTCGCTCCTTCAGGACCGGGACAACCAGCTCGGAACCCTTTGGTTGCAGGGCGCGGGCGTGGCCCATAATCGGCCCGGCAAGCCGCCGCATGATGCAGTTGCGCTTGACTCGCCACATCACCCCCCTATAACGGCGAGGTCCGGCGCAGGCCCTGCTTGCGCCGTCGTTTATGTTTTGCCAAGCGCATTGCACGAACGGTCCATGACCGCCCTCTGGGCGGCCAGGAAATTCCGCTGGCCGATCAAGCCTGTGGCAGCCGCCACGCCCCGATCAGCCGTCACGTAACGACTGAACAAGAAGACAACCCGGAACCATCCGAGGTTGGAACCGAACACAAAGGACCTAAAAGGATGTTCGCAGTCATCAAGACCGGGGGCCGCCAATACCGCGTCGCTCCGGATGATGTTCTCGAGATTGGCAAGATCGCCGGCGACGTCGGCACGATCGTGCAGCTTGGTGAAGTGCTGGTGCTGGGCGGAGATACGCCGGTGCTGGGCGCGCCGACGGTTGCCGGTGCTTCGGTTGCGGCCGAAGTGCTCGACCACAAGCGCGGCCCGAAAGTGATCGCGTTCAAGAAGCGCCGCCGCAAGCACTCCAAGCGCAAGCGTGGCTATCGCGACGAAATCACCGTGCTGCGGATCACCGAGATCCTGGCCGACGGCAAGCAGCCCTCGATCGGTCCGCGTGGTCCGAAGGTGGCCAAGCCCGCTGCCAGCGATAACGCTGCGGCCTAACCGATTTGAGATGATTCCGTCACGGAATTGATCTAGGACATCCAGCGAGTTTTGGAGACGAGCGATGGCTCATAAAAAGGCAGGCGGTTCATCCCGCAACGGTCGCGACTCGGCGGGCAAGCGCCTCGGCGTGAAGGCCTATGGCGGCGAACGCGTCATTCCCGGCAACATTATCGTGCGTCAGCGCGGCACCCAGTGGCACCCCGGCCTCAACGTCGGCATGGGCACTGACCACACTTTGTTCGCCAAGATCGAAGGCCGCGTTGAGTTCCGCGCCAAAGGCAACGGCCGCACTTTCGTGTCGGTTCTTCCGATCGTAGCCGCGGCCGAATAGACGGTGGACATACAAGCGTCCGCCGGGTCCTGTTGAACCGGCGGAGCACCCAAGGGCTCCAAGGGGAGGCGGGATACCCGGCCTCCCCTTTTCGTTGATGCCAGGCGCATCACCTCTGCAGGAGCCCCGCAATGTTGCAGGACATCCCGACGCCCACACGGCACCAGCCCCAAAGCTGCGTTTTGGAAACCGAGCGGCTGCGCTTGCGCAAGCCGATGCTCGCGGATGTGAAAGCCATTGCCCGCCTTGCCAATGATCGTCAGGTCGCGCTGAATACGCGCCGGCTGCCGCATCCCTATCGCCAGGACGACGCCGCCGATTACATCAAGGCGCTGGCCGCCAGCGGCCACGACACCGCGTTCCTGATCGAGCTCGATTACCAGCCGATCGGCATGGTGGCGATCGATTGGCGTAACCCGGCCGCGCCCGAACTCGGCTATTGGCTGGGCGTCGATTATTGGGGCCTGGGCTTTGCCACTGAAGCGGCGCGCGCGGTGATCGATTTCGCGTTCGAGGAATTCGACATCGCACAGGTGGTCGCGGGCGCGCGGGTCGCCAATCCGGCGTCACGCAATGTGCTGGAGAAGTGCGGCTTCCAGTGGACCGGGGTCGAACTGCACCGCTTCGAGGCGCTCGGCGGCTCGACGCCGGTCGATCGCTTTCGGCTGAGCCGCGGCGTCTGGTCGTCGCTGAAAAGCTGGAACGCGACCACACGCCACGCCAGTTGAGGCGCCAGCCCGCAGCAATCTGCAGACGATGGCGGTACGGTTAGTCGGCCATCGTCGCAGCATTTTGCTGGCATCGCCTTACGCGCGCTTAACCAGAGCTAATTGAGAACCACTCTCCCTCGGACCACACCGAGTACGCCCGCGGCAGGCGGTCGCGTAGGACGAAACTCCAACAGGAGTTTCGCATGCTGACTAATCGCTACATCAATGCCCTTCTCACCAGCGGCTTTGTCGAGGAGTTGAAGCTGCAACCGATCGCCTTTGAAGAATGCGAGCAAGCGGCGGCGGCCGCCGAGCAACGCCAACGTTCAGAACAATTGAGCCTGCAATTCACAGAGCTCAACCTCGCCATCAAATGATGGCCGTCAGCGCTGCGCCGCTTCCCCTGCGGCGCGGCGCTCGCGCTGCTCGATGGCGATGATGGCAAGCCCGGCAGCGATGATGATACTCATGCCCACCCACATGGTCGGCGTCGGCCAATCGCCAAAGATCAGATAGCCGAACACCACGCCCCAGATGATCATCGAATATTGAAACGGCACCACCACGCTCGCCGGCGCGATCCGCAGCGAGCGGTTGACGCACAACAGCCCCAGCGCCGACACCGCCCCCGCAATCGCAAACAGGCTGAGATCCGGCACGCTCGGCGTGGTCCAGCCCGATGGCACCAGCACCGCACCGAGCGCAAAAGTGCCGACAAATTGCTGCGACGCCAGCACCATGTCGGGCGTCTGGCGCAGCGAACGGGTGATCAGCAGCAGCGCGGCAAAGGCGACGCTGGCCACCAGCGCGATTAGAGCCGGCCAGCTCACGGTTTCCGCCGAGGGCTGCAGCGCGATCACCACGCCGCCAAACCCGACCAGAATGGCAATGAGCCGCGCCCGGCCGATCCGCTCGCCGAGAAACAGCGCCGAGCCGACCGTGACGAACAGCGACGACGCCAAGTAATAAGTGATGACGTCGGCAAGCGGCAGATAACGGGTCGCCAGAAAAAAGGCGGCCACTTCGAGGGTCGCGACCCCGATCCGCGCCGCCTGCAGCCAGGGCCGCTCCAGGCTGGTGAAGGCAGCGCGCTGCCGCCAGATCAGCGGCGACAACACGATCAAGCCGGCGGCGGCGCGCAGCAGCAGCAATTGCCCGACCGAATAGCTGGCGACCACCAGCTTGCCGAGCGCATCGCCAAACGCAAACAGCCCCATCGCCGCCAGCATCAAGGCGATGCCGATCAGCCGCGTACTGTTCGGCGTGGTGCCGCCCGACAATTTTGCGAAAATGCCCATCTCGCCCCGCAGCGCTGCGTTACAGCCGGCGTGCCAATATTGGCGCCGGCACCGGACCTGATCCACAAAGCCGAAGGCGGCGGGCAGAGCAACCCCCAGGCCGGCCGGGCGGCCCCCTGCGCCAGTGCTGCGACCGCAAGCCGCGGCCGCGTCCCGGCCCGGCAGCCGCTAGGAATCGGTTGCCGCGACCACCCCCCTGCGATACGGATGGCCCATGAAATTCCTCGATGAAGCCAAGGTCTATATTCGCTCCGGCGACGGCGGGAACGGCTGCGTGGCGTTCCGCCGCGAGAAGTTCATCGAGTTCGGCGGCCCCAATGGCGGCAATGGCGGGCGCGGCGGCGACGTGATCGTCGAGGCCGCCGACGGCCTGAACACGCTGATCGATTACCGCTACCAACAGCATTTCAAGGCCCAAAAGGGCGGCAATGGCATGGGTAGCGACCGCCACGGCGCCGGCGGCAAGGACATCGTGATGAAGGTGCCGGTCGGCACCCAGATCTTCGATGAAGACAAGGAAACGCTGATCCACGACTTCACCACGGTCGGCGAGCGTTTCGTGCTGGCCAAAGGCGGCAATGGCGGCTTCGGCAACGCCCATTTCAAATCGTCGACCAACCGCGCGCCGCGCCATGCCAATCCTGGGCAGGTCGGCGAAGAACGCTGGATCTGGCTGCGGCTCAAGCTGATCGCCGATGCCGGCCTGGTCGGTCTGCCCAATGCCGGCAAATCGACGTTCCTGTCTGCGGTCAGCGCGGCACGGCCGAAGATCGCCGATTATCCGTTCACCACGCTGCATCCGCAGCTCGGGGTGGTGAATGTCGATGGCCGCGAATTCGTGCTGGCTGACATCCCCGGCCTGATCGAGGGCGCCCATGAAGGCGCCGGGCTCGGCGACCGCTTCCTCGGCCATATCGAGCGCTGCCGGGTGCTGCTGCATCTGGTCGATGCCAGCTGCGAGCACGCCGGCAAGGCCTACAAGGTGGTGCGCGGCGAACTCGAAGCCTATGCCGAGACGCTGGCCGACAAGGTTGAGATCGTGGCGCTCAACAAGATCGACGCGGTCGATCCCGAGCACCTGAAGAAGCAGAAGGACCGGCTGAAGCGCGCCGCCAAGAAGACCCCGCTGCTGGTGTCCGGTGTCACCGGCCAGGGCGTGACCGAGGCACTGCGCGCGCTGGTCGAGGTGATCGGCGAGGCGCCGGTGTCCGACAAGGCCAAGAGCGCGGCGGAAGCCAAGCCCTGGGCGCCGATCGGCTAGCGCGTTGCCAGCGCGCGCAGCTGCGCGGCCGTTTCAAGATTGCGGCGGCTCCGACCCCGTCGGCGCCGCCAGGTTTCCGAAGGTCGTCAGACCCTCGCCTTTTCCGCCTCGGCCCGGCCGAGCCGTCATCGTCGCAAAGTCCGTCCCAAAAGTCCGTTCCATGTCCCTTCCCTCACTCAGAAACTTTCGCCGCATCGTGGTCAAGGTTGGCTCCTCGCTGCTGATCGACTCAGAAGCTGGCGAGGTGCGCGCGGGATGGCTGGCGGCGTTGGCGTCCGATCTCGCCGCGCTGCATCGCGGCGGCCGCGACGTGATGGTGGTGTCGTCCGGTTCGATCGCGCTCGGCCGCAGCCGTCTGAAACTGCCGCGCGGCCCGCTCAAGCTCGAGGAAAGCCAGGCCGCCGCCGCGGTCGGCCAGATCGCGTTGGCGCGCACCTGGTCGGAAGTGCTGAGCGCCTATGAGATCGACGCCGGTCAGATTCTGGTGACGCTGCAGGACACCGAGGAGCGCCGCCGTTATCTGAACGCCCGCTCCACCATCGCCAAATTGCTGGAATGGCGCGCCATTCCGGTGATCAACGAGAACGACACCGTGGCCACCGCAGAAATCCGCTATGGCGACAATGACCGGCTGGCGGCACGGGTCGCGACCATGGCGAGCGCCGATCTGCTCGTTCTGCTGTCGGATATCGACGGTCTTTATACGGCGCCACCCGCCAACGACCCGACCGCCAGCTTGATCCCGGTGGTCGAGGCCGTGACCGCGGAGATTGAAGGCATGGCCGGCGCGGCCGGCTCGGAGCTGTCGCGCGGCGGCATGCGCACCAAGATCGAGGCCGCCAAGATCGCCACCACCGCCGGCACCCATATGCTGATCGCCAATGGCAAGATCGACCATCCGCTGCGCACCATCGCCGATGGCGGCCGCTGCACCTGGTTCCTGACACCGGCCAACCCGGTGACCGCGCGCAAGCGCTGGATCGCGGGATCGCTGGAGCCGAAGGGTACGCTCACCATCGACGCCGGCGCGGTGTGCGCCTTGCGCGCCGGCAAGAGCTTGCTGCCGGCCGGGGTGGTGCGGGTCGAGGGCCAGTTCGCGCGCGGCGACGCCGTGGTGGTGCGCGGCCCCGACACCGACGAAATCGGCCGTGGCCTGGTCGCCTATGACGCCGAGGACGCCGAAAAGATCATCGGCCATTCCTCGCCGGACGTGATGTCCATTTTGGGCATCAGCGGCCGCGCCGAGATGATCCATCGCGACGATCTGGTGATCGGCGCCGTTCCGAACTCCTGAAGCTGAACTGGTCGGCAGCGCGGCTGACGCCCGTCTCTGCGCGTCATGGCCGGGCTCGTCCCGGCCGCCCACGTCTTTGATCTTGCGGCGCTTTCAGACGTGGACACCCGCGACAAGCGCGGGCATGACGGGTCATTGCTGAGGACCGGAGGGTATCAGTCCTCGGTGTCTTCATCCCCGCTGAACGCGCCGTGCCGGCCATCGCCGGCGACAAAGCGCGCCGCGCCGTCCTGCGTTTCGCCGCTCTCGATCACCGCCAGCCCGCCGCGCATTTCCGCGGCGATCGCGTCTTCCTCAGGCAGCTCCCATTGCCGCAGCGCCGACATCCGGTCGGCGCGCAGACAGGCCTGCGGGAACGCGGCGATCTCCTTGGCCAGCATGATCGCCTGCGCCGCGGCCTGGCCGCGCTGCACCAGGCGGTTGGCGAGCCCGATCCGATAGGCCTCCTGGCCGCCGACCGGGCGCCCGGTCAGGATCAGGTCCATGGCATGGGATTGGCCGATCAGCCGCGGCAGCCGGATGGTGCCAAGATCGATCAGCGGCACGCCGAACCGGCGGCAGAACACCCCGAAAGTGGCGTTGTCGGCGACCACGCGCATGTCGGCCCACAGCGCCAGCTCAAAGCCGCCAGCCACCGCAAAACCTTCCACCGCTGCGATCACGGGCTTCGACAGCCGCAGCCGGGTCGGCCCCATCGGCGCGATGGTGTCATGGCCGCCAAGGTCATAGCTGCGGTCTTGGTCGCCCGCGGCCACCGCTTTCAGATCGGCACCGGCACAAAAATGGCCGCCCGCCCCGGTCAGCACCGCCACCAACGAGCTGTCATCGGCCTCGAATGCCAAAAACGCCTCAAAGAGCCGCTTGGCGGTCGCGCCATCGACGGCATTGCGGCAATGCGGACGATTGATCGAGACGATCGTCACCGGCCCGTCGCGCGCGATCAGCACGGTTTCGGCTTGGTTCATGGCAGCATCACTCCCGGTTGGCGACCGCGCGGCGCGGCGACGCCGCGCAGGCAGCCGCTAGGCGATCTTGAGATCGAGCCCGGTCAAACGCCGATAGGCATCGCGATAACGCAGGCTGGTGGCCTCGACCACCTCGGCCGGCAGCGGCGGCGGCGGCGCTTCGCCGTTCCAGCGCCCGGCGCGGCGTTCGCCGTCGAGATAGTCGCGCAGCGGCTGCTTGTCGAATGACGGCTGCGGCCGGCCCGGCTGATAGACATCGCTCGCCCAGAACCGCGAGCTGTCCGGGGTCATCACCTCATCGATCAGGATGATGCGGCCCTCGCCGTCGCGGCCGAATTCAAACTTGGTGTCGGCAATGATGATGCCCTGCTCGCGCGCGATCACCTCGCCGGCGGTGTAGACCGCGCGGCTCATGCTTTCGAGCGTATAGGCGTCTTCCTGGCCGATAATCTCGCCCATGCGCGTGATGGTGATGTTCTCATCATGGCCGGTCTCGGCCTTGGTGGCCGGGCTGAACACCGCAGGCTCGAGCTTCTGGCTTTCCAGCAGGCCCTGCGGCAGCGCTTCGCCAGCCAAAGTGCCGCTGGCCGAATATTCCTTCCAGGCCGATCCGGACAGATAGCCGCGCACCACGCATTCGATCGGAAACACCTTGGTGCGCTGGCACAGCATGGTGCGGCCGCTGAGCTGGGCGCGGTGATCGCGCAGCTGCGGCACGGCGGCGATAATGGCGTCGATATCGGCGCTGATCATGTGATGCGGCACCACGCCTTCGAGCTGGCGGAACCACCAGGCACTGAGCTGGGTCAGAACCGCGCCCTTGAACGGGATGGTCTCGTTCATCACCACGTCGAAGGCGCTGATGCGATCGGTGGTGACCAGCAGCAGTCGGTCGTCGCCGACGGCATAAATGTCGCGCACCTTGCCACGCCCGATCTTGGGAAGGGGCAAATCGCTGCTCAGCATCGTGGTCATGTCCGGGCTTTCAAACAGTCGCGCCGGCGCGCACGCCGACGATCAGGACGGATGGCGTCGCATGGGCTCATTCCGGCAGTGGGATGAACTCATGCTCCTCCGGGACGGTGGCGAAGCGGCCGGTCTTCCAATCCTGCTTCGCCTGTTCGATCCGTTCTTTACTTGAGGACACGAAATTCCACCAGATGTAGCGCGGCCCTTCCAGGGCGTCGCCGCCGAGCACCATCACCCGGCTCGGTTGCAGCGCGCGCCGGGTGATGCGGTCGCCGGGCCGAAACACCAGAAGCCGCGGCGCTGTGAAGCGCGCGCCGGCGATCTCGGCGCGCTCAAGCCAGCACGACACTCAACGACAGATTGCAGGCCGCAGCACGATCGCCGGCACCGCGCAGCGCGGCATTCAGCGCCGCTTAACAGAGCAGCAGTAGGATGATCGCCACTGTTCCGATTGGAGTTCCACGATGCTGATCAGCGAAAGCGCCGCGCGCACCAAATGGTGCCCGATGGTGCGCATCGACAACAACAACCGCCTGCACAACACCATGACGGACGGTTTCCAGAACTCCGAGCTGATGTATCACTGCATCGCAACCGACTGCATGGCCTGGCGCAGCTTCCATCTGTCGCATCTCAAGGGCACAGGGACGGTGGAGAAGCACGGCTATTGCGGGCTCGCCGGCCGTCCTGAGCTGGACTGATCACCGCAGCCAGTCCGCGGCCCGCGCGGCCGCATCGAACGCACGTCGAACGCCGCCGGGCGCGGTGCCTTGTGACTCTGTCCGCTGCTGACACTGTTCGCCGCGTGCGCGTGCCGGCCCCTTTGACGCCGGAAAATAAAATCTGGCGCCAGGTTTCTGTTTCCATCAGAATCGCCCCCGTCTCTAGACTGCGGAACCATTGGTCCGCTTGAGCGACGAGCCAGATGGATCGAGCATTGCCGTTGCGAGCATTGCCGTTGCCACGCCGCGGGCCGCCCTTGCCGGCCCCGCTGCGCTGTCGCCTCAGCATGCAGGAAGGGCGGCCGTGGAACCTGTGACGCCACCCGCCGAGGCCGTTGAAAATCCCGGTTTGGCAAGCCGCAGCGGCATTGTCGGCATGGTCCGCGCAGTGCCGATCCGCTGGCGCATCCTGTCGATTGCCGCCCTGAACTCCGCGGTCGCGATCGCATTGGCGGCGCTGATCTGGAGCGGCGCGCAGGTACTTGGGTCCGCCTGGGACGATCTGCGCCAAGTGCAGGCTTCCGACAAGATCCTGACCCGGCTCGAGACCGAAACCGGCCGGCTGCAGAATCTGATCCACCGCTACATCAATCAGCCGAGCCCGGAATTGTTCGGCGAAATCCTGCTGCTGCGCGAGACCGTGCTCGGCACGCTCAACACCCGCGCCGCCACCGACCCGATGCTGTCCGGCTCCGTGGCCGAGCTGCAGCAGGCGATCGAGCGGTTCCTCAATGGCTTTGGCGATCTGCGCACGCTGCAGACCACCATCACCAAGACCTATCAGAACGAGGTGCTGGTCCCTGCCAAGGAGATGCTGGGGCTCTATTCGGTGATCGAAGGCGCCACCGGACGGCGCGAGGCCGCGATCTGGCCGCCGCTCGGCCGCTCCCGAGAATCATTCACCGCGCTCTTGGTGGCGGCCAATGCCTACTACCTGTCGCTCGCCCCGACCGCCGCCGATGATGCCCGGGAGAACCTCGACGCGATCGAACGCACTGTGCCGGTAATGCAGGGCCTGGCCGATAACGACCTGCAGCGCATGTCGCTGGAACGGCTGCAAGCGCGTGCCGCGGCGCTCCGCTCCGGGTTTCAGAATTTGTCGCAGCAACTGGCGCGCCGCACCGATCTGCTACGTCACTCAATTGACGCCAGCCAGGCCGCGATTATCGCCGCGATCGATAGTCTGTCGGCCAAGATGCGCCAGAACGAGCAGAAGGCGCAGCAGACCTTTGACCGCACGCTGGCCAGCATTTCGCATAAGGTGCTGTGGATCGCCGCGGCGTTTCTCGGCATCATTATCATCGCCGGCGCGGTGATCGCGCTGTCGATCCGGCTGCCGCTGCAGCAATTGATGCGGGCGATGCGCGCCATCACCACCGGCGACTATGATCACCGTGTCACCGGCACCGACGCCCGCGACGAGATCGGCGCGATGGCGCGCGCGGTCGAAGTGTTTCGCGAAACCGCGATCGATAAGCGCAAGGCGGAAAATGAGCTGCGCGCCGCCAAGGAGCGCGCCGAAGCGGCGCTGCTCGAACTGAACGCCGCGCAGCAGAACCTGATCGATGCCGAACGGCTGGCCGCGCTCGGCGGCCTGGTGGCCGGCGTCGCCCATGAGGTCAACAACCCGATCGGCATCAGCCTGACCGTGGCGTCGAGCTTCGCGCGCAAGGCCGGCACGTTCGACAGCGAGCTGCGCAGCAATACCCCGCTGCGCCGCTCAAAACTGGAAGAATTCGTCGGCAGCGCCAAGGACGCCTCGCAGCAGCTGGTCGCCAATTTGCAGCGCGCCGCCGAACTGATCCAGTCATTCAAGCAGGTAGCGGTCGATCGCTCCCATGCCGAGCGCCGGCAGTTCACCTTGAGCGAGGCCACCAGCCAGATCATCGCCAGCCTGCGCCCGGTGCTCAAGCGCTCGCCGATCACGCTGACGGTCGAAGTGCCGGAGGGGCTGGTGATCGATGGCTATCCGGGCGCCTATGGCCAGATTCTGACAAATCTGTTCCTGAACGCCGCCACCCACGCTTTTCCGCGCGGCCGCGCCGGCAATATCAGCATCGGCGCCCGGCCGCGCGGCCCCGATGAGATCGAGATCGTATTCGCCGACAATGGTGTTGGGATGACCCCGGACGTGCAGCGCCAGGCTTTCGACCCGTTCTTCACCACCAGACGCAACGAAGGCGGTACTGGGCTTGGCCTGCATATCGTCTACAATCTGGTCACCCAGCAGCTCGGCGGACGGATGATGCTGGAATCCAGGCCGGGACAAGGGACAACTTTTCGAATTATCATGCCGCGTACCGCGACCGGAGACGGGAAACAGATCGACCAAACGAACGACGGAAACGCTCCATGGCCGACCAGGACGATGTCCTCCAGCTAATCGAAGACAGCGCCGCGACTTCCGACGAGCCGATCGGGCGGAAGTGGAAGGTGGCGGTGATCGACGATGATTGTGCCGTTCACGAAGGCACGCGGTTCGCGCTCAGCGACTACAATCTCAATGGCCAGACCCTGGAGATCCTGTCGGCCTATTCCGGCGCCGAAGGCCGCGAGTTGCTGCGCGCCCATCCCGACATCGCGGCGATCCTGCTCGATGTCATCATGGAGACCGATGACGCCGGCCTTGAGCTGGTCGAGTTCATCCGCCACGAACTGCGCAACGAGACCGTGCGCATCATCCTGCGCACCGGCCAGCCCGGCCAGGCGCCGGAACGGCGGGTGATCGTCGATTACGACATCAACGACTACAAGGCCAAGACCGAGCTGACCGCCGACAAGCTGTTCACCTCGCTGACCGCGGCGCTGCGCAGCTATCAGCAGCTCGAACGGATGCTGGAAACCAGGCGCGGCCTGGAAATCATCATCGACGCCGCCTCGACGATGTACGATTTCCGCTCGATGCAGCGGCTGGCCGAGGGCGTGCTGACCCAGATCGCCTCGCTGCTCAATGTCGATTGCGCCGGCATTTTGGTGCTGCGCGACGGGCGCGACGTCAGCCATGATTTCGCGGTGCTGGCAGGCTCGGGCTGCTACCGGCAGTTGATCGGTAATTTCAGCCCGGAAGAACTTGATCAGGAGCTGCGCCAGATCGTCGAAGCGGCGTTCCAGCGCCGCAAGAACGAATATGGCGAGAACCGCACCGTGCTCTATATCGAGACCGGCAGCGGCCGCGAAGTGGTGGTGGTGCTGCAGGCCGAGCGGCAGCTGTCCGAAACCGACCGCTCGCTGGTCGAGCTGTTCGGCAGCCGGCTGTCGATCGCGTTCGACAATGTCATCCTGTATCAGCAATTGCAGGACGCCAACGCCCAGCTCGAAGAGCGGGTCGCGCAGCGCACCCGGGCGCTGTCGCAGGCCAACCGCCGGCTGTCGGCGCAATGGCTGCGGCTGCAGCGCGCCAATGGCTTCAAGAACGAGATTCTCGGCACGGTCGCGCATGATCTGAAGAATCCGCTCGGCGTGATCCTCGGCCGCACCGAAATGCTGACCGAGCTGATCGGCGCCGGTGCCTCCAAGGACAGCATCAATCTGCAGGTCGAGCACATCCGCGACGCCAGCCGGCGCCTGACGTCGATGGTCGATAATCTGATCTCGGACGCGATGGCTGACGCCTTCGACATCACCATCCGCCGCGAGCCGATCGACATCGCCGCGCTGGTCACCGAGGTCGCCGAGGCCAACCGGCCGCTGGCGCAGAACAAGCAGCAGCTGATCGAGATTTCGGCGCCGCTGGCGCGCGTGGTCGGCTGCGACGCCGACCGGATGCGCGAGGCGATCGACAATCTGATGTCGAATGCCATCAAATACAGCCCGATCGGCGGCAACATCACGGTGCTGGTCGACGGCGACGACGAGACCACCAGCATCAGCATCACCGATCAGGGCGCCGGGCTGTCGCCGGAAGACATCGGCCGGTTGTTCGGCCGGTTCCAACGGCTGTCCGCCAAGCCGACCGCCGGTGAGAGCTCGACCGGGCTCGGCCTGTCGATCGTCAAGAAGATCGTCGACATGCATGGCGGCGAGGTGCAGGCCGCCAGCTCCGGACCGGGCGAAGGAGCCACTTTCACCGTCACGCTGCCGAATTTCCCCGATCTCGCATGAGCCAGAACCCGCACATCATTGTCGTCGATGACGAGGCCCCGGCCCGGGAGATGGTCGGCGACTATCTGAAAATGCACGGTTTTGCCGTGACGCTGTGCGACGGCGGCAAGGCGCTGCGGGCCGCGATCGATCAAAAACTGCCGGACCTGGTGGTGCTCGACCTCAACATGCCGGAAGAGGA
Source organism: Rhodopseudomonas faecalis (assembly GCF_003217325.1). Classification (GTDB taxonomy): domain Bacteria; phylum Pseudomonadota; class Alphaproteobacteria; order Rhizobiales; family Xanthobacteraceae; genus Rhodopseudomonas; species Rhodopseudomonas faecalis. The sequence goes on from NZ_QJTI01000022.1 coordinate 48,468, forward strand.
CGGGCTGTCGATCATCCGCGACCTGAAGTCGCGCAGCGACGTGCCGGTGATCATGCTGACCGCCACCGCCAGCCCGATCGACCGAGTGGTCGGCCTGGAACTCGGCGCCGACGATTACATCGCCAAACCGTGCGAGCTGCGCGAGCTGATCGCGCGGATTCGCTCGGTGCTGCGCCGGAGCGGCCCGAAGGCTGCCGCTGAGCCTAAGCCCGCCAAGCAGCAGCTGGTGCGGTTCGGCACCAAATGGCTCGATCTGGAAGCGCAGGCGCTGCGCGATGACGATGGCAACGAGCACCCGCTGACCGCTTCGGAATTCGGGCTGCTAAAAGTGTTTGCCGCCAACCCGAAACGGGTGCTGTCGCGCGAGCGGCTGCTGGAACTGGCCAATGCCCGCGACGCCGAAGCCTTCGACCGCGCGGTCGATCTGCGCATCATGCGCATCCGCCGCAAGATCGAGCCCAACCCCGCCAAACCGGCCGTGATCCGCACCATTCGCGGCGGCGGCTATCTGTTTGCCGGCGAGCAGCCGTGAATCCGTTCGCCCCACGGCACCTGCATTGATTCCACTCGATATTTGGTCGTGAATATGTCGTCGCCCCGGCCGCCACGAAACAATCGACCTGCGCGACGAAACCATTTTGCGGGCCTGGCGCAGACCACCTGAAACTTAGTCTCACTAGGAATCTCCCCTAAGGAACCGCGCAGGCGGTCGTCAAGGGAGACAGTCATGCAGAACGTCATCGCCCTCAACGAGGCAGGCCGGTTAGGCATCATTGCCGCGCGGACGACCTCGGACGAAGCGTTGTTGGACAACATCGCCGCGGGCGACCGCGCCGCCATGCATACGCTGTATGCCCGCCACCATGTTCGCGTGTACCGCTTCATCCTGCGCATGGTGCGCGACTCCGTGACCGCCGAGGACCTGGTCAGCCAGGTGTTTCTGGATGTCTGGCGCACCGCCGCGCAGTTTCAGGGCCGCTCCCAGGTGTCGACCTGGCTGTTGTCGATCGCGCGCTTCAAGGCGCTGACCGCGCTGCGCCAGCGCCAGTACGAAGACCTCGAGCAGGACGATGTGCGCGAGATCGCCGACGGCGCCGACACGCCGGAAATGTTGCTCGATCGCAGCCGTACCAGCGACATTCTGCGCGCCTGCATCGCGCAGCTGTCCGATGCGCACCGCGAGATCATCACGCTGGTTTACTACCTGGAAAAGTCGGTCGAGGAAGCCGGTCGGATCATCGGCATTCCGCCGAGCACGGTGAAGACAAGGATGTTCTACGCCCGCAAGCAGCTCGCCGAGCTGCTCAAGAGCCGCGGCATCGAGAGCCTCGCCGCCTGACCTTAAGGTCGCGCGGCACGACCGCGCGATTTGGTAAGCTCAACCTGGTAACGAAAGTCGCAGACTGACGAAACAATTGAAACGATCGGCAACATCGCCTGGAAAGATTTGTTTGCTATCGATGGTGCCGTGATCAAACGAAGCCAACGCAGGCCAATCGAGAGAAGGAGTGAGCAACATGCCGAAACCGCCGTTCCGCTTCTTCATCATTCCGCTGGGAGCCGTTGCCACGCTGGCGACACTTTCCTCTCAGAATTTGGGTCCGCGCAGCCCGGAACTCGGATCAACACAAATTCGCAGCCAAGTGGTCGATTGCAGCACCAAGAGCCCGACCGAAGTGTGCGTGCTCAGCTTTGAGGGTGATGTCCGCTAGCCTGCGCCGCCTGCAACGAATTCATTGTCGACGAAGCGTATTGTCTCCTTAACCATCGTTTCGTCACCTCCAGCGACCCGGTCGGATGCCCCCGGCCGGGTCGTGGCTCGTCTGGGGTGTGAGTTCCATCGCCGCGCTAATACCAACGGCGATTGATACCAACCACTCCGCACGTCATGGCCGGGCTCGTCCCGGCCATCCACGTCTTTGTTCTTGCAGCGCTTTCAAAACGTGGATGCCCGCGACAAGCGCGGGCATGACGGGTCAATGCTGGAAACCAATGCCGCGCATCACATTCGCGCGCTGGGCCACCTTGTCGCACACACGCGGATGTGTCGGTGCGCCGCACCACAAGCCGCTAAGCTCGCCCGCGTGATGCTGGAACGCTGGAAGGCGAGTGAGCGGCATGTTCGAGGCTTTTGACGCCCTGATCCTGGCCCGAGTGCAATTCGCATTCACGGTGTCGTTCCACATCATCTTCCCGGCATTCTCAATCGGTCTCGCCAGTTACCTCGCGGTGCTGGAAGCGATGTGGCTCGCGACGGGGCGCGAGGTCTATATCAACCTGTTCAATTACTGGCTGAAGATTTTTGCGATCGCGTTCGGCATGGGCGTCGTGTCCGGCATCGTGATGTCCTACCAGTTCGGCACCAACTGGTCGGTGTTCTCCGACAAGACCGGGCCGGTGCTCGGACCGCTGATGGCCTATGAGGTGCTGACGGCGTTTTTTCTGGAAGCCGGCTTTCTCGGGGTGATGCTGTTCGGCCTCAACCGGGTCGGCCCCAAACTGCACTTCTTCGCCACCTTGATGGTAGCGATCGGCACGCTGATGTCGGCGTTCTGGATTCTGTCGGCCAATTCCTGGATGCACACTCCGGCTGGCTTTGCCGTCAATGACGCCGGCCAGTTCGTCGCCACCGATTGGTGGGCGCTGATCTTCAATCCATCATTCCCATATCGGCTGCTGCATATGGTGCTGGCGGCCTATCTGACCACGGCGCTGGTGGTCGGCGCGGTCGGCGCCTATCACCTGCTGCGCGATCAGCTACGCACCGGACCGCGGGTGATGTTCTCGATGGCGATGTGGATGATCGCGCTGGTGGCGCCGCTGCAGATCATTGCCGGCGATGCCCATGGCCTGAATACGCTCGAGCACCAGCCGGCCAAGGTGATGGCGATGGAAGGCCACTTCCAGAGCCATCCGGACGGCGCGCCGCTGATCCTGTTCGGCCTGCCCGATCAGGACGCCGCGGTGGTGCGCTACGCGCTGCAGATTCCGAAATTGTCGTCGCTGATCTTGAAGCACGACCTTGATGCGCCGCTCGCCGGGCTCGACACCGTGCCGCGTGAAAACTGGCCGCCGGTGCCGATCGTCTTTTGGTCGTTCCGCGTCATGGTGACGATCGGCATGCTGATGCTGGCGCTCGGGCTCGCCAGCCTGTGGCTGCGCTGGCGCGGACAATTGTTCTCGGCGCGCTGGCTGCATCGCTCTGCCATCTTGATGGGACCGGCCGGCTTTGTCGCGGTGCTGGCCGGCTGGATCACCACCGAAACCGGGCGGCAGCCGTTCACCGTGTTCGGGCTGCTGCGCACCGCCGACTCGGTATCACCGTTAGCGGCGCCTGCGGTCGGGTCATCGCTGATCGCCTTCATCATCGTCTATTTCGCGGTGTTCATCGCCGGCACGGTGTACATCCTGCGGCTGATGGCCGAGCCGCCGCATCATGGCGAGCAGGGACCGCGCGGCGATTTGCCGGAGCGCGCCGCCGGCATCACGCCCGCCCCCGCGATCGCCAGCAGGAGGCTCGGTTAGCCATGGGTCTTGATGTCGATATCGCCACGCTCTGGGCGTTCGTGATCGCCTTTGCGGTGTTTGTCTATGTGGTGATGGACGGCTTTGACCTCGGGCTCGGCATGTTGTTTCCGCTGTTTCCGAACAAGGCCGATCGCAACGTCATCATGAATTCGGTGGCGCCGGTGTGGGACGGCAACGAGACCTGGCTGGTGCTCGGCGGCGGCGGGCTGTTTGCGGCGTTTCCGCTGGCCTATGCGGTGCTGATGCCGGCGCTGTACACGCCAATCATCGCCATGCTGCTCGGCCTGGTGTTTCGCGGTGTCGCCTTTGAATTCCGCTGGCGCACCAGGCGCGAGCGCAACCGCTGGGATGTCGCTTTTGCCGGCGGATCGCTGCTGGCGACGCTGGCGCAGGGCGTCGCGCTCGGTGCGATCCTGCAAGGCGTGCAGGTCGAAGGCCGCGCCTATGCCGGCGGCTGGTGGGATTGGCTGACGCCGTTCAGCGTGCTGACCGGCGTCGCGCTGGTGATCGGCTATAGCCTGCTCGGCGCCACCTGGCTGGTGATGAAAACCACCGGCGAGCTGCGCGAGCGCGCCTATCGGCTGAGCTGGTGGCTGCTGCTGGCGATGCTGGCGGCGATCACCGCGGTGTCGGCGGCCACGCCGTTCCTCAACATCGAATACGCCTATCGCTGGCTGGCCTGGCCGCACATCCTGTTCACCGCGCTGGTGCCGGCCGCGGTCGCCGGCGTCACCGCGCTGCTGCTGCGCGCGCTCGCCAATCGCCGGGATTATCAGCCGTTTTTCCTGTCGCTGACGCTGTTCGCGCTGGCCTTTGCCGGGCTCGGCATTTCGATCTGGCCCTATATCGTGCCGCGGAGCATCACCATCTGGCAGGCCGCCGCGCCGGAAAACAGCCAGCTGTTCATGCTGGTCGGCGTCGCGATCCTGGTGCCGATCATCCTGGCCTACACCGCCTGGGCCTATTGGGTGTTTCGCGGCAAGGTCGATCCTGAGGCGGGCTATCATTGAGCGCGCCGCAGCCGCCATCGCCGCGTTTCACACGGCAACTCATCTGGTTCGTGGCGCTGTGGGGCGCCGGCGTCGGCGCCGTGGTGCTGCTGTCGCTACTGTTGCGGTTCTGGATCGGTGGCCGGTAAATCGACATCGCGTTGTTGAGCGAAGTCAATGCCGGATTCCGTCAAGAACACGCGCCAGAACATCAAGTTAGCGCTTCTGTTTGGATTCGATCAGAACCGAAAAAGCTTGAGTCGCCACCGCCAGCCGCCTTGTCATCACTGCCGCCCTGGGATTTGATAACGACCGATTTGGTAGCGAGGCCGACGGCGCTGCGCCGCTCGCCTCGGGAAATGATTTTTTTGAGAGACTTCGCATGACCGGCTTTCGATCGTTGCTGGCGGCCAGCCTCACTGCCCTCGGCCTGCTGCTGTCCCCCACTCTCGGCCTCGCACAACAATATGACCCCGGCGACGAACCCGGTCTGATCGCCGACGACAGCTATGCGCTGCCGTCACAGTGGCGCCGGCAGATGGTGTTCTTCCGCACCAATGAGCCGCCCGGCACCATCATCGTGCAGACCGCGGAGCGCTATCTCTATCTGGTGCAAGGCAATGGCCGCGCGCTGCGCTATGGCATCGGCGTCGGCCGCGAAGGCTTTCAGTGGCAGGGACTGCTGCGCATCTCGCGCAAGGCGGAGTGGCCGGACTGGGTGCCGCCAGCCGAAATGATCGAGCGTCAGCCCTATCTGCCGCGCTTCATGGCCGGCGGTCCGGGCAACCCGCTCGGCGCGCGCGCGCTCTATCTCGGCGCCACCATCTACCGCATCCACGGCACCAACCGTCCGGACACGATCGGCACCGCGGTGTCGTCGGGCTGCTTCCGGCTGGTCAATGCCGACGTCACCGATCTCTACGATCGCGTGCCGGTCGGCACCAAGGTGGTGGTGCGGCAACGGCCCGAGCTGTAGCCGCTCCCCGCCCCGAAAATCCTTCCCGATATTTGTGAAAGATCAGCCATGTTGAAGCGGACCTTTCGGACCGGCCTTGCGATCGGGCTTGCGGTCGCCACCGCGATCGCCGCCGCCGCGATCACGTATGAGCGCTATGACACCAAGACGCTGAAACGCACCATCCGCCGCGACGCGGTGCTGTGCGGCGTCAACACCGGGCTGCCGGGCTTCTCGATCCCCGACGAGAAGGGCAATTGGACCGGCTTTGACGTCGATTTCTGCCGCGCGGTCGCCGCCGCGATCTTTGACGATCCGCGCAAGGTGACGTTCGTGGCGCTCGACGCCAATGATCGTTTCAAGGAATTGCAGAGTCGCAAGGTCGATATTCTGTCGCGCAACTCGACCTGGAGCATGGCGCGCGAAACCAACTACGACCTGTATTTCCCGGCGGTCGCTTACTATGACGGCGCCGGCTTCATGATCCCGGCGTCGCGCAATATCGACTCCGCGCTCGATCTCGACGGCAGCAAAGTGTGCGTGCAGGACGGCACCACCACCAAGATGCACGTCGCGGACTTCTTCCGCAGCAATAATCTGAAATACGAAGAGGTGAAGGAGCCGAAGCTCGACGAGGTGGTGCAGGCCTATCAAAACGGCCGCTGCAACGCGATCAGCGCCGATGTCTCGCAGCTCTATGCGCTGCGCCTCAACCTCGGCAAGCCGGCCGATCACGTCATTCTGCCCGATCTGATCTCCAAGGAGCCGCTGGCGCCGGTGGTGCGGCAGCGCGACGATGATTGGATGATGATCGTCAAGTGGACCATGTATGCGATGATCAATGCCGAGGAACTCGGCATCACCTCCAAGAACATCGATCAGGCGCTGAAATCGACCAAGCCGGACGTGATGCGGCTGGTCGGCACCGAGAGCAATTACGGCGAGCAGCTCGGCCTGCCGCGCGATTGGGCGGCGCGCATCATCCGCCATGTCGGCAATTACGGCGAAATCTATGAGCGCAATGTCGGCAGCGAATCCAAGCTCGGCATTCCGCGCGGCATCAACCAGCTCTGGAACGCCGGCGGCATCCAATACGCCCCGCCGATCCGGTAAGCTGCTGCCCCACAATACTACGTCATTCCGGGGCGCGCGCAGCGCGAACCCGGAATCTCGATCACATCAGCAATGCCTTTTTGCGGCTGATACTAAGCTGACACGTCATGCCCGCGAGAGGCGCGGGCACGACGCCCCTCAAGTGAGGACGCTTGTATGATCCCCGCTCAAGATGCGCCCGGCGTGCTGGCGCGGCGGCGGCGCTCAAGCCAGATCAGCACCACCAGCGCCAGCAGGATCGGCGGGAACGCCACGATGTTGACCACGGTCCAGCCATAGCTGGTGAGCAGCGTGCCGGAGATCAGCGAGCCGAACGCCATGGTGCCGAACACCAGGAAATCGTTGAACGACTGCACCTTGGTGCGTTCCTGTTCGGTGTGGGTTTCCAGCACCATCGCCGAGGCGCCGACAAAGCCGAAATTCCAGCCGATGCCGAGCACGATCAGCCCGGACCAGAAATGCAGCGCGCTGGTGCCGGTCAGGTCGATCAGAGCCGCGACCGCTTCCAGCACCAGCCCGATGGCGGCGACCGGCAGCGCGCCAAAACGCGCGATCAGCGGCCCGGTGAAAAAGCTCGCGCCATACATCGCCACGATGTGCCACTGGATGCCGTGGTTGGAATCGCTGATCGACAGCCCGCACATCTGCATGGCGAGCGGCGCCGAGGTCATCATCAGATTCATGATCGAATACGACACCACACCGCAGATCACCGCGACCACAAAACGCGGCTGGCGCGCCACCACGCGCAGCGGCCGGCCGCCGCTGCGTTCGGCGGGCGGCGGCGGCGGCGCATCGACACCGGCCAGCACCGCCATCGCGATCAGCGCCACGAGCGCCTGCACCGCGAATGAGAACGCGAACAGAAACGGCGGCCAGATCTCCATGGTCCATTGCACGAGCTGCGGACCGAGCACGCCGGCGAACACCCCGCCCGCCATCACCCAGGCGATCGCGCGCGGCCGATAAGACACGCTGGCGCCATCGGCCGCGGCAAAGCGATAGGACTGCGCCACCGCGCCATAGATGCCGCCAAGCAGCGTGCTAAAGCAGAACAGCGCGAACGAGCCGTACAGAATCGCGAGGCACGCGGCGACGCCGCACAGCGCGCCGCAGCCGGCACCGATCATGAACGCGACGCGGCGGCCATAGCGGCGCGCGATCGCGCCGGTCGGCAGTGTCGCCAGCGCGAGGCCGACCACATAGATCGACAGCGGCAGGGTGGCGAGCGCGGCATTGGGTGCCAGCGTGGCGCCGACGATCGCGCCGGTCGCGAAGATCACCGCGGCATTGGCGCCGGTCAGCGCTTGCGCGGCCGCCAGCCGCCAGACATTGCTGCGCGCCCGCGCATCACCGTCTGTGTTATCGATCGCTACTGCGTCTACCATCGGGCTCGTCTCTAGCCTCGGCCTGTCCGTGCCGGCACGCCGCCGGCACTATGCGGCGGCACAGCAGCCCCTGCAACCGACGCCGCGACGCGCCGCCATGTACGTTGCTAGCGCGCAATCCGCGTCAATTCCGCGACCAGCAGATCGAGCGCATCGGCCAGCATCACACCGCCGCACACAGTCAGCTGCTCGGGAATAACGATCCGTTTCGTAGCCGGATAAAAGCGCTGCAACGCCGGATGCAACAGCAGCGCGGTGCCCTCGTCCTCGGCGTAGTCGGCGCCGTCGGCGACCAGGATCAGATCGGGCTTGGATTTCACGATCGCTTCCAGCGAGGCATAGCCGCCCGAAGCCACGCCAAGATCGCTGGCGGCATTGATGAGGCCGACCTCGGCAAACAACAGGCTGATCAGGCTGCCCTGCCCCGACACCCAGCCGCGCCGCCACAGCGGCAGCACCCGCAGCGATCGCGGCGCCACCGCGGCCCGTGCCCGCGCGATCGCCGCGTCGAGCCGCGCCACTTCAAGCTCGGCACGGTCCGGATGGCCAAGCAGCGCCGCCATCTTGCGGATCTGCTGTTTCACCTCATCGAGCGAGTCCGGCATGACGTTGAAGGTCACCACCTTCACGCCCTGCTGTTGCAGCATTTCGCGGGTGGCGCGCTTATCATAGCTGCCGGACACCACCAGGTCCGGGCGCAGCATCATCAGATCCTCGGCGCCGCCCGACAGCCGCTTGAAGCGCCGCGCCTCGGCCGCGAGCCAGGATTGCGAGGGATCCCGCGAATAGGGGCTGAGCCCCTTGATCTGCGCGGCATCACTGAGCGTCATCACCATCTGATCGGTGCAGACATTGGTGGAGGCGACCGACGGCCGCTCCGCTGCCGGCGCCGCGCCCGCGGCCAACAGCGCGCCGAGCAGCGCCAGCACGCGCAGCGCCGCGGCGCTCACGCCGCCTCCCAGGGCACGATCACCGGCTCGCCTTGATGACCGGCGCGATAGGCATTGACGCGGAACACCTTTGACAGCACCGCGTCGCTGAGCGCTTCGGCCGGCGCGCCTTGCGCCACCAATTGTCCGTCGGCCAGCACCAGCACGCTGTCGGCAAACCGCGCCGCCAGGCCGAGATCGTGGGTCACCACCATCACCAGCGTGCCGGCATCGGCGGCGTTGCGCAGATAGCGCATCACGTCGAGCTGATGACGGGCATCGAGCGAGGCGGTCGGCTCGTCGGCGAGCAGCACCGGCGCCTGCACCGCCAGCACCCGCGCCAGCGCCACCCGGCTGCGCTCGCCGCCCGACAATTCCGTGATCGGCCGGTCGGCAAAGGCGGTGACGTCGGTGGCCTGCATCGCCTGCGCCACCGCCTCGCGATCGGTGGCGGTCAGCCGCTCCGGATCGACGGTGCCATGCGGATAGCGGCCGAGCGCCACGATATCGCGCGCCGGCAGCGACCAATGCGCGGTATCGCCCTGCGGCAGATAGGCAAAGCGCCGCGCGCGTTCGCGTAGCGACAGCGCCGCCAGCCGTTCGCCGCCGATCGTGATCTCGCCGTGCACCGGCACCAAGCCGGCCAGCGCGCGCAGCAAGGTCGATTTGCCGGCGCCGTTCGGCCCGACCATCGCCACCAGATGGCGCGCCGGCAGCGCCAGCGCCACGTTGTTCAGCACCGCCCGCCCGGACAGCCGGACGGCGAGTTGCTGGGCCTGCAGGAACGGCGCGCTCATGCGGCGCCTCCGCTCAGCGCGCGGCGCTTGCGAATGATCAGATACAGGAAGAACGGCACGCCGATCAGCGAGGTCAGCACCCCGACCTTGATGTCGCTGGTGGAAGGGATCAGCCGCACCGCGATATCGGCAGCGAGCAGCAGGCCGGCGCCGGCGAGCGCGCTCGGCAGCAACAGTCGCCCGGGGTCCTGGCCGACCAGCGGCCGCATCAGATGCGGCGCCACCAGGCCGATAAAGCCGATGCTGCCGGTGACCGCGACGCTGGCGCCGACGCCGAGCGCGACCCCGGCGATCACCCATAGCCGCAGCCGGCCGACATCGATGCCAAGGCTCTGCGCGGTCTCTTCGCCAAGGCTGAGCGCGCGATAGGCATGGCGGCGGCCAAACAGCATGGCGCCGCCGACCAGGATGAAGGGCAGCGCCAGGATGACATGTCGGAAGCTGCGATCCTCGAGCGAGCCCAGCATCCAGAACGCGATTTCGAGTGCGACATAGGGATTGCTGGCGAGATTCATCACCAGCACGGTGGCGGCGCCGGCAAGGCTCGACACCGCGAGCCCGGCGAGGATCAACAGCAGCATGCCGGCATTGCGGCCGGCGACCGCCAAAAGCGCGAACACCGAGATGAAGGCGGCGATGATTGCCGCGACCGGCAGCGCATAAGAGCGCACGTCGGCCAGGCCGAGCGCGATCACCAAGACCGCGCCGAACGCCGCCGCTTGCGGCGCGCCGAACAGTTCGGGTGAGGCCAGCGGATTGCGCAACAGGCCCTGCAGCGCCGCGCCGGACAGGCCGAGGATCGCGCCGACCGCGACCGCCAGAATGGCGCGCGGCAGGCGGATGTCCTGCACGATCACCTGCTCGATCTCGCCGCCGCGGCCGAGCAGCGCATCGATCACCGCCAGCGGCGACAGCTCGACCGCGCCGACGCCCAGCGACGCCAGCGTCAGGAGCACGACCAAAACCGTCATGGCCAGCACCGTGCCGGCCCGGCGGCTCCGGGCGGCGAAGCCGATCGGCTGATCCGGCTGCTGATTCGTTGTCACTCACATCCCCGATGATTCGGCCCGATGCTCATACAGGCCCTGCAGATCGGCACAAGCCGCAATGACAATTCTGCAACGACTGCCGGGGAAATGCCGGCGCGAACTTTAGGTTGGTTGACACTGACAATGGACGTTTTCTAGATGGCCGAGACGGTTCCTCGTCTGAGGATCAAAAGGGAATGCGGTGCGGAACGCTCCAATCGAGCCTGTTCCAATGCCGTAGCTGCCCCCGCAACTGTAAGCGGCGAGTCTTTCGTCTGATGCCACTGGGCGACTCGGGCCTGGGAAGGCGACGGAAGGTCAACGACCCGCGAGCCAGGAGACCTGCCGTCGATCGTGGTCACACGCGAGGATGCCGGTCGGGGATTACGGGCATCGGTTGGTTCGGCGTTATCAGACGCGACCCAACCCTCGGTTCGCTGTGACGTGCCACAGACGTCGAACCGAGGTTCTTCATGACTATCCATCGTTCTTCCACCCCGTGGTCGCGGGCGCTGCTTGCCAGCAGCGTGCTGGTGCCGGCGCTGGCCTTGATCACCGCGCCAGCCAAGGCCGATCCGGCTGAAGCGCTGCCGACCATCGTGGTGAGCCCGACCGGCACCGCGACGCCGCTCAGCCAGGTGGCGAGTTCGGTCACTGTGATCACCGCGGCCGACATCGAGCGCGAGCAGCGGCGGACCGTCACCGACGTGCTTGCCACGGTGCCGGGCCTCAACGTCGTCCAGACCGGCGGTCCGGGGGGCACGGCGCAAGTCTATATGCGCGGCACAGAATCACGTCACGTCAAGGTGCTCATCGATGGCATCGACATCGGCGATCCATCGGACCCGAGCGGCGTGGCCGACATTTCCCAGCTCCTGGCTGGCGACATCGCTCGCATCGAAGTACTGCGCGGCCCGCAGAGCGGCCTCTATGGCTCGGACTCCATCGGCGGCGTGATCTCCGTTACCACGAAGAAGGGGGCGGGCCCGGTCAAGGTGACGGCGTCGGCCGAAGGCGGATCATTCGGCACCTTCAATCAGACCGCCGGCTTCAGCGGGTCGTCGGACAAGATCAACTACGCCTTCAACATTGTTCATTACCGCGCGACCTCAGTTCCGAACGTACCGGATCGGCTCGTCACGCCGAGCACGCAACAGACCAAGAGCTTCTACGATAACAAGACTATTTCGGCGCGGTTGGGCTACGATTTCAACGAGAACTTCAGCGTGAATTGGGTCGGACGCTTCACTAACGCCGATTTCCGCTATCCCAGCTCGTCGTTTACGACCCAAGAAACCAACACGCCCCGCCAAGTTCTGACGCGCGGCGAGGCCGTCTGGTCGGCATTTGATGGACGCGTCAAGAACTATTTCGGAATGAACTACACCAACCTCTCCCGGCCGACCACGACCAGTTCCGGACTGTCGGTCTATGACGGCCAGCGCGTCAAATACGACTGGCGCAGCGTCATTCAAGCGCTTCCCGGCCAGACCGTGGTGCTCGGCGCCGACCATCAGAAGGACTACTATCAGAACAACAGCGTCTATACGCCGGGCGGCCGGATCGACGTCAGCAACGGCAACAAGGGTGTTTATGCCGAACTGCAATCGCAGTTCGCCGAGCGGTTCTTCGTGGTCAGCAACGTCCGTCACGACGACAATGATGCGTTCGGTGGACACGACACCTACAGAATCGCGCCGGCGATACTGGTGCCCGGCACCGAGACAAAGCTGAAGGCCAGCTATGGCACGGGCTTCAAGGCTCCCAGCCTCGACCAGCTCTACGGAAGCTACGATATGTTCGGTTGGATCACGGTGGGCAACCCCAACCTGAAGCCGGAAGAAAGCAAGGGCTGGGATGCGGGCTTCGAGCAACCCCTCGCCGGAGATCGCTTCCGGTTCGGCGCGACATACTTCCACAACGACATCACCAACCTCATTCAATTCACCAGCTTTGGTCCGTATTCGTCCTACTTGAACGTCAACCAGGCGACGACGGAGGGCGTCGAAGCATTCGCGGCCTGGACGATCGCGCCGCAGTTCAGCCTGCGTGGAGACTACACCTACACCGAGGCCAACGACGCGCAGACCGGCGAGCAGCTCCGACGCCGCCCGAAGCACAAGGGCAGCGTTACGGCGATGTGGACGCCGACGGAACAATGGCAGGTTTCCGGCACGGTGCTGTCCGTTAGCGAGTGGTATGACAACGACCGGATCACCTTCGCAAAGGTGTGGACGTCCGGTTACACCGTCGTCAATCTCGCCACCGAGTACAAAGCGACCGCAAACACGACCATTTTCGGCCGCGTCGACAACCTCTTTAACAAACACTACGAGAACCCGAACGGCTATTTGAGGACCGGCATCGGCGTCTTCGGCGGGATCCGGGTGGCCACGCAATAGCGGCTTTCTCGCGATCACGGATCGTCTACAGGGCGTCATTTCGCTCGCATGAAGTGCCCGCTCAGCGGGATAGCCCTAAAATTTTTCTCACAAAAGTTGAAGCGCTCGATCGTTGCCACCAGCAATCGAGCGCTTTTTGCTTGCGGAGGGAATCCAAACTTGCCCGCGGCGCGGAAGACGTTAAATCAAGGTGCCGCGATCGCCACAGCAGTCGGATGCCATCGCCGTGGTCGATTGCCAAACCGGCGCCGCGTTCAGGTGGTCCGCTCAACGCAAGACAAGAAAAAGTCCATACGATATGACTGACGACAGCTCCGCGCGCGATCAACTTCGCGCTGCCACCGACAGCCCTGATCTTCAGGGCAAATCAACCAAAGAGCAGCGCGACGCCGAAGCACAGGCGGTGCGCGATAACATGGCTCGTCTGCGCGCCTTGCGGCTGGCGCGCGAGGCGGCGGAACCGCAGCGCGCAACGGTGAAGAAGGTGACCCGCACCACCAAGCCGGGTTCCGGTTCCAAGACCAAGAGCGTCAGCAAGCCCGAGAAGAAGGCGCAGTCTTTTTCCGATTGGATGGCCAGCCAGCAGAGCGGCGGCCGCCGCATCTGAGCGGCCCCCTGCATCCGCGCGTCGTAAACGGCGCGCGGTTGCCGCCGCATGGCGGCATGATCCCGATAATATTAAAATCCGACAGTTTTAGAGCGGTGCGGCGACCAGCGACCGCGTCTTGGACGCGGCGTCATAGACCTGCACTTGCAGCATGCGATAGCGGTTCTTCAGTGCGACCGCGGCCTGCTCGGCTGCCTCAATGGTCGTGTGATGCGATTTGAAATGACCATCGACGATCAGCGAGTAGCCTTCCGTCGGCGCCTCGATGGCACTCTTTGGCTTTCTCATTGGGACTCCGTTCGGTCGTGCGAATCGGTCGCTCGACCTTGCTCCGTGTAACATCGATCTTGCAGAAAATGCAGATATGATCTGTCCGTTCCGCGGCCCGCCGGTCGAACTTCGTGCTTACATTCTGTTTTATAAAGATCGCCGATTGCGCGCCTGTCGGCTATTTTGACTCAAGGATTGTTAACCATGATTGAACGGATCATCCGGGCGGCGACCCGTAAGAAAAACAAGCAGGTCACGCCGCAACAACAAAGTACGCCAGGAGCAACACCCGCGCCGAAACCGGCCGGCTGGGAAGATGAACTGTACGGCGCCGGCGATATCTGCTCGCCTGAACCGGACCGCGACGACGAACAGCGCGGGCTGTAACCCTTGCGCTGCTAGCGGACGTCGCGCTCGATGGTGCGCAGCGCGTCCGTATCGAGCAAATGCTCGCCCCATCCTTTTGCCGCCAGCGTTTCTGCCAGCCTCGGCTGCGTCAACAGCAATAGCGCCGTCGCCGTCAGCGGCACCGCGCTCAGCCAATCATGGCGTACCGGCGTCAGTTCTTCGACGCTGCCGTGATAACGCCCGCCTGCGGTCAGCAGCGACCGCATTTCGCGCAGCAGCGCCCGCCGCGAGCCTTCGCGCTGCGCCGCACCGAGCAGCACCTGCATCGCAAGATGGCTGCGCACGCCCTCGCGCCCCGGCGCAAGCGGTACGGACGCCTCGCCGAGCGACACTTGCAGCAACGCGCCGAGCAGATCGCAGCCGGCGAGCGCCGCGCTCATCGGCTCGACCAGCCGCGGATTGCAGTCGATGTAGAGCGCGGTCTCATTGTGCCACAGATAATCCAGCGACATCGCGCCGTGCCACCCAAGATGCCGGCCGAGCCGCGCAAGATCGGTGCGCACCAGGTCGCGCCGCACGCTCTGCTTGAGCGCCGGACCGCCGCCAGCGCCCTCGATCAGCCGCTGATAGCCATGCAGCGCCAGCAGCTCGCCGTCGCGGAACACCGCCTGAGCGTGTTCGACCGGCGCATCGACCCATTGCTGCAACAGGATCTGACCATCGCCAAGATTGAGTTGATCAAGCTCGGCGAACGCCGCCGCGCGTTGGTCGGCATTGCGCACCAGCCAGACGCCGCGGCTGGCGGTGCCGATCGCGGCCTTGATCACCAGTGGCGCCTCGCCCACGGCATGAGTGCGCGCCGCGGCCAGTGAATCGACAATGGTGGTCACCGGCTGCGGCAGGCCGAGTTCACTCAGAACCGCGCTAAACGTCGCTTTGTCGAGCGCGGTGCGATAGCTGGCAAAGCTCGGCAGCGCCAAGGCGGTGTGCTGGCGCAGGCGATGCTGCACCTTGGCAAACAGCAGGCCCTGCTCATGAATCGGCAGCAGCACGTCGAACGGACGCCGCGCCAACAGCTCCTCGACAAAGCTGAGATAGCCGAGCGGGTCGGAGCGCAGCCCCGGACAGCGGTGAAAGGCGCGCACAAAGCGCGACATCCGGCCAAAACAGCGCGGCGACGGATCGCAAATCTCGACATGATGGCCGGCGAGCCCAAGCAGCGTGATCGTCTCGCGCGCCGAGGTGCTGCCGCCTTCGGACAGCAGCACGCGCAGCGGCTTGGTCGGGCGCGAGGCAGAGGCCATTCGCCGCCGTAGCGCGAAACCGGCCCGCAGTTCAAGCGTACACAGTACCGGGCAGCACGCGCCTGGCAGCGCTTGAGTCGCGGACCTTGCGGCCCAATATGACAAGAACCCGCCGCCTAGCGACAAGCGAGGACGTAGAATGATCGAGCGCGAGCACGGCCGCGATGCACGGTAGCCACGCCAGCCTCAGGCAGATGCTGCGCATCCGCGCCCTCACCAAATCGTACCGTTCGGGACCGGACCGCATCAAAGTGCTGCGCGGCATCGATCTGGGGGTCGGCGCGGGCGAGAGCGTGGCGCTGACCGGCGAATCCGGCAGCGGCAAGAGCACCTTGCTGCATCTGATCGCCGGGCTCGACCAGCCCGACAGTGGCGAGGTGCGGTTCGGCGACACCGTGATTTCGAGCCTGCCCGATGCCGGCCGCGCCGCGTTTCGCCGCGACCGCCTCGGCCTGGTGTTCCAGCAATTCAATCTGATCCCGAGCCTGACGGTCGCCGACAATCTCGCGTTCCAGGCCAAGCTCGCCGGCCGCCATGACCCGGACTGGCTGCGCGAATTGACCGAGCGGCTCGGCCTTGCCGCCCTGACCCGGCGCTATCCCGAACAATTGTCCGGCGGCCAGCAGCAGCGCGTCGCGATCGGCCGGGCGCTGGCGCCTAAGCCCTTGCTGCTGCTCGCCGACGAGCCGACCGGCAATCTCGATGAAGCGACCGCCGACGAGGTGATGCGGCTGGTGCGCGATCTGGTGACGCGCAGCGGCTGCAGTTTTCTGATGGTGACCCACAGCGAACGGCTGGCGGCGCTGCTGGATCGCCAGGTGCATCTGCGCGCGGGGTTGATCGCGTGAGGCGCGCGCTGTGGATGCTGCGGGTGCTGCTCAGCCATTGGCAGCGCCATCCCTTGCAACTGGCAACGCTGCTGATCGGCCTGATCGCCGCCACCGCGCTGTGGAGCGGCGTGCAGGCGCTCAATCAGCAGGCCCGCACCAGTTATGACCGTGCCGCCGCTGCGCTTGGCGGCAGCCGCACCGCGATGCTGGAAAGCCGCAGCGGCGACAGTTTTGCGCAAAGCCTGTTTGTCGAGCTGCGCCGCGCCGGCTGGCCGGTGTCGCCGCTGCTGGAAGGCCGCGTGCAGGTCGGCGGCCGCACGCTGCGGCTGCTCGGCATCGAGCCGCTGTCGATGCCGATCGAGGCCGGCACCGCGCCCGGCATCACCGGCGGCGAACTCCAAAACTTCCTGACGCCGCCCGGCCAGGCGCTGCTGGCGCCGGAGACGCTCAAGGAGCTGAAAGCCAGTGCCGGCGCGGTGCTGACCACCGATGCCGGGCTGGCGCTACCGCCGCTGACGCCGCAGCCCGAGCTGGTGCCGGGCGTGCTGGTGGTCGATATCGGCATTGCGCAGCATCTGCTGAACAAGCCCGATCAGCTATCGAAACTGCTGATCGGCTCAGCCGATCACGGCCCGCGCGCCGAGCTGCGCAGCGTGGTCGGCGATCAGCTGCGTTATGTCGCCGCCGATGATGCCACCGATCTCGAGCGGCTGACCGACAGTTTCCATCTCAACCTCACCGCGTTCGGGCTGCTGTCGTTCCTGGTCGGCTTATTCATCGTCAATTCGGCGATTGGGCTCGCCTTCGAGCAGCGCCGTCCGATGCTGCGCACGCTGCGCGCCTGCGGCGCTTCGGCGGCCGAACTCAATGCCGTGCTGATCACTGAACTATTGCTGCTGTCATTGCTCGGCGGCCTGATCGGCCTGATCGGTGGTTACTGCATCGCGGCGGCGCTGCTGCCCGATGTCGCCGCGACGCTGCGCGGGCTCTATGGCGCGCAGTTGCCCGGCCAATTGTCGCTGCGGCCAAGCTGGTGGTTTGCTGGGCTGGCGATCAGCGTGATCGGCGCGCTCACCGCCTCGACCGCCAGCCTGCTGAAGGCGAGCCGCCTGCCGGTGCTGACCGCCGCACAGCCGCGCGCCTGGCAGGATACCCAGCAGCGCTGGCTGCTGCTGCAAGGCGGCGCCGCCTTGGCATTGGCGCTGGTCGGCGCCCTGCTGGTGTGGCTCGGCGATTCGCTCACCACCGGCTTTGCGGTGCTGGCGACCATTCTGCTCGGCGCCGCGCTCGGGCTGCCCGCGGTGCTCGGCGTGCTGCTGCGCCTTGGCGAACGGCTCACCAGCAGGCCGGTCGCCACCTGGTTCTGGGCCGATAGCCGGCTGCAACTATCCGGCCTGTCACTGGCCTTGATGGCGCTGCTGCTGGCGCTCGGCGTCAATGTCGGCGTTGGCACCATGGTGCAAAGTTTCTCGCGCACCTTCAATGTCTGGCTGGATGGCAGGCTCGCCGCCGAGGTCTATGTCAGCGCCGCTGATGAAGCGCAGGCCGCCGAAATCAAGGCGCTGCTACGCGATCGGCCGCAGGTGCAAGCGGTGCTGCCCGGCGTGCGTGCCGAGGTGAAGCTGGAGGGCTGGCCGACCGATCTGCTCGGCTTTGCCGATCACGCCACCTACCGGGACAACTGGCCGCTGCTGCAAGCAACCACCAACAGCTGGGACCGGCTGGCGGCCGGCGACGGCGTGATGGTCAGCGAGCAACTCGCCCGCCGCATGAAACTGAAACTCGGCGACCGGCTGCAGGTGCCCACCCCGACCGGGACTTGGCCGCTCGACATCGTGGCAATCTATGCTGACTACGGCAATCCGCGCGGCCAGCTCGGTGTTGGCATCGACGCGCTGGTCGCGCATTTCCCCGGCATCGCCCAGACCCGGTTCGGGCTGCGCGTCACGCCGGAGGCGGTGCCGGCGCTGGTCAGCGAACTGCGCGATCGCTTTCATCTCGACAATCGCAGCCTTGCCGATCAGAGCTTGGTGAAAACGGAATCAAAGCGGATCTTTAACCGCACCTTCGCAGTCACCAATGCGCTGAACGCGTTCACGCTCGGCATCGCTGGCGTTGCGCTGTTCACCAGCCTGCTGACGCTCAGTCAGTCGCGGCTGCCGCAGCTCGCGCCGCTCTGGGCGCTCGGGCTGACACGGCGGAAGCTGGCGCTGCTGGAACTCGGCAAGACCATGGCGATGGCGCTGATCACCGCGCTGCTGGCATTGCCGCTCGGGCTCTTGGTGGCGTGGTGTCTGATCGCGGTGGTGAACGTCAAAGCGTTTGGCTGGCGCCTGCCGTTTGCGGTGTTCCCCACTGAGCTGGCGCAACTCTTGGCGGTGGCGCTGCTCGCCGCGCTGCTGGCGGCGCTGCTGCCGATCATCAAGCTGCTGCGCACCCAGCCGGCGCAATTGGTGAAGGTGTTTGCTGATGAGCGCTAATTGGCTGCTGTCGCGTCGTGCCTTTGCGGGCGGGCTGGCCACGCTGTTGCTGGCGCGTGCCGCGCGCGCACAAGGCTTTGCCGGGCTCGGCAGCGAGGCGAGCGGTTTTACCGAGGTGCTGCCCGGCAAAACCCTCAGCTTCCCTGCCGATCACGGCGCCCATCCCGATTTCCGGATCGAATGGTGGTACCTGACCGCCAATCTCACCGATGAGCGCGGAGAGCCGCTCGGCCTGCAATGGACGCTGTTCCGCCAAGCAATGGCGCCGGGCGGCGAGGGCAGCGGCTGGGGCAGCCGGCAGATGTGGATGGCGCATGCCGCGGTGACGCGCGCTACCAGTCATCACAGCGCCGAACGCTTTGCACGCGGCGGCATCGGCCAGGCCACGGTGACCGCGACGCCGTTCAGCGCGCATCTCGACAATTGGCAGCTGCGCGGCAACGAGGCGACCAGCGCCGCATCGCTGGCGCCGCTCGAAGTCAGCGCCGCCGGCGCCGATTTCAGCTACGCGCTCAAACTGCGAACCGAACGGCCAGTGGTGCTGCAAGGCGACCGCGGCTACAGCAAGAAATCCGAACGCGGCCAGGCGTCCTATTACTACAGCCAGCCCTATTTCGAGGCCGAGGGCAGCGTCACGCTCGGCGGGCGCGTGAGCGCGGTGCGCGGCCATGCCTGGATGGACCGCGAATGGAGCAGCCAGCCGCTCGCCTCCGACCAGACCGGCTGGGACTGGTTTTCGCTGCATCTGAGCAGCGGCGACAAGCTGATGCTGTTCCGGCTGCGGCACAGCGACGGCCGTCATTACTTCGCCGGCAATTGGATCGGCATTGATGGTCACTCAACGGCGCTGCCCACGGACGGCATCGAGCTGACGCCGACCGCCGAAACCATGATCGGCGAACGGCGCGTGCCGACCTCCTGGCGCATCGCAATCCCAGGGCGCGGGGTGGCGCTGACCAGCACGCCGCTCAATGCCAATAGCTGGATGACGACGCGCTTTCCTTATTGGGAGGGACCGATCACAGTGTCCGGCAGCCACGCCGGCAACGGCTATCTGGAGATGACAGGATATAATGCCAACGGCGGTTGAGTAACTATCCGCACGTCGTGGCCGGGCGCGTCCCGGCCATCGACGTCTTCACTGTTGCACGAGCTTCAAGACGTGGATACCCGCGACAAGCGCGGCCATGACGGTCATGATTGAGACGTGATGATATTAGCCGCGGCAGGCGACTGTTCGTTTGCACGACGTTCGATTTGCGCTTGAAAGAAAATAATCAGGGAGGACCGTCATGTATCATTTCACCGCGATTGCGACCCTGCTCGCCGTGATGTTCTATTTTTACACGTCGGTGCAGGTGGCGCGTGCCCGCGTCACCTATGGCATCAAGCCACCCGCGATCAGCGGCAACCCGGATTTCGAGCGCGTTTTCCGCGTGCAGATGAACACGCTGGAATGGCTGCCGTTCTTCCTGCCTTCGCTGTGGCTGTTCGCGATCTATCTCAGCGACGCCATTGCCGCCGCGCTTGGCGCGGTGTGGATCATTGGCCGCATCATCTATCTCGTTGGCTACACCGCCGCCGCCAGCAAGCGCGGCGCCGGCTTCGCCGTGCAGAGCGTGGCGGGGCTGCTGCTGTGGGCCGGCGCGTTCTATGGCGTGGTTTCGTCGATGCTGTAATCCATCGAGCTAACCCGAGCCTCGTCCTACCCGCGCTGTGTCGCGGGCATCCACGTCTGAATGCGGCACCGACACATGAGCCCGGCCATGACGCATCATGACATGATCATCACCAGCTAAACATCGCGCACCAAAGAGAAAAGCCGCGCTGATGCGCGGCTTTCCAATGTTGTGATGCGATGCGGCCGTTAGCGCGGCCGGGCACCGGGAGGCGGCGGCGGCAGCGACGCGCTGCCACCATTGAGCAGCGGCGTGATGCGGCGGACGGTGACGCGGCGGTTCTGCCGCTCGGCGCCATCGGTCTGGATCTTCAGATACTGCTCGCCATAGCCCTGCGAGGTCAGGTTTTCCGCCGGCACGCCGAACTGCTGGGTGAGCAGCGTCGCGGCCGCTTCGGCGCGCCGATCGGACAGCGACAGATTGTCGACGTCCGAGCCGACCGCATCGGTGTGACCTTCGATCAAGAACACCTCGCGCGGATTGCGTTCGATGGCGCGGTTCAGACCATCGGCGATCACTTGCAGCTTCGAAGCCTGATCCGGGGTGATTTCCCAGGAGCCGGTATCGAAGTTGATGGTGTCGAGATCGATCGACGGCATGCGCTGGCGCACCGCCGGGCTATAGCGGATTTCGTCCAGCGAGTAGCGCCGTTCGATGCGATCGACCGGCGGCGCCATCAGCGTGTCGTAGATCAGCTCGGGCGGCGCGCCTTCAGCATCGACGATGTAACGATCGCGCGGAATGCGCAGCACCGGCGGCGGCAGGTCGACATAGAAGCCGGCCGGACCACGCGGCCCGCGATACGAGTTGTCGATGATGACGATCTCGCGGCCGCGGTCGTCACGCCGGATCCGGCGCAGCAACTGACCGTCGCGATCGGTGATCGTGATGATCTGTGTGCCGTCCGGACGCACCACGATGGTGCGGCTCTCGCCGCCGCGGGCACGTTCGGTGCGGACGTCGCGGGCGCCGTAGCGGAAGCGATCGACCTCGTTGTGCCGGATGAACGACTGACCGCTCGGATCGCGCACGATCACGCGGCCGGGCTCGGTGATCACCGTGCGGCCGCCCTGCTGCACTTCGCGGCGTTCGCTGCGGAAGTCCTGCATATTGCGGCCTTCGCCGGGCCGTACGGTCGGCGCGATCGGCGCCACCGCCTGCGGCGAGGTCGGCACCGGCGGCAGCGGCGCGGTCACGGTCGGCGGCGGGGTGCGGGCGATCGGCGTGCCGGGCGGCAGGGTCGCGCGCGGGTCGGTGGCGCCAGGCACGGTCGGACGGGTCTCCGGGGTGGCGGGACGCATGGCGTCGCCCGGCACCGCGGGACGGCTGCTGTCGCTCGGGGATACCGAGGGCGGCGTCGCCGGCTGGGTCGCGGGCGCGGTGGCGGGCACCGACGGCCTGGTGGTCGGCTCGCTGGCCGACGGCGCCGGAGTCGACGGCGTTGAGGTCGAAGGCGTCGTGGTCGAAGGCGCAGGGGTCGCCGGCGCTGACGAGGAAGGCGCGGGCGACGGCGACGTCGGGCTGGTGGCAGCCGGAGCCGGCGGACGGCCAGCCGGCGGACCAGACTTGGTGGCCGGCGCGTCCACCGACGGCGTGCCCGGCGCTGATGGCGCGGTCATGCCCGGTCGGGCCGGCGGGGTCGGACGGCTCGGTGCTTCGGCGTCCGACGGCTGCGCCGGACGGCGCGGCGTGGACGGCGTATCGGCCTTGGGCGTCGCGGGCGTGTCCGCCTTGGGCGCGGCCGGCGCATCAGCCTTCGGCGCGGCCGGACGCTCCGGAGCCGGGCTCGCGGGCGGCGTCACCTGACGCGGCGCCACTGATGGCTGCTGCTGCGCCGGCGGAGCCGGGCGAGTTGCGGGCGGCTCAGCAGCGCGCGGTGCAACGGAAGGCGCGGGCGGCGGCGGCGCAGGACGGGTCGCGGCGGGCGGCGGCGGTTCACGACGCGGGGCAGGCGGCGGTTCGGCCGCGCGCGGCGGAGGCGGCGGCGCGGGCCGGACGGCCGGAGGCTCGGCACGCGGCGCGGGTGGGGGAGCGGCTTGCGGCGGCGCGGCGGGTTTTGGGGCGGCCGCGGGCGGCTGAGCGGGACGCTGCGGCGCGGCACCGGGCGGGCGCTTCTGCTCGGGCTCGGCGGGAGCAGCCGCTTGCGCCACGACGGTCGGCGCGCTTTGCGCCGTCGCCGGACCGACGGCCAGATGAGCGATCGTCAAGGCTGAGGTAGCGAGCAAAGCGAGGCGTAGAGTTGTCATATGACGAATTCCTCAGGGAAGGTGCTTCCAAATAGCTCGAAACGAATAGTTCGAATCTCTCGAATCAATTCCGCCAGATTAGCGGTGCGATCCGCGTATCAGCAATTGCCAGCGGTTGGGCCGGATTGTGGCGCAGGAACTACGAATGGCACTTTATATTTCGCGCGCCGCTCTGATTATGACTGACATCATTCATCGCGGGTTCAGATCAATTTTAGCAGCCGCGCTGGGCGATCCGGGCTGGGGTGGTTGTGGGCCACGGATCGGCAACTCATCGGGCGTGTGGCCCGGCAATTCATCGGGCGGCGGCGGCGCGCCCGGATCGCGGATTGGCGCAGGCACATCGGGCTGCTGCGGCTCACCGGGCGGCTGTTCGATCGGCGGTTCGGTCGGCGTCCCCGGAGTCGGCGGCGGGATTTCCGGTGGCTCGGTGACGGGCTCTACAGGCTGATTGGGCATCAGATCGAGACCTTGCGGTGATCGCCAAGGTCGGGGCGGCCGCCGCCGAGCACGGCCAACGCCATCTTCACCGAGCTGATCAGCGAGCCTGGCGAATCCCAATATTCGGCTTCCTCTGGCACCACGGTGAGCAGCCGAATGTTGGGATCATCAGCGCTGTCCCACCACGCTTTCGCGGCGGCCGTGAACAGCTCCTTGATCTTGGCACGGTCATCGCTGACGCTCGCGCGGCCGCTGACCGAGACGTAGTTGTGTTTCGAACTATCAGCGAAGGCAAGATTGACGCGGTGATCACGCGCGATCTCATCGTCCTTATGACGACGTACGTCGGTCAGAAAATAGATCGTGCCGTGCGCGGGATCGCAGTACGCCGCCATCGGCCGCGAACGCAATTGATCGCCATCGCGCGTCACCAGCATCGCGAAGGTGATACGCTTCATCAGGTCCCAGACCTGCTGCGCATCTGCGCTCTGCGACCTCGTTGCCGACGTTGTTGCCATTGGCACGCTCTCCTGCTGGCACCGGCCATCCATGTGGGACCGATAACGGAGAGGCGCAGGCAAGGTTCCGCAGCGCCAAAGCCGGCAGAAACTGCACTCATACGATCGGGTCGTACCAAGGACCGTCATACCCGCGCTTGTCGCGGGTATCCACGTCTTAAAATCGCCGCAAGATCAAAGACGTGGATGGCCGGGACGAGCCCGGCCATGACGTGCGGAGTGGTTGGTATCAATCGCCATTGGTATCAAAAACGATCAAGAACTCAGAGAGACTCGGGACACAGAAACGACAATGGCCGGAACGGGTCCGGCCATTGCGTAACATGAGATGACGTCTGCGGCTCAGATCTGCCGTTCGACCAGCTTCAGCTTCAGATGGGCGATCGCTTCCGACGGGTTCAGACCCTTCGGGCAAGCCTTGGCGCAGTTCATGATGGTGTGGCAGCGATAGATCCGGAACGGATCTTCGATGTTGTCGAGCCGCTCGCCGGTGGCCTCGTCGCGGCTGTCTTCGACCCAGCGAGTCGCCTGCAGCAGCGCGGCCGGACCGAGGAAGCGATCCGAGTTCCACCAATAGCTCGGGCACGAGGTCGAGCAGCAGGCGCACAGAATGCACTCATACAGCCCGTCGAGCTTTTCACGGTCTTCGCGGCTCTGGCGCCATTCCTTCTGCGGCGTCGGCGTGATGGTCTGCAGCCAGGGCTGCACCGAGGCATGCTGCGCGTAGAAATTGGTGAGATCGGGCACCAGGTCTTTCACCACCGACTGATGCGGCAGCGGCGTGATCTTCACCGCGTTGCTGCGGGTGTCGTCCATCGCCTTGGTGCAGGCCAGCGTGTTCTCGCCATCGATATTCATCGCGCACGAACCGCACACGCCTTCACGGCACGAGCGGCGGAAGGTCAGCGTCGGATCAATGTTGTTCTTGATCCAGATCAGGCCGTCCAAGACCATCGGGCCGCAGTCGCCGGTGTCGACATAATAGGTGTCGATGCTCGGGTTCTTGGTGTCGTCCGGATTCCAGCGATAGACCTTGAACTCGCGGAGCGAAGTCGCGCCTTCCGGCTTCGGCCAAGTCTTGCCTTCCTGGATCTTGGAGTTCTTCGGGAGAGCGAATTCGACCATCGTGCTAGCCTTCTCTCACGCTTAGTACACCCGCGCCTTCGGCGGGATGTACTGAACGTCGTTGGTCATCGTGTAATCGTGCACCGGGCGGTAATCGATCGTGGTGGAGCCGTCGTGGTCGATCCACGCCAGCGTGTGCTTCATCCAGTTCTTGTCGTCGCGATCCGGGAAATCTTCGCGGGCATGCGCGCCACGGCTTTCGGTGCGGTTGGCGGCCGATTCCATGGTCACCACCGCCTGCGCGATCAGATTGTCGAACTCGAGCGTTTCGATCAGGTCCGAGTTCCAGATCAGCGAGCGATCGCTGACGCCGAGGTCGCTGATGCCTTGATAGACCTTGTGGATCAGCTCCTTGCCTTCCTGCAGCACTTCGCCGGTGCGGAACACCGCGCAATTGTTCTGCATGACGTGCTGCATCTGCTCGCGCAGCCGCGCGGTCGAGGTGCCGCCCGAGGCGTAACGGAAGCGATCGAGCCGGGCGAGCGCCTTGTCGGCGGAATCGGCCGGCAGTTCCGGCTGCTTGCCATGCGGGGTCAGCTTCTCGGCGCAGCGCAGCGCCGCGGCACGGCCGAACACCACGAGGTCGATCAGCGAGTTGGAGCCGAGCCGGTTGGCGCCGTGCACCGAGACGCAGGCCGCTTCGCCGAGCGCCATCAGGCCGTGCACCACCGCGTTGTCGTCGCCTTCGCGCTTGATGACCACTTCGCCATGATAATTGGTCGGGATGCCGCCCATGTTGTAGTGCACGGTCGGCAGGATCGGGATCGGCTCGCGGGTGACATCGACGCCGGCGAAGATCCGCGCCGATTCCGAAATGCCCGGCAGCCGCTCGTGCAGCACCGCGGGGTCGAGATGGTCGAGATGAAGGAAGATGTGATCCTTCTTCTTGCCGACGCCGCGGCCTTCGCGAATTTCGATGGTGATGGCGCGCGACACCACGTCACGCGACGCCAGGTCCCGCGCCGAGGGCGCGTACCGCTCCATGAAGCGCTCGCCCTCGGAATTGGACAGGTAGCCGCCCTCGCCGCGCGCGCCTTCGGTGATCAGACAGCCCGAACCATAGATGCCGGTCGGGTGGAATTGAACGAACTCCATGTCCTGCAGCGCCAGGCCGGCGCGCAGCACCATGGCGCCGCCGTCGCCGGTGCAGGTATGCGCCGAAGTGCAGGAGGCGTAAGCGCGGCCATAGCCGCCGGTGGCCAGGATGGTGGTCTGGGCCTTGAAGCGATGCAGCGAGCCGTCATCGAGCTTGAGCGCGATCACGCCGCGGCACACGCCCTGATCGTCCATGATCAGGTCGATGGCGAAGAACTCGATGTAGAACTCGGCGTTGTGACGCAGCGCCTGGCCATACATGGTGTGCAGCATGGCGTGGCCGGTACGGTCGGCCGCCGCGCAAGTGCGCTGCGCCTGCCCCTTGCCGAACTCCATGGTCATGCCGCCGAACGGACGCTGATAGATCTTGCCGTCTTCGGTGCGCGAGAACGGCACGCCCCAATGTTCGAGCTCGTACACCGCCTGCGGCGCGTTGCGGACCATGTATTCGATCGAGTCCTGGTCGCCGAGCCAGTCCGACCCCTTGACGGTGTCGTACATGTGCCAGCGCCAGTCGTCCTTGTGCATATTGCCGAGCGCGGCGGAAATGCCGCCCTGCGCCGCCACGGTGTGGGAGCGGGTCGGAAACACCTTGCTGATGCAGGCGGTACGCAGCCCGGCTTCACTGCAGCCGACCACGGCGCGCAGGCCGGCGCCGCCGGCTCCAACCACGACGACATCGTAGGTGTGGTCTTCAATGGGATAGGCGCGGCCGTTGATGGCCGGCGCGCCGTTGCCATTTGCGGCCATGCGTTACACTCCGGAGGATAGTTTGATGATGGCGAAGATCGGGGCCAGCGCGACCGCAATCGAGAAGAAATTATTGGCCATGATGGTGACGAGCTTGAGCTTTTCGTTCTGGACGTAGTCCTCGATCACCACCTGCATGCCGATCTTCATGTGAATGGCGCTGGCGATGATGAACAGAATCATGGTCAGCGCGATCAGCGGCGAGCCGAGGATCTGCGCGGCGCCGGCCTGATTACGGCCGAGCAGCATCATGATGATGATGATCGCCGGCAGGATCATCAGCGTCATCGCGACGCCGGAAATACGCTGCTGCCAGAAATCGCTGGTCCCCGAGCGGGCGGGTCCGAGTTTGCGCACCTTGCCGAGCGGCGTGCGCATTGAGGGGACGGGCTTGTTGCCCCCAGCCTGCGGGTTCGAGCTCATCGTCCGCCTCCCAAAGCAAAAGCCGCGACCCACAGCAGCACGGTGAGCACGATGCCGCCGATCAGGGCCGCCCAGCTCAACCATTCGCGGTCGGCGGTGCCGAAGCCGTAGCCGAGGTCCCAGATGAAGTGGCGGATGCCGCTCAGCAGATGGTGCATCAGCGACCAGGTGTAGCCGAACACGATCAGCTTCCCGATCCAGCTGCCGGTGAAGGCCTGCACGGTGGCATACGCCCCCGGGCCGGCACCGACGGCGATCAGCCACCACGCGAGCAGCAGCATTCCGAAATACAGTGCAATGCCGGTGGCACGGTGAACGATCGACAACGTCATCGTCAACGTCCAGCGATAGGCTTGCATATGCGGCGAGAGCGGTCGTTCAATCCTGGCTGGCATCGGCTGCTGTGCTGGTTGGCGGGGCGAGCGGAGGCCCCTGGGTCCGCGAAATCGCGGACTTATTTACGAAGCTGGGCCACTCAGCGCAATGACGAAATCGCTCGATTCGAACGCCGATTCATTGTTTGCGCGAGGTTTTTCGCTTTCGCTGCAGTGCAGTACACGTTCGTCTGGCGAACCGCGGCTCCCGGCACGATGTTCTAGTATTCAAATTCGGTGGTTGGTAATCGCGAATTGGGCACAGGAGCATCGCACTATGGACCATTCGCCGAGCAGCCAGCCGAACCGGCCAACGCCGGCGCATGACCATGATTGTGCAGCGCACCATGGCGATCATCGCCATGACCATAGCGGTCACAGCCATGCCCCGCGCGATTTCGGCACGGCGTTTGCGATCGGCATCGCGCTCAACACCGGCTTTGTGATTACCGAAGCGGTGTTCGGCCTGATCAGCAACTCGATGGCGCTGGTCGCGGATGCCGGCCACAATCTGTCCGACGTGCTCGGGCTGCTGGTGGCCTGGACCGCGGCGACGCTGGCGAAGCGGCAGCCATCACCGCGCTATACTTACGGTTTGCGCGGCTCCTCGATTTTGGCGGCGCTGTTCAACGCGGTGTTCCTGCTGGTCGCGGTCGGCGCGATCGGCTGGGAAGCGTTGATGCGGCTGCGGCAGCCGGAGCCAGTCGCCGAACTGACGGTGATCGTGGTGGCGGCGATCGGCATTGTCATCAACGGCGCCACCGCCTGGCTGTTTGCCGCCGGGCGCAAGGACGATCTCAATATTCGCGGCGCCTATCTGCATATGGCGGCCGATGCCGCAGTCTCGCTCGGCGTGGTGCTGGCCGGCTTGGGCATCATGCTGACCGGCTGGCTGTGGATCGATCCGGTCACCAGCCTGGTGATCGCGGCGGTGATTGTCGCCGGAACCTGGGGCCTGCTGCGCGACAGCGTCGCGATGTCGCTCGGCGCCGTGCCGCGCCAGATCGATCCGGCCGCGGTGCGCACCATGCTGTCAAGCTGCGCCGGAGTGAGCGAAGTGCACGACCTGCACATCTGGCCGATGAGCACCACGGAAATTGCGCTCACCTGCCATCTGGTGATCCCGGGCGGGCATCCCGGCGACGGTTATCTGCATGACATCGCGCACCGGCTGCAGCACGATTTCGGCATCGCCCACAGCACCATCCAGGTCGAGACCGATCCGGCAACGCCGTGCGCGCTGGCGCCCGATCATGTGGTGTAGCGCGCGGCTTTGAGCCGTCTGCTGCCGTGCGAAAAACGCTGGGCAGCCGCCAATTTCTCTCCTAACCTGCCCCAAAATAATGACATTGGGAGGTTGGAATGAAATTCAGTTCATGGTCGATCGCGTTTGCCGCCTGCGCCGCTTTGAGCGCCACGCCTGGCTATGCGCAAGGCGTGAAGATCGGCATCCTGAACGACCAGTCCGGCGTCTATGCCGACTATGGCGGCAAGTGGTCGCTGGAAGCGGCGCGCATGGCCGTCGAGGATTTTGGCGGCGAAGTGCTGGGCCAAAAGATCGAGATCGTCACCGCCGATCACCAGAACAAGCCCGATATCGGCGTCAGCATTGCGCGTAAATGGTACGATGTTGATGGCGTGGACATGATCACCGAGCTGACCACCTCGTCGGTGGCGCTGGCGGTGCAGGAATTGTCGCGCGAGAAGAAGAAGATCGACATCGTAGTCGGCGCGGCGACCTCGCGCATCACCGGCGATGCCTGCCAGCCCTATGGCTTCCACTGGGCGTTCGATACCCACGCTCTGGCGGTCGGCACCGGCGGCGCGCTGGTGAAATCCGGCGGCGATAGCTGGTACTTCATGACCGCTGACTACGCGTTCGGCTACGCGCTGGAGAAAGACACCAGCGAAGTGGTGCAGGCCAATGGCGGCAAGGTGCTGGGCGCGGTGCGGCACCCGCTCAATTCCTCGGACTTCTCGTCATTCCTGCTGCAGGCGCAAAGCTCGAAAGCCAAGGTGGTCGGCCTCGCCAATGCCGGGCTCGACACCACCAATTCGATCAAGCAGGCTGCGGAATTCGGCATCGTCGCCGGCGGCCAAAAGCTCGCCGGGCTGCTGATGACGATCGCCGAGGTGCATGGGCTCGGCCTGCAGGCCGCGCAGGGTCTGGTGCTGACCGAAGCCTATTACTGGGACCGGGACGACAAATCGCGCGCCTTCGCGGAAAAATTCTTCAAGCGCACCGGCCGGATGCCGAACATGATCCATGCCGGCACCTATTCGTCGACGCTGTCTTATCTGAAGGCGGTCAAGGCCGCCGGCACCAAGGACACCGAGGCGGTCGCGGCCAAGATCAAGGAACTGCCGGTCGATGACGCTTTCGCCAGCGGCAAGGTGCTGGCCAATGGCCGGTTCGTGCACGACCTGTATCTGTTCGAGGTCAAGAAGCCTTCGGAATCGAAGAAGCCCTGGGACTACTACAAGCTGCTCGCGACCGTGCCCGGCGACAGCGCGTTCCCGACCGCGGCGGCGAGCGGCTGCCCGCTGACCAAGTAACGGCAGGCGCTCTGATCTTCCGGGATGCCGCGCTCAGCGCGGCGTCCCGGGTTCGGGTCAAGACGCGCGTCAGACCATCGCCCCCGCGATGGCCGTCATGCCCGCGCTTGTTGTTTGGCCCGGGGACATCCCTGACGGGTGTTCAGGGACATAGCGGACACATCACAATGGCTGGAATGGCTCTTTTTGGGGAGGCGTTCCATGCCGTTTCG
>NZ_QJTI01000023.1 GCF_003217325.1 Rhodopseudomonas faecalis
ATGTAATTCCGTTCGATCGTCCGATCAAAGCTATTGTCACGCATCGAAGCCTCCCTGAAGGGCGGATTCGATCACCGAATTGTTGAACATGCACAGCAATGACAGCGCGCGAAAAACAATGATCTCAAATCAAAATCACAAAACGAGAAATCAAAATCACAAAACAAAAAAACGGGACCGCGTTGCCGCGATCCCGTTGGCAGTTAGTATCAAACCAAGCGTTGCGGGCTCAAAGCGCGAGCCGCCCTCTCCCCGCGCATCGCGGGGAGAGTAACAACGCTTAGTTCTTCGACTTGTCGACCAAGGCGCCCTTCTTGATCCAGGGCATCATCTCGCGCAGCTTGCCGCCGACTTCCTCGATCGGGTGCTGCGCCAGCTTGGCGCGGGTGGCCTTGAACGAGGTCTGGTTGACCTTGTTTTCCAGCATCCAGTTGCGGGTGAAGATGCCGTTCTGGATGTCTTCCAGAACCTTCTTCATTTCCTTCTTGGTCTCCGCGGTCACGATGCGCGGGCCGGTGACGTATTCGCCATATTCCGCGGTATTGGAGATCGAGTAGTTCATGTTGGCGATGCCGCCTTCATAGATCAGGTCGACGATCAGCTTCACTTCGTGCAAGCACTCGAAGTAGGCCATCTCCGGCGCGTAGCCGGCTTCGACCAGGGTCTCGAAGCCGCCCTTGATCAGTTCGACCAGGCCGCCGCACAGCACCACCTGCTCGCCGAACAGATCGGTCTCGCACTCTTCCTTAAAAGTGGTTTCGATGATGCCGGCGCGGCCGCCGCCGATCGCCGAGGCGTAGCTGAGGCCGAGGTCATGGGCGTTGCCCGAGGAATCCTGGTGCACCGCGATCAGGCACGGCACGCCGCCGCCCTTCTGGTACTCGCCGCGCACGGTGTGGCCGGGGCCCTTCGGCGCGACCATCAGCACGTCGAGATCGGCGCGCGGCTCGATCAAGTTGAAGTGCACGTTGAGGCCATGCGCGAACAAGAGCGCGGCGCCCTGCTTCATGTTGTCGTGCAGGTGGTCACGATAGATGTCGCCCTGCAGCTCGTCCGGGGTCAGCATCATCATCACGTCGGCCCACTTGGCGGCCTCGGCGACTTCCATCACCTTAAAACCGGCGGCTTCCGCCTTCTTGGCGGTGGCCGAACCCGCACGCAGCGCGATCGCCACGTCCTTGACGCCGGAATCCTTCAGGTTGAGGGCATGGGCGTGGCCCTGGCTGCCGTAGCCAATGATGACGACCTTCTTGCCCTTGATGAGATTCAAATCGGCGTCGCGATCGTAGTAAACACGCATGGTCGTTCCTTTGCTCGGCGGCTGAACGGGTCAACCCAGCCAGTTGATAAAACTAAGGCGCCCGGGGCACCGGGTTTATTGAAATGTCGCCGGTTTTTAGGGCGGCGGCTGTCGCGAGACAAGCCCGCGCCAGCAAAATGCGACGTTTTGCTGGCGTCATGGCTGGCGCAGCACCCACCGCGCGCGGCGAGCCGAAAACACCTTCTCGCCAGGCGGAAAGCTCGTGGCTCGCGGCGATTTCACCAGCGATTGCAGCAAGGTGACCGTTCATCAGCGGGACGGCACAGCCGCGGACGGACGGAACCTCGGCCGATGGCCGCCCGGACCGCCCCCAATCCGGCGACGGCAACGCCGCCGGGGGGACAGCTCAGGCGCAGCTGCGGCGCAGAGACCGCGTCACATGCCTTCGGGGCCGCGGCCGATCGCGGCGACGCCGGTGCGCACCACTTCGACCAGACCGAGCGGCCGCATCAGCTCGATGAACTGATTGATCTTGGCGGAATTGCCGGTGATCTCGAACACAAAGCTCTCGATGGTGGCGTCGATCACGCGGGCGCGGAACGCTTCCGCCAACCGCAGCGCCTCGACACGGTGCTCGCCGACGCCGCGCAGCTTGACCATCGCCAGTTCGCGCTCGATCGAACGGCCGGTCAGCGTCATGTCGACCACGCGATACACCGGCACCATGCGATCGAGCTGATGCTTGATCTGCTGGATCACCATCGGCGTGCCGGTGGTGACGATGGTGACGCGCGACAAATGCTTTTGGCTTTCGGTCTCGGAGACCGTCAGGCTCTCGATGTTGTAGCCGCGACCGGAGAACAGTCCGATCACCCGCGCCAACACGCCGGGCTCATTCTGCACCAGCACGGACAGGGTGTGGGTTTCGATCGGGTCTTTGCGGTCTTCAAGGAAATAGGCGGATGCGGGCTGATTCATGACGGCGTTCTCGTCTTCGAATGAATGATCGGGCACGGTGCGCTCCCTCTCCCCGCTTGCGGAGAGAGGGCTGGGCTGAGGGAGGTGCGGCCTCTCGGCGCGACGAAACGCCCCCTCACCCGGCTTACTCGCTTCGCTCGCCAGCCGACCTCTCCCCGCATGCGGGGAGAGGTGACCAGCGCGTGTGGCTCATCACACCAGCGCCTTGCCGCCGGCGAAGGCGGCTGCGGTCGCTTCGTCGGTGGCTTCCGCCGGCAGCAGCATTTCGTTATGCGCCTTGCCGGACGGGATCATCGGGAAGCAGTTTTCCAGCGCGGCGACGCGGCAGTCGAACAGCACCGGCTTCTTCACCTTGATCATTTCCATGATCGCGCCGTCGAGATCGCCGGGCTTGATCACCTGCATGCCAACCGCGCCATAGGCCTCGGCGAGCTTGACGAAGTCCGGCATCGCCTCGGTGTAGGAATGCGACAAGCGGTTGCCGTGCAGCAATTGCTGCCACTGGCGCACCATGCCCATGTAGTTGTTGTTCAGGATGAACACCTTGATCGGCAGTTCATACTGCACCGCGGTCGCCAGTTCCTGCCCGGTCATCTGCACCGAGGCGTCGCCGGCGATATCAATCACCAGGCTGTTCGGATGGGCGACCTGCACGCCGACCGCCGCCGGCAGGCCGTAGCCCATGGTGCCGAGACCGCCCGAGGTCATCCAGCGCTTCGGCTCCTCAAAACCGTAGAACTGCGCCGCCCACATCTGATGCTGACCGACTTCGGTGGTGATGTAGGTGTCACGGCCACGGGTCGCCTCATACAGCCGCTGAATGGCGTATTGCGGCATGATCAGGTCGTGGTTCTGCTTGTAGGCCAGCGAATTGCGGCTGCGCCAGGTGCCGATCTGCTGCCACCAAGCTTTGGTGTCGGGCTTCTTGCCCTCGGCCTTGAACGCGGCGATCAGATCGCGCAGCACGTCAGCAACGTCGCCGATGATCGGCACATCGACCTTGATGTTCTTGTTGATCGACGACGGGTCGATATCGATGTGGATCTTCTTGGAGCCCGGCGAGAACGCATCGGTACGGCCGGTGATCCGGTCGTCGAAGCGCGCGCCGATGCACAGCATGACGTCGCAGCCATGCATGGTCATGTTGGACTCGTAGGTGCCGTGCATGCCGAGCATGCCGAGCCAGTTCTTGCCCGACGCCGGATAGGCACCGAGACCCATCAAAGTCGAGGTGATCGGGAAGTCGGTCAGCTCGACCAGCTCGCGCAGCAGCTTGCAGGCTTCATCGCCGGAATTGACCACGCCGCCGCCGGAATAGATCACCGGCTTCTTGGCGTGCGCCAGCAGCGACACCGCCTTGCGGATCTGCGCGGCGTCGCCCTTCAGCTTCGGCGCGTAGGAGACGTGCACGTCGGACTTGCGCGGCGGATGATAGGTGCCGGTGGCGAACTGCACGTCCTTCGGCACGTCGACCACCACCGGGCCGGGCCGGCCGCTGGTCGCGACATAAAACGCCTCATGCAGCACCTTGGGCAGGTCCTCGATGCGGCGCACCAGCCAGTTGTGCTTGGTGCACGGCCGGGTGATGCCAACCGTGTCGCATTCCTGGAAGGCGTCATTGCCGATCAGATGGGTCGGCACCTGGCCGGTGATGCACACCAGCGGGATCGAGTCCATCAGCGCGTCGGCGAGCGGGGTCACCATGTTGGTGGCGCCGGGACCGGAGGTCACCAGCACCACGCCCGGCTTGCCGGTCGAGCGGGCATAGCCCTCGGCGGCGTGGCCGGCGCCCTGTTCGTGCCGCACCAGAATGTGCTGGATGTCGGACTGCTGATAGAGCTCGTCATAGATTGGAAGTACCGAGCCGCCGGGATAGCCGAAAATGTGCTGGACGCCGTGGTCCTTCATGGCGCGCACGATCATGGCTGCGCCGGTCATCTGGTTGGCGTCGTGACTTTTGGTATCGCTCATGGCTGGCTCCGGGTGCGCCCTGCAGGCGCGGGTCTGTGACACTCAGCAATAAAAAAAGGGCCCCCTGAGGCCCCGCACGCACCGCCTATCCTGGATGGCATCAGCTATCCAAGGCGGTGCGCCTGACTACGACGATAAGCTTGGTAACAAAATTGCGCATCGGGCAGCTCAGGCTTCTCAAAGGTTGCGCGGGACCATACCGGCGCAAGCCGGAATGTCAAGGCGGGGAAGACACCTTCGTATCCAACCTTAGCTGGAATTGTTCACGCTTTCGAGCGCCAAAAAAGCGCAGGCGGCAATGGCCTCGCCCATCATTTCGGCAACGCTTGTTGGCTGTGGGACCGGCAGTTTGGGGCTATGACGGCGGACGTGCGGTTCCGCGCGTTTCAGGCGCCCCGCAGCGACGCGGCCAGCAGCTCCTCCGCCTCCTGCGGCGTAACCCAGGCAAATTCCGGCAATTGGTGCCGGAACCAGGTGAACTGCCGCTTGGCATAATGCCGGGTGTCGGCGCAGCCGATCGCGGCGGCTTCCGAAAGCGACAATTCGCCGTCGAGATGGCGAATCAACGCCGGCACGCCATGGGCTTTCATGGCCGGTAGCAGCGGATCGAGCCGGCGGGCGCGCAGCGCCGCCACCTCATCGAGCGCGCCGGCCTCCAGCATCGCCGCAAAGCGCGCGTCGATTCGCGCATACAGCGCGCTGCGCTCCGGCGCCAGAAACAGCGCGGCCCCGACCTCGTGCACCGGCAACAGCGGCGGCAACGCTTCGCCATGCCAGGCGGCAAGCGGTTTTCCAGTGCCTTCCAGCACTTCCAGCGCCCGTGCCACCCGCACCCGATCGGCGACATTGAGCCGCGCCGCGCCTTCCGGATCGCGGCGCGCCAGCTCGGCATGGAGCGCGGCGACGCCGTCCTGCTCGAGCCGCTGCCGCACCGCCTCGCGGATTTCCGGCGCAATCGGCGGCACGGCGGCAAGACCGCGCGTCAACGCCTTAAAATATAGCCCCGTGCCACCGATGAAGATCGGCCGGCGGCGCTGCGCGCGCGCCTCGGCGAGCGCGGCGGCGGCCGCATCCAGCCAGGCGCCGGCGGAAAAATTCTGCGCGGCATCGACGGTGCCATAGAGCCGATGCGGCGCCCGCGCCTCCTCTTCCTTGCTCGGACGTGCAGTCAACACGCGCAAATCGCGGTAAACCTGCATCGAATCGGTGTTGATGATGACACCGCCCTCTGTCTCGGCCAGCCGCAAGGCCAAGGCCGACTTGCCGCTGGCGGTTGGCCCTGCGATAAGCACGGCCTTCGCCTGCTCTAGACTGGCCCCGCTCATGTCGCTCGTCGCCACGCTCATCTGCAATCCGACCCAACCCGCTCTCGATAGCACCGTGCTGGATGCCGCCCGCACCGTGCTGCCCGAGCCGCACCACATCACCTGGCTCAATCCCGGCATTGCCGCGGATATCGCCTTCACCTCGACCGAGGACATCGCCCCGCTCGCCGAGCGGCTGCGCGGCGCGCTCGGCGGCCTGCCGATCGACGTGGTGGTGCAGCCGCAGACCGCGCGGCGCAAGAAGCTTTTTCTCGCCGACATGGATTCCACCATGATCGGCCAGGAATGCATCGACGAACTCGCCGATCTGGTCGGCCTGAAATCCCATGTCGCGGCGATCACCGAACGGGCGATGCAGGGCGAGATCGCCTTTGAACCGGCGCTGCGCGAACGGGTGGCGCTGCTCAAGGGGCTGTCGGCCAGCGTGATCGACGAGGTGCTGAAAAAGCGCATCACGCTGACGCCGGGCGGCCGCAAGCTGGTGCAGACCATGCGCGCCCACGGCGCCTATACCTGCCTGGTGTCAGGCGGCTTCACCCAGTTCACCCGCGCGATCGCCGCGCAGCTCGGTTTCGAAGAAAACCGCGCCAACGAACTCGGCGTCGAGAACGGCAAGCTCACCGGCACGGTCGAGGAGCCGATTCTGGGCCGCGACGCCAAGCTCGCGGCATTGCTCGAGCTGCGCGAAGCCTACGATCTCGACGGCATCGACACGCTGGCGATCGGCGACGGCGCCAATGATCTCGGCATGATTCAGGCCGCGGGTCTCGGCATCGCCTATCACGCCAAGCCGGCGGTGGCCGCCGCGGCCCATGCGCGCATCGACCATGGCGATCTGACCGCGCTGCTCTATGCCCAGGGTTATAAGCGCTCGGAATTCGTGACCGAGTAACCGGGCGCTTCCAACAGTTCACGCCGATAATGCTCGCGCAGTTCGGCGAGCTCGACCCCGGCTGCGGTCATCACCGCGGTGACATGCAGCGCAAACGCCTCCGGCGCCGAAAACACCCCGGCCCGTGAGATCTGCGCGCGCAGCCGCGTCGCCAGTTCGCCCTCGCCGCGCAGTTCGGCGCCGGTCAGCATGGCGATGGTGGTGCGCAGCGGCGCGAGCGGCGCCACCACCGCCCCGAACGGCCGATTGCTGCGCCTCAGCGCGCTGCGCATCGTTTCCGGCAGCCGTTTTGGCAGATACCAGTTCTCCGCCTCCGACATCACCAGATCGCCCCATTGCAGCCGCACGCGGCGGCAGAACAGCACGTCGTCGGGCAACAGGTTCAGCGCGCCGTCATAATGGCGCGGGTCGGCGGGGCCATCCTGCAGCACGGTGGCCGACAAAGTCTCGGCCCGGCCGGGGTAGCGCACCCGGCACCAGCTCACCAGCGCCGCGGTCGCCGTGGCGTGTTGCTGCAGACAATTTTGAAATTCAACGACGCTCACCACCACTCACCCGTCTCGGCCCACCGCCAACCGGGCGCGGGCTGCTTTGCGGTGAAGCTATGGTCCCGTGCCGGCGATTTGGCCATAGATCGATATAGCAAGAACCACGGCCGACGGGCAGCTGCGGGCGCGCATGCGGGTCTGATGGTATCGGGAGCAGGTTTTAGGAGCTGGTTCAGGGGACGTCGGCACCAGCGATCTCCCTCCCCCTTGCGGGGAGGGTCGGCCGAGCGCAGCGGAGGCCGGGGTGGGGGCCAACGCGGTTGGCGTTGCTGTGGTTGAGAAGCCGCAGCAACGGGGGCGCGGCCTGCCCCACCCGGCCCGTCGTTCGCTGCGCTCACGACGCGCCACCCTCCCCGCAAGGGGGAGGGAAAGAGCCGCGCGGCAATGCCATGGCAAGAGTGACGGGTCGCGCCCAAAGCGGGTGCAGAACGAACTGCACCCTGCTCTGCTATTTGCGCACGTCCGGCGACAGCACCAGCCGGGCTGACGCCCGCCCTACTGCACGCTGACCGGGACGAAGCGCAGTTCGCCGGCGCCGTTCGAAACCAGCAGCAGCGCCGATTTCTTGCCGTCCTTCTTGATCTGCTCGATGCGCTTCTTGATGTCGGCGGCGCTGCCGACCGGCTCCTGCGCCACCTCGACCACCACGTCGCCAGCCGCAAGCCGCTTCTCGGCGGCGTCGGAATCGGCGTCGACGCCGGTGATCAGCACGCCCTTCACGGCCTCCTTGATCTTGTATTTGGCGCGCAGTTCCTTGCTGAGCGGCGCCAGATCCAGGCCAAGCACCTTTTGCGTCACCGGCTTGTCGGTTTCGGGCTGGGTCTTGGCCGAGGCCGGCTGCGGCTTGTCGGTGTCGTCGAGCTTGCCGAGCGTGACCTGCTTGGTCTCTTCCTTGCCCTTGCGGATGATCACCACATCGACCTGCTTGCCGACCGCGGTGTCGGCGACCACGCGCGACAGATCCTTCGGTTCCTTGATGTCCTTGCCGTCGAAGCGGATCACCACATCGCCCGGCTCGATGCCGGCCGGCTTGGCCGGACCCTTGTCCTCGACGCCCGCGACCAGCGCGCCGCGCGCCGGCTTGATGTTCAGGCTCTCGGCAATCTCGTCGGTGACCTGCTGGATGCGCACGCCCAGCCAGCCGCGGCGCAGCTCACCGAACTGGCGCAACTGATCGACCACGCCGACCACGGTTTTGGACGGCACGGCAAAGCCGATGCCGATCGAACCGCCGGACGGCGAGATGATCAGCGTGTTGACGCCCACCACTTCGCCATTGAGGTTGAACAGCGGACCGCCGGAATTGCCGCGATTGATGGCGGCGTCGGTCTGGATGTAGCTGTCATAGGGGCCGGAATTGATGTCGCGGTTGCGCGCCGACACGATGCCGGCGGTGACGGTGCCGCCGAGCGAGAACGGGTTGCCGATCGCGACCACCCATTCGCCGAGCCGCAGCTTGTCGCTGTCGCCGAATTTCACCGACACCAATTGCTTGCTGGCCGGCGGTTTGAACTTCAGCACCGCCAGATCGGTCTTCTTGTCGACGCCGACCAGCTCCGCTTTGATCTTGGTGCCGTCGTTCATGATGATGTTGATCTCATCGGCGTCGGCAATGACGTGATTATTGGTCACCGCGACGCCCGACGGATCGACGATGAAGCCGGAGCCGAGCGAATTGGTTTTGCGCGGGCCGGTGCCCTTGTCGCCACGCCGGTTCTTGAAGAAGTCCTCAAAAAACTCCTCGAACGGCGAGCCGGGCGGCAATTGCGGCGTGGCGCCTTTGTTGTCACCGCCGCTCTTGTCGACGGTTTGGGTGGTGGAGATGTTGACCACCGCGTCGATCACCTTTTCGGCGACGTCGGCGATCCCTTCCGGACCGCGCGCAGCAGCAGGTGCGGCGATGAGCGCGCAGGCCACGGCAAGGCAGGCCGTCAGCTTGAGGCGCGGGCGGCGGGAGGCTCGGATCGCGGCGGGCATGTGCAGGGGTCTCCTGGAATCGGGGCGAACAACACGTTAGCCTGCGGCCGCTCCGGCAGCCAAGCGCGGCCGCAACCTTATCCCATCCGGCGCGGCCCTGCCGGGCAAAAGCGTGCAATTTCGCTCACGATGACGTGGAGGGTCGGGATTGGCATAGTTTTGCGATTGGCATGATGGCCGTCACGCCGACCGTATTCATGGCCGGACTCATGGCCGGCGCCTGATCAATGGCGCACCATCCAGATCAGCATCAGCCCGCCAAGCGCCGAAATCACCCCGGCGATGCGCAGCAGACGGTCGGGCGCCGCCAGCGTGCTTTCCATGGCCCGGCGCATCCAGGACGGGCTGGCCAGGAACAACAAGCCTTCCAGAAAAAACGCCACCCCGACGCCGATCAGCAAGTCGGTGAACGCGAATGACGTCATCCGCCCCTGGTCCTTAGCTGGACGGCCTCGGGCCGATGTCGAGAGACCGCAATCACATTGACAGCAAGAGGCCGGCGCGAACGCCGGCCCTGGTGTCGAGATATAGCAGGTCCGGACGGCGCTGCGTCAAGAACGCCGCCGTCCGGTTGTTGGGTCACTGCCGCGCCGGAGCGGCGGCGGCAGCGGGGGCCTGCCCACGACCAGAAGCCCCGCCGGTGAAGTATTTGAAGAACTCCGAGTCCGGCTTCAGCAGGAAGCGGGTGTCGCTGCTGCGCAGGCCCTGCTCATACGCACTCATCGAACGATAGAACGCGAAGAAGTCCGGGTCCTTGCCATAGGCTTCGGCGAACAGACGGTTGCGTTCGCCATCGCCTTCACCGCGGATCTGCTCGGCCTTGGAATTGGCCTCGGCGATGATCACGGTCGCTTCACGATCGGCCTTGGAGCGGATTTCCTGCGCCTTCTGACCGCCCTGCGCACGGAACTCGGCCGCTTCGCGCTGACGTTCGGTCTGCATGCGCTGATAGACCGCCTGGCTGTTCTGGTCCGGCAGGTCGGCGCGCCGGATGCGAACATCCACCACCGAGATGCCATAGCCGTCCGCCTCGCGATCGAGAAGCTCACGAATGCGGTTCATCAGGCTTTCGCGCTCGTCGCGCACCACCTCGATGAAGGTGACCTCGCCGAGCACGCGGCGCAACGCCGCGTTCAGCAGCGCGGTGAGCTGCACATTGGCGGCCTGCACGGTGCCGACGCTTTGATAGAAGCGCAGCGCATTCTTGATGCGATAGCGGGCGAACGCGTCGACCACCAAGCGCTTCTGGTCGGAGGCAATCACTTCCTGCGACGGATTTTCAAGATCGAGAATGCGCTTGTCGAGCGAGATCACCGCATCCACGAACGGCACCTTGAAGTGCAGACCAGGCTCGGTCACCACCCGCACCGGCTCACCGAGCCGGACCACCAGCACCTGTTCAGTCTGCCTGACGGTGAAGATCGACGCATAGCCGATCAGGACCGCGACCAGCAGAACGATCAGCGCTACCACTCCGGAAATGCCGGCCTTCATCGGTTGCCTCCGCTCTGCTGCTGACCCGCATTGGCGGCCGGACGGCGCGCCGTCAATTCATTGAGCGGCAGATACGGCACCACGCCCTGCGAACCGGCCGCGCCGCTATCGACGATCAGCTTGTCGGAGCCGCCCAAAATGCGCTCCATGGTTTCGAGATAGATGCGTTCCCGCGTCACGTCCGGAGCCTTCTTGTATTCGTCATACACTTTCAGGAAGCGCGCGCTCTGACCCTTGGCCTCGGCGACGGCCTGCTCCTTGTAGCCTTCCGCGCCTTGGATGATCTGCGCCGCACGGCCGCGCGCATCGGGGATGACGCGGTTCGAATAGGTCTGCGCTTCGTTCTGCAGACGCTCGAGGTCGGCACGGGCCGCCTGCACGTCGCGGAACGCATCGATCACCTGCGCCGGCGGGTCGACCTTCTGCAGCTGCACCTGCTGCACCAAAACGCCAGCGCCGTATTTGTCGAGCGTGCGCTGCATCAGGTCCTGCACGCCGTTTTCGATGGTGGAGCGGGCGCCGGTCAGGATCGGCTGAATGTTGGAGCGGCCGATCACTTCGCGCATCGCGCTTTCGGCGACGGCCTTCACGGTGCCTTCCGGGTTCTGGATGTTGAACAGGAAGTCGCCGACGCCGTCCGGCTTGATACGCCACAGCACGGTGAAATCGACATCGACGATGTTTTCGTCGCCAGTGAGCATCAAGCTCTCTTCCGGCACGTCACGCACCGTGCGGCCACGGCGGCCGGTGTCGTCAAAAGTGGTCATGCCGACATTGATGGTCGACACGCGCAGCGCCTTCGGCAGCAGCACGGTCTCGATCGGGTACGGCAGGTGATAGTTCAGACCCGGCTGCACGGTGCGAACATGCTTACCAAAGCGTAGCACCACGCCAAGTTCTTCGGACTGCACGCGGAAGAAGCCGGACAGGCCCCACACCGCCAGCGCACCGACCAGAATCAGGGCAATGCCCATGGCG
Organism: Rhodopseudomonas faecalis; assembly: GCF_003217325.1. Classification (GTDB taxonomy): domain Bacteria; phylum Pseudomonadota; class Alphaproteobacteria; order Rhizobiales; family Xanthobacteraceae; genus Rhodopseudomonas; species Rhodopseudomonas faecalis. The sequence goes on from NZ_QJTI01000023.1 coordinate 11,425, forward strand.
CTGAAATGCCCCCCGGGGAGCAGCTGCTGCAAACGGTCCTGCCCGCGGCGCAACAGATCCTCGAGGTCCGGCGGCCTTGGTCCCGTCGGTTGCGGCCCCGTGCCCCAGGGCCCCTTCGGTCCCGGCCCCCAAGGGCCTCCGCCTTGATTCTTCCACGGCATCGACAAATCTCCTTCGCGCCGGCCCAAAAAGACAATGTCCAGCGCAACATGCACGACTTTATAGGGGACGGGCACAGCCCATACAACGCAGCTTCACGTCGCCACGAGCTAAGATCGAACCTGAAAAAGTCAATGCAAGCTATGTCGCTAGCGGTTAACGCGGCGTTCGGCGGCGATAGGTCACATAGGAAAAATCGGCGGTGTCGCCCTCGCCCGCCGCGTGCCGGACGCGCTCGGTTTCCTGCCAAAGCGCAGCATCGAGCGGCGCGAAAAACGTGTCGCCTTCGGGGCGTGCATGCACCTCGGTCAACTCGATGCGATCGGCCTCCGCGAGGAACTGGGCGTAAATCTCCGCGCCGCCAATCACCGCAATCTCGGTGGCAAAACGCCGCAGCGCATCGCCGCGGGCAATGGCGCGCGCCTCATCGAGCGAGGTGGTCAGCGCCCCCGACAACTTCAGCGCGCGGTCGTGGGTGATGACGATATTGGTTCGCCCCGGCAACGGCCGCGGCAGTGACGCGAACGTTTTCCGCCCCATCAGCACCGGCTTGCCGATCGTCAGCGCTTTGAAGCGGCGCAGATCGGAGCGCAGCCGCCATGGCATGGCGCCCTGTAGACCGATGACGCCATTGTCCGCCACCGCGACCACCAGCACGATCTCGACCGGCGCGCTCACACCGAAACCTCGGCCTTGATGTGAGGATGCGGATCATAATTCTCGAGTTTGAAGTGACCGATCTTGAACGCGAAAATGTCCTTCACGTCGGGATCGAGGATCATGGTCGGCAGCTGGCGCGGCGTGCGCGTCAATTGCAGCCGGGCCTGTTCAAAATGGTTGGAATAGAGGTGAGCGTCGCCGAACGTATGGATGAACTCGCCCGGCTCCAGCCCGGTGACCTGCGCCATCATCATCGTCAACAGCGCATAGGACGCGATGTTGAATGGCACGCCGAGGAACACATCGGCTGAGCGCTGATAGAGCTGGCACGACAGCCGGCCGCGCGCGACATAGAATTGAAACAGGCAGTGACACGGCGGCAGCGCCATGCGCTCGACATCGGCCGGGTTCCACGCCGTCACCATCAGCCGCCGCGAATCCGGCGTGCGCTTGATCATGTCGACCACATTGGCGATCTGGTCGATGCTGCCGCCCTCGGCGGTCGGCCAGGACCGCCACTGCGCGCCATAGACCGGGCCGAGATCGCCATTGGCATCGGCCCACTCATCCCAGATCGAGACGCCGTTGTCCTTCAGGTACTTGATGTTGGTGTCGCCGGCCAAAAACCACAGCAATTCATGCACGATCGCTTTGATCGGCAACCGCTTGGTGGTCACCATCGGAAAGCCGGCTGTCAGATCAAACCGCATCTGATGGCCGAACACCGACCGCGTGCCGGTGCCGGTACGGTCGTCCTTCTCCGCACCCTCGTTCAGGATGCGAGCCAGCAGGTCGAGATATTGCTGCATGTCGTGTGAGCGCTCGTTCAAAGGGGCCAGGGCCTGGGCCGCTGCGGCACCATGGCTGGCCAGATTACCTTGAACAAGCCTTGAATCCCATGAGCGGGATCATTTCCAGGGACTGTCGATGTGAGCGGTTGAGTTGGCGGCCTGCCACAACACCGGGCTCAGCCGGTCGATTTCGGCGTCGACCAGATCGGCCAGCGCGCCCGGCGTGCGCTGCTCGGGCGGCGGAATCACGGCGCCCAGCGCCTGCAAGGTGCTGCGAACATTGTCGTCATCGAGCGCGCGCGATGCGGCGGCGTTGAGCACCGCGATCAACGAGGGCGGCGTGCCCTTGGGCGCGAACATCGCGACCCAGGCCCGCGCCTGGAAGCTGGGCATCCCGGCTTCGGCGGTGGTCGGAACGTCGGGCAGCGAAGGGCTGCGCTCGGGCATGGCGATCGCATAGGCCTTGATGGCGCCGCTCTTGATGTGCGGCACGGCGTTGACGATCTGGTCGCACATATAGTCGACCTCGCCGGCGACCAGCGCCGCCATCGCCGGACCGGTGCCGCTGAACGGAACCCCGGTCGGCCGCGCCCCGAGCTGGCGATGCAGCACCAGGCACGACACATAAGACACCGAGCCGATGCCGGCATGGGCGACGTTGAGCCGCTCGGTGTTGGCCCGGATATAGACGGCGAATTCCTCAAGGTTTTTTGGCGGGAAATCCTTGCGCGCCAGGATCACAATCGGCGTGCCGGCCAGGAGCGACACCGGCTCGAAATCGCGCTTGGGATGATAATTGAGCGTCGGATACAGCGACACCACGGCGGCGTGGGTGCCCATATGACCAGCAATCAAGGTGTAACCGTCGGCGGCGGCGCGCGACGCTAAAGAAGTGGCCAAGGTACCGCCCGCGCCTGCCCTGTTATCAACCGCTACGTTCTGGCCGAGCGATTTCGACATCTGCGCCGTGACGATCCGCGCGACCGTGTCAGTTGGCCCGCCGGCCGCAAACGGCACAATCACCGTTACCTGTCGTGACGGATAGTCACTCGCGCGGGCCGGCACGGTCATTGCTGCGACGCTCGTCAGGCATGAAAGCGAAAGCGTGCCGACAGATAGCAATCGAGCAATAAAATTCATAATGGTACCCGATTATTCCGAAAAATTGTCACTAATCAAAATTACCGCCCATTGTCCGGCGATCGGCTCCAGCGTCAAGTTATTAGCTGTAAGCGCGGCGGCTGATCAACCTTTAGGCTCAACAAAGACTTCGTCGCGCTTCCTGCGCAGTGAAGGCAAAATTGCCAGGATCAGCAACAACAGCGCTAACGACAGCAGCGCCGCCGATAGCGGCCGGGTGAGAAACACGGTGGCGTCGCCGCGCGAGATCATCAAGGTACGACGCAGGTTCTCTTCCATCAGCGGGCCGAGCACCAAGCCGAGCAGCAGCGGCGCCGGCTCGAAATCATGCTTGATCAGCCAATAGCCGAACAGCCCGAAGCCTCCGGCCAGAATGACGTCGAACGCCGAGTTGTTGATCGAGTAGATGCCGATCGCGCAAAACACCACGATCGCCGGAAACAGCAGCCGATACGGCACCCGCAAGAGCCGTACCCAGACCCCGACCAGCGGCAGATTGATGATCAGCAGCGTCAAATTGCCGATCCACATCGAGGCGATCAGCCCCCAGACCAGATCGGGCTGTTTCTGCATCACCAGCGGCCCTGGCACGATGCCATGAATGTTCATCGCGCCGACCATCAAAGCCATCACGGCATTGGGCGGGATGCCGAGCGTGAGCAGCGGAATGAATGAAGTCTGCGCCGCGGCATTATTGGCGGCTTCCGGCGCCGCCACGCCTTCGATCGCGCCGCGACCAAAACGCGACGGCACGCGAGCGATCTTCTTTTCCAGCGTATAGGCGGCGAACGAGGCAATCACCGCACCGCCGCCGGGCAGCAAGCCGAGAATGGAACCGATAATTGTGCCGCGCCCGATCGCCGGCGCGGCGTCGGCGAGATCCTTGCGCGCCGGCATCAGGCCGGCGACGCGGCGCTGCACCAGATGGCGATCGATGCCCATGCCGGGATCAAGGTTGCGAATGATCTCGGCGAAACCGAACACCCCCATGGCGACGATCGCAAAGCCAAGGCCGTCGGCCAGATCGAGCACGCCAAATGTCATGCGCGCGGCGCCGGTCTCGACGTCGGAGCCGACGGTGGCGAGCAACAGGCCGAGCACGATCATCGCGATCGCCTTCAGCACCGAGCCGCGCGCCAGCACCACCGCGAACAACAGGCCGAGCACCATCAGCGAAAAATACTCGGCGGGCCCGAAGATCAGCGCGAGCTTGGTCAACGGCCCGCCCAGAAGGGCGATCAGCACGGTGGCGACGCAGCCGGCAAAGAACGAGCCGATCGCGGCGATCGCGAGGGCCGGTCCGGCCCGCCCCTGCCGCGCCATCTGAAAGCCGTCGAGCGTGGTCACCACCGAGGTCGCTTCGCCGGGGATGTTGACCAGGATCGACGTGGTCGAACCGCCGTATTGCGCGCCATAATAAATGCCGGCCAGCATGATCAGCGCCCCGACCGGCGGCAGGCCGAAGGTGATCGGCAGCAGGATCGCGACCGTGGCCACCGTGCCGATGCCCGGCAGCACCCCGACAAGCGTGCCGACCAGCGCGCCGATCAAGCAGAACAGCAGGTTGACCGGCGTGAACGCCACGCCGAAACCGAGGGCGAGATTGGAAATCAGATCGGCCATCGCGTCCTCACGGCAAAAGGAAGCGAGGCAGCAGCGGCAAAGGCAGCCGCAGCACGAACGGAAACAGCACGGTGCACGCCCCGGCGAGGCCAAGACCCGCCAGCGTGGTTTCCCGCCAGCGGGTTTCCGCGGTCGCCAGCGCCGCGATCATGAAACTGAGGAACGCGGCCAATGGCAGCCCGAGCGGCTTGATCGCCACCGCAAAGGCCAGGATCGCCAGCCCGACGAACAATAGCCCGCGTCCGGCGAATCGCACCATGCGCGGCCCTTCGACAAAGACACCGACCGCGGTGACCAGGCCGCCGAGCACCAGCAGCATCCAGGCCAGCAGCCGCGGCACCGTGCCGGCGCCGGGCGCAAAGCCGCGCATACCGCCGAGATCATGGGCCGCCCACAGCGCCAAAGCGGCGACCGCCATCAAGGTCAGCCCGCCGGCAAACTCCTGCGGCCCACGAATCCAGCGCGGCCACAATGACTTGCCAGACGCCTCGCGCGGATCCTCCCCCATTACCCAATCCCCCTGGCGTCTGCTCGCCTGGCGACTTTATGCAACTGATTCCAGGATCGCTACCAGGGATAGCGGCCGATTGCCTCTTCCCAGCAGCGTAGCGATGCCTATATTTGCGGTGCCGGTTCGCCGGCTATGACAATAAACGGCCGTCGCAATAAACCATTCGGACCCGGGGGCGGTACCCGGCGCCTCCACCCAAGCCCGGCTCTGCCGGGTTTCGGCGGGGGCGAAATAGGATCGACGAGGGCGTAAAGGGCGAGCTTTTGTTCGGTATGGTTCCGCCGTCATCGGGCCAATGCAATAGTTGCCAACGACAACTATGCTCCGGTTGCTCAGGCTGCGTAACGCAGTTTGAAAGACCGACTTAAAGCCCTAACGGGTTAAGCTCCGTTAGGCGGGGTTCGGAGGCACCTGGCAACAGAAGCCTCCACTCATTTCTCGACTTCCGGCTTGGTCCGCCCGCAACAGACGCACAGAATCGTCGTCGCGGGCGCAGCAATGGCTGACCTGCCATCGCAGCCGGGCTACGATGACGCCAAACCGCGACTCAGGGGCCAGCCGTGTTGGCCGATCGCGAATCATGCAGAACGACTGGACCGACCATGGCGACCGACCACATCCGTTATGATGTTCTTGCCCGCGATGCGTTGCGCAGCGTGCTGCGGCGCGTGCTTGCCGACGCTGCCGAGCACGGCCTGCCCGGCGAACATCACTTCTTCATCACCTTTTTCTCCAAGGCGGAAGGCGTGAAGTTGTCGCCCCGGCTGCAGGCGCAATATCCCAATGAAATGACGATCGTGCTGCAGCACCAGTTCTGGGACCTGGTGGTGACCGACGATCATTTCGAGGTCGGGCTGGCGTTTGGCGGCATTCCGGAACGCTTGGTGGTGCCGTTCAGCGCCATCAAGAGCTTCCTTGACCCCTCGGTCGAATTCGGCCTGCAGTTCGAGCCCGATGCGCCGGCCGAAACCGCGGTCGCCAATGCCGACGCCGAACTGTCCGCCACCGAGCCGGAACTCGACACCCTGCCGCCCGAGCGCCCGTCCTCGCCAACCGAAGGCGCCGAAGTGGTGCGGCTCGACCGGTTCCGCAAAAAGTAACCCGCCGGGGTCCTGGCTGGCGGGTTCGGGAGCAACAGCTCGCGTCATCGCCTTGAATGAGGACCCATGACGACATCGTCCCGCCACCCCCGTAACGCCAGCAAGCCGCCGACCCGCACCGAGACCGACTCGTTCGGCGCGATCGAGGTGCCGGCCGATCGCTATTGGGGCGCGCAGACCGAGCGATCGCGGCAAAATTTCCAGATCGGCCATGACCGGATGCCGATCGCGATCATTCGCGCGCTGGCATTGGTGAAACTGGCCGCCGCGGAAACCAATCGCGAGCTCGGCCTGCTCGACCGCCGCCGCTGCCAAGCGATCGTCAAAGCGGCGCGCGAGGTGATCGACGGCAAGCTCGACCAGCATTTTCCGCTGCCGGTCTGGCAGACCGGCTCCGGCACCCAGACCAACATGAACCTCAATGAGGTGATCGCCAACCGCGGCAACGAACTGCTCGGCGCGCCGCTCGGCGGTAAGCAACCACTGCATCCCAACGATCACGTCAATCTGGGGCAGTCGTCGAACGACTCATTCCCGACCGCGATGCATATCGCCGCGACCGAGCAGATCGTCACCGATCTGGAACCGGCGCTGGCAGGCCTCGCCACAGCGCTGCGCGCCAAGGAACGCGCATTCGCCAACATCGTCAAAATCGGCCGCACCCATACCCAGGACGCCACCCCGCTGACGCTCGGCCAGGAGTTTTCCGGCTATGCCGCCCAGATCGACAGTGGGCTTATGCGGCTGCGGGACGCACGCCCAGCGCTCTATCCGCTGGCGCAGGGCGGCACCGCGGTCGGCACCGGGCTCAACACCCATCCGCAATTTGCAACGCTGTTCGCCAAACGGGTCGCGGAGCTGACCAAGCTGCCGTTCACCAGCGCGCCCAACAAGTTTGAAGCGCTGGCCAGCAACGACGCCTATGTCTATGTGCACGGCGCCATCAATGCGGTCGCGACCGCGCTGTTCAAGATCGCCAACGACATCCGCCTGCTCGGCTCAGGCCCGCGCTCCGGCCTTGGCGAATTGCTGCTGCCGGCCAACGAGCCCGGCTCCTCGATCATGCCCGGCAAGGTCAACCCGACGCAGAGCGAAGCGATCACCATGGTGTGCTGCCAGGTGTTCGGCCATCACACCACTATCACCGTGGCCGGCAGCCAGGGCCATTTTGAGCTGAACGTCTATAAGCCGGTGATGGCGCACTGCATGTTGGAATCGATCCAACTACTCGCCAGCGCCACGCGGTCGTTCACTAAGCACTGCGTCGCCGGGATACGCGCTCATGAGACGCGCATTCATGAGCTGCTGGAACAGTCGTTGATGCTGGTAACCGCGCTGGTGCCGACCATTGGTTACGACAATGCCGCTAAAATCGCCAGAGCTGCCCACGAACGCGGCACGACTCTGCGTCAGGAAGCATTGCGTATGGGACTGGTTTCCGCCGCGGAATTCGATCGTCTGGTGCAGGTAGACAAAATGACGCGCCCGAAATGACCGCGTGGGCGTATCCCCCCACCGCTAGCCCCGTACTCGCACGAAGAATTGATGTAAATCATATCGCGCAACCACGGGGATCGATCAACTGCCGTTGCAGCGTTTGCGCAGGGTAGCAAATTCCCGGATACGCGCGGGAGGATGCCTGGCTCAATTGCAGCGATGAGGAAATTGTCGTGATGGTGATCGAGCCGACCGAGGCCCCGCTAAGCACTGCGAACCGGACCGTAAGCGCCTCCCGTCGTCACGCCTTTGCTGATGGGGGCGTCTGTTGGGGGACGTAGTCAATTTGAACCGAGTGAAGAAGCGAGCTGCGCGGGAAGATTCTGCAAAGCAAGCTGAAGCTAATCGGATGCGGTTCGGCCGGACTAAATCTGAGCGCGCGCGGGACGAACATCGGACCAAGCGTACAACAGAGCTACTGGATCAACATCGCATAACCGGGGACGTGTCATGAAATCGCCGGTCGTCAAACGGTCGATCGTGGTCGCAGGCCACAAAACCAGCGTTAGCCTCGAAGAGGCGTTCTGGAACGGTATGAAGGAAATTTCTGGTCTGCGCGACATGACATTGTCGGAGCTCGTCGGTGAAATCGACAGCAACCGCCAACAGGGCAACCTGTCGTCGGCGATCCGGCTGTTCGTGCTGGACTACTTCCGGTCGCGCGCTGTGCAGCCGGTGCCAGAAGTGAAGACGGAAAGCTTGGCCGCGCACTAAGCGCGGCCTTTCCCGTCAGCTGCTATCTTCAAACAATCGCACCGTTCAGGTGCGATTGTTTTGTGGACCTGGCGTTGTGGGTAGCGCCGGGAGCGATTGGCTGTGCTCACGAGTCCAGCCGACCGCCGCGCTGACATGCGCTGAACCGTCACCAGATCTGGGTACGCACGCGGCAATCGCCGCGGGCGAGAATGGGCGTTGTTTCTGCAACGCGCGGTACGCCAACATCCGTGGTCGCCCATTGTCGTAGCTGGTAGCAGCCGCGCAGAGAATTTTGGCTGCGCGCACCACAAGCGCACGCGCCCTGCCCCGCCGCTATCGTTGCAGGCGCAAAATGAGCCCGCGCGAACATCGAGCGTCATCCAGCGCTCAGCCCCCTTGAGCTTCGCGCATCGCGGCTGATGTCAAGAGGCGCCGCCATCGGTTATGGATGGACCGTCGCTCCCCGTGCGGGAGCGTGGATCGAAACAGCGAGCCTTACAGGCTCACGGGCGGGGCAGGCCGTCGCTCCCCGCGCGGGAGCGTGGATCGAAACGTGCCCTCGACAGTGCGGCTATCAATCTGCCGATGGTCGCTCCCCGTGCGGGAGCGTGGATCGAAACCACCACGCCCCGCGCCCACTTGCCCTCACAGCGGCGGGATGATCTTGCCGGGGTTGAAGATGTTGTCCGGATCGAGCGCCTTCTTCACCGCGCGCATCGCCTCGATCGCCTCGGGGCCGAGTTCGGCCACCATGTATTTCTGCTTGCCCTGGCCGATGCCGTGCTCGCCGGTGCAGGTGCCATCCATCGCCTGGGCGCGCTCGACCAGCCGGTGCATGAACTCCTCGCCGCGCGCCATCTCTTCCGGATCGTTGACGTCGCACAAAAGCGAGCAATGAAAATTGCCGTCGCCGACATGGCCGACGATCGGCGCGGTCAGATTGAGGCGCTGCAGATCGGCTTCGGTCTCGACCACGCAGTCGGCGAGCCGCGAGATCGGCACGCACACGTCGGTCGCGACCACGCCGGCGCCCGGGCGCAGCGCGCGCACCGACCAATAGGCATCGTGCCGCGCCTGCCACAGCTTGCTGCGGTCTTCCGGGCGCGTGGTCCAGGAGAATTCGCCGCCGCCGCACTCCTTGGCGATCGCCGCGAAATTCTTGGACTGCTCGGCGACTTCCGCGGCGCTGCCGTGGAACTCGAGCAGCAATAGCGGCGTCTCCGGCAAAGTGAGTTTGGAGTAAGCGTTGCAGCAGCGCACCTGCGTGGCGTTGAGTAGTTCGATGCGAGCTACAGGGATCGCGGTCTGCATCGCCAGGATCACCGCGTTGCAGGCGCCCTCCACCGTCTCGAACGAGCACGCCGCCGCCGCGATGGTGTCGGGAATGCCGCGCAGCTTGATGGTCAGTTCGGAGATGATGCCGAGCGTGCCCTCGGCGCCCAAAAACAAATGCGTGAGGTCGTAGCCGGCCGCCGATTTTTTCGCGCGGGTGCCGGTGGTGATGATCTCGCCATCGCCGCGCACTACTTTCAGCGCCAGCACATTGTCGCGCATGGTGCCATAGCGCACCGCATTGGTGCCGGAAGCGCGGGTCGAGGCCATGCCGCCGATCGAGGCATCGGCGCCGGGATCAATCGGAAAGAACACGCCGCGGTCGCGCAGATGCTCATTGAGCGCCTTGCGGGTGACGCCAGGCTCGATCACGCAATCGAGATCTTCGACATGCACGTCGAGAATCCGATTCATCTCGCGCAGATCGATGCACACGCCGCCGGCCGGCGCGTTGATATGGCCTTCCAGCGAGGTGCCGGTGCCGAATGCGATCACCGGCACGCGCAGCGGCGCGCAGATCCGCACCACGTCCTGAATGTCCTTGGTTTCGCGCGCCAGCACCACGGCATCCGGCGGCTGCGCCGGCAACCAGGTGGTGCTGTGGGCGTGCTGCTCGCGCACCGAAGCTGAGGTGATCAAGCGGTTGCCGAAGCGCGCTGCAAGCGCTTCAATGGCGGCCGCGATCGCCTTCGGTGCGACACGCTGAAGTTGATTGTCGATCATAACACCCACTGCATCGTCCTCCTGACACGGCGCCGAACCTGTCAAAGGACGCATGAGGGGTCAATGGGGGCCAACCCCAAAGCAACGAGGAACGCCATGTCTATCAGCAGCGCTGCTGCGCCCGCATTGCATACACTGCCGGTTCCGTTTCTGTCGTCGGTGATGGCGATCGAGCCGCACTGGATCGACTATAACGGCCATCTCAACATGGCTTACTACAACGTGTTGTTCGACCGCGCGCTCGATCAGCTCTGGCTCTCGCTCGGCATCGGCCCCGATTATGTGCAATCGCGCGGCGGCTCGACCTTCACCGCCGAATGCCATGTGCGCTACCTGCGCGAATTGCATCTCGGTGATCCGGCACAGGTTGCGGTCTGGGTGATCGCCGCCGACGACAAAAGGCTGCATACGTTTGAGGAACTGCGCCACGCCGAGGAAGGCTGGCTGTCGGCTTCGTCGGAAAACATGAATCTGCACGTCGATATGGCGAGCCGCAAGACCGCGCCGTTTCCGCCCGACATCAAGGACCGCATTCACGCCTTTGCGGAGGCGCATCGCGCAGCCCCCCGCCCCGACGGCATCGGCCGACAAGTGGCGATGCCGTCAAAGGCCGCAGCGCGCTAGACCCGTGTGCGTCCGCGCACCAGGCCCACCACCGCGGACACCAAAAACAGCACCACGGCGATGAAGAAGATGATCTTGGCGATCTCGATCGAAGCACCGGCGATGCCGCCGAAGCCGAGAATGCCTGCGATCAACGCAACGATCAGGAATGTGACAACCCAACCCAACATTGGCGAACCTCCTTATTGGCCCTCTGTTGCGGGCGGACGCGGCCTCTGGTCGCCGCGTCGCATCTAGACAGACAATCCAGCATCGGATCGGAAGTTCCGGGCGTAAGTCGAGCGGCGCCGCAACCAAAGATTGCGCATCAACACCCCTCGCGGCGCGATCGGCCGCGCATGGCCGCGCGGGGCACCGCCTGGCTGTCATTGCGGCGGCCGAGGCCCTATATGCCCACAATCCTGCCCCACAAGGCTCCTCATTGCTGGCTCGCGGTGGCATCGTGAGGAGATGACGATTCGCATGACCAATCCCGACCAGTTCAGCGGCAACGACCTGCCGGACTATCGCCCCGCCGCCGGCGGCATTGCCGCAAGGGCGCGCGCCGCGACGCTGCCGGCCTATCTGACCGGCCTCAATCCCGAGCAGAGCGACGCGGTGCAGACGCTGGATGGCCCGGTGCTGGTGCTGGCCGGCGCCGGCACCGGCAAGACCCGGGTTTTGACCACGCGCATCGCCCATATTCTGGCCTCCGGCCGCGCCCGCCCAGGCGAGGTGCTGGCGGTGACCTTCACCAACAAGGCGGCGCGCGAGATGAAGATGCGCCTTGGCCAGATGCTCGGCCAGGCGATCGAAGGCATGCCGTGGCTCGGCACCTTCCATTCGATCGGCGGCCGGATTCTGCGCGTCCATGCCGAGTTGGTGCAGCTCAAGTCGAATTACACGGTGCTCGACACCGACGATCAGATCCGGCTGCTGAAGCAATTGCTGGCGGCCGACAATATCGACGACAAGCGCTGGCCGGCGCGCATGCTGGCCGGCTTGATCGACGGCTGGAAGAATCGCGGGCTGACGCCGTCGCAGGTGCCGGCCGGCGAAGCGGCGATGTTCGGCAATGGCCGTGGCGGTAAGCTGTACGCCGCCTATCAGGAACGGCTGAAAATTCTCAATGCCGCCGATTTCGGCGACCTTTTGCTGGAAAACATCCGGCTGTTCCGCGAGCACCCCGACGTGCTGCGGCAATATCAGCAGCGCTTCAAATACATCCTGGTCGATGAGTATCAGGACACGAACGTCGCGCAATATTTGTGGCTGCGGCTGCTCGCCCAGGCGCCAAGCCAAACCTCTCCCCGCGCGCGGGGAGAGGTCGGATCGCACAGCGATCCGGGTGAGGGGGCGCCTCCGCAGATCGCGGACTCTCAGCTGGCGGAGACGCCCCCTCACCCCACCCCTCTCCCCGCTCGCGGGGAGAGGGAGCAGGCGGTCGCCTTGGGTGAGAACGCCGCCCCGCCAAAGAACATCTGCTGCGTCGGTGATGACGATCAGTCGATCTATGGCTGGCGCGGCGCCGAGGTCGATAACATCCTGCGCTTCGAGCACGATTTCCCCGGCGCCAAGGTGATCCGGCTGGAACGTAACTATCGCTCGACCGGCCACATCCTGGCCGCGGCGTCCTATCTGATCGCCCATAACGAAGGCCGGCTCGGCAAGACGCTGCGCACCGAGGATGTCGATGGCGAGATGGTCACCGTCACCGGCGCCTGGGATTCCGAGGAAGAAGCGCGCGCGATCGGCGAAGAGATCGAACAATTGCAGCGCCAGGGCCACGCGCTCAACGAGATCGCGATTTTGGTGCGCGCCTCGTTCCAGATGCGCGAATTTGAAGATCGCTTTGTCACGCTCGGCCTGCCCTACCGGGTGATCGGCGGCCCGCGCTTCTATGAGCGCGCGGAAATCCGCGACGCGCTCGCCTATTTGCGGGTGATCAACTCGCCGGCCGACGACCTCGCCTTTGAGCGCATCGTCAATGTGCCCAAGCGCAGCATTGGCGATGCCACCGTGCAATTGCTGCACGACCACGGCCGGCGCCGGCGCATTCCGCTTTATGAAGCGGCACGCGCGATCATCGAGACCGATGAGCTGAAGCCGAAAACGCGCGGCAGCCTGCGCGACCTGATGATGTCGTTCGAGCGCTGGCGCGCGCAGCGCGAGCTGCTGCCGCACACCGAGCTGGCGCAGATCGTGCTCGATGAGAGCGGCTATACCGAGATGTGGCAGAAGGACCGTTCGGCCGACGCCGCGGGCCGGCTGGAAAACCTGAAAGAACTGATCCGCTCGATGGAGGATTTCGAGAACCTGCAAGGTTTCCTCGAACATATCTCGCTGGTGATGGACCGCGACGGCGGCAGCGACGAAGACGCGGTGTCGGTGATGACGCTGCATTCCGCCAAGGGGCTGGAATTCGACACCGTGTTCCTGCCCGGCTGGGAGGAAGGGCTGTTTCCGCATCAGCGCGCGCTCGACGAACAGGGCCGCGCCGGGCTCGAGGAGGAACGCCGCCTCGCCCATGTCGGCATCACCCGCGCGCGCAAGCGCGCCAAATTGTATTTTGCCACCAACCGCCGCATTCACGGCTCCTGGACCACCACGATTCCGTCGCGCTTCCTCGATGAACTGCCCGGCGATCATGTCGAGATCACCGAATCCAAGGGCGGCTCGGGCTGGGGCGGCGCCGGCGGCTATGGCGCGTCGCGGTTCGACGATGTCGGCGCGTTCGGATCGAGCTACTCGACGCCCGGCTGGCAGCGCGCCCAGGCCAATCGTGGCCGCGGCACCGGAAGCGGTTTTAGCGAAAGCCCCTCCTCATTCTCGCGCGGCGACTTTGCCCGCAAGCGCGCGCCGCTCACCATCGAGGGCGAGCTGGTGGCGAAATCAACCGGCACGCAGTCCGAGTTCTCGCTGCAACAGCGGGTGTTTCACCAAAAATTCGGCTATGGCGAAGTGGTGCGGATCGACGGCAACAAGCTCACCATCGCTTTTGACAAGGCCGGCGAGAAGAAGGTGGTCGATAGTTTCGTGGAGCGGGTGTAGGAACGCGCCCGACCAATCAACCACGAGCTGCGGATTCCTCCATGCCCCTCTACATCGCCGTGATCCGTGAAGACGCGGGCCATTTCAACGTGTCGTTCCCCGACGTGCCCGGGCTGGTCACCGCCGGTGACAACCTTGATGACGCCATTGAGGAAGCGATCGAGGCGCTGGAAGCCGCGGGCGAGGACTGGACCAATCCCGACGGTTCGACCGGGCTAAAACCGCCGCGCAGTTTCGACGAATTGCAGCGCGACCCGGCCTTTGTCGCGGCCGCCGATGGCGCTACCTTGGTCGAGATCGAATGGCCGGTCGCCGATAACGACTGAACTGACGCCGATTGAACGGCCGACTGAACCGCGCGGATTGCGCGGCGCCGTCCCCGCTCCTATCTGTAGCCTTCCGCAAACCAGCGAGCCTGGCCGCCGCCTCGCCGGGTCGCTTGCCGTGAAATGACCCGCCGCATGCCGCCGATCATCTCCGTCTCGCATCTATCAAAAACGTACGGTTCCGGGCTCAAGGCGCTGAACGATGTCAATCTCGACATCGAGCGCGGCGAGATCTTTGCGCTGCTCGGCCCGAACGGCGCCGGCAAGACCACCTTGATCAGCATCATTTGCGGCATCGCCAATCCGTCGGCTGGAACCGTCAGCGTCGATGGCCATGACAACATCAAGGATTATCGCGCCGCGCGTTCGATGATCGGGCTGGTGCCGCAGGAACTGCACACCGATGCGTTCGAGTCGGTATGGGCCACGGTCAGCTACAGCCGCGGCCTGTTCGGCAAGCCGGCCAACCCGGCCTATATCGAAAAGATCCTGCGCGACCTATCGCTGTGGGACCGGCGCGACAGCCGGATCATGACGCTGTCGGGCGGCATGAAGCGCCGGGTGATGATCGCCAAGGCGCTGTCGCACGAACCGCAGATCCTGTTTTTGGACGAGCCGACCGCCGGCGTCGATGTCGAGCTGCGCAAGGGCATGTGGGACGTGGTGCGCACGCTGCGCGATGCCGGCGTCACCATCATCCTCACCACCCATTACATCGAAGAAGCAGAGGAGATGGCCGACCGGATCGGCGTCATCAACAAAGGCGAGATCATTTTGGTGGAGCGCAAGGCCGAGCTGATCCAGAAACTCGGCAAGAAACGCATGACGCTGCATCTGGTCGAACCGATCGACGCGGTCCCGGCCTCGCTTGCCGAATATCGGCTCGAGCTTGGCGAGAACCGCGACGAGCTGATCTACAACTATGACAGCAAGGCCAATCACACCGGCATCACCGGCCTGCTCGCCGCGCTGCGCGACGCCGGCATCCGCTTCCACGATCTCGACACCACGCAGAGCTCGCTGGAAGAAATCTTTGTCAGCCTGGTGAGGGGTTGAGATGAACTGGCGCGCGGTGCGAGCAATCTACAAGTTTGAAATGGCGCGGACCTGGCGCACCCTGCTGCAAAGCGTGGTGTCGCCGGTGCTGTCGACCTCGCTGTATTTCGTGGTGTTCGGCGCCGCGATCGGATCGCGGATCAGCGAGATCAACGGCGTCAGCTACGGCACCTTCATCGTGCCGGGGCTGATCATGCTGTCGGTGCTGACGCAGAGCATCTCCAACGCCTCATTCGGCATCTATTTTCCCAAATTCTCCGGCACCATCTATGAGCTGTTGTCGGCGCCGGTGTCGTTCTTCGAAGCCGTGCTTGGCTATGTCGGCGCCGCGGCCTCGAAATCGATCATCCTCGGCCTGATCATCCTGGCCACCGCGGGTCTGTTCGTGCCGCTGCACATCCTGCACCCGGTCTGGATGATCACCTTTTTGGTGCTGACCGCGGTCACTTTCAGCCTGTTCGGCTTCATCATCGGCGTATGGGCCGATAATTTTGAAAAGCTGCAGGTGATCCCGCTATTGGTGGTGACGCCGCTGACCTTCCTCGGCGGCAGCTTCTATTCGATCGACATGCTGCCGCCCGGCTGGCAGACCATCGCGCTGTTCAATCCGGTGGTCTATCTGATCAGCGGTTTCCGCTGGAGTTTTTACGAAATCTCCGATGTCAGCCTCGGCGTCAGCCTGGCGCTGACCCTGACCTTCCTGGTGCTGTGCATGATCACGATCTGGCTGATCTTCCGCACCGGCTATCGGCTGAAGAACTGAGCCAAAAAAGAACGCGGCCCCTTGCGGGGCCGCGCGCGATGGCGATGGATTGCTTCCCTTGTTGGCTCAACGATAGCAGCGGAAGCGGCCGCTCCGCGTATAGTAGCCGCGGCAGCCATAGCGGCGGCTATAATAGCCGTGGCTGCGATAGCCACGTGGCGCGCCGATCACCCCACGCACGCCGCCGACCACGCCGCCGACGCCGGCGCCGATCGCACCGCCCACCACGCCGCCGATCGGTCCGGCTGCGCGATGACCCTCACGGCTGCCGCGCTCGGCGCCGCCGATGATGCCCTGGGCATGTCCGATCGCAGGCAGCGCCACCAGCGCCAAAGCCAGTGCCGCAGCGGCCCACAGCGCCTTCCAGCGCGTATTGTCCTGGCGCAGCGCCAGAGCCTTAACCGAGGTGGTCATGAGGTGTCCCCTTTGCTTGGTTGGTTTTTGACGTTTGGTTTTTTGACGATGTCGTACTGATAACACCGCAGTGCAATGCTGGTTCCCGACCATGGCTGTTTTCAGGCCATGGTGTGCAGTTCTACGCCACGCTGGCGCCACGAGTGTTCGTTAACGATGCGGTCATGGTGCCTCTGGAAAGCCGGTATTCTCGTGTGCATATTGCGCGCAGGGGCGGCACACAAACGGCGATCCGGCCGGGAGCTGACAAGCGATGCGCGCGTACCTGTTGTCTCTGACCACGCTGCTGCTGGTGACCACCGCGACCATCGCGGATGCCAAGGTCGACATCACGGTGGACAAGAACAACCAGCAGATGACCGTCGCGGTCGACGGCGTTGAGCGTTATCGCTGGCCGGTGTCGACCGGCATTCCGACCTATGAGACGCCCAATGGCACCCATCGCGCATTCCGTATGGAGCAGGACCACTACTCCAAGGAATTCGACGAGGCGCCGATGCCGCATTCGATCTTCTTCACCAAAGCCGGCCACGCGATTCACGGCACCGACTCGGTGAGCCGGCTCGGCACGCCGGCCTCGCATGGCTGCGTGCGGCTGTCGCGCGGCAATGCCGCGACGCTCTATTCGCTGGTGCAGAGCGAGGGTGTGCTCAACACCACCGTCACCCTGACCGGCTCCTCGCAAGTGGCGCTGGCGCGCAATCCAAAATCGAAATCGACGCTGGCCTCGCGCCGCGCCCCCACCGCCGGCGACGACGAGGTCGGCACCGGCCAGCCGGTTGAACTCGCGCCGCCGCAGCCGCGCCGGGTGGCGCCGCGGGTCGATACCGACGGCTACATCTATCCGGCCGACGGCTCCTCAAGCGATCAGCGTTACCCGGCGCCGCGCGGCTATCGCCGCTATGACGATGCCAACGCGCAAGCGCCTTATGTCTATGACGGCGGCTATGGCTATGCGCCGCGGGTATACGCGCCGCGCGGCTATTATTATCAGCAGCGCGGCTATTACGCCTATCCGGATTGAGCGGCCGAGCGCCGCTCAATCATCGCCGCCGCTCAACCGTCGCTGTCGTGCAGCCGGCGCCACACTGCGCCAAGGATGTTGGAATAATCGTCGGTCCAGACCCGCTGCGCGCGATCGGCCTTGGTCAGCGTCCATATGTCGGAGCTGGCGATGCCGCCGACATCGGCGGCCTGCCGCGCCGAGATCACCACCGTGGTCGAGAAGATGTAATCGGCATCGCGGCCGCTATCCTCGCTGAACACCCAGCTGGTCAGGCCATTGGCGTCGGCAATGCCGACCACCACGCTGGTCAGTTCGAGATGGCGGTTGGAGACATGCATCAGCACCGCGCCCTGCGGCGCGAGCTTGGCCTTGTAGATCGCCATCGCCTCCTGCGTCGCGAGGTGGATCGGGATCGCGTCCGATGAATAGGCATCGACGATCACGAGGTCATAGACCCCGTCCGGCTCCTTGGCGAAGGTCAGGCGGGCATCGCCGATCACCGGGCGCAGCTTGGGCATGCACTGCTGCACATAGCTGAAATATTTCGGGTCGCGCGCGGTATCGACCATACTCTGGTCGATCTCGAAAAAGGTCCAGTCCTCGCCGGGCGCGGCGGCGCAGGTCAGTGAGCCCGAGCCGAGCCCGATCACCGCCACTTTCAGCGGCCCGTTCTTGCGGGCGCGCAGCGCGGCGATGCCGCGGCCCATGCCGCCATCGGCGTGATAATAGGTGATCGGCTCTGGCCGCCCGGTCACCGGGCTACCGTCGCTGTTCAGGATTTTCTGGGCACCGTGGATGGTCGTGCCGTGCATCAGCACGCGGAACTGGCCGTCGGCGGTGGTCAGGATCTTGTGCACGCCAAAGAAGCTGCGAACCGTCTCGAGCCGGCCCTGCTCGGCCGGATAGGCGCGCACCAACACAAGCGCCAGCGCCATCGTCGCCGCCAGCTTCCAGCGGCTGGCGCGTAGCAGTACCGCGACGATCACGCCGAGCAGCGCCACGTCGGCGACGATCAGCACCCGATTGCTGTCGATCACCTGGAACGGCCGGCCGCCGACAAATAGCGGCACGATCAGCGCGGCGGCGAGCGCCGCCAGCATCAGCCAGTACCAGCGGGCCAGCGCCGGATAGGCTTCCGTGGTCGCCGGCCGGCACAGCGCCGCCAGCGCCAGCAGGATCGGATATTCGGCGATCCAGGAGAAACTGTAAGGCGCGATCAGGCCGGCAAACAGCCCGCCGACCATGCCGCCGAACGACAGCGCCACATAGAAGCTGGTGAGATGGACGGCGGCCGGCCGGGTGCGCGCCAACTCGCCGTGGCAGGCCATCGCGATGATGAAGAAGCACAGCTGATGGCCGCCGAGCGTCAGCAGCAGATTCTGTTCGCCGCCATAGGCGAGCAGCACGATCACCCCGGCGATCGCGAGCGGCTGCAGCGCCAGCATCCATTTGTGCGGCAGCAGCGGCCGCGACTGAAACACCAGCACCCAGGTCAAGAGATACAGCGACAGCGGCAGCACCCACAGCAAGGGCGCGGCGGCAACGTCGGTGGAAATATGCGCGGTCACCGAGATCAACAGTCCCGACGGCACCGCGGCCAGAAACACCCAGCGCGCCCAGATCGCCCAGCTCGGCGACGGGCTGCGCTCATCGGCCGCGTCTTGCGCGGCCGCACTCGCCGGTGCGCTCAGCATCAATCGGCCGCAGCCGATGATCAGCACGATCAGCAGCGCATAGCCACCGCACCACACCAGATTCTGCAGCCGCAGCGTCAACGTCGGCTCAAGCAGCACCGGATAGGACAGCAGCGCCAGAAAGCTGCCGATATTGGAAGCGGCATAGAGGAAGTACGGATCGCGGCCATCGGGATGGCCGGTGCGCACGAACCAAGCCTGCAACAGCGGGTTGTTGGCGGCGAGCGCAAAGAACGGCAGCCCGATCGACGTCGCAAACAGCCCGAGCAGCCAGAATTCGTAGCCGCGCTCCGGCGGCGTTCCGAAGCCCGCGGCAATCGATAGCGGCAGCGTCAGAAACGCCAGCAATAGCAGCAGCAGATGCACCACCACCGGAATGGTGCGGCTGCGCAGCCGCATCAAAACATGCGCATAGGCGTAGCCGCCAAGCAGCAGCGACTGGAAGAACACCATCGCCACCGACCACACCGCCGGCGAGCCGCCAAGCCGCGGCAGCACCATTTTGGTGAATAGGGGCTGCACCGAAAACAGCAGCAGCGCGCTGGTGAAGATCGCGGCGACATAGACCATCAAAGTCAGCCGGTGGCGCGGCAGCGAGGCCGTGCTGAGATCGGCGTGCGACGTCGGTGAGGACATGAAAACTCCAGCAGGGCGGCGCGCGCCGGGGATGCGCGGGCGTGTGCGGGGATCTCCGCATGTGACAAAGCAGCGGGCGTAATCTATCACAGCTATGCAAAGCCGGTCACCCAACTCAGCCCGCGCCCCAGGCGCCGCAACGCGCCGGGACCGCGCGGTCCATCCTTGCGAATGACTGCGATGTCCGATCCTGAGGTTCTGATCATCGGCGCCGGCCATAATGGCCTGACCTGCGCGGCTTATCTCGCGATGGCCGGATTGCGCGTCAAAGTGCTGGAACGCCGCAACGTGGTCGGCGGTGCCGCGGTCACCGAGGAGTTTTGCCCAGGCTTCCGCAATTCGGTGGCGGCCTACACCGTCAGCCTGCTCAACCCAAAAATCATCGCCGATCTACAGCTTCATGCGCATGGGCTGAAAATCGTCGAGCGACGCGCGCAGAACTTTTTGCCAGATGAGCGCGGCCGCTATCTGCTGACCGGCGAAGGCCGCACGCTCGACGCGGTGCGCCAGCTCAATGCCCGCGATGGCGATCAGGTCGGCCCGTTCATGCAGGAGCTGGAACGGATCGCCGACGTGCTGCGGCAATTCGTGCTGCGCGCGCCGCCCAATCTGGTCGAGGGCTTTGGCCTGCCCGCGCTACGCGAGACCATCAACGCGCTCGGCACCGCCAATATCCTGCGGCAATTGACGCTGCCCGAGCAGCGGCTGCTGTTTGATCTGTTCACCTGCTCGGCCGGCGATCTGCTCGACCAGCGTTTTGAGGATGATCTGGTCAAGGCGCTGTTCGGCTTCGATGCCATTGTCGGCAACTACGCCAGCCCCTACGCCGCAGGTTCCGCCTATGTGATGCTGCATCACGCCTTTGGCGAAGTGAACGGCAAGAAGGGCCTGTGGGGCCACGCGATCGGCGGCATGGGCGCGATCACCCAGGCGATGGCGGCGGCGGCGCGCAGCCATGGCGCCGAGATCGAAACCGGCGCCGCGGTGCGCGAAGTACTGGTCGAGCGCGGCCGCGCGATCGGTGTCTCGCTCGAGGACGGCCGCAGCCTGCGCGCCGGCGTCGTGATCTCCAACCTCAATCCCAAACTGCTGTACACCGGCCTGATCCCGGCCGCCGCGCTGCCAAGCGAGTTCCGGCAGCGCATGCAGAACTGGCGCTGCGGCTCCGGCACGTTTCGCATCAATGTCGCGTTGAGTGCGCTGCCGTCATTCAGCGTGCTGCCCGGCGACGGCGATCATCTCAGTTCCGGCATCATCATCGCACCGAGCCTCGATTATATGGATCGCGCCTGGCTCGACGCGCGCGCCGATGGCTGGAGCCGCGCGCCGGTGGTCGAGATGCTGATCCCCTCGACGCTCGACGACACGCTGGCTCCGCCCGGCCAGCACGTCGCCAGCCTGTTCTGCCAGCACGTCGCGCCGCAATTGCCGGACGGCCGCTCGTGGGACCAGCACCGCGACGAGGTCGCCGACCTGATGATCGCCACCGTGGACCGCCACGCGCCGGGCTTTGCCGCCAGCGTGGTCGGCCGCAAAGTGCTGTCACCGCTCGATCTCGAGCGCGATTTCGGGCTCTTGGGCGGCGACATCTTTCACGGCGCGCTGTCGCTGAACCAGCTGTTCTCGGCGCGGCCGATGCTCGGCTATGCCGATTATCGCGGGCCGCTCAAGGGGCTGTATCACTGCGGCTCCGGCGCCCATCCCGGCGGCGGCGTCACCGGCGCCCCAGGCCACAACGCCGCGCAGGCCGTGCTCGCCGACCACCGCCGCAAGCGGTGAACAAATCCGCCAAAACCCTGTGCACGGCTTGTGGATCAGCCTGTGGTTTTGGCCTGGATAAGCCTGTGGATAAGCTGTGGACGGGATGTGGAGAGGCTTGGGATGGCAGCTGATCGGCTCGACCCGAGCCCCGAAAAGAGAGCCGTAGGAGAGAGAATGCGAAGTACAGAGAGGTCGCCGACTGGGTCAAAGAGAACTATCGGTTCACGCCAAAGACCTGCTGGATTGCTCACATGAAATCGGAATGCGGGTTGCCAGTCAGGACGGCGCCTAACCGAGCCGATCCCAACGCCCGACAACATCCGTGCCCAGAACACCGTCGAGATGCCATTGTCGACGCACTCAAACACTACAAGATGATCTAGGGATTCCAGCTGAAATGCTGCGACAGTAGATAACCGCCGCCCAAGCCTCCCGGTGCACCACACTCTGGAAAAACCCGGGATGAAGCGGTGCGTAAATCCTGTATAAGCCGGTGCACAACGCGGAGCGTTCCGCGCCCGCTGTGAGCCCGCCCTGCCCCTCCTTCAGTCCCGAGCCGTTCCGATGACCGACACCCCGACCACGCACCGCGCCAGTTTTGCGATCGGCGCCGAAGCCGCCGCACGCCAGGCGGTGGACCGGCTCGCCGAATGCCTTGATGAGAGCGAGGTCGCGGTCACCGCCTATGAGCGCGGCGAAAACGCCTGGGACATCGCGCTGAATTTCGCCGAAGCCCCCGACCAGGCCGCGATCCGTTCGCTGGTGGCGCTGGTGGCCGGCGAGGCCGCCGCCGCGACCATCGCGTTCGAGACCGTCGCCGCCAAGGATTGGGTCAAGGCCAGCCTGGAAGGGCTGGTGCCGGTGCCGGCCGGGCGGTTCGTGGTCCACGGCGCCCATGACCGCAACAAGGTGCCGGCCAACAAGATCGCCATCGAGATCGAGGCGGCGCTGGCGTTCGGCACCGGCCATCACGGCACCACCCGCGGCTGCCTGCTGCTGCTCGATGAGGTGCTCAAGCGCCGCGAGCTGCGCTGCGTGCTCGATCTCGGCACCGGCACCGGCGTGCTCGGCATCGCCGCCGCCAAGGCGACGCAGCGCCGGGTGCTGGCCAGCGACATCGACCCGGTATCGACCGCGGTGGCGCGCGACAATGCCCGCCTCAACGGCGTCGGCCCGCTGTTCGAGTCGATCTGCGCGCCGGGCTTTGAACACGATCGGTTCCGCGCCGCCGGGCCGTTCGATCTGGTGCTGGCCAACATTCTGGCCAATCCGCTGCGCGCGCTGGCGACGCCGCTGTCGCGCCATCTCGCCCCGGGCGCCGAGGTGATCTTGTCCGGGCTGCTGCCCTCGCAGGCGCGCGCCGTGATCGCCGCCTATCGCGCCCGCGACCTGCTGCTGCAAAAGGCCATCATCGTCGGTGGCTGGAGCAGCCTGCTGCTGCGCCAGACCTAACGCGGCCGGCGAGTGGCGGCGTCGTCAATCGCGCCGTACATCCTCCGTGCGCGTCACCACCGCCGGCGGCACCAGGCCTCTCATCCTGGTCTCGACAAAGCGATCGAGCACGCGGTTCAGCATCCCCATACGCCGCGTGTCATCCTTCGGCGCCTCCCCACTTGGTTCGGCGCCGAGCGGAGGCGGCGGCGCGATCTTCTCAAAGCTAAATGCAGGCATGTGTTTCCCCTCAGCATCTTGAGTTGAGACACCCCGGGTGATCCTCTCCCGGACACGCGAACGCTCCGCCGCGGAAAGCCCGTCCTTGCCTCTTGCGACGAGGCAAAATATTTCAAGCATGCAGCGTGCCAATTCGGAATGATTGGCTGGTGGCGCTGCATTCAGTCGCAGCGGCAGGGATGGCCCGGATGTTTGAAGCGCAGTTCCAATCGTTCGAGGACCCGGAAAGCGGCGGGGCGCTGTCGGGGCGGCTCCTCGCCTGCCGTGCCGAGCTGAGCCGGCGCGGGCTCACCGGCTTTGTGGTGCCGCGCGCTGATCAGCAGCAAAACGAGTATGTTGCGCCCTCCGAGGAGCGCTTGGCGTGGCTGACCGGTTTTACCGGATCGGCCGGGCTCGCGGTGGTGCTCACCGAGATCGCGGCGTTGTTTGTCGATGGCCGCTACACGCTGCAGGCCGGCCAGCAGGTCGATCAGCAGGCCTGGCAGATCGCGCCGCTGATCGAGCCGCCGCCGGAAAGCTGGTTGGCACAGCATCTGAAACCGGGTGACCGCCTCGGATTTGATCCCTGGTTGCACACGTCTGCGGCAGCCGATCGGCTCGCTGCCGCCTGCACCAAGGCCGGTGCCGAACTGGTCCCGGTCGATAGCAACCCGATCGACGCGATCTGGCCGGAGCGGCCGCAGCCGCCGCTCGGCCCGGTCGCGGTCCATGACCTCTGCTTTGCCGGCGAAGCCGAGCAGGACAAGCTCGCGCGGATTCGCGCCGAGCTGGTCAAGCTCAAGGCCGACGCGCTGGTGCTGTCCGACTCCCATGCGGTGGCCTGGACCTTCAACATCCGCGGCGCCGATGTGCCCCATACGCCGCTGCCGCTGTCTTACGCGCTGGTGCCGCAGCACGGCCGGCCGACCGTGTTCATCGACGATCGCAAGCTGTCGAACAGCGCGCGCGATCATCTGGAGCGCAGCGCCGCCGTGGCCGCGCCCGAGACGCTGGCCGAGGCGCTGCGCGCGCTGGCGCAAAGCGGCGCCGCGGTCGCACTCGATGCCGCCACCGCCGCCGATGCCCTGACCCGGCTGATCGCCGCGGCTGGCGGCCGGCCGCTGCGCGGCGCTGATCCGACCACGCTGCTGAAAGCGATCAAGAACAACACCGAGATCGCCGGCAGCCGCGCCGCCCATCGCCGCGACGCGGTGGCGCTGGCGCGCTTCCTGGCATTCATCGACCGCGAAGCGGCAAGCGGCCAGCTGACCGAGATCGACGCGGTCGAGGCGCTGGAGAGTTTTCGCCGCGACACCGGCGCGCTGAAAGACATCTCGTTTCCGACGATCTCCGGCACCGGACCGAATGGCGCGATCGTGCATTATCGCGTCACTCGCAAGAGCAACCGCCGCATCGCCCGCGGCGACCTCTTGCTGATCGATTCCGGCGCGCAGTATCAGGACGGCACCACCGACGTCACCCGCACGATCGCGATCGGCGAGCCGACCGAGGAGATGCGCGATCGTTTCACCCGGGTGCTGCGCGGCCACATCGCGATCGCGCGCGCGGTGTTTCCCGACGGCGCCACCGGCGCGCAGCTCGATCCGCTGGCGCGGCAATTTCTGTGGCAGGCCGGGCTCGATTTCGACCACGGCACCGGCCATGGCGTCGGCAGCTATCTGTCGGTGCATGAAGGGCCGGCGCGGATCTCCAAGCTCGGCACCACGCCGCTGCAACGCGGCATGATCCTGTCCAACGAGCCCGGCTACTACAAGACCGGCGCTTACGGCATCCGCATCGAGAATCTCGAACTGGTGGTGGCGGCGAAGGTCGACGGCGCCGAAAAGCCGATGAACGGTTTTGAGACGCTGACGCTGGCGCCGATCGATCGGCGGCTGATTGATGTGAGTGCGCTCAGCGAACCGGAACTGAACTGGCTCAACGATTATCACGCCACTGTGTGCGCTGAAGTGCGCCCGCATCTCGACGCGGCGACCCAGGCTTGGCTCGATGCGGCGACCGCACCGCTGGAACACTGAATCACCAGCCCATCATTCCGCGGCGTGAGTGCGAGCGCGCCGATTATTCCGCCACGCGAGTATTAGTTCGCGCTCGCGCATCAAGCTTGCGGTTGCGGATCGTTCATTTGCTAGAGTGTCCCGGACTGCAGGATCGAGGCAGTGTCCGGCGCATAGCCTCATGCTGAAAAACCGTCTGTTAGCATTGCTGCGGCACGCTACAGTCGACGTATAGCTCACACCGTTCAGGAAACGCCGTCAGGAAACGCCCCCGCATGCACGGATTGGTCGGCCGATACGCAGCGCTCGACGCTCCTCAGCGTGACCTGCCGCCATCAAAACTGTTGCTGCTGCTGCTCGTGCTGATGACCGGGGTGGCGCCGATCTCGCTCTATGTGCTGGTGCCGGCGCTGCCGGTGCTCGCCAGCGATTTCGGCAGCAATATCTCGATCGTGCAGATGACGGTGTCGCTGTTCATGGTCGGCATCGCCTGCTCGCAACTGATCATGGGGCCGTTGTCCGATCGCTTTGGCCGGCGCCCGGTGCTGATTGGCGGCGTCACCTTGGCGATGATCGCCTCGATCGGCTGCATCTTCGCCGAAACGCTGCCGCAACTGATCGCCGCGCGCTTTCTGCAGGCGCTGGGCGGCGCCTCCGGCATGGTGATCAGCCGCGCCATCATCCGCGATCTTTATAGCCGCGACCGCATCAGCAGCATGATTAGCCTGGTGATCGCGGTGATGATGGTGGCGCAGATGCTGAGCCCGCTGATCGGCGGCCTGATCGAAACCACCTTCGGTTGGCGCGCGATCTTTTATCTGATGGCATTCGCCTCGCTGATGGTCACGATCGCGATTGCGGTGGCGCTGCCGGAAACGCGGCGCCGCGTGCCGCGCGCGCCGGGCGGCGGCTTTGTCGCCGATGCCAAAAGCCTGATCAGCACCCGCGCCTTTGTCGGCTATGTGCTGTGCCAGGTGCTGGCCTCCTCGATCATCTTCACTTTTGCGGGCGGCGGGCCCTATGTGGTGGTCACGCAGATGGGCCGCAGCTCCGCCGAATATGGCGCCTGGTTCGCGACCTCGGGCCTCGCCTATCTGCTCGGCAATCTGTGCTGCGTGCGCTTTGCGCCGCGCCATTCGCTGGAACGGCTGATGTGGTTTGGCCTGGTGCTGCAATTCAGCGGCGCGTTGCTGAATCTGACCTGGGGCCTGCTCGGCTATAATCAGCAGCCGAGCTGGCTGTTCGGCACCCATATGCTGGTGACCTTCGCCAATGCCTTTGTGATGTCGAACGCCACCGCTGGTGCGATCTCGATCCGCCCGCAGGCGGCCGGCACTGCCTCCGGGCTGATGGGCTTCACCCAAATGGGATTTGGCGCGCTGTGCTCGCAATTCGGCGCTTGGCTCGGCGGCCATTTTGCGACGCCGGTGCCGCTCAACATCGCGATCCTGGTGCTGTCGCTGGCCTGCGCGGCCTCGATGATCTTCCTCGTGCCGCGCGACGGCGCGATGGTGACCGAAGAACTGATCGAGAAAGCCGAAGAGGAAGAGTCGGCGCTGTTGTAGCCGGCACTCACCTCGTCATTCCGGGGCGCTCACAACGTGAGCGAACCCGGAATCGGACATTATCAGCGGCTTGATACCAGTATCTCCTCCGAACACCACGTCATGCCCGCGCTTGTCGCGGGCATCCACGTCTTGCAGACTTTGCAGGATGAAAGACGTGGATGGCCGGGACGAGCCCGGCCATGACGCCCATCATTGATATCAATCGTTGTTGGTGTGAAATGCGCCCCGTCATTCCGGGTTCGCGCTGCGCGCGCCCCGGAATGACTACGTATTGCCGATCAACGCCAGCCACTCGTCCTCGCTCAGTACCGCGACGCCAAGCTCGCGCGCCTTGGTGAGTTTGGAACCGGCGTCTTCGCCCGCCACCACATAGTCGGTCTTCTTCGACACCGAGCCCGCCACCTTGGCGCCGAGCCGTTCCGCTGCGGCTTTCGCTTCATCGCGGGTGAACTTTGTCAGCGCGCCGGTGAACACCACGGTCTTGCCGGCGACCGCGCTGTCGCGCTTGACCTGCTCGGCCGGCAGCACCTCGATTTCCTTGAGCAGTTCGTCGAGCGCGCGCATGTTGCGGCTCTCGGCAAAGAACTCCACCACCGCGGCGGCGACGATCTCGCCAATGCCGGCGATGTTGAGCAGTTCGTGATAGGCCTCGGAGGCGTTGCCGCTCGCGGTCTGCGCCGCTGCGGCAATGCGCATGGTGGCGAGGAACGAGTCGAGATCGCCAAAATGCCGCGCCAGCAATTTGGCGTTGCCCTCGCCGATATGGCGGATGCCGAGCGCGAAGATCAGCCGGTGCAGCTCGATCTTGCGGCGCGCATCGATCGCCGCAAACAGATTGCGCACCGACGTTTCGCCAAAACCTTCCAGACGTTCCAGCTGCAGCGTTTCATTGCGCTGTTGCAGCTTGAAAATGTCGGCTGGTTCTTCGACCCAGCCGCGCTCATGGAACAGCACGATCTGCTTTTCGCCGAGCCCGTCGATATCGAAGGCAAGCCGCGACACGAAATGCTTGAGGCGCTCGACCGCCTGCGCCGGGCAGATCATCGCGCCGGTGCAGCGCCGCACCGCCTCGTCTTCCTCGCGCACCGCATGGCTGCCGCACACCGGACATTGCTGCGGAAAGCTGTAGGGCACGGCGTCATCCGGCCGCTTGTCGAGCACGACATCAACCACCTGCGGAATCACGTCGCCGGCGCGCTGGATGATCACGGTGTCGCCGACCCGGATATCGCGGCCTTCGCGCAGCGGCTGGCCATCGCCGCCGATACCCTTGATGTAATCCTCATTATGCAGCGTGGCGTTCTGCACCACCACGCCGCCGACCGTGACCGGCCGCAGCCGCGCCACCGGCGTCAGCGCGCCGGTGCGGCCGACCTGAATTTCGATTTTCTCCAAGACCGTGGTGGCCTGCTCGGCCGCGAATTTATGCGCGATCGCCCAGCGCGGACTACGCGACACAAAGCCGAGCCGCGACTGATAATCGAGCCGGTCGACCTTGTAGACCACGCCGTCGATGTCATAGGGCAGCGAGGCGCGTTGCTCGCCAATGCGGCGATAAAACGCCAGCGCCTCGGCCACGGTGCGGCACAATTCGATCTCGGGATTGACGACAAAGCCGGCCTCCTTCAGCCAGCCGAGCATGGCGTGCTGGGTTGGCTCTGCCATCGGATAGTTGCTCATCTCGCCCCAGGCATAGGCGAAGAATCTGAGCGGCCGCGATGCGGTGATGCTGACATCCTTCTGGCGCAGCGAGCCCGCCGCGGAATTGCGCGGATTGGCGAACGGCGCTTCGCCGGCTTCTTCCTGCTTGCGGTTGAGTTCGAGGAAGTCGCTTTTCAGCATGTACACTTCGCCGCGCAATTCGCAGGCCTCGGGAATGCTGGCGGCCTGCAACCGATGCGGAATATCGGCGATGGTGCGGACATTGGCGGTGACGTCCTCGCCGACAAAGCCATCGCCGCGCGTGGCGGCGCGCACCAATTCGCCACGCTCATAGCGCAGCGACAGCGACAGCCCGTCGATCTTCGGCTCGGCGACCAGCGCCGGCAATTCGTGCTCGCCAAGATTGAGGAAGCGCTGCACCCGGCGCAGAAATTCCTCGACCTCCTCGTCGGAAAAGGCGTTGCCGAGTGACAGCATCCGCACCTTGTGCGTCACCTTGGCAAAGCCGCGCGCCGGCGCCGCGCCGACCTTTTGCGACGGCGAGGCGCCGCTCACTAATTCGGGAAATTTCGCCTCGATCGCCTCGAGCCGCTGGCGCAGCGCGTCATAGTCGGCGTCGGAAATCAGTGGCGCGTCGTCTTGATAGTACGCCTTGTCGTGCCGCTCGATCTCCAGCCTAAGCCGCATCAGCTCCACCTTAGCCTTCGGCTTGGTGAGCTTGGTGATGTCGGGGACGGGTTTGGATTTCTGGGCCATGTTTTCTGGGCGATGTGTTGTCACTTGAGATTCCGGGTTCGCGAGCTCACGCTCGCGCCCCGGAAAGACTTGGGGCTGAGGGCATCAAAATGTGGCCCAGGCAATGAAATCCATCGCGGGTCATTCCGGGGCGCGTGCTGCGAAGCGGCGAGCGAACTCGGAATCTCGCCCGTAAGCGAAAGCGAGCGACCGATGGCTTATTATGTCTATCTCCTCGCAAGCAGGAAAGACGGCGCCCTCTACGTTGGCGTAACCAACGATCTGGTGCGACGCATCTACCAGCACCGGACCAAAACGATCCCCGGTTTCACCTCACGCTACAACATCACCAGACTGGTCTGGTTCGAGGTCTATGCCGACCCGATCTCCGCCATTACGCGGGAGAAAGAGCTCAAGAGATGGCGCCGAGCCTGGAAGATCGCGCTGATCGAGCGGGACAATCCGGGTTGGAACGACCTGTACGACAGCATTGCGCAATAACTGCGAGATTCCGGGTTCGCTCGCAAGAGCGAGCGCCCCGGAATGACGGTGTGGAGTGGCTCGGGCATCACCCCGAGTCATTCCGGGGCGATCGCCGCGACAGCGGCGGGCGAACCCGGAATCTCAGCCCCGAGCCAAGGCGTACTCTTGTAAAAACCTCTACCCCGCCGCCTTGATCAGCCGGTCGGCGGCGGCGCGGGCTTCGGCGGTGATCTCGGCGCCGGCCAGCATCCGCGCGATTTCCTCGCGGCGATGGTCGGCGGCGAGCAGATCGACGCGGGTCGCCACCCGCTTGCCGCGGTCGAGCGCGTCCTTGGAGATCAAAAGATGCTGGTCGGCGCGCGCCGCGACCTGCGGGGCATGGGTCACCGCCATCACCTGCACCTTGCTGGCGAGCCGCGCCAGCCTTGCGCCGATCGCGTCCGCCACCGCGCCGCCGACGCCGGTGTCGATTTCGTCGAACACCAAGGTCGGCGCCGAGCCCTTGTCGGACAGCACCACTTTCAGCGCCAGCAGGAAGCGCGACAGCTCGCCGCCCGACGCCACTTTCATCATCGGCCCGGGCTTGGTGCCGGGATTGGTCTGCACCCAGAACTCGACGCGGTCGAAACCTTGCGGCCCTGGCGACGCGGCGTCGCTGACAATCTCGGTCATGAACTTGGCGCGCTCCAGCTTGAGCGGCGCCAGTTCGCCATTGACCGCCTTGTTGAGCTTGTCGGCCGCCTTGGCGCGCGCCGCCGACAATTTGCCGGCCGCGGCGCGGTAGCGCGCATCGGCCTCGGCCGCGCTCTGTTCCAGCGCCTTGAGCCGGTCGGCGCCGGCATCGATCAGCGCCACCTCATTGGCGTAGCGCTCGGCGAGCGCGGCGAGATCATCGACCGGGGTCGCGTATTTGCGCGCCGCGGCGCGCAGCGCAAACAGCCGCTCCTCGATCCGCTCCAGTTCCAGCGGATCGAAATCTGTGGCGGATAAAGCGGCTGACAGATGCTGGTCGGCCTCTTCCAGCGCGTTGATCGCCGTGTCTATTGCCTTGACCGCCGGCTCGATCAGCTGCGGCGCGTTGCCGGCGCGGCGCTCCAGCCGGCGCACCGCGGCGGCGAGCGAAGCGACCGGCGAATGATGGCCGCCGACCACCTCCTGCGCTTCACGCAGATCGCCGGCGATCTTCTCGCCCTGCATCATGGCGGTGCGCCGCTCGGCGAGCGCGGTCTCCTCGCCAGCCTGCGGCGCCAGCTTTCGCAGCTCGTCAGAGGCATGGCGCAAAAAGTCGGCCTCGCGGGCCGCGCGTTCCATGCCTTCGCGATGGGCGTCGAGCGCGCCGCGCGCGGTGCGGCAGGCGTCCCACAGCTTTTCCAGCGCGCCAACCTCCTTGTCGAGCCCGGCAAAGGCGTCGAGCAGCCGGCGATGGGTGGCGGCATCGACCAGCGCGCGCTCGTCATGCTGACCGTGGATTTCGACCAAGGTGGCGCCGACCGCTTTGAGGGTCTGCACGCTGGCGGGCTGATCATTGATGAAAGCGCGGGTGCGGCCGTCCGCCAATTGCACGCGGCGCAGGATCAATTCGCCGGTTTCGGCGATGTCGCGATCATCGAGGCCGTTGGCGGCGAGCAGCGCGAAGGCCGGATGGCCCTTGGGCACATCGAACGCCGCGGTGACCTGGCCGTGCTCGGCGCCATGGCGCACCAGGCCGGCGTCGCCGCGGCCGCCCAGCGCCAGCGCAAAAGCATCAAGCAGGATCGACTTGCCGGCTCCAGTCTCGCCGGTCAGCACCGCGAGTCCGCTGGAGAATTCGATGTCCAGCCGTTCGATCAGGACGATGTCGCGGATCGACAGGCGCGCCAGCATGCAAGATCAGTCCTATCCGAGGCCAAACTTCCGGAAGGCTTTACTGATGTAGGAGCCTTGATTCTCGCTCGGTTCGAGTCCGCCCGATTTAACAAGGTTGTAGGCGTCTTTGTACCAGCGGCTGTCAGGAAAGTTGTGGCCAAGCACGGCGGCGGCGGTCTGGGCCTCGCCGACAATGCCGATCGCCATATAGGCCTCGGTCAGCCGGGCCAGCGCTTCTTCGACATGCCGGGTGGTCTGATAACGGGTCACCACGGTTTTGAAGCGGTTGATGGCCGCGGTGTAATCGCGCTTCTCGAGATAATAGCGGCCGACGCTCATCTCCTTGCCGGCGAGCTGGTCGCGCGCGCCTTCCAGCTTCTTCTTGGCGCTGGTGGCATATTCCGAGGTCGGATACTTGCGGCTGACTTCTTCGAGCGCGGCCATCGCCTTTTCGGTGCGGCCCTGGTCGCGCGAAACGTCCGGAATCTGGTCGTAATGCGAGGCGGCGATCAGATATTGCGCATAGGCGGCGTCCGGGCTGCCGGGATGCAGCGTCACATAGCGGGTCGCCGAGCCGATGCAGCTGTCATAGTCGCCGGCCTCATAATAGGCATAGGCCGACATCAGCAGCGCCTTGCGCGCCCAGTCCGAATAAGGATGCTGACGATCGACTTCCTCGAACTTCTTGGAGGCGGCCTTGGGGTCCTTGCTCTGGTTCAGCAGGTACAGACCCTCATTGTAGAGCTTGTCGGCCGGCTCGTCCTTATAGGTCTCGTCCTTGGCCAAAAACTTGTCCCACAGCGCGCCGGTGCCGCAGCCAGCTAGCGGCAGCGCCAGCACGGTGACGCTCGCGACCAGTCGCAAGGCCCGCCACGCGCGCCCTCCCCTCGCTTCAACCGTCGATCCCCGTTGAGCGGACGTCACATGCTGTGCCGACATTTGCTTCCTGATGCCTGAAATGCAGGGTCCGCTGCGCCGGTCCATGAACACGGTCATGGACGAACCATTGACACGCTCAAGATGGCCGCGCGACCGCAGGCTATGTAGCCCAAAAAGGCCGATCCACCAACCCGACTAGGGAGCCATTCCGCCGGGAATATGGCGAAGGCCGGCGCGCAGCGACAGCAACGCCGGCGCATCAAGGTTTTGGAACGGAAAGTTGCGGTAAGGCTCAGGACACGTCCGGGCCATAGGCCGGGGCGATCATGCCGCCGACCATGCCGCCAGCCGCTTCGCCCTGGGCGCGCGGACGGCGCGCGGGCTCGGCTTCCACCACCCGCCAGGCCTTGTGGTCGTCCAGCAGGGCGGTGAGCACGGCGTGATTGAGCTTGTGGCCGCCGCGCACCGAACGGTAGGTCCCGAGCAGCGGCAGCCCGGCCAGCGCCAGATCGCCGATCGCGTCCAGCACCTTATGGCGCACGCATTCGTCGGTGTAGCGCAGCCCCTCGGTGTTCAGCATCCGGGTTTCGTCGAACACGATCGAATTCTCGAACGAAGCACCGAGCGCGTAGCCGAGGCTCCACAGCCGGGTGACGTCGGTCATTGAGCCAAAGGTGCGGGCCCGGCAGACGTCGCGGCGGAAGGTTTCCGGATCGAGATCGCAGCAGAACCGCTGCCGGCCGATCATCGGATTGGCGAAATCGATCTCGATTTCGGTGCGGAAGCCACGCGAATTGGGGCGCAGTTCGCCGAACGAGTCGCCGATCGCGACCTGCACCGGCTTGAGCACCTGAATGTAGCGGCGCGGCGCCGATTGTTCGCGGATTCCGGCCTGCTCGATGGCGGCGACGAACGGAGCGGCGCTGCCGTCCATGATCGGCACTTCGGGGCCGTCGGCCTCGATGATGGCGTTGTCGACACCCATACCGCGCAGCGCGGCCAGAACGTGCTCGGCGGTGGAGACCAATGCGCCATCCCCATCGCCCAACACGGTCGCCAGCTCAGTGGCGATCACCGACTTGGCATTGGCCCGTACCTCGCGGTCGGCGCCATCCAGGCCGGTGCGTACAAAAATAAAACCCGCATTGATGTCCGCGGGCCCGATCGTCAACGAAGCTGGGCGGCCGGAATGAACACCGACGCCCGTCACCGTGGCCTGCGAACGCAGCGTGGTCTGACGGCTGAATTTCATCTTAAGTCTGCCCACCAATGAACTGATGAAGACCGAAACCGATCAAATCCGCGACGACTCGTCTTCAACGTCCCCAAAGTCAGGAAACCATACCCACTGCCTCAAACACCGCCAACTCACGCTTTTTTACGGTTTGTTACCCCAAACCCGCCGCAAAGGCGCCGCCAACCGTTCTCATTTGCCTCAAATTGGGCCGTGGCAGCAGCGCTGACCGGAGCGCGAACAAGCAGCAAAACACTTTTACTTCAACAACTTACATAACACGGCGACAGGCCGCGCCAAAAGTGAAAGAGGCCCCGGCGGATCACGCCGGAGCCCCTTGAACGTGGCATTTGTTACAGACCGTCACTTGGCCTGCCGACGCAGGAAAGCGGGGATATCTAGGTGATCATCCCCCTGCGGCGCCGGCGCGAGCGGCGCCGGACGGCCGTGCTGGTCCAAACCCTGCGGGCTTGAACGCCGCGCATACTCCGACACCGGCTCGTTGCCGGACATCTTGCGATCCGGAAGCGGCGGCATCTGCGGCATCATCGGCCCCGCCGGACGGGTCGCTACCGGCGATTCGGTTTCTTCGTCCCGACGGCCAAGACCTACACTGGCAAGGCGCTGCAGCAGCGACATGCGGGTCTTGTGCGGGTGGTCGGCGTCGGCATCGCCCTGCGCCTGCCGAATCTCGTTCTGTGCCGGAACCGGCAGCTCGTCGAAATTCGGCATCCGCGGCGAGCGAATCGCACCGCGATCGGGCTGCTGCGGAATGAACGCTTCCGGCGGCGGCTCGTCGGCGGCCACCTGCGGCGCTTCCGGCTCAGGGAACAGCGACGGCTTCTGCGCGATCGGGCGCACCGTGATGTCGCCATAGGCGGCCGGCTGCGGCGCCGGGGCCTGCGGCATCTTCTCGGTGCTGACCGCAGCGGCGATCGCCGCCAGCGCCGCCCGGTCGACCGGGGTGGCGGTGGCACGCGGCGCGCCGACCGGCGACGAGGTCAAAGCCGGAGCCGACATGGCGGTCGCGGCATTGGCAGCGTTGTCAGCGGCAGCGCGCTGGGTATCGGCACGCAGCCGCGCGCTCAGATCGGCAAGACGGGTGTCCGTCGCAGTCGCATTCCCGGCCGACGCCGAAGCACCGGCCGGCGCGGCCAAGTTCCGCGCGAGCGCCGCCTGTTCGATGCCGGTGGCAACCACCGACACGCGGATGATGCCGTCCAGGCTCTCGTCGAAGGTGGCGCCGACGATGATGTTGGCGTCCTGATCGACTTCCTCGCGGATACGGGTCGCGGCTTCGTCGACCTCGAACAGGGTCAGGTCCTTGCCGCCGGTGATCGAGATCAGCAGGCCACGGGCGCCCTTCATCGAGGAATCGTCGATCAGCGGATTGGCGATCGCGGCTTCCGCGGCGGTCAGCGCGCGCTTCTCGCCGGAGGCCTCGCCAGTGCCCATCATCGCCTTGCCCATTTCGCGCATCACGGCGCGCACGTCGGCGAAGTCGAGGTTGATCAGGCCTTCCTTGACCATCAGGTCGGTGATGCAGGCCACGCCCGAATACAGCACCTGGTCGGCCATCGCGAACGCGTCGGCGAAGGTGGTCTTCTCGTTGGCCACCCGGAACAGGTTCTGGTTCGGGATGATCAGCAGGGTATCGACGACCTTGTGCAGGTCGGTGATGCCAGTCTCGGCGGTGCGCATGCGCCGCGCGCCTTCGAAGTGGAACGGCTTGGTGACCACACCCACGGTCAGTATACCGAGGTCGCGCGCCGCCTTCGCGATCACAGGAGCCGCGCCAGTGCCGGTGCCACCGCCCATGCCGCAGGTGACGAACACCATATTCGCGCCCGAGAGGTGATCGCGAATCTCGTCAATGACTTCCTCAGCCGCGGCCGCGCCGACGTCCGGTTGCGAACCGGCGCCCAGCCCCTGGGTCACCTGGGTGCCCATCTGAATCAAGCGCTGCGCCTTCGACATGGTCAGCGCCTGGGCATCGGTGTTCGCCACCACGAAATCCACGCCCTGCAGACCAGCAGAGATCATGTTGTTGACGGCGTTGCCGCCGGCACCGCCGACGCCGAATACGGTAATCCGGGGCCTCAGCTCGCGAATGTCCGGGACGTTGATGTTGATCGTCATAAGTGCCTCTCGATTACGCGCGCATGGTTCGATCGCCCGGAACCACCGGGGACTGGGATGGACAAGAAAAGGATGAAGACAACGTCATGTTAGAAACCCTCCCGCAGCCACTGCCCCACTTTGCCGAAATAGCCGTGCGTGCCAGTGCGTTGCGGCCGCACATGGCGCGGCTCGACATGCTCGAGATGGGCGTATTGCGGGTAGACCAAGAGACCGGTCGGCACCGCGAAGGATGCACTCTTAGCCTCATGGGGAAGTCGGCCGAAACCGAGCGGCCGCCCGACCCGCACCGGGCGTCCAAGAATCCGGGTTCCGAGCTCCGGCAAGCCGGTGAGCTGCGAAGCGCCACCGCTCAGCACCACACGCGCGCGCGGCTCAGCCGCGAACGGTGACTGCGCGAGCCGGTCCCTGACCATTTCAAAAATCTCCTCGGCCCGATGCCGGATAATATTCGCGATCGTGGCGCGAGAAATGACCTGCGGAGAATCCCGATCGTTATCTCCGGCGCTCGGCACAGTCAGCAGCTCGCGGCTATCGGATCCGCCGGTCAGTACGGTGCCATATAACGTCTTGATTCGCTCGGCATCCGCAATGCAGGCACCCAGTCCACGGGCCAGATCCATCGTGATGTGTTGCCCGCCTACCGCAAATCCGCTGGCGTGCACGAACCGCCCCGCCGAATAAATGGCGATCGTGGTGGTTCCCGCGCCCATTTCGATCACGGCCGCGCCGATATCGGCTTCGTCGTCGGTCAGAACCGACAGGCCTGCGACATAAGGACTCGCGGCCATCGCCTCGATGTTGAGATGGCAGCGCTCGACCACCAGCATCAGGTTTTTCGCCACCGCCGCGTCGAGCGTAACAATGTTCATGTCGACGCCGAACTGCCGGGCCACCATGCCGCGCGGATCGCGGATGCCCTTGACACCGTCGAGCGTGTAGCTGACCGGCAGCGCGTGCGTGACCGAGCGCCCCGGCCCGGTCGCATGGCGCATGCCGACGCTGGTGACGCGCGACACGTCGGCCTGGGTCACCGCCCCGCCATGGACATTGGCGGACGCTTCAACCAGTTGCCCCATCAGGCGGCCGCCGGACACCGACAGCAGCACCGACTCGACGCGAACCTTGGCCATGTCTTCGGCCATTGCCACCGCTTGGCGGACCGCACGTTCGCACTCGCCGGGATCGATCACCGAGCCGGCTTTGACGCCGCGCGACTGGATCTGGCTGTAGCCGATCAGCTCGACGGCGTGGGTGCGGCCGCGCAGCGCGCTGTTGGGCGGACAGGGGGTGAGCCGCGCGATCATGCAGGCGATCTTGCTGGTGCCGATGTCGAGCGACGCCACCAGTGCCGAGCGCTTATGCGACATCGGGCGGATTTTCGGGGTCTGATAATGAGGGCCGCTCATGCGTCACCGGCCTTCTTTTTGGTCTTCTTGTCTTTGAACAGTTCTTCACGGGCTTTGGCAGCGTCCTCCGACAGCCGCACCGTCAGCCGATCGGGCAAGCGCATATCGACCGCGACGATGTCGCGGGACAGAAGCCGTTCCTCCGTGTCGAGCTTGGTCAGCGTCGCCAAAGCCTTGCCGACGTCATGCTCGGGCAGCCGGATATCGAGCCCGCTCTTGAGCCGCAGGTTCCAGCGCCGCTCGCCGACATAGACCGCCGCCAGCGTCGCCGAACGGATTTCCGGATAGCGCGCCAGCAGCGCGAGAAAATCCTTGGCCTGGGTCTCGGCGCCCTTGCCGACCACCAGCGGCAATGCCGCGAAATGGCGGGCCACATAGGGTTCCAGCACCGCGCCGTCATCGGCGATCACCGACAGCCGGCCCTGATACTGCCAGCGGGCAAAGGCGGTGCGCTCGGTGATCTCGATGGTGAGGTGCCCCGGATAGAGTTTCAGAACAGTGGCGTCGGCGATCCACGGATTGGCGATCAGCCGATCGCGCACCGTGGTGGCATCCAGGAACAGCAGCGACGACCGGCCGGTGACACCGCCCAGCGCCAGCACCTCATCCTGGGTCAATTGCTTGCGGCCCGGCATCGACACCGAGGTGATGCGGAACCCGGCGAGATTGGCGACCGCGTTGCGGGCATCGTTGAAGCCGGTGATGGCCTCCTCGAGATGGCCACCCTTGACCACGCCGAGCGCGACGCTGCCGAGCAGCACCAAGGTGGTGACTACCACCCCGAGCCGCGCCGGCAGGTACTTTTCAAGCCAGGCGATGACGCGGTGATTGCTATACCGTTCCAGCTTGCGGGCGCGGCGGGCACGACGGCTCCGCTCCCACCGCTCGCGCAGCAGAATCCCCGCCCCACGGGCGGCGGCTCTCAGGTCAGATAGCAGCCCCTGCCGTCTCATCGACCGAGCGAGGCGTCCTCCACCATCCATTGCACGAGCTCGTCAAAGGTTATGCCCGCATACGCTGCGAGCTCTGGCACGAGTGACGTCTCGGTCATTCCGGGTTGGGTATTGACCTCGAGGCAGACGAGGCCGCTTGCCCCCTCGATGCGATCGTCGAAGCGGAAATCCGCCCGGCTCACGCCCCGGCAGCCGAGCGCAACATGCGCCGCCAACGTTAACCTTCGGACCTCCTGGTAAACAAAAGGTAAAAGAGATGCAGGCAGGATGTGTTTTGACGCGCCCGGAGAATACTTTGCCTCATAGTCGTAGAATCGTACCGTCGGCACAATCTCGATAACGTCGGTCGGCTCGCCCTTCACGACCGCGCAAGTCAGTTCCTTGCCCGGAACATATTTCTCGACCAGCAGCCGCTCGCCATAGGCCCAGTCATCGCGGAACAGTTCCTGCGGCGGATGGGTATGGTCCTTGGTGATGATGAACACCCCGACGCTGGAACCATCCGCCACCGGCTTGATGACATAAGGCGGCTCCATGACATGGCCCTTGGCGATCTCGGCGCGGGTCGCGGTCAGCCCTTCGGGCACCGGAACGCCAGCCGCCTTCATCACCGTCTTGGCGATGTCCTTGTTCATC
The DNA here is from genome assembly GCF_003217325.1 of Rhodopseudomonas faecalis. Classification (GTDB taxonomy): domain Bacteria; phylum Pseudomonadota; class Alphaproteobacteria; order Rhizobiales; family Xanthobacteraceae; genus Rhodopseudomonas; species Rhodopseudomonas faecalis. The sequence goes on from NZ_QJTI01000023.1 coordinate 50,178, forward strand.
GCCAAGGCCGACGCCAGCACCCCAGAATGCGAATAGGGAATCGCCAGCGTCTCGAGCACGCCCTGAATGGTGCCGTCCTCGCCCGGATGGCCGTGCAGCATCACCAGCGCCGCATCGGGGCGCAGCTCGGCAAGCCTGGTAGCGATGGCGCGATCGACGTCGATCCGGGTCACCTGATAGCCACAGCGCTCCAGCGCATCGGCGCAGGCTTTGCCGGAGCGCAGCGAGACCTCCCGTTCGGATGACCAGCCTCCGAACAGTACGGCGACGTGCTTGCGTTTTGTCACTTGATGTCCTCAAACTACTGGCGACGCGACGACTTCGCTGCGAAGCCCGTTGGAATCTGGGATTTTCGATGATTCCGTCGATTCGGAGAAGCGGTCTTCGTACCCTCTGATCCTCCTTCCTTGCATGACCCTCGATTCCGCAGCCCCTACTCCCAAGCCTTCGCCGGCCCCTGGCCGTCGCCTTCGCGTCGCCCTGATGATCTCCGGCACCGGCGTCAACGGCGTCGCGGTCCATTGTCTGCTGCTGACGCAATATTTGCTCAGCCGCGGCCACCGCGTGCTGCTGCTGCACCGCCCCGACGCCTGGATCGGCGACCGGCCCGGCCTGGAGGGCGCCGAGAAATTCGTCACGACCTTCGGCCGCAGTCCCAAGGAACTGATCCGGGTGACGCGCCGGCTCAACCAGTTCGAGCCCGACGTGCTGCACACCCATATGAGCAGCGCCCATACCTACGGCATGCTGGCGCGGATTCTGAGCCGGCGTCCGGTGGTTGCCACCGCGCATTCCAGCTCGTTGCAGCTGCATTGGTGGTTCAACAATTTCGTCATCGCCACCTCGCCCGACGCCGAACGGCATCACGTCACGGTCAATCGGGTGCGGCGCTCCGCGATGCGGATGATTCCGAGCTTCATCGACACCTCGCGCTTTCCGGTGATCGCGCCAGAGGAACGCGCTGCGGCGCGCCTCACGCTCGGCATCGACCAGGGCGCCTTCGTGATCGGCTGCGTCGGCGATATCTGCGAACGCAAGCGCCAGATCGACATGGTGCGCGCGCTCGCGGTGGTGCTGCAGCGCGAGCCGTCGGCGCGGCTGCTGCTGGTCGGTGGCCACTTCAAGGACTACTACGCCGAATTGCAGCAGGTCGCCGCCGACCTTGGCGTCACCGACCGGATAATCGCGCCGGGCAGCCGCAATGACGTGGCCGCGCTATTGGCGGCGCTCGACGTGTTCGCGCTGGTGTCGCGCAAGGAATCGAGCCCGCTCGCCGTGCTCGAGGCGATGTCGCGCGGCCTGCCGGTGATCGCCACCGATGTCGGCATGCTGGCCGATTTCGTCGCCGAGGGCACGACCGGCCACATCGTCAAGGTCAGCGATGTCGCGGCGATCAGCAACCATCTACTGGCGTTCGCCGCCGATCCGGAGCGCCGGCAGCGCATGGGTGATGCCGCCCAGCTCGCGGCCCGCACCCGCTATGACGTCGCGGTGCTCGGCCCGCAGACCGAGCAGGTGCTGACCGAGGCCGCCGCGATCCGCAACCGACCGCCATTCGGCTTTGTGGCCGGGCTATGCGGCAGCTAAGCGCATGAGGCCGCGATGATCAGAGCCTGGCTCAATTTCGATAGCATTGGCATCTTCGCGACCCTGGCCGCGCTGTATTTCGGCGTCGCGGTCACGCTGGTGCTGCTGGTGTTCTCGTCGCCGCTGAAGACCACCATCAAGACCTTCACCGGGGTGGTCGCACCGTTCTTCTCGTCGGTGGCGATCCTGTTCGCGCTGCTCACCAGCTTTCTCAGCTACGATATTCTCGAGCGCAATCGCCAAGCCTCCAAAGCGGTGCAAAGCGAGGCCGGCGAATTGCAGAACGTCTATTCGCTGAGCGTCGCCTCGGTCACCGACATGAGCGAGATCCGCAAATCGCTGCAAACCTATGTGGCCTCGGTGCTCAAGCACGAATGGCCGCCGGCGGCCGGCCATAGCGCGCCCGACACCGACGCCGCCTATGACGAATTCCTGCGCCGGCTCAGCGATCCATCGATCAGCCGCGACGCCAGCGCCGCGGTGCATGCCGCGATGCTGTCGGCGGCGGTGCACGCCGGCACCGCGCGCAACAATCGCATCACACTGTCCACCGATCGCACCGCCGAATTGAAATGGATTTCTGTACTGCTGCTCGGCGTGATCACCCAGGTCGCGATCGCGGTGGTGCATCTTGAGCGGCGGCGCGCAATGGTGGCGGCGCTCACCGTGTTCTCGACCGGCGCCATTGTCGCGCTCGGCCTGGTCGCGCTGCAGGAAGACCCGTTCGGCGGCGTATTCAAAGTGTCGCCGGTGCCGCTGGAACGGCTGCTTACGCTGCCGACGACGCTGACACAGGCTCCGGATGCGCAGGTGCAAGTCGCACCAGTGCAGGTCGCGCCAGCGACCAAGTAGCGGACCAGGTCAGCGCACCACGCTGCGGCGTTGCTACGCCGCGGCGTTGCCGATGCGTTTGATTTCCCATTGCAGCTCGACGCCGGAATGGGCCTTGACCCGGCTGCGCACCGTCTCGCCCAGCGTCTCGATATCGGCAGCGGTGGCGTCGCCATTGTTGATCAGGAAATTGCAGTGCATTTCCGAGACTTGCGCACCGCCCAGCCGCAGGCCGCGGCAGCCGGCGGCGTCGATCAGCTTCCAGGCGCTCATGCCCGGCGGATTCTTGAAGGTCGAGCCCCCGGTCTTTTCGCGCACCGGCTGCGCCAGTTCGCGATGGGCCTGCACTTCATTCATCTTGGCGCGGATCAGATCGGGCGCTTTCGGCGCACCGCGCAGCCGCGCCGAGGTGAAGATCAGCGACGGATCGGCGCCGCTGTGCCGGTAGCTGAACTGCATCGCCGCGGCATCGAGCTTCAACAGGCGGCCATCGCGCGTCACCGCGGTGGCGTCGATCAGCACGTCCTTGGTTTCGCGGCCATTGGCGCCGGCATTCATGCGCAGCGCGCCGCCGATCGTGCCGGGAATGCCGTAGTAAAACTCCAGCCCGCCGAGTCCGGCGGCAGCCGCCTGCTCCGCGACGCGCTTGTCGAGCGCGGCCGCGCCGGCATGCACGATTTGATCAATCACCTCGGTCTGGCCAAAACCGCGCGGCGTCAACCGGATGGTGACGCCCGGCAACCCGCCGTCGCGCACGATCAGATTGGAGCCGACGCCGACCACGGTGACGTCGAGACCGGCCGGCAGATGCGCCAGGAAGTAAGCGAGATCGGCCTCATCGGCCGGCGTGAACAGGCATTGTGCCGGACCGCCAACCCGAAACCAGGTCAGCGGCGCCAGCGATTCATTGGCGAGCATCCGGCCGCGCAGCTCCGGCATCGCGGCGTGCAATTCGGGGGTGATGTCGGGAAAGGTCATACGCTTACGGCCGATGACGGGGATGGCCGGGACAAGCCCGGCCATGACGGAACGAGTGGAAGCGTGCTAATGTCACTACCCCCGATTGCCCAGTTGTTTGTGATGGATTGAACTCTCAGCACGTCATGGCCGGGCTTGTCCCGGCCATCCACGTCTTGCGGAGGAGCAGCATGGCTGGCGGCTATGTCTATGTTCTGACTAACCGGCCGAACGGCATCTTGTATGTCGGCGTCACCAGCGATCTGGTCCGCCGCGTGTATCAGCACCGCGAAGGTTTCGTGGACGGCTTCACCAAGCGATACGGGCTGAAGCGGCTGGTGTACTTCGAACATTTCGAGGATATCCGAACCGCTATCCAACGCGAGCACAACATCAAGCACTGGCCGCGAGCTTGGAAGGTCCGGATGATCCTGGCGACCAACCCCAGTTGGGATGACCTGTTTCCGACCATCGCGCAGTGAAGACGTGGATGGCCGGGACAAGCCCGGCCATGACGAAGCGCGAAGCATGGCAGCAGTCTGGTGCATCATCAGCCCTGCCGGCTGATTAGCACCATCACGGCTCCATTTCAGTGCGGCAGCCATCAGCTGCGCCATCAGCCGAGCGCCTTCAATTCGCCCGGCAGCGCATAGGCCCATTGCGTGATGTTGCCGGCGCCGAGACAAACCACATAGTCGCCGGGCTTGGCGATCTCATGCACGACGCGCGCCAAGGACGCGGCGTCGGGCAGCGCCACCGCCTCGCGATGGCCGTGGGCGCGCAGCCCGAGCACGAAGTTGTCGCGGTCGATGCCGGCGATCGGCGTCTCGCCGGCCGGATAGACCTCGGCGACAACGACGGTGTCGGCGTCGTTGAAGCAGGTGCAAAATTCTTCGAACAGCGTTTGCAGGCGGGTGTAGCGATGCGGCTGCACCACGGCGATCACCCGGTTGCCGGTCGACTCGCGCGCCGCCTTCAGCACCGCGGCGATCTCCACCGGATGATGACCGTAATCGTCGATCACGGTGATGCCGTTGTGTTCGCCGGTCTTGGTAAAGCGGCGGCGCACGCCGCCAAAGCCGGCCAGCGCCTTGCGGATCACGTCATCGGGCAGACCGAGTTCATGTGCGACCGCGATCGCGGCGGTGGCATTGAGCGCGTTGTGGCGGCCGGGCATAGGCAGCATCAGATCATCGATCTCATGCGCGGTCTCAGCCTTGCGGTCGCGGAACGCGACCTTGAAGCGCGACGCACCGCCATTTGGCGTCAGATCCAGCAGCCGGACATCGGCCTGCGGATTCTCGCCATAGGTGATGATGCGGCGGTCTTCGATCTTGCCGACCAGCGCCTGCACCACCGGATGGTCGATGCACATCACCGCAAAACCGTAGAACGGCACGTTCTCGACGAAATTGCGGAACGCCTCCTGCACGGCCTCAAAGGTCTTGAAGTGATCGAGATGCTCTGGATCGACATTGGTGACGATCGCGACGTCGGCCGGCAGTTTGAGGAACGTGCCGTCGCTCTCATCGGCTTCCACCACCATCCACTCGCCATCGCCGAGCCGGGCGTTGGTGCCATAGGCGTTGATGATGCCACCATTGATCACGGTCGGATCGAATTCGCCGGCGTCGAGCAACGAAGCGACCAGCGAGGTGGTGGTGGTTTTGCCATGGGTGCCGGCAATGGCGACGCAGCTTTTCAGCCGCATCAGTTCGGCCAGCATTTCGGCGCGCCGCACCACCGGGATGCGCTGCGCCCGCGCCGCCAGCAGTTCTGGATTGTCGCGCTTGATCGCGGTCGAGACCACCACCACGTCGGCGCCGGCCACGTTCTCGGCCTTGTGCCCGACATTGATGGCGATGCCCTTGGCGCGCAGCCGCTGGACGTTGGCGCCTTCCGAGGCGTCGGAACCCTGCACCGTGTAGCCGAGATTGCACAGCACCTCGGCAATGCCGCTCATGCCGATGCCGCCGATCCCGACGAAGTGAATGGGTCCGATCTCGCGCGGCAGTCTCATGGTAGGTCTCTTCCAGTTCAGCACCGGACGCTCGCACCCGGCAACGAATCGGCGCCGCCTCGTGCGACGCCGGAAGCCGCCTTGGGTATACCCGGCGCGGCGCGATGAAAAGCGTCAAGTCGTTCGCCCTCGCCCGCTCGCACGGGCGGATCGGCGGGCTATCTCATTGAAAGGTCGTGGATTTAACCGAAATCCCCGCCGTCTTGATCACCAGATCGGCAAGCCGGTCGGCGGCATCGAGCCGGCCGACGCCGCGCGCACCCTCGGCCATGGCGGTAAGCCGCTCCGGCGCGCCAGCCAGCGCGGTGATCTCCTGCGCCAGCCGTGCCGGGGTAAAATCGCCCTGCACGATCCGGATCGCGCCGCCGGCCTGCGCCAGCACGCCGGCATTGGCATACTGGTCCTGATCGATGGCGCCGGGCAGCGGCACCAGGATCGACGGCCGGCCGATCGCGGCCAGCTCCGCCACGGTGCCCGCGCCGGAGCGCGACACCACTAGATGGCTGGAGGCGAGCCGCGCCGGCAGATCGCTGAAAAACGGTTCCAACTCGAAATTGAGCTTCAGCCGATCATAGACCGCGCGCACCCGCGCCATATCCTCGTCGCGCACCTGCTGCACCAGCACCAGCCGCCGCCACAGCTCCGGGGGCAACTGCTCGATGGCATATGGCACCACATCGGCCATCACCCGCGCGCCCTGGCTGCCGCCGGTGACCAGCAGCCGCAGCGCGCCATCGGGTTCGGGCGCAACATAGGGCACCGCCGCCGCAGCGAGAATCGCCGGGCGCATCGGCGTGCCGGTGGTGGTGGTCTTGCCGGACAGCACCGGATCGCGGTCAAGCACGCCGGGCAGCGAGGTGGCGATCGCGCTCACCTTGCCGGACAGAAAACGGTTGGCGCGGCCCATCACCGCGTTGGCTTCATGGACCAGGGTCGGAATGCCCAGCAGCCGCGCCGCCAGCAGCGGCGGCAGCGTCGGATAGCCGCCAAAGCCGATCACCGCGGCCGGTTTCAGCCGGCGCATCAGGCTCAGCGCCATCAGGCCGCCCGCGCCGAGCTTGAGCATGGTGCGCGCCAGCGCGATCGGCGAGCGGCCGCGCACGGTCTCACTCGGCACCACGTCGATCATGTCGCGGGAGAACAGCCCGCTATAGCGCAGCGCGCGGTCGTCGGTGACCAGCCGCACGCGCAGGCCGCGCCGCATCAGCACGACGCCGAGCGCCTCGGCCGGAAACAGGTGGCCGCCGGTTCCTCCGGCAGCGAGCAGAATGAGCGGAGCTGGGTTCATGATTGGCTTGCCTGATAAATCACAGCCCGCGCGATCTCAAGACGGGCGAACGGCGCTCAAGCATGCCGGTCAGGCGTAGCCTGGCGTTGCGGACGCGCGGCTGGCCGACTCCACCTCGATCTGCGGGCGGTGCCGGGTTAGCGCGAGCATCATGCCGACGCCATAGGCCAGCGACACCATCGACGAGCCGCCATAGGAGATGAACGGCAGCGTCATACCTTTGGCGGGTAGCAATTGCAGGTTCACCGCCATGTTGATCGCGGCCTGCACGCCGAACAGGATCGCAAGGCCCGCAGCGGCAAAGCGCGCGAACAGATCCTCGGAGGCATAGGCGCGCGACAGCGTGCGCAGCACGATGAAGGCGTACAGCGCCAAAATGCCCAGGCACAGCACAATGCCGAATTCCTCGGCGCCGACCGCGAACACGAAGTCGGTATGGCTATCCGGCAGCGTGCGTTTGGCAATGCCCTCGCCCGGCCCAAGGCCGAGCCAGCCGCCATTGCTGAACGCTTCCATCGCGGTATCGACCTGGAAGGTGTCGCCCGACGCCGGGTTCATGAACCGTTTGATACGGCCGGCGACGTGCGGAACGAACAGATAGGCCGCGAACAGCCCGGCGGCGGCGACGCCCGCCAGCCCCAGCACCCAGACGATGCGCATACCGGCGATGAAGAACAGCGCGCCCCACGACATCAGGATCAGCATGGTCTGGCCGAAATCCGGCTCCATCACCAGCAAGGTCACCAGCAGCAGCAAAATGCCGACCGCCATCGAGGTCGCCGGCATTTCCGGCCGGCGCGCCGATTCCGAGAACAGCCAGGCCGCCAGTACCACGAAGGCCGGCTTGGCCGATTCCGAGGCCTGGATATTGATGCCCAGGATGGTGATCCAGCGCCGCGAGCCCTTCACTTCCGGCCCGAACAGCAGCGTCGCCATGATCAGCGCCACCGAGACCGCAAACACCACCAGCGCGCTGCGCCTGATCTGGCGCGGCGACAGGAACGACACGCCGATCAGCACGATGAACGACGGCAGCAGGAACATGACGTGGCGGTTGAAGAAGTGGAACGAGTCGAGCCCGATCCGTGTCGCCACCGGCGGCGACGCCGCCAGCGACAGGATCACCCCGCCAAGCATCAACACCACGATCGCGGCGAGCAGCAGCCGGTCGACGGTCCACCACCATTCGCTGAACGGGGTGCGCTGTTCACGGGAGATCATCGACGCTCCTCGGCGATCCTGGGAATGATTGCAGCCGGCGAGCCGCGGCCACCGATTGGCCGTCGGCCGGCAGATGGCGCCGGGCTCACCTCATTGGTGCGCCATCGTGGTTGCCAAGGGGTTAATGGAATCGAAATGATTGCAGGGAGCTGGCCGAGCGTCCGTCACGGCCGGGGCCGGCGCCCTCTCCCCGCTCCCCGCTGCGCGGGGAGAGGTAAAGAGCGGCCTATCGCCCGGTGGTGAATCCCGATTTATCCGCACGGTCTGACACGGTGGCGGCCGGCTCCCTCTCCCCGCTTGCGGGGAGAGGTAAAGAGCGGCCAGGCGGCGGGGCAAATCCTCAGACCGGCGTGACGCCGGGCAGCGCGGTGACCAGTTCGCGGAACCGGGCGCCGCGGATCTCGAAATTGCGGAACTGATCGAACGACGCACAGGCCGGCGACAGCAGCACCACCGGCTCGGACAAGCCGGACGCCGCAGCGTCGCGCGCCGCGCTCGGCACGGCCTGATCGAGCGTGCCGCTGATCTCATAAGCCACCCGCCCCTCCAGGGTCGCGGCGAATTCCTGCGCGGCGTCACCGATCAGATAGGCCTTGCGAATGCGCGGAAAGAACTCGGCCAGGCTGACAATGCCGCCGGTCTTCGGCTTGCCACCGGCGATCCAAAAAATGTCGCCGAACGACGACAGCGCCTTGGCGGCGGCATCGGCGTTGGTGCCCTTGGAGTCGTTGACGAACAGCGTGCCGCCTTGGCGGCCAACCTGCTCCATGCGATGCGCCAGCCCCGGAAAGCTGCGCAGCCCCTTCTGCACCGCCTCGCGGCTGACGCCGAGCGCCAGCGCCGCAGCGGCCGCACAGGCGGCGTTCTGGGCATTGTGCAGCCCGCGCAGCGAGCCGATGCCGCCGATCCGCGCGATCTCGTGGCGCGCGCCGCCGCTGACCTCGATCAGCGTTTCGTGCTCGACGATGATGCCATCGGCGAGCGGACCCTGCACCGACACCCGCTGCACCGGCTGGCCGGCGCGTTGCAGCCGGTCGGCCATGTCGCGCCCAAAGCCGTCATCGACGCCGATGATGGCGCGGCCGTGCGGCGCGACCCCGGCCACCAGCCGCTCCTTGACCGCGGCGTACAGCTCGATGGTGCCGTGGCGGTCGATATGATCCTCAGTGACGTTCAGCATGATGCCGACCGTGGGATCGAGCGACGGCGTCAGGTCGATCTGATAGGACGACATCTCGATGACGTGCACCCGGCCCTTGGCCGGCGGCTCGAGCGACAGGATCGCGGTGCCGATATTGCCGCCGAGCTGGGTGTCGTAGCCCGCCTCGCGCATCAGATGCGCGATCAGCGCGGTGGTGGTCGATTTGCCATTGGTGCCGGTGATGGCGACGAACGGCGCATCGGGCGCGTGGCGGTGGCGCTCGCGGCAGAACAATTCGACATCGCCGATCACCTCGACGCCGGCTTCCCGCGCCTTCAGCACCGACCAATGCGGCGCCGGATGGGTGAGCGGCACGCCGGGGGTCAGGATCAGCGCCGCAAAGGGGCGCCAGTCCATGGTGCGCAGATCGGCGGTGATGAAGCCGGCTTGGCTGGCTTCAACCATGCGGTCGAGATTGTCGTCGCAGGCGATCACTTCGGCGCCGCCAGCGCGCAGCGCCTGGCAGCTCGCCAGCCCGGAGCCGCCAAGGCCAAACACCGCCACCGTCTTGCCGGCCAATGAGGTCACCGGGATCATGGCGTCACCGCCTTTTCAAAGATGACCTCTCTTTTGTCGTCATGCCCGGGCTTGACCCGGGCATCCACGAAGCCAAGCGAGGCCTTGCCTGTTGTCGTGGATGGCCGGGACAAGCCCGGCCATGACGGGGAGTGCATGATGCGATGTTCCGAGCGAAGGCAGAACACGCCACTCACCGCAGCTTCAGCGTCGACAGGCCGGCCAGCGCCAGCATCACCGCGATGATCCAGAACCGGATCACGATCTGCGGTTCGGTCCAGCCCTTCTGTTCAAAATGGTGATGAATCGGCGCCATCTTGAACACGCGCTTGCCAAACAGTTTGAACGAAGCGACCTGCACGATCACCGACACCGCTTCCAGCACGAACAGCCCGCCGATCACCGCCAGCACGATCTCGTGCTTCACCGCCACCGCGATGGTGCCGAGCATGCCGCCGAGCGCCAGCGAGCCGGTATCGCCCATGAAGATCGAGGCCGGCGGCGCGTTGAACCATAAAAAGCCGAGCCCGGCGCCAAGCAGCGCGCCGCATAGCACCGCGAGTTCGCCGGTGCCGGCGACGTAATTGATCTGCAGATAATCGGCGAACACCGCGTTGCCGGCGAGATAGGAGATCAGCCCAAAACTCGCCGCGGCAATCATCACCGGCACGATCGCAAGGCCGTCGAGACCGTCGGTCAGGTTCACGGCATTGCCGGCGCCGACCACGATGAAGCCGCCGAAGAACACGAAGAACCAGCCGAGATTGAGCGCCACATCTTTCAGGAACGGCACCACCAGTGAGCTCGACAGCGGATCACGGCCAAGCCGCATCAAGGCATAGCAGGCCGCGGCGGCGATGATGGTTTCGATCGCGAGCCGGGTGCGGCCGGAAAAGCCCTTGTGGCTCTGCTTGGTGACTTTCAGATAGTCGTCATAGAAGCCGACGAAGCCGAAGCCGAGCGTGACCGCGAGCACGATCCAGACATAGGGATTGACCGGATTGGCCCACAGCAGCGTGCCGACCACCAGGCCCGACAGGATCATCAGGCCGCCCATGGTGGGCGTGCCCTTCTTGGTCAGGTGCGACTGCGGCCCGTCGGTGCGGATCGGCTGGCCCTTGCCCTGGCGCAATCTGAGATTGTCGATGATCCAAGGCCCGAACAAAAACACGAACAGCGCGCCGGTCACCATCGCGCCGCCGGTGCGGAACGTGATGTAGCGGAACACATTGAGGGCCGGGATCGTGCTGGAAAAATCGACCAACCAATAAAGCATTCAAGCCGCCTTATACCGCGACATCGCTGGACGCGGCGCTGCTGGGATAATGTTTCTCGAGCGCCGCGACGATCGTCTTCATGCGCGAGCCGAGCGAACCTTTGACCATGATCACGTCGCCGGCGCGGATCGCTGCAACCACCTGGGACTCAAGCGCCGCCGAACTGTCTGCATAGCCGGCCTGCCTCCCCGGGGAAAGGGCATCCCAGAGGTGGCGCATCATCGGCCCACAGCAGAACACCATATCCACCGCATTGGCGGCCACCGACGCCGCCAGCCCGCTGTGCAATTCCGGGCTGCTCGGCCCGAGTTCCAGCATGTCGCCGAGCACGGCGATCCGCCGGCCGTGCGCGCCAGGGGTTGCAGCGCCGAGCACGCTCAACGCCGCCGCCATTGAGGCCGGATTGGCGTTGTAGCTCTCGTCGATCAAGGTCGCCTCGCCGCTGCTGCCGATCTCGAGGGTCTTGCGCACGCCGCGCCCGCTCGCCGGCGCCACCTGCGACAGCGTCAGCGCCGCCAGCGCCAGATCGGCTCCGGCGAGTTCAGCAGCCGCCAGCACCGCCAGCGAGTTCATGGCCTGGTGCCGTCCGGGGATCGCCAGCTTGTAGGTCACCGGCAGGCCGTTGATCTCGGCCCGCACCGCCGAGCAATCGGGGTGCAGCGCGACGTCGATCAAGCGGGCATCGGCGGCAACATCGCTGCCGAAGGTGACGATGCGCTCAATGCCGCGTTCGCGGGCGCGCCGGCACAGCCGCTCGAAATGGGGATTGTCGCGGTTCAGCACCGCGGCGCCGCCCGGCTCCATGGCACAGAAGATTTCCGCCTTGGCATCGGCGATGCCTTCGACGCTGTCGAAGAATTCCAGATGCACCGGCTCGACCGTGGTGATGATCGCCACATGCGGCCGCACCATCTCCACCAGCTTCTCGATTTCGCCGGCGTGGTTCATGCCGATCTCGAACACCGCATAGCGCGCGCTCGCCGGGCAGCGCGCCAGCGTCAGCGGCACGCCCCAATGATTGTTGAACGACGCCACCGATGCATGGGTCTCGCCCTGCGCCGCGAACACCGCGCGCAGCGCTTCCTTGGTCGAGGTCTTGCCGACCGAGCCGGTGACCGCGATCACCCGCCCGGCGAGCCGCGCCCGCGCCGCGCGCGCCAGATCGCGCAAACCATCCAGCACATCGTCGACAATCAGCAAGGGCGCATCGGCGGCGAACTGATCGCGCTGGTCGCACGCCACCACCGCCAGCGCGGCGCCGGCCGCGAGCGCGGCGCCGACAAAGGCGTGGCCGTCATGCACGTCGCCCTTGATGGCGAAGTACGCTTCGCCGGGCTGCACGGTGCGGCTATCGATCGAAATGCCGGTGATACAGTCGGGCAGCGCCCCGCTGGTGGCGGCGCCCATCGCGGTCGCCATCGCATCCGAGGTCCAGAGGCAGGGTGTGGTCATGCAACACTCGAGGTCAGGGCCGCGGCGACGGCCTCGTGATCACTGAACGGAACGAGCCGGTCGCCGATGATCTGTCCGGTCTCATGGCCTTTGCCCGCGATCAGCAAGGCATCGCCGGGCTGCAATGCCGCAATGGCGGCGCGAATAGCTTTTTCACGGTCGCCGATCTCGGCGGCGCCCGGCGCAGCAGCGAGAATGGCGGCGCGGATCGCCGCGGGATCCTCGCTGCGCGGATTGTCATCGGTGACGATCACGCGATCAGCATGTTCGGCCGCGATCGCGCCCATCAGCGGCCGCTTGCCGGCATCGCGATCACCGCCGGCGCCGATCACCACCACCAGCCGGCCCTTGGCATAGGGCCGCAGCGCCTGCAGTGCCTTGGCGAGTGCGTCGGGCTTATGGGCGTAGTCGACGAAGATTGGCGCGCCGCTGCGCTGCCCGACCAGTTCGAGCCGGCCCTTGGCGCCTTCGAGCTGCGGCAACGCATCAAACACCGTGAGCGGATCGCTGCCGGTGCCGATCGCCAGCCCTGCGGCGACCAAAGCGTTCTCGATCTGAAACTGACCGACCAGCGGCAGCAGAATGTCGTGGCTGCGGCCCTGATGGGTGATGGTGAGCCGCTGCGCAAAACCGTCGATCGCGGTTGACTGCAAGCGGATGCCGTCATGGGGATCGCCATTGCGGCCGATGCTGATCACGCGCAGGCCGCGCGAGCGCGCCGCGTCAATCGCTTCGGCCGAGCAGTCATGATCGGCGGAAATCACCGCCGCGCCGCCCGGCATCACCAGATCGCGGAACAGCCGCAGCTTGGCGGCCAGATAGTGCGCGACGTCGGGGTGATAATCCATGTGGTCGCGCGACAGATTGGTAAAACCGCCGGCGCTGATCCGCAGTCCGTCGAGCCGGTGCTGATCAAGGCCATGCGAGGATGCTTCCAGCACCAGATGGCTAATACCCTCGCCGGTGATTTCATCGATGGAACGATGCAGCGCGATCGGATCGGGCGTGGTCAGCGAGCCATAGACGGTGCGCTGCGGCGTCACCAAACCGATGGTGCCGATGCTAGCCGATGCCAGCCCCTGGCGCTCCCAGATCTGCCGCGTGAACGCCGCAACCGAGGTCTTGCCGGAGGTGCCGGTGACCGCGGCAATGGTGGCCGGCTGGCGCGGATAGAAGCGCGCCGCAGCGAGTGCCAACGCGCGGCGCGGATTGGCGACGCGCAGCAGCGGCACCCGGGTTTCATCGGACGGCACATGATCGCCAGCCACCGCGACCGCCCCCGCTTCGATCGCCTGGGCGATGAACTTCGCCCCGTCGGTTTTGACGCCAGCCAGCGCGAAAAACAGATCGCCGGGCCGCACAGTGCGGCTATCAACCGCCAGCCCGCTGACTTCCAGCGCGGCGGCCGCAGGCGGCACCACGGTATCTTCGCTGAACAGCTCCGAGAGCTTCATGATATTTGCCTTGTCGGCTCATCCTGAGAATGCGACCAGGCCGCGCATCCAACGCACGCAACGGCGGCGGCCCTGCGCTTTTATCGCAATCCGGTTTCGACGCAACCAACCCGTTGCAACCGCAACGCGCAGGCGCTCGCTGCTCAGGGAGTGCCCCTCGATGCTGCAAGAATAAGGCGTTCGGACGGCGGCAGATCAAATCGCGGCTCGAGCCCGAGCAGCGGCGCGATTCGCGCGATCACTTTGCCGCCGGTCGGCACCGCGTTCCAGCCCGAGGTGATGAAGCCGTGGGTTTCCGGCAACCCCTTCGGCTCATCGAGCATCACCAGCAGCTGGTATTGCGGATTGTCGGCCGGCAGGATCGCGGTGAACGAGTTCAGCACCTGCTTCTTGGAATAGCGGCCATTGACCACCTTCTCCGCGGTGCCGGTCTTGCCGCCGATGTAGTAGCCTTTGACGTCGGCCTGTTTGGCGGTGCCGACTTCGGCGTTGAGCCGCATCAGATAGCGGATCTTGTCGCTGGTTTCCTTGCGCACCACGCGCTTGGCGAGCGCCAGCGCTTCCTGCTCGGTGCGCTTCAAGAAGGTCGGCGGAATGAGATAGCCGCCATTGATCACCGCGTTGATCCCCATCACCGCTTGCAGCGGCGCGACCGCGATGCCGTGGCCGAACGAGATGGTAACAGTGTTCAATTCGCCCCAGCGCTTGGGCACGATCGGCGCGGTGCTTTCCGGCAGTTCGGTGCGCAGCCGATCGAGCTGGCCGAGCTTCTTCAGGAACGCGCGATGCGCTTCGACGCCCTGGCTCAAGGCGACGCGCGCCGCGCCGACATTGGACGACAGCGTGAACACTTCCGACAGCGTGATGGCACGGCCGGCCGGATGGGTGTCGTGGATCGCGAACTTGCCGTAGCGCATCGCGCCGCGCGCATCATAGAGCGTGTTGAGATTGGCCTTGCCGGTGTCGAGCGCCATCGCCAGCGTCAACGTCTTGAAGGTCGAACCCATTTCATAGACGCCGGTGGTCAGCCGGTTGATGCGGTCCGGATCATGAGCCTCGCGCGGATTGTTCGGGTCGAAATCCGGCAGCGACACCATCGCCACGATCTCGCCGGTGCGGACATTGCTGACCAGACCGGACGCCGCCTTGGCCTTGTACTTCTCCTGCGCCTTCAGCAGCTCATCGCGCAGCGCGTGTTCGACGCGCAGATCGATCGCGAGCTCGACCGGCTGCTGCAGCCGGTCGGAAGCAAAGCCGGCGCGATGCAGATCGGCAAGCCCGTTGCTATCGAGCCATTTCTCGATGCCGGCGATGCCCTGGTTGTCGATGTTGACGAGGCCAATCAGATGCGAGACCGCTGGACCGCTCGGATAGATGCGGCGGTTCTCACGCAAAAAGCCGATGCCGGGAATGCCGAGCCGGCGAATTTCCTGCTGCTGCTGCGGCGTGATTTCGCGCTTCAGCCAGACAAAGCCTTTCTTGGACGACAGCCGGTCGCGCACTTCGATGGTGTCGAGATCGGGCAGCGTCGCGGTGAGCAGCTCGACCGCCTCGTCCTTGTCGATGATGCGGCGCGGTTCGCCAAACAGCGACGGCGATTTGACGTCGGTGGCGAGAATGGCGCCGTTGCGATCGAGAATGTCGGGCCGCGCGGTGGCGACCGCGTCCTGTGAACCGGAGCGCCGCGCGCTATGGCTGTCGCCGACCATGGCAATGGTGGCGAGCCGGATGCCGATCACCGCATAGACCACCGCAAAGGCGATCATGGCAAAGCCGACGCGCGCGCGCGCCTTGGCGACGCGATCGACGTTGCTGCCGTACAGCAGGCTGCGGATCAGGCGCCGCCGCCAGGGCTCGGTGGGCACGCGAATGGTGACCGGCTCTGTCACTGGCCGACCTCCGGCGCCGGCAGCGAGCCGGTGATGATGTCAGGATCGATGGTGTCGATCATCGCGGCCAGCGCGTCGGAATCGCCAGCGCCGTTGAAGCTCGGCGGACGCTCCGGCAGGTTCTTCAAGGAATCGAATTGCTGGGCGGTGATCGGCTTCAGCTTCAAATGCCGCTCGGCCAGCCCCTGCAGCCGCAGCGGCGCGTCGAGCTTGGCCCATTCGGCGCGCAGCGTCGCGATCGCCTCGCGCTGTTCGCGGACTTCGGCCTGCAGCCGCAGCACCCGCTCCATGCGCATCGTTGATTCCATCTTGATCTGGTAGACATGCGCGGCGGCGAACACCAACGCCCCGATCACCAGCAAATGCAGGAGCCGCATCAGCGCCTCCCCATCACGCTGGCCAGCGTCGGCCAGGACGGCAACGGCGCGGCGCCATGGGCCGGCACGCTGGTGCGCTCGCCGGCGCGCAGCTTGGCTGAGCGTGCGCGCGGATTGCTGGCGATTTCGTCGTCGCTCGGCAGCACCGGGCGCTTGGTCAAAATCGCAAAACTCGGCTGCTGGCGTGCCAGCTCCGGCAGATGGCGCGAACCGCCGCCCTGCTTGCCGCGATCGGCGAAGAACGCCTTGACGATGCGGTCTTCCAGCGAATGGAACGAGACCACCACCAGCCGCCCGCCCGGCCGCAGCACCTGTTCGGCGGCCTGCAGCGCCAGATGCAGCTCATCGAGCTCGCCATTCACGAAAATCCGCAGCCCCTGAAAGGTGCGGGTGGCCGGATGAATGTCGCCGGGCTTGCTGCGCACCACCTTGGCAACCAGATCGGCGAGCGCGCGGGTGGTGACGATCGGCGCCTCGCGGCGCGCCGCGACGATGGCGCGCGCCACCGCCCGCGAGTGCCGCTCCTCGCCAAAAATATAGATGATGTTGGCCAGATCAGTTTCGGACGCGCTGGCGATCACATCGGCGGCGCTCGGACCGTGCTGGCCCATGCGCATGTCGAGCGGACCATCGAGCCGGAACGAGAAGCCGCGCTCGGCCTGGTCGAGCTGCATCGACGACACGCCGACATCCATCACCACGCCGTCGACCTGCGGCTGGTTCTGGGCGGCACAGACCTCGGCCAATTCCGCGAACCGGCTCTCGACCAGCGTCAGCCGGCCAGCGGAGCGCTCGACCAGATCGAAGCCGCCGGCGATCGCGGTGCGGTCACGGTCGATCGCAATCACCTGCGTGCCATCGATGGCGAGAATGGCGCGCGAATAGCCGCCGGCGCCGAAGGTGGCATCGACATAGACGCCGCCGGGGCGCGGCGCGAGCCAGTCGACCGCCTCACGCCCCAGCACCGAGATATGGCGCACTGGCTGCTCAGCGATCATGGCCGCAGGCTCCATCGGCCGGCGCTCGCGCGGCTCAGCCGCGGCCGTTGCTGCTGGCCCATGCTCACCCAACACCCTGCTCTGCCGGTAACGCCAATCATTTCCGTGCCTTAACCCGGCCCCCAGCGATCGCGCGCGGCCCGCGCGGCGCCCTTTGGCCGTCAGCCAGCCGCGTGCTGCTGAGCCGGCCGACATGCCCGGCTCTCCGCATGGGAATGGAAAACAGGCCATGGGTTTCGAGCGTCAAAGCTGGCGGACCGCGTCGCGCAGACCCGGTTGTTCACCACTCAGTAACGTCGTTCAGCGTTAAGAAACCGTTGATGGATTGCATCAGAACCACGCCAGTTCACCGCCGCGCTGGCGCGCGCCGGTCGCCAAAATTGTGGACACTCCACAGAAAAAGGCGAAACCGTGACAGCACCTGGTTGCGGCCCGCGACTTCGATCCGGATAGTGAATCATTCATTTTGAATGCGGCAGCCGGGTGTGGCGCTGCCGCGGTCCCGCCCGGATTGGAGTATCTCATGCTGGCAGGTTCGCTCGCGGTCGCGCGACAAGATCCGAAGCGGCGGCGTGCGCTCCCGATTCCGAAAAGCGTCGCAGAGATGAAGGAATTCGTACCCGATTCCTCGATCGTCTCCGATGTGATCCCCTCCCCCAATTTCGGCGAGCGCAGTAAAGGCCGCACGCCGGATATGATCGTGCTGCATTATACTGGCATGCCCGATGTCGAGGGCGCGCTGGCGCGGCTGTGCCAGGCCGGCACCGAAGTCTCCGCCCATTATGTGGTGCTGGAAGACGGCCGCGTGGTGCAGTGCGTGCAGGAATCAAAGCGCGCCTGGCATGCTGGGCTGTCGTCCTGGGCCGGCGAGGAAGACATCAATTCCTGCTCGATCGGCATCGAGATCGTCAATCGCGGCCATGACTGGGGCTATCCGGATTTCCCGCTGCGCCAGGTCGCGGCGGTGATCGCGCTGTGCCGCGGCATCATCATCCGCCGCAATGTCGCGCCGCACCGGATTCTGGCGCATTCCGACGTCGCACCGGAGCGCAAGCAGGACCCGGGCGAGAAATTTCCGTGGCGGGCGCTGTGGGATTCCGGCGTCGGTCACTGGGTGCCGCCGGCGCCGATCAGCCGCGGCGAGGTGATGAAGCTCGGCGCCGATGGTCCCGAGGTGCTGGCGCTGCAAAACAGCCTCGCCCAATATGGCTATGGCCTGACGCCGTCCGGCCAGTACGACCAGGCGACCGCCGCGGTGGTGACCGCGTTCCAGCGCCACTTCCGCCCGCAGAAAGTTGACGGCATCGCCGACACCTCGACGGTGGCAACCTTGCAGGCGCTGCTTGCCGGCCGGCCGACCGCCGCCAAAGCCTGATCGTCTCGTCACCCTACCCATTGGTTTTCCCAGGGCCGGGTTGACGGCGCGCCGCCAACCCTTCATTCGTACCCCGTCAGTCGGCCGGGCGGCCGCTCCGGCAAGTACCGAAAGGTCGCCGGGGAGGAAAGTCCGGGCTCCATCGACATACGGTGCCGGATAACGTCCGGCGGGGGCGACCCCAGGGAAAGTGCCACAGAGAACGAACCGCCACGTCTGCGGACGCGGTAAGGGTGAAAAGGTGCGGTAAGAGCGCACCGCGTTTCCGGCAACGGCAACGGCAAGGTAAACCCCACCGGGAGCAAAACCGAATAGGGACAGCAACGCGGATAGTTCGCTGCTTGCAGCGATAACTCCGCAGGGTGATGTCAAACCCGCTGTCCGGGTAGGTTGCTTGAGGCGGCGTGCAAACGTCGTCCCAGAGGAATGGCCGCCGCGTATCGGCTGCGCAAGCAGTCGGTGCCCTCCAGAACCCGGCTTACAGGCCGGCTGATATTTTTCACGAGAGGCTCGGCGCGACCACGCCGGGCCCCTCGCCCGTTTTGCCCCCGCTGATACCAACGGCGATTGATACCAACCACTCCGCACGTCATGGCCGGGCTCGTCCCGGCCATCTACGTCTTTGATCTTGCAGCGATTTTAAGACGTGGATACCCGCGACAAGCGCGGGTATGACGGTCATTGAGACGACCCGATGGCATCATCCGGCGCGGTTCAGTGATCGGCCGGCGCCTCGCTCGGATTGGCCGGCTTGGCAAACAGCACCACCAGCGTGCTGAGCGCGACATAGATCAGCGTCAGCATCAAGAAGGTGTCGGCGAAACTCATCACCACCGCCTGGCGGTGCACGATCTGGTTGAGTTGCTTCAAGGCCATCAGCGACGCATCGCCCATGCCCTGAAACTTCTGCGTCAGCATATTCAGGGTCTCGACCGCCTTGGTGTTGGCCCAGGTGACCTTGTCGTGCAGCCGCGAGATATGAAAATCGGTGCGGTGATCGAGCGCGGTGTTGATCAGCGCCAGGCCGAGCGCGCCGCCAAGATTGCGCATCAGGTTGAACAGGCCGGAGGCGTTTTTCACGCGCGACGGCGCCAGCGTGCCGAGCGCGATGGTGTTGACCGGCACCATCATCAGCATCATGCCGACGCCGCGGAAGATCTGCGGCCAGAGCAGCTCGTTGAAATCATAGTCGCGGGTGATCGAGGTCATCAGCCAGGTGCCGAATGAGAACATCAGCATGCCGATCGCGATCATCAGCCGCATGTCGATCTTCTGCATCAGCCGGCCGACCAAGGGCGCCGACAAGAACATCGCCGCGCCGGAGATGAACATGGTCTCGCCGATCATCAGCGCGCTATAGCCGCGCACCTCGGCGAGATAGCGCGGATAGACGTAAGTGAGGCCATACAGGCCGATGCCGACGAAAAACGCGAACATGCAGCCGAGGCCAAAATTGCGATTGGCAAAGGCCCGGATATCGACGATCGGCTCGCGCGCGGTCAGCACGCGCCAGAAGAACAGCACCGCCGAGATCACGCACACCACCGCGAAGATCGCGATCGAGTCGTCGGAGAACCAGTCGTTACGCGAGCCCTCTTCCAGCACATATTCCAGCGAGCCGAGGAAGCCGGCCATGAAGCCGAGCCCCCACCAATCGAAATGCTGCAACAGCTCGAAATGCGGCTCATCGAAATCGACCAGCGCCAGCACGCCGAGCGTGATGCCGATCCCCGGAATGACGTTGATGAAGAACAGCCAGTGCCAGGACAAAGCGTCGGTGATGTAGCCGCCGACGGTCGGACCAATCGTCGGCGCCAGCGTCGCCACCAGGCCGATGATCGGGCCGACGATGTGAAACTTGCTGCGCGGAAACACCGTGTAGGCCGAGGCGAACACCGTCGGGATCATGCCCGCGCCGACAAAACCCTGGATCGCGCGCCACAGGATCATCTGTTCGATCGACGAAGTCAGCCCGCACATCAGGCTGGCGACGGTGAAGCCGGCCGCCGAGATCGCGAACAGATAACGGGTGCCGAATGCGCGCGACAGGAAGCCGGAAAGCGGGATCGCGATCACTTCGGCGATCAGATAGGAGGTCTGCACCCAGGCGACTTCGCTGGAGCTGGCCGACAGCCCGGCCTGAATATCGGTGAGCGAGGCCGAGACGATCTGGATGTCCAGGATCGCCATGAACATCCCGAACACCATGATCAGAAACGCCAGCAGCCGCTTTGGCGCAATATGTTCGGCGACGGCGGCCGGCGGCGCGCCGCCGGCGCTGGAGGATGCGGAGATCGAAGCCGACATGCAGGCGCCCAAGCGGGCCGCTAAAAAGCGGCGTTACTCTTTGGTGTTGATGCTGACGTAAACCGACATGCCGGCGCGCAGCAGATGTTCGCGCGCCACTTCATCCGGCACCCGCACCCGCACCGGCACGCGCTGCACGATCTTGGTAAAATTGCCGGTGGCGTTGTCGGGCGGCAGCAGCGTGAACACCGCGCCCGCGGCCGGCGACACGCTCTCCACCCTGCCCTCAATGGTGCGGCCGGCATAGGCATCAACCGAGATGTTGACCGGCTGGCCGGGCTTGATGCGGCGCAGCTGGGTTTCCTTGAAATTGGCGTCGATATAGACACCCTGCAGCGGCACGATGTTGCCAAGCCGCTGGCCGGCCTGCACGAAGTCGCCCGTGTTGACCAGCCGGTTCGAGAACACGCCATCGACCGGCGCGCGCACCGCCGTGAAATCGAGGTCGCGCTCGGCCTTGGCGAGCGACGCTTTCAGCTCATCGAGCTGGGCGCGCGCTTCCTGCTGCTGGGCCTTGGTCACTTCCACCGTGTCGATCGCGGCATTGAACGCGGCCTGCGCCGCCTGCACCGCGGCCTCGCCCTGGTCGCGGCTGGCCTGTGAGCCTTCAAATGTGGCGCGCGAGGCAAAACCCTTGGTGTTGAGCGCCTGCTGACGATCGAAATCGAGCGCCGCGCGCTTGGAAGCGGCATCGGCCGAGGCCAGCTGGGCCCGCGCCTGCTCGACCGCGCTTTCCTGCGCGATCACCTGCCGGCCGATCCGGGCAATGGTCGCCTCCTGGGTCGCGACCTTGGCGCGCGCGGCATCGACCGCGATCCGGTAATCGCCATCATCAATCCGGAACACCACGTCGCCGGCGCGCACCTGAACATTGTCGCCCGGCAGGATCGCGGCGACATGGCCGGCGACCTTGGCGCCGAGCATGGTGTTGTTGGCGCGCACATAGGCATCGTCGGTGCTGATCACGAACCGGCCGACCAGCACATAATGCCCGGCAAACACCGCAGCGGCGAGCGCGGCCAGCGCACCGACGCCAATGCCGATCATCTTGCGCTTAATGGATTTCGGCTTGCCGTTCAGCGCCGCCAAATCTTCGGAGGTCAGAGGTTCGCTGGTGGCCGGGGACGGCATCGCCGCCGGCGCGGCTCCCTCCGCCTTGCTGCGGCGCAGCTCCGACACAGCCGCGGCCCGCGCTTCGCCCGCTTCGGTCTCAGCCGGAATCGCCCGGGCGGTCTGGTCGCGTGTTCCGCCCATGGCGGCCTCCTCATCTTGAACGTAAGTCTCCCTGGTCGACCCGATACCATTGACCGAACCGTTCGGTCAATGGTATTTGCAAATCGGTCGCGCCGTTCTGGCGGCCGCATCACCAGCCAATCCGAAATTGGTCAAAGGACAGTTTGGAGAAATGCCCCGATTGTCGCCGTCAGAGGCCGCACCGACCCCGGACGAGCATTGCGCCAAGCGCCGGCAGATCCTCACCGGCGCCCGCGCCGTGTTCCTGGAACATGGTTTTGACGGCGCCAGCATGGGCGAGATCGCCAAGGCCGCCGGCGTCTCGAAAGGCACGCTCTATGTCTATTTCGCCGACAAGCACTCGCTGTTCGTGGCGATCGTCGAGGCCGAAATCCACGACCAGGGCTGGGGCAGCTTTGACTTCTCGGCCGACACCGATGTCGAGCGGCAATTGCGCGGCTTTGGCCAGGCTTACATCCAGACCTTGTGCAAACCGCGCAGCAGTTCGGCGATCCGCACGGTGATGGCGATTGCCGAACGGATGCCCGAAGTTGGCCGCAGCTATTATGAACGGGTGATCGCCCAGACCGTGCGCCGCTTGGGCGAGGCGCTCAAGCGCCAGGTCGAGGCCGGGGTGCTCAAGATCGACGACTGCGAATTCGCCGCCTCGCAGTTCATGATGAGCTGCCAGGCGTCGCTATTCCTGCCATTCGTGTTTCAGGCGACGCCGCAACCGACGCCGGAGCGGATCGCGGCCGTGGTCGACAGCGCGACGCGGATGTTTTTGGCCGCCTATCGCGTGCCGTCGTCATCCTGACAGGCCAAGCGGCCCGCCCTATTCGTTGTTGTAATCGTCCTCGTCGCCGTGGCTCGAACGCGAACCACCGCGGCGATGGCCGCCGAGCCCGCTGGTATAGGACGGCACCGCCGCAAAGGCGTTATGGCGCTGCAGGCGCCCGGCGATTGCCTCGCCCGACACGGCGACCGGCTTGCACACCTGCCGCCCGCTGCTGCGCCGCATCAGATCAACATGGATGTGGTCGTAGTGATAGATGTTGGAGCCTGGCGACAACACGGTGCTGAAATATTCGCAGGCCGAGGCGTGCACATCGCGCAAAAAGCCCTGCTCCTCCGGCAGCCCCTTCCAGCCATCGCGCACCGTGATGCGCCGGCCGTCGGCGAAGGTGAAGCCGGCAATGTCAAAAGCATTGCCAAAGGCGTGTTCGGAGATGCGCGAACGCGAATTGCCGTTCATGCCGCGGCAGGAATACGCCGAGATCTGCTTGATCTCGACCACCCGCGCGCCGAACCAGCGCAGCGCCGCCGGCTGCACCTGCTCGACCAGCCATTTATCGAGCGTCGACACGATCGGACAGGCCAGCGTCGCGACCGGCTTGATCGCGACCGGACCGACCGCGCCGGTGACATTGCCCATGCCGGAGCCGAGCCGCGGCGGCGCAGAATCATGCCCGCCGCCATAGGCCGAACGCGGATCGGCTCGGCCCGAAGGGGCCGCACCCGGCCCGTCCGGCCCAAGCTCGGTCTCGTCATCGGCGCTGCTGCCCGGCGCGTTGAGCGGCACCGGGCCGGACCGCGCCCCATAGGCTGAGGCTGGCGCGGCGGCCGGCTGATAGCTCGGTTGCTGATTGATCGGCCAGCGCGGCTGCGCCGCCCCGACCTGCCCTGGCGGGCGCAATTCGTCGGCAAAGCCGACCGCTCCAACCTCGCCCAGCGCCGCCACCTTGAGCGGATAGTCGGCGCCGCATACGCCGGGACCCGAGATCGGATCGATCTGCACCACGTCGGCGCTCATTTTGACCGCGCCGGATTTCAGGCATGCGACTTCGGCCTCGGCTCGCCAGGGCTCGCGCTCAGCGAACTGAAACAGTCCGCGACCGCATCCCGCCAACGAAACAAGGGCGATGGAGCCGACCAGGAACAAACGAACTCCGCGCATCATGCGCGGACACTCGATCAATTTCTTTAAGGATTTGTTGTTGGCCTGTCTTCACCGGCTGTTAACCATCAGCCTGCGGCGAAGACGCGCAGCTGCGCGAGAACACCCCGCTCCATTAAGGTTGAGCGGTTAGGTTAAGCAGTGGTTTACGTTGACGGCAGACGCGGCGATGCTCAACTGATCCGCATCATGATCAAAGACGACGACGCTTTTCAGATCGATGCCAAAGGCAACCGCGTGCTGATCGGCCTTTCGGCCGAAGAGACCGAGGAGTTTTTTCGGCTCGAGGAGATCATCGCCAGCTCATGCCCGCGCCCGCAAATCGGCGAAGTCGATTGGGTGATGCCGGAGGATGAGCGCTGGCTCGAACTCTATGAAAAGCACGAATCCGCCCGGCGCCCCTTCATGAACGCGGGCAACAAGACCCGGCATTGACGGCCTGCCCATGCCGCTACCCGGCAGAGCTTCACGCCGCAGAACTCTGCGGCGCAATGTGAGCAACTGCCGCGATGCGCGACGCGCCTGTTACCAGCTATCAGCCGTCCAACTACGATAGTAATAGGTCGAGGACGACGGGTAGTAATAATTGACCGCATGGCTGCGCCGGTCCTGACCAGGCCGCCGCGGCACATAGACCGTCGAGCGCTCGTGATAGGGACCGCGTTCGACCCGCGGATTGCGGCCGGTCTTCGGTGCCTTCGGGCCATAGGGGCCGAAATAATCATAAGGCCCGCTGGCGCTGCCGATCATCGCGCCAGCCATCACGCCTCCAGCCACACCCGGGCCAATGCCATCATAGGCCTGCGCCGCGACCGGCCAAGTGATCGCCACGGCCGCAGCGATGATTGCCAACTTTGTCATGTGACGCCTCGACTGCTTGCCTCTGCCCTGTTGCACGCCGGGCAGCTCCGGCCAGCCTATATCGGGCCCATCTATGGTGACAAGCAACCGGCCGTGCCCGCCGCCCGGCGGGCTGAGCCAGCAGGCGCCTAGCCGCCAGCTCGCCCCTCCCCGGACCAGTTCCGCAGCCGCGCAAAACCCCTCATGGCGAAACAAACCTTGCCGAGACGAAACCAATTTCGGCCACAGGTGAAAACGTCCGGAAACGGCACCTTGCTAGCCTCTGTCATAACGCAGCGCCGCAAAGGCGCGCATGAGGCGCAAACAGAGGACAGGGAAATGCTGGGAATTTCGGGATTCCGATCATTGTCTGGCCGTCTCCTCGCCGTCGCCGCGCTGGCGCTGATGGCCAATGCCGCGTCGCCGGCCTTTGCTGCGCCGCTACCGCTATTCCCGTTCCTGCCGCTGCCGCCGGTGCAGCAGGCGCCCGAGCCCCAGGTGCAGGCCATTCCCGATACCAATGACGACGGCGCCAGCACCGAGCTGCCGGCCCGGCTAAAACGCCAGATCGTCAACTACGCCACCCGCGAGGCGCCCGGCACCATCGTGATCGATACCCCGAATACCTATCTGTATTTCGTGCTCGGCAATGGCCGCGCGGTGCGTTACGGCATCGGCGTCGGTCGCGACGGCTTTACCTGGTCCGGCGTGCAGTCGATCACCCGCAAGGCCGAGTGGCCGAACTGGACCCCGCCGGCGGAAATGATCGCCCGGCAGCCTTATCTGCCGCGCTTCATGGTCGGCGGCCCGGGCAACCCGCTCGGCGCGCGCGCCATGTATCTTGGCGGCACCATCTATCGCATTCACGGCACCAACGCGCCGAACACCATCGGCACCCGGGTGTCTTCGGGCTGTATCCGGCTGACCAATGCCGACGTCAGCGATCTGTACTCGCGCGTCCGCGTCGGCACCAAGGTGGTGGTGCTGCCGATGACCCGCCGCGCCGATATCCCCGTTCGCAGCCAGACGATCGCGTACAACAGGGAGTAACAGCGCGCCCGCCAGGGCATGGCGACACCCTCCGCACTGACCGTTCGGCTAATCGTACAGTAATCGGCATGATCTGGTGCTGACGGGGTGTCGCAGCCCGCGTCAGCACGCTGCCGTAGAACTTCCCCATCGCGCGCGACAGGGCTAGTTTTGCGCCATCCGGTCCCCTGTCGTGGAGCCTTTGTCATGCGGCTCGATCCGCCCCGCCCCTCGCCCCAGCTGTCGCGCCGCCGGCTGCTGCTATCGTCGCTATCGGTGGCCAGCGCCTGCGTCGGTGCCGCGCTGACCGGATCGGCGCTCGCTCAGAACGGCGCCGAGGACCGCAGCTGTTCGCAGCTCTTTCCGCAGAAGATCAGCAAGGACGCGGCGCGGCATGCGTCGTTCAGTGATTCCTATCGGCGCTGCGGCAATTGCCGGTTCTTCCTGGAGCCCGACCACTGCATCCAGGTCGAAGGCACGACCACGCCGGAATCGACCTGCTCGCGCTGGGCCGCGCTCGGCGGCCAGCTCGGCTGCACGCCGGACAAGCCGGTGAGACTCTAGCCGCGCGCGGCTTGCGCGCGCTGCGCGCCCGCCGATCATGGCAGCACGCATGCGATGGCATGTCGATCATATCATGGTCGCATTCCCGGACCATTCAGACCACGCTGTCCACCCTTGAGGCGGCGGGTCTGGTGCGGCTCTGCCCGTGCCTGTAAAATCGCATCATGTGATTGCACGGGAAACTCATGCGACTTAAGCCCATCCTGATCGGCGCCGCGGCGCTGACCGCGTCGTTCGTCGCGGGATCGTTCATCTATGACGCGCTGACACCGCGCCCCGCCAATGTGACGCCGCCGCCGCTCGCGCCGCTGCCCGCGCTGCCGACCGCCCGCACCTCGACGATCGTGGTGCCGGTCGCGATTCCGCTGACCGTGATCCGCGATCTCGCCGAACGCACCGCCCCGCGCAATTTCGCCGGCAAGGCTGCCAATCCGGTGCCGCAACTGTTGCAGGACGCCGACATCGCCTGGACCGCGACCCGCGGCGTGATCACCGCCAGCGGCACGCAGAGCCAGCTTGGCCTGGCGGCGCCGATTTCCGGCACGCTCGCGGTCAAGGGCGCGCTGTCCGGGAATGCCAAGACCGCGGTCAACGACGCGCTCGGCAAGCTGCTCGGCAGCAAGGCCGCCGAGCAGATCGGCGTCAACATCAAATCGTTCAACGCCAATGCCGACATCAACGGCACGATCGCGATGGCGGCGCGCCCGGCGCTGACGCCGAACTGGCGGGTCGAGCCCAATCTCAGCGCCCAGGTGGCGCTCAACGATAATTCGGTGGCGGTGTCGGGACTGCGCGTCAACGTGCCGGCGCAGGTCAAGCCGATGATCGATAAAGCGGTCAACGAGCAGCTGGCGCAGTTGCAGCAGCGCATCCGCAATGACAGCGGGCTGGAACGCAACGCCCGGCAGGAATGGTCAAAATTGTGCCGCTCGATTCCGTTGCAGGGCATCGCCGTGCAGGGGCTGTGGCTGGAATTGCGCCCGACCAAGGCGCTGGCCGCCCAGCCCAAGGTCGAAAACGGCGCCTTGGTGCTGACCATGGGCATCGAGACCGAAACACGGGTGACCGCGGCGCAGACCAAACCGGAATGCCCATTCCCGGCCAATCTGAATTTTGTGCCGGCCGACCAGAATGGCGTGCATATCAGCGTGCCGATCGATACGCCGTTCACCGAAATCGATCGGATGCTGGAAGCGCAGCTGGCCAACAAGACGTTTCCGGAAGACGGCAGCGGCGCGGTCGAGATGACCGTGAAGCGCGCCAATGTCACCGCCTCCGGCGAGCGGCTACTGATCTCGCTGCAGGTCAAGGCTCGCGAAAAGGCCAGTTGGTTCGGCCTGGGCGGCGATGCCACCGTGTTCATCTGGGGCAAGCCGCTGCTCGATGCCAAACAGCAGACATTGCGGCTTGGTGATCTTGAGGTCGCGGTGGAATCCGAAGCCGCATTCGGCCTGCTCGGCGGCGCCGCCCGCGCCGCGCTGCCGCTGGTGCAGCAGGCGCTCGCCGACAAGGCGGTGCTCGATTTGAAGCCGTTTGCGACCAATCTGCAGCGGCGGCTTGGCGCGATGATCGCCGATTATCATCTCAATGAGGAAGGCATCCGCGTCGCCTCCGATATCGAGAGCCTGCGGCTCACGGGGCTGGCGTTCGACGCCAAGACGCTGCGCGTCACCGCCGCCGCCGAGGGCTTTCTCAACGTAACGCTGACCGCGCTGCCGAAATTGTAAGGACGCTGTAACGGCTCAGCGCAGCGTAACCTCTCCGCGGCACGGCCGCGTTGGATTTCGCTGCGCTTACCCCAGCCGACCAGCACTGATCGGCTTTTTCGTCATTGCTGTGCATGTTCAACAATTCGGTGATCGAATCCGCCCTTCAGGGAGGCTTCGATGCGTGACAACAGCTTTGATCGGACGATCGAACGGAATTACAT
>NZ_QJTI01000024.1 GCF_003217325.1 Rhodopseudomonas faecalis
CCTCGCTTAGCCGCCCGCGGACGCTCCAAGACACACCGCAAACCTGTCCAAAGTCCCCTCAAAAACCTGCGTCATCAAATTACGCAACGATCCCCCTTGTGGGGAGGGTGGCCGGCCGTAAGGCCGGTCGGGTGGGGGTACACGGTGGGCTGAGCTTGGAGCCCCCCACCCCGGCCTCCGCTTCGCTCGGCCGACCCTCCCCGCGAGCGGGAGGGGTCACGAGGGACTCGGCGAATGAGCACGCCGGCAGTTCAGAGGCCGCCTTATCAACGGTCATTGATACCAACCACTCCGCTCGTCATGGCCGGGCTTCGTCCCGGCCATCCACGTCTTTGATCTTGCAGCGCTTTCAAGACGTGGATGCCCGCGACAAGCGCGGGCATGACGGGTCAATGGTAGGAGCCACTAGTATTAAAAGTGCACTCACCAACAAAAATGCCCGGCGCGAGCCGGGCATTTTGCATTTCAGAGTGCGTGCGTCAGCGCACGCCAGCCTCAGTACAGCGGGAAGCGCTGCGGATAGCCGCCGAGGTCGGACCAGGGGCTGAGCGGCTGGCGGTCCAGCGGCCGGTTGAGGTTCTCCTGGCCGAACGAACGGCCGGGCGGGAACGCATAATCCGAGAACTTGCGATCGCCGGGCAGCACTTCGGTGCCGGCGTCGAGCCAGGACCGCTTGGTGACGTAAATGCGGGTGAGCGGGCCGGCCTGATACGACACGTTCGGGCCGTTGCTATAGGTGCCGCGATCGGTGCGCTTGCGCTTGGCGGCATCGGCGTCGGTGGAAAGGCCCGTGGCCATGACGGCCGCCGCCGCGAGCAGCACCGCGAGTTTCCGCGCAGCAGGGAATTTCAAGCTCATCTTGTCCTCATCGCAGCAGGTGGCCGGCTGATCTGCCGGGGTGTTCCGAGTAGCCGATCGATTCTCGCCATTTTAGTCAGCGTCACGGCCGCGCCACAAGGACCAACCAGCCACACCGCCTGACATAATGGCGCGCCCTGGACAAATGTTGCATGAAATAACAGCGCGTTGCCGCGGCGGCGGCGCGCAGACCCGTTACGGCCTGGCGCTGAGCTGGCGCCTCGCGGCCGACCGCGCCGGCCATGGGGCGGCTACAGGCTGCCGCGCAGCTTCAGGCGCTGGGCTTCGGCGGCCCCAATGCTGCCCGGAGGCGCCGGGAGGCCCGCGCCCAGAGGGCTTTGGCTGTCATAACCTGCTGTTTTGCCGGATGATTGCGGCTCGCTACCCGCGATCACGGGCGATGCGGCGACCGCAGAGCCGAGCAGCGCAACGAACGGTTTGGCGGTGTAGAGCGCAATCGCCGCCAGCAGCGCCAAGGCGCCAAGGCCCACCAACAGCCTGAGCAGCGCGTCGCCGCAGTCTCGGCCGGCACGGCGCG
Organism: Rhodopseudomonas faecalis; assembly: GCF_003217325.1. Taxonomy (GTDB): domain Bacteria; phylum Pseudomonadota; class Alphaproteobacteria; order Rhizobiales; family Xanthobacteraceae; genus Rhodopseudomonas; species Rhodopseudomonas faecalis. The sequence goes on from NZ_QJTI01000024.1 coordinate 1,397, forward strand.
GCGCCAGAGGGGTCGGGGGGGCGGTCCAGGGAGCCTGCGACAGCCGAAATCGAACGGAAAAACATGGCTCAAGCGGGATGGCGGGGGCGGCGATCAAGTTGTATTACCAGCGCTTGTCGCATAGAAGCGCGGCCTGCTCCCTTTCCGCGCCCCAGCGCGGCATTTTTCTTCGGAGAGTCAACGATGGGTTACAAAGTCGCGGTGGTCGGAGCGACCGGCAATGTCGGGCGCGAGATGCTCAACATCCTGGACGAGCGGAAATTCCCCGCCGACGAAGTGGTCGCGGTGGCGTCGCGCCGCTCGCAGGGTGTCGATGTGTCGTATGGCGACAAGACCCTGAAAGTGAAGGCGCTGGAAAATTTCGATTTCAGCGACGTCGACATCTGCCTGATGTCGGCCGGCGGCAACGTGTCCAAGGAATGGTCGCCCAAGATCGGCGCGCAGGGCGCGGTGGTGATCGACAATTCCTCGGCCTGGCGCATGGACCCGGACGTGCCGCTGATCGTGCCGGAGGTCAATGCCGACGCGCTGGCCGGTTTTGGCAAGAAGAACATCATCGCCAATCCGAACTGCTCGACCGCGCAGCTCGTGGTGGCGCTGAAGCCGCTGCATGACCGCGCGGTGATCAAGCGCGTGGTGGTCGCGACCTATCAGTCGGTGTCCGGCGCCGGCAAGGACGCGATGGACGAGTTGTTCTCGCAGACCAAGGCGGTGTTCACCGTCAGCGAGATCGAATCGAAGAAGTTTCCGAAGCGGATCGCCTTCAACGTCATCCCGCAGATCGACGTGTTCATGGAAGACGGCTTCACCAAGGAAGAATGGAAGATGATGGCGGAGACCAAGAAGATTCTTGATCCCAAAATCAAGCTGACCGCGACCTGCGTGCGCGTGCCGGTGTTCGTCAGCCATTCCGAGGCGGTCAATATCGAGTTCGAGAACCCGATCTCGGCCGACGAAGCGCGCAACATCCTGCGCACCTCGCCGGGCTGCCTGGTGATCGACAAGCACGAGCCGGGCGGTTACGTCACGCCCTATGAGGCCGCGGGCGAAGACGCCACCTACATCAGCCGCATCCGCGAGGATGCCACGGTGGAGAACGGGCTGTCGCTGTGGTGCGTGTCGGACAATCTGCGCAAGGGCGCGGCGCTCAACGCAATTCAGATCGCCGAGTGCCTGATCAACCGCAAGTTGATCACCGCCAAGAACAAGGCGGCCTGACAAGGCTGCCTTATACCAGCGGCTCCTCCCATTGACTCGTCATGCCCGCGCTTGTCGCGGGTATCCACGTCTTAAAAGCGTATCAAGATCAAAGGGGTGGTTGGCCGGGACGGAGCCCGGCCATGACGTGCGGAGCGGTTGGTACCAATCACCATTGGTATTAGCAGGCCGTCTTTGCAAGCGAAGCAATCCAAGCCCGCAAGGGACGCAGGATTGCTCGGCGCGCATCGCGCCGCTGTCATAAAGCTCCCGCAGCAATCCTGATCGACATCGGCGCGGATGGCGTGACTTTGCCGGGCTTGCTCGCTACGCTTCGCGCACTGATGGGAGTTGGCAATGGGAACGACCGGCCCGACTAATCCACGCCCGCTGAAGCGCACCAAACGATTCGAGCGCTCGTTTGAGGGCGTGCTGTTCAACAGCCGTTGGCTGATGGCGCCATTCTATCTAGGGCTGGTCGTCAGCCTGGCGGTGCTGCTCTATAAATTCGTGCTGCTGGTCTACGAATTCATCCAGCACGCGCCGCTGGCCAAGGAAAGTGACATCATCCTCGGCGTGCTGTCGCTGATCGACGTGACGCTGACCGCCAATCTGATCCTGATTGTGGTGTTCTCCGGCTATGAGAACTTCGTGTCGCGCATCGATCCCAACGACCACCCGGATTGGCCGGCCTGGATGACCAAGGTCGATTTCGCCGGGCTGAAGCAGAAGCTGCTGGCTTCGATCGTGGCGATTTCCGCGATCCAGGTGCTGAAGGCGTTCATGCATCTCGACGGCGCCTATGATTCGACCAAGCTCGCCTGGCTGATCGGCATCCATCTGGTGTTCGTGGTCTCGACGCTGCTGCTGGCTTTGTCCGACCGGCTCAGCCATGGCGGCAACGGTTCGGATCATTAGAAGGCTGAGATCGCTCAAACCGAGCGAGATGACGATCGGACGATCTCACGACGCGTCATGCCCGCGCTTTGTCGCGGGCATCCACGTCTTGAAAGCGGTGCAAGAACAAAGACGTAGATGGCCGGGACGAGCCCGGCCATGACCTGCGGAGTGGTTGGTATCAACCGCCCGGGGTTAAGCTGCACTACTCTACTGGCTGTGCCCGGCCTCCCAGCCCAGCATCGCCTGCTTGCGGGTCAGGCCCCAATGATAGCCGGTGAGCGCGCCGCCTTTGCCGAGCGCGCGATGGCACGGCACCACGAAGGAGATCGGATTGCGGCCGACCGCGGCGCCGACCGCGCGCGCCGCCTTGGCGGCGCCGAGATGGCCGGCGATGTCGGAATAGCTGACCGCGCGGCCCATCGGGATTTTCAGCAGCGTCTGCCACACCCTGATCTCGAAATCGCTGCCGATCAGCACCACCCGCAGCGGCTGCTCGGCGCACCAGCGCGAAGGATCGAACACCCGCTGCGCCAGCGCCGCGGTGCCTGCGTCGTCATGCCGGTAGCTGGCGCGCGGCCAGCGCCGCTGCATGTCGGCCAGTGCTGCCGCTTCCTCGCCGGGATCGGCGAACGCCAGCCCGGTCAGGCCGCGCGGCGAGGCGATCACCACCGCGCTGCCGAACGGCGAGGGGTGGAAGCCGTAAGTCAGCAGCAAGCCGGCGCCGCCGCTTTTCCATTCACCCGGCGACATCGCCTCGTGGCTGACGAACAGATCGTGCAGCCGGCCGGGGCCGGACAGCCCGCTGGCGAGCGCGGCGTCGAGCACGCTGGCGGAATCGCGCAGCAGGTTTTTGGCATAGTCGAGCGTCAGCGCCTGCAAGAACGCCTTGGGCGTCAGGCCCGCCCAGCGCCGGAACAGCAGATGCAGTTCGTCCGGCGTCAGCGCGGCCGCTTCGGCCACCGCCTCGATCGGCGGCTGGCTGCGCCAATGCTGTGACATGAACGCGATCGCGCGGCGCACGCTGTCATAATCGCGCAGTGCCGCCGCCGGCAAAGCCGGGTCGCGGTGCGGGTCGATCGATGCCGTGACGGTCATGGTCATGCGCTCGAATCTAGTGATCGCGGCGCCAATGCCCACCCGCTTTCCGAATAGCTTGGCGCAGGGGGCGCCGCGCGGCGCGCTTGATGATAAAACGCGCCAGCGGCGCGGCGAAGCGCTCCGGTCCGCAGCGAGGGTGAGGAACAGCATGGCGAAATCGACAACGACGCCGGCCAAGCGCGGCAGCGCCGCCGGCAAGGTGGCACGGGCCAAGCGGCTGCCGGGAGCCGCCAGCGCGCGCAAAGTCGCGAGCCGGCCGCAGCCGGTGCCGTGGAGCGAAGCTGAGATCACCACTGCCTTTTCGAGGTTTGAGCAGGCCAATCCGAAGCCGAAAAGCGAGCTTGAGCACTTCAACCCGTTCACGCTGCTGGTGGCGGTGGTGCTGTCGGCGCAGGCCACCGATGCCGGCGTCAATAAGGCGACTCGCGAGCTGTTCGCGATCGCCGATACCCCGCAAAAAATGGTCGATCTTGGTGAGGAGCGGCTGCGCGACTTCATCAAGACCATCGGCCTGTACCGCAACAAGGCCAAGAACGTGATCGCGCTATCGCAGAAGCTGATCGACGGTTTTGGCGGCGCGGTGCCGGACAGCCGCGAGGCGCTGGAGAGCCTGCCCGGCGCCGGCCGCAAGACCGCCAATGTGGTGCTGAACGTCGCGTTCGGTCAGCCGACCATGGCGGTTGATACCCATGTGTTCCGCGTTGCCAACCGCACCGGGCTCGCGCCCGGCGACACGCCGCTCGCGGTCGAACTCGGGCTCGAGCGGGTCATTCCGGCTGCCTTCATGCGCCACGCCCATCATTGGCTGATCCTGCACGGCCGCTACACCTGCCTCGCGCGCAAACCGCGCTGCGAAAGCTGCCTGATCAACGATCTGTGCCGCTGGCCGGAAAAGACCGTGTAGCGCCGCGCCTGCGGCTCCTTCGCCGAGCCCTGCGGTATCCCTCCCCCTCGCGGGGAGGGTCGGCCGAGCGAAGCGGAGGCCGGGGTGGGGGGACTCAGTGCATCGATGCGTGCGTGGCTTACCCCCACCCGACCGGCCTACGGCCGGCCACCCTCACCGCAAGGGGGAGGGAAGGGCCGCTGCCCGCGACAAAGCGCGGGCACGGGTCATTGGTTCGGGCGACTAACCGAGCGGCAGGTCGGGCCTGCGCTCCGGTCGCAGCAGCTCGGGCCGCGGGCCGGACAGCCGTTTGTGCAGATGGACCATGAACGCCATGCCGAATAGCGGCGTCGCGAGGTTAACGATCGGGATCGACACGAAGCCGGCGATCACCAGTCCGGCGAGAAACACCGTGCTGGAATTCTCCTGACGCAGCGCCTTGGCCTCGGCGGGAGAGCGGAAACGCATCGCCGCGAGGTCGAAATATTCACGGCCAAGCAGCCACGCGGTCGCGACAAAGAACGCGATGAAGCCGGCGCCGGCGATGAACACGAAGGGCAGCGCCAGGAGATAGACCAGAATGGTCAGCGCCGCGGTGCGGGCGGTGTGCAGCATCGCGGTGCTAAACGGCACGGCGGTGCCGGGGCGCTCGGCCGGGTAGGAGTCGCGTTCGACAAAGTCGGCGACGTCATCGACGAAGAAGCCCGCGACCAGCGAGGTCACCGCCGGCATCAGAAACACCGCGCCCAGCACCACGCCGAGCCCGGCCGCGATCGACACGATCCAGGACAGGATGTGCAGCGGGGTCTGAAAGCCGGAGCCGAGCGCCATCTCGGCCCAGCTTTCGCCGGAGGTGGCGAACCAGCTCAAGGTGCGTTGCAGTCCGATCGCAGCCACCGTGATCAGCGCCAGCGCCAGCGCGATCGAGCGCCACAGGATCGATCGCATCGGCGGCGACAGGATCTGGTTCAGAGCCTTGATGGCGGCATTGATCATCTGGCGGGTCCTCTGCGAAAGCCTCGGCAGAGGTAGACATCTCGGATCGCTTGGACAAGATCAAGGCGTTCTGCGCCGCCAGCGGCGCTATTACGCCGCAAGCTCCGGCGAGGAGGCGTCGCGATCGCTGGTGGTGGCCGGAAACACCGGCGGCGAGGCCGGATCGTGGAACGGATCGAACGTCTCGGTCTCCGCCAACGACCGCTGCTTATCGGCCCAATGCAGCGCGGTGTAGTCGAAGCCGGCGACGATGGTCGGCTTCACCACCTCGAAATAGGGCGAGATGTCGAAATCGCGCGGCATGTACAGCGAGGAGTGCCGGATGTGCAGGATCTCGCGGCGCGCCTGGCGTGAGCCGGCGGTGGTGATCTTGGGCAGGATCGGATAGCGCACCGCGTCGAATGCCTGCGCGATCAGCGCCGAGCAGATGATTTTGGTGGGATGGCCGGAGCCGAACGCGATCATCCGTCGGCGCCAGCGTTGCGGAAACGGCATCGGCACCAGATAGCGCATCAGATCGATGATGTTCTTGGTGTCGTAGCCATAGCCGATCCGGTCGATGGCGTAGCGGCAGACGGCTTGCCGGTCTTCGTCGGACAATCCGACCGGGCGGCACAGCCTGGTGTGATATTGCAGATAGCGCGACAGCGGCGATGACGCGACGCCCTCGCCGATATTGGCCTCGACCAGCACATGCGGCTCGCCGTCCGGGCTGCTGGCGCCCTGAATCTCGCCGACATAGAGCGCGGCGTGGCTCCAGGTCGATTGCGTCAGGTATTTGATAATGCCGGAAATCCGGCTGTTGCCTTCGACCAGCAGCACATCGCCCGGCCTCATCAGCTCGGTGAGCTGGGACGGATTACTCGGAGTGAACGGCTCGTAGCCAGACAGCTCTTTCTGCAGGTAGTCGGTGATGACCTTGCCGATACGGTCGAGCAACATGCCCATGTGCGCTTCCAACTCAATGCGATTTTCGATGATCTTGGCCGTCAGCCGTTTCAAAATGGTTCACTAAAATCACGCCTTCAGATCTCGTTAACCATTTAAGTTGCCCGGGAAGGCTCGATACGGCAAGGTCTGCGTCCTGCCCGGATTCGCAGATTTGGAAGTGATCGGATGATGTTGTCCCGCCGCGGGTTCTTGGCGGCCTCGGCGGCGGCCGTGCTTGTGCCGGCCTATGGTGAGCGCGCCCGTGCCGCGCCGCTGCCGCGCGAAGCCGATATCGTGGTGATCGGCGCCGGGGCCGCCGGCATCGCCGCCGCGCGCCGCATCATCGCGGCGGGCCGCAAGGTGATCATGATCGACGCCGCGCCGCAGCTCGGCGGCCGCTGCCAGACCGATCTCAGCAGTTTTGACGTGCCCTATGATCGCGGCGCCGCCTGGCTGCACAATCCGGAAAGCAATGCGCTGGTGAAGCTGGCGCGCGGCGCCGGCCTTGATGTCGCCTCGGCGCCGCCCGGCCAGAAATTGCGGATCGGCCGCCGCAACGCCCGCCCGAGCGAGAGCGAGAATCTGCTGGTCACCCTGGTGCGCGCCAGCCGCGCGCTCGACGAGGCGGCGCGCAAAGCCGACATCGCCTGCGCGGCGGCGCTGCCGCGCGACCTCGGCGACTGGACCTCGACCGTGGAATTTCTGCTTGGGCCCTATGCCAGCGGCAAGGACCTCAAGGACCTGTCGGCACTCGATCAGTATCGCGCGCAGGACCGCATGGCGATGGTGGCGTGCCGCCCCGGCGTCGGTGCGCTGCTCGGCAAGCTCGGCGAGGGATTGCCGGTGGCGCTGTCGACCCCGGCGCAGCGCATCGTGTGGAGCAATCGCGACGTCGCGGTCGAGACGCCGGCCGGGCGCATCAGCGCGCGCGCCGCGATCATCACGGTGTCGAGCAATGTGCTCGGCTCCGGCGCCATCAAATTCGCGCCCGAACTGCCCAAGCGCCACCTCGATGCCGCGGCCAAGCTGTCGCTCGGCAGCTATGACCGCATCGCGTTGCAGCTCGCCGGCAATCGGCTCGGCCTTGCCAAGGACGAGATCGTGATCGAGCGCAGCTCTGATGCGCGCACCGGCTTTCTGTTCGCCAATATCGGCGGCTCGTCGCTGTGCACGGTCGATGTCGCGGGCGCGTTCGGCCGCGAGCTGGCGCAGCAGGGCGAAGCGGCGATGATCGATTTCGCCAAGGAATGGCTCGGCAAATTGTTCGGCAGCGAGGCGGTGGCCGGCGTCAAGCACGCCAGCGCCACACGCTGGAATGCCAATCCGTTGGTGCTGGGCGCGATGTCGGCGGCGCAACCGGGCGGACAATCGTCGCGCCGCGTGCTGGCCGAGCCGCTCGGCAATCTGTTTCTGGCCGGCGAGGCCACCCACGAAACGCTGTGGGGCACGGTGGAAGGCGCCTGGGACAGCGGCGAGCGGGCCGCCGATGCCGCGCTCAAGCGGCTGGGCGGGGCGAAAAGCAGCGAGCCGGAACAGCCGCCGGCACGCAAGAAGCCGGTCAAGCGCCGCCCGCCGCCCGAACCGCGTCCGTCATCGTCGGATTTCTGGCCGGGCAGCCGCTGATCCACTAGCCATCCTGCCCGCGCCGTCCTGCAAACACCGGTCCTCGGCTCACCTGCATCAATCGGGCGCAGCCGGTGCTTGATCGGGGTCAAGGCCGCCGCTGTCGGCCCGGTTGATCCCTGGGCGATGACAACAACGCCGTCTGCCGAGCGCAACCGCATCTTCACCATTCTGATCGGCGCGGCTCTTGCCGCCACGATGCTGGCATTGCCGGCGCCGGGCGACATGCCGGTGGCCGCGTGGCGCGTTGCGGCGGTGGCGCTGCTGATGGCAACGTGGTGGATCACCGAGGCGATCCCGATTCCGGCGACCTCGCTACTGCCGCTGGTGCTGTTTCCGCTGCTCGGCATCAATGCGCTGCGCGACGCGGCCGCGCCCTATGCCGATCCGATCATCTTTCTGTTTCTCGGCGGCTTCGTGATCGCCACCGCGATGCAGCGCTGGTCGCTGCACCGGCGCATCGGGCTGAGCGTGGTGGCGCTGGTCGGCGTGACCTCGCGGCGCTTGAGCGGCGGCCTGTTGCTGGCCACCGCATTTCTCAGCATGTGGATCTCCAATTCGGCGACCGCGATCATCATGCTGCCGGTGGCAATATCGGTGCTGGCGCTGCTTGAGGGCGCCCACAGCGATCTCTCCGAGACCGCCCGGCGCAATCTCAAGATCGCGCTGCTGTTGTCGGTGGCCTATGGCGCCTCGATCGGCGGGCTGGCGACGCTGATCGGTACCCCGGCCAATGCGCTGCTGGCGGCTTACCTCGCGCGCGAACAGGGCATCGTGATCGGCTTTGCACAATGGATGCTGCTTGGCCTGCCGCTGACGGTGCTGCTGCTCGGCGCGGTGTGGCTGCTCCTGAACTGGCTGTATCCGGTCGGGCGCGAGATCGGCGGCAGTGCCGGTCATTTCGTCACCGACGAACTTGCCAAGCTCGGACCCATGTCGCGGGCCGAGATCCGCGTTGCGGTGGTGTTTGTGCTCACGGCCCTGGCTTGGATGCTGCGCCCGCTCTACGGCGCCATGATCCCGGCGCTCGATGATACGCTGATCGCGCTGATCGGAGCGCTGGCGCTGTTCCTGCTGCCGTCGGGCATGCCGGACCAGAGCCGGCTGCTGGCCTGGGAGGACACCAAGGGCCTGCCCTGGGACGTGCTGATCCTGTTCGGCAGCGGCCTTAGCCTCGCGGCGGCGATCAGCGCCTCCGGGCTGGCGCAATGGCTCGGTCAATCGATGCAGATGCTGGCCGGGCTGCCGGCGATCTGGCTGGTGGCTGCGGCGACGGTGACGATGCTGTTCCTCACCGAGCTGACCAGCAACACCGCCAGCGCCGCCACCTTCATCCCGATCACCGGCGCAATCGCCGCCGGCATCGGGCTCGATCCGCTGCTGATGACCTTGCCACTGGCGCTGGCGGCGTCCTGCGCCTTCATGATGCCGGTGGCGACACCGCCCAATGCCATCGTCTTTGCCAGCGGTCAGGTGACGATTGCCCAGATGGCGCGTGCCGGCATCTGGGTCAATCTGATCGCCGCCGTGCTGATCGTGACGGTCTGCTATCCGCTGGGCGCGGTGCTGTTCCGATAGCGCGGGGGCGCTACATCAGATGCACCGCATGGGGCGCGAACAGGCCGATTGCGGTGAAGGCCAGGCCGCCGACCGCGAGCAGGCCGGAAATCCACGCCAAGGCGATCATGCCGGTGATGATGGTGGCCGAGGCCAGCACGATGCCGATCTGGAACGCGGCCGAGGCCACTTCGTAATGATGATAGCGCGCCATCGCCAGGTCGCGATCATGTTCGGCGTGTTTGGCGCGCTCGGCGAGCTGTTCAGAGCCTTCGCCGGTTTCCGGCTCGGAGCGATAGCGCTGCGCGGTCTTCTGCCAGTCGTCGATCTGCTTTTGCAGCGCCGCCTTGGCGGCTTCGTCCTGCGTCACGCCAAGGTTGAGCCGGGCGTGTTCAGCCACCGTCTGCACGGTGGTGCGGCGAATGCTCTTGGCCTGGAAAAACGCCCACAAATTGGACGCTTCGACATTCTTGGCGAGCGCTTCGGTCTGCGCGCCCTTGCCGAGCGTTTCGGAGAACGCCAGAAACAGCGCGATCACCGAAATCAGTAGCGCAATGGTCTTGTTGGAGCCCGACGCATGCTCGGCATGCTCAGCGTGCTCCATGCTTTCGTGTGCACCCATCTAACTAAAATCCCCCTCCGGTATGATGCTCGGCCGGTTGTGATGAACCGGCGGCGCCGGCGCAAGTGCCCATGCGATCGTGACGACCATGTGTCGAATCGCGGTGGCAGCCGCGTTGATTCGGATGGAATCAGAACCGGAGCCGGGTGTCATGGCCCGATCAATGGTCGCGACACGAGGATGCGCGAAGCGCTGCGTCAGGCGCGCGGATGGGCGGTGTTATAGACCTCGAGCAGCCGCTCGGAATCGATGCCGGTATAAATCTGCGTGGTCGACAGTGATGCGTGGCCCAGCAGCTCCTGGATGGCGCGCAATTCGCCGCCGCGGCTGAGCAGATGGGTGGCAAATGAATGGCGCAAGGCGTGCGGCGTGGCGCTGTCCGGCAGCCCGAGCGCGCCGCGCATCCGCTCCATGGTGAGCTGGATGATGCGCGGGTTCAGCGGACCGCCGCGGGCACCGACAAAGATCGGGCCGTCGGCCGCCAGCCGGTGCGGGCAGATCGCGACATAATCGGCGATCAATTGCAGCACGTTCTGCAGCACCGGCACCATCCGGGTCTTGTTGCCCTTGCCGGTGACGATCAAAGTGTCGCCCTTGCCGGGCGCCGGTACGTCGCGCCGTTTTAAGCCGAGCGCCTCGGAGATGCGCAGCCCCGAGCCATAGAGCAGCGCCAAGACGGCGGCATCGCGTACCAGAATCCAGGTGTCGCGGTCTTCGCCGGCGCGCTCGTCCGGATCGGCGAGCCGCTTGGCGCTGGCGATCTGCAACGGTTTGGGCAGGGTTTTGCCGACCTTTGGCGCGCGAATCGCCGCCAGCGGCCCGACCTTGCCCTTGCCTTCGCGCTCCAGAAACCGCGCGAATGAGCGCAGCCCGGCCAGTGCCCGCATCAAGGAGCGGCCGCCGATCGCATCGCTGCGGCGCGCGGCCATGAAGGCGCGCACATCGCCCGGCTCCATCTTGCCGAACCGTGCCAGTGAAACCCGCTCGTCCCAATGCTCCGCCAGAAAGATCAGGCACTGGCGGACGTCGCGGCTATAGGCTTCCAGCGTCTTGGGCGACAGCCGGCGCTCGGCGCGCAGATGGCCGAGCCAGCGCGTGATCTCGATGGTGAGATCATCGCAGGCGCAGGGCAGTTCGAATGCGGCGAAGGCAGTCTGTGGGGTTTTGGCCATGCTCGGCTCATGCGGTGCGGAGCGCCCGATAGCTAAAGTTATCACATCCGCTTGGTTACCTGATCGTGAAGCGCGTTTGTGCCCGCCTCTGCCCTCACCATGTCATGGCCGGGCGTCGGCCCGGCCATCCACGTCTTCGATCGTTTCGAAGCACGTAAGACGTGGATGCCCGCGACAAGCGCGGGCATGACGGGTTAAAGGTACGGGGCCCAGGTCCGTACCATCGATGCAAACCCAGCCTAGCCGATCGATCTCCTCGCCGCGCGTCGTCGACGTGCTGCTGCCGGTCGCGCTTGATCACGCTTATTCCTACCGGGTGCCGGCCGGGCGCGAGCTGCAGCCGGGCGACGTGGTCAGCGTGCCGCTCGGCGCGCGCGAGGTGATCGGCGTGGTGTGGGCCGACAACCCCAATCCCGACCCGCGGCTGCATAACCGGCTCAAGGACATTTCCGAAAAGCTCGATTTGCCGCCGCTGCGCCCGGAGCTGCGCAGCCTGGTCGATTGGGTGGCCAATTACACGCTGGCGCCGCGCGGCATGGTGCTGCGCATGACGCTGCGCATGGGCGAACTTGGCCCGGAGCGGGTGCGGCCCGGGGTGCGGCTGACCGGCCCCGCGCCGCGGCGGCTGACCCCGGCGCGGCGGCGTTTGCTCGACATTCTGGCCGATGGCCTGTTGCACGGCAAAGCCGAGGCGGCGCAGGAAGCCGGCTGTAGCCCGAGCGTCATCGACGGCCTGGTCGATGAAGGCACGCTGACGGTGGAGCCGCTGCCGCGCCCGCCGGCGCCGCCGCCGCCCGATCCGGCGTTCGCGCAGCCGGATTTCTCGCCCGAGCAGCGCGCCGCGGCCGATCAGCTGCGCGGCCTTGCCGCCGGCGGCTTTCAGGTGGCGCTGCTCGACGGCGTCACCGGCTCCGGCAAGACCGAGGTGTATTTTGAGGCGGTCGCCGAGGTGCTGCGGCGCGGCGAGCAGGTGCTGATCCTGATGCCGGAAATCGCGCTCACCGGGCAGTTTCTCGACCGCTTTGCCGCGCGTTTCGGGGTGCGGCCGCTGGAATGGCATTCCGAGCTGACGCCGCGCACCCGGGCGCGCAATTTCGCGGCGATCACCGATGGCACGGCGCCGGTGGTGGTCGGCGCGCGTTCGGCGCTGTTCCTGCCCTATGCCCGGCTCGGGCTGATCGTGGTCGATGAGGAGCACGACCAAGCCTACAAGCAGGAAGACGGCGCCCATTATCATGCCCGCGACATGGCGGTGGTGCGCGGCTCGATCGCCAAAATTCCGGTCGTGCTGGCCTCGGCGACGCCCTCGGTGGAGACCGAGGTCAACGCCCGCAAGGGCCGTTATCAGCGCGTGCCGCTGCCGAATCGATTCGGCGGCCAGCACATGCCGCAGATCGAGGCGATCGATCTGCGCCAGGAAGGCCCGGGCCGTGGCCGCTTCATCGCGCCGCGGCTTGCCGAACAGATCGGCTTTGCCATCGAGCGCCGCGAACAGGCGCTATTGTTCCTCAATCGCCGCGGCTATGCGCCGCTGACGCTGTGCCGGGCGTGCGGCCACCGCTTTGCCTGCACGATCTGCGACGCCTGGCTGGTCGATCACCGTTTTCGGCAGCGGCTGGTCTGCCACCATTGCGGCTTTTCGATTCCGCGGCCGCAAAGCTGTCCGCATTGCGCGGCGGAAAACTCGCTGGTGGCGGTCGGGCCGGGCGTGGAGCGGCTGCAGGAGGAGGCGGCTTCGCTGTTTCCGCAGGCGCGCACCATGGTGTTGTCCTCCGACCTGATCTCCTCGATCGAGACCATGCGCAGCGAACTCAATGAGATCGCCGAAGGGCGGGTCGATATCATCATCGGCACGCAGCTCGTCGCCAAGGGCCATAATTTTCCGCGGCTCAATCTGGTCGGGGTGGTCGATGCCGATCTTGGCCTTGGCAATGGCGATCCGCGTGCCGCCGAGCGCACCTTTCAATTGCTGAACCAGGTGATCGGCCGCGCCGGCCGCGAACAGGGCCGCGGCGTCGGCTTTTTGCAGACCCATCAGCCCGAACATCCGGTGATGAAGGCGCTGGTCGCCTGCGACCGCGCGGCGTTTTACGCCAGCGAAATCGAGATGCGCGAACGCACGGGCTATCCGCCGTTCGGGCGGCTGGCGAGCCTGATCATCTCGGCCGGTGATCGGCCGACCGCGGAAGGTTTTGCCCGCAAGCTGGTGGCGCTGGCGCCGATCGATGAGCGCATCAAGCTGCTGGGACCGGCCGAGGCGCCGTTGGCGGTGATCAAGGGGCGCTATCGTTTCCGGCTGCTGCTCAAGGCGCCGCGCAATGTCGATCTGTCCGGCTATCTGCGGCACTGGCTGGCGGCTGCGCCCAAGGTCTCGGGCACGCTCAAGCTGGAAGTCGACGTTGATCCGCAGAGTTTTCTGTAGTTGCTCTGTAGTATTCCCAGACAATCGCGTGGGGTAGCAACGTCGCCCCCCCGCGTCATGGCCGGGCTCGTCCCGGCAGTCTACGTCTTTGTACCTGCTCGTAATTTCAAGGCGTGGATGCCCGCGACAAGCGCGGGCATGACGGTGTTGATCTAGAGCTTTTTCGGTTCTGATGGAATCAGAACCGAAGCTCTAACTTTATGTTCCGACGCGTTTTCTTCACGCGAACCGGGATCCACTTCGCTCGAAAACGCTATAGTTGCGCAAAGTAAAAGCCTGTCACCGCGGCGCGGCGACAGGCTTTTAGCGTCACATGCCAAGCGGCATGCCCGTCCCAGACCCATCAATCATTGAACGGTAGCGGCGATGCCGCGCGCGTAATCCTTTACTGGACTTCCGCGTAGACCCGGCCGACCCCGCGGCTGGTCAGACCGATCGCGCGAGCGGCGCCGGTCGAGAGATCCAAAACACGGCCGCGAATGAAGGGGCCGCGATCGTTGATGGTGACAACCACGCTGCGTTCGCCATGGGTGACCCGCAGCCGGGTTCCGAACGGCAGCGTGCGGTGGGCCGCAGTCATCGCGCTCGGGTTCATGCGTTGGCCGGAAGCGGTGCGGCTGCCGGATTCGTTGCCGTAATACGACGCCATGCCCGAGAAGCTGTGGCCCGAGCTCTGGCCGTTCAGTGAAGCGTTGGCAGAACGCCAGGCATCGCCGGCGTGGTGGTGGTTATGGCGATGGTGTCGGGATTTGGCCGAGGCTTCGGTCAGTCCCCCGCCGAGAAAGACAGAGGCGACGATCATTGCCAGAGCCGTACTCGGCCGGCTCATGATGCGCGGCGCCGGTGTTTTCAATCGAACCATATCCTATCCTTAAACAAAGAGTATTTGCCATATATGTGGCAAGTGGAACCCCCGTCCCTACTCCCGTGTTGAATGGGTGGCGTTGTAATCAGGCTGAATATTGACGGTCAACCCGCCAGAAACGCGCCTGAAAAATTTTTTGATCTAGCTCAATAATCGACTCATCTTGATATTAACAGATTTATTACTATATCTATTCTTGAGACGACGCTCGAATACTGATGTTCGAAGTTTTCGCCGGAACGGGGTGGCGCGCGCGCAAGTAATCGGCGCCAACAGTGATTCGGTTGAAGTGTCAGCCGGGATTCAATTGCAAATAGCCAAGCTGCCCGCTGGCGGCGGTCTGCCATGTGCTGAGCGCGGCCATTTTTGAGGGGCGTTCGGGTCTGTCCGGGCCGTCACTGCCGGCACTCGGTTCCAATCGCTGTTGTCGCAGGGGTGTCGAGCGGGGTCGGGGAGCTCGCCGGCGGCTCCAAAAAAGTCGTCACGGCGGCGATAAGACCCAGCAGCAAGGCGCCCGGATTGGTTGCCATCGTGTTGCACCTGTGCGCGCGCTATGTTAGCAAAGCCGCGATTTTTAAGGGGCCGGCCCACCCGTGCTGGCCTGCAATCGAAGTTCAGCTTGAATTCCAGGGGCTTAATCGCTCGGCGCCAAATGTGGCGACGGTTTCTTCCTTGCGAATTTGACTGCATATAAAGAGCGTCGCCGTGGCAGCCGAAAATCCTTCCGTTTCTGGAGTCGCAGGTCGTTATGCAACGGCACTGTTTGAACTCGCGCGTGACGACAAGTCGGTCGATGCGGTCAAGGCCGATCTCGACAAATTCGCCGCCATGCTGGCGGGGAGCCCGGAGCTGAACCGTCTGGTGCGCAGCCCGGTGTTCACCGCTGAGGAGCAGGGCAAGGCGCTCGCCGCGGTGCTCGCCAAGGCCGGCATCGGCGGCATCACCGCAAAATTCCTGGCGGTGCTCACCGCCAACCGCCGGCTGTTCGCGATCCATGATGTGACCCGGGCCTACGCGGCGCTGGTCGCCAAATTCAAGGGCGAAGCGACGGCCGATGTCACCGTGGCTGAACCGCTCAGCGACAAGAATCTCGATGCTCTGAAGTCCGCCCTGAAAACGGTGACGGGCAAGGACGTCGCGCTCAACGTGAATGTCGATCCGGCGATCATCGGCGGGCTTGTGGTCAAGCTCGGCAGCCGCATGGTGGACAGTTCGCTCCGCACCAAACTCAACTCGATCAAGCACGCGATGAAAGAGGCAGGCTGATGGACATCCGCGCCGCGGAAATTTCCGCGATCCTCAAGGACCAGATCAAGAACTTCGGCCAGGAGGCTGAGGTCACGGAAGTCGGACAGGTACTGTCTGTCGGCGACGGCATTGCTCGCGTCTATGGCCTCGACAACGTTCAGGCCGGCGAAATGGTCGAATTCGAGAACGGCACGCGCGGCATGGCGCTGAACCTCGAAAGCGACAATGTCGGCGTCGTGATCTTCGGTTCCGACCGTGAAATCAAGGAAGGCCAGACCGTCAAGCGCACCCGCGCCATCGTCGACGCCCCCGTCGGCAAGGGCCTGCTCGGCCGCGTGGTCGATGCGCTCGGCAATCCGATCGACGGCAAGGGCCCGATCCAGGTCACCGAGCGTCGCCGCGTCGACGTCAAGGCGCCCGGCATCATTCCGCGTAAGTCGGTGCACGAGCCGATGGCCACCGGCCTCAAGGCGATCGACGCGCTGATCCCGATCGGCCGCGGCCAGCGCGAGCTGATCATCGGCGACCGTCAGACCGGCAAGACCGCGATCGCGCTCGACACCATTCTGAACCAGAAGCCGCTCAACGTCGCCGGCGCCCCGGAAAGCCAGAAGCTGTACTGCGTGTATGTCGCGGTCGGTCAGAAGCGTTCCACCGTCGCGCAGTTCGTGAAGGTGCTCGAGGAGCAGGGCGCGCTGGAATACTCGATCGTGGTGGCTGCCACCGCGTCCGACCCGGCCCCGATGCAGTACCTCGCGCCGTTCACCGGCTGCACCATGGGCGAGTACTTCCGCGACAACGGCATGCACGCCGTCATCATCTATGACGACTTGTCCAAGCAGGCCGTCGCCTATCGTCAGATGTCGCTGCTGCTGCGCCGTCCGCCGGGCCGTGAAGCCTATCCGGGCGACGTGTTCTACCTGCACTCCCGTCTGCTGGAGCGCGCGGCCAAGCTGAACGAAGACAACGGCACTGGCTCGCTGACCGCTCTGCCGGTGATCGAGACTCAGGCCAACGACGTGTCGGCCTACATCCCGACCAACGTGATTTCGATCACCGACGGTCAGATCTTCCTGGAAACCGACCTGTTCTTCCAGGGCATCCGCCCGGCGGTGAACGTCGGTCTGTCGGTGTCGCGCGTCGGTTCGTCGGCGCAGACCAAGGCGATGAAGAAGGTCGCCGGCAAGATCAAGGGTGAGCTCGCGCAGTACCGCGAAATGGCGGCGTTCGCGCAGTTCGGCTCCGACCTCGACGCCGCGACCCAGCGCCTGCTGAACCGCGGTTCGCGCCTGACCGAACTCCTGAAGCAGCCGCAGTTCTCGCCGCTGAAGATGGAAGAGCAGGTCTGCGTGATCTACGCCGGCGTCAACGGCTATCTCGACCCGCTGCCCCTCAACAAGGTGCGCGCGTTCGAAGACGGTCTGCTGTCGCTGCTGCGCGGCAAGAACGTCGAGATCCTGAACGCGATCCGCGACTCGCGCGATCTGGCCGACGATGTTGCCGCCAAGCTCAAGGCGGTGATCGAAGGCTACGCCAAGACTTTTGCGTGATACTAGCCTCCCCCGCTTGCGGGGGAGGTCGACCGGCACAGCCGGTTGGGTTGGGAGACGGCTCCGTGCGCGCGGCAGCTCCCACCCCGGCCCTCCTCCGCAGGCGGGGGAGGGGGTCGTAACCGACGTGAGTGGATAGGCTGGAATGGCTTCACTTAAAGACATGCGGGTCCGCATCGCCTCGACCAAGGCGACGCAGAAGATCACCAAAGCCATGCAGATGGTGGCAGCCTCCAAGCTGCGCCGCGCGCAAATGGCCGCCGAAGCCGCGCGCCCCTACGCGGAAAAGATGGAAGCGGTGATCGGCAACATCGCCAGCGCCGCCGCCGGCTCGCCCGGCGCGCCGACGCTGCTGGCCGGCACCGGCCGCGACAAGGTTCACATGCTGCTGGTCTGCACCGGCGAGCGTGGTCTGTCGGGCGCCTTCAACTCCTCGATCGTGCGGCTCGCACGCGATCACGCGCAGTCGCTGCTCGGCCAGGGCAAGGAAGTGAAGATCTTCTGCGTCGGCCGTAAGGGCTACGAGCAGCTGAAGCGCATCTTCGATCGTCAGATCGTCGAGACCGTCGAACTGCGCTCGGTGCGTCAGCTCGGCTTCGTCAACGCCGAAGACATTGCCGCCAAGCTTCTGGCGCGCTTTGACGCCGGCGAATTCGACGTCTGCACGCTGTTCTATGCGCGCTTCAAGTCGGTGATCTCGCAGGTTCCGACTGCGCAGCAGATCATCCCGCTGGAGATCAAGGCACCGGCCGCCAATGCCGGTCCGGCGACGCAGTATGAGTACGAGCCGGGCGAAGACGAGATCCTGAGCGGGCTGCTGCCGCGCAACATCGCGGTGCAGATCTTCCGCGCGCTTTTGGAGAATAACGCGTCGTTCTACGGTGCGCAGATGTCCGCCATGGACAACGCGACCCGCAACGCCGGCGAGATGATCCGCAAGCAGACCCTGGTCTACAACCGTACGCGCCAGGCGATGATCACCAAGGAATTGATCGAAATCATCTCCGGCGCCGAGGCAGTTTAGCGCGGCGGCTCGAGACGGCATTCCGGACAGCAACAGTTTCTAGAGATACGGACTTCAAGGAGAAGTTTTCATGGCTACACCCGCCAACCAGACTGGACGGATCACCCAGGTGATCGGCGCCGTCGTCGACGTGCAGTTCGAGGATCATCTTCCGGCCATTCTGAACGCGATCGAGACCAAGAATGGCGATAACCGCCTGGTGCTCGAAGTGGCGCAGCATCTCGGTGAATCGACCGTCCGCGCGATCGCGATGGACACCACCGAGGGCTTGGTCCGTGGCCAGGAAGTGTTCGACACCGGCGCCCCGATCAAGATGCCGGTCGGTGCCGGCACGCTCGGCCGCATCATGAACGTGATCGGCGAGCCGATCGACGAGCAGGGCCCGATCCAGGCCGAAGACACCCGCGGCATCCATCAGGAAGCGCCGGCCTATACCGAGCAGTCGACCGAAGCGGAAATTCTGGTCACCGGCATCAAGGTCGTCGACCTGCTGGCGCCGTACGCCAAGGGCGGTAAGGTTGGCCTGTTCGGCGGTGCGGGCGTCGGCAAGACCGTGCTGATCCAGGAGCTGATCAACAACGTCGCCAAGGCGCACGGTGGTTACTCGGTGTTCGCCGGCGTCGGCGAGCGTACCCGTGAAGGTAACGACCTCTATCACGAGTTCATCGAATCCGGCGTCAACAAGAAGGGCGGCGGCGAAGGTTCGAAGTGCGCGCTGGTGTACGGCCAGATGAACGAGCCGCCCGGCGCCCGCGCCCGCGTCGCGCTGTCGGGCCTCACGGTCGCCGAGCACTTCCGCGATCAGGGTCAGGACGTGCTGTTCTTCGTCGACAACATCTTCCGCTTCACCCAGGCGGGTTCGGAAGTGTCGGCGCTGCTCGGCCGTATCCCCTCTGCGGTGGGCTATCAGCCGACGCTGGCCACCGACATGGGCGCGCTGCAGGAGCGCATCACCACCACCACCAAGGGTTCGATCACCTCGGTGCAGGCGATTTACGTGCCGGCCGACGACTTGACCGACCCGGCGCCGGCGACCTCGTTCGCCCATCTCGACGCCACCACGGTGCTCAACCGCGCGATCTCGGAAAAGGGCATCTACCCGGCGGTGGACCCGCTCGACTCGACCTCGCGCATGCTGTCGCCGCTGGTGGTCGGCGAAGAGCACTACTCGACCGCCCGTCAGGTGCAGCAGATTCTGCAGCGCTATAAGGCCCTGCAGGACATCATCGCCATCCTCGGCATGGACGAACTGTCCGAAGAGGACAAGCTGACGGTGGCCCGCGCCCGCAAGATCGAGCGCTTCCTGTCGCAGCCGTTCCACGTCGCCGAAATCTTCACCGGTTCGCCGGGCAAGTTCGTCGAGCTCGCCGACACCATCAAGGGGTTCCGTGCGATCTGCGACGGCAAGTACGACCACCTGCCGGAAGCTGCCTTCTACATGGTTGGCACCATCGAAGAGGCGGTCGAAAAGGGCAAGAAGCTGGCCGCCGAAGCGGCCTAAGAGAGCGAATTGGAAGTAGCGGCGCGCGACCAGTTTCGCCGCCGCTAATTCCAAACTATTCGCTATTCGCTATTCGCTACGCGCAGGTACCCCAATGGCCACGTTCCGTTTCGACTTGGTTTCGCCCGAAAAGATCGCCTTCTCCGGTGACGTCGACCAGGTCGACATTCCCGGCGTTGAGGGTGATTTCGGCGTGCTTGCCGGCCACGCGCCGGTGGTGGCCGTGATCCGTCCGGGCATTGTCACGGTGACCAAGGGCGGCAATCAGCAGAAGATCGTCGTGCTCGGCGGCATCGCCGAAGTGTCCGACAAGGGGCTGACGGTGCTGGCCGACGTCGCGACCTCGGTCGCCGATCTCGATGCGGCGCAGTTCGCTCAGACGGTTGCCTCCATGGAAGCGCAGCTTGCCAGCAAGCAGGGCTCGGAACTCGATCGCGCCATCGAACGGCTCGATCACTTCAAGAGCATTCAGCAGCAGCTGCAGTCCACCGCGATGCACTAAGCATCACGGGTCACCAATCACCGCTTCAAAATGGCCGGGCTCGTTCCCGGCCATTTTGCGTTTGGAGTCCGGCATTCAGAGGCAATGCTGGTCCCGACGACGGCCTGCTCCCTCGCCCCGCTTGCGGGGAGGATGAGCCGTGACGAAATCGGTTACACGAACCGCGCAAATTCGCGCGCGACCGCGAGATAGACCTCGCGGCGGAATGGCACCACCAGATCAGCGACCCGGTCGAGCCGTTCCCAGCGCCAGGCGTCGAATTCCGGCGGCTGGCCGTTGCGGGTCGCGAGCGGATCGATCTCGTGCTCGGCGCCGGTGAAGCGCAGCGCAAACCATTTTTGCCGCTGGCCGCGGAACTGGCCGAGCCGGTGCTTTGGTCCGTGATAGGGCGGGAAATCGTAAGCCAGCCAATCGGTCTCGCCGAGATAATCGGCGTGCGACACCCCGGTTTCTTCCCACAGCTCGCGCAGCACCGCGACGCGCGGTTCCTCGCCGGTATCGATGCCGCCTTGCGGCATCTGCCACTCTTTGCCGGGCAGAATGATTTCCGGGCCGTCGTCCTTGAAGCGGCGACCGATCAGCACCTCGCCCTGCGCGTTGAACAGCGCGATGCCGACATTGCGCCGATAGATGGTGGGATCGGTTTGGTCGTGCCGCAGCGTTTCAACAGTCATCCGTGTCTCCGGACGATGATCGCGCCGCGCGTGCTGCCGGCGCGTTCATGAGGGTGCACCCGGCGGCGCGCCCCACATTGAGTTACCGCAAGCGCGCGGCTTACGACGCCAGCAGCTTGCGGAAATAGTCGATGGTTTCCTTCAAACCATCACGCAGCGCCACTTTCGGTTCCCATTGCAGCGCGCTGCGCGCCAGCGTGATGTCGGGCTGGCGCTGCCGTGGATCGTCGGACGGCAGCGGCAGCGAGATCAGCTTGGACTTGGAATCGGTCAATTCGATCACCAGCTCGGCGAGCTGGCGAATGGTGAACTCGACCGGATTGCCGAGATTGACCGGGCCGATGAAGTCGTCGCCGGTCGCCATCAGCTTCATGAAGCCGTCGAGCAGATCGGTGACGTAGCAGAACGAGCGGGTCTGATTGCCGTCGCCATAGATCGAGATGTCGGTGTTGGTCAGCGCCTGCACAATGAAGTTCGACACCACGCGACCGTCATTGGGATGCATGCGCGGGCCATAGGTGTTGAAGATCCGCGCGACCTTGATCCTGACCTTGTGCTGGCGGTGATAGTCGAAGAACAGCGTTTCGGCGGCGCGCTTGCCTTCGTCGTAGCAGGCGCGGATGCCGAGCGGATTGACGTGGCCCCAATAGCTTTCCGGCTGCGGATGCACAGTCGGGTCGCCATAGACCTCGCTGGTCGAGGCCTGAAAGATCTTGGCGCGGGTGCGCTTGGCCAAGCCCAGCATGTTGATCGCGCCATGCACGCTGGTCTTCAGCGTCTGCACCGGATCGTGCTGGTAGTGGATCGGCGAGGCCGGGCAGGCCAGGTTGAAGATGTCGTCCACTTCCACATAAAGCGGGAAGGTGACGTCGTGGCGCATCAGCTCGAAGCGCGGCGTATTGACCAGATGCTCGATATTGCGCCGCCAGCCCGTGAAGTAATTGTCGACGCAGAGCACTTCGTGCCCTTCCGCCAGCAGCAATTCGCACAGATGCGAGCCGATGAAACCGGCTCCGCCACTCACCAAAACTCGTCGAGACGCCCGCATTGATCCACTTTCCGCCGGGGGCCGAAAGCACGACCGACGGCTGTTTTCCGGCGCATTGAATGGCAAGAAACCCCATGCTAGGCAAGCCGCGTTCCGCAGGAATTTAGAACGTCCCGCGAACATCGAAGACCGGCAGGCCAGCGCCGGCCGCCGGCGCCTTTTGGGAATTTGCCGTGCTTGCAGCCAGTGCCGACACCGATCAACCGCCGCTCGATATCGCGCGGCTGCGCATCCTGGAAATCGGCAGCGGCTATTTCAAATATCAATATCCGCAGCAGACCACGCTTTTGTGGTCGGCGACCAAGCTGCCGCAGAATTTCTGCACCATCGATGGCTTTTCGACGCCGGACCGCGTGCTGCGCGAGCTGCGCAGCGCGGCGCAGGGCGGCTATGACATCGTGATCGCCAACACCATCCGCTATTCGCCCTGGCACCCGCGCTATTGGGCGCGCGCGCCGTTCAAGACGCCGCGCCATCCCTGGGCGTCGCTGACCCGGCAATTCGGCGTCGAGGTGCTGCGCTGGGCCAAGGTGCCGGTGCCGCTGGTGGCGATCGACATGGACGACTCGTTCGGCATCGGCAAAAACTCGGTGTTTCTGCTCGACAAGGCCAAGGTGTTCTTTAAGCGCGAGCTGCCCGTCGATAAATGGCAGGTGCTGTATGGCACCTCGCACAAGCATCTGCCGACGCTGCGGTTCCGCAACAGCCCGCAATGGCAGGCGCGGATCGCCAAGCTGCAGCCGATCTCGCTGCCGCAATTCACCCACAACGAGCGCTGGCGGAACGCGCCGTTTCCGGAAAAGACCCACGACATCTTTTTCTCCGGCGCGGTCACCGGCAATTCCACGGTGCGCGCCGCCGGCGTCGCCGAAATCGAGCGGCTGAAGGCGCTCGGCTACAAGGTCGATCAGCCGACCGAGCGGCTGCCCTATGACGCCTTCATGGACCGGATGTCGCGCTCCTGGCTGTCATGGTCGCCGGAGGGCATGGGCTGGGACTGCTACCGCCATTATGAGGCGGCGATCGTGCAGTCGATCCCGGTGATGAACCACCCGACCATCTTCCGGCACGCGCCGCTGCTCGAGGGCGTGCACGCATTCTATTACGATGTCGAGCCGGGCGGCTTGGAGCGCGCGGTGGTGAGTGCCTTGGCCGACAAGGACCGGCTGCGGCGCATGGCGCTGGCGGCGCGCGACCACGCCTTCGCGCATCACGTCATCAAGGCCTATTGCGAGCACATCCTGCGCACCGCGCTCGCGCCGCAGCGCGCGGCTTGAGCGCGGCGGTCACGCCAACGGCATCGCCACAGTACGTCGTGGCCGGGCACGTCCCGGCCATCCATTTCGTTGATCCGGTTGCGCTTTTATAACGTGAATGCCCGCGGCCAGCGCGGGCACGATCCGTCACAAGGGCGGATCAGCCGCCGATCACCGGCTTGCGCAGCGGCACCGCCAGCGAGGCGAATTCCTTGACCACCCGCTCATAGACCGGCCGTTTGAACGGCACGATCAGATCGGGCAGGTTCTGCATCGGCTCCCAGCGCCAGCTGGTGAACTCGGCCTTATGGCCGCCGCCCGGCGAGGCGACGTCGATCTCGTTATCCTGGCCGGTGAAGCGCACCGCGTACCATTTCTGGCGCTGGCCGCGATAACGGCCCTTCCAGGCGCGCCCGGCGACAGTGCGCGGGATGTCATAGATCAGCCATTCGGAAATCTCGGCGATCTTCTCGACCGAGCGCACGCTGGTTTCTTCATAGAGCTCGCGCTTGGCGGCAGTCCAGGTGTCTTCACCCGGATCGACTCCGCCTTGCGGCATTTGCCAGACGTGGGTGTCGTCAACGTGTTCGATGCCACCCGAGCGTCGCCCGATGAACACCAGGCCCTCCGCGTTGATTAACATCATACCGACGCAGGTGCGGTAGGGCAGGTCTTCGTACCGTGTCATTCAATCAGTGCCCCGTAGGGTCGTGTGCTGGGGTTCTTGTGGGATCGATCCGGCGGATCGACCTAACCCGATTTTGATTTCAGCATTGCGGTTGTCAACGGCACAAGCGCCAATCCGCGGTTTTGTAGCGTCTTCGCCCATTGGCTGATGCGCTCGATCGAAATCGGCAGCGCTGACGCGGTGCCGATGGCATTGCCATTCTCGCGCGCCAGCGCTTCCAGCCGGCCGAGCGCCCGGTCGATCTCGAGCGCGGTCGGCACCGCATCAATGCTGACATCGGCCTTGCCGTACGGCACGGTCTGGCCGGCCGCCAGCGCGGCGGCGACGCTGCGCGGCGAGGTGCCATCGTCGAGATAGCCGAGCCCGCGCTTGGCCGCTTCGCGCATCACCGGCGACAATGCCGTGTCCGTGGTGACAAAGCGTGCGCCCATGAAATTCATGATGCCGACATAGCCCTGGAACCGGCTGAGATGCCAATACAGCCGGTCAAGGTTTTGCTCGGCGCTCACCGAGGTCAGCAGCGTCTGCGGCCCTGGATCGCTGTCGGGATATTCGAACGGCTCCATCGGCACTTGCAGCAGCACCTCATGGCGCTGCGCGCGCGCCCGTTCCACCAGCTTGGCGGCGTCTGCGCCATAGGGCGTGAACGCCAAGGTCACCGCCGCCGGCAGTTTCATGATGGCGTCATTGGTCTTGGCGGCGCCGACGCCGAGGCCGCCGACCACGATGGCGATGGTCGGCACGCTGGCGACGCGCTCGCGGTCGACCTCGCTCGCCGCCGCATAGGCGGTGAACGGCTTGAGGCCGTCGGCGGCGATCGGCACCGCGCCGTGCCGGGTCTGTTCCAAAAGCTTGGGATTGACGGCGCCGCTCGGCGCCTGTTCGGCGCCGGCTTTGTCCTCAGGCGCCTCGCTCGGCACCACCACCTGTTTGCGGGCGCCGCTCGAGCCATCGATGATGGTCACGGTGCGCTGCCCGGCCGGATCGGCCGGCGGCGCCTTGGCGGCTTCGCTGGCGGCAGCCGCCTTGTCTTTCTCTTTGTCCTTGCCATCCGGCGGGGAAGCCGGCGCGGCAAGCTGGTCGGGCTGGATGGTCAGCCGCGCCACCGGCTCGCCGCCGAGCGGGTTTTCGGTAAAAATCGCGTAGTAGCCGAATACGCCAAGGAACAGCGTGAATGCGGTGGCCAAGGTCTGGGTGGCCGAAAATGGCAAGCGGAATTTCCGCTTGCGGACCGGCTTCCGCCCGAGCGGTGCGCTCAGTTCGTCCGTGGTCACGGCCCAAAACCTCCCGAATCAGCCGCGGCAACTGTACCATGCAGCCGGCAAAAGCGGGGCGTTGCCCGAACGGTCGCGGGCGTACTCAGTCTCACACCAAACCACTTCGCACGTCCTGGCCGGGCTCGTCCCGGCCATCTACGCCTTTGATGTTGCGACGTGTTTCAAGACGTGGATGCCCGCGACAAAGCGCGGGCATGACGGTCATTGGTGGGAATTGATGGTATCGGTCAAAAAGCCGGAATCAAAAAGGGCGGCCTGACGCCGCCCTTTTCGGATTGGTTGCTCGCTGCCGCGCTTATAGCGTTTTCCAGCGAAGTGGATTCCGGTTCGCGTCAAGAAAACGCGTTAGAACAGAAAGTTAGAGCTTCGGTTCTGATTCCATCAGAACCGAAAAAGCTCTAGTTGGCGGCCTTGTCCGCGGTCGCCTTTTCTCCGGAGGCCGGCGCGGCGGCATTGACCTTGACGCCGTGCAGCAGATCGACCGCCATCTTCAGCGCCTTGTCGTCCTTGGCATCCGGCGGCACGTAGGACTGCGAGCCGGTCTTCTCGTCGCCATCGGCCTTGAGGTGGCCGCGCAGCGAGGCTTCGCCCTTGGTGTCGGTGCGCGCCTTGATCTCCTCCGGCACGTCCTGCAGCACCTCAATATCCGGGGTGATGCCCTTGGCCTGGATCGACTTGCCGGACGGCGTGTAGTAGCGCGCCGTGGTCAGCCGCAGCGCGCCGTTGCCGGAGCCGAGCGGAATGATGGTCTGCACCGAACCCTTGCCGAACGAACGGGTGCCGATCAGCGTGGCGCGCTTGTGGTCCTGCAGCGCGCCGGCGACGATTTCCGACGCCGAGGCCGAGCCGCCATTGATCAGCACCACCACCGACTTGCCCTTGGTGAGGTCGCCGGAGCGCGCCGAGCGGCGCTGGGTTTCCTCGGCGTTGCGGCCGCGGGTCGAGACGATCTCGCCGCGGTCGAGGAAGGTGTCGGACACCGTGACCGCTTCTTCCAGCAGGCCGCCGGGGTTGTTGCGCATGTCGATGATGAAGCCCTTCAGCTTGTCGGCACCGATCTGGTTGGTGAGGTTGCCGATTTCGCGCTTCAGGCCTTCGGTGGTCTGCTCGTTGAAGGTGGTGATGCGGATATAGCCGATATCGTCGCCTTCGACGCGGGCCCGCACCGAGCGCACCCGGATGTTGTCGCGCACCAGCGTGATTTCGATCGGGTTGTCGTGGCCCTTGCGGACGATCTTCAGCTTGATCTTGGTGTTGACCGGGCCGCGCATCTTCTCGACGGCCTGGTTAAGGGTCAGGCCCTGCACGCCTTCGTCGTCGAGCGTGGTGATGATGTCATTGGCCATGATGCCGGCCTTGGACGCCGGGGTGTCGTCGATCGGCGACACCACCTTGATCAGGCCGTCTTCCATGGTGACCTCGATGCCGAGGCCGCCGAACTCGCCGCGAGTCTGCACCTGCATGTCACGGAAGCTCTTGGCGTCCATGTAGCTGGAATGCGGATCGAGGCCGGCCAGCATGCCGCTGATCGCCGACTCGACCAGCTTGCTGTCGTCGGGCTTCTCGACATAGTCGCTGCGCACCCGCTCAAACACATCGCCGAACAGGTTGAGCTGGCGATAGGTGTCGGAGGTGGCGGCCCGCGCGCTCGAACCCATCAGCGCCGAGCGCGGCTGGGTCACGAACAGCGTCAGCGCCGCGCCGGTGGCAACGCTCAGCAGGATTACCGAAGTCTTGCGCATCATCCGCGAACCTTTTCGCCTTCATTTGCGGCCCACCATGGGCCGGAGTCTATGGGAGTGCCGTCTTTCCGGAACTCGACGTATAGCACGGGTTGGGTGGCATTCGCCGCGAGCATGGACGCTACCCGGGATATCGACCCCATGGTCGCCACAGGCTCTCCCGTGAGCACGAATTGTCCGATGTTGACCGAAATACGCTCCATCCCGGCGATCAGGACATGATACCCGCCCCCGGCATTCAGGATCAAGAGTTGTCCGTAGCTGCGGAATGGCCCGGCATAGACCACCCAGCCATCGCAGGGCGTGGTCACCTGGGCACCGGCGCGGGTGGCGATTGAAATGCCCTTTTCGACGCCGCCGACCCCGTCGGGGCGGCCAAATTCGCGGATTTTGCTGCCATTGACCGGGAACGCCAGCATGCCTTTGGCCGATATGAACGGGATCGCCGGGCTGAGCCGGCCGGGGTCCTTGAGCGCGGCCATGTTCGGCTTGCCGCCCGGCAGCGGCGGCGTGCCGCGCAGATTGGCGCTGGCCGCGGCCTTGGCGGCACTCTTCAGGTCCTGCTCCATCCGGGCGATCAGGTCCTGCAGGCTGTCGACCTGTTTGGCGAGGCTGGCGGCGCGGCTGCGCTCGGCCTCGAGGTCTTTTTCCATCGCGCTTTGCTTGCGCTGCCGTTCCTGGACCAGCGCCGCCAGCCTCGTCTGATCCTCGGTGATGCGCGCCCGGTCGGCCGCCAAGCTGTCGCGTTCGGCGGCGATGGTTTTGCGCAGCGCCACCAGTTCGCTCAGTTCATTGACCAGCCAGTCGGCCCGGCTGCGCATTTCCGGCACCACCGCGCCGAGCAGCATCGCGGTGCGCAGCGATTGCAGCGCGTCTTCGGGGCGCACCAGCAGCGCGGGCGGCGCCCGGCGGCTGGCGCGTTGCAACGCCGCCAGCACCTCGCCGATCTCGCCGCGCCGCGCCTCCAGCGAGGCACGGATCTGCTGCTCGCGCTGATCGAGCGGCGCTAGCCGCGCTTCGGCCTCGCCGATCCTGGTTTCGACCTGGCGCACCCGCGCGGCGATGTCGATCAGTTGTTCGTTGAGCTTGGCGTGGTCCTCGCCGATCGCCGCGATTTCGGCTTTCAGCTTTTCCTGCTGCTCGGCGGCGCTCTTTTGCTGGCTGCGGATCGCTTCCAGCTCCTGCTCGCGCTGCTTGATCAGTTCGGGCGAGGACGGCGCGGTGATCGATTGCGCGACCACGGGTGCGGCGCTGAGCGCAAGGGTCGCCAGTGCGCCGGCCATCGGCCAGAGCTTCCAAAACGAGTCCGTTGCACGCGGCTGCGTCATGCTGGGTTTGGTCCGGTTTTCCGGTCAGGCCCGATCGGTCAGGCGCGATGATAGGGGTGGCCGGACAATATCGTCGCGGCACGATAAATCTGTTCCAGCAGCATGACCCGCACCATCTGATGCGGCCACGTCGCGGCGCCAAACGACACGAGCAGCTTTGCTCTGCGCCGCAATTCTGGCGAAAGTCCGTCGGCTCCGCCAATCACAAACACGGTCTGCGGCACCGATTGATCGCGCCAGCCGGCCAGTTTCCGGGCGAAGCTGACGCTGTCGAGACTGTCGCCGCGCTCGTCCATCGCCAC
Source organism: Rhodopseudomonas faecalis (assembly GCF_003217325.1). Taxonomy (GTDB): domain Bacteria; phylum Pseudomonadota; class Alphaproteobacteria; order Rhizobiales; family Xanthobacteraceae; genus Rhodopseudomonas; species Rhodopseudomonas faecalis. Next base: position 29,802 of record NZ_QJTI01000024.1, read on the forward strand.
CAGCGCGGCGCGTTCCGGCACCAGTGCGCTGATCGCCGCCGCTTCCTCGGTCATGCGCGTGGCGGCGTCGCGGGCGCGGCTTTCGGCGATCTCGTGCAATTCCAGGCCGCGGAAGCCGAGCTTGCGGCCGATCTCGTCGAAGCGCTGGTAATAGCGATCCGCAAGTTCCCGCTCCGGCCCTTGCTTGAGCCGGCCAATCGCAATCACACTGAGCCGCATCGGCGCCGCTTAACTCTCGCCGGCCAGGCCGGTCAAACCGCCTTGGGCGCCGTCGGGGCCTGGGTCCACAACCGTTCCAGGTTGTAGAACGCGCGCACCTCGGGCCGGAAGATGTGCACGATCACATCGCCGGAATCGATCAGCACCCAGTCGCAATTGGCGAGGCCCTCGACATGGGGATTTCGGACGCCAGCTTCCTTCAGGCCCTTCAGCACATTGTCGGCGATCGCGCCGACATGGCGGTTCACCCGTCCGCTGGTGACGATCATGTAGTCCGAAAACGCTGATTTGCCGCGCAGGTCGATCGTGACCGTCTCTTCCGCCTTCATGTCGTCCAGCCGGGAGAGGATCAGCTTCACAGCCGCCTCGGCATCAAGCGCTGCCTTGGAGGCGACGATGGGCGTCGGCGAGGAGCCGGATTCCGGCTGTGCCGACTTAGACAATACAGATGTGGTCAGGGACCATTCCTTTCACTGTATCGCGAGCGTCGATGATCGGCGCTCGGCATTAATGCTACGCATGTGGGGTCAACCGTTCAATATGCCATTCCGGCACGTCGGGTTTCTTCCAGCTTCCGTCCGGGTTCCGCAAGCGGGTTGAGGCCACGGGCGACTTCATTCCGGTGAGATACACCCAGGCCGGTGGCCTGCGTGCAGCCAGGCTCGCGGCAGCTGCTTCTGGGAGGCGATAGCGCGCGAGGAGCTGGGCGGCCGGCGCGGCGAGCGCCCGCAGGCTGAGCGGCGGCCGATCGATCACCGCGATCGGCACCTGGGCGGCAATGCGCCGAAAGCCCTGCCAGCGGTGGAACTGTGCGAGATTGTCGGCGCCCATGATCCAGACGAATCGAACGTTGCGACAGTGCCGGCGCAAATAGCCGATCGTGTCGACAGTGTAGCGGGTGCCGATGACTCCTTCGAGACAGCTGACCTGGATTTTCGGGTGCCGGGCGACCGCCCGCGCCGCGGCGGCGCGCACCGATTGCCCCTGCAACGCGCTGGCATCTTTCAGCGGATTGCCCGGCGTCACCAGCCACCACACCTGATCGAGCTGCAGCCGCTTCATCGCGAACAGGCTGAGTTCGCGATGCCCGTGATGCGGCGGATTGAACGAGCCGCCGAGCAGCCCGATCCGCAGCCCGTCGCTGTGCAGCGGCAGCGGCAATGACGATGTCAACAGCGGCGCGGCCAAGCCGTTACTCCCGCAGAGCCGTCGCGGCGCTCACGGCCGGGTCTGGCCCGTGCCGTGGACGCGATACTTGAAGCTGGTGAGCTGCTCGGCGCCGACCGGCCCGCGCGCGTGGAATTTGCCGGTGGCGATGCCGATCTCGGCACCGAAGCCGAATTCGCCGCCGTCAGCAAATTGCGTCGAGGCGTTATGCAGCACAATCGCGGCATCGACCTCGTTCAGGAAGCGCGCCGCGGCGGCCTGATCCTCGGTGATGATCGCCTCGGTATGGTGCGAGCCATAGCGCGCGATATGCGCCAGCGCGTCATCCAGGCCGGCAACGACCCGGGCCGCGATGATCGGCTCGCCATATTCGGTGCCCCAATCCTGCTCGCTCGCGGCCTTGGCGCGCGGATCGGCCTGCTGCACGGCGGCGTCGCCGCGCACTTCGCAGCCGGCGTCGATCAGCGCACCAACCAGCGGCGCGAGATGGCGCTCAGCGGCGCCGGCATCGACCAGCAGCGTTTCGGCCGCGCCGCACACGCCAGGCCGGCGCATCTTGGCGTTGAGCACGATCGCCTTGGCCATCTCCAGATCGGCGGCGCGATCGACATAGACGTGGTTGACGCCTTCGAGATGGGCGAACACCGGCACCCGCGCCTCAGCCTCGACCCGCGCCACCAGGCTCTTGCCGCCACGCGGCACGATCACGTCGATCTGGCCGCCAAGGCCCGACAGCATCAGCCCGACCGCGGCGCGGTCGCGCACCGGCACCAAGGTGATGGCGCCTTCCGGCAGCCCGGCTTCGCGCAGCCCGGCGAGCAGGCAATCATGAATGGCACGGCACGAGCGGAAACTGTCGGAGCCGCCGCGCAGCATCACCGCATTGCCGGATTTCAGGCCAAGCACGCCGGCATCGGCGGTGACATTGGGCCGGCTTTCAAAGATCACGCCGATCACGCCGAGCGGCACCCGCACGCGCTCGATCACCATGCCGTTCGGTCGCTGCCAGCGCTCGGTGACCGCGCCGATCGGATCGGCAATGTCGTGGATCACCTTGATGCCGTCGGCGATCGCCGCGACCCGCGCCGGGGTCAGCGTCAGCCGGTCGATGAAGGCGGAGCTGGCGCCCGCGGCGCGCACCTCGGCGACATCCTCGGCATTGGCGGCCAGGATCGCCTCGCAATGGGCGCGGATCGCCCGTTCCATCGCTGCCAGCGCGAGGTTTTTCTGCTCGGTCGGCGCGATCGCCAATTGGCGCGCGGCGGCGCGCGCGGCGGCGCCGAGCTGCATCATCTGCGCGGACAGGTCGTCGCTGCCCTCTACGGTTTTCAACGGGGCGGTCATGGTGGCCACATCTGCTGTGAAATCGTTCCGTCAAAATAGGCAGTTGCCGGACGGCCGTCAAAGCAGCAATGGCCGCCTGGCGGCCCATTGCGCTTGCCGGTGCAATCCGGCATCTGACGGGCAAGATCAGTCAGGAGTCGATGGCATGACGCGGGTGCGGAAATCGGTGGCGGAAATCGAGGCGCTGTTGCTGGAGGATGTCCGGGCGCAGCGTCATTGCAGCGAGGTCGCCGATATCGTCATCGAACTGTGCGAGCCGGAGGAGGACACCCACGGCGCCAATTGGTCGGTGGTGTCGGTCGATCCCGGCGGCGCGTCCCGCGAGTTCGCCGGCGCCGCGGTGATGGTGGCGATGGGCCGGCTGCAACAGGAAGTGGACGCAATCGCGCCGGAGTAACAACCGCGCTTGTGCCGGTTCACTTCATGACCGGCGTCATCGGAGCCGGGGCACTAGGGGGCGCTGGTAACAGCTTCGGTGATTTACCGTCGATAAAGTGTGGCTTGCTTGCCCTGCAAGTGTGCGGCGGCGGTTGTCCGCGGCGTGACACTTGCGCCGCCGATCACTCTCGGCCCACAATGCCTGCTGCAAAACCGCGCTGATAAGCGGAGCGCAACGGGGGGCGCCATGACCGGCTATGTTGATCCGACCAAGGAAGTGTTCGCGCTGTTTCGCGACAATGATCGCGATGGCCCGATCCACATGCTCAATCTGGTGCGGCTGAAGCCGCAAGCGAGCTATCCTGATGGTCGCAGCGCCAGCGGCGCTGAAGCCTACGCCGCCTATGGCCGCGAATCCGGCCCGGTATTTGCGCGGCTCGGCGGCCGGATCGTCTGGCAGGGCAGGTTTGAATTGATGCTGATCGGCCCGCAGCACGAACACTGGGATCACGTGTTCATCGCCGAATATCCGAGCGTCGCGGCGTTTGTTTCGATGATCCGCGATCCGGTGTACCGCGAAGCGGTCAAGCACCGTCAGGCCGCGGTTGCAGATTCACGCTTGATCCGTCTGCAGCCGATGGCGCCCGGCAAGGGATTTGGCGAGCCGCCGGCGCCTGCGAATTCGTCCTCACAGGCGAGCTGATCGCGATCACGGTGGCGAACGCGGCGGCGTTCGGATCGGCGCGCAACTGCTACGCCGCCGGCTTCTGCGCGCTGCTGCCGTTGGTCAGCAAGTGGATCAGCGCGCGCTTGATCGCCGCCTGCCGGGTCGGCGCGGTGATCTGCGCGCCGAGCAGATCGGTGACGTAAAACACGTCGCGGGCGCGTTCGCCGAAGGTCGCGACATGCGCGGACGCGATGTTGAGGTTGAGTTTGGAAATCGCGGTGGTGAGCTGATAGAGCAGACCCGGCCGGTCGAGACCCGACACTTCGATCACCGTGTAGCGATCCGACCATTGGTTGTTGATCGCGACTTCCGGCTCCACGGTGAACGGTTTGAGCTTGCCCTTGCCGCTGGCGCGCTTGGCCACCACTTCCGGCAGCCGCAATTTGCCGACCAGCACGTCCTCGATCATATCGCCGATCCGGGTGGCGCGGCGGCCTTCGTCCTCGTCGCGATCATATTCGCGGGTGATGGCGATGGTATCGAGCGCGCGGCCATCGGTGGTGGTGTAGATCTGCGCATCGACGATGTTGGCGCCGGCCGAGGCGCAGGCGCCGGCGATGATTGATAGCAGCCACGGATGATCGACCGCCAGAATCGTCAGTTCGGTGACGCCGCGCGCTTCGTCAAAGCCGACATTGATCGCCAGCTTGTGGCCGGCCTGTTCCGAGGCGCGCAGAAAGCGGGCGTGGCGGATCTTGCGCGCCAGCTCGACCTTGAGCCAGTACGCCGGATAGTGCCGGGAAATGTAGCTGGTCAGCTCCGCTTCCGGCCATTCGGTGAAGGCGGCGCGGAACTCGGCCTGCGCGGCGCGAATCCGCTCGGCGCGATTGACCTCGGAGAAGCCGCCGGTCAGCACCGGCTCGGTCTCGTAATACAACGTGCGGATCAGCTGCGCTTTCCAGCCGTTCCAGACGCCGGGGCCGACGCCGCGAATATCGGCGGTGGTCAGGATGGTGAGCAGCTTCATCTGCTCGACCGATTCCACCACGGCCGCAAATTTTTCGATGGTCTTGCGGTCGGACAGATCGCGCGACTGCGCCACGGTCGACATGGTCAGATGCTTTTCGATCAGCCAGGCGACCAGCTCGGTATCGGCGGGGCTAAAGCCAAGCCGCGGGCACAGCCGCCGCGCCACCTTGGCGCCGGCGATCGAGTGATCCTCCGGCTGGCCCTTGGCGATGTCGTGCAGCAGCACCGACACATAGAGCACGGCGCGGTGATCGGGCCGGATCTTGCGCATCAGGTCGGTCGCGACCGCGAACTCTTCATTGCCGCCGCGCTCGATCTCCTGCAGGAAACCGACGCAGCGCAGCAGATGCTCATCGACCGTGTAGTGATGATACATGTTGAACTGCATCATCGCGACGATCTTGCCGAATGCGCGGATGAAACGGCCGAGCACGCCGGTCTCGTTCATGTGGCGCAGCACGATCTCGGCATTGTCCGAGGTCAGGATTTCCAGAAACAGCCGGTTGGCTTCCGGGTTTTCGCGCAGCGGGGTGTTGATCAGCCGCAGCGAATGGGTCACCGCGCGCATCGCGTCGGGGTGGAAAGCGAGGTTGTTCTTCTGCGCCAGCCGGAAAACCCGGATCAGGTTCACCGGATCACGCCGGAACACGTCCGGCCCGGCGAGATTGATGCGGTTGTTATCCACGACGAAGTCTTCGGCGCCCGGCACGCGCCGCCGTTTGTTGCCGGGGCGCAGCCGCGCCATCATCCGGCTCAGCGCCGGCGCCTGCTTGGTTTCCTGATCTTCCAGCTTGGCGCACAGGATCGCGGTCAGCGCGCCAACCTGCTTGGCCACCAGGAAGTAGTGCTTCATGAAGCGTTCGACATCCTGCAAGCCCGGATGGCTGGTGTAGCCGAGCCGCACCGCGATCTCGCGCTGCATGTCGAACGACAGCCGCTCCTCGGCGCGGCCGGCGACGAAATGGATGTGGCAGCGCACCGACCACAGAATGTCCTCGCAGCGCCTAAAACTGCGATATTCCTGGGCGTCGAACACGCCCTTGTTGACCAGCTCGGCGGCCTGCCGGGCGCGGTAGACGTATTTGGCGATCCAGAACAGCGTGTGCAGGTCGCGCAGTCCGCCCTTGCCGTCCTTGACGTTGGGCTCGACCAGATAGCGCGATTGGCCGGAGCGGCGATGGCGCTCCTCGCGCTCGGCGAGCTTGGCCTGCACGAACTCCGCGGCGGTGCCTTCCACCACCTCCTTGTCGAACCGTTCCACCAATTCGCTGTACAGCTCGGCGTCGCCGGTCAGGAACCGGGTTTCCAAGAGCGCGGTGCGGATCGTCATGTCGGCCCGCGCCTGGCGGATGCATTCATCGACCGAACGGGTGGCGTGGCCGACCTTCAGCCCCATGTCCCACAGGCAATACAGGATCGCCTCAGCGACCTGCTCGCCCCAGGCGGTCTGCTTGTAGGGCAGCACGAACAACAGGTCGGTGTCGGATTCCGGCGCCATCAGGCCGCGGCCATAGCCGCCGGTGGCGACCACCGCCATGCGTTCGGCGCTGGAATGGATCGAGGAATTATAAAGATACCGGGTCGCGGCGTCGTACAGGATGCGGATGATCTCATCCTGGATGAAGCACAGCCGTTCGGCGCAGCGCCGGCCGTGGCGGTCTTTCAGCAGCTGCTCCTGGGCAGCCTGACGCGCCGCGCTCAGCTCGGCCTTCAGTAGCTGCGCCATCGCGGTGCGGAACTGGTCGTCGCGCCCGGAAAACTGCACGGCCAGACGGTCGATCGCCGCCATGATGCGCGCCGAGTCGAACCGTGCGTCGGTTTCGGAAGGGGGGGCGATCGTCGTGTCCAGCGGCGTGTCCATGGCAAATCCGTTATCGGACCGCGCCGGCGCTGTCACGGAGCATTCGCGGGCAGTGCGCGGTCTGCCAACAGGCCCGGTCCAAGCCCGCCGATCACCCGTCGGTTCGTCGGGCCTGGCCGGCGAATCAACCATCCCGGGATTGAAAGACAATTATCGGCGGCGGGCGAATGCCGCGCAACGCCGACGCCGGGAGGGCGCCGCGGCCAGGAGGGCTCGATCAGGCCTTTCTGCGCAGCCGCACCACCATGTCGATCCGGCTGATTTCGTAGCCCTCCGGGATGTCGGGCATGGCGCCGACCATGACGTCGGTCATCGGAATGTCGACCAGCTCGTGGTTGTTCTCGAGATAGAAATGGTGGTGGTCGCTGACATTGGTGTCGAAATAGGTCTTGCTGCCATCGACGCTGACCTGGCGCAGCAAACCGGCCTCGGTGAGCTGGTTCAGGGTGTTATAGACGGTGGCCAGCGACACCGGCACCTTGGCCTGGCTGGCTTCCTCGTACAGCATTTCCGCGGTGAGATGGCGGGCACCCTTGCCGAACAGCAGCCAGCCGAGCGCCATCCGCTGCCGAGTCGGCCGCAAGCCGACCGCCTGCAGCATCTCGTTGACGTCATGCCAGGGGCAGCCCGTCAGCTGCGCCGGATGCGCTGCTCTGGCCACGGACTCCCGTCGATAATCTGCCAGCCTTGCCCCGTCCCTCATCTGCACCGCCAAGCCTCTTGCCGCATTGCCATGCCTCATCGTCTGTCCGTGTTGACTATAAGAAGCATTCCGTCAAGGTGCAAGTTCCTCGCAACTGCGTTGGTCTGGGACGTTTTGCCTAGGAGTTGTGCGGGGCGAGTCGCTTTGCGCTGTCACGTGGCTGTGATAGAGAGCCGCGGTCGCTTCGACACATTCGGCAGAAGCGGTGGCAGGTGCTGCAGATTTGAGGCCTCGATCGCGGGGCGAACCGCACCGCGGTCTCGCATTTCGATTTCCGATCGGCCTTGCGGAACTGCCCTACCGGTCCACTTGCTGAAGTACTTCGACGGAAAGTTAAAGGCATCCAGCATGCAGGATCGACGTTCAAGCTACGAGTACGAGGATCTTCTGGCCTGTGGCCGCGGTGAGATGTTCGGTCCCGGCAATGCGCAGCTGCCGCTGCCGCCGATGCTGATGTTCAATCGCATCACCGAGATCAACGATGACGGCGGCGAGTTCGGCAAGGGCCATATTCGCGCCGAGCTCGACGTCACCCCGGACCTGTGGTTTTTCGGCTGCCACTTCAAGGGCGACCCGGTGATGCCGGGCTGTCTCGGCCTTGACGCGCTGTGGCAGATGGTCGGCTTCTTTCTGGGCTGGACCGGCGGCGAAGGCCGCGGCCGCGCCCTCGGCCTGTCGGAACTGAAGTTCACCGGCCAGGTGCTGCCCAACGTCAAGCACGTCGTCTACAACATCGACATCAAGCGCGTGATGCGCTCCAAGCTGGTGCTCGGCATTGCCGACGGCTGGCTGTCGGCCGATGGCGAGATTATCTATCGTGCCAAGGATCTGAAGGTCGGGCTGTTCAAGCAGGATGCTGCGCAGCAGCCGTGAAGCTGAGCTACAGTCGCGGCGCGGCCAAGTGACTGGCTGCGCCGACTGCGTAACCAAGAAGTTTGTAACAATGGAATGCGCGAGGCGGTCATGAGGCGGGTTGTCGTCACTGGGATGGGTATCGTCTCATCGATCGGGAACAACACTCAGGAAGTGCTGGCGAGCCTGTTCGATGCCAAATCCGGCATCACGCGCGCCGAAAAGCACGCCGAGCTGGGTTTCCGGTCTCAGGTGCAGGGGGCTCCCACGCTCAATCCGGCCGATGTGGTCGATCGTCGTGCGATGCGCTTCCTCGGCGAAGGCGCGGCCTGGAACCATGTCGCCATGGAACAGGCGGTGCAGGATTCCGGCCTGGAAGAGGCCGATATCTCCAATCCGCGCACCGGCATTGTAATGGGCTCCGGCGGTCCGTCGGCGCGCACCATTGTTGAAGCGGCCGATATCACCCGCACCAAGGGTCCGAAGCGCGTCGGCCCGTTCGCGGTGCCGAAGGCGATGTCCTCGACCGCGTCGGCGACGCTCGCCACCTGGTTCAAGATCAAGGGCGTCAACTATTCGATCTCCTCGGCCTGCGCGACCTCGAACCACTGCATCGGCAATGCCTATGAGCTGATCCAGTGGGGCAAGCAGGACGTGGTGTTCGCGGGCGGCTGCGAGGAACTCGACTGGTCGCTGTCGGTGCTGTTCGACGCCATGGGCGCGATGTCGTCCAAGTACAACGACACCCCGGCCACCGCGTCGCGTCCCTATGACGTCAATCGCGACGGCTTCGTGATCGCCGGCGGCGCCGGCGTGCTGGTGCTGGAAGAGCTGGAACATGCCAAGGCGCGCGGCGCCAAGATTTATGGCGAGATCATCGGCTACGGCGCCACTTCCGACGGCTACGACATGGTGGCGCCCTCCGGCGAAGGCGCCGAGCGCTGCATGAAGATGGCGCTCGCCACCACCGGCGGCATCAAGATCGACTACATCAACCCGCATGCGACCTCGACTCCGGCCGGTGACCCGCCGGAAATCAACGCGCTCCGCAACGTGTTCGGCGCCGGCGACAAGTGCCCGCCGATCTCCGCGACCAAGGCGCTGACCGGCCACTCGCTCGGTGCCACCGGCGTGCAGGAAGCGATCTACTCGCTGCTGATGATGAATAACGGCTTCATCTGCGAAAGCGCCAACATCGTCGAGCTCGACCCGGCGTTCGCGGACATGCCGATCGTGCGCAAGCGCGTCGACAACGCCAAGCTCGGCGCCGTGCTGTCGAACTCGTTCGGCTTCGGCGGCACCAACGCCACGCTGGTGTTCAAGCACATCGACGCCTGACATTGTTCGCCGCCGCATCCGCGGCGGGCCAAATGTAGTGACGAAAACCGGGACCAAGGCGGCGCTGTCACAGCGCCGTCTTGATCTTTTGGGCAAACGTTCCCGTTCGCGGCGCGCAAGCGTCGGCGGGGACAGGTTCAACACGACTTAAAGAGAGCGGTGAGATGCAGGGATTGATGCAGGGCAAGCGCGGCCTGATCATGGGTGTCGCCAACGATCATTCGATCGCCTGGGGCATGGCAAAGATGCTGGCGGCGCATGGCGCCGAGCTCGCCTTCACCTATCAGGGCGATGCGCTGGCGCGCCGGGTCAAGCCGCTCGCCGAATCGCTGAACTCCGATCTGGTGCTGCCCTGCGACGTCGAGGACATCGCCAGCGTCGATGCGGTGTTCGACACGCTCAAGGAAAAGTGGGGCAAGCTCGATTTCGTGATCCACGCGATCGGCTTCTCGGACAAGAACGAGCTGCGCGGCCAGTATATCGACACCAGCCGCGCCAATTTCTCGCGCACCATGGTGATCTCGTGCTTCTCGTTCACCGAGATCGCCAAGCGTGCCGCGGCGTTGATGACCGATGGCGGCGCGATGATCACGCTGACCTTCGGCGCGTCTGAGCGCGCGATGCCGAACTACAATGTGATGGGTCTGGCCAAGGCGGCGCTGGAAGCCAGCGTGCGCTATCTCGCCTGCGATCTCGGCTCGCGCGGCATCCGCGTCAATGCGATCTCGGCCGGTCCGGTGCGGACGCTGGCCGGCGCCGGCATTGGCGACTCGCGTGCGATGTTCGGCTTCATGGAAAAGCACTCGCCGCTCGGCCGCGGCGTGACGCTGGACGACCTCGGCGGCTCGGCGCTGTATCTGCTGTCGGACCTGTCGGGCGGCGTCACCGGCGAAACGCACTACGTCGATTCCGGCTACAACATCGTGCTGATGCCGAAGCCCGACGCGCTCAAGGCCGACGCGGACCAGTAATCGGCAGCCTTCATTGCTGATGTGCCATGCCCGCGCTCAGTCGCGGGCATGTGCGTTTTGATGCCAACGGCAATTGATACCAGCGCGCTCCGCACGTCATGGCCGGGCTGGTGCGGTCATGGCCGTCTTTGCTCATCACCGCGTGTCGGTAGCTCCAAAAAAAGGCCTGCATGAGCGCACCCATGCAGGCCTTTGTAGTAAGCGCAGCAGCGTCAATGCCCCATCGGCAGCATTGCCGTGCCCGCGTCGATCCCGCTTTGCGCAGCGATCGTTGATCCCGCCGGATCAGACCAGGTCGAACCGATCAGCGTTCATCACCTTGGTCCAGGCGGCGACAAAGTCCTTCACGAACTTCTCTTGAGCATCGGCACAGGCATAGACCTCCGCCAGTGCCCGCAATTGTGAGTGCGATCCAAAGATCAGATCGACACGGGTGCCGGTCCAACGCAGCTCGCCGCTTTGGCGATCATAACCCTCATAGATGCCTTCGTTGGTCGGCGACGGCGCCCAGCGGGTGCGCATGTCGAGCAGGTTGACGAAGAAGTCGTTGCTGAGCTGCTCGGGCCGTTCGGTGAACACGCCGTGGGTGGCGTGGCCATGATTGGCGCCGAGCACGCGCAGGCCGCCGATCAGCACCGTCATTTCCGGTGCGGTGAGCGTCAGCAACTGCGCGCGATCGACCAACGCTTCCTCGGGCTTCATGAACTGCGTGCGCTTGGGGTTGACGTAGTTGCGGAAGCCATCGGCACGCGGTTCCAGAGCCTTGAACGATTCCGCGTCGGTCTGCGCCTCGGTCGCGTCGGTCCGGCCCGGGGTGAACGGCACCTTGACCGTGGTGCCAGCGGCCTGCGCCGCCTTCTCCACCGCCGCAACGCCGCCCAGCACGATCAGATCGGCGATCGAAATCTTCTTGCCGTTCTGCTGCGCGCTGTTGAACGCCTGCTGGATCGCTTCGAGCTTGCTCAGCACCTCGGCGAGTTCAGCCGGCTGGTTGACGTCCCAGTCCTTCTGCGGCGCGAGGCGGATGCGCGCGCCATTGGCGCCGCCGCGCTTGTCGGAGCCGCGGAAGGTCGAGGCCGACGCCCAGGCGGTGCCGACCAGTTGCGCCACCGACAGGCCGGAGCCGAGGATCTTGCCCTTCAGCGCGGCGATGTCCTGCTCGCTGACCAGCTCATGATCGACCGGCGGCACCGGGTCCTGCCAGATCAAATCTTCGCCCGGCACCAGCTTGCCGCGGTAACGCACCTTCGGCCCCATGTCGCGATGGGTGAGCTTGAACCAGGCGCGGGCAAAGGCGTCCGCGAACTGATCGGGATTCTCCATGAAGCGCCGCGAGATTTTTTCGTAGATCGGATCGAAGCGCAGCGACAGGTCGGTGGTCAGCATCTTCGGCACGTGCTTCTTGTTCGGATCGAACGGGTCCGGAATGGTCGCGCCGGCGCCCTTGGCGCGCCATTGCTTGGCGCCCGCCGGGCTGTGCTCCAGCTCCCATTCGTAGCCGAACAGATTCCAGAAGAAGTTGTTGCTCCATTTGGTCGGGGTGGTGGTCCAGATCACTTCCGGGCCGCCGGTGATGGTGTCGGCGCCGCAGCCGGTGCCGAACGTGCTTTTCCAGCCCAGGCCCTGATCCTCGATCGCGCCGCCTTCCGGCTCGGCGCCAAGCAGCGACGGATCACCGGCGCCATGGGTCTTGCCAAAAGTGTGCCCGCCCGCGATCAGCGCCACGGTCTCCTCGTCATTCATCGCCATCCGATAGAAGGTCTCGCGGATGTCTTTTGCGGCAGCGACCGGATCGGGGTTGCCGTTCGGTCCTTCCGGGTTGACGTAGATCAGCCCCATCTGTACCGCGCCGAGCGGTTCGGAGAGCTGGCGTTCGCCGCTATAGCGCTCATCGCCGAGCCAGGCGCCTTCCGGCCCCCAGAACAGTTCTTCCGGCTCCCAGACGTCGGCGCGGCCGCCGGCAAAGCCGAAGGTTTTGAAACCCATCGATTCGAGCGCGACATTGCCGGCCAGCACCATCAGGTCGGCCCAGGAAATCTTGCGGCCGTATTTCTGCTTGATCGGCCACAGCAGCCGGCGCGCTTTGTCGAGATTGGCGTTATCGGGCCAGGAATTGAGCGGCGCAAAGCGCTGCTGGCCGGCGCCGGCGCCGCCGCGGCCGTCGGTGATGCGATAGGTGCCGGCACTGTGCCAGGCCATGCGGATGAACAGGCCGCCATAATGGCCGAAATCGGCCGGCCACCATTCCTGAGAATCCGTCATCAAGGCGTGCAGATCCTTAATCACGGCGTCGAGGTCGAGGCTTTCGAATTCCTTGGCGTAGTCGAACGCTTCGCCCATCGGGTCGGACAGGCTGGAGTTCCGGTGCAGCATGCCGATGTCGAGCTGCTCCGGCCACCAATCACGGTTGCGGTGGCCATGCGAGCCGCCTGAGAACGGGCACTTGCCTGCGCCAGCGTCGTCGGTCTTTGCGTCCATCTTTCCCTCCATCGTGCCTGGTCGTTAGCGGCTCTGCGTGATGCCGGAGCCGGGTGCGTCGGTGGTGGTGCGTCCCTCACAGCGATTGTCACACCGAAATGCGACGGCAGCTTGAGCTGGATTGATCATAAGGTCCATTCGCTTTACCTTGCATCTGCGATCAGATAATCTGATCGGGCTATGATCACGCTGCGCCAGCTCCGCTATCTGTCCGCGCTCGCCAAGCATGGCCATTTCGGCCGTGCGGCAGAAGCCTGCGCGGTGACGCAGCCAGCGCTATCGATGCAGATCCGCGATCTGGAACGCACCTTAGGGGTGTTACTGGTGGAGCGGCGGCCGGGCGAGGTGCTGCTCACCGACATCGGCCGCGAGATCGTGCGGCGCGGCGACGAACTGCTGACCGGCGCGCGCGACCTGATGGATTACGCCCGGCACCGCGCCCAGCCGCTGACCGGGCGGCTGACTTTGGGCGCGATCCCCTCACTCGCGCCCTATCTGCTGCCGCGCATCCTTCCGGCGTTGCAGCGCCGCTTTCCGGAATTGCGGCTGGAACTGCGTGAAACCCAGACCAAGCTGCTGCTGGCCGATCTACGTAGCGGCGCGCTCGATGCCGCGCTGCTCGCGCTGCCAGCCGGTGATGACGATATGCGCGCGCTGCCGCTGTTTCAGGATCGCTTTCTGCTGGCGGTGCCGGCCGATGATCCGCGCGCCGCGCAGCCGTTCGTCAGCGTCGAGGACATCGACCAGAGCCGTCTGATCCTGCTGGAAGACGGCCACTGCCTGCGCGATCAGGCGCTGGCGTTTTGCGCCACCGCCGCTCGCGGGCTCCATGGCGGCGTCAGCGGCGCCAGTTTTGGCGCCTCCAGCCTGTCGACGGTGATGCAGATGGTGGCGTGCGGCTACGGCATCACGCTGATTCCGCAGATCGCCGCCGCGGTCGAAGGTCGCGATGACCGGGTGAAACTGCTGCCGCTCGAGGAGCCGCAGCCCGGCCGCTCGATCGGGCTGGTGTTCCGCGCCACTTCACCGCGCCGCGCCGATTTCGAGGCGCTCGGCGAGGTGGTGCAGCAGGCGGTGGCGGGGCCAACGACCACCAGCAAGTGACACCCACCTCTCCACGCGCGTCGTGGCCGGGCTCGTCCCGGTCATCCACGTCTTTGAACTTGCGAGGCTTTTAAGACGTGGATACCCGCGACAAGCGCGGGTATGACGGGTCATCAGGTCTCGGCCGGAGGTTTCAAACCCTCTCAATCGCCATCGCGACGCCCTGGCCGACGCCGACGCACATCGTCGCCAGCGCCAGCCGGCCGCCGCGATGGTGCAGCCCGTGCACCGCGGTCAGCACCAGCCGCGCGCCGCTCATGCCGAGCGGATGGCCGAGCGCGATCGCGCCGCCCTGCGGATTGACGTAGTCGGCATCGTCCGCGACGCCGAGTTCGCGCAGGCAGGCCAGCCCCTGCGAAGCGAACGCTTCATTGAGCTCGATCAGGTCGAAATCGCTGATCGCAAGACCAAGCCGCGCCATCAGCTTGCGCGTCGCCGGCACCGGGCCGATGCCCATGATGCGCGGCGGCACCGCGGCGGAGGCCAGGCCCAGCACCCGCGCCCGCGGCGTCAGCCCGTGCTTGCTGACCGCGGCTTCCGAGGCCAGCAGCAGCGCCGCGGCGCCGTCATTGACGCCCGAGGCATTGCCCGCAGTGACGGTGCCGCCCTGGCGCACGATCGGCTTGAGCTTGGCGAGCGCCGCCGCCGTGGTGTCGGGGCGCGGATGCTCGTCGGCATCGACGATGATCGGCCCGGCCTTGCCGCCCGGCGCCTGCACCGCGACGATCTCTTGCGCAAAATAGCCGCTCGTGATCGCAGCGGCCGCGCGCTGCTGCGAGCGCAGCGCGAACGCGTCCTGGTCGTCGCGGCTGATCGAAAACTGCTCGGCGACGTTCTCGCCGGTCTCCGGCATCGAATCGACGCCGTATTGCGCCTTCATCAGCGGATTGATGAAGCGCCAGCCGATGGTGGTGTCAAAAATCTCGGCCTGGCGCGCGAATGCTTCCGGCGCCTTGCCCATCACGAACGGCGCGCGCGTCATCGATTCCACGCCGCCCGCGATCGCAAAATCGATCTCGCCGGCGCGGATCGCGCGGCTGGCGGTGCCGACCGCATCGAGCCCGGAAGCGCACAGCCGATTGACCGTCAGGCCCGGCACCGTGTCCGGCAGCCCGGCCAGCAGCAGCGCCATGCGCGCCACGTTGCGATTGTCTTCGCCGGCCTGGTTGGCGCAGCCCAGCACCACCTCATCGAGCGCCGCCCAGTCGATGGTGGGATGGCGGGCGAGCAGCGCCTTGATCGGCACCGCGGCGAGATCGTCGGCGCGCACTTTGGCGAGCGCCCCGCCAAAGCGGCCGATCGGCGTGCGCACCGCGTCGCAAATGAACACCTCGGCCATCGTGCAGCTCCCTGATCGTCATGGTCCGCACTTGCTGGCGGATGCGGCGCGATTTGTAAAAAGCGCGGCTAAAGGCGTCAAACGGCTGACGCGGCGCCGCTGAGCCCACGGGACTGATTGCCGGTTCCAGGTTTTAGATGTAGCCTTTCTCAACCATCCCGCGTGGAAATGCTGTGTGGAGTGCCTGTCATGTCCCACAAAGCCTATTGTCCATCCTGCGGCCGGATGATCGTCGATTGCGGCATGCCCGACAATCACAAGGACCATTTCTACGGGTCCGGCTCCTGCAACAACGGCCATCCGGCGCAATCGATCTCGCTGAGTTGCGGCGGCGGCCGGCTCAACCTGGAAATGGCGCCCGAGCAGGCCGAGCAGCAGCCCGCCAGCGACGACAAAGATCGATAAAGGCCAAGCCGGTTGCGCGCCGCTGCGGCGGGCGGGCTGTGCCGACGCATGGCCGCGCGGCTTTGTTGTATCGGCTTGCTGCATCGGCATTGGATAACCCAGCCGGGCCGTGATCGCGGCGGCAATTCTTGCTAGCGTCCGGCCGCCATGACGATCGAGCCTTCCGTATCTTCTTCGCCCCAGCCCGTCCTTGCCGCGGAGCCGCCTGCGCGCGTCTCGCCGATGATGGAGCAGTATCACGAGATCAAAGCCGCCAATCTGGGGCTCTTGCTGTTCTACCGGATGGGCGATTTCTACGAGCTGTTCTTTGACGACGCCGAGGTCGCCTCGCGCGCGCTCGGCATCACGCTGACCAAGCGCGGCAAGCATCTCGGCCAAGACATTCCGATGTGCGGCGTGCCGGTCGAGCGCGCCGATGATTATCTGCACCGGCTGATCGCGCTCGGCCACCGCGTCGCGGTGTGCGAGCAGACCGAGGACCCGGCCGCGGCGCGCGCCCGCAAAAGCGTGGTGCGGCGCGACGTGGTCCGGCTGATCACGCCGGGCACGCTCACCGAAGACACGCTGCTCGACGCCCGCGCCAACAACTATCTGCTGGCGATCGCGCGCGCCAAGGCCGCGGGCGGCGACCGCATCGGGCTCGCCTGGATCGACATCTCGACCTCGGAATTCATCGTCACCGAATGCAGCGGCCCGGAACTCGCCGCCACGCTGGCGCGCATCAATCCCAATGAAGCGATCGTCACCGACGCGCTCTATAGCGATCCGGAGTACGGCCCGCTGCTGCGCGAGCTGGCGGCGGTGACGCCGCTGACCCGCGATGTGTTCGATTCCGCCACCGCCGAGCGGCGGCTGTGTGATTACTTCGCGGTCGCCACTATGGATGGCCTCGCCGCGATGTCGCGGCTGGAAGCGACCGCGGCTGCGGCCTGCATCACCTATGTCGAGCGCACCCAGCTCGGCAAAAAGCCGCCGCTGTCGCCGCCCTCGCGCGAATTGTCCGGCGCCACCATGGCGATCGATCCGGCAACCCGCGCCAATCTCGAATTGACGCGAACGCTGGCCGGCGAACGGCGCGGCTCGCTGCTCGACGCCATTGATTGCACCGTGACCGCGGCCGGCTCGCGGCTGCTGGCGCAGCGGCTCGCGGCGCCGCTGACCGATGCCGAAGCGATCGCGCATCGGCTCGATGCGGTGGCGGCGTTTGTCGCCGAACCCATGCTGCGTGACAGTCTGCGCTCTACGCTGCGCGCGGCGCCCGATATGTCGCGCGCGCTGGCGCGGCTGTCGGTCGGGCGCGGCGGCCCGCGTGATCTCGCCGCGCTGCGCGACGGCGTGCTCGCGGCCGATGATGCGCTGGCGCAGCTCGGCACGCTCGCCGAGCTGCCGCAGGAAATCAGAGCGGCGGCAGCGGCGCTGCGGCGACCATCGCGCGACTTGGCGCAGGAGTTTTCAAAGGCGCTCGCCGAGGAGCTGCCGCTGCAAAAGCGCGACGGCGGCTTTGTGCGTGGCAACTATCTGCCGGCGCTCGATGAGGCGCGCGAGCTGCGCGATGCCTCGCGCCAGGTGGTGGCGGCGATGCAGGCGCGCTACGCCGACGACACCGGCATCAAGACCCTGAAGATCCGGCACAACAATGTGCTCGGCTATTTCGTCGAAGTCACCGCGCAGCATGGCGACCGGCTGATGACGGCGCCGCTCAACGCCACCTTCATCCATCGCCAGACCTTGGCCGGGCAGGTGCGGTTCACCACCGCCGAGCTTGGCGAAATCGAAGCGAAGATCGCCAATGCCGGCGAGCGCGCGCTCGGGCTGGAGCTGGAAGTGTTCGAGCAGCTCGCGGCGATGGTGATCGCCGCCGGCGATGATCTGCGCGCCGCCGCGCAGGCGTTCGCGCTGCTCGACGTGACGCTGGCGCTCGCCAAGCTCGCCGCCGACGACAATTATGTGCGGCCCGAGGTTGATAGTTCGCTGGCGTTTGCGATCGAAGGCGGCCGTCATCCGGTGGTGGAACAGGCGCTCAAGCGCGACGGCCAGCCGTTCATCGCCAATGCCTGCGATCTGTCGCCGGCGCCCGGCCAGCAATCCGGCCAGATCTGGCTGCTGACCGGTCCGAACATGGCCGGTAAATCGACTTTTCTGCGCCAGAACGCGCTGATCGCGCTCTTGGCGCAGATCGGCTCATTCGTGCCGGCGTCGCGGGCGCGGATCGGCATTGTCGATCGGTTGTTCTCGCGGGTCGGTGCCGCGGATGATCTGGCGCGTGGCCGCTCGACCTTCATGGTGGAAATGGTCGAGACCGCGGTGATCCTCAATCAGGCCAGCGACCGGGCGCTGGTGATCCTCGATGAGATCGGGCGCGGCACCGCGACCTTCGATGGTCTGTCGATCGCCTGGGCCGCGATCGAACATCTGCACGAAGCCAATCGCTGCCGGGCTTTGTTCGCGACCCACTATCATGAGCTGACCGCGCTATCGTCAAAACTGCCGCGGCTGTTCAACGCCACCGTCCGCGTCAAGGAATGGCACGGTGAGGTGGTGTTTTTGCATGAAGTGATGCCGGGTTCGGCCGATCGCTCCTACGGCATCCAGGTCGCGAAGCTGGCCGGGCTGCCGCCGAGCGTGATCAGCCGCGCCAAGGCGGTGCTCGCCAAGCTCGAGGCCAATGATCGCGGCCAGTCGGTGCGGGCGCTGGCCGATGATCTGCCGCTGTTTGCGCTGACCGCGCGCGCGCCGGCCGAGCCGGCGCTGCCATCGGAAGCCGAGCAATTGATCGAGGCGGTGCGCGGCCTGCATCCCGATGAGATGTCGCCGCGCGAGGCTTTGGAGGCGCTGTACGCGCTGCAGGCCAAGTTGCCGAAACGCTGAGTGTGGACGGAGCCGCGACCGTTCGCCGCGTCAGTTCACCTTCTCATCGGCATAGACGCCCCACAGCCGCTCCTGCTGGATCCAGCCGTCAAAGCCATTGCCGGTGATCCGGCACCAGCCGGAGGCGCACTGCTTGATCTGCGCCACCACGCCGACCTGCAGCCGGGCCGCGACCGCGCTTTTCGGGTCGGCGCGGTCATAGATCGGCGCCAGCTCGTCCTTGTTCTTCATGGTCACCACCGCGGTGCGGCGGCCGGACAGCAGCGAATGGTACACCCAGCCCTCGGCGCCTTCGGAATCGCGCACCCGGCGCCAATTCTCGAATTCCGCGGTGATCTCGACCGGCAGTCCGGAGCGGGTATAGACCCAGGCAACGTCGTTATCCTTGGTCGGGCCGGCGCGGACGTTAACGTGATCGGATTTCAGGCTGACATAGCGCGGAATCGGCAGGCCACTGGCCGAGGTCGGCGCGTCTTTGGCGGCAGAAGCCGTCGGCAGCCCGCTCAAAATTGCGGCAGCCACCACCAGCAAACCCGTCACACGCCCCACAACCATACCCTTACCTCCTCGCGAAACTGGTACTCCATCCTCGGCCGACCGAATCCAGGGTGCCGGCCGCACGCAAAGCACGGCATTGCTGCGTCGCATCCTTCGGTTATCGCCGCTGAATTCCCTGGCTTCGAATGTTCGGGCTCAGCCTCTTGGGTTCTTGTCTTGGGCCAACCTTCTGCTAGAGAGGACCCAATATCGGAGGCCCGCAGCAACGGTGCTCCGCAAGAAAAACCCAAGGTCACCGTTCGATGACGCCGCGACCGCTGTGGCGGAGTTTCGAGCAACCGGGTTAACGAGGACTGAACGAGGAGTGCCGAATTCGAGCTTCGCCCGTCTTGAGGGCTGATCTGACGAGCGATCTCCCGAATTCACTTGAGAGCAGGACATGCCGGTTAAGAAAAAGCCTCTGGTTGTCGTGACCCGCAAACTGCCGGACTCGATCGAGACCCGGATGCGGGAACTGTTCGATACCAAGCTCAATCTCGACGACGTGCCGATGACCGCCGATCAGCTGGCCGAGGCGGTGCGGACCGCCGACGTGCTGGTGCCGACGGTGACCGACCAGATCACCGACGACCTGCTCCAGCAGCCCGACTGCAAGCTGAAGCTGATCGCCCATTTCGGCAACGGCATCGACAACATCAATGTCGCCGCCGCCCATGCCCGCGGCATCACCGTCACCAACACGCCCAAGGTGCTGACCGAAGACACCGCCGACATGACCATGGCGCTGATCCTGGCGGTGCCGCGCCGGCTGATCGAAGGCGCATCCTTGCTGCCCGGCGGTCAGGACTGGCCCGGCTGGTCGCCGACCTGGATGCTCGGTCGCCGGCTTGGCGGCAAGCGGCTCGGCATCATCGGCATGGGCCGGATCGGCCAGGCGGTGGCGCGCCGCGCCCGCACTTTTGGGCTGCAGATCCACTATCACAACCGCAAGCCGGTCGCGCCCAAGATCGCCGACGAACTCGGCGCCACCTATTGGGACAGTCTCGACCAGATGCTGGCGCGGATGGACATCATCTCGGTGAATTGTCCGCACACCCCGGCGACCTTCCATCTGTTGTCGGCGCGCCGGCTAAAGCTGATCCGCAAGGACGCCTATGTCGTCAACACCGCGCGCGGCGAGGTGATCGACGAAGAAACCCTGATCAAGCTGATCGAAGCCGGCGACATCGCCGGCGCCGGGCTCGACGTCTATGAGCACGAGCCCTTGGTCAGCCCGAAACTGATCCGGCTGGCGCAGCAGGGCAAGGTGGTGCTGCTGCCGCATATGGGCTCGGCCACCATCGAAGGCCGGGTCGAGATGGGCGAGAAGGTGATCATCAACATCCGCACCTTCCTCGACAATCACAAGCCGCCGGATCGCGTGCTGCCCAACATGCTGTGATCGCGCGGCGCGCCGACGCGGAGCGCGCCGTCAGCGATGGCCGCTCAGATCGACAATGGTCGGCGCATCGCCATTCAAAGGATTATGCGGATCACGCCGGTAACGCAGCGTCTCAAAACGCATCGCGCGGGCGTCGATCATCAACAGCCGTCCGACCAGACTGTCGCCAAAGCCGACGATCTCGCGGATCGCTTCCAGCGCCATCATCGAGCCGATCATGCCGGCCAGCGCGCCAAGCACGCCGGCTTCCTGACAGGTCGGCACCGCGCCGGGCGGCGGCGGCTCCGGAAACAGGCAGCGATAGCTTGGGTTCAGCTCGCCCGCGGCGTTGCGCTCATGGGCTCGGATCGTGGTCACCGAGCCGTCGAACGCGCCGAGCGCGCCGGTGATCAGCGGTTTTCGCGCCAAATAGCAGCCATCCGACACCAGATAGCGCGTCGCGAAATTGTCGGAGCCGTCGATCACCAGATCATAGCCGCCAAACAAGTCGAGCGCGTTGCCGGCATTGAGCCGCAGCGGGTGTCCGACGAACTGCACATGCGGGTTGAGCGCCTGCACCCGGTCGGCGGCGCTGTCGACCTTGCGCCGGCCAAGGTCCGGCGTGCCGTGAATGATCTGGCGCTGCAGATTGGACAGCGACACCGTGTCGTCATCGACCGCGCCAAGCCGGCCGACGCCCGCCGCCGCCAGATACATCAGCACCGGCGCGCCGAGGCCGCCGGCGCCGATCACCAGCACCGCGGCCTGTTGCAGCTTGGCCTGGCCGGGGCCGCCGACCTCCTGCAGCACGATATGGCGGGCATAGCGTTCGAGTTCGGTGGGGCTCAGCATGATGGCGTGACATTCCTGTTCGGCGGGGCCGCGCCAGGGCTGAACCCGCATGCCGTTGTCGCCGACCAAGACGGTGTGCTT
This sequence comes from Rhodopseudomonas faecalis, assembly GCF_003217325.1. Taxonomy (GTDB): domain Bacteria; phylum Pseudomonadota; class Alphaproteobacteria; order Rhizobiales; family Xanthobacteraceae; genus Rhodopseudomonas; species Rhodopseudomonas faecalis. The sequence continues at coordinate 51,376 of NZ_QJTI01000024.1, forward strand.
AGCTGCGCGTCCTGAGCGCGACCGCGGGAATTGTCATGAGAATGAGCCTCGCCGCAACCCTGATCGTGATCGCGGCGGCCGGCGCGGCCAACGCGCAAAATAGCCCGCCGCCCGCAATTGCGGCCGCCAAGGCACGCCCTGCCGCTTCTGTGCCGCCCGACAATGGCAAGGCGCAGGCCGAGCGGCTTTCGCTGCATGGCGATCGTGGTCGCCGGGCACGGCCACGCCGACAAGGTCGCCGAGGACAATGGTCGCGAGCTGGCGGTCAGCCATGTGCGCAGCCAGTTGCAGGCGGCGCGGCCGGGCGACGAGCCGCTGCTAACGCCGGCGCCGGGCGCTGGCTTTGCCGGCGCTTGATCGTCAGGGCCGGTTCGCGGGGCTCGCGCAACTCAAGCCGGCGCAGGCGACGCTGCGCGGCGGCGATGAGGTGCGCGCGTTTCTCAGCCAGCACGGCGTTACGCCGCTGGAGGGCAGCTCCGGCAGCGCCGATGGCGCGCTGCTGCGGGTGATCTGCGTGCGTAAGTAAGCCGCTTGCGCGCACAAGCTCGGGCATGACGGGTCACATTGGAGGGCGCCGCTGCTGTTAGAGTCGGCCGAGCCGGGCGACGCCGTCGATGCGCTCGAATTGTTCGAGCGTCAGCAGCGCATCAGCAAAGCGCTGCGCGCCGCCGCCAAGCACCGGCTGCGCCAGCTGCATGAACTTGCCAGTCATGGCGTTCGCGCTCGGGAATGAGCACGGCTCGCCCGACGGATCGTCGTTGATGCGCTCCAGCACGCCCTGGTCGGTATGGATCGTCACCCGGCCGCCGAACGGATGGGTACGGCCTTCGAGCCGCGTATCCCGCACCACCTCGAAACGATCGGCGAGCGCGTCGATCTCGGCATCGCCAAGCCGCGCGTAGTCGTCCCAGCCAAAGCTGCCTTGCGCCAGCGCCAGCGCGCCGGTGAAGTACATCGAGAACTGACCAGCGACGATGGTTTTCGGATGGCGCTTGGTCGCGGCATCGCCGGTCAGCGTGATGCCGTTGCGGTGCAGGCCGATTTCCACGCGGCGGATCTGATCGGGCGTCAAACCGTGCTCGCGGCGCATCGCGATCAGCGCATCGATCGCGGCATGGGTGTAGCGGCAGCTCGGATAGGGCTTGATGCCGATCTTCATCGTTTCATAGACGGTGCCAAGACCGGCGACCGCTTTGCCCGGATGCGGTGTGTCGGTGTAGCCGACCAACAGGCCATGAATGCCTTCGATCGATTGCGTGGCGCCAACAAAACCATGGTTCGCCAGCGTTGCCGCGATCACGCCGTTCATCGCCGCCGCGCCGACCTGATAGCGCTTGTTCCAGGCGCCATTGACCAGAAACTGCAATGAACCCGCGGCCTGGCTGCCGGACACGCCGAACGCCGCGATGATGCGCTCCGGGCTGAGCTTGAGCAGCTTGGCGGCCGCTGCGGCGGCGCCATAGGCGCCCGCGGTCGCGGTCGGGTGGAAGCCGCGCGCGTAATGCGAGGTCGGGTCGAGCGCATTGCCGAGCCGGCAGCACACTTCATAGCCGGCGATGATCGCGGTCAGCACCTCGCGCCCGGAAGCGCCGATCAGTTCGCCGATCGCGAACGCCGCCGGCACCACCGGCGCCGATGGATGCAGCGAAGAATCGGCGTGGGTGTCGTCGAAATCGAGCGAGTGGCCGAGCGCGCCGTTCAGCAGCGCGGCGATCGCCGGGGTGAAGCCGCGCTCGTCGCCGAACACGGTGGCCGGGCCGCTGCCATCGAGCGACAGCGAGCTCAGCATCTGCAACAACGACGGCGTCGATTCGGCATCGCGGCGCGCGCGAATCGCGCTGCCGAGGAAATCGAGCGTCAGCAGCTTGGCCCGCGTGCGCACCTCGACCGGAATGTCGTCGTGATCGAGTGCGCTGACATAGGCAGCAAGCGTCGCGGTTTCATCAGCCATATCGCATTCCAAGTTCGGGAAATTTGCGGCACGTTAGGCGGCGGCCCCACGCCGTTCAAGCGCTGGCAGGGCGCGTGATTTGCATGGCGCCATTCTCTGTGGTCTGTGACCGTCTCTCGCCGGGGCGCCGCCCTGGCAACAACCGGAGCCAATACCGAATTGATGCCGATGCCGAAGCTGCGTTCCCTGCTCGTCAAGCGACTGAAGTCGCGCCGTCCGCAACTCGGGCTTGCGCTGCGCGTCACGCTCGCCGCGTTGCTGGCGTTCGCGGCCGCCCAGCTGTTGCATTTGCATCTGCCGCTATGGGCGGTGCTGACGTCGATCATCGTCACGCAGCTGAGCGTTGGCCGCTCGCTGAAAACCGCGCTCGATTATCTGGTCGGCACGATCGGCGGCGTGATCTATGGCGGCGTGGTCACGATCTTCGTGCCGCATGGCAACGAATTTGAACTGCTGGCTTTGCTGGCGGTGGTGGTGGCGCCGCTGGCGCTGCTTGCGGCGTTCAATCCGCGCCTGCATGTCGCCACGGTCACGGCGATTATCGTGCTGCTGGTGCCGACCATGACCGAAGTGCAGCCGATCGATTCGGCAATCGACCGCGTGCTGGAAGTCGGGGTCGGTGCCATCACCGGGCTGGTGGTTTCGTTCTTCGTGCTGCCGTCGCGGGCGATGGGCATGGCGATGGGCTGCGCGGCGCGTATTCTGGAACTGATGGCCGATGCGTTGCGTGAGCTGCTCGCCGGGCTGACGCGCGGCCTCGACAACGACGCGCTGCACCGCCTGCAGGACGGCATCGGCGAATCGCTGGTCAAGCTCGGCGAAGTGGCCGGCGAGGCGGAAAGCGAGCGCGTGGTCGGGTTGTCGCCCGGTCTCGATGCCGCGCCGCTCTTGCGCACGTTGCTGCGGCTGCGCCACGATCTGGTGATGATCGGCCGCGCCGCCGGCGCGCCGCTGCCCGATGTGATGCAGCAAAGGCTCGGCGGCGCCCTCAAGCGGGTCGGCGTCGCCGCGACGGACTATCTGCGGACCTCGGCCGAGGCGCTGCGCAGCCGCAGGCACGCTCCGCCGCTTGAGCCGCTGCAGCAGGCGCTCACCCACTATACGAACGAAGTTGCCGAGGTGCGGCGCGAAGGCCTGACCCGGGCGCTGTCGGGCGAGCAGATGGAGCAGTTCTTCGCGCTCGGCTTTGCGCTCGAACAGTTGCAGCGCAATTTCCGCGACCTCGCGATGCGTCTCAACGAGCGGGTCTCGAGCAAGGCGTCGGCCGCGACCGGCGCCGCCGACTAGCCTTACGGCTTGAGCACCATCAGCACGGTGGCGGCCACCAGCGGCACGGTGGCGATGATGCCCCACACCAGCCAGCGCTGCGAGTCGCGCAAATAATCCATCGGGATCCGCTCGGCGTTGGCGAACAGCCGCGCGGCGCGGCCCTGGCGGATCTGCAGCGGCACCAGGATGCCGAGCCACATCATGCCGGACACCACGAACAGAATCTGGCCGCCGACCAGCCAGATCGAATCGAACAACGGCAAACCCTTGACCCAGGCCGCGCCATAGCCGCCGATCATCACCAGCGCGATACCGGCGAGCGTGAAGATCCAGTCGGCGACATTCACGCCGCGTTGGGCGTGCGCCACGATCTTCGGATCGTTGGTGCGGTCGGACAGCACCTTCCAGTAAGCGGTGATCGTCACATTGCCCACCAGCAGCACGACACCGATGACGTGGAGAGCTTTCAAGACATCATACATTCGAACCAGTCCATGTTGCGCGCGGGAGGGCAGGTGGCGGAAGGGCAGGCGAGCTTGGTCCCCAGCAGCTAGAGATAGTTGCGCGCCATGCGAGTGCAAGCAGTGGTCGGCTCGCGCGGCATCATCGGAGTTGTCGTAAATCAACGATTGTAGACGCTGCGCGGCTTGAGGATGCCACATCACGTTCGCGTCGGCCGGAGTTGGCGGGCGGTTCATTGATGGAGGAATTTTTGATGTCGTTGATTCGTTTCTTTGCAGCGGGACTGCTGCTGGCAGGCACGTGTTTGACGTGCACGGCGGACCAGGCCGCGGCCGCATCGCTCGGCGCCAGCGCATCAGCGCTGCACAGCGCCGATCGCTCGATCGTCATTGAAGGCGTGTTGCCGCTGCAGCAGGTACAATACCGCCATGGCGGCGGAGGCTATCGCGGCGGCGGGCATGGTGGCGGTGGCCCGCGGGTGCATGGCGGCGGCGGTCGCTACCATGGCGGTGGCGGCGGTTATCATCATCGTCACGGCGGTGGCGGCAATGCCGGCGCGGCGGTGGCCGCCGGTATCGTCGGTACCATGATCGGTATCGCTGCCGAACAAGCCGCGCGCGATCAAGCGCGCCGCGAGCGTCGCTATTATCGTCAGCAGCGTTATTACTACAATGATTGAATGATCAGATGAGGGCGACAGCCATGACAGGAGTAACGTCGTCGAACTATCAAGCCGCGCCGCGCCATATTGGCCGGACGATCATCGCCGTAAGTTCGGCGCTGGCGGCCGCGACCATGTTCGCGTCGCTGGCGCAGGCGCAGAGCTGTCAGGATCTGTGGGTCGAGCGCAACGGCTACTACAAGGACGCCGGTTACTGCTTCAAGACCGCGCGGGCGATCTCGTTCTTCGGCAATGCCGGCTGCATGTATGACGATCAGGCGGCGGTGCCGCTGCCGCGTCATATCCGGTCGCGCATTGAGGAGATCAAATGGCTGGAGCGCAGCCGCGGCTGCGATTGAGCTGTTCGCCGCGCGTCGTTGATTGATCGGTAAGCGGCACGGCCGTTGCTCCGGCTGTGCCGCTTACCGCTACGCCTTGGTTTGCGTCAAGCGAACGCGCGCGACGGAACTTGCCGGGCCGCGCGAATGATGCGTTCATAGTGTGGCGCGCCCTTTTATATTGCACTGCAGCAACCATATCAGGGGGACGACGCCGTTTGCCGCCAAGGAGCCGCATGTCCCTCGCCAGCCAGATCGAGTTCCTTCGCCGGCTTAAAAACGCCAGGCTTGTCAACGGTCTGGCGCCGCAGGCCATCGATAGCCCGCTGGTTGAAACCAGCTCTTTCGGCAGCAATCCCGGCGCGCTGCGCATGTGGAGCTACCTGCCGCCCGGCCTGCCGGCGAAAGCGCCGCTGGTGGTGGTGCTGCATGGCTGCGGCCAGAGCGCGGCCGGCTATGAGTTCGGCGCCGGCTGGTCGACGCTGGCGCGCCGCTATGGCTTTGCGCTGCTGATGCCGGAACAGCAGAAGGCCAATAATCCGCAAGGCTGTTTCAACTGGTTCAGCCCGGAGGATATCCGGCGCGGCCATGGCGAAGCGGCCTCGATCCGGGCGATGGTCGAACAGATGGTGCGCGCCCATAAGCTCGATCGCAAGCGCATCTTCATCACCGGCTTGTCGGCGGGCGGCGCGATGAGCGCGGTGCTGCTCGCCACCTATCCCGAGGTGTTTTCAGCGGGCGCGGTGATCGCCGGCCTGCCTTACGGCGTCGCGCATAATGTCCGGCAGGCGCTGCATGCCATGATGAGTCCGGCGACCCATAGCGGCCCGGAACTGGGCGACCGGGTGCGTCATGCGTCCGATCATCAGGGCCCGTGGCCGCGACTATCGGTGTGGCACGGCAGCGCCGATCGCACCGTGCATCCCGGCAATGCCAGTCAGCTCGCGCTGCAATGGCTCGATCTGCATGGCGTGCCGGCCGCGCCGAGCGTGGACGGAACGGTCGATGGCCAAGCGCGCCGGCAATGGCGCGATGCCGATGGCACGGTGGTGGTGGAGTCCTACACCATCGCCGGCATGGCGCATGGCACGCCGCTTGGCGTCGCCGACACCGGCGAGCGCTTTGGCGCGCCCGGGCCGTTTCTGCTCGAGGCCGGCATTGCGTCGTCCTATCACATTGCCAAGTTCTTCGGCCTGACCGGGCGTATTCATCTTGCCGCCGATGCGGAACCTGCGCGCAAACAGGAGCGAGCGAATTCGACCTCGCAATCGGCGCCGAACGATCAGTTCGCCCAGCACGGCGCCGGCCGGCGCGGCATCGATGTCGCGGCCGTGATCACCAAGGCGCTGACCGCTGCCGGCTTGATCAAGTAATCACGCCTCGATTGGTGCCAACTTCATCACGTCATGCCCGCGCTTGTCGCGGGCATCGACGTCTTGAACGTGCTGCAAGATTAAAGACGTGGATGGCCGGGACGGAGCCCATGACATGCGGAGTGGTTGGTATCAATTGATGGTGACGTGGATGCCCGCATTCACGCCTGACACATGTGGTTCCTGTCACCAGGTTCCTGCGTTTCGCTGCGGAACATGAACTGCTGCGACGGGTTGTCCAAGGTCCGTTTCAACAGACTGAGGAGTTCCTATGATTCGACGATGGCTCGGTACTGGCGCTGTGATCGCAGTGCTGATGATTCCGACGCTGGCCGCGGCGCAAGGCGTTCCCGGCGGCATTGAGCGCGGTGCGCGCGAAGGCGGCGAGGCGGCGGGGCCGCTCGGTGCGGTGGTTGGCGGCACCATTGGTGGTGTGGTCGGCGGCGTCGCCGGTGTGCTCGGCGTTGATGAGCGGCCGCGCTTCCGCGCCTATGCGGTCGAGCAGCGTCACCCGTCGTTCCGCTATCGCGATGAGGTCAGGGTCGGCACGGTGCTGCCCGCCGAGGGCGTGACGTTCTATGAAATCCCCGACGAATATGGCGCGCGCAATTATCGCTACACGGTGGTCAACAACCGCACGGTGCTGGTTGATCCGCGTAGCCGGCGCGTGGTCGATATTGTCGAGTAATCCCTCGGTCCATCAAACGTGATGCGTGATGCCCGGGTTTGTTCCGGGCATCCACGTCTTGAGCTTACGACAAAACGTCAATGGCCGGGACAAGCCCGGCCATCACGATGAAGCTGCTACCAAGATCAGCGCGCGCTACATCTGGCCGTTCAGGAACGGGTTGCTGACGCGCTCCTGACCGATGGTCGAGCCCGGCCCGTGGCCGCTGATGAAGCCGACGTCGTCGCCAAGCGGCATCAGCTTGTCCGTGATCGAACTGATCAAGGTGCGATGATTGCCGCCCGGCAGATCGGTGCGTCCGATCGAGCCGGCGAACAGCACGTCGCCAACGATGGCGAAGCGCATCGCATCGCTGAAATACACCACGCTGCCCGGCGAATGGCCGGGGCAATGCAGCACCAGAAAGCTCAGTTCGCCGACCGTGAGCCGCTCGCCATCCTCGAGCCAGCGATCGGGTGTAACGTTGCGTACCCCGGTGATACCAAAACCGCGGCCGCTCTCCACCACATGCTCAAGCAGAAATTGGTCGCCGATATGCGGGCCCTCGACCGGCACGCCGAGCTGCTCGCGCAGCTCATCGGCGCCGCCGACATGGTCGACATGGCCATGGGTCAGCCAGATTTTTTCCACGGTGACGCCGGCCTGATCGATCGCGGCACGGATCGCCGCGACATCGCCGCCGGGATCGATCACCACCGCCTTGCGGGTGGTCTCGCACCACAGCAGCATGCAATTTTGCTGGAACGGCGTCACCGGAATGATCGCCGCCCCAGCCTTGGCATTGGTCGCTTCGTTTTGCTCTGTCATGCCCGCACTTTGCCGATTTTTCGCAAGCCGCCAAGAAAAATTGCAGAAGCGGATTGCGAGGGCATGACAGCCGGCTGGCGTTACCGCTTGATCTGCGCCTTGAGCGTGTCGGCGACGCTGCGGTCGAATGACGAGGCCGGCGGCGCGGATTTGTCGTGATGGGCGGCGACATATTGGTCGCGCTTCATCACCAGCGCCGCGAGCTTGTCATTGAGCGCCTTGCGGGTTTTGAGCCGGGTCTCGATCTCGCTGGCGCGCTGCTGCGCGTCGAGCTTGCGCAAACTATCGGGCAGCTCGTCGTCCTTGACGGTGTCGAGCTTGGTACGCCCGGCCGCGACATCGCCGACCAGATCGCCGCCGCCGGTCACCGCTTCCGAGGCGACCTTGGCGCGCTTGTTGATGTAGCTCGCCATGTCGGACGCCGAGGCCGGCGCCGCCGCGGCGACTTCCGACAATTGCCGCGCTTTGCCTTCGGTGCGGCGCTGCAAAGCCGGCGGGCCATAGGGCAGCACGGTGCCGTTGATCTCTTTTTGCAGAATGATGATCTCATCGTCATAGGGCGTTTCGATGATCACCACCTGGCCGCCATCCTGCGGAATCGGGATGTAGCGGCCGCCGCCGCGATCGGCGATCTCGTGCCAGACCTGTGCGGTGTCGCGCGCGTCGCCGGCCTGCACGGCGTTGACAACGATGTCCTTCTGCCGCGCTACCGCCAGGGTTTTGGGAAACTTGGTATCCTGCGCGTAGTCCATATGCGGCGGCGCATCGCCGACCAGGAAGATGATGCGGCTGCTATCCTTGCCCTCGCTCCATTGCAGCTTGTTGACGGCGACGTCGAGCGCTTCATTGACGCTTTCCGGCCAGTCGCCGCCGCCGCGCGCCTTGGTCTCCAATAGATTGGCGTACAAGTCTTGAATGTCAGTGGTCAGCGCAAAGCTGCGGGTCACGTAGTCATCGCCAATGTCGCGATAGGCGATCAGGCCGATCTTGATTTCGGCATCGGGGTTCTGGTCAACGATGGTCGTGGCGATCGACCAGATCTTGCGCTTGGCGCCTTCGATCAGCGCGCTCATCGAGCCGGTGGTGTCGAGCACGAACGCCACTTCCACGGTGGGCTTGGCCGATGCCGGCGCGGCGAAGGCGAGCGCCGCGGCACTGGCGAGCGCGGCAATCGCCAGCGCGCGAATAGAATTGAATGATGTCATGATCCCAGTCTCCAATGCCCCGCCATTGCCCATGGTCCGCGTGCCATGCGTGATATGACGCCGGCACCGAATGCACCGAATGGCGCGGCCTCTGGTGGCACGCGGCCGGATTCGGCTAAGCTTGGTCGCGATGGAATCGGAACCCGTTCAAATCGATGTGCCGATTGATCGCCGGCAATCCGAAGCGGCGCTTGCGATCGCGCGCGGCACCGCGCGGCTGCTGCGTTCGCTCGGCTTTGCCTGCGTGCCGGAATTGCCGCTGCCGTCCGGGCGCCGCGCCGATCTGGTGGCGCTCAATGAGCGCAGCGAGATCTGGATCATCGAAATCAAATCGTCGGTGGAGGATCTGCGCGCCGACCACAAATGGCAGGATTATCGGGCGCATTGCGACCGGCTGTTCTTCGCCTGCAAGCCGGAGCTGCCGTGCGAGATTTTTCCGCAGGACACCGGGTTGATCGTCGCCGATGGCTATGGCGCGCATCTGCAGTGCGAGGCGCCCGAGCATCGACTGCCGGCGCCGACCCGCAAGCTGATGACGGTGCGCTTTGCGCTATGCGCGGCGCAGCGGCTCGGCCGGCTCAATGATCCGCAAGGGTTTGTGGAGCTTTAGTTGTTGTGTTGGCAGCGCTGCCGCGATGAAGGCGGACTCCCTCGCCCCGCAAGCGGGGAGAGGTGAAGACTTCCGCATTGCTTGAAGCTACTTCGGTGCGCGCTTGGCCAGAATGCGCTGCAAGGTGCGGCGATGCATGTTGAGCCGGCGCGCGGTTTCCGAGACGTTGCGGTTGCACATCTCATAGATGCGCTGGATGTGCTCCCAGCGCACCCGGTCGGCCGACATCGGATTTTGCGGCGGCTCTGATTTCTCGCCAGTGATCGCCAGCAGCGCTGCGACCACGTCGTCGGCATCGGCGGGCTTCGACAGATAATCGACCGCGCCCATCTTTACCGCGGTCACCGCGGTGGCGATGTTGCCATAGCCGGTCAGCACGATCGCGCGGGCGTCGGGACGCTGCCGCTTGAGCGCCGACACCACGTCGAGGCCGTTGCCGTCGCCAAGCCGCATATCGACCACGGCGAACGCCGGGGCCGCTTTGCCGATATGAGCCAAGCCATCGGTGACACTGTCGCAAGCGGTAACGCTGAAGCCGCGGCTTTCCATGGCGCGCGACAGCCGATCGAGAAATGGCTTGTCGTCTTCGACGATCAGCAGCGAGCGATCGGCGTAATTGTTGAGTTCAGGAATGGCGGTCACGATCGAGTGTCTCCTCGGCAGGCTGGCCCAGATATGGCGAGGCTTTGCGACGATGCCAAGGCCGCCTGGGGTGCCAAGCGAATTGCTGCAACGCGACAAAACGTCTTAGGGGACGGCGTCCTCCGCCATGTCGTCGCTCAGCGCCAGTTGCGCGCTTTTCTCAAAATCGGCGCGCTGCCAGATGATCCGCACCACAGCACCGTGGTCCGGAAACGGCTTGTTGCCGAATGACACTTTGGCGCCGGTGCGCTCGAGCAGCGTCCGGGCAATGAACACGCCGAGCCCGAGCCCACCGGCGCGGCCCTGGCCATCGGAGGCCCGGCGCCGGCGCGACAGATAAGGCTCGCCGATCCGGCGCATCACATCGGGCGCGATCCCCGGGCCGTCATCGGAAATCGCGATCTGCACGGTGTCGGCATTCCACCAGGCGCTCACCTCCACGGTGTTGCGGGCGAAATCGACGGCGTTTTCCAGGATGTTGCCGACCCCGTACAAAATGGCCGCGTTGCGCATCGTCACCGGTTGCGCCACCCCGGCGACCGCGATCCGCACCTTGATGTCGATGCCAAAATCGCGATGCGGCGCCACCGCCTCTTCGATCAGCGTCGACAGCGGCATGCGGTCGAACGGCGCGCCGGCGGCGTTGAGGTGCGAAATCTTGCCAAGAATCTCCCGGCAGCGCTGCGCCTGTTCGCGCAGCGTGGCGAGGTCGGCGGCCATCGGGCTGTCCGGCGGCACGGTCTGCTCGAGCTCGCGCGAGATCAGCACGATGGTCGAGAGCGGGGTGCCGAGTTCATGCGCGGCGGCGGCGGCCAGGCCATCGAGCTGGGTCAGGTGCTGTTCGCGCTCCAGCACCAGCTCGGCGGCCGACAGCGCGTCCGACAATTTGCGCGCCTCCTCGGTGACCTGGAAGGTGTACAGGCTGGTGACGCCGATCGCGAGCAGGATCGAGAGCAGCACGCCCGCCAGATAGACCTGCGGCAGCACCAACGGGTCCTCGGGGTCCCAGGGCAGCGGCATGTGATCGAAGAACAGCAGCACCGCGCAGGCCCCGGCGAACACGCCGAGCGCGATCGTCATCCTGGTCGGCAGCGCGGTCGCCGCGATCAGCACCGGCCCCAGGAACAGGAACGAAAACGGGTTCTGCAGACCGCCGGTGAGATACAGCAGCCCGGCCAATTCGGCGATGTTGAGCGCCAGCAGCGCCGCGGCATGCATCGGCCCAAGCCGCTGCATCGGGTTGAAGGCGATTTGCAGCACCAGATTGACCATGCTCGACAGCGCGATGATGGTCAGGCAGGGCAGCACCGGAAAATCGAATTCCAGGCCATGCGCGACCACGAAGATCGCGGCGAGCTGGCCGAGCGCGGCCAGCCAGCGCAGCCGCAAAATGGTGTCGAGCCGCACATGGCGGCTGGGGTGCCGGAAATCGGCGGGATCAAGATCAGTCATGGTGGAACAGTAATCGCGCCGCGAACCGACCACAAACCGCTGACGCAACTTGCGGTGTCGCGCGGCGTTGGGTCTCACCCGCCTCGTGACCAATCGCCGGCAGTCTTGCGTTCGCCGCAGCCATGGCTCAGGAACGCTTCATGACAATGATCCGCACATCATCAGCCGAACCGATCATGGCCGGTCCGGGGGCCTCGCCTGCGATCGAGGTCGCCGATCTGGTCAAGGATTTCAAAGCTGGCCGCGCGGTCGACGGCGTGACCTTCACGGTCGCGCGCGGCAGCATCACCGGGCTGCTCGGCGGCAATGGCGCCGGCAAGACCACCACCATCGCCATGATCATGGGCCTGGTGCTGCCGAGTTCGGGCCGGGTCCGGGTGCTGGGCTATCAGATGCCCGAGCAGAGCGCCGAGGTGCTGGGCCGGGTCAATTTTGAAAGCCCTTATGTCGACATGCCGATGCGGCTCACGGTGCGTCAGAACCTGACGGTGTTCGGCAAGCTCTATTCGGTGCCGGACCTGAAAGCCCGGATCGCGGAGCTGGCCGACGATCTCGATATCGCCGGTTTTCTCGACCGGCCGAACGGCAAATTGTCGGCCGGCCAGAAGACAAGGGTGGCGCTCGCCAAGGCGCTGATCAACCGCCCGGAACTGCTGCTGCTCGACGAGCCGACCGCCTCGCTCGATCCCGACACCGCCGATTGGGTGCGGCAGCGGCTCTTGGACTATCGGCGCCGCCACGGCGCCACCATTCTCTTGGCCTCGCACAATATGCTCGAGGTCGAGCGGCTGTGCGACCGGGTGATCATCATGAAGCGTGGCCGGATCGAGGACGACGACACCCCGGCCGCGATCATGGCGCGCTATAATCGCAATACGCTCGAGGAAGTGTTCATCGATGTCGCCCGCGGCCGCACCCAGGAGACGGCGTCGTGAGCGGGGCTACGCCGGTGTTGGGGCTGTCTGCGCAGCGGATCGGCGCGATGATCCTGCGCTATTGGTACCTGTTGATCTCGTCCTGGCCGCGGCTTCTGGAACTGGTGTACTGGCCCGTGCTGCAGGTGATCACCTGGGGCTTCTTGCAGCTCTATATCGTGCAGAACGCTGGGTTTTTCGCGCAGGCCGGCGGCATTCTGATCGGCGCGGTGATCCTGTGGGACATTCTGTTTCGCGGCCAGCTCGGCTTTTCGATCTCCTTTCTGGAGGAGATGTGGGCGCGCAACATGGGCAACCTGATGATGAGCCCGCTAAAACCGATCGAGTTTCTGATCGCGCTGATGCTGATGAGCCTGATCCGCCTGGCGATCGGCGTGGTGCCGATGCTGGTGCTGGCGACCTATGCGTTCGATTTCAATCTGTTCAGCATGGGCCTGCCGCTGGTGGCGTTCTTCTGCAATCTGATCTTCACCGGCTGGTCGCTCGGCATCTTCGTGTCCGGCCTGGTGCTGCGCAACGGCCTCGGCGCCGAGAGCATCGTCTGGTCGGTGATGTTCGGGCTGATGCCGCTGGCCTGCGTCTACTATCCGGTGAGCGTGCTGCCGCAATGGCTGCAATGGATCGCCTGGATGCTGCCGCCGACCTATGTGTTCGAGGGCATGCGCGCGCTGCTGATCGAGCACGTCTTCCGCCCCGAGCTGATGATCGCCGCGGCGTCGATCAATTTGGCACTGTTTGCCGGCTCGTTTGCGGCCTTCATCTGGCTGCTGAACAGCGCGCGCCGCAACGGGTCGCTGCTCCAGGCCGGTGAATAGCGCTCCTCGGTTAAGCTCCGCGCTTGACAGTGCGCCATCTCATGCCGGTAAAATCGGCGGTTTGCTGCCTCGCCGCCAGCCAAGCGAGCGCGACCAATATGAAACGATAACTATCGGGGGGCACCATGCCGTATGTGATTGGTGAATTCGGTCGGCCGCCAGAGATGCCGGTTGAGGTCAGCCCGGCGCTGACCACGCCGATGTACTGGTTCTATGAGGTGGCACACGCGGCGCTCAATCCGGCGCGGATGATGGGTGACGCCACCAAGATCATGTTTCAAAATCCGCTCAATCCCTGGACCCATACCGAGCTTGGCAAGTCGATTGCCGCGGCCTGCGAGGTGTTCGAGCGCACCACGCGCCGCTATGGCAAGCCCGAATGGGGGCTGGACGAAACCGAGGTGCAGGGCGTCATCACCCCGGTGCAGGTGGTCACGGTCTGGGAAAAGCCGTTCTGCCGGCTTTTGCATTTCGAGCGGCAGCATGAGCGGCCGCTGCGCCATCCGCAGCCGCGGCTATTGATCGTGGCGCCGATGTCCGGCCACTACGCCACGCTGCTGCGCGGCACGGTCGAGGCGTTTCTGCCGACCCATGAGGTCTACATCACCGACTGGTCGGACGCGCGCATGGTTCCGCTGGCGGAAGGCCGGTTCGACCTCGACGATTACGTCGACTACGTCATTGAAATGCTGCAGGTGCTGGGCGGAGACGTCCATGTGATCGCGGTGTGCCAGCCCTCGGTGCCGGTGCTGGCGGCGGTGTCGGTGATGGAAGCGCAGGGCGATCCTTTCGTGCCGCTGTCGATGACGCTGATGGGCGGGCCGATCGATACCCGCTGCAATCCGACTGCGGTCAACAATCTCGCCGCCGAGCGCGGCATCGATTGGTTCCGCAACCACGTCATCACCAAGGTGCCGTTCCCGCATCCGGGCGTGATGCGCGACGTCTATCCGGGATTTTTGCAGCTGAACGGCTTCATCAGCATGAATCTCGACCGGCACATGGACGCGCACCGCAACCTGTTCAACCATCTGGTCCAGGGCGACGGCGACCTCGCCGACAAGCATCGCGAGTTCTACGACGAGTATCTGGCGGTGATGGATCTGACCGCGGAGTATTATTTGCAGACCGTCGATGTGGTGTTCATCAAGCACGCGCTGCCGATGGGGCAATTTGTGCACCGTGGCAAAGTGGTCGATCCCAGCAAGATCACCCGCGTCGCCTTGATGACGGTGGAAGGCGAGAACGACGACATTTCGGGTCTCGGCCAGACCGAAGCCAGCCATCGGCTGTGCAGTTCGATTCCCGATCATCGCCGTGTGCATTATGTGCAGCCCGGCGTCGGTCATTACGGCGTGTTCAACGGCTCGCGTTTCCGCGCCGAGATCGTGCCGCGCGTCTCCGATTTCATGACCATGGCCGCAGAAACAAGGATAGCTCACGCCGCGGAGTAACAACTCAGATTCAGCATCGCGCACCGTGCTGATCAGCGCGGTGTACACGCGGTTCGCACGGCTATCAGCTAACGCTCTGATTCCGTGGAAGAACTTCCTATTTCTCGGCCGATTGCTAGAAAGGAATCGTGAATCTAGATTCGGCGCGTGGAATTTAAAGAAAGAATCTGGAATCTTTTGTTCCGGGACCCATCACCTTGGGGTTCAGGGGTTCGCCTGGGCTGTATATTGGGCAAATGATTTGTTTTCGTGCCGAGCGCTTTCAATGGCGGCGGATATGGCAGAATCCCCCGGACTTCCTGTTGTCCGGATTTTCAGACATGGCCGTTCGCGCACTTCTGTATCGGCGTCCCGCCGAACCCCATTCGATTCTCATCAAGCATGGCTCACAGGTTTTCGCGGTGCGACTGCGCCGGCACCGCCGCGCGCGGCGCTACACTTTGCGCATTCATCCCAGTGACCGCGAAGCGATTCTGACCATGCCGCCGCGCGGCACCATCGTCGATGCCAAGGAATTTGCGCAGCGTCACGGTGGCTGGATCGCCGCGCGCCTTGGCCGGTTGCCGAAGCCGGCGCCGTTCCAGCATGGCACCGTGCTGCCGCTGCGCGGCGTCGACCATAAGATCGTGCATCGCGCCGGGCGCGGCACGGTCTGGACCGAAACCCGCGATAATGGCGAGCGGCTGCTGTGCGTCGCCGGCGAGATCGAGCACATCGATCGCCGGGTCCGTGATTTTCTCAAGCGCGAGGCGCGCCATGATCTGGCCAAGGCCTCGCATCGCTATGCCGAGTTGCTGGGCGTCAAGGTGACGCGGATCTCGGTGCGCGACCAGTCGAGCCGCTGGGGTTCCTGCACCTCGGCCGGTTCGCTGTCGTTCTCATGGCGGCTGATCCTGGCGCCGGGCTACGTGCTCGATTACCTCGCGGCCCATGAGGTCGGCCATCTGGTCGAGATGAACCACTCGCCGAAATTCTGGCGGGTGGTCGGCAAGGCCTGCCCGCACACCGAGCGCGCCAAAGCCTGGATCGATACCCACGGCAACGACCTGCACCGCTACGGCATCAGCGAGTAGCGATCGCGCGCTCGCGGCACCGACGAGAGCGTTGCGTTTGTTGCTAAGCCGATAGAACCTCAAAGAGGGGCGATTGCAGCGCAGTCAGGCGGTCGCAACGCGCTCTTATCCCTCCCCCCTCGTGGGGAGGGTGGACGGCCCGATGCCAATCGGGCCGGACGGGTGGGGGCAATTGCCAATTGCTTAGGTGTTGCTTGTCGGAGACCTGGAGCAAGAACGGTGGGCGTCCCGCGGCCCCCGCCCATTTCGCGTGAGGAGAAGCCGGGCGCTCCGTCCCCCCACCCCGGCCTCCGCTTCGCTCGGCCGACCCTCCCCACCGCTCCGCGGGGGGAGGGAGATTTGCGCGTCACCACCGCGATCTCTCAGGCTTTGTTGCCCTTATCCGAATGAGCTCTGAGCGTCCCGCGCGCGCAGCGATGTGATCGTTCCCAACCCGGCGCCGATTTCCCTGCCAAGCACGGCCAAACTCCCCTCCCCCTTGCGGGGATCGTTGCGTAATTTGATGACGCAGGTTTTTGAGGGGACTTTGGACAGGTTTGCGGTGTGTCTTGGAGCGTCCGCGGGCGGCTAAGCGAGG
>NZ_QJTI01000025.1 GCF_003217325.1 Rhodopseudomonas faecalis
ATCCTGGCTGCCATGATCGCCTATCTGCTGCTGCGGATCGCCGCGCGCGAAAGCCGCCTCGTCATGCCCGCGATACGCTTCGCCGGTCTGGTCGCTGCATCCCTGTTCACGCGAAAACAGCTCGCCGAGATCGACCGGCCTCCCAAAGTCAACCCTTCCGCCGCCCGCCCGCGTGTCTCGCCCGACCAGATGAGCTTCTGCTATGTATGACATTCCCCGGACAGCCGTGCCCGCGCGCGGGGAGAGGGAGCAAGCAGCGGCTAATCGAGCGGGCTACTGTCACCTGACGGCCTGCACGATCCCTGCTGCAACTTAGCACCGAGCTCGCGGTCACCTCTCCCCGCGTGCGGGGAGAGGTCGGATCAGCGCGCAGCGATGATCCGGGTGAGGGGGCTTTTCGACGCTGCCGAGCCGTTGCAATCGCGGGGACGTAGCGACGTAGCCGAACAGCTGCGATCTGAGCGAACGCCCCCTCGCCCCCCTCTCCCCGCACGCGGGGAGAGGGAGCAGGCCGCGTGTGTGTCAGGCCTGCTGCTCACTGCGACGATGCCGCGCGACTACGCGCGCTGCTCGCGCCAGCGCGCCAAGGTCTCGATCGTCACCATGCGGTCATCGTCACCGATGCCGGCGAAGTGCCGGTAGGGCGCGCCCGGCTCGCCGAGATCGCTGAGCACCGCCAGCGCGCCGTCAAAATCCTCAGTGTCGGTGTAGTAGCTCGGCGTCACCACGGTCGGGATGCCGGCGCCACGCGCCGCCGACAGACCGTTGTAGGAATCCTCGAAAGCGATGCAGTCGCGGCCCTCGCATCCCAACCGATCGAGAACGTAGCTGTACACGTCCGGTGCCGGTTTCTTGGCCGAAACCATATCGCCGGCACCGATCACCGCAAACACCTCGATCACCTCACCGCCGAGCGTCGCCTGCAACAAGGTCTCGACATTGGGCAGGCTGGTGGTGGTGGCGATCGCCACCGGGATTTTGAGCCGCTCGGCCTCGCCGAGCAGCCGCGCGATCCCCGGTCGCAGACAGAGCGAGCCTTCCGCGACCATCTCCGCATAGCGCGAGGTTTTGGCAGCATGAAGCGCGGCGATATCGACGCGCCCGGCATCCTGCGGCACATAATTGGTGACGTAGTGAGCAAGCCGCTCCTTGCCACCCGCCACCGCAAGCAGCTTGCGGTACAGCGGACGGTCCCAGTGCCAGTGCAGCCCGAAGGCGGAAAAGGTCTGGTTGAAGGCGAGGCGGTGCAGTTCCTCCGTTTCAGCGAAGGTGCCATCGATATCGAAGATCAGCGCGGCCGGCATGCTATCCTCCTGTCAGGCGGCTTGATCGATCAAAGCGGGGCTCATCGACACCCAGGTCGCAGAGCGGGCGGGACGGCGCGTCAGCGCGCCGTGGTCGTCGATGGCAAACAGCGCGATCCATCCGCCCTCGACCAGCTCGCGCACCCCGGCATGAGCGGCGATCACGCCTTCGATCGCGGCGGTCGGCGCCTCGATCACCACCGGCAGCCGCAGCGGCTGATGCACCAGCCGCTCGCCGTCATGCAGCGACTGCCAAGGCAGGCCGGGCCGCAGATCGCCACCATTGCCTTCGAGCACGCCGATCGTGCCGACCACATTGTGCAGCACCTTGTTGCCGGAGCCGAACACGGCATTGTCGACCGTCGAGCCGTAATATTGCAGGCTGATCCAGCTCGCGACGATCATCGGCGCGGTCATGATGGTGTGCAGCGTCGCAAAGTCCTGGTCCTGCCGCCAATCGTAGCTGTGCAGGAACGACTTGCCGGCGAGATCAAGACCCGCGGTGCGCTCGCGCGGCGCGGCAATGAAGGCGGCGCAGCCCGCGAGCCCCCATTCCGGCCGCACCTGGCTCCAGTCGCGGCTGCGCTCGACGATCTTGGCATCGACCCGCACCCGCGCGCACGGCTCGAACTGCAGCATCCGTTCAGCCCGGGCGACCCGGCCGGCCAGCGCCAGCGCGTGCTGGAACGCCGCCAGCTCGGCGCTGTGGTTGTCCGGCACCAGATCGGTCTCGAACACATGCACCTCATCGGTGGTGGTGTCGTGCAGCGCCGCCAGGAACACGGTGTCCTCGGGGATGACGATGCCGCGCGTGCGCAGCTGCGCCCGCACCTGCGGATCGGCCAAAATCTCGACCGCGACCCGCGCATTGGCCTCGCCGCTATGGCCGCCGCAGGCGCCGCAATCGAGGCCCGAGGCGTGCGGATTGTTGACCGTGGTGGCGCCGTGCCCGACCAGCACCACCAGCCGCGCAAAGCTGGTGGTCAGCGACATGCCGCGCAAAATGGTCTCCGCCATCGCGACCCGGTCACCGAGCGCAAAGCCGGAATGCCGGCCATTGGCTTGCGACGGATCGATGCCGGGCTTGAGCCGCCGCCGCACCGACCGGCTTAGTCCGACCAGCGCCGGCTGCGGCGCGGCGCGCGACAGACCAAAACTATTGCCGAGCAGTTTGGCGGCGTACATCAGGCCGAGCGTTTCGACATAGGCAAAGGACGACACCGCCGCGAGCCGGAATGAATGCCAGGCCTTGGCGGCCCAGCGCCGCACCAGCCGCCGCGCCGCGATCCGTGCCGGCTCGAGCGGCGCAGCATCGCGCACGGTCTCATGCACCACATGGCTCGGTTTCAGCAGCACCGGGCATTGCGCGCCGCCATGGCGATGGCCGATCGGCACATATTCGATCGGCACGCCGAAGAAGCCGCCAAAGCCGATGGTTTCGACCTGCGGCGTCACCGATTCCAGCGCGCGCCGAAACCGCTCCGAGCGCACGTCGATGCAGAATGCCGCCAGCACCTTGGGCGCGCGCAGCCGCGGCGGCGGTGCCGGCCGCTGGATCTGCGTTGCCAATTGCCGCTGCCAGGCGGCATCGAACGCGGTTTGCAACACCACATCGATCAGCAGCGAGCGCCGCTGCGCCTCGCCAAGCGGCGCCGTCAGCGCCTCGCGCCAGGACGGCAGCTGATCGGCGAGCTGGGGCAGCACCTGCGCCAGCACCGCATCCCAGGCCAGCCGCAGCGCGAGTAATTCCACCAGCGCGGTATCGTTCCGGCCATAGAGCTGTTGCTGCCATTGCCGGTAGCGGGCATGGCCGGCAAAGCCGCCGATCGACATCAGCAGCCGGTGATAATAGCCATCCAGCGCCGCGGCCGGCACGCCGAGCTGCTTGCTGGCACTCAGCAGCAGCAGCTCGGCGGTTTCCGGCAGCGCGGCGACGGCGCTGCGGAAGCCGCGCAGCCCGGCGACCTCCGGGGCGCGATCGATCAGCGCGATCTCGCGCCATTGCGCGTACAGGCCGATTTGATACGAGACCATGTTCCAGGTCGCCTGCCCCTGGTCAAAATAATCGGCGGCAAACAGCGCGATCCGTTCCGTCACCAAGGCCGGCCAATCGACGCCGCTGTGCTGCGCGGCGAGATCGGCGATGGTCGGCGTCACCGCGATCGGTTGCTGCTGCTCCTGCTGCGCGGCCCGCAGCAATTGCTGCGGATCGACGAAATTCCCGCGCGCCTGCGGCGTCGCCGCCAGCGCCTCGGCAACATCCGACAGCCGCAGCTCGCCCTTGGCGAGCGCGTCGAGATAGAAGCTGCGCGGCATGGTCATGCGCGCACCAGCGGCCCGCGCCATCAGCTCAGCACTTTCGAAGAAGCCGTGCTTGGTGAGGCCGACGAACGGGTTGACCGCGACGAAGGTTTTCAGCGGCCAGATCGGAGCAATCCGCGAGGCGGCCGATTGCGCCGCGCGCATCACGCCCTCGCCATTGATCACAGAAGACGGTGCGGTCGAGCAGAGTGACGGCTTCATGGCTGGTTCCTCACAGTTTTGGTCGAAGGAAGGGCGAGCGCACCGATCAGGCGATCGCAGGCGGCATTGACGTAGAGCCCATTGGCGAGGTGGACGCGCGCCGCA
This sequence comes from Rhodopseudomonas faecalis, assembly GCF_003217325.1. Lineage (GTDB taxonomy): Bacteria > Pseudomonadota > Alphaproteobacteria > Rhizobiales > Xanthobacteraceae > Rhodopseudomonas > Rhodopseudomonas faecalis. The sequence goes on from NZ_QJTI01000025.1 coordinate 3,933, forward strand.
CGCCAGCGGCGGCTCTCCAGCCGCGAGGGCGCGACCAGCTGCATCACCCAGACCGCGCCGAACAGCGCGAGTGCGATCAGCATCACCGCCAGCGAGATCGGATCGACCGGCGGCGGCGAAGGCAGCACCACGCCGAGCCATTCGGTGGCGCCGACATGCAGGGCGACGAAAGCGGTGGTGGTGACCGCCGCAACCAGCATCATGCTCAGCGCTGATCCCAGCGACAGTCCGCCGATGCCGGCCTGCGCCAGATACATCGCCAGCGCCATCGCGAAGATCGAGCCCAGCACCAGCGCCTGCACCGAGGGCTGATTGAAGACGCCGAACATCCAGGAGGCGGCGAGATAGAGCGTCAGCGCCACCACCAGCGCCATCACCGCGCGGGCAGCGCCGGGCCGCGCCGCGCTCGGCACCCAGGACGCGCGCGCATTCTCGACCACGCTGCCGGCCGACAGGAAGGCGTGCGCCTTGTAGAGCGAGTGTGCCACGATATGGAGCATGGTGAGCGCGAACAGGCCGAGCCCGCTTTCCAGCAGCATGAAGCCCATCTGCGCCAGCGTCGACCAGGCGAGCGCGCCCTTGACGTTGGTCTGGGTCATCATCACCACGCTGGCGAACAGCGCGGTGAAGCCGCCGACGATCGCCAGCACCAGCATCGAAGGCGGCGCCAGCAGCATCACATCAGCGAACCGCACCACCAGGAAGCCGCCGGCATTGATGATGCCGGCATGGAGCAGCGCCGACACCGGCGTCGGGGTTTCCATCACCTCGACCAGCCAGCCATGGGTTGGAAACTGCGCGGATTTCAGCAGCGCCGCGAGCGCAATCAGCAGCGCGGCGATGCCGACGCTGCCCGGGATGGCGCCGCCGGCCGCCGCGGTCTGCGCCCTCGCCAGCAGCGTGGCGATATCGGTGGTGGCGAAGGTCGAGGCCAGCAGGATCGCCGCGATGACGATGCTGACATCGCCGATCCGGGCGAAGATGAACTTCTTGCGCGCCGCGATCTGTGCCTTGCGCCGCTCCGGATAGAACACCAGCAGCCCATGCAGCGCGAAGCTGGTCGCGATCCAGAACAGCACGAACTGCGCGAGATTGCCGGCGATCACCATCAGGATCACGGTGGCGAGCGTCAGACACAGCCGGCCGATGAACACGCCCTGGCGTGGATCGCCGTCAAGATAGTTGCGGCTGAACTGCACGATGATCGCGCCGATGAACGCCACCAGCGTCAGCATGGTGACGCTGACGGCATCGAGCCGCACCGACAGGCCAATCCCGGCGAAGCCGAGCAGCGGCGACGTCACCGCGCCGTGCAGCGCCACGTCGATGGTGGCGGCCACGGCCGCGGCCAGCAGCACAAGGGACGTGAGACGCGCGGCGAGCAGAACGCGCCGTGGTTTTGATCCGGGTTCGAATATCGCTATCAGCGCGACGCTCGCGAGCGCGAGCGGCGCGGCCAACAAGACCGTCGCGGCGGTGGAAGACATGCAATCCTCACAAGGCAATGGTGATAGCGCCGGGATAGCAGGCCGCTGCTAATTGAAAAAATACAAATATTTCTCGGTTCCGTTGCATAAAACAGAACGATACCGCTCGCCCTCACCCTGACCTCACCCCGAAACTGCGGGGTGTGGCGCGCGCGTGCGCGCGATGGCGCAGCGCCGGGCGGCCGGCAATGCGCGCGCTCCGCCGCAAGCTGATCGTGACATCATCACAGACCTCGCGGCGCGGCGGCCGCTAGCTTAAGCTCGTTGCGCTCCGCCACCGATCAGGGGAAACCACCTCATGCAGAGTAAGAACATTCTGGCCCTTGCGGCCGCAGCCGCTGTGGCGCTGGTGCTGATCTCAGAGCGGCAGCGGCAGACGGCGAATGAGGATGTCGCCGCGTTGCAGACCAAGGCGGCGGCGCTGGTCAAGGATTATGGCGGCGGGCTGCTCGGCGTGCTGAAGGGCGCGATGGAAAGTTCCGGCCCGGTCGGCGCGGTGACGTTCTGCAACAAGGAAGCGCCCGAACTCGCCACCGAAGCCTCGCAGCGCAGCGGCTGGCATATCGCCCGCACCAGCCTGAAGGTGCGCAATCCGCAGTCGGCGCCGGATGATTACGAACGGCAGGTGATGACCGAGTTCGTCAACAGGATTGCCGCCGGCGAGCCGGCCGCCTCGCTGAAGCGCGCCGAGATCGTCGAGCACAATGGCGAGCGCGTGTTCCGCCACATCCAGGCAATCCCGACCGGCGAATTGTGCCTGAACTGCCATGGCAGCGACATCAAGGCCAATGTCCGTGCCAAAATTCAGGAGCTGTATCCGGCCGATCAGGCCACCGGCTTCAAGCCCGGCGAACTGCGCGGCGTGTTCACGCTCAGCAAGACGCTGTAACGCGATCGCGTTTTTGAGAAAACCGTTCAGGGTCCGCGGCGTTGCCGCGGACCAGCTCATCTACAAGCGGTCAGGCGACCCGCGAGGCCATCCGCAGCGCGGCGGCATCCGCCGACTCGCACTGCGCGGCCAGCATCGCGGCGATTTCGTCGTTGGGCCGGCCCGGGCTGAACAGGAAGCCCTGCGCTTCATGGCAGCCTTCGGAGCGCAGCCAGTTCAGCTCGGCTTCGGTCTCGACGCCTTCGGCGGTGATCGTCACCCCAAGGCCGCGGCCGAGGCTGATGATCGAGCGCACGATCGCCTGCAATTCATGATTGGCGCACAGACCGCGCACGAACGACTGATCGATCTTGATCTTGTCGAACGGGAAGCTGCGCAGATAGCTCAAGCTGGAATAGCCGGTGCCGAAATCGTCCATCGAGATGCGCACGCCGAGCGCGCGCAGCGCATGCAGCGTCGCGATTACCTGACTGCTCTTTTCGAGCAGCAGCGTTTCGGTGATTTCCAGTTCCAGCCGCTTGGGCGGCAGGCCGGAATGTTTCAGCGCGTCCATCACCGTGGTCAAGAGATTGCCGACCCGGAATTGCAACGGCGACAGATTGACCGCGACCCGCACCGGATCGGGCCAGGCCGCAGCATCGAGGCAGGCGCGGCGCAGCACCTGCAAGCCGAGCGGATTGATCAGCCCGGTCTCTTCCGCCACCGGAATGAAATCGGCCGGCGACACCATGCCGCGCTCCGGATGCGGCCAGCGCACCAGCGCCTCGCAGCCGGAAATCGTGCCGGTGCTGAGCCCGATCAGCGGCTGATAATGCGGCCGCAGCACTTCATGCTGCAACGCCTGCCGCAGCTCGAACTCGATCTTGCGGCGGGTCTGGGCGCGCGCATCCATGCCGGTCTCGAAGAATGAATAGCCGCCGCGCGCTTCCACCTTGGCTTTGGTGAGCGCCATATCGGCGCTCATGAACAGCTTATCGGACTCGTCGCCGTCGCCCGGCGCCACCGCAATGCCGATGCTGGCGCTGACCACCACCGAATGGCCATCGACCAGAAACGGCTCGCCGATCGCATGCAGCAGCCGCTTGGCCAGCAGCACGATATCTTCGGTGCGCTCGACGCCGCTTTGCAGCACCGCGAACTCATCGGAGTTCAGCCGGCCGATCACGTCGTCGTCGCGCAGCGTCGAACGCAGCCGGCGGGAAATGCTGCGCAGCAGCTTGTCGCCGATCGCGTGGCCGAGGCTGTCATTGACCGCCTTGAAATTGTCGATGCCGAGGAAATGCACCGCGACCTTGCCGTCGCTGCGCCGAGTATGCGTCAGCATGTCATCGAGCCGCTTGCGCAGCGAATTGCGGTTCGGCAGCCCGGTGAGGCCGTCGTGCTGCGCCATGAAGGCGAGCCGCATCTCGGCGCGCTTGCGCTCGGTGATATCCATCAGCGCCAGCAGCACCGCAGGCTCGCCGTCATAGGTCAGCTGGCGCGAATAGACCGCAAGATCGATCAGCGTACCGTCGGCGCGGACGTGTTTCCAGGTGCGCGCGGCGCGCTCATCGGCGCGCGGATCGCCGTCCCAGGGCCGATCGGCCTCGAAGGCTTGCAGGTCGCGGAGGGTCAGCGAGCGGAACTCGGCCGGCGAATAGCCGTAATGCTCGACCGCGGCATCATTGACGCCGATGATGCGTTCGCCGTCGATCGCGCAGACGATCATCGGCACGGGGTTGCTGTCGAACAACAGCCGGAACGAGGATTCGCGCCGCTTCAGCTCGGTGATGTCGATGCGCAGGCCGATGATGCCGCCATCGGCGGTCTTGCGTTCTTCGATCTGAATGCAGCGGCCGTCGGAGATCAGTTGCTCGTGGCACTCGCCGGGCTGATGGAGCTTGGCCATGCGCTCGGCGATCCACTCCTCCTCGCGGCCGACCGCTTCCGGATAGTCGCCGCGCGCAACACCGGCCCGCAGCGTATCGGCCATGCGCACGCCCGGTTTGAACAGGTCGGCGCTGCGGCTGTAGATTTCTGCGTATTTCTTGTTCCAGAGGATGTAGCGGCCTTCGGCGTCCAGAAACACGATGCCCTGCGGCAGCAGATCGATCGCCTCGCGCAGCCGCTCGTGCGATTTGCGGGCCTCGGCCATCGCCGCTTCTGCCGCGGCGCGCTTGCGCACCACCTCGGTGATGTCAGCGGCGATCCGCCGGTCCTTCCCCTTCCACTTGGCTTGCGGCGCAGGCTTGCGAATCGGCTTGAAGGTGCGGCCGGGGTGGCTCGGTAGTTGTCGTTTCTTATTCGGCCGATCAGGCGGCATTGCAGGCCTCGCTCTCAGTGGCCGCCTAGTAGAGTCACGAAGTCTCTGAAGAATCGGTATCGCGCCAACGCCAACGGCGCCGCTGCCCGGGAAGATCGATTTACCACTGCTCACTGATTGAGCAGCAACGATCACAACCCGTGGCTGTTTTTCCTAATGAAACCCACGGTTGCAGCAATCGTGAGCTGCATTGGATCATCGCGTCGCACACGAAATAGTCATTGCGCGAACCGTGCTTCCCCGCTGTTTTCTGCGCGCATGGTTAGCCAATGCTTGCCGGAAACGGCGGGCGGCAGCGGTGAAGTCACCCGCGCCGATGTGCTATGGGCAGACATGTTCCAGCTTGCGATTCGCTGCTGCACGGTGCCGCTCGTCATGCTGCTGACGATGGCGATCGCGGCCGCGCAGGACAAAGGCAGCGTCACGCCCAAGCCGCTGCCGGCACTCGCCAATCCCACCGATCCGGCGCTGGCCGCCAAAGAGCTGTTTGCGCGCAAGCTGAGCGCGGCGGCGTTGCCGCCGCAGCCGATCGGCTTCTATGCCAAAGGGTGCCTCGCGGGCGGCGAAGCGCTGCCGATCAATGGCGAGCACTGGCAGGTGATGCGGCTGTCGCGCAACCGCAATTGGGGCCATCCCGATCTGATCGCGATGCTGAAACGGCTGGCAAACGTCGCGCATCGCGACGCCGGCTGGCCGGGGCTGCTGATCGGCGATCTGTCGCAGCCGCGCGGCGGGCCGATGCTGACCGGCCATGCCAGCCATCAGGTCGGCCTCGATGCCGATATCTGGCTGACGCCGGCGCCGAACTACCTGCTGTCGCGCAACGAGCGCGAGGAGATGTCGGCGGTGATGATGGTGCGTTCCGACCGGCTCGATATCGACCCGGCGAGCTGGACGCCGAGCCATCTGCCGGTGATCCGCGCTGCCGCAAGGCAGCCGGAGGTCGACCGCATCTTCGTCAATGCCGCGATCAAGAAGGCGCTCTGCCGCGAGGCCAAGGGCGACCGCAGCTGGCTCGGCAAGGTGCGGCCGATGTATGGCCACGATTATCACTTCCATATCCGCATCAAGTGCCCGGCTTCGGCCACCGATTGCGAAGCGCAGGTGCCGCCGCCGCCCGGCGAAGGCTGCGCGGCCGAGGATTTCGCCTATTGGTTCAGCGACTCGGTGCTGCATCCCAAACCGCCGAAAACCCCGCCGCCACCCCGGCCGCCGATGACGCTCAGCGATCTGCCGCCGGCTTGCCGCCAGGTGTTGCAGGCGCCGTGAGTGCGCCGATCAGGGCTCGGTGAGCAGCGACCAGGCGCGCGCCGCGGTGCGCTTGACTCGCCCGAACGGCGACAATGGCGGCGGCGGCGCCTCTTCATCCTCCGGCAGCCGCAAGCCCACCACATTGACGCGGCCGCCGCCGATGCTGCGCGCCACCAGCACGATCGAATCGAGCGGCAGCGTCGCGCCCTGCTTGGGCGCATGATCGAGATGGATGTCGAAATAATCGGCCGCGGTGAGATGGGCGTCGCTGGGATCGACGCTGAGGCCATAGGCGACCGCGATGTCGCCGAGCGTGACATCGCCGGCCACCATGAAATCGCCGAGCAGATGCGGGTCGGGCATGGCGCTCGGCACCATGTCGGTGAAAAACCGATCGAGCGCCTGGGCCTTTTCCGGCGGCGCCAGCAGATAGAGATAATCGCCGGCCACGATCGGCGCGGCTTCGTCCGGCATGAGAATGCGCTCGTCGCGGATCACCAGCGTCGGCTTCGACCAGGACGGGATCAGGCCGCGCTTCAGATACAGGCTTTTCGGCCGCACCGCGTAGCCGACCAGCTGCTGTTCGAGCTGTCCTGGTAGATCGAGCTCGACCCGGCGCGGTCCGCGATCGGCGCGCGGCAACGCGACGTGCAGCTTGCGCGCCGCAAAGCCGAGCGTCCAGCCTTGCAACAGCAGCGAGATCAGCACCACCACGAACGCGACGTCGAAATACAGATAAGCGTGCGACAGCCCGACCAGCATCGGGATCGAGGCCAGGAAGATGCCGACCGCGCCGCGCAGCCCGACCCAGGCGATGAACAGCCGTTCGCGCCAGCTGAACCGGAACGGCGCCAGGCAGATGAACACCGCCAGCGGCCGCGCCACCAGCATCAAGGCCATCGCGACTGCTACGGCCGGCAACGCGCTGCTCAGCAGCCGCTGCGGCGAGGCCAGCAGCCCGAGCAGCACGAACATCACGATCTGCGCCAGCCAGGTGGCGGCGTCGAGAAAGGTCACCACCGAATTATGGGCGCGGGTCGGCCGGTTGCCGATCACGATGCCGGCGAGATAGACCGCCAAAAAGCCGGAGGCGTGCGCGATCTGGGTGGCGCCGAAAATCACCAGCGCCGCGGTGGTCACGAACGGCGCGTGCAGGCCCTGCGGCAGCGCCACCCGGTTGAGCGCCATCACCACCAAAAGCCCGCCGACGATGCCGAACACCGCGCCGAACAGCGCGTCCCAGGCCAGATGCATGAGCACCCGCGACAGCGAACCGTCGCCGACTGAGATCAGCTCGACCAGCATCAAAGTCAGGAACACCGCGAACGGATCGTTGGTGCCGGATTCGACCTCGAGCGTGGCACCGACCCTTGGCCGCAGCCGCAAGCCCTGGGCATGGATCAGCAGAAACACCGCCGCGGCGTCGGTCGAGGCCACCACCGCGCCGATCAGCAGCGATTCGGTCCAGTTCAAATCCAGCGCATAGCGCGCCACCGGCGCGGTGATCAGCGCGGTCAGCAGCACGCCGACCGTCGCCAGGATCGAGGCCGGGCCCCACACGGTCTGAATGGTCTGGAACCGGGTTTTCAGGCCGCCGTCGAACAGAATCAGCGCCAGCGCCACCGAGCCGACCAGATAGGTGGTCTGCAGATCGTCAAAGCGCAGCCCGCCGGGGCCGGCGTCGCCGGCAAACATACCGATGCCGAGGAACACCAGCAGCAACGGCGCGCCAAAGCGCAGCGCCAGCAGGCTGGACAGGATTCCCGCCATCACCAGCGCCGCACCGAGCAGAATGGCTATGCTGACTGCGTCGAGTGAGGCCATGGTCCTTCGCTAGCGCGGGAATCGCTTAATGTTCAATATCGGTAGCTTGGGGTGGCGCCAATCCGCTGTCACCCGGCAAATGCCGGTCTTTCTCTCAATCTGGCCTAAAATGCCCGCATTCGGTATGCACCACAGCCGACCGCCCTGCCCCGCATGCATGATGGATGACCGATGGACCTGGATCTGAACCTGACCGCGATTTACGAGGCCCTGCTCGCCGGAGCGCGCTCCGTCGGCGCGGAAGTGACCTCGCCGTGGTTCTACTTCCAGCTCGGCCTGATCATGATCGGCACGGGCATCAGCTATGCAGTCGGCGCCGTGGTGCGCTCGCGCGTCGATCTCGGCCACATGACCATGGGCTGGCCGGCGCCGCTGCGGCTGTTCGGCCGGGTGCTGGTCGGCAGCGCCTCGACCGCGGTGTTCGCGATCGTGATGATCGCGGCGCGCGCCGGCATGATCGCCTGGACCTGGCCCAGCCGCAGTTATCTGCTCGCCGTCGCTGCCAAGCTGGCGCTGGCTTGGCTGGTGATCCGGCTCGCCACCAGCATGATCCGCAACGGCTTCCTGGTGCGGCTGGTGTCGCTGTCGGCCTGGCTGGTCGCCGCGCTCAGCATTCTCGGCCAGCTCGAAGCCACCGTGGATGCGCTCGATTCAGTGGCGATCATGATCAGCGGGCTGCGGCTGACGCCGCTGCTCGTGATCAAGCTGACGGTGCTGCTCGGCGTCGCGCTGTGGCTGACCAATGTCGCCAGCCGGTTCCTGGAAGGCCGGATCGCGCAGTCGCGCGACCTGACGCCGTCGATTCAAGTGCTGCTGATCAAGCTCGTGCGGGTCGGCCTGATGGTGGTCGCGGTCGCGGTGGTGCTGAGTTCGGTCGGCATCAACCTGTCGGCGCTGGCAATCTTCTCCGGCGCGATCGGCGTCGGTATCGGTCTTGGCTTGCAGAAGATCGTCGCCAATTTCATCAGCGGCGTGATCCTGCTGGCCGACAAATCGGTGAAACCGGGTGATCTGGTCACGATCGGCGACAGTTCCGGCCGGATCAGCGCGATGAACACCCGCTACATCTCGGTGGCGGCGGGCGATGGCCGCGAGTTCCTGATCCCGAACGAGGATCTGGTGACCCAGAAGGTGGTGAACTGGACCTACACCGACAAAAATACCCTGGTGAAGGTCAATTTCGGCACCAATTACGAGGCCGACCCGCGGCTGGTGTGCCAATTGGCGGTCGGGATCGCCGCGAAATCGCCGCGCGCCACCAAGGGCAAGACCCCGACCTGCCTTTTGACCGAATTCGCCGAAGCCGGGATGAAATTCACCCTGACTTTCTGGATTTCGGAGCCGGATGGCATGGACGGCGTGCGCAGCGACGTGATGTTGGCGCTGTGGGACGCCTTCAAGCGCGAAGGCATCAAGGTGCCGACCCCGATCCGCGAAATCCGGGTACGCGACGGCGCGCTGGCGGTGGAGGCCACGATCGACGGTCCGCATGGCGGCCCGGTTCCTAGCGCTGGGCTGGCATGACCCCGGCCCCTTTGGCTTGCGCGAACCGGCACGATCACTAGATTGACCGTCACATTCCCATCTCAAGGCGTTCCAATCCATGAGCTATGTCGAGGCTTCAGAAACCGCATTGCGTAAAACCGGACAAATCAAGCTGCATGGTCCGAGCGGCTTTGCCGGAATGCGCAAGGCTGGCGCCCTGGTGGCGCAATGCCTGGACGCGCTGGTGGATGTGATCAAGCCGGGCGTGACCACCGCCCATATCGACGATCTGGTGCGCGATTTCGCGTTCAGCCACGGCGCATTCCCGGCGACGCTGATGTATCGCGGCTATCGCTATTGCTGCTGCACCTCGATCAACCACGTGGTCTGCCACGGCATGCCCAATGACCGGCCGCTCAAGGAAGGCGACATCGTCAATGTCGACGTCACCTTGATCGTCGACGGCTGGTATGGCGATTCCAGCCGGATGTATCCGGTCGGCGCGATCGCCCGCAAAGCCGAGCGGCTGATCGACGTCACCTATGAGTCGCTGCTGCGCGGTATTGCCGCCGTGAAACCCGGCGCCACCACCGGCGATATCGGCCACGCCATTCAGAGCTTTGTCGAACCGCAGCAGATGAGCGTGGTGCGCGATTTCTGCGGCCATGGCCTCGGCCGGCTGTTCCATGACGAGCCGAACATCATTCACATCGGCAATCCGGGCCAGGGCGTCACGCTCAAGCCGGGCATGTTCTTCACCATCGAGCCGATGATCAATCTCGGCAAACCCTATGTGAAGGTGCTGTCCGACGGCTGGACCGCGGTGACCCGCGACCGCTCGCTGTCGGCGCAGTTCGAGCATTCGATCGGCGTCACCGAAACCGGCTGCGAAATCTTCACGCTGTCGCCGAAGGGCCTCGACAAGCCGCCGCTGCAGGGCTGAGCGGGCCGCTCGCCCACCTGCGCCTCACCACATCCGGGGCGCGCACCCTTGCCACGTCATTCCGGGGCGCGCACCCTCGCCACGTCATTCCGGGGCACGCGCAGCGCGAACCTGGAATCCAGACCTTGTGACAAAGACCGCCGCAAAGCCGGGAGATTCCAGGTTCGCGCGCTATGCGCGCGCCCCGGAATGACAGGCTTGGGCCAGCGCGCCTTGCCGCCCGCCGCGCCGCGGGCCGCGCCGCGGGCCGGCCTTTTCGCCTTCGCGCCGTCAGCCTTGCCGCTTTCAGCCCTGCCGCTTTAAGCCCTGCCGCTTGCCCCCGTGCCACTGTCAGCCTTGCCGCGGGCAGCTTTGGCGGCGCCGGCGCCATTGACAACGCGCTCGCCTCTCGACAATCTACACCCAACGTCAGGTTTACATGAGGTCAGTCTTGTCGTCGCTAATGCAGATCGGGGAGTTGTCGGAACGGGCCGGGGTCACCCACCGCACCATCCACTATTATGAGCGGCTCGGCCTGGTGCGACCGGCCGAGCGCGAGGGCTCGGGCTATCGCTATTACGACGAGAGCGCGCTGAAGCGGCTTGAGAAGATCGCCGCGCTGAAACGGCTCGGTCTCAGCCTCGACGATATCGCCGCGGTGATCGACCTGTATTTCGCCGACGCCACCGGCATCAAAGGCAAGGAAAAGGTGCTGGAGATCCTGCAGGCGCAGCTCAGCCGCACCGAGACCCAGCTTCAGGAACTGACGGCGTTCAAGCACGACCTCACCGCCAATATCGCCCGTATGCACGCGCTGATCGCCGACGCGAAGCGCAAATAACGTCCTCAACCGGAACCAACAGCCATGCCACGCCCTAAATCTACAGTTAACGTCAGCTTTCAATCAAACAACCTGACCGGCCGGCACGGCGCGCTGCTGGCGCTGCTGATGGTCTGCGGCCTCACCGTGGTCGGGCAGCTCTATCTGACCATCCCGCTGGTCGCCGCGATCGGCGCGCAATTCGGCGTCGAGCCGGGTGAGGCGGCGTTGAGCGGCACCGCGTTCGGCATCGCCTATGCCGCTGGCTTCCTGATCTTTGGCGGGCTGTCCGATCGTTTCGGCCGCAAGCGCGTCATTGTGCTGGGACTGGCCGCGACCGCGCTGGCCACGCTGCTGGTCGGGCTGATGCCGAGCTTCGGCTGGCTGTTGGCGGCGCGCGCGCTGCAGGGACTATGCGCGTCGATCTTTCCGCCCGCGGCGCTGTCGCTGGTGACCGAGGAATTGCCGCCGCCGCATCGCCCGCTCGGCGTGTCGCTGATGAGCTTTGCGTTTCTGGTGGCGGCGCCGGCGGCGCAATTACTGGCGGCGTCGAGCGGCCTGTCGCTGGCCGCGCTGATGCTGGCGCTGGCGCCCGGCTATCTGCTCGGCGCGCTCGGGCTATGGTTTGCCGCTGCGGCGCCCGGCCCCACCAACCTTCCCGGCGCGGCACCGGCTGCGGCTCCTGCGACGAGCCTGCTGCGCGATGGCGGCATTATTGCCGCCTGGGCCGCGGCGCTGACCGTGCTGTTCGGCTTTGTCTGCTTCTTCAGCGGAGTGCAAGCGACCGCGCCGCAGCTCGGCGTCGATCCGCAGGCCGTGCGCCTGTTCGGGCTGCCGGCGCTGGCGTTCGCCTTTGCGGCCGCGCCGCTGGCGCGCAGCTATGGCCCGGCGATCACCGCCAGTTTTGGCCTGGTGGTGGCGGCGCTGGCGCTTGGCCTCGCCGCCTTGGCACTGCCGACCCTGCTGTTGGTCGCAAGCGCGCTGCTCTCGGCCGGCGTGGCACTGGCGGTGCCGGGGCTGATCGCAACGGTCGCCAACCGCGCCAGTGCTTGCAATCGCGCCCGGGCGCTCGCGATCTACACCTTTGCGCTGTTCCTGGGCGCCAGCCTCGCGCCGCCACTGGCGCAGCGGCTGGCCACGCTCGCCGCCGCGGCGCTGTGGCTCGTGCCCGCAGCTCTGCTGCTCGTGGCCGCTCTCGGCCTGATCATCACCACTCGCCGCACCGCACAGCCAAGCTGAAAGGACCTGCCGATGCCCCGCCCCGCTCTCTCCCGCGTTCTCGCCGCACTTGGCGCGATCGCCAGCGCCACCAATGTCGCCTCCGCCGACGCAGTTAAGGGAACCAGCATGACCGCAACCACTATCACCGCCCGCCCCGCCGCCGCGATTATCGACAGCTATCTGCCGGCTGGCTACCGCGAGGCCGCCCGCCGCGCCGTCACCGTCGATGGCGAAGCCGCCGAACTGGTGCGCTATCAGCGCACGGACGGCCGCAACGCCGCGCTCGGCGGCGAGCATTTCAGCACCGTGATCGCCGCCAATGGCCGGCTCAAAGGCTTCGCCCGCATCGACCTCGATCTGGTCGGCGGCGCGCTGCCGAGCCGCGACCAGGCGCAGGCGATCGCGATGGAGTTTTTGGCGCAGGCCGCGCCCGATCTGCTGCGCTCGCTGAAGATCAGCTGGATCGAGCCGCATGACGAACCGCTGCGCGTCACCCGCGACGGCCGCAGCGAAGAACTGACGCTGACCGGCATGAAGGTGAAGATGCGCAACACCGCCGATGGCCGCTGGATGTGGGTGATCGTCGGCGCCGATCGCAAGGTGATGGTGTTCGAGCGCGATATCGTCTGGATCACCATGCCCGGCAAGCGCGGCACCGAAAAATGGCTGCACGATTCCTGGCTGGCCGAACGCAGCTAATATCCTGCCTGATCGGCAGGCCGTCGATCAGCCCGCTTTACGAGCCTTGCCGCCCGCCGCGCCGCGGGCGGTCTTTTTCGGCTTGGGGCCGGCCGTTTTCGGCTCGTCGGCCTTGCTACTATCCGCCTTGTTACTATCCGCCTTGTTACTATCCGCCTTGGCGCTGCTGCCCTTGGAACCCGAACCGCTGATCGGCAGCAGCATTTCCTTTTGCCCGGCCGCGGTCTTGCGCTTCCTGCCCTTGGCCGGCTTGGCGGAAGCCTTGTCGGCAGCGGCGGGTTTGGCAACCTGAGCATCGCTGCCGAGGCTGCGGCGCAGCGCCTCCATCAGATCGATGACATTGTCGCCCTTCGGCCGCGCCTTGGCGGCGATCGGCTGACCGTTGCGCTTCTTGTTGATCAGCTCGGTCAGCGCCGCCTCATAGTGATCCTCAAAACTGTCCGGCTCGAACGGCCCGGATTTCTGCTCGACGATGTGGCGGGCGAGGTCGAGCATATCCTTGGTGACTTTGACCTCCTGAATGCCGTCGAAATAATCGGCGGCACTGCGCACCTCATAGGGATAGCGCAGCAGCATGCCCATCAGCCCATTGTCGCGCGGCTGCAGCGCGATCACGTGTTCGCGGTTGGTCAGCACCACCCGCGCCAGCGCCACCCGATCCAGCTCGCGAATGGTCTCGCGGATCACCGCATAGGCGTCATGGCCGACCTTGCCGTCCGGCACGATGTAATAGGGCCGCATGTAATACAGGTCGTCGATCTCATCTTTCGGCACAAAGCGGTCGATCTCGATGGTGCGGGTCGATTCCAGCGCGATCGCCTCGAGTTCGTCCTTGCTGATCTCGACAAAACTGTCGGTATCGACCTGATAACCTTTGGCGATGTCTTCCGGCGCCACTTCCTCGCCGGTCTCGGCATCGACCTTGAGGTATTTGATGCGGTGGCCGGTGGCACGGTTGATCTGATTAAAACTGATTTTCTCGGCCTCGGAGGTTGCCGGATACAGCGCCACCGGGCAGGTCACCAGCGACAGCCGCAAAAACCCCTTCCAATTGGCGCGCGGGGCCATGGCCCGTTACTCCCTACTCGCACACGCAAGGCGCCGGATGGTGCCGGCCACGGCCCTGCCCTTCGGGAACCGGCGGCGATTCAAGCAACGGCTCTCGGATTCGTTCCGCAGGTTGCTATATTGAGGGGCAGAGGGCGTGAGACAGGAGTCTCAACATGGCCGATCGACCGCGCGACTTGGCTGATCGTTTGGCAGATCGTCTGGCTGATCGCTTGGCAGACCGGGCGGCGCCGCGCCGGCCGCCAGCCGACGGCTTTGTGCGCCAGACCTGGACGCTGCCGCGTGACCAGGCCCGCGATCAGGCGCGCGCCTTCCTCACCGCCTATCCGAAAGCCGCCTATATGAGCGCCGTCGAAAGCTGGCGCGAACTGCCCGGCGACCGCATCGAATTCACCGTGCGCCGGCTGCCGAGCGCAGATTAGCGTGCCCGCAATTCCCGGTTGCAAATACCGACAGCCACGGCATGCTCTAGGCAAGATCCGGGGATGGGTGCCCGATGGCAACCGAAAGCGACGAGGGCGGCCGGCCGGGCTTTGCCGACGCGCCGCACTATCATGGCCATCGCGAGCGGCTGCGCGAGCGTTTCCGCTCGGCCGGCGCCGACGCGCTGTCCGACTATGAATTATTGGAGCTGGTGCTGTTTCGCGCGCTGCCGCGACGCGACGTCAAACCGCTGGCCAAGGAGCTGATCACCAAATTCGGCTCCTTCGCCGAGACCGTGCACGCCTCGGAAGCGCGGCTGCGCGAGGTGCGCGGCCTTGGCGATGCCGCGATCATCGAGATCAGGCTGATCGCCGCGACCTCGGCCCGGGTCGCCAAGGGCAAGCTGAAAAGCCGCGCGGTGCTGTCGTCCTGGACCGCGGTGCTGGATTATTGCCGCACTGCGATGGCGTTCGCCGACAAGGAGCAGTTCCGGATTCTGTTTCTCGACAAGCGCAACCAGCTGATCGCCGACGAATTGCAGCAGATCGGCACGGTCGATCACACCCCGGTCTATCCGCGCGAGATCGTCAAGCGCGCGCTCGAGCTGTCAGCCTCGGCGATCATCCTGGTGCACAATCACCCGTCGGGTGATCCGACGCCGTCGGCCGCCGACATCCAGCTCACGCAATCGATCGTGGCGATCGCCGGCCCGCTCGGCATCGCGGTGCATGACCACATCATCGTCGGCAAGAATGGCCATGCCAGCCTGAAAGGGCTGCGGCTGATTTGATCGTAACTCAATCGAGACTCGTCATGCCCGCGCTTGTCGCGGGTATCCACGTCTTAACAGCGGAGCACGTTCAAAGACGTGGATGGCCGGGACGAGCCCGGCCATGACGCGTGGAGAGGATCACTTCCCATCCGTTACTATCAATCCGCAGCGGCCTCGATTACTGCCGCATCATCAGCAACGGGTCGGCGCTGTCGGGCGTCTTGCGCCACTGCGCGTTGTCGTCGGCCTCAAAGCGCCAGACCTCGCCGCGATCGGACATCAGCACCAACACGCCGCGTTCCAGCCGCCACATGGTCGGCGCAAAGCTGGTGACCATCGGGTCGCAACGCGGTTTCAGGAACGCCGCGAAATTGTCGGGCGTCGCCGCTTCGGTGTTGGTCAGCGTCAGCCCGCAAATCGCGCGGCCGCTGCCGCGCACCATCGACCAGTCGCCGATCATCTGATCCATCGACTTGGCGAGCGAGCGCGCCGCCGCGAGGTTCTGCAGAATGTAGATGCCTTCGCCGCTGCGCATACCCTCAAAAATGCCGCTCTCGACTTCGGTGAGATCGATCACCGACTGGCCGGCGGCATCTTGCAGCCGCACGATGTCGAGCCCTTTCACCGACCAGGACGCGATGTCCTTGGTGAATGGCAGCGCCGCGGTGCAGCCTGGTTCGAACTCCAGCTTCAACCCTTGCGGCGTGGTGTCCGGCTTCAGCGTCACCACACAGGTCTTGCTGCGCTCGGTGGTGGACAGCTCCCACTGCCCGACCATCGCCTTGGTGAGCTTGGAGCCATCATCAGCCCGGGCCGCGCCGGGCATCAATATCGCCGCCAGCAGCGCGACTAGCACTCCTGCGGCTTGAGTTCTCCGGCACGCGCGCTTGGACATTCGATCGCCCCCGATCAACGGCTCCACACCGGCGTTTCCACCACCGGCGTCAAAGGCGGCTTGCCGGCGAACCACGCCTTGAGATTATCGACCACCAGCTGGTCCATGGCATTGCGCGTCACCACCGAGGCTGAGCCGATATGCGGCAGCAGCACGACATTGGACATCGCGCGCAATTCCTCGGGCACGTTCGGCTCATCGGCGAACACATCAAGCCCGGCGGCCAGGATCGTTCCCGAGCGCAGCGCCTGGATCAGCGCCGGCTCATCGACCACCGAGCCGCGCGCGACATTGATCAGCACGCCGCGCGGGCCGAGCGCCTGCAGCACCTCGGCGTTGATCAGCTTGGCGGTGCTGGCACCGCCCGGCGTGATCACCATCAGCGTATCGACGTCGCGCGCCATCGCCACCAGATCGGCATAGTACGGATAGAGCATGCCGGCGACGCGGTTGCGGCAGTGATAGACCACCGGCACCCGCGAGGCATCGAGCCGACGCGCGATCGCCTGGCCGATCCGGCCCATGCCGACCATGCCGACCTTGCGGTCGCGCAGCGAGCCGACGCTGAGCGGATAATTCTGAGTCTGCCACAGCCCGCAGCGCACATAGCGGTCGGCCTGGATGAATTCGCGCAGCGTGGCGATCAACAGCCCGAGCGCGGTATCGGCGACCTCTTCGGTCAGCACGTCCGGGGTGTTGGTGACCACGATGCGATGTTCGCGCGCATAGCCAAGGTCGATATGGTCGTAGCCGACCCCGAAGGTGGCGATGATTTCCAGCCGCGGAAAGCGCGCCAGCTGCGCCGCGCGCAGTGGTACCAGGCTGGTGACGCCGATGCCGCGCACACGCTCGGCGACCTCGGCCGGCAACTGCGCCAGCGACGTGTCATCGACCGCGCTGTGCAGCCGGAAACTGTCTGAAAATCCATTCTCAATCAGCCGCTTGCGCGGGCCGAACAGCAGCAGATCGGTTTTCTGCGATGGTCCAATTGCCATCAATTGTCTTTCCCCAACGCGCTCTCATGCCAGCGTCGCAGCGCCAAATGCGACGCCCAGGCGAGACCCGCATAAATGACAATGCCCGCGGCCGAGAGCAACAGCAAGGCGGCGAACATCCGCGGAATGTTGAGCCGGTAGCTCGACTCGGCGATGCGGTAGGCAAGTCCGGAGCCGGCGCCGGCCGAGCCGGCCGCGATCTCGGCCACCACCGCGCCGATCAGCGACAGCCCGCCGGCGATGCGCAGCCCGCCCAGCATCTGCGGCAGCGCGGCCGGCAATTTCAGATAGAGCAGCGTCTGCAATCGCGAGGCGCCATAGAGCCGAAACAGCCCAACCAGATTGCGATCGACCGAGGCCAGCCCGAGCGTGGTATTGGCCAGCACCGGAAAGAACGCCACGATGAACGCGCACACCACCACCGCGGTCGGCTGCGGCAGATAGATCAGCAACAGCGGCGCGATCGCGATCACCGGCGTCACCTGCAAGATGATGGCGTAAGGCAATAGCGCGAATTCCAGCCAGCGCGACTGATTGAACAGGATCGCCAGCGCCGTGCCGCCGAGCGCCGCGGCGACAAAGCCCTGCAATGTGGTGAGCAGCGTCACCGCCAGCGATTGCGACAGCACCGGCCAATCATTGACCAGCGTCGTCAGCACCAGGCCGGGCCCGGGCAGCACATAGGGCGGAATGGCGTTGATGGTCACGACCGCATGCCAAGCGGCGATCGCGCCGGCGAACACCACCACCGGCAGCGCGATCCGCAGCAGCCGCACCCCGGTCATCGGCCCTCCGTGGGATCGGCGGTGCGGGCCAGCGCCTCAGCGACCACGCGGCAATGGGCGGCATAATCCGCCGTCATCCGGAACGCTTCGCCGCGCGGCTCGGCGGCGTTGATGCCAAATTCGTCGGCGATCTTGCCGGGACGCGGTGTCATCACCAAAACGCGCTGCGCGAGATAGACCGACTCATAGACCGAGTGGGTCACGAAGATCACGGTCTTGCCGAGCTCGCGCCACAGCATGAGCAGGTCGTTGTTGAGCCGAAACCGCGTGATCTCATCAAGCGCGGCGAATGGCTCATCGAGCAGCAGAATGTCGGGATCGGTGACCAGCGCTCGCGCCAGCGCGGCGCGCATCTTCATGCCACCGGACAATTCGCGCGGCATGGCCCCCGCAAAATCGCGCAGCCCGACCTGGGCCAGCACGGCCATCACCCGCGGCTCGATCTCCGCGCGCGGCACATGGCTAAGCTTCAGCGGCAGGCCGACATTGCCGCGCACGCTCGCCCACGGCATCAAGGTCGGCTCCTGAAACACCACGCCGATCGCATGGCCGCTGCCGGAACGCGCACGGCGGGACGCGATCCGCACCGTGCCGCTGCTCGGCTCGGCAAGGCCCGCGACCAGGCGCAGCGCGGTCGATTTGCCGCAGCCCGACGGCCCGACCAGCGCGACGAACTCGCCGCGCTTAACGGTGAGATCGAACGGCCCGAGCGCCAGCACGCCATTGCGATAGCGCTTGGTAACGGCCTGGAGCCGCACCACAGCCTCGGCCGCCGCATCGTCAGTCACGTTCGAGGCTGCGGACCCGGCCATCGCGTGCCGCCTACTGCCGGGGACGCAGGTCGATGCCGACGGCCTTGTTGGTGAATTGCAGCGTGTAGGATTTGCGGAAATCGAGGTCGCGGCGAATCGCGCCGGCGCGCGACATCTTGTCGAAGAACTCGGCAATCCGGGTGTCCGACATCGCGCCGATGCCGTTGCGCAGCGTATCGCCGGAATCGACGATGCCGTGCTGCTTCATCTTGTCGATCGAATAGGCGAGCTGCTCATCGGTCATTTCCGGATTGAGCTGCTTGATCATGTCATTGCCGGCTTTGTTGTCGCCGTACAGATACGTGTACCAGCCGATCACCGAGGCATCGACAAAGCGCTGCACCAGATCGGGCTTGGTTTCGGTCAGCTCGCGGCGGGTTTCGATCAGGGTGGAGTAGCCGCTCAAGCCATAATCGGCGAGCAGCAGCACGGTCGGCTTGAAGCCGGCCTGCTTCTCGATCGCGAACGGCTCGGACGTGACGTAGCCCTGCATCGCGCTGTTGCGATCATAGAGGAACGGCTGCGGATTGAAGGTGTAGGGTTTCACGCGCTCAGCGCTAAAGCCATGCTCCGACTTCAGCCACTGAAAGTAGCTGGCGATACCTTCCTTGGAGATGAACAGCGTCATCGGCTTGAGGTCAGCGAGCTTGGTGACATTGCTGTCCGGATGCGCGAGCAGCACCTGCGGGTCTTTCTGGAACATCGCCGCCACCGTCACCACCGGCACGTTGTTGGCAACCGCGTCGAACGATTGCAGCGTGTTGGCGCACATGAAGAAATCGAGCTTGCCGGCGATCAGCAGCGTGCGGTTGTTGACGCTCGGCCCACCGGGCACGATGGTGACATCCAGGCCATAGCGCTTGTAGGTGCCGTCAGCGAGCGCCTGGAAGAAACCGCCATGCTCGGCCTCGGCCACCCAATTGGTGCCGAACGACACCTTGTCGAGCTTGTCGTCGGCCGCGCCCGGCAGCACCGACGCCAGCAGCAGCCAACCCGCGGTGAGCGTGCGCCACAGGACTGCCGAACTCATATTGCCACTCCATTGATGATGGGCGCCCACAATCGGCCCAAGATGGGCTTGCTGGCGCTTCGCGGGCATTGTAGCGGACTGGCTGCCGTGCCCGCAAACGTCAGCAGAGATCAGGCCGACCGATGACCGCAACTCCCCCTCGCGACTGGACCGCGCTGCGCTGGCCGGACCTCGCCGCCGCCGACACCGCCAATTGGATCGCGGTGCTGCCGCTCGCCGCCACCGAGCAGCATGGCCCGCATCTGCCGCTCGGCACCGATATCCTGATCGCGGAAGCCTATCTGGCGCGGGTAAAGCAGCTCTTGGCGCCGAGCGTGCCGGCGAGTTTCCTGCCGCTGCAAAACATCGGCCTGTCCAGCGAGCACGGCGACTTTCCCGGCACGCTGACGCTGCCGCCCGATGTCGTGATCAATAGCTGGCTGGCGATTGGCGACAGCGTCGCCGCCGCGGGCCTGCGCAAGATGGTGCTGGTCACCAGCCATGGCGGCAACAGCGCGGCGATGACGCTGGCGGCGCAGGAGCTGCGCGCCCGGCACGGCATGCTGGCGGTCACCACCTCATGGGCACGGTTCGGCGTGCCGGACGGTTTGTTCAGCGCCGACGAACTGCGCCACGGCATTCATGGCGGCGCGATCGAGACCTCGATCATGCTGGCCCATGCGCCGCAGCTCGTTGACCTGGAGCGCATCGATAATTTCCAATCGGCCGGGCAGACGATGGCGCAGGACTATCGCTGGCTATCGACGCAGCGGCCGGCGCCGATGGCCTGGCAGACTCAGGATCTACATGAGAGCGGCGCGGTCGGCGATGCCAGAGAGGCCAGCGCCGACAAGGGCCGGCAGTTGATCGATCATGGCGCGCGGGCGTTTTGCGAACTGCTTGAAGATGTGGCGCGCTTCGATCTTGCAGCGCTCGATCGCGCGCCGCAGGTCTGAGCCGCACCGGAATATTCGCCATGCCTTACACTGAGC
This sequence comes from Rhodopseudomonas faecalis, assembly GCF_003217325.1. GTDB lineage: Bacteria > Pseudomonadota > Alphaproteobacteria > Rhizobiales > Xanthobacteraceae > Rhodopseudomonas > Rhodopseudomonas faecalis. The sequence goes on from NZ_QJTI01000025.1 coordinate 24,584, forward strand.
GCGTGATCGTCAGGGTCATCAAGGATTATTGCCAGCAGCGCGGCATCAAGGTCGAGCAGCGGCTCGACGGCTGGCTGGTGGTGCTGCATGGCGGCGGGTTCAAGCACTTCGTCTATGGCTATGACATCGGCCTGAACAGCGCGGTGGTGCATCGCATCGCCAATGACAAATCCGCGACCGCCGAGCTTTTGAGCGCCGAGGGCGTCGCCTGCGTGCCGCACACGCTGTTCATGAATCCAAAGCAGTTCAAATACACGCCGACCGCAGGCAACTGGGCGCCGATGCTGGCGCTGCTCGCCGAGCACCCGAGCGGCGTGGTGCTGAAACCCAATGAGGGCACTTGCGGCTATCTGGTCGCCAAAGCCACCAGCGAGCTTGAGCTGGAACAGGCCGCCAGCGCGATCTTCGCCGTGCAGCAGAATCTGGCGATCGCGCCCTATCTCGACATTGAGCGCGAGGTGCGCGTGGTGCTGCTCGATCGGCAGCCGCAGGTGGTTTACGAAAAGATGCGGCCGACGATTGCCGGCGACGGCGAACGCTCGGTGCTGGAGCTGCTACGCGCCAGGCTGCCGCTGGAACGGCTTGCCGTGCTACTGCCGGCGCTGGCGCAAAGCGGCACCGCGCTCGACGCCGTGCTGCCGCAGGGGCAGAAGCTGGTGCTCGACTGGCGCCATAATCTTGATCTCGGCGCGCAGCCCGAACTGCTCAGCGACGGCCCGGTGCGCACCGCCAGCGTTGAACTCGCCAGCCGCGCCGCCGCCGCGATCGGACTGCGGTTCGGCGCGGTCGACGTGATCTTTGAACAGGGCGCGCCGCGCATTCTCGAAATCAATTCGGGGGTGATGATGGAGTCGCTGCACGGCCGCTATCCGGACATCGTGGAAGCCGTGTATCGCGCCGCGCTCGATCAGGTGTTGGCGGCATCAGCCCGCCAGAACTAGGCGCCACGTTTTCTACACTCGAAAATGCGGTCCCCGGCGCCGCAGCGGCGGCGCGGGCTGGCGATCCCGGGAAGACTCGAACTTCCGACCTACGGTTTAGGAAACCGCCGCTCTATCCGGCTGAGCTACGGGACCGAAGCCCGCGAATTGCGGGCACGCGCGGCTTCATAGCAGAGCGGATGGCGGCTCGCCAGCCCCGGCGGGGCGGCGGCGCGCTGCCGTCCCAGCGCCGGCGCACGGCGTCCCGCTGTTGAACCGCCGCCTTGTTGCCGTCTTGTATTGGACAAATGGTTCTCTATGTCCCTGCAGGGATACGCGACGGGAGGCGACCATGGGTCTGATGGATATCCTGAACGGTATGCAGAATGGCCCGCGCGGGCCATCCGATCCGCAAGCCAAGGGCGGCACCTCGCCGATCACCATGGCGATCCTCGCTCTGCTGGCCTACAAGGCCTACAAGCATCTCACTGACCGGCCGGACGCCCCGCCGCCCTATCCGCCCCCCTACCCGCAGCAGGGCAACCGCACCTCGGTTCCGCATTCCGGTAGTCCGGTCAACACGGGTTCGTCTGGCGGCCTCAGCGATTTGCTGAAAGGCGGCCTCGGCGGCCTGCTGGCCGGCGGCGCGGCCGGCAGCATTCTCAGCGGCGGACTCAATGATCTGCTGCGCCAGTTCCAGCAGAGCGGCCATGGCGACGATGCCGATTCCTGGGTGCGGCGCGGCCCGAACCAGCAGATTTCACCCAACGATCTCGCCAGCGCGCTCGGCGCTGATCAGCTCGACGCGCTGTCATCGCAGACCGGGTTGTCGCGCGATGAACTGCTCGATGGCTTGAGCCGTTATTTGCCCGATGTGGTCGATCAGCTGACGCCGGACGGCCGCCTGCCGACCGACGACGAAGCGTCGCGCTGGGTGTGAACCAGCGCGGCTCTGGCGCGTTACCCGCTGCGGTTCCGTGCCAGGAACCAGGCTCAGTCACCTACGGGCGCTTCGGTAAGCGCCGGGGTGGTGATTGCTGCAAGCCACCCTGCTGGAAGAGGACCAAGCTATGAGCGGCATATTTTGGATTATTGTGGTGGGTTTCGTTGCCGGCGTGATTGCCAAATTGCTGTCTCCCGGACCGAACAACCCGCAGGGCTTTGTGCTGACCACCGCGCTCGGCGTCGGCGGCGCGTTCGTCGCCACCATGATCGGGCAGATGATCGGCCATTACGGCCCCAACCAGGGCGCCGGCTTCATCACCGCAACGATCGGCGCGATCGTGGTGCTGTTTGTCTGGAACCGGATGGCGGCGCGGCGCGCTATTTCCGACGAGCGGCGCTGGCCTAACTAGCGTGCGTTTGCACTTGAGCGAGCGCAGCACTCAGCTGAGTTGACTGCGCTCGATCTCATTGCATCGGCTTGATCGTTCGATCGTGCCTCAATTAACGAGGTGCAGGCCGGCATCCATCCGCACCAACTCGCCGCTCATATGGCCCGATTGCGGTGACGCCAGAAAACACACCAGCGCGGCAATATCATCGGCGCTGGAGGCCACTTTCAGCGGCACTTTCGCGGTGATGAAATCGCGCACCTGCTTGGCCGCTTCCGCGCCGCGCCCCTTGGTGAACCACGGCGTATCGATATAGCCCGGACAAATGGCGTTGACGCGGATCAGCGGCGCCAGCGCGCGCGCCAGCGACAGCGTCATGGTGTTGAGCGCGCCCTTGCTGGCGGCATAGGCCACCGAGGAGCCGATACCGCTCAGCCCGGCGACCGACGACACATTGACCACCGCCGCGGGACGGCCCTTGGCCTTGGCGCCCGCTTCCAGCAACGCACGCGCCGCCCGCACCATCTGGTATGGCCCAATGGTGTTGATGCCATAGAGCCGCTGAAAATCCTCTGCCGACAGTCCATCGAGATCGCTATGGGCGACGTGCTTGGTGGTGCCGGCATTGTTGATCAGCGCATCGAGATGGCCCCAGGGCGCCGCCGCCGCGGCCAGCGCGCGACAATCCTCATCGCGGGACACATCGCCTTGCATCACGATCACGTCAGCGCCGGCGGCCCGGCACTGGTCTGCCGTGGCTTGGGCATCGGCATGGTTGGAAGCATAGTTGATCAGGATTTTGGCGCCCGGCTTGGCCAATCGGATCGCGGTCGCCGCTCCGAGCCCGGATGACGCTCCGGTGACAATGGCATTCAGCATTTCGGTCGACATTGGCGTTCCCCCATTTGACTGGTTATTGGCTACGTGCCGCAAGCTTAGCCGCTGCCGGAACCGCGGCAAGCATCACCTGCGGCGCAGCATGGAGATACCCGCACTTCGGCGCGCTTGTCATTGCCGCGCGCTACGCTCATCATGCCACCAACTACAATGACAGCCCGATGGCGATCGACGCCACGGTAACGATGGTCGAGGAAGCGCCGTGCCGGAAACCGACGATATCGTCCCTGCGACGGCGATGCGCCCCGCAATCGGTGGTCCGCCGCCAGAGTTCGCGCACCGATCGCACGCCGTTCACCAATTGGAAGCCGTCCGCCGATTTGCAGCTTGCATCGCAGCCGCCGGTGCTGATCGTGCCGTTATGGATCAGCGTTTGCCGCCCGTCGCCCCGCGGGTCTCACAATTCAGGGAGCCGGTGCCGGCGGTTGCGCAGCGTCATCGCGCCGTGCGCCGCTCTGCGCTAAGCGTGTTGCCGACAAGAGATGATTCGATTCAATGATAGAGGACCTTATGACGAGCTACACCGACATTGGAATCGAGACGACCGGCTACGTCGCCACCATCGAGATCCAGCGTCCTCCGCACAACTATTTCGACATTTCGCTGATCAACCAGATCGCCGACGCGCTGACCGAGTTCGACGAGAACCCGCAGATTCGCGCCGTGGTGCTGGCAGCGCAGGGCAAGGCATTTTGCGCCGGTGCCGATTTCAACGATCCGGCCCGCACCCCGATCGAACCGGGCGAGCAGCACGACCCGTCCGCCAGCCTTGGTGATGTCAGTCATCTCTACATCGAGGCGGTGCGCATCTTCCGTAACAAGAAACCGATCGTGGCTGCGGTGCACGGCGCGGCGATCGGCGGCGGTCTTGGTCTGGCACTCGCTGCCGATTTCCGCGTCACCTGCCCGGACGCGCGGTTCGCCGCCAACTTCACCAAGCTCGGCTTCCATCCCGGCTTTGGCCTGACCGTGACGCTGCCGGAACTGATCGGCCGCAACAACGCCGAGCTGATGTTCTACACCAGCCGGCGTGTCACCGGCGAAGAGGCCTACAAGATAGGGCTTGCCAATGTGCTGGTGCCGCACAACGAATTGCGCGGCGCGGCATTGAAGCTGGCGCGCGAAATCGCCGAATGTTCGCCGCTCGGCGTGCTGGCCACCCGCGCGACCATGCGCGCCGGTCTTGCCGACCGCGTGCTGGCGGCGACCCGGCACGAGCTGGCCGAGCAGATCCGGCTGCGCGCCACCGAAGACTTCAAGGAAGGCATCCGCGCCACCGAGGAACGGCGCCTGGCCGACTTCAAGGGCCGGTAACAACCAAGCGGGCCGCGATCTTGCGGCCCGCGTCGTCAGCTCGACCAACTCGCAATGCCCGCGCTGGTCGCGGGCATTGTCGTATCAGCAGCAGTGCGAGAGACGGCAACGGCCGGGACAAGACCGGCCATGACCTCTCATACCATCGGGTCGTATCAATAACCGTCATACCCGCGCTTGTCGCGGGTATCCACGTCTTAAAATCGGTGCGAGATCAAAGACGTGGATGGCCGGGACGAGCCCGGCCATGACGTGCGGAGTGGTTGGTATCAATCGCCGTTGGTATCAGCGAATGCGCGCCGGCGCTGATTGCTGAGCGCTACGCCGCTCAATCGACCAGGCGAAAATGGACGCCGCCGAGCAAAAAGGCGTTGCCATAGACTTCGATGCCTTTGTCACGCGCGCTCTGACAGACGTCGTTGACGTCATGGACTTTGAACGTCAGCGCGGTGAACGCTTCGATGCCGCCTTTGACAAAATTCAGCGTGCAGTTCGGCAGTTCGATATCGGCGCCCGCCGCGGTGCCGCGCAGCTCGCATTGCAGAATCCGGCCCCAATGCTGCGCCAGATCCTGCGCGTCGGGACTTTGAATCTCCACGGCCTGCAGGCTCTCGGTGACGCTGGTATCGATCGCGCGCGTCCAGTTCGGTCCCGCCGGTGGATAAGGGCCGCGCAAATCGTGACCGTGTTCGGTATGATTGAATTCGATCAACGCGCCGCGGCAATCGCGCGGATGCAGCTGCACGCCATGATAACCGTCCTGCTCAATCACGTCGGCGACCCGCACGCCGATCCGTTCGGCGTGCTTGGCGCGCGCACCGGGATCGTCGCAGCCGAAAATCATCATGTAGCCGCCGCGGCCAGCACTGCGGCCGAGAAACCGGCCGACCGCCGTTTCGCCTTGGATCGGTGCTACCACTTCGAGCAGCGTGGTGCCGACCGGCAGCACGGCGTTCTCCAGGCCGTAGCGCGCCACCGAGCGATCGTGAAAACACACCTTCAGCCCCATGATATCGGCGATATCGCCGACCGTTGGTTCGAGGTGCGACACCGCCAGGCACACCTGGCGCAGATACAGATCGTCGCTCATCGCCACCACCGCTGGTGCCGGCGGCGCGAACGCGCGATATCGATCATACGGCGGAACCGGGTACAGGACGTCAGCGAGCATTGATGTTCATTCACTTGGCGCACGGTGGCAGCAACAGTCATCGATTGATGGCGGATAATCGCGCGCGCTGTTGCAGCAGCCCGCAGGATTTCAGAAGTTGTGAGCCGGCGCAAAGTTGCACCGGCGCGATGGCGGCTCGCGCCATCGTGAGCGCAACGGCATCAGCTTGCGTGTCAGCCGCGCGGCAGACGCGCAGTCGTTGTGAGGCACCGTCGCGATGCGGCAACTAACATCGCAGCGAGATCGACAAGCCCGATGCTAATGAGGTGATGGTCGGTGTCGTACCAGCGAAGCCTGGTCCGCGTTGATCTGGTCGGAGTGCGCATCGCGCGGTGATGGCTAATACCGGCCGCATCGGCGCGTGTTGCGCCGAGCTGTTATTCCCCATGGCCCCTCCGATCGTGATCAGCTTATGCGCGCTGATCTTGTGGTCGGATCATGCCGCAACCGACCGACCTCGGCAAGCGCAGCAACGTCGAGATGGTTGCTCAAACATTGCCGACGCGCGCATGTTTGCTACGATACAACTCAATCGACCGGACTGATCGACGAAGGCGATGCTAAGCGGGGCGCGAAAGAGAGCCATGACGCAACAACGTCGCAGGTGGGCGCTGCTGATTGCAGCAGCCACCACCGCGCTCACAGTTAATAGCGCCGCAGCCTGTCAGTTACCGCGGCTTGGCGAGGGTCAGGTCGCGGCGATCATTGATGCGATCACCATTCGGCTGCACGACGGCAGCGAGGTGAAATTGGGCGGCCTCGCGCGATTGCCGCCGCCGCGCGCGGCCGATCAGGCAGCGCTGACACAGTTACTGCTCGGGCGTGAGGTGACGTTGCACGGCCACACTGCTGACCCCGATCGCTATGGCCGGCAAAGCGCGCTGGTCTATCGCGCCGGCGAGCTTGTGCCGGTGCAGGCGCAGCTGTTGCAGCAGGGCGCCGCAGTCGCCTCCGGGGAACTCGATGATTCGGCCTGCCGCGCGCAGTTGCTGAGCGCTGAAAACATGGCGAGAAAAGCCCGCGCCGGGTTCTGGAGCGATCCCACCGCCATAAAAAACCCGGAAAACCCTGGCGACATCATGTCGAGGATGGGGCAGTTCACGGTGGTCGAGGGGCGCGTCCTGACGGTGCGCAGCGTGGGCGCGACGGTATATGTCAATTTTGGCCGTCGCTGGACACAGGACTTCGCCGTGACTATTTCAAGGCAGCAAGTCACCGCCTTGGAGAGTGTGGGGTTGTTACCCAAGGCGCTGGACAAGCGTTGGGTGCGGGTCCGCGGCTTCATCGGAAACAGGAACGGTCCGCAAATCGCGGTCCGCCATGTTGGGCAGATCGAAGTAATCGGCGATCGGTAATCGCCGGTGGGAATCAGGACGTGGCGAGGACGGAACAGCGGGGGACATTCAGGACGAGCCGCGGCCTGTTGGCGGCGACGGCCGTGCTATGCCTGTCGCTCAGTGGCTGCGGCGATGCCAGCCGGTTCCAGACGGCAGCTCCCCCGACCACCGCGCCCGCCAAGCCGCCGCGCCCTGCGCCCTCGCCCGCTGCAGCGGAACGCGAGCATGAGCGCATTTTGGCGACCTATGGCGGCAGCTATAGCGATCCCAAGCTGGAAGCGCTGATCAGCAAAACCGTCGACCGGCTGGTGGCGGCGTCCGATCGGCCGGAAATGGCATACCGGGTCACGATCCTGAACTCCGGCGCGGTCAATGCGTTCGCGCTGCCGACCGGCCAGCTCTATGTGACGCGCGGCCTGCTGGCGCTCGCCAACGATACCTCCGAACTGTCCTCGGTGCTGTCGCATGAAATGGCGCATGTGCTCGCGAGGCACGCCACGATTCGCGAGGACCAGGCCAAGCAGGCGGCGCTGGTGACGCGCGTGGTCACCGACATGGGCAATGATCCCGACATGACCGCGCTGGCGCTCGCCAAAACCAAATTGTCGCTGGCGAGCTTTTCGCGCGCGCAGGAACTGGAAGCGGACGGCATCGGCGTCGGCATTTCGGCGCGCGCGCGGTTCGACCCGTTCGGGGCGTCGCGGTTCCTGGCCTCGATGGAACGCAATGCCGCACTGAAGGCCGGACGGGCGTCGTCGCCCGATCCGCGCTCGCAGGATTTCGTGTCGTCGCATCCAGCGACGCCCGAGCGCGTGCAGAACGCGCAGGCCAATGCCCGGCAATATAGCGTGCCCGAGGGCGGCGAGCGCGACCGCGAGGACTATCTGTCGATCATCGACGGCATCGTCTATGGCGAAGACCCGAGCGAGGGTTTTGTGCGCGGCCGGCGCTTCCTGCATCCCAAGCTCGGCTTCACCTTCACCGCGCCGGAATCATTTACGCTCGACAACACCGCGCAGGCGGTGATCGGCGTGCGCGACGGCGGCAACCAGGCGATGCGCTTTGACGTGGTGCGGGTCGCAGCCGAACAGTCGCTCGGCGACTATCTCAATTCCGGCTGGATGGACCATGTCGATCGCAGCACCACCGAGGAGCTGACCATCAACGGCCTGCCGGCGGCGACCGTCGAAGCGCGCGGCGATCAATGGCAGTTCCGCGCCTACGCGCTGCGGTTCGGCAGCGACGTCTATCGCTTCATCTTCGCGGCCAAACACAAATCGACCGAAAGCGAGCGCAACGCCCGCGAGACGGTCGGCTCATTCCGGCGGCTGACACTGGAAGAGATTCAGGCGGCGCGGCCGCTGCGCATCAAGGTCATCACCGTGCAGCCGGGCGACACCGTGGAATCGCTGTCGCATCGCATGGCCGGCGTCGATCGCCCGGCCGAGCGGTTCCGGGTGCTGAACGGCATCGAGCCGCGCGGTGAGGTCAAGGTGCGCGAACGGGTCAAGATCGTCGTCGACTGACGCACGGCCAGCTGTGCTCTTTGCGGCCAAAGCGCTTTGCTCGTGATGGCAACACATCCGGCATTGATGAATGCGCTACGGCATCAGGTCGTTCGCTCAGCTTTGGCATTGCTACCAAGCGCACCCAAGCGATTTGCCCCGCAGGGCCGCTCAACGCGTTCTCATACCAACGGCGATTGATACCGACCTATCCGCACGTCATGGCCGGGCTCGTCCCGGCCATCCACGTCTCTGATCTTGCAGCGATTTTAAGACGTGGATACCCGCGACAAGCGCGGGCATGACGATCATTGACACGACCCGATGGTATCGTCCCCTTGCGGGGAGGGTGGCCGGCCGTAAGGCCGGACGGGTGGGGGTAGCTGCGTCTGCGCGAGCCATGACAAACAGATTGCCTCAAGAACGTCAGCAGTCAAACTTCAATGATAGAGCCCCCCACCCCGGCGCTGCGCGCCGACCCTCCCCACCGCTACGCGGGGGGAGGGAGGATTCGCGGCTGATAATCGTTGGGTTGCGATAGCCGGTAAGCTCGCCGCAACACCAACGTCTCTGCCCGTCTTGGCCGGGCTCGGCCCGACCATTCAGGTCTTTGCCTGCAGCTTCGCCGGGCCATGAAGCAGCGACAAGCGAGGGCATAATACCAACGGTGATTGATACCGACCTAGCCGCACGTCATGGCCGGGCTCCGTCCCGGCCATCCACGTCTCTGATCTTGCAGCGCTTTCACGACGTGGATGCCAGCGACAAGCGCGGGCATGACGTGTCAATGGTAGGAGCCGCTGGCATAACCCATCCCAATTGGGGGCACGGACCAGCAAAAGGCCCTGGTCAGCAAGTCGACCCGTTCAGCAGACAACACCGATTAGCCCAAGGCGCTGATCAGCCGCCACGCAGCAAAAAGCCCGGCCGCAAGGCCGGGCTTTTGCAATAATCGCACGATCGTTGGTCGATCTTACGCCGCTTCGTCCGCGGCGAGATCGTCATCGGCATCGGCATCGCTGTCGCCCTCGGCGTCAGACTCGGCCTCAGCCTTGGAACCGCGGCGCGGGCTCTTGACCAGCTGCGCCTCGACTTCCTTGACCGCTTCGGTCTCGGTGATCTGCTGCACCACCGCGATTTCGCGCGACAGCCGGTCGAGCGCCGCTTCGTAGAGCTGGCGTTCGCTGTAGGACTGTTCGGGCTGCGATTCCGAGCGATACAGGTCGCGCACCACCTCGGCGATCGCAACGATGTCGCCGGAGTTGATCTTCGCTTCGTATTCCTGGGCGCGGCGCGACCACATGGTGCGCTTGACGCGGGCGCGGCCCTTGAGGGTTTCCAGCGCCTTCTTGACCAGCGCCGGCTCCGACAGCTTGCGCATGCCGACATTGGCGACCTTGGCGGTCGGCACCCGCAGCGTCATCTTGTCCTTGATGAAGTTGATGACGAACAGCTCCAGACGAGCCCCCGCAATCTCCTGCTCCTCGATCGCCAGAATCTGGCCGACGCCATGAGCCGGGTACACCACGAATTCATGGGTCTTGAAGCCCTGACGCTGGGTCAGCGGCTTCTTCGCCTCCTCAACGCGCGCTGCAGCAGGGGCCGTGACGGGCTTGCTGGCAGCCGCCGGCTTGGCCGCGACAGCGGGCTTGCTGGCCGGCTTGGTCGCCGCGGGAGCGGCGGCAGCAGGCTTGGCAGGCGCTTTCACAGCAGCAGCAGATGGCTTCGCAGCGGTCTTTACGGAGGTTTTCTGCATTTCACTTCTTTTGTTCTTGGGGGAGGTGGCTGCCGGGGCCGCGTGAGCAGCTTTGGCAACCGTTTTCGCGGGCGCAGCCGATTTCACCGCAGTCTTGGCGCTCGACTTTGAACCCGCGTTTGAACTCGACTTGGTACTGGTATGCGAGCTGGCCTTAGAACCTGACTTCGTGGGTGTGGAACTGGTCTTCGAACTGGTCTTGGAACTGGACTTCGCACTGGTCTTGGCGCTAGCCTTGGCACCGTGATGGCTACCTTGACCGGCACTGGTGACGGATTTGGGGCTGGCCTTCGCGGCGGCCGCCGAACTTGGCTTCGAACTGGTCTTGGTGGCGGCCCGGGCCGTGGCCGCTGAACGAGACGTTTTGGCACTGCGGCTGGCCGCAGCGGCTTTCACACCCTTAGAAACACTCTTCTTACGCGTTTTCTGTGGCACAGCCTGCGCGTGGAACAGCCACGCCCCTGTTCGATGTTACGGCGGACTCCTCGAGACACAACGGCGTGGCTGGAGCCCGCTCAAGAATGCGCTAAAAATAGCACATTTTCCGCAAAAATCAATGATTTATGCGAAAGTGCAACATCATCCCGCCGCTAACGCGGCAGGATGATCGAACAGGGTTAAGTTCAGGCGATCGAATCGGTTCGACCGTACCGGCGAAAGCCGGCAAAAATCAGTCGCCAGTACCCGGCTGCGCCGAGAACAGCTTGGCCTTGTCGGCGGCGCCGTCGAATTCCTTCGCTTCCGGCATCGCATCCTTCTTCTGGGTGAGATTCGGCCAGGTCTTCGAATATTCGGCGTTCAGCGACAGCCACTTCTCAAGGCCCGGCTCGGTGTCCGGCTTGATGGCGTCGGCCGGGCATTCCGGTTCGCACACGCCGCAGTCGATGCACTCGTCCGGATTGATGACCAGCATGTTCTCGCCCTCGTAGAAGCAATCTACCGGGCAAACCTCCACGCAGTCGGTATATTTGCACTTGATGCAGTTTTCAGTGACGACGTAAGTCATCCAAACGCTCCGGAACGGTTCTAAATTTTGAGTGTTTGCGTACCGCAGGAGCCCCGCAGCCGCAAGTGAAGATGCCTACTTCGGGGGCAGCCCGAGATCGGCATAAAGTCCAGTAACCGAGGCCGCATCGCCGCGGCGGTCGGCGAATCCAATCACCTTCAGCACCCGCACGCCACGATCCAGCGCAATCGTCACCACGTCGCCGATCTTGATCGCGTGCCCCGGCGAGGTCTGCCGGCCGCCATTGATCCGGACATGTCCGGATTCGACCAGCGCGGCGGCGCTGCTGCGCGCCTTGACCACGCGCGCATGCCACAGCCACTTGTCGAGTCGCTGGCGCTCCAACGGTCACCAATCGTTGCGGGCGCGGGCACGCGGCCCGCGCCAAAACTCAATCCTTGCGGGTTGCGGTCAGTTGTTCTTTCAGCGCGGCCAGTTTGGCGAACGGCGAATTGGGATCGGCGGCGCGTTCACGCGGCGGCTGCGACGACGAGAACACCCGCGGCGCGCGATCGCCGCCTTCGCGGCCCTCGCGCCCCTGACGTCCGCCCTTCGGGCCCTTGTGATCCTTGCGGCCCTTGCCCTGGAACCGATGGCCCTCGCGGCCCTTCTGCCCCTCGCCCTCGCCGGCTTCGTCGCGCGGACGACGGAATTCCGGCTTACGGTCGCGGTCGCGGCGGCCACCATGGCGCTCGCCCTTGTCGCGCGCCTCGGCGCCCTCAGCCCCCGCCTCACCACCGGCGGCAGCCGCGCCGCCGCGGCCATGCTGGCCATGGCGATGACGCTGACGATCCTGGCGCGGCCGGTCATCCGAGCGACCGCCCGGACGCCACACTTCAACAAATTCCGGCTCAGCGGGCGCAGCGGCGGCAGCCGGCGCGGGCTGCTCGCCCTCGGCGGCGACCGGCTCAACGCCATCCGCGGCAGGCGCCTCAGTGACAGGCGCCTCAGTGGCAGGCGCCTCAGTGGCAGGCGCCTCAGTGGCAGGCACTTCGGCGGCAATTTCAGCCACCGGCTCAGCAGCCACTTCAGCAGCCGGCGCTTCAGCGGGCGTCTCGGCGGCTGGGGTCTCGGCGGCCGGGGTCTCGGCAGGTGCTTCAGCAGCCTCGGTCGCGGCGTCGAGAGGCGGCGCTTCGGTGACCGCCTCCTGGACCAGTTCAGTGACGTCGGCAGCGCCCTCGGCAGCAACGGCTTCCGCGGGGGCAGCTTGCTCCGCAGCGGGCGCGGTAACGGCCGGCGCCGGCAGCGGCGGCCGCTTCTCCATGCGATAGCCGAGCGCGCGCAGGATCGAGGCAAAATCCTCACCGGCCGAGCCGGTCAGCGAGGTCATCGCCTGGGTCACGGTGAAGCCGCGGCCGTCAAACGCACCAGCCGGCTTTTCGCCCGGCGCGTTTTCGCGCCAGGAAAGCGCCGGACGGATCAGATCGGCGAGCCGCTCCAAAATATCGACGCGCACCGCGCGTTCGCCGCACTGCCGATAGCCGAGCGTGCGATAGGCCTCGCGATCGAGCGACTTGTCGACCGGGAACGAGGTGCGGCCGCTGCTCGCCAGATGCTGGGCATTGGACAGCGCCGACAGATCGACATTGTCGCGCTTCTGCGCCCACAGCAGCGAGGCCAGCGAGCGCGCCGCCGGCTTGAGCAGCGACGGGAAGTAGATGTGATAGGCGCCAAAACGCACGCCGTATTTGCGCAGGGTGGCGCGCGAAGTCTGATCGAGATCCTTCATCTCGGCGGCGATCTTGGAGCGCTCCAGCACGCCGAGCGCCTCGATCAGCTGAAAAGCGATGCCGCGCGCGATGCCGCTGACGTCTTCGGCCTTCGACAGCTCGAACAGCGGACCGAGCAGCTTTTCCAGATGGGTTTTGAGCCAGAGTTCCAGCCGGGCCTGCACCGCCTCGCGCGCCGCGCCGGCCAGCCGGTCATCAGCAATGATGCGCAGCCGCGGCTGCATCGCGTCGTCGGCCGCCACCAGCTTGGCCACGGCGTCGCCGGTCCAGCGAATGGTGCCATCCGAGGTCAGCACGAATTGTTCGTCAGGCGCAGCGGCGAGCTTGCCGGCGCGCGCTTCGATCTCGCCGGCCAGCGCCTTGAGCGCTGCAGCCTGCAGCGCCTTGGCTTCGGAGCCCGCCTCGGCGGCATCCGGAACGAATGTAAAGCCGTCGAGCCGACCGATTGCGTGGCCCTCGACGATCACTTCGCCGGTCTTTCCAATTTCGGTATTCAGCATCGCATTTTCCCGCAGGCGGCGCATCAATACACTGGTACGACGATCAACGAAACGCTCTGTAAGGCGTTCGTGGAGCGCATCTGACAATTTATTTTCCAGCTCGCGCGAGATGCCCTGCCAGTGATCAGGGTCGCGCAACCAGTCAGGCCGGTTGGCCACGAAGGTCCAAGTTCTGATCTGCGCAATGCGCGCAGACAACGTGTCGATGTCACCATCGGTTCGGTCCGCCTGGGCGATCTGGGCCGCAAACCATGCATCAGGAATTCTGCCTTTTCGCATCAAGTAGCCGAACACCGTCATCACCAATTCGGCGTGCGCTGACGGCGCGAGCTTCCGATAGTCTGGAATCTGGCAGGCGTCCCATAGACGTTCGACGGCCGCAGCGCCATGGGCCATATCGCGCACATCGCCATCGCGGGCGGCGTGATCAAGCACCCGGAGGTCTTCGGCGATCGGCGCGCGGGTCAGCGCCTCATGGGGCGGCGGCACCGACAACGACACCTGCAAGGCGGCCAGCGAGGAAAAATCCAACCTGGAATTGCGCCATTGCAGCATTTTGACGTTGTCAAAGGTATGATTTTGTAGCGCGTTCACCAGTTCCGGCTCAAACGGCGCGCAGCGGCCGGTGGTGCCGAACGTGCCGTTGCGGGTGGCGCGGCCGGCCCGGCCGGCGATCTGGGCAAATTCCGCGGGATTAAGCCGGCGGTATTGATATCCATCGAATTTACGATCGGACGCGAACGCGACGTGATCGACGTCGAGATTGAGGCCCATGCCGATCGCGTCGGTGGCCACCAGATAATCGACGTCGCCGGATTGATACATCGCCACCTGGGCGTTGCGGGTACGCGGCGACAGCGAGCCGAGCACCACCGCGGCGCCGCCATGCTGGCGCCGGATCAGCTCGGCGATCGCATAAACCTCGTCGGCGGAGAACGCCACGATCGCGGTACGGCGCGGCTGCCGGGTGATCTTGCGGTCGCCGGCATATTCGAGCTGCGACAGCCGCGGCCGGGTGATGATCGCCGCGCCCGGCAACAGCCGCTCGATGATCGGCCGCATGGTGGCGGCGCCGAGCAGCAGCGTCTCATCGCGACCACGGCGCTGCAAAATGCGGTCGGTGAACACGTGGCCGCGCTCGAGATCGGCCGCGAGCTGGATTTCATCGACCGCCATGAAGGACACGTCGAGATCGCGCGGCATCGCCTCGACGGTCGACACCCAATAGCGCGGTCTGGCCGGCTTGATCTTCTCTTCGCCGGTGATCAACGCCACCGCGTCCGCGCCGACCCGGTCGACAATCTTGTTGTAGACCTCGCGCGCGAGCAGCCGCAGCGGCAGCCCGATCATGCCGCTGGAATGGGCCAGCATCCGCTCGATCGCCAGATGGGTCTTGCCGGTGTTGGTCGGTCCGAGCACCGCAGTGACGCCAGCGCCAGCGGCGCGTTCGAAGGACGACGCCGATGCGAACGTGGTCGGGAAAGCTACCATGGCACCAATCATGTCAGGAGGTTGAGCTGCAGAGACCGATGTGTCGCAAAATGTGACGCCGGCTTGCCGGGCCAGCGACCGGCTCTTTTCAGACTTGGAACGAGTCCGGAACGAATCGCGGCCGAATCGCTGACTCCGGCCGCCTTGGCTGCGATCACCCCAACATATTGATCCGACTCTGAAAATCCACCACCAGATCGAGCCTTACCGCGGCTCGCGGGCGCCGCGACCCGGCCCCAAACGTTAATTTGATCCATGCGCCGCAACGGTGCCGAGTCAACATGATTCCAGCCTCCTGTTAGTTGCGTGCCACGACAAAGGCCGGTCACTGCCCTTTGGACGCCGCGCGCGGCGTGGCGGCGGCAACGAACTGGGTGGCTTCGAGCACCGCATTGCCGAGCGGCGTCGGGATTTTCATCTTGAACGGCACCAGCACCCGCGTTCCGGGGATCGGCACCAGCCAGACCTCCATGTCGCGCTGCGCCATCAGATATTTGATCGCGGCGCGGTCGGCGATGTAGCCCGAGATCGGCGTGAAATAGACGGCGCAGACCAGCGCCGGGCCGCGATAGCCCTTCTCGGCCTTGACGTTCTCGATGCGCTTGAAATCGAATTTCAGATCGTAGCGCATCCGTCCGTCAAAAATCGCGGTGGCGGTGCGGCAGACTTCGGCGCTCATCAGATCGCCGGTGCCGGACACGCGCATCATCGAGCCGGTCATCGGATCGACCACGCCGCGGCGATGAGCTTCCGTGATCGGAATGCGGTCGTTGTCCGGGGGCGGTTCCGGGGTGATGCTGGAATCCTTGATGACGCCGCCGGCCAGCGTGATGCGGATGGTCTCGGATTTGCGCGAGGTGGAGGTGGTGGCGGTGTAGCCGCTCGGCTGCAACTGGCCGTTCACGACCTTGCCGGCGGAGCTGCCCGAACCCGAGCCCCCGGAAAACGCCTTCAATATTCCCGAGGAGCCGCCCTGGGCGGCGGCGGCATATTGATCGTCGGCGATGTCGATGCGCCAGGCGCCGCGCCCGATCAGAATGCCGGCCAGCGAGGCTTCATATTGCGCATCAAGCCTTCCCTGCGCCGCGGCCGGCGGCGGCGCGGCGGCGAGCGCCGCCAGCAGGGCCGTGCTCACACTCAGCAGGCAGGTTTTGCACCGAGCCTTGAACTTTGCCGTGCGCACGGGCTGTTTCCAAAGGAGCGCTGCTACCGAAGGGCGGACCGCTTCACGCGGAAGCCTAGTTGGCTTGACGTCATGATGCGTCATCCGGTTGAACAACTCCTGCAGAGGGGGGCCGCGTGAGCAGCCAATCGTTTCGGAAGCAATCGCGCCGTGTATATGGTTGCAATTCCGAGCGAAGTTCAAGCCGAACGCAGCGCCGTCGCCCTGCCTTGCGGTCACAAATTGCAGGTTCCTGGCGCGCTGCGCTTGACGATAGCCGGCTTCCCCCCTATAGGTCCGCGGTTCCTGAAATGGACATTATATTCAACCCCCGCGGCCTCGCGGCGAGGCGGGGATGACAGAGGATTTTCGCCATGTCCCGGCGTTGCGAACTGACCGCCAAGGGTGCCCAAGTCGGCCACAGCGTCAGCCACTCGAATATCAAGACCAAGCGCCGGTTTCTGCCGAACCTGGTCAACGTCACCTTCATCTCGGACTCGCTCGGTCGCTCGGTGCGGCTGCGGGTCTCGGCCAATGCGCTGAAGTCGGTCGATCACCGCGGTGGTCTCGACGGCTTCCTGCTCAAGGCCAAGGACGCTGAACTGTCGCCGAAGGCGATCGAGATCAAGCGCCAGATCGAGAAGAAGAAGCTGACCGCCGAGATGGCCGCTCAGGCCTGATCGCAGCGCTTCGCCTTCAAGGCAAATAAATTTGGGACGGCCGGGCTTCACCCGGCCGTTTTCGTTTGGTGTTCGCCAGCCCGCTGTCCCGCAGCAGGCCGCAGCATCATGACCGATGCATCATGACCTGCATGGGCCACGTGCTGACCTCGTAATGCTCCTAGGCTGGGAGTTGCCGCAAGCGCCGCGCGAATCGCGTAGCTTGACGAGGTTCGGGGCAGAGGCCTGCCGGAATCTTCAAGCCACCTGATGGCAGGATCTTGCCATGAAGCTTTCCACCCGTATGGCGCTAGCGATGGTTGTGCTGGTGCTGCTGACCACGGGTGTGCTGGCAGCTCTCACCTACTACAACGTCATGTCGCTGCTGCTACCGCGGGTCCTTGACCGGCTGGAGACCCATTCGCGCGTCTCCGCGATGGTGCTGAACGCCTCGCTGAAAGGACTGCGTGCCGAGACGCTCAGCCTGCAGTCCTCCCCCGAAATCCGCAGCCTCGGCGATCAGCTCACCGCAAATGGCGAAGACCCAACCGGCAGCGCTGAACTGCGGGCTCAGATTGAAAATCAGCTCGCCTCGGAGCTCACCGCCAAACCGGACTATGCACTGATCCGCATCATCGCCGCGACCAATGACGGCACGGAGCTGATCCGGGTCGACCGTCTCGGCCCGAGCGGCACGATCCGGATCGTGCCACGCGCCGAGCTGACCGGACGCGGCGATCAGGTCTGCTACTCGGCAGGCATGGCGACGCCGCCCAATAGCGTGCATATCACCAAGGTCGAGGTCGGCCGGACCGATAACGGGCTGGCGCCGCGGGCTGCCCCGGTGATCCGCGCAGCGGCTCCACTGCAGACCGAGGACGGCAAGACTTTTGGCGTGCTGGTCATCAATGTCGATCTGCGCGCCGCGATCACCCGGATTCGCGACAGCGTCGATAGCGACAGCGAACTCTACGTCGTCAATGAGGACGGCGACTATCTGGTGCATCCCGACAAATCCAAGGAGTTCGGATTTGAGCGCGGCCAGCGCCGGCGTATCCAGGATGATTTTCCGCAATTCGCATCGGTGCTGGCCACCGCACAGGCCAACGCCCAGGTGATGACCGATAGCAACGGCGAACGGTTCGGACTCGGCTGGTCCTGGACCCGGCTCGCCGACGGCCCGCGGGTCGCGGTGATCGAGGCGCGTTCCTATGACGTGTTGATGAGCGTGCGTAGCGCGGTCAGTACGTCCACGCTGCTCGGTGGCGCCACCGCGATTCTGTGCGCGATCTTGATGGCGATCGTGCTGTCGCGCTCGCTGAGCCGGCCGCTGGTGGAGATCACCCGGGCGCTCGAAGGATTTGAACGCGGCGAACTGGTCAAGGTGCGGCCTGGCGGCAGCAGCGAGATCGCGGTGCTGACCGAGGCTTTGCAGCGCATGACGGCGGAAGCGCAGCGCAAAACCTCGGCGCTCAACGATGAAATCGGCGCGCGCAGCCGCATTGCCGAGATGCTGAACAACACCATTCACAACATGGCTGACCCGGTGATGATCACCGACGCCAATGGCCGGGTGGTGCTCGCCAATATCGCCGCCACCAAACTGTTCGGCACGCCGACCGACATCGGCAATCCGCAGGCCTATCGCAGCTTCGCGCGTTTCTATCCGGACGGCGTAACGCCGCTGCCGTTTGACGAAGCGCCGCTGCTGCGCGCGCTTCGCGGCGAGACCGTTGAGAATTTCGAGTTCGTGGTGCGCCCGCACGACACCGATCGCAGTGCCTATCTGATCGCCAATGGCCGGCCGCTACGCGACGACAATGGCGTGCTGCAGGGCGTGGTGATGGTTTATCACGACGTCACGCTAACCAAGAAGGCCGAGCGCGAACTGCGCGAGAGCGAGCGGATGGCGCGCGCCATCATCGACACCGCGCTCGACGCATTCGTGCAGATCGATCCGGCCGGCAACATCACCGAATGGAGCCCGCAGGCCGAGACGCTGTTCGGCTGGCCGCACGACCAGGCGATCGGCCACAATCTCGCTCAGCTGATCTTCAGCTCCGACAAGCAACCCAGTGTCACCGAACGCTACCGGCGCTTCATCGAATCGATCGACCATGGCGGCGACGGCTACCGGATCGAGGTCGAAGCCAATCACCGCGATGGCTCGGCGATTTTGGTGGAAGTCGCGATGACCGCGATGCCGCTCAGCGACGGCTATGTGATGAATGCGTTCTTCCGCGACCTGTCCGACAAGACCATCGCGGAACAGCAGCTGCGCCAAGCGCAGAAGATGGAGTCGATCGGGCAGCTCACCGGCGGCATTGCGCACGACTTCAACAACATGCTGACGGTGATCACCGGCACCATCGATATTCTGGCAGCCTCGGTGGCCGACCGTCCGGAATGCGCGGCGATCACCCGGCTGATCAGCGAGGCCGCCGAACGCGGCGCCGAATTGACCCGCCATCTGCTCGCCTTCGCCCGCAAGCAGCCGCTGCAACCCTGCGAGACCGATCCCAATCTGGTGCTCAGCGAATTGCAGATTTTGCTGCGGCCGACGCTCGGCGAGCATATCGAATTGAAGCAGGTGCTGGCCGACGACGTCTGGCCGATCTTCGTGGACCGCGGCCAGCTCGAAGCCGCGCTGGTCAATCTTGCGGTCAATGCCCGCGACGCCATGCCCGAAGGCGGCACGCTGACGCTGGAAACCAGCAATGTGATGATCGACCAGGATTTCGCACGCCGCTATGGCGAGGGCGAGCCTGGTCCTTATGTGATGATCACGGTGACCGATACCGGCTGCGGCATTCCGGAATCGATCAGGGCGCGGGTGTTCGATCCGTTCTTCACCACCAAGGAAGTCGGCAAGGGCACCGGGCTTGGGCTCAGCATGGTGTATGGCTTCATCAAGCAGTCGGGCGGTCACATCACGCTGTATAGCGAGGTCGACCATGGCACAGCGTTCCGGATCTATCTGCCGCGCGCCAAATCCGAAGCGCCGCTATTACAGTCCAACGAACCGTACGCGGGCAATGATCTGCGCGGCGACGAAACCATTTTGATCGTCGAAGACGACGCCATGGTGCGCAACTACGTGACCGCGCAGCTGAAAGCGCTTGGATACACCACGATCTCCGCCGCCAACGCCGCTGCGGCGCTGGAACTATGCGACCGCGGCGAGGCGTTCGATCTGTTGTTCACCGACATCGTGATGCCGGGCAAGGTCAATGGCGTGCAGCTCGCCGCCGAGATGGCCAAGCGCCGCCCTGGCCTGAAAGTGCTGTACACTTCGGGCTATTCTGAGAACGCGGTGATCCACGGCAACCGGCTCGATCCGGATATTTTGCTGCTCACCAAGCCGTATCGCCGCAGCGAACTGGCGCGCATGATCCGCCTGGCCCTGGCGACCGCCGCGCCAACTGAACGCCGCGCTGCCGAGGCGCAGAGTTCTTGATCATCCGATTTGCGGGGATCCTGGGCGGACACCGTGTCGCTTGATACCAACCGCGATTGATAGCAACCGCCCTCAATTTCACCCCCGTCATGCCCGCGCTTGTCGCGGGCATCCACGTCTTACAGCCCGTGTAGCAGCAAAAACGTGGATGGCCGGGACAAGCCCGGCCATGACGCGTGGATAGTTGGCATCGATGTCCACGGCGTTCACCGCGCGCGGGCCGCGCAATCAATCCTCGATCAGCGCGAATTGCAGCAGCAGGTTGCGCTGGATCATCGAGAAATTATCGTCCGACACCAGGGTCAGGATGGTGTGGCCCTCGGCATCGCGATGCACGGCAATGCCTTCGAGATTGTCGATCTCATAGCCGAGGTCGGCGCTAAAGATCTCATCGCCATCGAGCAGCGCGCCGGGGCCAAGCTTGTTGAGCGGCAGCCGGCGAATGCGGATGCCGGCGCCCCTGAACAGCGAGAATTTCCGCTCCAGCAGCAATAGATCGCCGCCCGGCAGCAGCGCGGCATCGCTGATATCATAATCGTCGCTGCGGCGGATCGCGAAACTGCCGGTGTGGGCGCCGAGCATGAAGCCGATGATATGGCCATTGGCATCAAGGCCGCGCTCGGAGATCGCCAGCAGCGTGCCGCCAAGCCGTACGCCTTTCGGAATCGCCACCAGCGCTTCCACGCCCTTGTTGGAGGGCAGCCGCCGCAGCGCGGGCGGCACCGCCAGCACTTCGCCGCGCGCCAGCACGCCGTCGCGGCCGAAATCATATTTCAGAATCTGATGCACGCGCTCGAGGCCGATATAGGCCGTGCCGCCATCAACGGCCAGCGCCTCGGTGTCGTACCAGCGCCGCGACGCCATGATCGAGCGGCCATCGGGGCCGAGCACCGGGGCGGCTTCAACATCCGCGAGCCCGACCATATCGCGGCCGCGATAGACGATCTTGCCGGTGAACCAGGTGGCCTTGTCGCTGATCGCCACAAAACGCTCGCCGGCGCTGTCGAGCCGCAGCGCCGACAGGCCGCCGAAACCACGGAACGAAGAGGTCAGCACCAGGCCGCTACGGAACTGGAGCGCGCCAAAGCGGGTGCGCGCCCGGTCGCGCAGATCGAAGGAGGTCAGCGGCCGCGCATGAACCTCGATCGCGACGCGCCGCTCCGCGGGCAGCTCCGCGGCGGCGGGCTGCGGCGGGCGTGATTGCACGCCGAGCTGGGCTTGCGCTGCGGGCGAGAGCAGCGACAGACCGGCAGCGGCGCTGATCGACGCCGCCGCGGCCAGAAAACCGCGGCGGGTGCTGGCGCCGCCGAGGCTCACGAATGCAGTCGCCGGCGACGCGGCGCGGGCTGCGCCGTCGGCGCGTGGGTCTCGCTGAACAGCTCGGCGAGCTTTTCAGTGATCGCGCCGCCGAGTTCCTCGGCATCGACGATCGTCACCGCGCGCCGATAGTAGCGGGTGACGTCGTGGCCGATGCCGATCGCGATCAGCTCCACCGGCGAGCGGGTCTCGATGTCCTCGATCACATGGCGCAGATGGCGCTCGAGATAATTGCCGGGGTTGACCGACAGCGTGGAGTCATCCACCGGGGCGCCGTCCGAGATCATCATCAGGATCTTGCGCTGCTCGGGGCGCGCCAGCAGGCGCTTATGCGCCCAATCGAGCGCCTCGCCGTCGATGTTCTCCTTGAGCAGGCCCTCGCGCATCATCAGGCCGAGATTGCGGCGCGAGCGCCGCCAGGGCGCATCGGCCGCCTTGTAGACGATGTGGCGCAGATCGTTGAGCCGGCCCGGATTGGCCGGCTTGCCGGCGGCGAGCCAGGCCTCGCGCGATTGCCCGCCCTTCCAGGCGCGCGTGGTGAAGCCGAGGATCTCGACCTTGACGCCGCAGCGCTCCAGCGTGCGCGCCAGAATGTCGGCGCAGGTCGCCGCCACCGTGATCGGCCGGCCGCGCATCGAGCCGGAATTGTCGAGCAGCAGCGTCACCACGGTGTCGCGGAAGGTGGCTTCCTTCTCGTGCATGAACGACAGCGGATGGAACGGGTCGGTGACCACGCGCGACAGCCGCGCCGGGTCCAAAATGCCTTCTTCCAGATCGAAGTCCCAGGCACGGTTCTGCTGCGCCATCAGCCGGCGCTGCAGCCGGTTGGCCAGGCGCGCGACGATGCCCTGCAGATGGGCGAGCTGCTTGTCGAGATAGGCGCGCAGCCGCTCCAGCTCCTCACCGTCACACAGGTCTTCGGCAGAGACTTCCTCGTCGAATTTCGGCGCAAAGGCGTGATATTCCGGCCCGCGCGGCTCGTTCTGGCCGCGGGAGCCGGGCCGCGTGGTTTCGCCGGGCATTTCGTCGTCGCCGAGCTCGCCGTCGTCATAGGCGTCGCTCATGGTGCTCTGCGCGGCGTCCATCGAACTGTCGGACACTTCTTCAGAGCTGGCTTCGGCCTGGTCGGCGCTCTGCTCCTGCGAGGTTTCGCTATCGGGCTTACCCTCGCCGCCGGACTGATCGCTCTCGCCCTGCGGGTTGTCGTCCTGCTTGTCCTCTTCCTCGGATTCGGAATCGCGATCCTCGCCGAGTTCGAGCGCCACCAACAGATCGTGGATCGCATCGCCAAAGCGGTTCTGATCCTCGGCAAAGCGCTCCAGCAGATCGAGCCGCGGCCCGATCTTGGTTTCCAGCACCGGGCGCCACAGATCGACCAGTTTGCGTGCCGCGGCCGGCGGCGCGAGCCCGGTCAAACGCTCGCGCACCAGCATTGCCAAGGCATCGGCGAGCGGCGCATCGGCACGGTCGGTGATTTCGTCGAATTTGCCGCGGTGGAAATGATCGTCGAGCATCGCCGACAGATTGTCGGCCACACCCGGCATGCGCCGCGCGCCGAGCGCTTCGACACGCGCCTGCTCGACCGCCTCGAACACGCCGCGCGCCTGCGGATTGCCGGGCATCAGCTTGCGATGCAGCTTGGGATCGTGACAGGCGAGTTTGAGCGCAATGGAGTCGGCGTGGCCGCGCACCACGGCGGCGTCGCGCTTGGTCAGCTTGCGCGCCGGCTCCGGCAGCCGCGCCTTGCCCGGGCTGAGGCCCGGGCGCTCGGCGGCGAAAGTGACGTCAAGCTCCGGCACATTGGCAACGGCGCGCAGACAGGAGGCCACCGCGCGCTTGAACGGCTCGGTCGGAGCCTCGCGCGAGTTGCCCTTGAACTTGATATTGGACGTGGTCATCGCAGCGTCGAACCTCTCAGCCTCGGTCCTCTTGCCCCTCCCCCTGCAAGGGGAGAGTGGCCCGGCGTAGCGCAGCGAAACCGGAGCGGCAGGCACCAGCCAGGGCCGTGCCCGAATCCCACCCCGGCCTCCGCGGAGCTGGCCCGGACGGCGCGATGCGCCGCTCCGGGTGCTCAAGCCGCCGCTCGCCACGCGGGCGAACAGCGGTCACGAGCGCTCCCTGGTCAGTTAGGGAAAGCTCAGCTCAGCGCGATATTGACCGCGCTCTCCGGCAGTTCCGCGTTGAAGCAACGCTGATAGAACTCGGCCACCAGCGGCCGCTCCAGCTCGTCACACTTGTTGAGGAAGGTGACGCGGAACGCAAAGCCGATGTCCCCGAAGATCTCCGAGTTCTCGGCCCAGGTGATCACGGTCCGCGGGCTCATCACCGTCGACAGATCGCCATTGGCGAAGGCGTTACGGGTCAGATCGGCGAGCCGCACCATCTTGCTGACGGTGTCGCGGCCCTGCGGGTTGCGATAATGCACCGCCTTGGCGAGCACGATCTCGACCTCGTTGTCATGCGGCAGGTAGTTCAGCGTGGTGACGATCGACCAGCGGTCCATCTGGCCCTGGTTGATCTGCTGGGTGCCGTGATAGAGGCCCGACGTATCGCCAAGGCCGATGGTGTTGGCGGTCGCGAACAGGCGGAACGCCGGATGCGGCTTGATCACCTTGTTCTGATCGAGCAGCGTCAGCCGGCCAGAGATTTCCAGCACGCGCTGAATGACAAACATCACGTCCGGACGGCCGGCGTCATATTCGTCGAACACCAGCGCCACATTGTGCTGCAGAGCCCAGGGCAGAATGCCGTCACGAAACTCGGTGACCTGCTTGCCTTCGCGCACCACGATGGCGTCCTTGCCGACCAGGTCGATACGGCTGATGTGGCTGTCGAGATTGACGCGCACGCAGGGCCAATTGAGCCGAGCCGCAACCTGCTCGATATGGGTCGATTTGCCGGTGCCGTGATAGCCGGTGACCATCACACGGCGATTGCGGGCAAAGCCGGCGAGAATGGCGAGCGTGGTGGCACGGTCAAAGCGATAATCCGGATCGACGTCCGGCACATGCGGATCAGCCTCGGAATAAGCCGGAACTTCAAGGTCACTATCGATACCGAAGACCTGGCGAACCGACACTTTCATATCGGGCAGGCCGACGGACTCCTGCGTATTGGTCATGGCGGCGGTCATCAATCCTCCGTGGCCCAGGGCACACCCCGGACCGGACTTGCATTTAGCTACGGTTGAGTGCGTTTTGCGAACCTAGCAGAGAGCCGCGGCCGGAAGAAGCCCGTCACCCCACAAAGTTCCAATGTGATTTCATTAAGATAGGCGGCAGCGACGTTTTTCGCCAGGCGGCAGAAGCGAATCACTTCGGATGATCGCCATCAGCCCAGCGCGGCACCCGCAGGCGCATGGCTCGAACCGGCGGCGGTGCCGCTTAGGCGCGCACCACCGTTTTCAAATAATTGTAAGCCTTGATGATCTCGATCAGGCGGTCTTCGGTGGAGCGGTCGCCGCCATTGGCGTCGGGATGATGCAGCTTCACCAGGGTCTTGTATTTGGCCTTGACCGTTTCCAGCGTGGCGCCGGCTTCCAGTCCCATCACCTGCAGCGCCTTGCGCTCGGCATTCAGCACCTTGCGTTCTTCGGCGCGGGCTTCGGGCCCAGGGCGCGACGAGGTGCGGCCGTTCATTTCGCTGAACATGCCGAGCGGATCGAATGCCTCGTTGACATCCGCAGTCGATTGGCTGCGCGGCCCGGTATTGGCCCCCATCCGCCAGGTCGGGCGATGCCCGGTGAGCGCATCTTTCTGGAACCGCGCTACCGCATCGGGCTCCATGCCCTGGAAGAAGTTGTAGCTCTGGTTGTATTCGCGCACATGGTTCAGGCAGAAGTGCCAGTACTGTTTCTCGAGCCCGCGCCCTTTCGGCGCGCGATGCGAGCCGCGCGCGGTACAGCCCGGCCATTGGCAGTCGACAGCTTCCTCACGCACGCGGCCCTGCCGCGGCGTCGCGGCTTTTCTCGGCTTGATGCGGATGCTGTCGAAGAATTTCGATGAATCGATCGGCATGGCGCGGACTATGACAACGCCGCGCGAAATGCTTCAAGTCTTGACATTGCAAATACCCGACAGGTTGATACGCAACAACGAACAAACAGCAGAGGCGAAGCTCAATGGGCGCCAAGGACGATATGACCAGGAAGCTGAACGAAGCGTTCGCGCCCCGTCGTCTCGAGGTGATTGACGAATCCCATTTGCACGAGGGCCACCGCGGACACAGGCACGGCGGCGAGACGCATTTCCGCATCAACATCGTGTCGCAGGCGTTCGAGAGCAAGAGCCGCGTCGAGCGTCACCGCATGATCAACGCGCTGCTGGCAGACGAATTCGCAGGGCGTCTTCACGCTTTGGCAATCAAAGCGCAAGCGCCGAGCGAGATCGAGATCGAGAGTTCCAACTAACTCTGCGTTCCGAAGCCGCGCGGCATCAGCCGCGCATCCGGATCAGCGCATCGCCGAGAACCGGCTTTCAAACGAGCCCGACACCACCGGCGCAGCGCCTGACAGCGTGCCGCCGGTTGCGGTGGCAGCGGCGTTGTTCTTCGGCGCTGGCTTGACGGTGGCAACATGCGGCGGGTCCGCAGGCTTATGCACCGCAGGCTTAGCGTTGGCCGTGGCCACCACCGAACGCGGCGTCTCCGCCGGCTTGGCAACAGCCGGATGGGCTGCTGCCGGCTTCGGCTTGGGCGACGGCGTCGAGGCCGTGGTATCGGTGCCGCTGCCGCGCTGCGCCAGGCTGCTGAGGAAATTGCGCTCGCTCGACGGCGCATTGGCGACGCGCGGACCAGGCAGTGCAACGCTCGCGGCCGCAGACGGCTCGTCATTGATCGCAGCCGGCGCCGGCGCCAGCGAAGCCACCGCCTTGGGCGGATTGACGTGCGAGGGAATGGTGCCCGGCGCGCGGCCGAACGCCGAGCTTTCGACGCTTGAGCTGTCGGGATCGGACAGCCCGGTCGCCGCATCGGGAATCTTCGAGGCAAACACCTTATGCATGCCGCCGTCGATATCAGGACGGCGCTGCGCCACCGGCGTGCCCTTGGCGATCAGGTCCGCAACCTTGACCTCGTCGTCGTGCTGCTTCTGGCGCACCGCCTGGGCAATGTCCTCAGGCACCACATAGGTCGGACACTTCGCGGTGGCATTGAAGGTCAGCGATTTGTTGGAACCGGGCGGCGGCGCCGGATTGAACACGTAGCGGCCCTCGCAGACCTCGACCTTCGGCTCCTGGCGCGTCACCTGGAAGTGATCATAGCCTTCCTTGATCATCTTCCAGAACGGCATGTTCGGATTGTTGCGATGCCGCGCCATGTTGAGCGGCGTCATCTTGAACGGATAGGCCTGCACCTGGAAGGCGCGCTGTCCGCCGAAGAACGATTCGCGGCCGAGCGAATAGATTTCGGAAATCTGCTCGTCGGTCATCGCGTAGCAACCGCGCGACGAACAATCGCCATGCACCATCAGCTGCGAACCGGTGCGGCCGAGCGCCCGGTCGAACGCATTCGGATAACCGATGTTGAACGACAGATAGTACGACGACTGCGGGTTCATCTGACCCGGCGTGATCGAATAGAATCCTTCCGGCGCCTGACGATCGCCTTCACGCACCTTCGGGCCAAGATCGCCGGACCAGCGGCAGATCGGATAGGTTTTCAGCAGCGCGTATTGCCCGTCGCGGGTCTGTTTCCAAACCTCCAGCTCGGCTTCCTGCTTAAACAGCCGAACCAGCATCGGCGATTGCGGGTCCATGTTCTTGGACTGCATCTCGGCGACCAGCTTTTCGGGAATGGGCTTATTCGCCCTGGCGTTTCGGGCCAGCGACAGCTCATCGCTGTTGCAGCCAGCGAGCACGCCTGCGGTCGCGAGCACGACCGAGGTGAGCAACGCGCGAACGAGCGGACGATCCTGCAATGTGAAGCTCCAGCCGAAGGGGGACGCCGAGGCAAATTGAAGCGTCTCTATGCGCCGCCGGTGAGTAATTATTATCCTTAAGCCGTATGGCTCGCAAGCTGAACGCCGCCGCACGGCCCCGCTCCGGCGCGGCCATGGTGAACAGAAGCTAAAGATTTTTATTGAGCAGAATCAGCAAGTAACGCCGTCAAAAAGCCACGATCAGCGCGGCAACGGCGCCCCGTTGCGCCGCACGCCATACGGGTGCGGCGCGGCGCGCTACGCGCCGAGCTTGCGGCCGATTTCCAGGAACTTCTGGCGGCGCTGCTCGCGGATTTCGTCGGCATCGAGGCCGCGCAGATCGTCGAACGCCTTGGCGATCGCGTCGCCAGCCTTAGTGATCATGATCGCCGGATCACGATGCGCACCGCCGCGCGGCTCCGGCAAAATCTGATCGATGATGCCGAACTTCATCAGGTCCTGCGCGGTGATCTTCATGCTGGTGGCCGCTTCCTGCGCCTTGGCGGAATCGCGCCACAGGATCGAGGACGCCGCTTCCGGCGAGATCACGCTGTAAATCGCGTGTTCGAGCATCAAGACCTTGTTGGCGGTGGCGATCGCGATCGCGCCGCCCGAACCACCCTCGCCGATCACCACGGCGACATTGATGACGCCGAGCTGCAGGCAGGCATCGGTCGAACGGGCAATCGCCTCGGCTTGGCCGCGCTCCTCGGCGCCGATGCCGGGATAGGCGCCAGCGGTATCGACCAGCGACAGCACCGGAATGCCGAAGCGGTCGGCCATTTCCATCAGCCGCACCGCCTTGCGATAGCCTTCCGGCCGGGCCATGCCGAAATTGTGCTTGAGCCGGGTCTCGGTGGAAAACCCCTTTTCCTGGCCGAGCACGCAGACGCTTTCGCCGCGGAACCGGCCGAAACCGGCGATCAGCGCTTCGTCTTCGCCGAATTTGCGGTCGCCGGCCAGCGGCGTGAATTCGGTGATCAGCCCCTGAATGTAGTCGACGCAGTGCGGCCGCTGCGGATGGCGCGCCACCTGGGTTTTCTGCCAGGGCGTCAGCGCGGCATAGAGTTCGGTGAGCGCCTGCTGCGCCTTTTCCTCGATCTTGGCGATCTCTTCGCCAATATTGCTGCCGGCATCGGCCAACGCACGCAGCTCGTCGATCTTGGAATCGAGTTCCGCAACGGGCTTTTCAAAATCGAGGTAGCTGCGCATCGGATCGGGCATGGGCTTTTCGGGGAGTTGCGGCAAAGGGCCGGAAGCGGCGACCGCGGCTTTTCAGGCCAAATGTCGCATCAAGTCAAGCGACTGCGGCAATTCAAATGAGCCGGCGGAAAGAACGGGCAAAATCGCCCGAAATGACGCTATTTCTCGGCCAAAGGATGCAGATCGCGCACCAGGCTTTTCAGCCGCTCCTCGACCACATGGGTATAGATTTGCGTGGTGGAGATGTCGGTGTGGCCGAGCAGGGTCTGCACAATGCGCAAATCGGCGCCGTTATGCAGCAGATGACTGGCAAAGGCGTGACGCAGCACGTGCGGGCTGATCAGGCGCGGCGACAGCCCGGCCGCCACCGCCAACTCCTTGAGCTCGCGGGCAAAATGCTGACGGGTGAGGTGACCGCTGTCCCCGGACGAGGGAAACAGCCATTTCGGCGGCGGCGCCCGGCGCGGCGCCTCCCCCTGGCGGCCGTCGTCATGCGCGGCCAGCGCGGCGAGATAATGCGCCATCGCCTGTTTGGCGGATTCGTTGAGCGGCACCAGCCGCTCCTTGTTGCCCTTGCCGCGCACCGCGATCATGCGGGCATCGCGCCGCGCCGCCGCGATCGGCAGCGACACCAGCTCGGACACCCGCAGCCCGGTGGCGTACAGCACCTCCAGCAGGCAATAGATCCGGGCGGCGCGCATGCGCTGCGCGGTGCTGCCCGGCGCGTCCGCCATGGTCTTGGCGGTGGTGAGCAGCCGGTCGACCTCGGCGATCGACAGCACCTTGGGCAAGCCGCGGCCGCGCTTTGGCCCGGCCAGAATCGCGGCGGGATCATCGGCGCGAATCCGCTCAGCCAGCAGAAACCGAAACAGATGGCGCAGCGCCGACAGTTTTCGGGCGACGCTGCTCGATTTATAGCCGCGCGAATCGAGATCGATCAGATAGGCGCGCAGCACATGGGTATCGGCGCCAGCCAGCGAGGTCTGGGCGTGGCCTAGAAACGCGGCGAGGTCTTCCAGATCGCTGCGATAGGCGTCGAGCGTGTTTTGGCCGGCGCCCTGCTCGGCCGCCAGCATGTCCAGGAACAGCTCGATCAGGCGGCCATCATTGGCCTTGCCGGGCGGCATTTTGCTACCGCTTCTGGAAACGGTCGGGCGGGATCGTCACCGACATATCGCGGGTCTGCGGGCCGACGAAATTGGCCAAGGCGAAAATCGTCCCATACACCACGCCGCCGATCACCGCGAGCACGGTCAGAAAGCGGAACAGGGTGGGCATCGGCGCCTCGGGCAACGAGGTGGAACGCAGGGTGAAGCCAGCGACGATGACCACGTTCGCACCTTGGTTGCAAGAGCCTCTGGCAAGGCGCTCAACCGCGGTAGTATAGGTACGCGACACCGCGCCGCGCGCTCATTCAGACCGCGGTATTTTCGGCCGATGCGCCCCGGAGGCCATGCTCCGGGCGCAAAGTGGAATGTTTGATGTCCGATAGCGCGCCATCCAGCCCGACCTGCCCCTCTGTAGAGGCGGAGATCGTCGCCGCGCTCGGACAGCGCTCGGTGGTGCTGGTGGGCATGATGGGCGCCGGCAAATCCACGGTCGGCCGGCGGCTGGCGGTGCGGCTCAATCTGCCGTTCGTCGATGCCGACACCGAGATCGAAGCCGCGGCCGGCATGTCGATCCCAGATATTTTCCAGACCCATGGCGAGCCGCATTTCCGCGACGGCGAAGCGCGGGTGATCGCCCGGCTGCTCGATAGTGGCCCCCATGTGCTGGCCACCGGCGGCGGCGCCTTCATGCGCGACGAAACCCGGCAGCGGATCGCCGCCCAGGGCGTGTCGCTGTGGCTGCAGGCCGATGCCGACGTGATTCTGCGCCGGGTGAAGCGCCGCGCCGACCGGCCGCTGCTGAAAACCCCGGATCCGGCGGGCACCATCGCCCGGCTGATCGACGAGCGTCACCCGACCTACCAGACCGCCGACATCACCATCGCCTCGCGCGACGTGCCGCACGACAAGATCGTGCAGGAATGCGTCGAGGCGCTACACGGCTATTTATGTCACGACCCGCAACACCAGCCATGAGCGCGTACCGATGACCGCACCGTTGCCTTCTTCCGCTCCCATCACGGTGCAGGTCGCCCTCGGCGAGCGCAGCTATGACATCGTGATCGGCCGCGGCGGCATCGACACGCTCGGGCAGCGCATCGCCGCGCTGCGGCCCGGCGCCCGCACCGCGATCGTCACCGACCGCAACGTCGCCGCGCAGTGGCTGCCGCGCGCCGAAGCGGCGCTCGACCAA
This sequence comes from Rhodopseudomonas faecalis, assembly GCF_003217325.1. Taxonomy (GTDB): domain Bacteria; phylum Pseudomonadota; class Alphaproteobacteria; order Rhizobiales; family Xanthobacteraceae; genus Rhodopseudomonas; species Rhodopseudomonas faecalis. The sequence goes on from NZ_QJTI01000025.1 coordinate 55,558, forward strand.
GCCGGCATCGCCCATGCCTGCATCGTGGTCGAACCCGGCGAGAGTTCCAAAAGCTATGCCGGGCTACAGCAGGTCTGCGAAGCGCTGATCGCCGCCAAGATCGAACGCAACGATCTGGTGATCGCGCTCGGCGGCGGCGTGATTGGCGACCTCGCCGGCTTTTCCTCAGCGTTGGTGCGGCGCGGGCTCGATTTCGTGCAGGTGCCGACCTCGCTCTTGGCGCAGGTCGATTCCTCGGTGGGCGGCAAGACCGGCATCAACTCGCCGCACGGCAAGAATCTGGTCGGCGTGTTTCATCAGCCGGTGCTGGTGATCGCCGACACCGCCGCGCTCGACACGCTGTCGCCGCGCCAATTCCGCGCCGGCTATGCCGAGGTGGTGAAATATGGCGCGCTCGGCGATCCAGCGTTCTTCGCCTGGCTGGAAGCCAACCACGCCGAGATCGCGCATGGCGGCAGCGCCCGCGAACACGCGATCGCCACTTCCTGCCGCGCCAAGGCCGGCATCGTGGCGCGCGACGAGCGCGAGACCGGCGAGCGCGCGCTGCTCAATCTCGGCCACACCTTTGGCCACGCGCTGGAAGCGGCCACCGGCTTTTCCGACCGGCTGTTCCATGGCGAAGGCGTCGCGATCGGCATGGTGCTGGCCGCGGAGTTTTCCGCCGAGCGCGGCATGATGCCGGCGAGCGACGCGGCGCGGCTGGCGAAGCACCTCGCCGCGGCCGGCTTGCCGACCAGGATGCAGGACATCGGCGGCTTCGCCCAGGAGGGCCTGGCCGATGCCGATGCGCTGCTGACGCTGATGACCCAGGACAAGAAAGTGAAGCGCGGCCGGCTGACCTTCATCCTGATGGAAGCGATTGGCCGCGCGGTGATTACCAATGACGTCGATCCCGCGCCGGTGCGTGACTTTTTGCAGCGTAAATTGTCGGAACGATAAAATCGATTTGAGGCGCAGCCCCGATCCCAAGTCGGCTGCGCCGACGGCGATCGGGCGGCCAAGTTCAACCGCCGGAGCAAGATGAGTTCGACCACCACCAGTGTTTTGATCGCTGTGCTGCTGCTGGCAGCCAACGCCTTCTACGTCGCCGCTGAATTCGCGTTGGTGAAAAGCCGCGGCTTCCGCATCAAGGCCATGGCCGAGAAGAACCGCTTCGGCGCGCGGCTGCTGCAGCAGATCATGGGCAATCTCGAAGCCTATCTGGCGTGCTGCCAGCTCGGCATCACCATGGCCTCGCTCGGGCTCGGCTGGGTTGGCGAGCCGACCGTGTCGGCGCTGCTGGAGCCGCTGCTGGTGCCGCTCGGCATGTCGAACGCCGCGCTGCAATTCGTGTCGTTCCTGGGCGGCTTTCTGTTCTTCTCCTCGCTGCATATCGTGATCGGCGAGCAGGTGCCAAAGACGCTGGCGATCCGCCAGCCGGAGCCGGTGTCGCAATGGATCGCCTATCCGCTGCACCTGTCGTTCATCGTGCTCTATCCGCTGAACTGGCTGCTGAACCAGGCGTCGCGCGCGATCCTGCGGCTGCTCGGCGTCGAAGAAAATTCCGAGCACGAGATTCTCACCGACACCGAGATCGAAGGGCTGGTCGGCGAATCGGCCGAGCACGGCATGATCGAGAGCGGCGAGGCCGAATATATTCAGAACGTGTTCCGGTTCGGCGATCTGGTGGTGTCGGACGTCATGGTCCACCGCACCGCGATGGTGATGCTGAACGCCGATTTGCCTTCCGAAGAACTGGTGCGCGAGGTGTTGGCAACCGAGTACACCCGGATTCCGCTGTGGCGCGACAAGCCGGAAAACATCGTCGGCGTGCTGCATGCCAAGGATCTGCTGCGCGCCATCCGCCAGGCCAATGGCGACACCAGCCATATCGACGTCGCCGGCATCGCGCTGACGCCGTGGTTCGTGCCGGAAATGCGGCCGCTGTCCGATCAGCTGCGCGCGTTCCGCAACCGCAAGACACACTTCGCGCTGGTGGTCGATGAGTATGGCGAAGTGGAAGGGCTGGTCACGCTCGAGGACATTTTGGAAGAGATCGTCGGCGACATTGCCGACGAACAGGACGTGGTGGTGGCCGGCGTCCGCAGCCAGCCCGACGGCTCAGTGGTGGTCGATGGCTCCGTGCCGATCCGCGACCTCAACCGCGTGATGGGCTGGAGTCTGCCCGACGAGGAGGCCACCACGATCGCGGGCCTGGTGATTCACGAGGCGCGCTCGATCCCCGATCGCGGCCAGATCTTCACTTTTTACGGCTTCCGCTTCCGGGTGCTGCGCCGCGAGCGCAATCGCATCACCACACTGCGCATCATCTCACTGCAGACCGAAGCCAAGGCCAAGGCGAAAGCCGAGCAGCGCCGCAAACTGGCGTCTTGATCGGCCTTACCTCGCAGCAGCTACCAATCTCACCACGTCATGGCCGGGCTCGTCCCGGCCATCCACGACTTTGATCTTGTAAAGTCTGCAAGACGTGGATGCCCGCGACAAGCGCGGGCATGACGATCACTACTGAGAGTCTTTGGTAACAAACGGATTCGGGCGCAAAGCCACGAACAGATCATTCGCCACGTGTCGCGCCTGAAGCAGAAGTCCTTCCCGTCATTGCTGTGCATGTTCAACAATTCGGTGATCGAATCCGCCCTTCAGGGAGGCTTCGATGCGTGACAACAGCTTTGATCGGACGATCGAACGGAATTACAT
>NZ_QJTI01000026.1 GCF_003217325.1 Rhodopseudomonas faecalis
ATGGTCAAGCTTAGACACAAGCCGATCTCCCGTCAGAGATCGATCATTCCTCAGCCGACGCCCTCAATGGAAGGTGGGGCCGAAACAGCGCTTACCAAGAGCAGCCGCACTACCCTGCATCGCCGGCAGAAACTCGACGACTAAACCGTTCACCGATTGCATTCATTCGCAGTCTTTACGTCAAGGTGCTCAGGCCGCGTATTCAGGGCACGCGATATATTTATCTCCGACGACATGAAACTGCCGGGATTCACTACGAGCCCTCATAGGCTCGTCTAATCAACGGTTGCGCTTTGGCAAAGTCGTTCATCGACCTGAGCGTCAGCTCGAGGTTTCCCGTGCCGGCATGCCCAATTTTCGTGACATCGCGAGAGAAGCCTTCTTCAAGCTCGACTGTCGTTGGATCCAGTCGAAGAAAGAGCGTTACAACTCTCACCAGTGGAGAGATTTCGACGCAAGTAAAATTCTTTAGTCGTTTGAAAGCGATATAGTATTTCAGCTCCTTGACCTGAACGTCGTCACCTAAACCGATTAGGAACTGGCGAACACCTTCAAAAAGGTCGAGGAGTGCGGGATCGGCTTTGCGTATCTTCGACTCGATGCGCGCACTGAGATAGGGATCCTCCACTGCCTCCTCGGTTACAGACGCTATCTGCGTCGCTCCACCGCTGACAATCGTCGCGATCGATTTCGATTGCTTCGGCGCATGCACGAGTTCGAGCATCAGCAGCCCGGCGTCAAACTTACGGTAGCGGATAAGTTCGATATTTCGAGCGATCTGCTTCACCGCGTGTTGATCGTAGCGCGTGAAATCGCCCGCGATGCAGATCAGCCGCGGCGCACTCCAGTCGACATCCTTGGCGATGTTTGGACCGAGCTTCTCCATCACGAGCCACTGAAATTCCTTGCGATGATCCAGCAGCCAATCGAGATAGAACAATCCCTGATTAATGACGTTTTCATTCACCGCCCGCTTGAACTCGATAATGACGGGACAATCGTCCTCGTCGAGCCCAAGCGTATCAATACGCCCGCTGTGGACGGAACCGGTTGAATGCTCGGTGGCAAGAAATCGTATTCCGAGCAGTTGCTCCAGATTGGCCTCGAACAGCACCTGTAGCGATTTCTCGACCTGCAGTGCCTCACCCGGCAATTCGTGGACGGAACCATCATCGATCCGAAAAAGCTTAACGTCACTCATCAGCTACACTCAACTGTGCGGCCGCATCGATCGGGTTCAAAGTCACGCCACCGCACTCTCATTCAACGTCTCGATCTTCGCGAACAGCTTAGTAACCCGCTCCTCCCCGAAAAGATCGTCCGGTCCGGTTGGCGCCACATCGATGAACGGCGACTCGTAGAGCAGTGCGGGATCCATGATCCCTTGAGCGGTCAGATGATCGACCACCATGTTGATGAATTCAATCTGAGCCGCCGATGCGGTGCCCGAGTCCAGAAAGTCGCCAAACGCATCGGTCACGGCCGCACGGTCGAGGCCGACCAGCGAGCGGACGAAGCGGCCAAAACCCTGGCTGACCTCGCGGGCGCGTTCGATGTCGCCAGCTTCGCCGATGCCGGCATCGAGCAGCATCTTTTCCAGTTCGCCGAGGTCGGTTGCAGTCAGCGGCCGGCCATGACGCAATTTATGAAGCGCAAGATGGTTCTCGTGGGCTTTCAAGAAATGCCGCGCTTTGCGCTTGAACTGGGCGAAATCGACAGCGCCGATTTGCGGCAGCTCGTGCTCGACGCCATCGCCGATCTCGTCGGCGAAGTTGGAATACACCACCGCCTTCTTGGATCGCTCAATGTGCTGCACCAGATCGCGTAGTCGTAGCCGTACCAATTCCAGCAACGGGACGGTGATGCCTTCCCACCATTGATCGGTCTGAATCTCCTCTAGCAAGGCGGCACGCTGAGCGATCGCAGGAATGCCGGTCTGCTCCTCCAGCGCGGAGGCGATCTCGATCAACTGCTTCTTGAGCGTGACGAAGCGTTTCGTCCCCTTGAGCAGCGCCAATTCAAGCGAGAACATCAGCAGGTCGAACCGCTTCGCCTCCTCGGTGCCGAGCTGCAGCGACGAGGGCAGCGGGGCGATCTCTTTGACCAATTCGTCGCGGGTGGCAGAGTCGAGCGTGGCCCAGGCCTCCGGCTTGGCGAACTTTTCGACCGCGCGGCGATGCTGCCGGACGATGAGATTGTCCGGGTTGAGCCCCGTCACCGTGTCTTGCAGCGTCTTCAGCGCATCGGCGCGAATATCGGCCTCGCTCGGCGCCGCATCCTCGTCCGCCTGGTAGGGCGTCTGCTCGCCTGCCGCAAAGCCGTCCGGCTTGCCTTGCTTGTTGTCGAGCGCGCCAATCAGATCGAGCCGGGCGGCGAACAGCCGCTCGGACAGCGATTTTGCTGTGCTCGCTTCTTTCAGCTCCGGATTGGCGCCGAAGAATTCCAGGTTCTGGCAATAATCGAAGACGCGAAAAAACTCCTTGTGCTGGCCGGGACCGAACAAGTCCGGGCACAGCCGCGTGCCGCGTCCCATCATCTGCCAGAATTTGGTCTTGGAGCGAATCTGCTTGAAGAACACCAGATTGACCACCTCCGGCACGTCGATGCCGGTGTCGAGCATGTCGACCGAGATTGCGATATGCGGATTGGCGTTCTTCTTGGAAAAATCGTCGATCAGCGTCTGGGCGTAAGCTCCGCTTTCATAGGTGATGACGCGGGCGAAATGCCCGGCGAGATGCGGATACGCCGCGTTGAAACGCTTCTCGATGAACAGCGCATGCGCCTGGTTCTTAGCGAAGATGATCGTCTTGCCGAGCCGGTCGCCGCCCTCAACCTTGACGCCGTTCTCCATCAGATGCGCGATCACCTTGTCGACGGTGTCCTCGTTGAACAGACGCCTGTTGACCTCGGCGGCTTCGACGCTGTCTGGAATGTCTTCTTCGCCCCATTCCAGGCTGTCCCACATGTCCTTCTCGTCGTCGCTGAGCTCGTCGTACCGCAGCCCCGAGCGAACAATTTTGAGCGGCACCGAGATCGCGACCGGCGGCACCAGCACTTCATCGGCAATCGCCTCGTCGAGCGAATAGGCGTCAGTGGGCACACCGTCTTCCAGGTCGAATAGCGAATAGGTGTTTTTGTCGATCTCGTCCTTCGGCGTCGCCGTCAGGCCCACTAGGAACGAGTCGAAATACTCAAAGATCGCGCGAAACCGCTGATAGACCGAGCGGTGTGCCTCGTCGATCACGATCAAATCGAAATGGCCGGGGCCGAACTTGACCTTGCCGTCCTGCTTGCCTTCGATCAGGTTCATCATGGTCGGATAGGTCGATAAAAACACCCGGCCATCACTGCTGCGCTCGGTGACGAGGTTCACAGGCGCGGAGTCCGGAAGATGTGCCTTGAACGCGCCGGTCGCCTGGTTGACCAGCGCGATGCGATCAGCGAGGAACAACACGCGCTTCACCCAGTTCGCGCGCATCAGCAGGTCGACCAGCGCGATCACCGTCCGAGTCTTGCCGGAGCCGGTCGCCATCACCAACAGCGCCTTGCGCTCGCCGTCCTGCTCGAAATGCTTGGCGATGGCACGGATCGCGCGCTGCTGATAAGGCCGCTTGTGGCCGGCGATCGCGAGATTGATCTTAGTGTTGGCGAGCTCTTGCCGGCTGGTGCGGCGTTGGATCAACAGTTCCAGCTCGTCGCGCTTATAGAAGCCGCCGATCTGCCGCGGCGGATAGCGCGTGTCGTCCCAGATAAAATGCTCGTAGCCGTTGGAATAGAAGATCACCGGGCGCTGGCCGTAGCGCGCCTCCAGGCAATCAGCATAGAGTTTGGCCTGTTGCTGACCCTGGCGGGCGTCTTTTCGGGTGCGCTTGGCCTCGACCAAGCCGAGCGGCTTGCCGTCGGCGCCCCACAGCACATAGTCGATGAAGCCGACGCCCTCATTATTCGGCATGCCTTCGACGCGGAATTCCAAATCGTCCGGATGGTCGAGCGTCCAGCCCGCCTCGCGCAACAACAGGTCGATGAAGCGGTCGCGGGTCTCGGCCTCGTTATAGTCGTGCGCATCCGGCGTCGTCTCGGCGGCCTTGCGGGCAGCGGCGACCTGGGCACGTAGTTCCTTGATTTGGTCGTCGAGGTTTTGCTTGTCGGCAAGCAGCGTGGTCAGCTCGCCGTTCTTGGCGTCGAGCGCGGCCTGCTGCGCCTTGATGTAGCTGAACGCCTTCTTCAGCGCCTCGTCGCGCCGTGTCAGCACCGCGGCGTCGAAGGTCAGGTTTGGCGCCGGCTTGTGCTGGCGCCCATAGGTGCGGGCGAGCCAGTAGCAGACGTGAAACAGCTCCTTGACCGCTCCGGCGGCATCGCCGGGCTTGATCGCCTTTTCCTCGTGCACCGCGCGGTTGCGCAGCGCATTGATGTATTTAGCCTTGGTGAACACCGCCTCGCCGGCGGCCTTCTTAAAACTCGGCTCGTGCAGCAGCGCCGCGATGTTGTCCTGATAAGGCAGCTTGAGCGCAGGGTCAGCGCGGAACGCCCACTTCACCAAAACCTCGACCGCCTTGCCGGCGAAGAACGCCGCCGCGGTCGGATCAGACGCCGCATGCCGCTCCGCCGCCACCGCCGCCTCGTGCACGGTGGGAAATTCGGCGGAGAGAAAGGCGAAGTTGGACATGGGCGCGTCCGTTCAGAGCTGGCCGGAAAAGGCGCGGTGTTGGAGGGAGGAGAAGAGAAAATCGATACTATTTGAGGAAGAAAGAAGATGCTTAGTCTCAGCAGCGACAGCGTTGGCCACATCGACGAACCGCTGCTGCACTTCGATCGGAGGAACGATAGTTGGGAATTGAGAAAGCTGTGTCTTATTGATTGAAGCAATCCCAGTCGTTTGCTTAGCGACATTTAGAAAGTAGCGCTTACCATATGGGCTGCTTACAAGCCAATTCAGGAACAAGGGCAACAGACTGTCTGACCTGACGCGCACTCTGAAAATGTGATTCTGGTGGATGGCTTCGGGAAGCTCGCCTGCCCAGAGAGTGCCACGTCCAAGCTTGTCAGGATCTCCGCCTTCGGTCAGCAGAAGGTCACCATCCGCAAGACGGTAGCGGGAAATCTCCTCCTCTGAGGCTTCGATCATCTTTATTGTCGACAGATCAAGTCGTCGATCTTGGACGTTCACGACAGCCATATACGGCACTTCGCGCGTTTTTTGCCCGTTCAGTTTGCGCCCCTTCGTTATGCCGGAGCCGATGTCGGCCAAATCAGCAAGGGCAACAGGATTGCCCCACTGCAAAACCTCGTCGCTGGTATGCCCGAACAATTCGAAAAAGGTCGATTGAGTGATTCTGTCGATTTGCTCAATCGCCCGTTTGCGCTGGCGGCGCAGCGCATCCGCCTTGTCCAGGATCGCCGCGATCCGCCGCTGCTCGTCGAGCGGAGGCACAAGGACAGACAACCTGTAAGCATCTTCCCGATTCAGTCCGGGAATCGCTGCTGACTTGTTCAGGCTGGTCAGCGGCAGATGCTTCAATAGATAATATAGCCAACGCAGATCACATTCTGTTGCGGTCTCGTCGATGTAGTAGGTAGTGTCAATTGGCCAGAGTGCTCTCTCTGAAAAGTGGATTTCACCCAATGAGCCTTTGCGACCAACGACGATCGCGGGTCCTTGCAGCAGGCTTTCTGAGTGCCTTCCAACAGGGCCATTTGATCCGAAGACAGTCACATTCCCAGGTAATCGCTGGTTTGCTGGTAACGACCTTCCGTATCTAAATTCGCAGATGTCACCAAGGAGGGCTGAGCGCGACGCCTTCACAGCATCGCCTCCAGCTCACTCAACCCGGCGATGATCTCCTGCTCTAGCGCCTTCAGCTCGGCGATGATCTCCTTCGGCGGACGATGCTCGGCGGCTTCGTGCACTACTTCCTTGTAGCGGTTGAGCGACAGGTCGTAGCCGGCCGCGGCGATCTCGGCCTTTGGCACGCAGAAACTTTGCGCGGTGCGCGGGCGGTCGCGCTCAGTGGCGCTGCGCTGTTTCCAGCGCGCAGCGATGTCGGGCAGATTGTTCTTTAGTAACTCGTCCTCCGAGAGCTCGATAGGAATGAACTTCTTTTCCCTGCCCGGCTTCTCCTCCCAAAGGCCCGGCTTTGGACCGAGCTTGTCCTCTGGCAATAGCGGATTGCGCTTGTCGTCGAGCGAAAAGCCGTCGGCCTGGCAATCATAGAACCAGACATGGTCGGTGCCGCCGGAATTGGTCTTGGTGAACAGCACGATCGCGGTGGAGACGCCGGCATAGGGCCGGAATACACCGGACGGCAGTTTAACGATGCCATCGAGCCGATGGTTCTCGACCAGCATTTTGCGGATGGTCTTGTGCGCAGTCGAGGAGCCGAACAGCACGCCATCCGGCACGATCACCGCCGCGCGCCCGCCCGGCTTCAACAGTCGCAGGAACAGCGCCATGAACAACAGCTCGGTCTTCTTGGTCTTGACGACGCTGAGCAGGTCCTTCGCCGTGGTGTCGTAATCGAGCGAGCCGGCGAAGGGCGGATTGGCGAGCACCAGCGAGTAGCGCCCCTCGTCGCCGGAATGCTCCTGGCTGAGCGAATCCTTGTAGCGGATGTCGGGGTCATCGACGCCGTGCAGCGTCATGTTCATGGTGCCGATCCGCAGCATGGTGCTGTCGAAATCGAAACCGTGGAACATTTCCTGATTGAAGTGGTCGCGCGTCTCGGCGTCGTGAAACAGTTTTGGGTGCCGCTCACGCAAGAATTCGCCGGCGGCGACCAGGAAGCCGCAACTGCCGCAGGCCGGATCGACGATCACGTCCTTCGGGGTCGGCGCGGTCATCTCGACCATCAGCGCGATGATGGGGCGCGGCGTGCGGAACTGGCCGTTCTGGCCGGCACTAGCGATCTTCGCCAGCATGTATTCGTAGAGGTCGCCCTTGGTGTCGCGATCCTCCATCGGAATCTCGGCGAGCAGGTCGACCACCTTGGCCAGCAGCGCCGGGGTCGGAATGGTGAAGCGCGCGCCTTTCATGTGGGTAGCGTGCGCAGTGCCTTCCTCGGCCATGGTGCGCAGGAACGGGAACACGTGCTCGGAGACGAGATCGAACATGGTCGCCGGATCGCGGTGCTTCAGCCGCGACCAGCGCAGCTCCTCGTAAGGCACGCCGCCGCCCTTGCCGATGCCGTCTTTGCCTTCAGGGAAAATCCGCCGTGACATCGGCTTCTTCAGCCGGTTGGCCTTGTTCTCCTCGCGGGTGTGCGCCTCGTCGAGCCCGCGGATGAACAACAGATAGGTGATCTGCTCGATCACCTCCATCGGGTTGGCGATGCCGCCCGCCCAGAAGGCATTCCAAACATTATCGATTTTAGATCGCAGTTCGCCGGTCAGCATGAAGTCCCAAAACCCTTCGCAACTCTCGCTTACCGGAGATTGGCAGATTCACGAGGTTGCAACCAGATCAAGTCATCGCGGACAGTCATGCTCCAACGCCCCCAAACAATGTAATATGACATTGATTTTTCGAGGCAATCGTTCGTTGCGACGTCTATTTGCCGCGAATGATCTCGACCAGCTTGCCAAACAGCTCGCCGGCGCGATGCTGATCCAGCAGCCAACCGTGCCCGAACGGCTCACCAATCGGCTGCGGCTCCTTGAAAACGTGGAACGCACTGTGGCGCATGCGATGGTCGTTGGTTTTGGCGTTGACGTAGCGCTGAACGCCAGGGATGCCAGCGATCTCATGCGCGACACGGCCGTCCAGCGCCGGCGCGAGAAAAATCTGGACATGAGACGTCGACCGCGCATCGCGGTGCACTAGCACGATCTGGTCCCCTGCCCGCGACGGCACGGTAAAGCTACGCATCTTGGTGGTGTCAGATCTGAGCGCTTTAACCCGGACGCCAAGCCGATCGGCCGTGGCAACGAGTTCGGCTTCCAGTGCCGGCGAAATCTTGGCTCCAAGGCCGCCGTTGCGATCGGGCCCCCGCGCCGAAGCTACTCCAGCATCGACTGCCAGCCCCGAATGGACGATTGCCGACTGCGATGGAGTCTTGAGGGGCACCAGGCCCGGTTCAGCGCGGGTTGCCTGCCTCGCCCGTGCGATCGACTGGCTAGTGTCAGGATCGAGATTCACCCAGGTGACCGCGCCATTGGGATGAAGATAGGGCACGGGCGTCGACAGCCGTCTCGCATTGACGATCAGCCAGGGGAACAGCCAGCCATTGGCGAGGGCACTCTCCTGTTCAGCGGGCGGCACACGGTGGAACTGGACAGACTCCGCAAGCCCCTTTCGATCCAGCGGAGGCAGGCTGTCGACAAGATCTGCCACGCCCACGATCTGACTGCTGCCTTTTCGGATCAGCGCAATCTCGCCGCGCGTGGTGGTGTGCTGGGTGCGCAGCTCCCACGTCTTGCAGCCATCCAGGATCATGCCGATCCATGGCTCCCGAATAATCAGGCCCTTCATTGCGGCGACCCGGCTCCAGACGTTCCAATGGCCTCATCGAACAGCACGCCGACGTCGGCCTCTCCCACCGGCGGCGCCAGCATGTGCCGCGACAGCGAACGCTTGCGTTCAAGTAACCTGTCGAGGTTGGCATCGAAGGAGCGATCGCCGAGCGCCGGATGCAACGCCATCGGCACATGGATGGTCACCGGCTTCGATTGCCCAATGCGGTAGACGCGATCATTGCACTGATCTTCGACGGCCGGATTCCACCAACGACTGAGGTGGATCACATGGTTGGCGGCGGTGATGGTCAGGCCAACCCCCGCCGCCTTTGGCGACAGCACCATCAAATTGAAGCCCGGCGGTCCGTTCTGAAAACGATCGACAATGTCCTGGCGTTTCGAACCCGGCGTCGTCCCATTGATGATCGCAGGCTCCGATCTCAACCCGAGCAGCGTCGCGGCCACGGCGGCAAACGTCGTCTGGACGTCGCGATGCTCCAGAAACACAAGTGCCTTCTCCCCGTTCGCCTCGATTGTTTTGAGGATCGAGAACACCTGCTGAACCCGGGCCGACTCGTTGACCCATCTAATTGCCGCTTCCGGATCATACGGGTCAAAATCACCACCGCCATTTGGGTGAAGTGAAATCGAACGAAGCGCGTGGATCACCTTCAACATCGTGGCAGGCGTCCGATCGCCAGACTGCGCCTCCCGAACCGCTCGGGCATAGGCGTCGCTTTGCGCTGGCGGCATGTCAACGCGATAAGGCTTGATGCTCTTGTCCGGCAGCCCGACCAGAATCTGGTCCTTCATCCGCCGCAGCATGATTGCCGGCAGACCAAGCCGGGATTCATCAAGCTTTGCCTTGAGGTCCTTCAACGCGTCGTGGTTGTCTTCGGTGTGCGTTGCCGAGAAAGTCTTGAGATCCCCGAGATAGCCCGGCGCCACGCGATCCATGATACACCAAAGATCTTCCAGCCGGTTTTCGATCGGGGTCCCGGTGAGGCCAAGCACAAAATCCGCATTGATCGCCTTGGCGGCATGGGTGTTGATCGTGCCCGGAGACTTCACCTTCTGCATCTCGTCAAAAATGACAACCGAACACGGAACGCGCGCAAAGGCGCGATGATTGTCGGCGAGCGTCTCATAAGTCGTCAGGATCCAATCAGCATCGCGCAGCCTTTCGACATCAAGAGCGTCTTCCGGCGTCCACTCCGCTGTCTTCGCACTCTTGAGCAGCTTCAGGCCGGAGCCAAATGCATCGACCCGGTCACCGAGAACATGCGGCCTAAGATGAAGCTCCGCCTCTGCTGCCCAGTTTCGCAACAAAGCGGTCGGCGCTACGATCAGAATCGGACCTTTGGCAGGAGCGCATGACGCTCCTCGACGCTTCGCGGCGGCGTTGTTTCGAACCCAAGCCATGAAAGCCAGTGCCTGAAAAGTCTTTCCGAGACCCATGTCATCCGCCAGCAAGACCCCCGGCCAGCCAGCTTCCCAAGCGTCAACCAGCCATTTGAACCCTTCTGTCTGGTGCGGTTTTGGTCGCGTCATCACCAGGCTGCCTATCGGCAACTCCCGGCTGATCGCGACAGGGCGCCGCGGGTGACTGAATTGATACTCAACGCCATCGATATTCTGTTTGATAACGAGGACGTTCTTGTCGGAACCAGCCTTCCCCTCATCTTCCGGACTTTCCGGGGGTTGATCGGTATCAGGCTTGTCCGCATTGGCCCGCAATCCTCCGACTGCAGCATCGACCTCCGCGACAGAGTACAATTCCTGATCGATCGAAATGTCAGCGCGTTGTTCGCGCTTTGCGACGTCAACCTCTTTGATAATTTCATCCAAACGCTCTGGCGTCAGTTCGATCGTTCGCCCACGCAAGGTGACAGGAAAGGTTTCGGGAGCCCATTGCTCCGCCTTCTTCGGCAACCACGGCAGCTTTGGCGGATCCCATATGCCGAGGCCAAGCACACGCTCTGAATATTGCTTGGTTTCGACGAACAGACCAACCGCCGCTAGATCCGCATCGTCCCGTCTCAGCGCAGCTGCGATCGCTGGCCGTGGATTGCGTAGGAAATCGCGCCTGGCTTCCGCAGACGCTTTGCGCATATCGCGAACGACGTCGAGCGCAATCTTCAGGTCACGATCCAGAATGACGAAGGTGTTTTTGGCAAGAACGTAGGCGTCGCGCGTTTTATCCGCCAATCCAAAACGCTCGTTGGCAAACTGCCTTTGCAGCTCGGGCGGCAACAACGCATCGGCAACATCATCGCGGACTTCGCTATCTGGATCCTCCCCATCATCTTCAGCTGGAGCATTGTCGTCTAGCGACGGCGCTTTGTTGCGCCCCATCAGAACGGGAACAAGGTCTGGGCCGTTGGCAGTTTCGCGGACATCGAGCGCGAAGCTACCGGCTTGATAGATTGTCAGCGAACCGAGGAAGCCATCCGCTTTGACTTGCGATCCTGTGACCTCCGTCAGTGCGACCTGAACCGGCTGCCATTTCCTAATACGAGCTTCGAGGCCACAGCCGACGCTTTCATTGAAACCATCAATCGCCTCAAGCAGCTCGAACAACGACGAAGACAGGCGTGAGGTCTGATCTCCAACTTGGACAAAGGCGCCGACGCGCTTGGTGGCAACGGGCCTGGTGTATTCGTCAAACCATCGCGCTCGAATAGTGGCATCTGGGGTCTCGACACGGCCATTGAATGTCAGCGTAACCGACAGCAACGACAACGCCGGCAAATTCAGTCGATCTGCGATCGATGAAGGTAGCTTCGCCGCGTGCTGGTGAGACAACAAAATGAATCGGTCGTCAGCGCGCATCTCCCTGCCGTTTGCGGCCGACATCACCACTCGCGCTGCGACGCCCGCGCTGCCTGGTTCATCAACCCACTCACAGACCGGAACAGGGACCGACTTCAGCAAACGCCGTCGCTTGGCTTCGATCCGAACGCCTTCCGGCAGCACTGAGGAGAGAAATCTGAACGACACTAGTTCACCAAATATTCGTGCTGCGCGATCCGAACGCTGGTCATCTGATGAAGCTTCGCAGCAACCTTCTGCTGCCAGGTGTATTTCTCAGAACCACCATGTGTGACTGCGAAGACAGGATCACTCAGGCTGGAGTCAGCATGATATGGAGAGCGGAGAGCTGCCGCATGATATGTTGGCGCGTGGAGCTGAGGTGCTCCCAGCGCATCAGCATCGTTCCAAATCACACACTTACCTGAATGGCTCCATTCAGCGACTACCCCGCGGCCGATACGCAACAGCAGCACAGCATGATCGTTCTGAACTGTGCCACCAGCAAACGTGGCAAAAGAAATCTCATTTCCGAACGTACGGCGCGCCACCCGCACGCCAACCGGCGCGAATACAACCCAGGCGTCTGAAATGAGCCCGCGCTCATAGACCGCACTCCAAAATGGTCTCCGATACTTCCACATTCTATCGTCCGCAGTTTTATCAACCACCTCTAGGAATTGCCGAAGTGATTGCTTGGTCAGCCAGCGACGGACAATCGCTGCAGCCTCGCGCATCCGAGCCCATTTCGTTGGCTGTGATCGCGGATCTCCAAAGAGCCGAAGCAAGACTGCCAAGAACCGATCCGTAACGCTTTCGTCAGGGGTTTCGCTTCCAAATGGAAGCAGCAAGGCGTCGGCAACCAGTGGGGCATGCTCCTCAAACAACAGCTCGCGCCCTTCGCGCAGCGCGAATGTTGTGACAAATTCTAGCCGAACGTCGTGGCGCAACTGCTTGCCATCCCGAATCTGCTCGAGCGCTCTGGTGATACAAAACTTCGCAAAGCCCGACTGCACATTCAATGCGCCTAGCCCATAGGCAGACAGCACTTCAGTCGGCGAGATGCCCCGCTCGATGGCGTTTCGTGCGAGATTTTGCGGTCCTTCTAATACATGAAACAGATTGAGCTCATTTTGAAGGGACACCCACGGCTGTCCCATGTTGATTGCCAACCGCATCAACACAGCGGAAATCTCAGCTATCCCCGCACGGTCGGGCGCATAACTCGCAATGTAGGACGAGGCCAACGCCCGAAACGGCTGTTTCCTACCTGACGTCTCCGTGGCCTTTATCAACGACGTGACGACCGGACGGCTTGACGCGAGTTCCGGTTTCGTCTCCCAAAGACACCAAGCTGCATCCCGCGCTTCCCGGCGAGTGAGTTCGCCCGTCGCAATCACCCTGTCCAAGATGTCGCGGGCAACGCGGTTGTAGTCCTTGCCGAGTCTTGGCGCATCGCTTCCAGGAGCGAAAGCAGCGATTTTTTCCGCCTCACGCACGGTGTGAGCTATGGGCGGGATCGGCAGCGCTGGGCGGAAGGTCGTTCGCAAGCCTCGTATCGAAGCCCTCAAACCACTCACTTGCGCCCCCCGCTTACGGTCACCAGGCGCTCGATCTCGCCTTTCATCGTTTCAGTCAGATTGATGATCTGCTTGAGGCGCTGTTTGGCATCGACTTCCATGACAAAACGAAGGTCAATTCGGCGATTCTTCGCCCATGCCTCGCGGTTTTCATTCGGGTCAATTGGTCGGGTGGATGCATAGCCGGAAACCGACATGATTTCTTCGTTGCGAGTGTTGCGCAATCCCCGCAGACTGGGTGCTACATTGACGATTTCGCGATAAGTGTTGACCGATCTTTCCACTGATAGCTGCCAGTTGTAGCGATCGTCGCCACCTCTGGCTCCCGTGGAATCGGTATGCCCCTCAATGAAGACTGTCTCGACGCTCGATTCGAGTCCCGTCCGGCACTTGTTCTGTCCAGCGACAATCTGACACGCCACGTAGCTTGGAATCACTCTTTCGAGCACCCGCGCGATCCGATCGACATTCAGTTTAGCTCTATCCAACAGAACAGATTGACTGGCATCGAATCGGACCGCATCTTCCGTCAGACGCAAAACACCGTTCGCCTCATCGATCTGGACGTCCATCCCGTCCATCTTGAGTTCGGCTTTTAAGGTCATCAACAGTTTACGGCGGGTTTCCTGGCTCCGGTCCAGGTAAGCCATCTCTGCCGTCACATCTTTCTGAAGATCGTCTAGCTTGCGCGCGATTTCTCGAGCGACGTCGATGGCATTATCCTGGACATCGGTCTTGGTCCTAAAATCAAGAGCGAAGATCATGAGCATGATCAAGAAAATGAACAGAACACCGACCATCATATCGGTCATGGAAACGAAGTAATTCTCACCCTCTTCAGATTCCGAAGTGCTTTCATTCGCGATCATGAGTCAGCCCTCAACTATGAACCGCAGCACGAAGGGCGTTCTTCAGCTCCGAAACTGATTCACCGAGTTCGTCGGTATTGCTCTCCAAGCTTTCAAGGACTGCACGGAGCCGAGAGATTGCTGTTGCACAGCCTTCGTCGACCTTCGACGAATAGTGTACGAGTTGCTCGCCCTGCTTGGTTACGGCTTCTGAGAGGTCGCCGATAGCCCGTCCAAGATCTTCATCAACGCGCTCGAACTTCTCAGAATATCCAGTCCAAACGCTCGACAGCTGGTCAATATGCGCCCGGAGCGCCGCAGCAAACTCTGCTGCCGATCGCTGCCCAGCCTCAAAGCTTTGGACTGATCGGGCGACAGAATCGGCCAGTTTCGCACTGGACTCGGCGACAACCACAGAGATGCGTTCGCCTGCGCCAGAGACAGCCGACGTCAAGCTCTGGCTCGCCCCAGCAATCCGTTCGCCCGACTGCAAGAGCGGAGCTGAAGCTGACCGAACGTCCTGAGCCGTGACCCCGAATGCGTCTGCAGCCAACCGCGTCTGCTGAGTCGCATCCTTCAGCGCCGTCACTTGCGACGCCATTCCAAGCTCAACGTTGCGAATGGTGTTGGAAAACGCTTCAAGCTCATCGCGGATTGTCTGCAACGCGTCTGCGAGGCCTTCTCTCAGAGCCTTGGCAGCCTCGTTCGACGCTGCTGCCACAGCACTCACCGCATCCGCCTGCGCCGAACCGACGATTGCATTAGTCTCGCTCAATCTCTTCGACATATCCTGATGGTATGCATCGAGACCGCCGCGGAAGTTTTCGACTTGCCCTTCCAGTTTAGCCATGACTCGGGCCATGGCTTCCTCCATCCTCCCAGATGCACCTGATGCCGCTTGCTCAAGCTGCTCATCGACCTGCTGGTTGGCTCGCTCAAATGTCTCGCGCAATGCTCCGACCACGTCCATGAGCGCCTTTCGGCTCTGCTCCGAACTCTCGTTCATCCGCCCACCCGCATCCGCCACCAGCCGATTCAGGTTTTCGGCAGCTTCAGTCATCCGGCGACCAAAATCCTCCCCGGTTCGGCCGATCCCATTTTGTGCTTCAACCATCGCGCCTTGCATCGTTTGCAGCGTTTTGGTCAGCTCGCGGAGCTCATCGCCAGCTCCGCCCTGAAGTGTTTTGCTGAATTCCTTCATCAGGTCCGAAACGCCGCTCTGGCTCGAATCAGAAAGCCTCGCCATTGCGTTATCGATACTGGTGGTGACGGGCGACATCGCATTTGAGAGAGCCGATTGGATCTGCGGTGAAATTTTCTCGCCCATGCGAGCGAAGAAATCAGCGCTGTTGATCTGCTTAAGTTCAGTCAGCTGAGCATGCAAAGCTTCGTTCATATCCCATGCGATCGACTGCGATGAGACGATCCTCACGCGCTGTTCAATTTGGCTATTGAGATGATCAAATGCCGCTTCGATCCGGACAATGTAAAATCTAAAAAGAATGGACAGGACGATCGATGATGCCAAGCCAGCGATCGATGTCGCGAACTTGAATGTCGCCACTTGCAGCAACTGGCGCGTAGCCATCTGCATACCATCTGCATCACTGCTGCTGACCGCAGCCGACGCTTGCTTAAGCGCGAGAATCAATCCGATAAATGTGAGAAGCAAGCCAACGCCGACAAAATAGCCGGGAATGCTGCCGATCATCTTCAAGCCAGCAAGCTGCTCTCTAGCAGCACTGAAATTCAACAGACTCCCGGGGCGCACCGTAGCATTGATTATTTTCGCTCCGGGTATGCGAACCAGCGTCTGTTCAAAGACGCTCCATGAGCTCCCAAGCAGCGGATGCTTCGAGAGGCGCTGGCTTATCGCGTCGAAATCATCGGAAAACTGAGCTGGATTTTGCGCACTCTTGATCCGCCGAGTGGCATCAGAAATGGCGCGAGGAATGAGCACCACGTGCATTACGCCGTAGGCAGCAGCCAACCCGAGGGCGACCGCGAAGATCATACATGTTAGCGCAAAAGCAAAATCCTGGGAGCTCAGACCTTCAACATGCCAGGTAGAAAACGCAACGCCGATTGTCTTCTGGATGAGATCAAAGTCGAGAACCGGAAACGCCAACGAGCTCGCATACACTACAGTCGAAACGATACCCCAGAACAAGACGAACCGAAGCCACCCGTTCCAGAGAACGCGCGAAGAAAAGAGCCGCATTTCCAGATTGTCCCAGCGTCAAAACCAGATCTTCTTTTGACCTCATTTCTCTTCGCGGCGCAATCAGTCAGTTGTATTGCCACACCACTTCGCGGGACAAGGGGTCGGGGAGACACACGGCACTTCGACTCACAGCGCAAGTCGCATGTTGGCGGAAGGCGAGTTTGGTGTCGCCTCATTCGCCCTCAATCATTGGCCTAGGTTGCCGCGCTCTCCGTTGCGGGGAAAAGCCTCGCCCTCTGCTCGGCAGGCGTTGGGTTCAGATACTTCATGAGCACCGCCACCGTCTTGTGACCACTCTGTCGCATCAGCGTTTTCAGATCAGTTCCCCTCGCCGCCATCCTCGACAAAGCCTCGTGCCGGAGATCGTGAATTCTCAAGTCCTGACACCCTGCCCTCACCCTGATCTCATTCCGCCAGGCGTCTTTGGCGACCCAGTCCGTGAACCGGAAGACTCTGCTGTCGGCAGGCTCCCCGTCCGTCAGGTCGAGCAGACCGGCGTAGGCTCGATCCGAAAGCGCAACGTGCCGCGCGCTGCCGTTCTTTGAGTCGGGAATGCAGACAAATCCGTACTCCCGTCGGATCCAGGCGCATTCGATCGAGATTGCCTCTCCAAGTCGCATTCCAGTGTCAAGGAGCAGCGGAAAGAGTGCGCGCCACTGCCGGCGGGTCGGGTCGACCGAAAGCCCCTCGATCGCCTTGGTGATAGCCTCCTCCTCGCCGTTGAAGAGTCGCCGTTCACGGTGCACGGTGGGCTGTGGCACGCCTCGCCGACGCTTCCGAAGCGAGGCAATCGGATTGGCGATCTCCACGGACTTTTCGTGGATCAGCCACTCGTAGACGGCCGAGATCGTGTTTAAATTGTTCCTGATGGTCGACGCCGACTTCCCAGCCTCGTTGCGTGCATCGCGGAAGTCGACAAAGTCGGATACGGTCAGATCCCGGATGCGCTTTTTGGCGAAGTCCTCCCGGCCCAACATCTGAAGCATTGCGGCTTCCTGCGACGCCCCCTTCTTCTCGGGCGTGACCTTAACGCGATAGGCGTCCAGCGCCTCTGCAAAGGGCTTTTCGGGCCATCCAAGCGGTCCGTAGTTCTTTGGCTCGAGCCGATGATCGCGCCAAATCCCGAGTTTCATTTCCGACTCGGTCTTATTGAGCCAAAGCTTGGCGTCGGATTTGAGTGCGAACGTTTGTGTGACGGACGAACCCCAAGCAGGTCCCTGAAAAGTATCCGGCAGGCGGGCCGTTGCAGTCCATTTACCGTTACGCTTACTCAAACTCGACATGACTAATTTCCGATCCAATCTGCAACAATTCGGCAACGAGGCTCCGGAAAATGCTAAAGGCGCCGTGAAATCAACGTCAAGAGCGGTTCAAAAACCGGTGTGCCCGCAAGGTTAACTGCAGCTGAATGTTGGAATCGTCGGCGGCGATTCCTGGAAACTAGGTGGCCCTCTGGGATCGGACTACAGCTTCCGGATTGGCCTAAGAAAAAGCCGGCGGCGAGACGAATTTGACGCCGTGAATGTACTTTTGACCGCACCCAAGACCGTATTTTGTTTCTTTGAAAGCACTATTCTTGAAATGTGCAGATGAAGGATTTATACTTCACCATAACGATTTTGCGGTTTCATTGACGGCACATGGCCAACAAGAACCCGCTCCTGCAAGCTCCGCCCTACCCGGTCGAACAGGCGCTCAAGCGCCTGGGCGAAAACCTGCGCGTGGCCCGCATTCGGCGCCGGATCACGATCGAAGAGGCGGCCGAAAAGATCGGGACCGGCCGCCGCGCCGTCATGGAGGCCGAAAAGGGAAAGGCATCGACGGCCTCGGGCGTCTACGTCGCCTTGCTATGGGCCTACGACCTGCTCGGCCCATTCAGTGATCTCGCCAATCCGGCGACCGACGAACAAGGGCTGGCGCTGGCGTCGGCCAAGGAGAAGATGCGCGTGCGCAAGAGCAAGGGGCTGAGCGGTGATTTCTAAGGCGTCTGCCGCCGAGTGCTTCGTCTACATCACCCTGCCCAGCGAAACGTCAGCGGTGACGGCGGCAAGTTCGTGCTGAGCCAAAACGCGCGCAACGACGCGCTCGGGCAGTTCGTCTACCGCGGAAAGTATCTCGATGATCCGCGCGCCGTTGAGATCGATCCGGTCGAACTCAAGCTGTCCAAGCGCACCTACGAAACCGTTCGGCTCAATGGCCTGTTCGGGGCGCTGCGCGACGCCGGTCCCGATTTTTGGGGCCGGCGCGTCATCGAAAAGCATGCGGGCAAAGCGCAACTCGGCGAACTCGACTACCTGCTGGAATCACCCGACGACCGTGCGGGCGCGCTCGGCTTCGGACTCAACACGGAACCTCCGGCGCCCAAGCGCAAATTCAACCAGACGATCGATCTCGAGAAGCTGCAAGCCTTGGCGGACGCTCTGGTCAGGGACGACCTGCCAACCGATCCGCAGGCGCAGCAGGTGCAGGACTTGATGCTGCTCGGCAACTCGATGGGCGGCGCGCGGCCCAGGGCGGTCGTGCAAGCCGACGGAGCGCCATGGGTGGCGAAATTCAACCGGGCTGACGACGGCTGGAACAACACGCGCGTCGAGTGCCATGCTGCAGCTCGCGCGCGAATGCGGGATCGTCACAGTCGAAAGCCGGATCGAGACCGTGGGTGGCAAGGATGTTCTTCTCGTCAAGCGCTTCGATCGCGAGAAGACAAACAAGGGCTACACGCGGGCGCGCATGGTCAGCGGCCTGACCATTTTGCGCGCCGACGAAGCGCCGGGGGCGCGCCAGAACTGGTCTTATCCCGTCCTGGTCGAAGAGCTGCGCCGCATCGTTGAGGAGCCGAAAAAGGACGCCAAAGAACTCTTCCGCCGCGTCTGTTTCAATGTGCTGATCTCCAACACCGATGATCATACGCGCAATCACGCCATCATCGCCAAAGAGAAAAGCTGGAAGCTATCTCCGGCTTACGACCTCACGCCCTCGACGCCTATCAGCCTGGAACGCCGTGATCTCGCACTCGATTGCGGTGATCAGGGGCGCTACGCCAACGCCAAGAATATCCTGTCGCAACACGCACGGTTCCTGCTCGAGCGTCCCGAAGCCGAGAAGATCGTCAACGACATGAAGGCTCAGGTGGAAGGGACATGGTACGACACAATGCGCGCTCACGGCGTCGCAGAACAAGACGTTGAAAGGATCCGCAGCGCCTTCGTGTATCCAGGGTTTTCGCTCTGACAAGGCGGAAGCTGCCAGCAGCAGTTAATGCTGCCCCCCAGAGGAGGCGAGGAGACGAAGCTTTCGCCGCTCTCGAAGAACTCTCAACTCGTCTGTTTGTGACCCATAGCGGACACCGGACGGAGACGCCTCGAATTCCCGAGTTCTTAGTGATACAATTTGATAATCGACACTGCCGCTCTTCTCATAATTTCTCCTCCCGGCAGCATCTCGGCGAATATCCTAATGATATCATCCGAAATATCTGAACGATTGCCGTTGGCGCGAGATACAGTAGACAAAACTTGCTGTATCAGCTCGGCCCTTTCACTTTGTTGAATTTGGCCGCCAATCCTTACAACTTGTGAGCTGGCGTCGTCATAATCACTAAGCAATTCAATTAGGCGTGTATCTGCTCCGACCCTCTTGTCAATTTCCTCGGCTATGTACCTAAGTTTCTCTTCTAAAAATACTTTAAGACTGGCTTGGCGCACTAGCAGCTCAATCTCGGCTCTTTCTTTCTCCAGTCGATCTATTTCTTGCCTATTCGTGGAGATCCGAGACTCGTATTCATTTACGGTCTTCATTGTATCGGCCAAGCCTTGAACCAGCTCGACTTCCACTTTTCGCATATCATTCGCAGTGATCGAGGACTTGGAGAAAAGGCCAACCAGCCCGATAACGGACGCAAGGCCTCCGACAATACCCGTGACTACAATGTAGATCTCTTTATCCAACTTACCAAAATAGGCAGCGGCACCACCCACAATGAAGAAGGCGCACACGGCGATGATCGTTGTGACGACAAGCTTCTTCATAGGCCTTCCTTAACTCTTCTGGTCAGAATAGATGCCAAAATAGATCACGACAATCAACATGCGTCGTTCCAGTGAGTTTTGGGAAATACAATCATTGTCTGCTGTCCACTTCTGACCCTTTCCAGACTTGGTTCAACGGACGATCGTACGACGATCAAAACCGCGGGCATGCGACGATCGCATTGGCGTATCAGCGCCAGAAACATGCCGCCACCTGAAGCCGTATTGGACGTTCAGCGTGCCCTACCCTGACACTCCCCGTGGGGAGCGTGCGCCGGTTCTTTGCACTTTGCTGATCGACGTCGAGGCGAGCCCCTGAGCGCTCAAAAGACGCGTAGTTACGTCCAAATTTCACCGCTTACTAATCACGCAAAAAATTGCGTTTTTGGCTCCAGTCTGCAACAATGCTGCAACAATCACTGTGAAACGCCAAAAACTTCAATTTAATCAACGTTATACACCGGTCCTGAAAATCGGCGTGCCCGCAAGAGTATTGTCGTTGGCGGCCAACTCGTTCGTCTCATTTTTTCGGTCTCGGCAATACGCCGCCAGAACTTAATTTGTGGTGCAACTACTCCTTCTCGCTGTCGACCCATGATCTCCAAGCAGGTTCTGGAGCAGCGCATGCGCGGCGGTGACTTCCGGCCAGATCACCAAAGTGACAGTACGTCTCCGGGGGACCACGATTCAAACATCATGAACCCGTCGCGCAGCTTGGTGCCGCAGGACCGCCAAGACTACGAGAGCCGCCTTACACCAGCAGGCGCCTTAGACCGGATCCGCCGCCCCCTCATCTGGCGCCCCCAACGGCGGGGATTGCACTTGTTCCAGAAGCGGCCATGATCGGCGGGATCGCACCTTGCGATCTGACTGTCTGACGTGCCGCGCGGGCGCGACCCAAAGACGGAGAACGAACATGACCTTGAGGGACGAAATCGCGGCCTTGCGCGAAGAAGTCGCCAAGCTCAGCCACCAGCAGCAATTGCAGCAGCAGGCCGCTTCTGCCGCGCCGCCGCCACCGCCACCGCCCAATGACCAGGCCGCCGACCCCGATCAGCCGAAAGGGATCGGCCCCGACGAGCTGATCGCGGCCGCAAATTCGGTGATCGACGAGTTGCAGCAGGATATCGACAAATATCCGCGGCTCACGGCGATCGCGGCATTCGGGCTTGGCCTTGCGGTCGGCATTTTCGCTGGCCGCCAGAGCCGATAGGCGGTGTTGCTTAATCCATTTTTCTGCAATCGGAGCGCGTCATGACCGGCATGACTTCAAGCAAACTCTATTTCAGGATCGCGCTGCTGCGGCGCCGGGTGCTGCTGCGCCAAGCGATCAAACGCGCGGTGGCAGGGGCGCTGGCGGTTGCGGCGCTGATCGTCGCTGCCGGGCTGTTGACCTATGCCTCATTCCAGGCGCTGCGCGTGCCGCTCGGCGACGTCCTGGCCGCGGTGGTGATCGCCGGCGTCTATCTGGTGATCGGGCTTGGGCTGTTGCTCTACACCTTGCACGAGCCGAGTTCACCTGAACTCGATGCGCTGTCGGAGATGGAAGCGGCCGCGCTGGAAGCATTCGGCAATGACACCCAGGGGCTGCGCTCGGCCATCAGCGCCAGCGCCCATCGCATCGAGGATTTCGGCAGCGCATTCTCGACCAGTTTTGCGATCCTGTCGGCGCTGCGCCGGATTCTTGGGGCCAAGAAGTCGGCGGGCTAGAACTCTGCATTTGAAGGTAAGCCGACGCCAATTCGGCGCGCGCCTCGCGGAACGGGGCGCGCGGCCGAGCCAACCGCTTGTCGCCGATTTCCGGCAATTGTCGCAGCAGTTGAGTGGTGTGCACCTGCTCTGCCCGCCGCATCGAACGGTTATAAAATACCTTCAAGTTTGACAAAAACGCTTCTACGGCTTATACTCTACAGTGTAGAATTGGGCCGTCAGTGGTCTGCATATGGACCCAGGCAGGCGTCCGAGGTGCGGCGGGGGCTGCCTTCGTCGACCTCGCCGCCCCCACGGTCTCCGTTTATGAGGTGATGATCATGATGCCCGGCACGACCATCGAGCCCCGGCCGCTCTCGCCGGAGCTGATTGTCGTGACGGCGATCGAGCTACTCGAACAGCACGGCGAAGCCGGTTTCAGCCTGCGCAAACTCGGCCAGCGGCTCGGCTGCGACCCGATGACGGTGCTCTATCATTTCAAGAGCAAAGACGGATTGCTGCGCGCGATGGCGGATCATCTCTCCGCCCAGCTGTCCGCATCCGACCCGTCGCAAAGCTGGCGCGATCGGTTGCGCGCGCTGGCGCTGGAATATCGCCGCGTCGCGCTGGCTTTTCCCAGCAGCTTTGCATTGATGGCGCGGTTCTGGACCACCGGCCCCGCCGACTATCAGCATATCGAACTGGTGTACCGCGCTTTGCAGGACGCCGGTTTTGACGATCAGCGATTGGCTGAAGCCGGACTCGGCTGGTACGCCGCCGTGATTGGCCTCGCGGCTGCCGAGGCGCGCGGTTTTCTGCACAGCGCCAGCCACGCCGACACGCTCGAAATCACCAAGCTGCCGCCTGCCTCCTTTGCCACCGTGCAGCGGCTGGTGCCGGCATTTCACACGCTCGACTCAGAACGCAGCTACCGGCTGATGATCGATGCAGTGCTGGACGGCCTGGATGGCGCGGCGCGGCGAACAGCGCAGCGACGCGAGGCGACACCATGACCACCGAACAAAACGTTTTGCGCGTGTCGATCGCCGTCACCTTTGCGCTGGCCGGCCTGGGCATCCTGTTCGGTCTATTGTCAGGCTCGGCCTCGATCGTATTCGACGGCATCTATTCGCTGACCGACGCCTCGATGACCATGCTGGCGCTGCTGGTGGCCAATCTGATCGCGCGTTCGACCGCGGCCGGGCCGGCCAACGGCAAGCTCGCCGAGCGCTTCACCATGGGGTTCTGGCATCTCGAACCGATGGTGCTCGGCCTCAATGGCATGCTGTTGATGGGTGCGGCGATCTATGCGCTGATCAACGCGATCGGCAGCCTGATGACCGGCGGCCGGCTGCTCGCCTTCGATCAGGCCATCATCTATGCCGCGGTCACCGTGGTCGCGGAGATCGCCATGGCGATCTTTGAAATCAGGGCCAACCGCAAGCTGAACTCCGGTTTTCTGGCGCTCGACGCCAAGGCCTGGCTGATGTCGGCCGCGCTAACCGCCGCGCTGCTGATCGCCTTCCTGTTCGGCTATGCGATCCAGGGCACGCCGATCGCATGGATCTCGCCCTATATCGACCCGCTGGTGCTGACCGTGGTGTGTCTGGCGATGATCCCGATGCCGATCAACACCATCCGCCAAGCCTTGGCCGACGTGCTGCTGGTGACGCCTGCCGATCTCAAGCACCATGTCGACGAGGTCGCGCAGCAGATCGTGGCACGCTACGGCTTTCTCTCGTACCGCGCCTATGTGGCGCGGGTCGGCCGTGGCCGGCAGATCGAGCTGTATTTCATCGTGCCGACCGGCTGGCCGGCCAAGCGCCTTGAAGAGTGGGACAAGCTCAGCGACGAGATCAGCGAATTGATCGGCGGCGACAGCCCCGACCGCTGGCTGACCATCGTGTTCACCACCGATCCGGAATGGGCCGATTAGGGCAAAACCGATGGTGATGGTGCAAGGGCAAGGAGATGAATGGGAGCCCCGGCACTCGTCAGCCTTTGGGGAGGTGGGCCTGGGGCTCCCGCCATCACCGGGCAGTTGGAGAGAACCGCGGCGTTGACTTGCACAGCGAACGACAGCGGCGCCCGGCGAGCCTTGAGGTAAGTCAAAACCGTCAGGCGGAAACCGTCTTGATCGGCACAGCCGCCGGCAACGGCAGCTCAAAAACGCCGAGATGATACTCTTCCGCAATGCCAGAAGACGGCGCGGACACCAGCGTCAAAGCCGCCTCGGGATGCTGCTGCCAGATCTTGATGTCAGCCGCGGCAATCGTCAGCCAGCCGAATCGGAACAGATAGCGTCCGGGCTTGGTCACGCGCCCGACCTGCTGCCACGTCACCTTATGCTGCACCGGCGCCATCATGTCCCCGGCCCTCGCCCTTTGGGCCAAGGCTGCGTAGCGATCGCGGCAGCATCGTGGCGAACACCGTTGCCCGCGGCGTGTCAGGCGGCGGCGTGCCACGACCGTATCCCCAAAAAGAAAAAAGGCCGACATTGCTGCCGGCCTTTCGTCCTGGAGAGGAGAGCCAACCGGCTGCCACAGGCAGCCGGCCAACTATCAACTCTAGCTATCAGTACTTGGCAACCACCGGGCCACCAAAGTGATAGTTCACGCCAGCCTTGACGGTGTGCAGGTCAGCACCAACGTCGAAGGTGTTGAGGTAGGTTTCCTTGCCGAAGTCGGCATACATGTACTCAGCCTTGACCGACCAGGCCGGGGCGAACATGTATTCGAGGCCAGCGCCGATGGTCCAGCCAGCGTGGGTCTTGCTCTCGGAGAGGCCGAGCGCGGAGACCTTGTTGTTGGCCCAGGCGAAACCGCCCTTGGCGTAGATCAGCATGGCATCGGCGGCATAGCCGACGCGGCCGGTGACGCTGCCGAACGCGTCGATCTTGGCTTCAGCGCCGAGTTCCGACTTCTTGATGCTGGCGCCAGCGGCGTCAACCTCAATACCGAACACCCAGGGCGAGCCCATCTGCCAGTTGTAGCCGATGGTGCCGCCGCCGAAGCCGCCATTCAGCTCGTCGCTGAAGTTCTGGCCGTTGAGCGACACGGTCTGGGTCCAGCCGTAGCCGCCCATCGCACCGACGTAGAAACCGGACCAGTTGATGGCGGGGGCCACAACGGCCGGCGGCGCCTTGGTGTAGGTGCGGGCAGCCAGGTCGGCCGCGTTCGAGGTGGCACCCATCGCCAGCAGCGCGGCGGTGGCGAGCAGCATTTTCTTCATGGTTGAAGTCTCCTTAACAATTCAATGACGTCATCTCGCTCCTTTCCCGGAGAATTGCATTCGTTTTGATGCAGTGCGGCTGGCATCAGGTTCGACGTGTGGCAATTCGGCGACAGAAACCGGCCCCGTACCTCACCATATTACCATTTGCCTAGATTTTATCCACAAGACCGGCCCGAACGGCTCGCGCCTGCGTTGCATCTCACGACGAACCGCAACCAAAATAAGCAACGACTCGGGCCCCCGTGTTGCGGCGCACCCCATCTGATTCATGCCGTGAGCCGTGCGCCATGCCGCTCGGCGACGGCATGGGCGGGCGATTCACCCGCGCGCAGCGCGCGCCAATACACCGAGGCGTTGCGCCAGATGCTGATACAACCCCGAGTAATCATCGCCGCACTGGGCACGGCAACGCGCCAGCAGCACCTCGGCATGGGCGCAATCGCCCGCAGCGATCGCCTGCAACAATTCGCCATGCAGGCGCTGCAGGGCGGCGAAGCCGCGCGCCTCGGCTTCAGCCGTGGTGCCGAGCACGGCAAACAGCCGGGTCGGACGCGAGGTCCCTTTCAGCCTGATCTCGCCGGCCTCCAGCAGCGCGATGCCACGGGCGGCGAGCGCTACCTGCTCTGACACCAATATATCGACGCCAAAATCCTTGGTGGCCGCCTCGATCCGCGCTGCGACGTTCACCACGTCGCCCATCGCCGAATAATTGAAGCGTTTCGCCGACCCCATATTGCCGACGCAGGCCAGCCCGGTGTTGAGACCGATCCCGATCCGGACGTTAGGCTCCGCCATGCCGCGCGCGGCAAAGCCAAAGGCGTCGGCGTCATTGAGGGATTGCAGCGCGGCGCGCATCGCCAGCGCTGCCCGGCAGGCGCGCGTGGCATGGTCCTCGACATCGACCGGCGCGTTCCAGAATGCCATGATCGAGTCGCCGATATATTTGTCGATCGTGCCGAGCTCGGCCTGAATGGCATCGGTCAGCGGCGCCAGCAGCGTGTTGATGAAATCGACCAGTTCGGTCGCACTCAACGCTTCCGACAGCGGCGTAAAACCGCGCACATCCATGAACATCACGGTCAGCTCGCGGTTCTCGCCGCCGAGCTTCATGCCATCCGGCGAGCTTTCAAGCCGCGCCAGCAGCTCCGGCGCCAGATATTGCGCAAACGCCTGGCGCGCAAATGCCTTGTCGCGATCGGCAGCGAGATGCAGCACGCGCTCGACCGCAATGTAAGTGGCGAGCGTCGCCAGCGACGGATAGATCGGATCGATCAGCAGCCGAAAATGCACAAAAGCGTACCAGGATGCCGCGATTGCCGCGATCAGCACGACCACGCCCGCGATCAGCGAAAACCGCGCCCCGATCAACGGTACCAGTCCGGCGATCGACAGCCCGAGCAACACCGTCAGCACGATCTCAAAACCATCGGCCCAATCCGGCCGATCGACAAAATCCTGCGCCAAAATCTGCTCGAGCAATTGCGCCAGGATCGCCACGCCGGGCACGGTTTCGCCGAGCGGCGTCGTGCGCGCATCGAGCAGCCCGGACGCTGAGGTGCCGACCAGCACGATCGATCCTTCGATGCGCTCGCGCACCGCGCTGTCCTTGGCGGGGTCGAACAGATCCTTGACCGAGACGTAGCGCTCCGGCCGGTCGTGATCGAAATAAACCCAGGCCTCGCCATCATTGGTGAGCGGCAGCCGGAACGCGCCAACGCGCATGTCGAGCAGCGCCGCGTGGCCGGTATCGGCATCGCCGCTGGCGCCGGTGCCGCGCACCACCACGCTCTGCTGGCCTTGCGCGACCCGCAGCGCCTCGACCGCGAGGTTCGGATAGAGCTGCTTGCCATCCGACAGCAGCATCGGCACGCGGCGGATCACGCCGCTGCGATCGCGCGCGCTGAGATTGATGGCACCGACGCCAGCGGCGGCCTGGTTGAGTAATGGCAGACTGACCACGGCACCGTGAAACGGCCGCAGCACCTTGCTGGGCTCAACGCCGACAAACGCCAACCCGGCTTTCAGCGGCGGCCTGATCGGGTTGCGGAGCCGACTGCCGGCGGCAAAGCCGAGCACGGTCGCGGTCTGGCCGATCGCCTCGGCGAACAATTTGTCATGGTCGGGTAGCGTTTTCAGCACGGCAATGGCGCGCTCGTGGTCGTCACCGTCCGACAGCGCCAGGTCGGCGGCGATGCGCGATGGCGTGGTGCGATCGGGCTCGGCAAAAATGATGTCGTAAGCGACCGCGCCGGCGCCAAGTTCGCCAAGCCGGCGGTTCATCGCCGCCAGCCGGCTACGCGGCCACGGCCATTGCCCGAATGCTTCGATCGAGGCCTCGTCGATATCGACAATCCGCACTGGCTGCGCGCTGTAAGGCCGAGGCAACAGCCGCTGGTAGGCATCAAAGGTGCGATCGCGAAATTCGGTGACCACCCAGGGATTGAAGGCACGCAGCAAGGTCAGCGCGAGCACCGTCAGCAATGCCGCAGCCAGCGCCTGCCCGGTGCGGCTGCGCGCGAAGCGACGCAGCCTGGCGCCGAACCACGCCGCGCGGCGGCGCCAATCTGGTGCGCTATGCGGGGATCGGCCGCTCATCCTGCCCTCCCCGCCGCGCCGCTCGCGCCAAGCCGGCTATTTCATGCGCGCGGCAAAAATGCCGCTGCCGAGATAGTTCGTGCCGCTGACCAGCGCCGCACCGCCCATCTCGCCAACCGGGCTCGTGCGACCGCGATAAAACTCGCCACTTAGCAACATCGAGCGATCACTGCCGATCGAATTCAGACCTGCCGTGAGGTGCGGCTGGCTCGGCGACACATAGAGATTGCCGGAATAGTTCAAGCCGTCGAAATTCGACACATAGGCCGTGCCATGCCGGCTGGCGAAATCGACCGTCGTGGTGAGATTGCCGGCGCTGATGTAGTTGCTGCTGCCGTTCTGCACCTGCGCCACCACATGGCCAGCATAGCTGGCCTGCCCCACGGTCGGCACGTCACTGTTGCTGATCGGGCGACCGGCCACCCAGAAGCCGCTCGCGACGTCGTTCAGCACAGCGCTGTCGCCCCCCTGCTGACTGCTGCTGCCCCAGATCCCCCAGCGAGTATAGTCGCAATCGCACACCGTGAGATCATAGCCACGCGCCCACGCAAATTGCCGAGCTTGATCCGCAGTGACGGTAGTCATCCCACCAGATTGGCTACTCAGCGGCTGGCCGTTGATGGTTGAGATCGGCCGTCCCTCGCGATCGATCGCCGGCAGCGCGCCAAAATTCTTCGGGTCACGATATTCGCTTCTCGGGTCAAGTTCCGGATTCTGCGAGCCGTATTGATAGTTGAAGACCACCGTTTGTGGTGTGTCATTGCCGGCGAAGGCACCGCCGACAAAATTAGCCTGCACCCGATGGCCGGGCGGATTGATCAACAGTTCTGCCAGCCCGATGATCGCGGACACGACCCCCGGTTCGCGGCTGGTCGCCATCATGCCACCAACATATCCCTTCAGATGGCTCGGCGTAGTGGCGATGGTCGCTTCAGCAGCGGTGGATTGCGTGGTGGTCTGAATGGTCTGTGTCAGCGTCGAGCCCGGATTGATCCGTTGCACCGGAATTTGGTTGACGCCCGGTGCCAACTCGCCCGCCACCGAACCGCTGCCCCCGGTCGCCCGTGATTCCGCACGCGCGACATTGCTCGGCGACGCCGTTCCGCGCGGCGCGCCGCCACTCTGCCCGGGCGCGCTCTGAAAACTCTGGATCAAGCCGGCGACGAAGCCTGGTGGTGGCGGCGCCGGCGCCGTTGGCGCGCCGCCGACCACGCTGGTGAATTCGCCGGCTGTGAGTGTCACGGTGCCGCCTTGGCCCGTGACGGTCGAGGTGCCGTAGCCGGCGAAGACGTTTTGCGGCGTGATCAGCGCCACACCGCCGCGGATGCCGACCACGCTCGATGCGGTCTTGATTTCAGCATCGCCGGAATGGCTAATCTGACCACCGACGAAGCGCAGCGCGCCCTTGCTGAGCGTGGCTGCCAGCTTTCCCGTGCCAGCGTTCGGATTGTAAACATATTCGTCGATGGTGAGATCGCTGTTCGGCCCGATGGTCATCGAGGTTTTGTCGACGAACAGAATCTGCACCGATCCTTCAGCGGCAGTCTTAATGCGTTCCTTGTGCGCGATCGAGGAGCCGATGGTGATGGTGCGCAAATTGGCGGTCGCCGCCGGATTGACCGCCGAGGCCTTGCCGACTTCCTGAGCTATCGCAGGCGGCGCGGCGATCGCCGCCATGCTTGCCGCCACCGCCGCTACAGTCGCCATCAGTGCACGCCGCTGCATCGCAGGCTCCTTTAGAACCGCACGGTCGGTCCCACCGAGACCGCAAGATTGTCGGTGGTGTAGTTCGGCAGATTGGAATTGATCTTGAAGTAGTTCAACTGAGTGCGAATGCCGACATTGTCGACCAATTGCGCATCAAAGATGCCGCCGACCCGCCATTCATTGTCGTGGCGAACCACGAACGGATCGACGATCGGGTTGGGTGCGTCATAGCGCACAAAACTGTAGCCGAAAGTCGGCGCGACCACGAATTGCCGCGCGGCGCCAAACACGCTGAGCGCAAATTCGTAAGGCAATGCCATATCGACCGAATAGCGCTTGTAGCTATTGAAGTCGTAGATCGCCTGGTTGGTATCGAACGTAAAACGGCTGGTCCAATGCAGGCCGCCTTTGCGCAGATCAGTGAACAGGCCTGCGGTAGTGAGATCGCCGGTCTGTTCGGACGCGGTCGGATAATTGTTGGAATTGAAGAAGCGGCGATGGCGCGTTTCCGCGAACGCTTCCGCAAGCCCCCACTCTCCCAAGGTGATGCGCGCCGCCACACCGCCGCCGAGCGCATTGAAATAAGTGGCGTCGCCGAGCCAGACCTGATCGCCGATCGCGTAATATTTGATCGAGGCATTCTGGCCGAGCCCGACGCGGTGGCCGACCATCACTTCGGCAAGGCCGAGATCGTATTGGCTCAGCTTGTTCTGCCGCGAATTCAGCCCGATCACGGTCAGTTCGATGGCGTCGCCGCGCCGGTTGAGCTTGTAGGCGTAGTTGGCCACCGCCGTCTGATAGGCGTTGAAATCGGCCTGCTTACCAAAGCGCGGATCGAGGATCGCATCCTGCCCGAGCGCACGCACCAACAAGCCGTTCGGGCCGACATTGGCGTTGGTCTGATAGCGAACACCGGCATGCAGGAACACGCTGTATTCGTGGTTCGACAGTTGCCGATCGATCTCTGCCAGATACGCGCGCACCTGCGCGCGGATCTCATCCGGAACGTTGCCGCCCTTGATCGCGTCCTGCAAATAGCCGCGCGCGATGTCATAAGAGCCGAGCTTGAAATACAGCACGCCGAGTTCAAGCTTCACCCGCGGCAGATCGGGGTTGAAGAACAGCATCCGTTCCAGCGCGCCGATCGCCGCTTCATAGTCGCCGCGCTGCACGGCTTCATGCGCGAACCGGAAGCTGACATCGAGATCGGACGGATTGCGATACATCTGCGCGAACAGCGCTTCGTAATCGCCCTGCACCACCGCGGCCGGGGTCACAGGTGTCACCGTCTGCGCGGCGGTGGGAGACGCGGGCGCGAGTAAGATCACCGCGGCGATCGCTGCAGTGCTGATAGCAAGTGCTACCGCGCGGGCCTTTGCAATAACTCGCACCTGACGCCCCTGAAATGAATGCGGCCGCTTGTTGTGCAGTGGCCGTTTAATGGTTCAAATCTAGGGGCGAACCGGGGGCGAATGGTACGGGTTTCTGCTGAGAGGCCCTAGCAAAGACGAACGGCGTGACCTTTTTGCCACGCCGCACAGCAAGTCAGCGACTGTTGTGATCAGCAGTATCACCACCGACCGGCATCAGCCGGGCGCGTGCTGCGCCGGGCCGTGCGAGGCAGCGAGGGCAAGCGCCCTCGCCTCAAACCTTCTTCTTGACGTCCTTGACGTTCGAGAAGGTGATGTCTTCGGCGCGCTCGCGGGTGTAGCCGAGATAGAACTCGTTCTTGGCGAGGTACACCGGGTCGCCATCGACGTCATCGGCAATCGATGAGTTGTTGGCGGCAATGAAGGCGTCGAGCTTCTTGCGGTCGGCCGACGAGATCCAGCGCGCGAGCTGGAATTCCGACACTTCGAATTCCACCGGCAACTGATATTCGGCGTCGAGCCGCGCTTTCAGCACGTCGAGCTGCAGCGAGCCGACCACGCCGACCAGCGCCGGCGCGCCGTCGCGCGGGCGGAACACCTGCACCACGCCCTCTTCGGACATCTGCTGCAGCGCTTCCTTCAGCTTCTTGGCCTTCATCGCGTCCTTCAGGCGGACGCGGCGCACGATTTCCGGCGCGAATGACGGCACGCCGACGAAGGTGACATCCTCGCCCTCGGTGAGCGTATCGCCGATGCGCAGCGTGCCGTGATTGGGAATGCCGACCACGTCGCCCGCAAACGCCTCATCGGCCACCGAACGGTCCTGCGCGAAGAAAAACTGCGGCGCCGACAGCGACATGTTCTTGCCGGTGCGCACCAGCTTGGCCTTCATGCCGCGCGTCAGCTTACCGGAGCACAGCCGCGCAAAGGCGATGCGGTCGCGGTGGTTGGGGTCCATATTGGCTTGGATCTTGAAAACGAACGCGCTCATGCGCGGCTCGCTGGCCTCGACCTTGCGCAGATCGCTGTCCTGGGCGCGCGGCGGCGGCGCGAACCGGCCGAGCCCCTGCAGCAAATCGCCGACGCCGAAATTGCGCAGCGCCGAGCCGAAATACACCGGGGTCAGATGGCCCTCGCGGAACGCTTCCAGATCGAACGGCTTACAGGCCTCCGACACCAGTTCCAGTTCTTCCTGGACCGCGGCGACGTCGAGATTGGGATGACGCTTGCCGAGATCGGCAATGTCGATCTGTTCGGCCGCGCCGGTCTTGGCGCCGCCGCCTTCCAAGAGGCGCACGCCGCCGTCGCGCAGATCATAGGTGCCGAGGAAGTCGCGGCCGCGGCCGACCGGCCAGGTCATCGGCGTGGTGTCGAGCGCCAGCGTCTTTTCGATCTCGTCCAACAGATCGAACACGTCGCGGCTTTCGCGGTCCATCTTGTTGATGAAGGTGATGATCGGAATGTCGCGCAGCCGGCACACCTCGAACAGCTTGCGGGTGCGCGCCTCGATGCCCTTGGCGGCGTCGATCACCATCACCGCGCTGTCGACCGCGGTCAGGGTCCGATAGGTGTCTTCCGAAAAGTCCTCGTGGCCTGGCGTGTCGAGCAGGTTGAACACCAGCCCGTCGAACTCGAAGGTCATCACCGAGGTCACCACCGAGATGCCGCGGTCACGCTCGATCTTCATCCAGTCGGACCGGGTGTTGCGGCGCTCGCCCTTGGCCTTGACCTGGCCGGCGAGATTGATGGCGCCGCCGAACAGCAGCAGCTTTTCGGTGAGCGTGGTCTTGCCGGCGTCAGGATGCGAAATGATCGCAAATGTGCGGCGGCGCGCCACTTCGGCGGCCAGCGGGGCGGACGGAGACGGCGTCGAGGCCGCCGGTTGGGCGATGTCGGACATGGCTGCAGCCTGTGGCAGGGAAAGCGGGCGCGATCAAGGGGCAAGGCCCCGGTTGCGTCGCGGAACGGCGTCTCTCATATAGAGAGCCGAGGACGACCTCAAAATCACCCATTTGGCTGGGACGGCCCGGCCCCCTTTCGGATGACGCCTTGGCGTGGCCGCGCTGTGAGCGGGCGCCCGGCGCAGGGAGGCCTGATGGCCTGGATCTATCTCTTTGTTGGCGGACTTTTGGAAATCGGCTGGGCGATCGGCCTGAAATACACTGAGGGTTTTACCCGGCCGCTGCCGACCATCGGCACGTTGATTTGCATGGTCAGCTCGGTGCTGCTGCTCGGGCTGGCGATGAAAGCGATCCCGGTCGGCACCGCTTACGCGGTGTGGGCCGGCATCGGCGCCGCCGGAACCGCCGTGCTCGGCATCATGCTGTTCGGCGATCCGGCGACGGCGCTGCGGCTGATGTGCATCGGCCTGATCGTCGCCGGGATCGTCGGGCTGAAACTGGTGGCGTGATCGCTCAGCGCACCAGTTGCACGGCATAATAGGCGGCGGCCGCCACCAGGGCCGACGCCGGAATGGTGATCACCCAGGCGTAGACGATCGAGCTGGCCACATTCCAACGCACCGCGGACATGCGGCGCGCGGCACCGACGCCGACGATGGCGCCGGTGATGGTGTGGGTGGTGGAGACCGGCACGCCCAGGAAGGTGGCCATGAACAGCGTCGCGGCGCCGCCGGTTTCCGCGCAAAAACCCTGCATCGGCGTCAGCTTGGTGATGCGCAGCCCCATGGTGCGCACGATGCGCCAGCCGCCGAGCAGCGTGCCGAGCGCCATCGCCGCCTGGCACGACAGCACCACCCAGAACGGCACCGAGAATTCGCTGCCAAGATAGCCCTGCGAGTACAGCAGCACGGCGATGATACCCATGGTCTTCTGGGCGTCGTTGCCGCCATGACCGAGCGAATACAGCGAGGCCGAGGCGAATTGCAGAATCCGGAACGCGCGGTCGACCGCATAGGGCGTGGACCGCACTGCAGCCCAGGACACGATCGCCACCAGCACCAGGGCCAGCAGGAACCCGACCAGCGGCGACAGCACGATCGCCAGCAGCGCCTTGGACAGCCCGCTCCACACCGCCGCGGACAGACCGGCTTTGGCGACGCCGGCGCCAATCAGGCCGCCGATCAGCGCGTGCGAGGAACTGGAGGGAATGCCGAGCGCCCAGGTGATGATGTTCCAGATGATGGCGCCGCATAGCGCCCCGAACACCACCTGCGCATCGATCACCCCCGGTGCGATGATGCCGGTGCCGATGGTGGTGGCGACATGCAGCCCGAACACCATGAAGGCGATGAAATTGAAGAACGCCGCCCACAGCACCGCATATTGCGGCCGCAGCACCCGCGTCGAAACGATGGTGGCGATGGAATTGGCGGCGTCGTGCAGACCGTTCAGAAAGTCGAACAGCAGCGCAACTGCGATCAGTCCGATCAGGATCGGTAGCCCTAGCGTGGCGTCCACGGCGCGGCCCTACCCTAAACCTGTTCGATGACGATGCTGTTGATCTCGTTGGCGACGTCGTCGAAACGGTCGGCGACCTTTTCGAGATGGTCGTAGATCTCGGCGCCGACCACGAAATCCATGGTGTTGGCGTTGCGATGTTTCAGGAACAGTTCCTTGAGGCCGATGTCGTGCAGATCGTCGACCCGGCCCTCGAGCTTGCCGAGCTCCTCGGTGATCGCCGACAGCATCGCGACATTGGGCCCGATCGACTTGAGCAGCGGCAGCGCCCGCCCGACCAGCTTGGCGCTCTCGACCAGCAAGGTGCCGATCTCGCGCATTGGCGGTTCGAATTCGTGAACCTCGAACAGGATCACCGCTTTGCTGGTCTGCTGCATCTGGTCGATGGCGTCGTCCATCGAGGTGATCAGGTTCTTGATGTCGACCCGGTCGAACGGGGTGATGAAGGTGCGCCGCACTGCGGTCAGCACTTCGCGGGTGATGGCGTCGGCATCGGCCTCGAACTGGCTGATGCGCTGGCAGTGCAGCGGTGTCTCCTTGCCCCCGCGCAGCATGTCCTGCAGCGCCCCCGCGCCCAGCAAAACGGTATCCGAGTGGCGAGAAAACAGGTCAAAAAACCTCTCTTCCCTTGGGAGAAAGGCGCGAAACCACTGCAGCAACATCGAAGGACCCATCTGTTATGACGGCGCACGCCGCACGGCGACACCTTGTCACAGCGGCGTCATAGATCATTTCCTGACCGCACAGGCAATCTCCATTGCGTGCTCGGCCGTCATCCACCGTTTTGTGGCACCGGATTACATCACCCCTGTCACACGGATCATTATACCGCCGACATTTACCAATCCCGTGAGCAACTCGGTTCCGACATCGATTTCGCTGGCCACTCGCCGCGGCGTTGAACGATAATCTGAGAGTGCGAATCACCGCTGGTCCCGCGACATAGAGTTGCGAGGCTCCTTGGTGGTTAAGCCGCTCGAAAATCGAGGCGGCGGACCCTGCGACGTAATTCTGTTCGCAAAGCGGGCAGAGAGCCGCAGTTCAAGGCGTGATCGACGACTTCCAATAATGGCGTAAGCACGTCCAGCGCGCTGGGCTGTGTCCTAACAACAGACTTTTCCAACGTTGCGGCCGAGCCGCGGTCGTCCTGGAGCAAGTTAGTTGTGAATGGAATGCCTGCGGACCTGATCTCGAGCCCTGTCGCCGATCTGCCATCTTATTGTGCTCGCAATTGCGAGCCAGATCGCGACGCAGCATCGCAGAGTGGACAGCCATGATTCGTACCGTCCTCAATTTCGTCGCTGGTGTTGACCGCAAGACACTTGAGACCTGCCCCGCCACCGACAAGATGTGGGCGGCCCATCTGGGCTTTTCGCTCTGCTTGTCATTCCTGGTG
Organism: Rhodopseudomonas faecalis; assembly: GCF_003217325.1. Taxonomy (GTDB): domain Bacteria; phylum Pseudomonadota; class Alphaproteobacteria; order Rhizobiales; family Xanthobacteraceae; genus Rhodopseudomonas; species Rhodopseudomonas faecalis. The sequence goes on from NZ_QJTI01000026.1 coordinate 35,350, forward strand.
GTGCTGGGGGTGTCGTTTCACGCCACCGGCTACATGATCGACAACATCACCACGCGCGCGCTGGTCGCCCTGGTGATCGCGCTGACGGTGCTGATGTTCGACCGCGCGCTGTGCCAATCCGACTGGTTCTATCAAGGCTCGTTCTGGAACGGTAACCCGAGCCCGCAATCGAGCGCCGAGGCCCGGCAGTCGACCTGGCGGTTCGGCAGGATCGCGATCCGGCTGGTGCTGTCGCTGGGGCTGGCCTGGGTGATCGCGATGTTCCTGGAACTGGCGATCTTCTCCGGCACCATCAATGACAAGATCGAGCGCGACCGCGTCGCCGCCAACCAGCCGATTTTCCAGAAAATCGCCCAATATGACGCCCAGCTCGGCGCCGAGATCGACCGCCGCCGCGACGCCTCCGCCAATCTGGAAGGCTTGCTGCAGGCCGCCTTGCACGAGACCCCGCCGATCGACCCGGCGGCGCTGGCCCGCAGCGAGAATGTCGAGCAGCAGATCAAGGCGCTGATGGTCCGCGAAGGCGAATTGCGCGCCGAGCAGCGCCAGATCGAACAGACGGTACAGCGTTACGCCGCCGACATGAACGCCGAGGAATTCGGCCAGAAGAACACCCCGACCAATAGCGGCCGCGCCGGCACCGGGCCGCGCTACGAATTCGCCAAGCGGCAGAAAGAAATCTTCCAGGCGCAGAGCGCCGCCCGCGAGGCCGAGATCGCGCAGCTGCAAGCCAAGGGTGACGAGCTGCGCGCGGTCCAGGCCCGGATCGCCGCCGAGGCCGAACAGACCCGCGACCGCGAGCGCGCCACCATCGCCGCCAAGCGCGATGCGCTGCAGCTCCAGGTCAACGCCGCCCGCGCCGAGATCAAGCAGCTGGAAACCGACCGCGCCACCGCGGTCGAGGATTTCCGCCGCAAGGTGATGACCGAGTCCTATTATCAGGAGAAGAAGGACAAGGCCGACCCGCTGACCCGAATGGCCGCCTATCAGGAATTGAAGAACGATCCGAAGGACGGCGGTACCATCGCGCTGTTCTCGTGGATGACACGCTTCTTCATCATCTTCCTGGAAATCGTTCCAGTTGTTGCCAAAATCTTCTTTTCGCCGCCCTCGGTTTACGCCGCCAAGATCCAGGCTGAAGTGGACCGCGAACGGCGCCGGATCGAGCAGGCCGCGTCCGAACCGCTGCCGCCTTTGGAACCGCAGCCGGAGCGCCGGCCGCGCCCGAGCCTCGGCTCGCGGCTGGCCCGCACGCTGTTCAAGAAGTCCGAACCCGCCTTGAACAATGCCGCCGCCGCAACCGCCCGGTCGCGCGGCCATACGCCGGCTCATGGCAATGGTCACCACGCTAACGGTCACCACGCCCATGCCGCCAAGGCCGAGCCGGCCGCGACGCCGGCTGCCAGAGCTGCAGCGGAGCACCGCGAGCCGCAGCCGCGGCCACAGCCCCGCTTGGTGCCGCAGCCGCGCCGCGAGGGCGTGGTGGTGCGCGAAGCCGCCGCTGCCGGCGCCTCGCTGGCCGCGATCCCGATGACCAACCGCGACCGGCCGGAGCCGGCGCGTGCTGCACCGGCCGACGCCGTGGCGGCGGTGCCCGCCGCCGCTGTGAGCAGCGCGGCGCTGACCAACGCCTATTTCGACGACCGCACCCATCCGGCAACCAGGCCGGAGCAGGCCGAGCAGCGCGATATCGAGCCCGCCCGGAGCGCGGCCGACGCCGCCGGCCAGGGCAAGGGCGGATTCTCGTCAATGAACTACTCGCTGCGCTACGGCGCCTTGCAGAGCCCGTAGCGGACGGGCTGGCGGACCCACAAGCCCGCCGCTCACGATGCGTCGTTGCGGTAGCGGCGGCGCTTCCCTGGTTTCGCTGGCAAGCGAACCGGGGGAGCCACTTCACCACCCCCTACGCACGCGGTTTGGTGTGGCTGGGCACAGCTCTGATTGTATCTCGACGCTCTTAACCGCCGACGCCCGACGCTCCTTAATTGCCTCGTCCCGCTCGGCAGTAATACCCCCACCCGACCGGCCTTACGGCCGGCCACCCTCCCCGCAAGGGGGAGGGAAAAGAAGCGCGTGGCGCTGTCCCGCAGCACTTTGCTGCCTACTGATACCAACGGCAATTGATACCGACCAGTCCGCACGTCATGGCCGGGTTCGTCCCAGCCATCCACGTCTTTGATCTTGCGGCGATTTCAAGATACCCGCGACAAGCGCGGGTATGACGGTCATTCATTGATAAGACCCGATGTCATGACTGAGGGGCGCCCCTCCTTCAACCACTTCCACTGACCGAGCCCGATCGATCGGCCTGCTCACTCTGGCCGAGCACGCCTGTCCACTGCGAGGCCGCCATCCGCGGGCTGATACCCACGTAAATTGATACCAACCCATCCGCATGTCATGGCCGGGCTCCGTCCCGGCCATCCACGTCTCTGATCCGACAGCGCTTTCAAGACGTGGATACCCGCGACAAGCGCGGGCATGACGAGTCAATGGCAGGAGCCATTGGTATGAGATGGCTATCCTCGTTTGCCGCGCCGTCCGGTTCGACCTCTGTTGCCGATGCTTCGTTAGAAGCGCCCTGCTCGGCTCGCCCCACAGCTCAAGGATATCGACCCGTGGGGGAACGGTGGGTCTCGATGGGAGTGCCTGGGCGGCATCACCAGCGACGGCATCACCATCCCCTACCGTGCGGCCAACGCCTTGTCGCCCACGGCCCGCGCCGAGTTCGACACCAAACGTCCCACGCCCAACTTCCGACACCCAACGTCCTACGCCCATGTCCAACGATCGGCGCGATAACCACCCGCGCTCCCGCACGCCCCAAAAACCAAAAACCCCTCGCCGCCGGAAATGCTCCGGACCTGCGAGGGGTTTTGCTCAACCCGAAAGCGGCGCGTTCGTGCGCGCCGCCTGCCGCTGCGTAAGACTCTCGCGCGATCAGTTGATGCGGGAGATCTCGTTGCGGTTTTCGACCGACGGATAGACCGGCGATTCCAGCGAGCTGGCCGGACGGGCCGGCTTGTTGGCGCGGTAGACCTGGAACACGTACCAAGCGGCGACCGCGGCCACCGCGATGATCACCTGATTAGTCGGCAGCACCAGCGACACCGCGATCAGCACCACGGCCACGGTGGCAGCCTTCACGACCTTCTCGCGATCAGCGAAGATGGCGTTGAAGCGATCCCAGTTTTCCGACTTCCACAGCGGCGCGGTGAAGCGGTCGAGACCGAAGCTGGTCCAGGCACCGTTGAAACCGAGGCGATAGGCCCACAGCAGGAACAGCGCGACCGAGAACGCGGCGATGGCGATGATGGCCCCAATGGGACCGGCGGCGTAGCCGATTACGACTACGAGTGCGGCTGCAAAGGCAGCGATCCAATATTGCATTTGACGACCTTCCCACCCGGTTCTGGGTGCCCTTTTAAGGTTGTGTCTCTCTCCGAAGAGAGGCCGGACTTAGAATCAGCAGTGTGAAGCAATCTTACTCTATGCCCGCTTAAAAACATTGATTCAGAGCGACAAGTTCCTTTGGATTGGCGCGTCAAGAGCCAATCACTGTACCTTGCTACCGTATTTTTCGCCATCGCCGCACGGCGGCGCCCGCCCTCGCTCTGGAACTGCGCCGGAACCGGCCGGCGCAGGGCTGGTCTATCACAGCGAACGTTTGAAGTAGTGCGCGATTTCGCCGACCACGCCGCGGCGGAAGGTCAGCACGCAGATCACGAAGATCGCGCCCTGGATCACCGTGACCCATTGCCCGAAGCCGGCCAGATACTGTTGCATGGCGATGATCACGAACGCGCCGACCACCGGCCCGAACACCGTGCCGAGCCCGCCGACCAGCGTCATCAGCACGATTTCGCCCGACATGGTCCAATGCACGTCGGTGAGCGAGGCGTTTTGCGCCACGAACACTTTCAGCGAGCCGGCAAAGCCGGCCAGCGTCGCCGACAGCACGAATGCCAACAGCTTGTAATGGTCCGTGCGATAGCCGAGCGAGATGGCGCGCGGCTCGTTCTCGCGGATCGCCTTCAGCACCTCGCCGAACGGCGAATTGATGGCGCGGTAGATGATCAGGAACCCGAACAGGAACCCGGCCAGCACCACGAAATACAGCGTGGTCGGATTGGACAGGTTGATGAAGCCGAACAGATGGCCCTGCGGAATGCCCTGGATGCCGTCTTCGCCATGGGTGAATGGCGCCTGCAGATAGACGAAGTACATCAGCTGCGCCAGCGCCAGCGTGATCATCGCAAAATAGATGCCCTGGCGGCGGATCGCGATCAGGCCAGTGAGCACGCCGAGCGCGGCGGCGGCCGCGGTGCCGGCGATGATGCCGAGTTCCGGCGGCAGCCCCCACACTTTCAGCGCGTGCCCGGTGACATAGCCGGCGGTGCCGAGGAACATGGCGTGGCCGAACGACAGCAGCCCGCCATAACCGATCAGCAGATTGAAAGCGCAGACCAGCAGCGCAAAGCACAGCCCCTGCATCACGAAGAACGGATAGACCCCGGTGAATGGCAGCGCCATCAGCACCACGGTCATGATCGCAAACGCGATCATCTCGTCGCGGACGGCGCGGCGGCCGACAGGCATGGCGTTTTCAGTGATCGAGGTCATTTCAGGCAGTCCGTCCAGTAAGGCCCGCGGGCTTGATCAACAACACCAGCACCATCAACACGAACACCACGGTGTTGGACGCTTCCGGATAGAAATATTTGGTCAGGCCCTCGATGATGCCGAGCGCAAAGCCGGTGATGATCGAGCCCATGATCGAGCCCATGCCGCCGATCACCACCACCGCGAACACCACGATGATCAGATCGGCGCCCATCAGCGGCCGCACCTGGTTAATCGGCGCCGACAGCACCCCGGCGAGCGCCGCAAGGCCAACGCCGAGCCCATAAGTCAAGGTGATCATGCGCGGCACATTGATGCCGAACGCGCGCACCAGCGTCGGGTTTTCGGTCGCGGCGCGCAGATAGGCGCCAAGCTGAGTGCGTTCGATCAGGAACCAGGTCAGCAGGCAGACCGCCAGCGAGAACACCACCACCCAGCCGCGATACACCGGCAGGAACATGAAGCCGAGATTGATGCCGCCGCGCAGTTCCTCAGGAATGGCGTAAGGCAGGCCGGACGATCCAAAATAGTTTTGGAACACGCCCTGGATGATCAGCCCGAGTCCAAAGGTCAGCAACAGCCCGTACAAATGATCGAGCCCTGACAGCCATTGCAGCATGGTGCGTTCCAGCAGAATGCCGAACAGCCCGACCACGATCGGCGCGATGATCAGCGCGTACCAATAGCCGATGCCGAGCACATTGAGCAGGAAATAGGCGCAGAACGCGCCCATCATATAAAGCGCGCCATGGGCGAAATTGATGATGTTGAGCATGCCGAAAATCACGGCAAGGCCGAGGCTGAGCAGCGCGTAGAACGAGCCGTTGATCAGCCCGACCAGAAGCTGCGCCAACAGGGCCTGCAGATTGATGTCCATCGTGCCGTGATCCTGACCTGCGAACCGACTTCAAGGGCAAGGCCGGCGGCGCGTGGCCGCCGGCGCAGTCATGTTACTTCTTCAACAGCGCGCACTTGCTGTCGGCGAGCGGGGTAAAAGCCTGATCGGCCGGGATGGTCGCGACCAGCTTGTAATAGTCCCACGGCCCCTTCGATTCCGACGGCTTCTTGACCTCGAACAGATAGGCCGGGTGAATGGCGCGGCCATTGGCCTGGATTTCGCCCTTGCCGAACAGCGGATCGTCGGTCGGCATCGACTTCATCTTCTCGACGATCTTGGCGCCGTCCCGCGAATTGCCGCCCATCTGGTCGAGCGTCTTGAAATAGTGCACCAGCGCCGCATAGACGCCGGCGTGGACCATGGTCGGCATCTGCTTGTTCTTGATGCGCTCAGAGAAGCGCTTGGCGAATGCGCGGGTCTGGTCGTTGGCGTCCCAATAGAAGGTTTCGGTAAAATTCAGGCCCTGCGCCACATTGAGGCCGAGCGCGTGCACGTCGCTGATGAACAGCAGCAGCGCCGCCAGCTTCTGGCCGCCGGCGACGATGCCGAATTCCGACGCCTGCTTGATTGAGTTGGTGGTGTCGCCGCCGGCATTGGCGAGGCCGATGATCTTGGCCTTGGAGGCCTGCGCCTGCAGCAGGAAGGACGAGAAGTCGGAGGTGTTGAGCGGATGCTTGACGCCGCCGACCACCCGGCCGCCCGAGGCATTGATCACCGCGGTGGTGTCGCGTTCCAGCGCCGCGCCGAACGCATAGTCCGCGGTCAGGAAGTACCAGGTATCGCCGCCAGCCTTGACCAGCGCGCCGCCGGTGCCGTGCGCCAGCATGTAGGTGTCATAGGTCCAGTGCACGGTGTTCGGCGAGCACTGTGCATTGGTGAGGTCGGAGCTGGCCGCACCGGAATTGAGATAGACCGCGTTCTTTTCCTTGACGATGTTGTTGACCGCCAGCGCCACGCCGGAATTGGGCACGTCGACGATGACGTCGACCTTGTCGACATCGAGCCATTGCCGGGCGATGTTGCCGCCGATATCGGGCTTGTTCTGGTGATCGCCGGAAATCACCTCGATCTTCCAGCCCTTGGCGATCAGCCCGGAATCCTCGGCGGCCATCTGCGCGGCCAGCGTCGAGCCCGGCCCGCCGACATCGGCATAAAGGCTGGACTGATCGCTGAGCGCGCCGATCTTCACCACCTTGTCGTCGGCCATCGCCGCACCGGCCAACGTCAATGCCGCCACGGTGCTGAGCAGTCCCGCCATCAATGTCGCACGCATCTCAATTCCTCCCTAAAAATTCTTTTTGGATGGCTCAGACGCCGAGATAGGCGTGCAGCTTCTCCATGTTGGCTTCGAGTTCGGAGTTGGCAAAGCCGTCGATGATCTTGCCGTGCTCGACGACGTAGTAACGATCCGCCACCGTGGCGGCGAAACGGAAATTCTGTTCGACCAGCAGGATGGTGAAGCCCTGCTGTTTCAGCCGCGCGATGGTGTGGCCGATCTGCTGGATGATCACCGGCGCCAGACCTTCGGTCGGCTCATCGAGCATCAGAAAGCGCGCGCCGGTGCGCAGGATGCGGGCGATCGCCAGCATCTGCTGCTCGCCGCCGGACAGTTTGGTGCCTTGGCTTTTCAGCCGTTCGCGCAGATTGGGAAACAGTTCAAAGATCACCTCAAGCGACAACCCGCCCGGCCGCACCGCGGGCGGCAGCATCAGGTTTTCGCGCACGTCGAGGCTGGCGAAGATGCCGCGCTCCTCAGGACAGAACGCAATGCCGAGCCTTGCGATCCGATCGGACGACGCGCGGCTGATATCATGGCCTTCAAAACGGATGTCGCCGCTGCGCTTGCCGATGATGCCCATCACCGCTTTCAGCGTGGTGCTCTTGCCGGCGCCGTTGCGGCCGAGCAGCGTCACCACCTCGCCGGGGCGCACGTCGAAATCGAGCCCATGCAGCACATGCGATTCGCCGTACCAGGCCTGCAGATTGCGCACCGACAGCACGGTGTCGTTGCTCGCGGCGGCGGGGCGATGCGGAGCCATCAATGCATCAGCCATGACCCGCTCCCAGATAGGCTTCCTTGACGCGCTCATCCTGCGTGAGATCGGCGTAGTTGCCCTCGGCCAGCACATGGCCGCGGGTCAGCACGGTGATCACGTCGGAAAGGTTAGCGACCACCGATAGATTGTGTTCCACCATCAGAATGGTGTGGTTCGCCGAAATCCGTTTGATCAGCGCCGCGATCTTGTCGATGTCCTCATGGCCCATGCCGGCCATCGGCTCGTCGAGCAGCATCATCTCCGGGTCGAGCGCCAGCGTGGTCGCGATCTCCAGCGCGCGCTTGCGGCCATAGGGCATTTCCACCGCCGGCGTATTGGCGAATTCGTTGAGGCCGACGTCGTCGAGCAGCGCCAGCGCCCGATCGTTGTAGCGATCGAGCACCGCTTTCGAGCGCCAGAAATCGAAGGAACTGCCGTGCTGGCGCTGCAGCGCCACGCGCACATTTTCCAGCGCGGTCAGGTGAGGAAACACCGCCGAAATCTGAAACGACCGCACCAGCCCGAGCCGCGCGACGTCTGCCGGCGCCATGGTGGTGATATCGCGGCTATTATAGAGAATCTGCCCGGCCGACGGCCGCAGGAATTTGGTCAAAAGATTAAAGCACGTGGTCTTGCCGGCCCCGTTCGGGCCGATCAACGCATGAATATGTCCACGGCGCACTCGCAGATTGACGTCGCGCACGGCGAAGAAGCCGGCGAATTCCTTGGTCAAACTATGAGTTTCAAGAATGAAGTCATCGGCCAATCACGTCTCCCCCTCGGCCGGTGCCATAGCTGGGGCCCTGCCGATTTTGTTCCTGCAGCTCCTCGACGGCGATCACCGCGGGTCCGCTTTGAATAGCAACTATGCAATCAACCGCTGGGGTTGCGCAAGATGCAATGCACCGCCGCACCCGGCACCACCCTGCTGCGCATCGTCGCTGTGTTCGGTGAGGGCGAACGTCATAACAGCTTCGTGCAGATCGCCTAGTGAACCCTGTTGCGGCCGTGGTCGGCCGAAAGGAATACCGGGAGCGCTCGCATGCATGATGTCGCGGCACTGAAAAAGAAACTCGAACGGCTGATCGACGAGATTGCTGCCGAAAGCAGCCTGCGGATGGCCTCCTGGGCGGACCGCATCGAACGCCCCGACTTCGCGGCCAGCGCCAGCAATCTCGCGCACTATCTGGCGGTGCGCCGTCACGATCTGCGCCCGCTACAACGCGCGTTGATGGCGCTCGGCATGTCTTCGCTCGGCCGGCTGGAAAGCCGGGTGCTGCCGACTCTGAAAGCGGTGAGCGCCAGCGTCGCGGCGCTGTGCGGCACCCCCACCACCGAACGGCCCTCGTCGCGGCAGTTCTTTGCCGGCGAGCACTACCTCGCTGAGCGTAGCAGTGAGCTGTTCGGGCCGCGTTCCGGACCGCGCCACACCGCGCTGCTGGTCACCTGCCCGACCGAGGCCGGCGACGATCCGTCGTTTCTGCTGCGGCTGGCCGAACGCGGCGTCGATGCCGTCCGTATCAACTGCGCCCATGACAGTCCCGAGCACTGGCAGCGCATGATCAATCACGTTCATGCCGCCGAACAAGCCACCGGCCGCCGTATCAAAATCCTGATGGATATCGCCGGCCCGAAAATCCGCACCGGCGCCGCGCTGCTGCCCGAAGGGGTGGAACGGATCGCGGTCGGCGATCTGCTGGTGATCGTGCCGCAAGGCGGGCTGAACCGCATCCGGCTCGACGAGCCGCACGCCGCGATCGAATGCACCCTGCCCGACGCGCTAACGATCGCCGCTGCCGGCCATCGGGTGTTCGTTGATGACGGCAAGCTGTGCGTGCGCATCGAGCGCCGCGAACCGTTCAGCCTGCTCGGTCGGGTCACCGCCGCACCCGCCAATGGGCTGCGGCTGAAACCAGAAAAGGGGCTGAACTTCCCCGACACGCCGCTGACGATCCCGGCGCTGACCGCCAAAGACCTTAGCGACCTCGACTTCATCGTCGCGCAGGCCGACGGTATCGAGTTCTCATTCGTGCAGTCGGTGGCCGATGTCGAAATGCTGCAGGCGGCGCTGGCCGAGCGCCGGCCCAACGACTGGCGCCAATTGTCGCTGGTGCTGAAGATCGAGACCCCGGAAGCGGTCGCCAATCTGCCCGACATCGTGGTGCAGGCCGCCGGCCGGCAGCCGACCGCGATCATGATCGCGCGCGGCGATCTGGCGGTGGAAATCGGCTTTGCGCGGCTGGCGGAAATGCAGGAGGAAATTTTGTGGATCGGCGAAGCCGCCCATGTGCCGGTGATCTGGGCCACCCAGGTGCTGGAACATCTGGTCAAGAAAGGCACGCCATCGCGCGGCGAGATGACCGACGCCGCAATGGCGGCGCGCGCCGAATGCGTGATGCTGAACAAGGGTCCCTATCTGTTCAAGGCGATCACCGAACTCGACACGCTGCTGTCGCGGATGGGCGGCCATCAGCACAAGAAGACGCCGCAACTGCGCGCGCTGCGAAGCTGGAGCCGCGCTAGCGCAGCGCGCTGAGATAGGTCTCCGGCTTAAAGCCGACCAGCACGCCGCCGGCATGCACCAGCACCGGCCGCTTGATCATCGAGGGCTGCGCCAGCATCAGCGCGATCGCGCGCGCTTCCGTCAGGTCCTGCTTCTGCTCGTCCGGCAGTTTGCGAAAAGTGGTGCCGGCGCGGTTGAGCAGCGGCTCCCAGCCGAGCTGCCGCACCCAGCCCTGCAATGTCGCCAGATCGATGCCGGCGCTCTTATAGTCATGGAACGTGTAAGCGATGCCGTGGCTGTCGAGCCAGGCGCGCGCCTTCTTCATGGTGTCGCAGTTCTTGATGCCATACAGCGTGATGCTCAACGTCGATTCTCCGGCTGACCAGTTGGCGGCGATCGGGGCATAGCACCGCGCCATGGTCAATGCGGACCGCGCGGATGCCGGTGACCGCTATTGACAGCATGCTGTCCGCTTGAGATGACAGTCGCCATGGCTCCCTCCGCTGCGATTCCCTTCGATGCCCCGGTCAACGAACTGGTGCTGGAGATTTTTCGACTGAACGGCGCGCTGATCAAATGCGGCGATGCTTTGGTGAAACCGCTCGGGCTGAGCAGCGCGCGCTGGCAGGTGCTGGGCTCGGTCGTGCACGGCCAGGGCAGCTATTCGGTGGCGCGGCTGGCCGACAATATGGGGCTGGCGCGGCAATCGGTGCAGCGCGTGGTCGATGAACTGGCCGCGGCCGGGCTGGTGGCGTTTGCGCCCAATCCGGCGCACAAGCGCGCCAAGCTGGTGGTGATGACGCCGCGCGGCCAAGAGGTGTTTGAGCGCGCCAGCGCGCTGTGGCAGCCGGTCGGCGACGCCTTGATCGCCGGGGTGAATCCCGCCGAGCTGCGCAGCGCCATCGAATTGCTGGCGTCCTTGCGCGAGCGGCTCGAGCAGCCGGCCGACGCCGCAACCGACTGAGCCGGGCCCGGCCGGCGCGCCGGCCGTCGCTATGCAGTGCCCTGTTGCGGGCTGGAGCCATAGGCCGCGGCAAATTCGGCGCTCGGCGCGATCGGGGTGATGATATCGATCAGCACGCCATTGGGGTCGCTTGTGATGAAATGGCGCTGGCCAAAGGCTTCATCGCGCAGACCGAGCAGCATCGGCAGCCCGGCGGCCTTCATCCGGGCATAGACCGCATCGACATCCTCGACCTCGAAATTGAGCAGCAGCCCGCCGGCGCGGCCCCGGCCGTCCTGCGGGATGGTATCATGGTCGCCGTGCAGCACCGCCAGATTGACCTGATCATTCTGGGTTGATTGCAGATGGACGTACCAATCGCTCTCGAACTGCGGAGCGAAGCCGAAATGAGCCCGATAAAACGCCGCGGTGCCGGCGACGTCGCCGGTCATGATCACGGGGTAGAATTGGGTGCATTGCATGGCCTTTCCTCCCGTCGCGATATATACATGCCGCCTGTATCCAGATACGTAACATACAGGCTGTATGTATGCAAGAGACCGTCGCCCGCCGCAGCAATCAACAACGCCGTGAACAGACCATCGAGGCACTGCTGAGCGCCGCCCGCGCGCTGTTTCTGGCCAAGGGCTTTGCCGGCACCGCAACGCCCGAGATCGTCGGCGCAGCCGGGGTGACGCGCGGCGCGCTGTACCATCACTTTGAGGACAAGAAGGCGCTGTTCCGGGCCGTGATCGACGCCGAGATGGCCGCGGTGGCGCTCGAAATCGAGCGCGCCACGCCGCCGGCATTGCCGCCGTTCGAGGCGCTGATCGCAGGCGGGCGCGCGTTCTTCGCCGCGATGGCGCAGCCCGGCCGTATCAGCCTGCTGCTGATCGAGGCGCCGGCGGTGCTCGGCTTTGAGGAGCTGGCGGCGCTCGACCGCCGCCATGGCGGCCGCACGCTGGCCGAGGGACTGGACGCCGCGATCAAGGCCGGAGTGCTGCGCGAGCTGCCGGTTGAGCCGCTCGCCTTGATGCTGTCGGCGCTGTACGACCGCGGCGCACTGGCGCTGGCGTCCGGGCAGAAGGTCGAAGAGATCCAGAGCGTGATCGAAGCCGTACTCGGCGGACTGAAGCGCGACGCACCGGCTCACATTCAGAATTAACGCGAATATTCTCGACTAAGCATATGATATATCGCTGATCGCGATCAATTTTCCAGCACGCTACCCGACACGCCGGCTCGCTGACGCAGCCGCTCCAGCACCGCCTCGTCCATCGCAAAATGCACCGCCAGATGCATCTCGCCGTCGATCGGCAGCAGCGGGCCGAGCGCGCGCACGCTCAGCCCATAATCCTCCATCACCGGCTTGCGCACCGCGCGGATCAGCGCCGTGGTGCCACTGATGCCATTGTGCAGGCAGTATTCGGTGAGGCCGAGAAACAATTCCAGATAGACCGGGCCGCCGCGATGGCCCTTCTTGATGCCGAACCTTGTCAATTCCAGCACGTCGGGCTCTTGGATCACCGCGCCTTCGACGGTCCAGGCAAAGCTCTCGCTGATCATATGCGGCAGCACGGTCGGATAGAGCCGAAAACAGCCGATCACCTGCTGGTCGGCGTCGATGCACAGCGCATAGACCGCGTGGTGGTTGTCATATTGGTCGGTTTCGATGTCGCCGCGGTCGAAATCGGTCCAGCCGCGCTCGCGCACGAAAATCGCGTGCCGCAGCTCAAAATGCTGGCGCAGCGACACGGCATGGCGCTGCAGGCTCGCCGCCTCGACAATCCGGATCATGTATCCCCCGCCGCGCGCCGCCTTGTGCGATTGCGCCGCCCGGCGAACGGATTGAACGCGAAGATACCGACGCGCTCAACCCATGATTTCGTCGCGCTCCGGCTGTCAGCCGGCGCGGCCCCGCGCGTCAGCTCGCGGCGGGTCGGAAGAACGGCTTGAATTCCGGGGCCGGTTCGCGGTCGGAATAGACATACAGCATGATGCCGTTCGGATCGCTGATCGCAAAGCCGCGGTCGCCCCAGGGGTGGTCGGCGATCGGCATCACGAAATCAAGGCCGCGCGCTTGCAGCCGCTGATACTCGGCATCGACGTCGTCGACGCAAAAATTATAGGTCAGCCCGGCGGGAACGCACAGCGGCTGGCCCTGCTGCGGCTCCATGAATTGCAGGCTGACGCCGCTGGCGAGTTCGAGATTGATGTACCAGCCGCAATCAAAGCTGACGCTGGCGCCAAAGACGTCCTGATAGAACGCGCGGGTCGCGGCGATCTGCTGGGTGGTGATGCAAGGGGAAGCCGATTTCAACGTCACGATGGTCTCCTGCCGAAAGGCGATCGCCCTTGCAAACGCCAGATCGGCAGTTCGGTCTTGAACAAATCGGACATCAGCCGCGGATGTTGACCAGGGTCAGCTCCGGCCGCCGCCCCGGGGTAAAACCACCGAGCCGCCGGAACACCCGGCTCATATGGGCCTGATCGGCAAAGCCGGCCTGCAGCGCCGCTTCGGCCGGCGACAGTCGCTGCTCGCTCAAAAGCCGCAGCGCGTGGTGGAATTGCAAAATGTTGGCGAAGGTTTTGGGCGGCAGCCCGATCGCCTCGCGCAGCAGCCGCTGCACGGTGCGCTCGCTGACCTGATGGCGCGCGGCGGTGTCATGAATGCGCAGCCGGCCGCCGGCGCCATGGAAACTGCCGAGCAGATCGCGCAGCAAGCCATCGGGCTGAAAACGCGCCGCCGCGATCCGCTCCGCCGCCCAGGCCAAGAGCCGCGCGGCGATCTCGTGGCCGTCCTGCGCCGGGGCATAGAGCGGGCGCAGCGCCGGCCAGCGCGCTAGCGCCGCCTCGCCGCCGACATGGCCATCGACCAGCGACGATGGCTCAAGGTCGAGCAGCGGCGCGGCATAGCCCGGCCGCAGCCGCGCACCGACAAAGCCGATTTCCGGTCCGTGCGCGACGTCATAAAAACGCGTCGCCGGGCCGGCGATCAGCACCGCGATCGGGCGCAGCGGCCGCGCACTGGCGTCGAATTGCACGATCACGTCGCAGCGGCCATCGGGCAGCACCCGATAATGCTCGGCGCGCGCGCTCAGCGACAGCCACACCGCTTCAAGGCCATGCTGCGGCGCCGTCAGCAGTTCCAGATAACGCATCGCGGAGAGATTCCGGCTAGCCTAAGTTGCGGCAGTGTTTCCAGCAAAGCCGCCTCACTTGAAAGACAAAAATATCGCCTCGCGATGGCGACGCGAAACGGGATTGAGTGGCAGAGCTTCGATGACAAACGGCCTCACGGACAACACCGGCAGCGGCGCAGCGGCCAAAGCCAGCAGCGCGCACCCCGCGGGCGTGCCGTGGCCCGTCCCTGCGGCCTGGCACTGCCGCATCGACGGCTTGGACTGGACGCGTGCAACGACGGGCTGCTCGGAGGCAGCGGTATTCCGGCTCGCGGCCCCCGACCGGCCAACGCTCTACGTCAAAACCGCGCCGTCGCAGCCGTGCGGCGAACTCGCCGGCGAAGCAGCGCGGCTACGCTGGCTCTCAAGCACCGGGCTGCCCTGCGCCCAGGTGCTCGCCAGCACGCGAACCAATGATCGCGACTGGCTGCTGCTATCCGCCGTGCCGGGCCGCGACCTGAGCGCTGCGGAATTGTCACCGCGCGAGCTGGTCACTCTATTCGCCGGAGCGCTGCGACAGTTGCACGCGCTCGACGCGGGCAGTTGCCCGTTCGATCACAGTGCCGATCAAAGGATCGCGCTGGCGCGCGAGCGCCTGGCAGCGGGCCTGGTCGATCCCGAGGATTTCGATCAGGAGAATGTTGGCGTACCACCCGCCGAGTTGCTGCAGCAACTGGTGGCGCAGCAACCGGCTGTCACCGCCCCCGTGGTCACGCATGGCGACGCCTGCCTGCCCAATCTGATGGCGGAGGCCGGTCGCTTCACCGGCTTCATCGATTGCGGTCGGCTCGGCGTTGCTGACCGTCATCAGGATCTCGCACTGGCGACGCGCGACATTGCCGCCGAGCTCGGCGAAGGCTGGGTCGGGCCGTTCCTCAACAGCTACGGTCAGCCGCTCGACTGGAACAAGACCGCGTTCTACCGGCTGCTCGATGAGTTCTTCTGAACGATCGGCCTCACTCAGGCGCGGATATCCACGCCGCTGATCTCGCCCTGATAGCGATCCATGATGCGCAGCGCGTTCTGCAGCCGCTCGAACAATTCCGAGTCGTTGCGCTGCTGGGCCCCCACCATGCCTTTCTCAACCGCCTGCATGAAATTCACATGCTCGGTATCATCGAGACCAGTGTAGGCGCCATCGACAGGAAAGCTCAGCGTCATGCTGACAAAGGTGGCGCTCTGGTCGAACGACATTTCGCCGCTCTTGATCTTGGAGTTCATCCAGTCGAACAGCTCCTTGCGCGTCATGTGCGTGAAATCGGTGGTCTGCCCCCGCGCTGCCACTGCTGGTCGTCGCTGGCTCGTTGCCTGCGCTGGTCGCCGATGACGCGATGCGCGACGTGCGCTTCTCTCTGCAATAACGCAGCGCTGGCGAACGCGATCACCCGCTACCGCAGAACGCATCAATTGTCGAAGGTCGCGCGCCGATCGCGTGTGCGCTATGCTGTGCCAGCTGACTGTTTTGAGCTCTTCAGGTGTTAGCCCTGCTTTGATCGAAATGGAGCGTCCGATGAGCAGCAATGCCTCGCAACAAACCGCCCTGGTGACGGGCGCCAATTCCGGGCTCGGCAAGGCGATCACCAGTGCGCTGGCGGCGCAGGGCCTGCGCGTTGGCCTGCTGGTTCGTGACCGCGCCCGCGGCGAGAAGGCGCTCGAAGATATCCGCGCCGCGACCGGCAACGATGATCTGCACCTGTTCGTCGCCGATCTTGCCGACCAAGACGCGATCCGCGCCGCAGCGCGGGCGATTTTGGCGCGCTTTGATCGGCTGCATTTGCTGATCAACAATGCCGGCACCGCGTTCGCCGAGCGGCGGCTCAGTCCGCAGGGCATCGAATGCGCGCTCGCGACCAATCATCTTGGCCCGTTTCTGCTCACCAATCTGCTGCTGGAGCGGCTGAAGGACAGCGCGCCGGCGCGGATCATCAATGTCGGCACCCGCATCAACACCGCGATCGATTTCGATGACCTCAACTGGCAGCGCCGGCGCTATCGCATGATGCAGGCCTATGGCCAATCCAAGCTCGGCAATCTGCATTTCACGTTCGAACTGGCGCGCCGGCTGCATGGCAGCGGCGTCACCGTCAATTGCGTATTTCCCGGGGTGTTCAAATCAAATCTCGGCGGCACCGATGGCGCCCAGGGCGTGTGGCTAAAACTGTTTGCCGACTGGTTTGGCTGGGCGATCCCCTCCGCCGCGCGCGCGGCGCAGCGGGTGCTCTACCTCGCCAACGCGCCGGAGCTGGCCAACGTCACCGGTCAGTACTTTGGCCATCGCAAAACCATTCTAGCCCCTGCGCAAGCGCGCGATGCCGAGGCGAACCGCAAGCTCTGGCAAATCAGCGAAGTGCTGACCGGCGGGCCGGCGAAAACGGTGACTGAAGGGCACGGTGCCTCCCAACAATAACCGCCTAAATCAATGCACGGGTGATTGACCGGTCGCGGGGCCGATCTAGAATGCCGGCCTGTCACGGTCTTTCGTGGCGCATTCGCTTGCGCCCCGAGAGCTAAGAGGGAAGCCGGTGCAATACCGGCGCTGCCCCCGCAACTGTAAGCGGCGAGCTGACGTCCGAACATCGCCACTGGGCCCGAACGGCCCGGGAAGGCAGGACCGACGCAAGGACCCGCGAGCCAGGAGACCTGCCGCGACAAATGCAATCGTCCCTGGGCGGGGTGTCCCGGTGGGTCGCATGACAGCGGTCGCGGTCCTTAAGGCCTCCTTGTTGCTCATGTCTCCGCCTGGCCCCTGCCCCAGCAACCCCGGGGTTTTGGGTGATGTCTTTCGAAAGCAAATTTGTTGCCGCCGCGCGGCCGGTCGCGCCGCGGCCCGCACACGCTGATCCGCTGGTCGCGCTCGCGCAGCAGAGGGAATGAGGCGGTGAAGGCACAGCATTCCAAGCGGCTCGTTGCAGGGCCGCGCCAATCCGTGTCGACCGAGCGGCACCAGGATTTTGGGCTGCCGCTCGCGATCACACTGATGCTGCATGGCGATAGCACGGTGCAGCCGCCTGCGGCGTTCCATCACCCCGAGCTCTCTGCGACGCCGCCTGCGCGGCGCATCAATGCGTCGTCGTCGATTTTGCCTGAAGCGCTGCAAAGCACTCGCCGGCGCGATTGGCGAGCGCACCTGTGGCGGCTGCAGTTCCACCTGCTACGCACCGTGGAGATGCTGATGCGGATCGCGGTGCTGCGTGAACGTCCGCGCCCGCTCGACCTGCGATCGGCCGCCGCGGCAGCGCCGAGCGCCCCAGCAATTGACGACCCGTGGCAGCGTCAGCTCAGCATCGGCCATGGCTGCTCCGGGCCGGATCTGGCCACGCCATCGATCAACGCCCTCGCCATGGAGCCCGATCAGCCGCACCACAGCCCGGCGATCGCAGTCGGCGTCGTGGGTCATGGCGATGCGTTCACATCGCTTGTTCATCGTCTCCTCGAACTTGGCGCTCGGGTGCACGCCACTGCCGATACCATCGATGATTATGCCGCGCTGCGCAGCGCGGGCGCCGTGCCGCATCGCTTTGAAGACATGCCGGCGGTCGCGTCCAAGATCGATCTGCTGATCTCGACCAGTTTCGCCCGGCCCGTCGGCGCCACCGTGGTGGCACGGCTGCCGGAAACAGCCGTCATCATCGATCTTGCGGGGCCACCCGGCAGCGTCGATTTCGAAACCTCGCGGCGTCTTGGCCGTCGGCCGATCTGGGCGCCGGCCCTTGATAGTAATCTGGAGACCAGCTGGCTGTTGATCGCGGCGGAGGTCGAGGCGATGACGGCCGACAACCAACGCTCACCAACGCTCAGTTAGTTCGATCCGGCCTGCCGCGCGACGGCGCGCGGCGGGCCCGGCCTCGCTTCGCGCCATCAACACAGTCATGATCACGGTCAGGCCGTGACATCCGCGTTGCTACCAGACTGCGTCGCCAACGCGCGGTAGAGCGATTGCAACGGCGCCGCCCTCGTCCGGTCCTCCGCCATTATCGCTGCGCAATACGCTTCGCTATTGCGCCCTACGAGCAGCTACTCACGTCGAAAGCCCCAGCAGGTAGCCCGGATGGAGCGCAGCGCAATCCGGGACGGAAGCAACCGACGAACAACCCGGATTTCGCTGCGCTCCATCCGGGCTACGTACGACGTACTCGATGGCCGTTACATCACCAAGGTTGTCGGAGACCATCGCAACAATGGCGTAGATGAGGTCAGCCTGGCAGCCATCAGTCGCCGGATCATTGCTCACCGCTTCGACCTCCGCCAAAATTCATCATGGTTTATCGTTTGGGCCAACGTAGGATGAATCGTCATCCGACTATGTGAGTCCAACAAAGGCCCTCGATCGCTTAGCCAAGGTAGTCGCTTCTCGATCCCCGTCGTCACTTCGTCGCTGGTTGTTTCGAGCCGAATCCGCTTGACGCCGATCGTCTCGGGGTGGACCAACTCGACGCTGGTAGGATC
>NZ_QJTI01000027.1 GCF_003217325.1 Rhodopseudomonas faecalis
TCGTCGAACCTGACGCTGGCCGACACCAACGAGGAAGCGGCCAACAGCCAGGCGCTGTCGACCCGCCAGTCGATCGCGGTGTCCGCGCTGTCGCTGGCCAACTCGTCCCAGCAGAGCGTGCTGCAGCTGCTGCGCTAACAGACGTTCTCAGCACGACTTGGAAGGCGGCGGGGGCAACCCCGCCGTTTTCTTTTTGACCCTGCCTTTTTCGCGAATCAGCGGCGGCACCATCCGCCGCTCTTTTTTTGCCTCCCGACGCCGTATGGTTAACATATTGTTTTCACGCGGGTTTGCTTTCCGCCCGCGCGCTTAAGGCGCTGTTAACCATATTTTAAAAAGTGCTCCGTCATAGTTCCGGTATTCAGGAAGCAGGTAGGCCGAGAATCGGCCGCGTCGATCCGGTGCGCACCCGTGTATGTGCGACTGAGGTCCCACTTCCAGAAGGCGTCGAAGCACAACCGGCATCCATCGCGGCGGCCAATGCGGTCGTTCGGGGTGGGGGCAGCCGCTGACCTGAAGGGTCAGCGCCAGCGCGGATCAGGAAGGTATCAACATGTCCAACGTCGTTCTCTCGGCATCGGTTCGCCAGAACCTGCTCTCTTTGCAGTCGACTGCCGATTTGCTTGCGACTACCCAGAACCGACTTGCCTCAGGCAAGAAGGTCAACACCGCGCTGGACAACCCGACGAACTTCTTCACTGCCGCGGGGCTCGACGCCCGCTCCAGTGACATCAACAATCTGCTCGACGGGATCAGCAACGGTGTGCAGATCCTGCAGCAGGCCAGCAACGGCATCACTTCGCTGAACAAGTTGATCGACACCGCCAAGTCGATCGCCAACCAGGCGCTGCAATCCAACGTCGGCTACGCCACCAAGTCCAACGTCTCGGCCACCATCACCGGCGCGACGCCGGACGATCTGCGCGGCACCACCAGCTACACCAGCGCCAACGCGCTTTCGAAAGTGATCGTCGACGGCACCGCTGGCGGCGCCCATCCGATCACCTCCACCACCACGCTCGGCGCGACCTCGGTGTCGCTGGTCGGCAGTGCCGCGCCGGACGGCGCCGGTACCGCCGCCTCGCTGGCGATGGGTCTGACCCTGATCGGCACCCCGGGCGCTTCCACCATCAAGGGCACCGCGGCGCCGGTCGATGGCGACACCCTGACCGTCAATGGCAAGACCATCACGTTCCGGTCCGGTACGGCCGCCTCGGCCGTGCTGCCGGCCGGCTCCGGCATCAGCGGTAATCTGATCACCGACGGCAACGGCAACACCACCGTCTATCTCGGCAGCAACGCTTCGCCCGCGGCGACCGTGAAGGACCTCGCCGACGCCATCGATCTCGCCAGCGGCGTCAAGAAGGCGCTGATCAGCAACGGCGGGGCGACCATTTCGCATTCCTCGGGCACCGACGCGACGATCGCGAGCGGCGTGCTGACCCTGACCACCGGCACCGGCGCCGATCTCAGCATCACGGGTCACGCCGATCTGCTCAACGGCCTTGGTCTGACCACCTCGCTCGGCTCGGGCGATGTCACCATCACCCAGTCGCGTCAGATCACCGCGGCGTCGCTCGGCATGCCGGTCCAGGACGGCTCGACGCTGAACGTCAACGGCAAGACCATCACCTTCAAGAATGCCCTGCCGCCCGATGCTGCGAATGTGCCGGTCGGTTCGGGCGTCCTCAATGGCGTGGTCGCTGATGCCTATGGCAACTCCACCGTCTATCTGCAGGGCGCCACCATCGCTGACGCGCTGAACGCGATCGACATCGCCACCGGCGCGCAGGGCTTCTCGAATTCGGCTGGCGGCGTGCTGTCGCTGAAGCCCGGTACCGGCGTTGCCTCGCAAGTTGTGGCCGGCGCGCTGAAGATTTCGACCGGCACCGCCTCGGATTTGACCATTTCCGGCACCGGCAATGCGCTGGTGGCGCTGGGCCTGGCCGGCAACACCGGCACCGCTACCACCTTCACCGCGACGCGCTCGGCCGGCATCGGCGGCGTCAGCGGCAAGACCATGACCTTCACCTCGTTCAAGGGGGGCACCCCGGTCAGCATCACCTTCGGCGATGGCACCAACGGCACCGTGAAGTCGCTGGCGCAGCTCAACGCCAAGCTGGCGCCCAACAACCTGATCGCGCAGATCGACGCCAATGGCGTGCTGACCATTTCGGCCGGCAACGACTACGCGTCGGCGACCATGGGCTCGAGCGTCGATGGCGGCGTGATGGGCGGCACCATCACCGCGGCGCTGACCTTCACCACGCCGTATCCGCCGGTGCCCGATGCCAACTCGCAGGCGGCGCGCGCCAAGCTGGTCGAGCAGTATAATAACGTCATCAATCAGATCACCACGACCTCGCAGGACGCCTCGTTCAACGGCGTCAATCTGCTGAACGGCGACACGCTGAAGCTGGTGTTCAACGAAACCGGCAAGTCGACGCTGAACATCATCGGCACCGCGCTGACGCCGGCCGGCCTCGGCCTGCCAACCCTGGTGGCTGGTGTGGACTTCATCGACAACGCGGCGACCAACCGCACGCTGGCCGCGCTCAACACCGCCTCGACCACGCTGCGCTCGCAGGCGTCATCCTACGGCTCAAACCTGTCGATCGTGCAGATCCGCCAGGACTTCGCCAAAAACCTGATCAACGTGCTGCAGACCGGCTCGTCGAACCTGACGCTGGCCGACACCAACGAAGAGGCCGCCAACAGCCAGGCGCTGTCGACCCGGCAGTCGATCGCGGTGTCGGCGCTGTCGCTCGCCAACCAGTCACAGCAGAGCGTGCTGCAGCTGCTGCGCTGATCCTGAGGGCTGAGCCGGAACCAAGGGGACCGGGCAGGGTCCGCCCCCACCGTCTCGGCCATGCCGCCGAATCGGTGGATATCTGTGGTGGCCTGCGCAGATTTCACCGTCAGACCGGCTTTCCCGCACGACGATCACTGCTAATCAGGCCAGCGCTGGCGGCGGACAGAGCGCGTCGAACAGGAGCCCCCTATGCCCTTGCGTGTCGAGTTGAAGCCGTTTGAGCGGATCATCATCGGTCAGAGCGTCATCACTAATTCCGATACCAGGACGGCATTCCTGATCGACGGCGACGCTCCGATTCTGCGTGAGAAAGATATCCTGACCGCCGAGACCGCCGACACCCCGGTGAAGCGCGTCTATCTGTGCGTCCAAATGATGTATCTCGAGAACGACATCCCGAAGTATCAGGATTTGTTCATGGGATTTATCAAGGACTTACTCGAAGCCGTGCCGAGCTTCCGCGGCGCGATCGAGGAGGCCAGTAAGCTTATCTTAAGCGGCAATCTGTACAAAGCGTTGAAGGAGCTTCGTGCATTGATCAAGCGCGAAGAAGAGCTGTTGAGGTAGACCATGTCGTATGCTGCTCAGGCTTATGCTCGTACCGCGCAGCAGACGTCATCTCCCCGCGAAACTGAAGCTCAGGCGCTGCTGAAGGCGGCGCGGATGCTGCAGGACGCGATGGCCCGTTTGGACGAGATCGATTCCGGCATCCAACGGGCGCTGATGTTCAATCGCAAACTGTGGTCGATCTTCGTCGGCGATGCGGTCAATGATCGCAATCCGGAAAAGATCGAGACCCGGCAGAACGTCGCTAATCTCGGCATCTTCGTGCTCAGCCAGTCGGCCGCATTGCAGCTCAAGCCCGAGCGCGACAAGATCCAAGCCCTGATCGATATCAATCTGCAAATCGCCGCTGGTCTGAGCGGACGTCCGTAAGCGCGCAGCACGTCACGGAGTGACCGGGCAATTATGTGCAGGATGCGGCATTGGCAGCTTCATGCCTGAGCCCAAGCATGCCAAATCGCCGCGCGGTGGGGCCGGCGGTTATTAACAACGAATCGACGCGACAATGACGATCGGACGTCAGGCCGAGCGGTCGGTTTCGAGCGGGCGAACTTCCTGCTTGGCGCTCTCCTGGGCTCGAAGATAAGCGCGTGCGCGCAGCTTCGATTCCTCAGGGTATTGGCTGACAACCAGATTGGTGGCCTTGTCGATGGTGACAAACACGATCTGAGCGGCGGCGCGATCGACGAACATGCTGCGCGCGTACTGATCGGTCGCGGGCGGCGGCGGACGATAATTCGAACCGGTCGTCGTTGCCGAGCTGCTCTCCGTGGCCGTGACGCTCTTGTCCGGCGGCAGATCGGTTTGAACCGCCGTCCGCGCGGCTTCCGGCGCGGGCTTGATCAAGTTAGCAACAGGCGTCCCGATCGGCTTGACGTTGAAATCAGTTCCCATGGCAGCCTCCTGGCTCCATCAAGAAGAATCCAACCCATCCCAGTTTGGTTCATACGCCTAGTGTTTAAACTTGCCCCTCAAGCGCGAGCGCTCATTTAATTCAACTGCGAAAGGTTTGCAGTCCTAATAACCGGCCGGCTTGCTGATTACAGCGAGCGGCTGACAGCAATCGGCGAGATCGCGCGCGGCGAGGGCGCGGCGCGATAGCCGGACGCGGTGTAGGTCTGCGGCGCGTTGCGGCGCTGCATCTCGCTGTTGACGCCGCGCACGATCCCTTCCGAGACGGCATGGGCGGTGGCGAGCACCGTGAGGTTGACCTGCAGCATGGCGCGGAACACGTCGTGATGGCGATGCAGCGCGGCCAGCAGGTCCGGAGTAGCGAGCGAGATGTACTTCTCGCTGGCCTTGAACAGCAGGATGGCGCTGACATAGCGGCGCGACAGCTCGGTCTTGCGCGGCTCGAGTTCCATGCCTTCACGGATCTTGCCGGCGCGAACCAGTTCGGTCTCGGCTTCGATCACCGTGAGCAGCGAGGTCATGACCTCCATCAGCTCTTCGGCGAATTTGCGCGCTTCGGCCGCAGTCTGAATCGGCGGGACGGCGCGTGACGCGGCGGCTTGCTGGGCGAATTGCTGCTGCATGGGAACGTCCTCACAAATTAGCTGGCGCCGGCTTGTCTCAGGATCAATGCGCGGTAGACATCGGTGGAAATGCCGAGGCCACCGGCCTTGGCGATCGAGCGGGTGTATTGGTCGGTCAACATCGAGCGCCAGGCGCCGGTTCCGACGGTGCCGCCGAACGGGCCTTCGCCTTCGATGCCGGTGCTCATCTGCGATACCATCGCGTTCAGGAACATCGCCTCGAACTCGGTGGCCTGGGTCTTGGCCTTGGCCTGGGTCTCCGGCGACACCTTCTTCAGCGCCGCGGCGAGCGTGTAGTCCGGGCGGCCGTTGCGCACCGGCACGCCGGCTTCGAGCGCAGCGCTGATCGCGGGGGACATCATTACATCACCTCAATGTCGGCTTGGATGGCGCCGGCCGCCTTGATCGCCTGCAAAATGCCGATCAGGTCGCGCGGGCCGATGCCGAGCGCGTTCAGGCCATCGACCAGCTGCTGCAGCGACACGCCGTCCTTGACCACCGCGAGCTTTTTGCCGTCCTCGGTGACGCCAATCCGTGAGTTCGGGGTCACCGCGGTGCGGCCGCGCGACAGCGGATTGGGCTGGCTGACCTGCGGGCTTTCGGAAATGGTGACCGTCAGATTGCCCTGGGCCACCGCCACGGTCGCGACTCGCACGTCGCGGCCCATGACGATGATGCCGCTGCGCTCGTCGATGATGATCTTGGCGGCGAGGTCGGGCTCGATCTGCAGCTGCTCGATTTCGGTCAGCAGCGCCACCACGTTACCTTTGAATTCCTTGGGGATCGACAGCTGCACGGTCGAGGGGTCGATCGGCTCGGCGGTCTTGCTGCCGAGATAGTCGTTGATCGCCGCGGCGATGCGCTTGGCGGTGGTGAAATCGGCATTGCGCAGCGCCAGTCGGGCGTTCGGCATCCGGTTCAGGGCGAATTCGATCTCGCGCTCGACAATCGCGCCATTGGCGATTCGGCCGACGGTCGGCACGCCGCGGGTAATTTTGGCGGCATCGCCCTCGGCCTGGAAGCCGCCGATCGCCAGCGAGCCCTGCGCGACCGCATAGACGTTGCCGTCGGCGCCGAGCAGCGGCGTCACCAGCAGGGTGCCGCCTTGCAGGTTCTTGGCATCGCCCATCGCCGACACGGTGACGTCCATGCGCGTGCCCTGGGTGGCGAAGGCCGGCAGGTTGCCGGTGACCATCACCGCCGCGACGTTGCCGGTACGGATGGTGGCGCCGCGGATGTTGACGCCCATGCGCTCGAGCATGGCCTGCAGCGACTGCTTGGTGAACGGTATGTTGTTAAGGGTATCGCCGGTGCCATTAAGGCCGACCACCAGGCCGTAGCCGATCAGCTGGTTCTGGCGCACGCCTTCGATATTGGCGAGGTCCTTGATGCGCGAGGTCGCCGCGGCGGATGTGCAGCTCACGGCCAGCGCCAGCGCCACGACGCCGATCGCCTGCCAGAACCGCTGCACCAAACTCACACCCGCGCTCCGCATCCCGTGCTCCCCGAGCTTGCGCGAGACCGCCGAAATCGTCGCGGCTCGCCGCAGCTTTCTATGCCAGCGCCGTGCCACCAGTGTCTTACGGATACCTCTCTGATTTTATTTGATAAAAATTGCGCGGCCGGGAACCCGGCGGTGCGGGATGGCGGGCGAAACTGCCGATCGCGGCAAAATTTGCCGATCCGTTTACCCGCCATTAACCATAATTGCCGAGTTTGGCGGTGAGGTCCCGTCGTTCACGGCTGCGCAAATACCCTCAGCGCTCCCATTTGACAGACAAGGCAACAGCGGAACCAGCACGATGCGCATCTATGGACCCAACGGGACCACGATCGGAACGCCGGCTGCCAGCAGCCGCCGCACCAGCGGCTCGTCCTTTACGCTCCCTGATACCGCCGCGCCGTCCGAGAGCCGGCAGGCCGCTGCGCCCAAGGCCGCGGCCAGCCTGGACGCGCTGCTGGCGATGCAGAGCATCGAGGATGACCCGACCGAACGGCGCCGCCGCTCGGTGAGGCGCGGCCGGGGCGCGCTCGATGCGCTCGACGAGTTGAAGCTCGGGTTGTTGTCGGGCAAGCTCGACAACGCCATGGTGGCCCGGCTGCGGGCCGCCGCCGCTGATCTGAAGGCTTCCTCGGGCGATCCCGGGCTTGATGCCGTGCTGGCTGAAATTGAGCTGCGGGTCGAAGTCGAACTCGCCAAAGCCGGCCAGTTCTAGGGCTATTGCCTGATTCTCGATCAGCTTAGTTCCTGTTCAGAAACGAATATCCACCGCCACCTGTCCATTCGGTCGGCGAGGACAATGTTGTCTGTCACACTGCACCGCTATATAAGCGGCCGCGCGACCGGGTATTTATACCGGCCTCTTGGACAGATGGAACGGCCTTGGAAAAACTGAAGAGCTACCGACCCTCTGAGAAAGAGCCTTTCATGAACGATCGGCAGCGCGAGTATTTTCGCGCCAAGCTGTTAGCGTGGAAGGACGAGATCCTGAAAGAATCCAGGATCACACTGCAGACGTTGCAGGAAGAAAACGTCAATCACCCCGATTTGGCCGACCGTGCCGCTTCGGAAACCGACCGCGCGATCGAACTGCGCGCCCGGGATCGCCAGCGCAAATTGATCTCTAAGATCGACGCAGCGCTGCAGCGTATTGAAGATAATACCTACGGATATTGTGAAGAGACCGGCGAGCCAATTGCACTCAAACGGCTCGAGGCACGCCCGATCGCGACTCTCTCGGTGGAAGCCCAGGAGCGTCACGAAAAGCGCGAAAAGGTCTATCGCGACGAGTAGGCCCCTTTCGCGCGGCGGTTCTCACCGCCGCGCTTTTGTTTTCACAGGTCGCTGAGTGCGCAGCGGCGGCTTGTTGCAGGCGTGTTCGCCGGCGTTTCGCACCAGCCCGCCATCGCTGCATCCTGTTACTGCGAGCTCAATGGCGCGCTACGCTGCAGCCGTGTCACCGGCGGCGGCGACCATTTCCCGATCAAGACTTCCGCCTGCGGCGCATATAGCCGCATCACCAGGTTGAACGCTCCCTTTGGGGCCGGCAGCCAGTTAGCTTCCTTGGCCGCGCCCGGGCTGTCGTTCTGAATCAATAGATCGAGCGAGCCATCGGCGTTGGTTTGCAGCGGCATCCAACTGCTGAGCGCAAAACGGTTGAGCGTGTTGGCGACCTGGAACCCATCGGAATCGTACAGCGTCACCGACCAGAACGCTTTCACCGGCGGCAGTTCATGCTTCTCGAAATGCAGCACGTAGGGCTGGCTGCCATCGAGCGGCTTGCCGGTGTCGTCGGCGATGTTCATCGGATAGATCGCGTCCTCGGGCACATTGGCGCCAAGCCCGGCCTGGGCGACGATGGCGCGTTTCAAGTAGTAATTGCCGTAGACGCCCATGGTGTCGGTGTTCATGGTCCAGCCGTTGGCCACGCGCGCCAGTGTCGGTAGCTTCCACGCCATCAGGCGCTGGCTTTGCGCGGGCGCGGCCTCCAGCGCCTTGCGCACCGCAGGTGGCGCTTTGCTCACATCGAAGCTTTGCCCGGGCACGATGCCGATCTGGCTGAGCCGCGCGATCATCGGCTGATCGGTGGCGTGCGGCGGAATGATTTTGAGCAGTTCGGCGGCGTAGCTGAAATAGGCGCCGGCCGTCATGGTATCGACCTGTACTTTCGGCGGCGTTCTGGTATCGACGCTGGGGTCGATCACGACGCGCGGCGGCGGGCCGGGCGGCTTGCCCCATTGCGATAGCGGCGTGATGGCGAGGCCAGCCTGTATCTTGTGCACGGCGGCGTAGTCCGACGGGCCGTCGGTCTTGGTGCGTCCGATGATCCACACCATCGGCGTCGGCGCCGCGATCGGCTGCATGCCGCTCGGAACCTGTCCTTGCCAGCCGGGCGGGGTGATCAGGAAGGTCGCGGCCTGCGTGCCCGTGGTACGCCAGCCGGGGGAGGCAAATACGTCGCTCCACATGTCCAGCATCGGCAGCAAGTAATAACGCCCGGACGTTTCGGGCACGGTGATCACCATCGGCTCTTTGGTGAGATCGAGCCAGGCACTGGAATACAGCGTATCGAAATTGGGGCGCACCACGATTTTGAAATCCGCGGGCGGGTAGGCCGGAATATTGACGAATGTATTCATCGGCCCCTTGCCGAGTTCCTTGCCCGGCTCGGCGATCGCTTGCTTGCGGGTGATGTCCATCGTCACCAGCGGATAGAAATAGAGATAAGCCTCGACCCCGATCGCGAGCGCCTCGTCGTCCGACAATGCCGCCTGCGATCGCGTCGGTGCCATGGCTATCAGCACCGCCGCCGTCAGCGCGGCGATCAGCTTGCTCAACCCACGAAGAACCATTTCGTCCTCCTCGATCCGATGAACCCGCGTCGGTGATGGTGAACGGCGACCGGACAACGAAGTTGACTTTGGTCAACTCGGTCAGGCGCGGGCCTTGTGCACCCGGCGTGTGACTGGATAGCGCGATTACTTATGGTCAGCGGGTTATCAGTTGCCGGCGCGAGCGCGTTCGGCATGCGATCACGGCTGGTGCGATCAGTATGATGTTTCGTTGACAATATCATACTGTGCGTGTCACGCTGCTGCTAACACGGCGAATGACCGTGACGTCATAACAGCGTGACACCGACACCAGGGGGGACGTTCGCGGCCAGTGCCGTGGACGCAAGGCGTTTCGATGAGTGATGGGGGCTTCCGTTCCGCTGCAGCGCCAAAGGCGCGCGCCGTGCTGCTGATGGGCACGATGATCGGCACCGCGCTGATCGTGTCGCCAACCGCCGCTCGGGCGCAGACCGCGCCGCATTCATTGCCGCAGATCGTGGTCGAAGCGCCGGCCGCCGAGCCGGAGCGGCCGCGGCGCCGCCAGACCTCACGGCATCAGCCCGCCTCCAGTCCCGCATCGCCGGCGGCATCGGCCGCGGTTCCGGCGCAGGAACCGGCGACGCCCGCGATGAGCGCGCCGGTCAATCTGTCCGCCAGCGCCAGCAGTGTCAGCGGCGCCGAGATCAATGCGCTGCCGGTGTCGCGCGTTGGAGAAGTGCTGGAGGCGGTGCCCGGGCTGATCGTCACCCAGCATTCCGGCGAAGGCAAAGCCAATCAGTATTTTTTGCGCGGTTTTAATCTCGATCACGGCACTGACCTTGCCATCACCGTCGATGGCATGCCGGTCAATATGCCGACCCACGGCCATGGCCAGGGCTATGCCGATATCAACTTCATGATCCCCGAACTGATCAGCGTGATGAACCTGCGCAAAGGCCCGTATTTCGCCGATGTCGGCGATTTCGGCTCGGCGGGTGCGGTCAGCATCGACTACCTGCGCGCCATGCCCAAAAACCTGGCCGAAGCGACGGTCGGCAGTTTTGGCTATCGCCGGCTGCTGTCGGCCGGTTCGACCAAGCTCGACCGCGGCACCGTGCTGGCGGCGTTCGAGGCCAACCACTCCAACGGGCCGTGGGAGGTCCCGGATAAGATACGCAAGCTGAACGGCGTGCTGCGCTATAGCGAAGGCACTTTGACCGACGGTTTTAGCGTCACCGCGATGGGCTACGCCAATCGCTGGATCTCGACCGACCAGGTGGCGCTGCGCGCGATCGAGCAGGGCCGGATCACCCGGTTCGGATCGCTCGACCCGACTGATGGCGGCGTGTCGAGCCGGTTCAGCCTGTCCGGCCGCTACGCCAAGACCAGCGATTTTGGCCAGACCGACGTCAATGCCTATGTGATCAACTCGGCACTACAGCTCTACAACAACTTCACCTATTTCCTGGACGATCCGATCAATGGCGATCAGTTCGCGCAATATGATCGCCGCATGGTCTATGGTCTGAACGCCAGCCAGCGTTTTGATTATCGCTTCGCCGGGCTGCCGGTCGAAACAAGGATCGGGGTGCAGGGCCGCGCCGACAGCATCAATGTCGCGCTCAATAAGACGCTGCAACGCTCCTATCTATCCACGGTGCGCGCCGACGATGTTGAGCAGCAGAGCATCGGGCTGTGGACCGACACCACGGTGCGCTGGACCGACTGGCTGCGCACCATGGTTGGTGTGCGCGAGGACGTGTTCGGCGGCCAGGTGAGGAGCGACACCCCGGCCAATTCCGGCACCACGTCGGCCTCGCTGACCAGCCCCAAGGCCGGCATCGTGCTCGGCCCGTGGTTGGGGACCGAATTGTTCGGCAATGCCGGCTATGGCCTGCACAGCAATGATATCCGCGGCACCACCATCACCGTCGATCCGATCGACAAGACCACGCTCCTCGATCGGGTGCCGCTGCTGGTGCGTTCCAAGGGCGCGGAAATCGGCGTGCGGAATAAGAGCGTCCCGGGGCTGACCAGCGCGCTAGCAGTATTCATTCTTGATTTCGATTCCGAACTACTGTTCGTCGGCGACGCCGGCACCACCGAGCCGAGCCGGCCGAGCCGGCGGGTCGGCATGGAATGGACCAATCACTACCAGCCGCAGCCCTGGCTCGGCGTCGATCTCGACCTTGCTTACAGCCATGCGCGCTTCACCAATCCGGATCCCGCCGGAAACTATATTCCAGGCTCGCCGGGCTGGGTGGCGAGCGGTAGCGTGACGTTCGGTCGGGAAACAGGCTGGTTCGGCGCGCTACGCGGCCGGTATTTTGGGGCGCGGCCGCTCACTGAGGATGGCTGGGTGCATTCGCAGGCGTCGCTGATCTTCAACGCCCGACTCGGTTACCGCTTCGATAACGGCATTCGGCTGCAGCTCGACGCGCTCAATCTGTTCGACGCGAAGACCAATCAGATTGAGTACTATTATATGTCGCGCTTGGCCGGCGAGCCTACGGGCGTCGGCGATCGGCACGTCCACGCCGTCGAACCACTCGCTTTGCGGGCAACTCTCGCGGGTTCGTTTTGAAATAGTGCATCAGCGCGCATCGCAGACGAAATAATTAGCGGTTTATGCGCGCGCATTAACATCCCGGAATGGGTTTCTGGCCAATGTCTGCGTGGGATGGATGAGCGCCTTGGGCGATCGCCAAAGAATTTCTCTATGGGATGCTGCCGACTACGTTTGAGCGATGGGCTCAGCGCGCATCTCAGATCATTGGGGAGACAATGATGTCACTGCTTGGGAACTTCAAAATCGTCTTCAAGGTCGGCTTGATCGTGGCGTCGCTGGCCTTGCAGATGGCGGGCCAGATCTGGTTCGCATCGATCCGCATGGAGAAGATTGACGAGTCCTATGCCGACGTGGTGCGCCGACTCGACAAATTCGCTCTGATCAACGCCCGCGCTGCCGGCAGCGCTGAGGAATACATTGCCAACGCCTTCCAGCTGGCTGCCGAAGGCAATGCACAGGGTGCGGCAAAATACGTCACCAAGATCGCTGATGACCGGCGCACCTACGAAACCCAGATGGCCGAGGTCCTCAAGAACCTGCCGGAACATGCGGCCGCGATCGAGCCGGTTGTCGGCAAGGTGAAGAAGGCGTTCGTGGCTTGCGATCCGGCGATCGGCTTCGCTGCCAAGGCGGCGTCTCCGGATGACAGCATCAAGGCGTCGATGCGCCTGAAGGAAGAATGCGTGCCGCCGCTGCAGGACGCGCTGGCGACCCAGCATCAGCTGATCGCCGACCTGTCGGTGGCCGCGGCCAAGGCTGCCGACGCGCTGACCGCTCAGACCGAGTCCACGATTTTCACCACCTATGTCACCGCCGCGATCGGCTTGCTGCTCAATCTGGCGTTCGCGATGTGGATCGGCATTGCCGGCCTGTCGCACCCGATCGATCGGCTGAAGAAGGCGATGCAGGCGCTGGCCCAGAACGATCTGTCGGTCGACGTGCCGGGCAAGGAGTCGCGTGACGAGATCGGCGACATGGCCCGCACCGTGGAAGTGTTCAAGAACAATGCGATCGAGGTCGAACGCCTGAAGCAGCAGCAGCTTGCGATCGAGGAGCGTGCCGCTGCCGAGCGCAAGGCCGACATGGAACGGCTGGCCAACAACTTCGAGGCGTCGGTCGGCGAAGTGATCCAGACCGTCACCACCGCCGCGGCCGAACTCGAATCCGCGGCCCGCTCGCTGACCTCGACCGCCGAGCGCGAAGAACACCTCGCCAGCACCGTGGCGGCTGCGTCCGAACAGGCCACCGCCAATGTGCAGTCGGTTGCCTCGGCCACCGAGCAGATGACCTCGTCGGTCAACGAGATCTCGCGCCGGGTCCAGGAGTCGGCCAATATCGCCCATCAGGCGGTCGATCAGGCCAAGCAGACCAACGACCGGATCGGTGCGCTGGCAACCGCCGCCGGCCGGATCGGCGACATCATCGATCTGATCAACAACATCGCGGGTCAGACCAACCTGCTGGCGCTGAACGCCACCATCGAGGCGGCGCGCGCTGGCGATGCCGGTCGCGGCTTCGCCGTGGTGGCGTCCGAGGTCAAGGCGCTGGCGGAGCAGACCGGCAAGGCGACCGACGAAATCAGCCAGCAGATCGCTGGCATGCAGTCGGCCACCCAGGAATCGGTGACCGCCATTCGCGAAATCGGCAGCACCATCGAGCGCATGTCGGAGATTTCCTCCAGCATCGCCTCGGCCGTGGAAGAGCAGGGCGCGGCCACCCAGGAGATCGCCCGCAACGTCCAAGAGGCGGCGAAGGGTACTTCGCAAGTCAGCAACAGCATCACCGATGTGCAGCAGGGCGCCAACGAGACCGGCACCGCTTCGGCGCGGGTGTTGTCGGCGGCACAGTCGCTATCGCGTGATAGCAGCCGGTTGCGCAGCGAGGTTGGTAACTTCCTCGACACGGTTCGGGCCGCATGATGCCTCTGGCGACAATTTCTGTCGGATGAAATTGTACCCCCCGAGCGGTCACCGCCCGGGGGGTCTTCGTTTCAAACCTTGTCAACCGTCATTGATAGCGAACACCAATCATGTTGGGTGCACTGAAAAACCTCAAAGCCGCACGCAGCCCCGCGCCGACCGAGTCTTTCGACCAGCCTGGCCATGACGCCACGCTGGCGCGGGTTCAGGAGCTGGTGTCCTGCCTGATTCAGGACCGTTATGACGACGCCCTGGCCGGTGATGACGAGGTGGCGCGCAGTTTTGCACCGCTGGTTCAGCATATGCGCGGCAAGACCGTCGCCGCCCTGACCATGCTGGCCGATATCTGGGTCGAGCAGACCGTGCCGCTGCTTGCCGTCGCCAATATGAAGGCCGACATGCACGCGCTCGGCGAGCGAACCCAGTCGGTGGCCGATGCGGTCAGTGAATTGACGTCGTCGATCGGCGAGATCGGACGGGCGACCGACGAGGTGGCGCGCGAGGCGGTCGAGGTGCACGACAAGGTCGCCGATAGCGCCAATGCCGCCGATCAGGCGGTGGCGTCGATCGGCAAGTCCGCGGAAGCGGTCGGCGATCTCGGCCACAAGGTCGATGCGCTCAGTTCATCGATCGAGCAGATCTCAGGGATTGTGAAAGACATCGAGGCAATCGCCCGCCAGACCAATCTTTTGGCGCTCAACGCCACCATCGAGGCGGCGCGTGCGGGCGAAGCAGGCCGCGGCTTTGCCGTGGTCGCGGGCGAGGTCAAGGCGCTGTCGAACCAGACCGCGCAGGCTACCGATGACATCCGCCAGCGCATCGCCAGTCTGCAGGAGGGCATGCAGGACATCGTGGTCGCGATGCGGCAAAGCGGGGAAACCGTGGAGGCCGGCTCGGTTTCGGTGCGTGACGCCGGCAACATGATCAAGACTATCAATGCCACTGTGGATGCCGTCACCCGCAACATGGCGACGGTTGCCGAGGTGGTGCAGCAGCAGATGGCCGCCACCAATGAAGTGGAGGCCAGTGTCAGCGCCACCGCCACCATGTCCAGCGACGCCCTGACCGCGATCGAGCGGCTCGCGCTTGCGGTCGATCGGGTTGGCGAAGTGGTGCAGCCGCGGCTGCAGGAGTTCACCAAGAACATCAACGACCGCAGCCTGGTGCAGCTGGCGCGCTCCGACCACGCCACCTTCAAGAAGCGCGTGATCGATACCCTGGTCGGCCGCGCCCATGCCAAGGCCTGCGATCTGCCGGACCATCACGGTTGCCGGTTCGGCAAGTGGTACGACAGCCTGCAGGACCAGGAGATCAAGGCCAGCTCCGCCTATCGCTGCATCGCCGAGCCGCATCTGCAGGTGCACGCCTATGGCAAGGAGGCGCTGGACAAGTTTCAGGCTGGCGATCTGGAGGGCGCGGTGTCGGCCGCCGCTGAGATGGAATCCGCCTCCCAGCAGGTGTTTGCGGCGCTCAATGAGATGTCGCAGCTGCTCGCCAACCGTGACGGCAAGAGCTGATCACGCCCTGGCGCGGCGGTCTGTACTGTCTGTGCTGACGTGGTCGCGGCACCTCGGTGTCGGGCTGCCGTGCGGCTGCCATGCGCTGGAGCCTGCGGCACGTTGCGGGAAGGGGGAGTGCGGCCTCCGCCAGGGGAGATGGCGAAGGCCGCGTAGAACACCAAGCTGCGCCTAGGTTCGCCGCTTCGTGTGGGAGCTGGTGGGAGATTTTTGGGAGAGTTCGTTGGGAGATCGATCGCGGCGCCGGGAGAAGCACCGCGATC
The DNA here is from genome assembly GCF_003217325.1 of Rhodopseudomonas faecalis. Taxonomy (GTDB): domain Bacteria; phylum Pseudomonadota; class Alphaproteobacteria; order Rhizobiales; family Xanthobacteraceae; genus Rhodopseudomonas; species Rhodopseudomonas faecalis. The sequence continues at coordinate 15,494 of NZ_QJTI01000027.1, forward strand.
GGAGAGCCGATGGATCAGAACGGCAGCAGCACGTCCATCACCTGCTGGCCATAGCGCGGCTGCTGCACATCGGTGATCTGGCCACGGCCGCCATAGGCGATACGCGCTTGTGCAATCTTGGCGCTGTCGATGGTGTTGTCGCTCTGAATGTCCTCGGGACGAACGATGCCGGCGACAATCAGTTCGCGGATTTCAAAATTGACCCTGATCTCCTGCTTGCCTTCAACCACCAGATTGCCGTTCGGCAGCAGCTGCGTCACCACCGCGGCCACCGTGGTCTGCAACGCTTCCTGGCGCTGCACCGAGCCCTTGCCGTCGGATGACGAGGTGCCATCGGCGGTCAGGATGCGGCCGGGCAGGATCGCGGTGCCGGGGTTGCCGATGGTCTTGCTGCCGATGAAATCGGTGACGCCGGAATCCTCGGAGTTGTTTCGGCTGCGCTGCGTCTGGTTGGCGATATTGGCCTTGTCGGTGATGTTGACGGTGACGGTCAGAATATCGCCGACCTGATGGGCGCGCTGATCGCGGAAGAACGCGCGCGATCCGTTGCGCCACAGCGAATTGGGATTGTAGGACGCCGGCTGCGGCGAGGGCATCGGCATCGACACCGGCTTGTAGCCGGGCTGCGCCGTCGGATTTTCGATCGCCGCGAGCTTGGGCTGTTCGCCGATCTGCGACAGCCGATCGATCGACGAGCACCCGCCCGCAAGGCCGCCGGTGGCCAGCAGCACGCCGGCGAGAACGATGCGGTTGAACGGCACTGACTGGGACATGATCATTACTCGGGCTTGGCGGCGTCGGCAGGAGCTGCGGCGGGCTGTTCGGCGTAAGCGATCTGACGCGGTTGTCCGGCGGAAATCGAGACCTGGCCGCGGCCGATCACGATGCCGGAGATGGTGCGCTTCGATTGGATGTTGAGTACGTTGACGACGTCACCTTCGGCGCCGTTTTCCATCGCCTTGCCGCGCATGGTCAGATAGATGCCGGGCAGCTCGTAGATCAGGGTGACGCCCTGGTCGCGCTGCACCAGATCGGGCTTGGCGAGATCGGCGGAGCGCAGCGGCTGACCGGGACGCAACGCGCGGCGCGCCTGCATGCCGACCACGCTGCTGCGGTCGAGCGCATCGGGGCCGACTTCGGAGCGCGGCCGCCGTTCCATCATCACGTCGGATGCTTTCACCACTTCGTTGCGTTCCACGCTGCGCGCCAGCACCGCGGTCTCCACGGTCTCGATCGCGTTACCGGTGTAGCGCAGCTTGACCGGCGTGCCGCCGGTCTCGTGCGCGACCTCGAAGGTCACGTCGAAACGGCCGGTGCGGCTGTCGTGCCGCACCGCCACCGCTTCCAGCGCGCCGACATTGGAGGGGTCGAGCTGCACGTCCTGCGGCTCGCGGTCGAATTTCAGATTGAAGGTGGCGTGGTCGGAGCGGCCGTTCTGGCGGGCCAGCGCGCGGATCACTTCGCTTTCGATCTCATGGCCGTCGATTGCGCGCGATAGCCGCGACACGGTGACTTCGCGGATATCGCGGGTATCGACGCCGATCACCCGATGGGCGCGCAGCGCCGCCAGCACCTTGGCGGTCGGCAGCGAGCCGGTGGTGCCGATGTCGGGCGCGCGATAGATCGCGATGCCGGCGGCGGCGCCGGCGTTCTCGACCATGTCGCCGATCAGCACCAGATCGCTGTTCACGGTGACGCTCGGGCGCAGCACCGGCCGGGCGATCTCGGCGGGCTGCTCGGCATGGCCGGCGCTGCCGCACAGCGCGGCGAGACCGGCGATCAACAGGATGTAAGTGGAACGGCGAGCCATCATCGCTCTCCTCAGCGCAGCATGTTGGAGGTCGACTGCAACATCTGGTCAGCGGCGCTGACCACCTTGGCGTTCATCTCGTAAGCGCGCTGCGCCGAGATCAGGTCGGAGATCTCGGTCACCGCTTCGACGTTGGACTGCTCCAGCGTGTGCTGCTGCATGTCGCCATAGCCGTCGGTGTTGGCGGTGCCGTCCTGCGGCGGGCCGGACGCCGGCGTTTCGGTAAACAGGTTGTCGCCGATCGGCTGCAGGCCGGTCTTGTTGATGAAGCGCGTCAGGCCGATCTGGCCGAGCAGGGTCGGGGTGGTCTGGCCCTGCACGATCACGGTGACCTGGCCCTGGGCGTTGATGCTCAGGCCGGACGAACCCTGCGGAATGGTGATGGTCGGCTGCACCGGATTGCCGTTGGCGGTGACGATGCGGCCGGTGTTGTCGGTCGTGAACGAGCCGTCGCGGGTGTAGGCGTAGGTGCCATCCGGCATCTGGATCTTGAAGAACCCTTCGCCGCGGATCGCGATGTCGAGATCGTTGCCGGTGGTCGACAGCGTGCCCTGCGTCATGATGCGCGGCGTGCCGACGGTCTTGACGCCGCCGCCGATATCGACACCAACCGGCTGGATGGTGCCCTGGTCGGAGGCCTGCGCGCCGACGCGCTTGATATGGTCGTAGATCAGGTCCTGAAATGCGGCGCGCTGCTTTTTGAAAGCAGTGGTGCGCATATTGGCGATGTTGTTCGAGATCACCTGAACGTTCAGTTCCTGGGCGGCCATCCCGGTCGCGGCGGTGTAGAGAGCACGCATGACTTAGGACTCCTCGAGACTTACGCCGGGACTTCAGCAAGCTTTTCGATCGCGGCTTTGCGCAGATCGCCTTGCTGCTGAAGCAGGGTGGACAGCTGGGTGTAGGCCCGGGAGACGTCCAGCATCTGGGTCATCTCGGCCACGGAATTGACGTTCGACTTCTCGATAAAACCCTGCCGCACCTGGACGTTGACCGCCGGCTGCTGGGCCGCGCCGTCGCCGGCGGTAAACAGGTTCGATCCTTCCTTGATCAGCCGCTGCGGATTGGCGAACGACACCAGGCGCAGCTTGCCGCGCAGCGAGTCGATGGTGGCGGTGCCTTCCAGCACGCTGATATTGCCGTCGGCGGCGATGTTGATTTCGCGGTCGGTCGGCTGGAACACGATCGGGCCGTTGGCGCCGAGCACCTGATCGCCGCTCGCCGTCACGAGCTGACCGAGGTTGTTGATCTGAAACGAACCGTCGCGGGTGTAGCGTTCGCCGGCCGCGGTCTGCACCACGAAGAAAGCGTTGCCGTCGATGGCGACGTCGAGCGGCGCCTTGGTCTGCTCCAGCGGGCCCGACGAGAAATCGTGAAAAGTGGCGCGGTCGTGCACATAGCTGACGCGGCGGTCGCGGCCGACGAAATTGTCCTCGTGGGCGCCCGGCGACAGATATTCCTCAAAACGCATCCGCTCGGCCTTGAAGCCGGCGGTGTTCATATTGGCCATGTTGTTGGCAACGACATCCATATGCCGCCGCAACGTCATCTGCCGCGATAGTCCGATGAGGGACGCATTCTCCATCGGCCACGATCTCCCCTGATCCGAGCCGGACAAGACCCTCTCCCAAAGGTCATCCCCGGCTGCTGTGCGACGCTGCGGCTCTCCCAAGCCCGCGCCTCACCAGTCTTGCTAGCGAAAGCCGTGCCAAGCATGAAAGTGTTGGTGGATCAGTGGCTTGGTGGTTTTGCCCGGGCCGGGCAGGGCGGCAATAACCGCGCGTTTACCAACTTTGCCCGGCAAAATCTTCCCAGTCAGGGGCCCAAAGAAAGGTTCCGTTAACCATTGCAAAATAAGTTTTAACGGGGGCGCTCGGGCGCCGGAGGCAGTTGTATCGCGTCGCCTCTTGCTGGCAGCAGTTTCGGACCGCAAGCATGGCTGACGAAGTCGAAGAAGGCGCAAAAGGCGAAGAAGGCGCAGCAGCTGCTCCTAAGAGCAAGATGAAGCTGATCATCATCGCCGGGGCCGCTGCGCTGGTGCTGCTGATCGGCGGTGGCGTCTGGTTCATGTTCCTGCGCGGCCATGATGAGCACAAAGAGCAGCATGCGGAGGCGCCGCCGCCGCCGAAGCCGGTGTTCATCGATGTGCCGGAAATGACCATCAACCTCGCCGGCGCGCCGGGCGAGCGCATCCAATATCTGCGCGTCAAAGCCGTGCTTGAGGTCAAGGACGACAAGATGGTCGAGACCATCAAGCCGAATTTGCCGCGCGTCACCGACCTGTTTCAGACCTATCTGCGCGAGCTGCGCTCCAGCGACATTTCCGGGTCGGCCGGCCTGTTCCGGCTGAAAGAGGAAATGCTGCGCCGGGTCAACGTCGCCGTCGCGCCCGGACAAGTGAACACCGTGCTGTTCAGAGAGATCATCATCCAATGATGTGGGACCTTGCCCATGGCTGGTAACGACCCCGTCGACCAGGACGCAATTGCTGCGCAATGGGAAGCGCAGATGGCGATGGAGGACCCGGAGGAGGCCGCGAAAGCCGCGGCAGCCAACGAGCTCACTGGCGCCATGGCCGAGCAATGGGCCGCGATGGTCGAGGACGGCAGTCGCGACCTCAGCGGCAGTGGCAAGAGCGGCGGCGAGCGGGTCCTCACCCAGGAAGAAATCGACAATCTGCTCGGCTTCTCGGTCGGCGAGGTCAATCTCGACGACCACTCCGGCATTCGCGCCATCATCGACTCGGCGATGGTGTCGTACGAACGTCTGCCGATGCTGGAAATCGTATTCGACCGCCTGGTGCGGTTGATGACGACGTCCCTGCGCAATTTCACCTCCGACAACGTCGAAGTCTCGCTCGACCGCATCACCTCAGTGCGCTTCAGCGACTACATGAACTCGATTCCGCTGCCGGCGGTGCTGTCGGTGTTCAAGGCGGAGGAGTGGGAGAATTTTGGTCTCGCCACCGTCGACTCCTCGCTGATCTATTCGATGATCGACGTGCTGCTCGGTGGCCGCCGCGGCCAGACCTCGCTGCGGGTCGAAGGCCGGCCCTACACCACGATCGAAACCAACCTCGTCAAGCGGCTGGTCGAAGTGGTGCTCGCCGACGCCGAACAGGCGTTCCGGCCGTTGTCGCCGGTGACCTTCACCATCGACCGGCTCGAGACCAACCCGCGCTTTGCCGCCATCACCCGGCCCGCCAACGCGGCGATCCTGGTGCGGCTGCACATCGATATGGAAGACCGCGGCGGCAATATCGAATTGCTGCTGCCTTACGCGACCATCGAACCGATCCGCGCCGTGCTCATGCAGATGTTCATGGGCGAAAAGTTCGGTCGCGATCCGATCTGGGAAGGCCATCTCGCCACCGAGATCGCCCAGGCGGAAATCTCGGTCGATGCCGTGCTCTATGAAGCCGATCTGCCGCTGCGCCAGCTGATGAGCCTCAAGGTCGGCGACACGCTGCCGCTGGAGATGCGCCCCGATGCGCTGGTGGCGGTGCGCTGCGGCAACGTCACTCTCACTGAAGGCCGGATGGGACGGGTCGCTGACCGCGTCGCGATCCGGGTCACCAAGCAGCTCCGCAAGCCGAACACCACCTACGCGATGTTCGAGAAGGCCGACGAGCAGACCAAACTCATGGAGTCACAATGAGCCATTCATTCGGGATCGCGATTGAAAGCCTGGTCGCCGCGCTGCTGGTGCTGACCATTGGTTACTGCATGGTGCTCAACAAGCGGCTGAAGCGGCTCAAGGCCGACGAACATTCGCTGAAGGCGACCATCGCCGAGCTGATCACCGCCACCGAGATCGCCGAGCGCGCGATCGGCGGCCTGAAGATCACGGTGCGCGACGTCAACGACAATCTGCGCACCCAGATTGCCGCCGCCAATGAGTTGTCTGACGAGCTTGGCAAGCAGCTCGCGGAAGGCGACAATGTCATCCGACGGCTGTCGAAGATCGTCACCGCCGCGCGGCCGGTCACGGAAAGCGACCTGACTTCGCTGGCGCCGGCCCCGGTGGTATCGTCGCCGCTGTCGGTTGCGCCGCACGCCGCTGTGCCGCTGTCCGTCGCCCCGCTGTCGGCTGCGCCGCTCTCGGCTGCTCCGCTGTCGCCGGCGAAGGCGGTGGCGGCCGCGGCCCAGGCTTTTGCTGAACGCCGAAGGATTGATGGCCTCGCTGCATGAAGCTGTTTCGGGAAATCAGGGTTATCCCCATCGCGCTGATCGCGATCTGCGGCCTTGCTGTGCTGAAGATCGCCGGTCTGGTGCTGGATGGCGGATACGTGTTCGACTACCAGCCCAATTCGACCAAGCGGTCGTGGGCGGAGGAGAACCTGAATTTCCCGACCGGCCGCAACTTCGACGACGTCACCGGATCGACCCCGGCGCCGAAGAAGGACGCCAAGCCCGAAGTGGCGGCGCCTGAGGTGGCCACCTCCACCGAACCGCCGCCGCCCGAGCCGCCGGCGATGTCGCCCTCGGAGCGCGCCATTCTTGAACGGCTGCAGGCGCGCCGCCAGGAGATCGAAGCGCGCGCCCGCGAGGTCGATATCCGCGAAAGCCTGCTGAAAGCCGCCGAAAAGCGTCTCGACGAACGGGTCGAGGAGCTGAAGGGCGTGGAGTCGCGGATTACGTCGGCGACCGGTCAGCGCGCCGAGAGCGAAGCCACCAAGTTCAAGAGCATCGTCACCATGTATGAGGGCATGCGTCCCAAGGACGCGGCCAAGGTGTTCGACCGGCTGGAAATGCCGGTGCTGATCGAGATCGCCTCGCAGATCGCGCCGCGCAAAATGTCCGACATTCTCGGGCAGATGACGCCGGAAGCCGCGGAAAAGCTGACGGTGGAACTCGCCCGCCGCGCCAGCGGTGGCGATCGCGCGACCACGGCCGAATTGCCCAAGATTGAGGGCAAGCCTAGTCGCAATTAGCGAGGATATTTAACAGACGTTTAAACCCGAAATTCTACTGTTCGGACGCATTGGAATGGCTCCGCCGCGTGGTTGCGGAGCTGTGCGCGCGAGCTGGAAGATACTGCCGAGATGGCACACAGGGCTGTCAGGTCGATAGGGTCCCAGACCCGCGCAGCGCCGCGGGCAGGGCAGCCTTGGGCCTGCAGTCCCCGGGTTTTGAGTCCTCTTGCCTCCTGTTCGGTCGCGGCGTTGGCCGTGAATTGGCGACGCTTCGCCCGGTTTTCGGGCGTGCTGCTGCTGACCGGCGCGCTGCTGCTCGGCACCCTGGCGCCGGCCACCAGCCAGAACAACCGGCCGATACGTGGCGAGGCGGTGCTGTCGGCCGAAGGCGGCTATGCCCGGCTGGTGATCAAGCTCGAGGAAGACGTCGATTCCGAAGTGCTGCTTGCGGGCAGCGTGATGGTGATCCGCTTCAAGCGCCCGGTCGATGTCCCGGTCGATAAGATCGCCGATGCGGTGCCGGATTATGTCGGCTCGGCGCGCCGCGATCCCGATGGCAGCGCCATTCGCCTCGCTTTGCAGCGCAAGGTCACCGTCAATTCCATGACCGCCGGCGAGCGGCTCTATGTCGATCTGATGCCCGACGGCTGGAAGGGCTCGCCGCCCGGCCTGCCTCAAGAAGTGCTGAAAGAGCTGTCCGATCGGGCGCGCGCCGCCGAGCGCGCGCTGCGCCAGCAACGCGCCTCCATGGCCGCGAAAGCGCGCACGCCGATCCGGGTGCGTGCCGCGGTGCAGCCGACCTTTGTGCGCTACGTGTTCGAGATGCCCGACGGCGTCGGCGTCAACTCGACGCTCAGCGATCAGAAGCTGTCGCTGCTGTTCACCGCGCCGCTGACCTTCGATCTGGCCGACGCCAAGCTGGCGGCGCCGCCGATTATTTCGGGTATCACGCAGAAACTGGATAGCGAGCGCTCGTCGATCGATATCGGCCTGATCGGCAATGTCGACGTCCATTCGTTCCGCGAAGAGAAGAACTACATCGTCGATATCGGCTTCCAGCAGCCTGAGCAGCCGCGCGATCTGCCGGCCGCGATCAGCAAGCTGATCAACGGCCAGGCGGGTGGTCAGAGGAGCGTTCCGGTGCCGAACGCCCGGCCGGCCGAGCCGGCGCGCGAGATCGTGCCGCCGACCTCCGATACCCTGTCGCAGCAGATCAAGGGCGAGGGCGGCGCGCCCGAGTCCAAGCCGCCCGCGAAGGCTGAGACCAAACCGGAGCTGAAAGCTGAGACCAAACCGGAGCTGAAGCCGATCGCGCCGGTTGAAGCCAAAGCTGAGCCCAAGACTGAACCGAAGGTTGAGCCGAAGGTTGAAGCCAAGGTCGAACCAAAGCCTGAAGCCAAGCCTGAAGCCAAGCCTGAGATGAAGGCTGAGGTGACGGCCGATCAGCCGCCGCCAGCCGCGCCGAGCGCGGCCAGCGAGCTGGCGATGGCGCCGCCGTCCAAGCCCGAGACCACCGCGCCGGCAGTCACCGCGCCTGCGGCCACTGAACCTGCTGCTGCCGCGCCTGAATCCAAGAGCGCCGCGCCGGCTGCCGCCAGCGCCGCCAAGCCCGGCATCGCGGTCGAGATCGGCCGCAGTCCCGACGGGCTGCGGCTCGGTTTTCCGTTCGGCAGCTCGGTGCCGGCCGCCTTGTTCCGCCGCGCTGACTCGCTGTGGCTGGTATTTGATAGCAACACGCCGATCGATCTCGATCCGGTGCGCCGCCAGGGCGGCGCCAATATCGCCGAGATCAAGGGGGTGCCGATGCCGACCGGGCAGGCGGTGCAGATCAGGATGAGCCGGCCGCAACTGGCTTCGCTGACCGGCGATGCGCAGGGCTGGGCGGTGGTGTTCGCCGATGTGCAGAAGACGCCGTCGCAGCCGTTGCAGCTGACGCGCGACATCAGCAACCCGACCCAGGCCAGCCTGAAAGTAGCGCTGCCAGGCGCCGGCGCGGTGCACCGCTTGTCGGACCCGGAAGCCGGCGACACGCTGCTGGTGGTGACCGCCGCGCCGCCGTCGCGCGGTTTCCTGAAGCGTCAGGACTTTGTCGAGATGACGCTGCTGGAATCGCAGCACGGCGTCGTGGTGCAGCCCAATTCCGACGATCTCACCGCCTCGATTGGCGATGGCCAGGTGATGTTCAGCCGGCCCGGCGGCCTCACACTGTCATCGGCCAGTTTTGGCGGCGGTGAGCGCAGCGCCGCGCGCGGCCGCCCGATCTTTGATCCCAACGAATGGCAGAAGTATCAGCAGGGCTTGTTCTTCGAAAAGCTCGAACCGCTGATGAACTCCGATGCCACCGCCACCGGCGATGGCCGCTTGCAGCCGCGCATGGAACTGGCGCGGTTCTACATGGCGCGCGGGCTCTATGCCGAGGCCAAGGGGCTGCTCGATCTCAATCTCGCCGAGAAAAGCGAGGACCCGATCGGTTTGGTGATGCGCGCGGTCTGCAACATCATGCTGTATCGCCCGGACGAGGCGCTCAAGGACCTCGGCAATCCGGTGATCGGCCCGAACTACGAGTCGCAATTGTGGCGCGCGGTCGCGATGGCGCGGAAGGGCAAATGGTCCGAAGCGCGCGAGAAGCTCAAGAATTTTGAGTTCGTGATCGACAGCCAGCCGCTCGATCTGCAGCGCGTCGCGCTTAGTGAGGCGATGCGCGCGGCGCTGGAAACCAAGGATTTTGCCGGCGCCAGCGCCTATAGCAGCGAGCTGGAACATGTCGGCATTCCGCCGGAGCTGCAGCCGACGGTGGCGCTGTATCGTGGCCGCCTGCACGAAGGCATCGGCCGCGATATGGAGGCGCTCGATTTCTATCAGCAGGCGGTCAATTCCACCGACCGCAGCGCCGAGAGCGAGGCCAAGCTGCGCGAGCTGACGCTGCGCCAGCGCCGCGGCGAGATCTCGCCGACCGATATGCTGCCGGAGCTGGAACGGCTGGCGCTGACCTGGCGCGGCGACAGTCTGGAAATCCGCGTGCAGCAGATGATGGCGAAGATGTATGCCGAACTCGGCCGCTATCCGGAATCGCTGACCGCGGCCAAGGTCGCCACCAAGCTGCAACCGAAATCGGAAGAAGCGCGCCAGACCCAGGACGAAGCCGCCGCGCTGTTCTCGCAGGTGTTCCTCACCTCAAAGGGCGATGACCTGCCGCCGATCGACGCCTTGGCGATGTTCTATGATCATCGCGAGCTGACGCCGATCGGGCGCAAGGGCGATGAGATGATCCGCCGGCTTGCCGACCGGCTGGTGGCGGTCGATCTGCTCGATCAGGCCGCCGAACTGTTGCAATACCAAGTCGATCGCCGGGTCGAGGGCGCGGCGCGCGCCCAGGTCGCGGCGCGGCTGGCGATGATCTATCTGATGAACCGCAAGCCAGCGCGCGCCATCACCGCGCTGCATTCGACGCGCATCGCCGATCTGTCCGGCGAGCTGCGCCAGCAGCGGCTCTTGCTGGAGGCGCGCGCGCAGAGCGACATCGGCCGGCACGATCTGGGGCTTGATATCATCTCGAATGTGCCGGGCCGCGAAGCGATCCGGCTGCGTGCCGATATCTATTGGGCCAGCCGGCGCTGGCGCGAAGCGTCCGAACAGCTCGAACTCTATCTCGGCGACCGCTGGCGCGATTTCCGGCCGCTCGACAGCACGGAGAAAAGCGACGTGATCCGTGCCACCATCGGCTATTCGCTGGCCGATGACAGTCTCGGGCTAGCGCGGTTTCGCGAAAAATACGCGCCGCTGATGACCGGCACCGACAAGGTGGCGTTCGATACCGCAAGCTCGCCCGCGACCGGCAGCAATGCCGAGTTCTCCGCGATCGCCAAGATGGCGGCCGGCGTCGATACGCTGGAAGGGTTCTTGCGCGAGATGCGCGCGCGCTTCCCGGAAGCGAGCGCCAAGGCGCAGCCACAGAAGCCGGGCACCGACCCGCAGGCCACCGGCTCGCTGCCGGAAATTCCGCCGATCCGCGAGATCAAGCTGACGCGCTGACCGTGTCGCCCGGCCGAGACGGCGCGCGGCAGTGCTCAATGAGAGCTACGTGTTGCCGTAGCTCTGCACCAGACTGCCTGCCACCAGCGACCAGCCGTCGACCAGCACGAAGAAGATCAGCTTGAACGGCAGTGACACCACCACCGGCGGCAGCATCATCATGCCCATCGACATCAGCACCGAGGCGACCACCAGGTCGATGATCAGGAACGGCAGGAACAACAGAAAGCCGATCTCAAAAGCGCGCTTCAGCTCCGAGATCATGAAGGCCGGCACCAGAATACGCAGCGACATCGCGTCCGGGGTCGGCGGCGGCGGTTCGCCCGACAGGTCGATGAACAGCTTGAGATCCTTCTCGCGCACGTTCTTCTGCATGAAACCGCGCAAGGGTTCGACCGCACGCTCAAAGGCCTGCTCGACGGTGATCTGATTGGCGACCAGCGGCCGGATGCCTTCGTCGTAGGATTTCTGCAGCACCGGCCCCATCACAAAGCCAGTCAAAAACAGCGCCAGCGCCAGGATCACCGCATTGGGCGGCGCGGTCGCGGTGCCGAGCGCGGTGCGCAGCAGCGACAGCACCACCACGATCCGGGTGAACGAGGTCATCATCACCAGGATCGACGGCGCGATCGACAGCACCGTCAGCATCGCGATCAACTGGATCGCGCGCTCGGTGACGCTGCCGTTGCCCGGCCCGCCGAGATTGATGCTGATATCCTGCGCGCTCGCCGGATCGATCAGCGATCCGGCGGCGGCGAGGGTGATTAGGACTGCAAAAACTCTACGCGGTGTTTTGGCGGGGCTCACGAAGGCGTCTTCGTGCGCCCAAGCAGCGAGGCCATCTCGTCCTCAAGGCTCTCGAAACCGGCCTTGATCGAGGGGTCTGCTGCCGGCGGCTGCGGCGCGTTGTCGGGCTGGGTGCGGGCCGGTGCCTCAGGGGCGACCGAGGGCGCGCCGACCCGCGGCTCTGCGGCGGTCTCGGCCGGGCGTGCGCTTTCCATCGGGCGACGCAGCGCAGCTTCCAGCCGCTGTGCCATGTCGGCGAGGTTCTGGTCGGCCGAGGACAGCGTGGGCGCAGCAGCAGCGGCCGCAGCCGCGGCGGCCGGCGCTACCGGCGGCTGGGACTGGCGCTCGGAGGCGCGCAGGCCCTTGAAGGCGGGCTCGCGCGGCGGGCGCGGCATCATCTGTTCAGGACGAGCCTGGCGCGAGGGGGTGTTGTCGAGGCGCGGCTCGGGGCGGACTTGCGGCTCGGGGCGGGGCGCCGGCTCGACGCGCACCGACAATTCGGGACGCAGCGGCGGCTCCGGCCGCAGCACCGGATCGGGGCGCAGCATCGGCTCGGGACGGCGCGGCTCCTCGGGACGGGGGATCGGCTCGGGATGAATGGCGGCGATCGAGTCGCTGACGCGCGGCTCGGGCGCGGGCGGCATCGGCCGGCGCGGTTCTTCCGCGAACGGCGGGCGCGACGGGCGCTGCATGCGCGGCGGCACCGGAGGCATCGGCGGCGGCGCCGGCGGCATCGGGGCGGACGCCATCGGCGCGGGGGCGGACGGCATCGGCGCGGGCGGCATCAAGGGCGGCGGCGGCTCGGGCAACTGCGGCTCGAACGGCTCGGCCGCCTCCGGCTCCCAATTGGCTTCCAGCGGGGCGACCCGCGGCGCGGTCTCGGCGCCGACCGGGCGCTGCGGCAACTGATCGCGCGATTGGGTGGCGCGCACGATATTGGGCTCGATCACGATGTCGGAGGGCCCGCCGATCATCAGCAGGTGTTCGACATTGTCGCGGCGCACCAGCACCAGCCGCCGGCGTCCGTCCACCGCTGCGGCGTCGATCACCGCCAGCCGCGGCATGCGGCCGCGATTGGCGTTTGTGCCCAGCCGGCTACCGCCAAAACGGCGGACCAGCCAGGCGGCCAAGCCGATCAGCGCCAAAACGGCGACAAATGCAAAAAAGAAAGCAACTGGCGACTGCATGCCTCATCCCCGGCAATTCACACATGATCCGTGCCCGCGCGCGCTGGCATCTATCGATGCTGCGATGCTTTCGGACGACGACCAACTCGGCTCTTGCCAACACCAACGATTGGCGGCGTTCTCCGCCCCTTTTCCTAATAGACCAGGAATCGGTTGAACCAAAACGACTTCTGACGCCGAACGCGCATCATTAAGACGCGGTTAACGTGCTCTCCACGGCGCAGCTGGACCTCGCCCCGCCCCGGCTGGTTCGGCGCCACTATTATGCAGCGCTGCGGATATGGCAAATCTTAACCAGCTGTTAACCATGAGGGCGGCAAATTCTGCCCATCTGAGCCCGGTTCAGGAACTCAGATGGAGCACGCCATGCCGATCAACGATCTTCCCACGCTCGCGGCGCTACGCACCAAGATGCAGTGGCATCAGGAGCGGCAGCGTGTGCTCGCCAACAACATCTCCAATTCGGATACGCCGAATTTTAAGCCGAGCGATCTGGTCGAGCCGAAATTCGATCGCAACGGTCAGCCGCCGGTCGGCTCGCCGATCGGGTCGCTGCCGATGGTGCGCACCAGTTCGCAGCATCTGGCTGCCACCGGCGGCACCACGAGTTTTGCGGATCGCAAGGGCGGCTTCCAGACCCGCCCGGCGGGCAATGCCGTCAATCTCGAGGACGAGATGCTGAAAGTGTCGTCGAACCAGATGGATTACGCCGCCGCGACCTCGCTCTACAGCCGTAGCCTCGGTCTGCTCAAGACCGCGATCGGCAAGCGCTGATCGTTACCGAACACTTAAGGAGCCGTAGCGATGACCGACAACGCAATGGACTTCTCGCGGTCGATGGCGATCGCCACCTCGGGCCTGCGCGCCCAGGCCGGGCGCATGCGGGTGATCTCGGAAAACATCGCCAACGCCGAGTCGACCGCGCAGACCCCGGGCGCCGATCCCTATCGCCGCAAGGTGCCGACCTTCACCACCACGCTCGACCGCGAGCTCGACGCCCGCGTGGTGTCGCTCGGCAGGATCAAACCGGACCAATCTGCGTTCCGCATCAAATACGAGCCGAACAATCCGGCTGCCGACGCGGCCGGCAACGTCAAATATCCGAACGTGAACTCGCTGGTCGAAATGACCGACATGCGCGAAGCGCAGCGGTCCTACGAGGCCAATCTCAACATCATCAGCGCCACGCGGCGGATGATTCAACGCACGCTCGACATCCTCAAGGCGTGATCTAGGAGCCGCCCATGGCCAGCCCCACTGTCGCCGCCAATGCCTATGCCAGCCTCGCCCGGATCATCGGTTCCGGCAGCGGGGGCGGCGGTCCGGTCGCCGGCGTCAAGCCGGTCGATGCCACCGGCCCGTCCTTTGGCGAACTGCTGAAGAACGCCGCGGGCGACGTGCTCGATGCCGGCCGCAAGTCCGATGCCCAGACCATGGCGATGGCGTCCGGCAAATCGAACGTGATGGATGTGGTGACGGCGGTGGCCGAGACCGACGTGGCGGTGTCGACGCTGGTCTCGGTGCGCGACCGGGTGATCCAGTCCTACGAAGAAATCATGCGGATGACGATCTGACCATGCTGGTCACGTGGCGTGCTGTCGAAGACGCGCCGGTTGCAATGACAAGGATACGACGATGACCGGCTTGGAAGTTATCGATATTGCCCGCGACGCGGTGTGGACCATGGTGGTGGTGTCGGCGCCGCTGATGACGGTGGGCCTGGTGGTCGGCGTGGTGATCTCGCTGGTGCAGGCGCTGACCCAGATCCAGGAACAATCGCTGGTGTTCGTGCCGAAGATTTTATCGATCTTCGTGACCTTCGTGCTGGCATTGCCATTCATCGCGGATGCGATGCACAGCTACATGATGCGGATTTCGTCGCGAATCATCGGGGGCTGACGCATGATCGGCTTGGCCTTCGCCGGCACGCCGGACCGGGCCTCCCAGCACAGCCAAGGGCGACGCGAGTTTCTCGCGCCGGGCCGCGATGACCATCGACATCTCCTTTCTGCCGACACTGGCCGCCGCATTCCTGCTGACCTTCGCGCGGATCGGCTCCATGATGATGCTGATGCCGGGGTTTGGCGAAACCAACATCCCGACCCGCATCAAGCTGTCGATCGCGCTGGCGCTGACCCTGATCATCCTGCCGCTGCACCGCTCGGCCTATCAGATCGACATGCAATCGCTCGCGCCGCTGATCGTGCTGATGCTGCACGAGGTGGTGATCGGCATTGTGCTCGGCGCGACCGCGCGGGTGACGCTGTCGGCGCTGCAGGTTGCCGGCACCGTGATCGCGCAGCAGCTCGGGCTCGGCTTCGTGACGGCGGTCGATCCGACCCAAGGCCAGCAGGGCCTGTTGGTCGGCAATTTTCTGACGCTGCTCGGGCTGGCGCTGCTGTTTGCCACCGACAGCCATCATCTGGTGATTGCCGCGCTCAACGAGAGCTACAAGGTGTTTGCGCCGGGGCAGATGCTGCCGAGCGGCGACGTCGCGGCGCTGGCGACGCGGGCCTTCACCGGCGCGTTCAAGATCGGGCTGCAACTGTCGGCGCCGTTTCTGGTGTTCGGCCTGGTGTTCAACATCGGGCTGGGCGTGCTGGCGCGGCTGATGCCGCAGATGCAGGTCTATTTTATCGGCGTGCCGCTTTCGATCGTCGCCGGCTTGATGGTGCTGGCGGCGGTGCTGACCACCATGATGGGCACCTTTATGGAATACTTTATCGGGGTGCTCCATCAGCTGATGCCACGGACATGAGGTGCTGACCCATGGCCGATGACGCATCAGAAGAAAAAACAGAAGACCCGACACAAAAAAAATTAGACGACGCTCATAAACGCGGCGATGTCGCCAAAAGCCAGGAGGTCAACACCTGGTTCATGATGGCGGGCGGCACGCTGGTGCTGTCGACATTTGCGGGCTCGATCGGCGGCGGATTGGAAAATCCGATGCGCAATCTGATCGAGAACTCCTGGATGATCAGCACCGACGGCCATGGGCTGCTCGCGCTCACCAAGACGCTGCTGTACGTCACCATGGGCGCGATCGGCATTCCGCTGCTGATGCTGACCATCGCGGCGATCGCCGGCAACATTTTGCAGCATCGGCTGGTGTTTTCGGCGGAATCGCTCAAGCCGAAATTCAGCAAGATCTCGCCGATGGAAGGCGCCAAGCGCGTGTTCGGCAAGCAGGCCTGGGCGAATTTTGCCAAGGGCCTGTTCAAGGTGATCGCGCTCGGCGTGGTGATGGTCGCGGTGTTGTGGCCGGAGCGCGACCGGCTCGACGCCATGATCCATTTCGACATCCACAGCGTGGTCAGCACCACGCTGTCGCTGACCGTGAAGCTGATGGGCGCGGTGGTGGCGATGCTGGCCCTGGTCGCGATCGCCGACTTCTTCTTCCAGTATCGGCAGTGGTTCGAAAAGCAGAAGATGTCGCTGCAGGAGATCAAGGAAGAACACAAGCAGTCCGAAGGCGACCCGCACATCAAGGGCAAGCTGCGGCAGCTGCGCCAGCAGCGCATGCGCCAGCGCATGATGGCGGCGGTGCCCGATGCCTCGGTGGTCATCACCAACCCGACCCACTATTCGGTGGCGCTGTCCTATAAGAGCGGCATGGCCGCGCCGGTCTGCGTCGCCAAGGGCGTTGACGAGGTGGCGTTCAGGATCCGCGAAGTCGCCAAGCAGCATGACGTGCCGATCGTGGAAAACGTGCCGCTGGCGCGGGCGCTCTATGCCACCGTCAAGATCGACGAGGAGATCCCGGTCGAGCACTATCAGGCGGTGGCGGAAGTGATCGGCTATGTGATGCGGCTCAAGCGCAGCCCGTTTAGCCGCTGAGCGGATGAAAAGGCTGACCGGAACCGCAAAATGACGGTAAAGCGCTTATGACCAGCTTGCGCGGAAGGCTCCGATTCAGGCACTCAGACTCGGATCACATGCCGTGCTGCAGGACCGCTCGACGGGATAGATAACGCCGATGATCACCGAGACATCACAGGGTCGTTCCGGCGAGCCGCAGGCCGCTGCGGAGCCGCCGCGGCGCGGCGGCAGCATTGCCTTGGTGCTGCTGATCGCCGGCGCGATCGTGGCGGCGGCGCTGGCGTTCATGACGCTCGGCCGCGCTCATGCCCAGCCCTATATCGTCGGCTCGCTGGCGCTCTTGGCGATGGTCGGGCTGTTCATGCTGTTCGCATTCGCGGCCGGGATCGTGCGCTTCGCGGACCGGGTCGCCGACGATCCGATCATGCGGCCGATGGCCGAGCACGCCTTCGATGGCCTCGCGGTCACCGATGCCCGCGGCCATGTCGTCTATGCCAACCAAGCCTATCTGAGCCTGACCGGCGCCACCAGCGCGCAGGATGTGCGGCCGGTTGAGCGGGTGTTTATCGGCAATCCCGACGTGTCGGAGGCGGTGTTCCGGCTGCTCAAGGCGGCGCGCGAGGCCAAGCGTCATTCCGAGGAGGTGCGGGTCGCCGGTGCCGATGGCGCCGCCGGGCGCTGGCTGCGGATGCGGGTGCGGCCGCTCGGCCCCTCCAAGAACGATGCGAAATTCACGGTCTGGTCGCTCGCCGACATCACCCGCGATCGCGAGCGCCAGGAAGACGTGTTCCAGGAGCTGCAGCACGCCATCGAATATCTCGACCACGCGCCGGCCGGGTTCTTCTCGGTCAATGCCGCGGGCGATCTGGTCTATGTCAACGCCACGCTGGCCGATTGGCTCGGCCATGACCTCGCCGAGATCGGCTCGGGCGGCCTCAAGCTCGGCGACATCATGTCGGGCGACGGAGCGGCCTTGCTGACCTCGCTGATCGCGGCGCCGGGCGAGGTCAAGACCGAGGTGTTCGACGTCGATCTGCGCATGCGCAACGGCCGCACCATGCCGGCGCGGCTGTTCCACAAGCTGGCGTTCGGCGCCGACGGCATTGCCGGGCCGTCGCGCACGCTGGTGATCAGCCGGGCGCGCGATGAACGCTCCGATCCGCAGCGCTCCGCCGAAGTGCGCTTCATGCGTTTCTTCGATCATACGCCGATGGCGATCGCCACCGTCGACAAGACCGGCGCGGTGGTGCGCGGCAATGCCCGCTTTGCCAAGCTGGCGCAGAGCCTCAGTTCGAGCGGCGCGGTGGCGCGCTCGATTCTGGCGGCGGTCAATGAGCGCGAACGCAGCCGGCTCAGCGATGCCATCAAGCTCGCTTCCGAAGGGCAGGGCGATATCGCGCCGGTCGAGGCGCTGCTCGATAGCCAGCGCGAGCGCTGGGGCCAGTTCTTCGTCACCGCGATCGAAGAAGACGAGCGCGACGCCGAAGCGGCGATCGTCTATCTGCTGGAGACCACCGAGCGGCGCGCGCTGGAAAACCAGATCAACCAGGCGCAGAAGATGGACACCGTCGGCCAGCTCGCCGGCGGCATCGCGCACGACTTCAACAACGTGCTGTCGGCCATCATGATGGCCAATGATTTCCTGCTGAACGCGCACAAGCCGACCGATCCGTCGTTCCAGGACATCATGCAGATCAAGCAGAACGCCACCCGCGCCGCGACGCTGGTGCGCCAGCTATTGGCGTTCTCGCGCCGGCAGACGCTGCGGCCGCAGGTGCTGCATCTCGGCGATGCGCTGTCCGATCTCACCATGCTGCTGCGCCGGCTGATCGGCGAGAAGGTCAAGCTCGATCTGGTGCATGGCCGTGATCTGTGGCCGGTGAAGGTCGACGTCTCGCAATTCGAGCAGGTGATCGTCAATCTCGCGGTCAACGCCCGCGACGCCATGCCCGATGGCGGCCGGCTGACGGTGCGCACCGCCAATGTCACCGCGCAGGAAGCCGAACGGCTGTCTTATAAAGGCATGCCGCCGGCCGATTATGTCCGGATCGACGTCAGCGATACCGGCACCGGCATTCCGCCCGACATTTTGGACAAGATTTTCGAGCCGTTCTTCTCGACCAAGGAAGTTGGCAAGGGCACCGGCCTTGGCCTGTCCACGGTCTATGGCATCGTCAAGCAGACCGGCGGTTTCGTCTATGTCGATTCCGAACCCGGCAAGGGCACCACGTTCCGCATCTTGCTGCCGCGCCACAATGTCGAGAAGGAAGCCGAGAACGCCGCGCTGCAGGAGCCGGCCGCGGCTACCGCAACCTCAAACGGCGAATCGAAGGCCGAGAGCAAGCCGCGCGCGCCGGATCTGACCGGGCAGGGCACCATTTTGCTGGTCGAGGACGAGGAGGGGCTGCGGTCCCTGAACGCCCGCGGCCTGCGCTCGCGCGGCTATACCGTGATCGAGGCCGGCAATGGCATCGAGGCGCTGGAAGCGCTCGAGGAACAGAACGGCGTGATCGATCTGGTGGTGTCGGACGTGGTGATGCCGGAAATGGACGGCCCGACGCTGCTCAAAACGATGCGCGAGCGCAACCCGAAGCTGAAAATCATCTTCGTGTCGGGCTATGCCGAGGACGCTTTTGAAAAGAGCCTGCCGGAAAACCAGCAATTTGCCTTCCTGGCCAAGCCGTTCACGCTCAGCCAGCTGGTGGCGGCGGTCAAGGAGACCATGGCGGAAGCCTGATCGGTCGGCCGGTATCGGTGGTACCGCGACCGAGCGCCGCAGCACTGAGACATTATGATGGCTTCCCTTTTAGAAGGCTTCCGCCCATCTAAATGGCACTTCCCGATACCGGGATTAGAGGGAGAATCCATGAAGTTCACGCAACGTACCCGCGGATTGGTCGGTGCCATTGCCGTCGCATTGTCGCTGGCCCTGCCCGCATCGATTATTGCGGCCTCGTCGGCCGACGCTCGGGTCGGTGGTGGCTCCAGCTCTGGATCTCGCGGCTCGCGCACGTTTTCGGCGCCGCCGAGCACCAGCACTGCGCCGAGCGCGGCGCAGCCTTTCAACCGTTCCATGGCGCAGCCTGGCAGCCCGGGCATGAGCGGTCCGGCCGCGGCGGCCCAGCCCAATAAGGGTGGGTTCTTCAATCGGCCCGGTATGGGCATGCTCGGTGGCCTCGCCGCCGGCTTCCTCGGCGCCGGCCTGCTCGGCATGCTGTTTGGCGGCGGGCTGTTCAGCGGCCTCGGCAGCCTGTCCTCGATCATCGGTCTGTTGCTGCAGATCGTGTTGATCGTGGTGGTGGTGCGGCTGGCAATGATGTGGTGGCAGCGTCGCAATGCCAATGCCAACGCCGCGGCCTATGCCGGCCCGAACGCTGGCCCGAATGCCGGTCCGGAAATCGGCCCCGGCCCGCAGGCCAACTACCGCAACGCCGCCGGCTTCGGCTTCGGCTCGTCCAGCGCGCCGCTGGAGATTGGCCCGGCCGACTACGAGGCGTTCGAGCGCCTGCTCAGCGACGTGCAGAGCGCCTGGTCGGAGGGCGACATTGGTCACCTGCACATGCTGGCGACCCCGGAAATGGTGTCGTACTTCAGCAACGACCTCGCGGCCAACAAGTCGCGCGGCGTCGAGAACAAGGTGTCCGACGTCAAGCTGCTGCAGGGCGACCTGGCCGAAGCCTGGCGCGAGGGCGAAACCGACTACGCCACCGTGGCGATGCGGTTCTCGCTGGTCGACAAGACCGTCGACGCCTCGGGCAAGATCGTCGAGGGCAGCGATCAGCCGACCGAAGCGACCGAGGTCTGGACCTTTGCGCGCCGCCGCGGTTCGGATTGGGAGCTGTCGGCGATCCAGCAGGTCTAACAGGCTGCTGCATCACACAAATTCAGGCGTCGCTGCCCCCGCAGCGGCGCCTTTTTTGTTGGGGGAGGCAGATTGGGGGAGGCGGACCGGACCCCAGCAACGCAAAAGCCCCGCCAGGCGGGGCTGATCGGTGGGGCTTGGCCAAAGCGCAACCGCCCAAACGTAAATGCCCGCGCGAGCGCGGGCATGACGAACCTTTGATGGTGCCGACTTGAACGCCGCTCAGGCGATCATGTCGACCCGGGTGCCTTGGCCGGGCGGCAGCGGCGGCTTGGAGGGCGCCTGGTCGCGCGTATCGGAAGCCTCGGCTTGCGGTTTCACCTGGGCCTGGTTCACCTTCGCTTCGTCCACCTTGGCGTCGGCCGGCTTCTGCGCCGGGGGCGGCGGAGGCGGGGGAGGTGACGCCGTGACGCTGGAAACGCTCATCGTGAACATCCTTCGTTGGTCTCGCCCAACGACCCTGCGCCCGCCCAGCCAACGAGTCGTGAATCCGTTCGGGGCAATTTGAAGGATCGCGGCGATTGTCGCTGGATGCTGAACCAAGCATGGCGCGGTTCGCTCAAAAGCCGCGCAATCGCCGGTAAGTCCCAGGAACATCACGAGGTTTGTGCGGCTCGGCCGCCAAAGCTGTGCGCTACTCGTCCTTGCCGCGCGAGATCGAGATCGACGCCTCGGTCTTGGTGCGGTTGCAGCGGATGTCGAGCCGGCGGAACCTGGTTTTGACGTCATCGCCGCGCAGCAGGCCGAGCCGGCCGATGCAGCGCTTGGCGCCGCGCAGCGTGTCGGGTTTCGGGATGGTGAACACGATCGCCGCGGCGCTCGCCACCAGCTCAAAGAACGCCGGCTGCGGCTTGCGGCTGTCGGCGGTGGCGAACAGCTCGTTGCTGATGGTGCGGCTTGGGCAGCCGAGCCGCAGCTGCTTGGCGGCCGGATGGTCGAGATAGATGGTGTTGGCGACCGTCTTGCCGATGGTGAGCCCCTCGATCTGGCCTTTCAGCTGCGCGGCGGTATCGTCGCAGCGATCGGCACGGGCGCTGCCGGGCGCGGCCAGCATGGCAGCGAGCACCAAAGCCGCCGCGCTGAGGCGGGGCACACAGATCGACATCGGGCGGTCTCCTCAAGGTTCCCGCAGACTGAGCCGGGGCCCGGCAGAATGCAAGCGGGGCGGGGGCGTGGTGCCGCGACGATCTCCCCAGCTGTCACGTCAGTGATTTTCCGATGTGAGCCAGCGATTTCCCTCCCCCTTGCGGGGAGGGTCGGCCGAGCGAAGCGGAGGCCGGGGTGGGGGTACTCAGAGTTATCTGTAGCCCGGATGGAGCGTAGCGAAATCCGGGGCCATAAAGCCGTCCCCTCGGTTGTCCCGGATTGCGCTGCGCTCCATCCGGGCTACGGGCTTCGACCGGGCTACGGGCTCGCCCGGCGGCTCCCGTTTCGAACCCTTCAAAATCCTGACGAAAAGGCCTAGACAGAGCCCGCATTTCCCCCACCGCCGAGGCTCGCCGATGAACGCTCCCACCGCCATTCCGTCCGAAAAGCCGGTTCCGCCCTATAAGCACACCCCGCTGTTTCCGCTCGGCAAGGACGAGACGCCCTATCGCAAGATTTCGAGCGCCGGGGTGCGGGTGGAGAAGGTGCTCGGCCGCGACATGCTGGTGGTGGAGCGCGAGGCGCTGCGCGCGCTGGCCGAGGCCGCATTCGGCGAGATCAACCATTATCTGCGCCCGGGCCATCTCAAGCAGCTGCGCGCCATCCTCGATGATCCGGAAGCCAGCGCCAACGACAAGTTCGTGGCGCTCGATTTCCTGAAGAATGCCAACATCTCGGCCGGCGGCGTGCTGCCAATGTGCCAGGACACTGGCACCGCGATCATCATGGGCAAGAAGGGTGCCAACGTCATCACCGATGGCGATGACGAGGCGGCGCTGTCGGAAGGCGCGCGCGACGCCTATCTGCGCCGCAATCTGCGCTATTCGCAGGTCGCGCCGCTGTCGATGTTCGAGGAGAAGAACACCGCCAACAACATGCCGGCGCAGTGCGAGATCTACGCTGAGGGCGACGACGCCTATAAGTTCATGTTCATGGCCAAGGGTGGAGGCTCGGCCAACAAGAGCTTTCTGTTCCAGGCAACGCCGTCGCTGCTCACCAAGGACCGGCTGGTGGCGTTCCTGAAGGAAAAGGTGCTGACGCTCGGCACCGCGGCGTGCCCGCCCTATCACCTCGCGATCGTGATCGGCGGCACTTCGGTCGAAAGCACCATGAAGACCGTGAAACTGGCGTCGGCCAAATATCTCGACGCGCTGCCGACCCAGGGCTCGGAATTCGGCAACGCGTTCCGCGACCTCGAGATGGAACGCGAGATCCATAAGATCACGCAAAGCCTCGGCGTCGGCGCGCAGTTCGGCGGCAAATATTTCTGCCACGACGTGCGCGTGATCCGGCTGCCGCGCCATGGCGCCAGCCTGCCGATCGGCATCGGCGTGTCGTGCTCGGCCGACCGGCAGATGGTCGGCAAGATCACCAAGGACGGCGTCTATCTCGAACAGCTCGAGCACAACCCGGCGCAATATCTGCCGGAGGTCGAGCAGGCACTCGGCGGCGAGGTGGTGAAGATCGACCTCAACCAGCCAATGAAGGACATTTTGGCGACGCTGGCCAAGCATCCGATCAAGACCCGGCTGTCGCTGACCGGCACCATGATCGTGGCGCGCGACGCCGCCCACGCCAAGCTGCGCGCGCGGCTGGAGAACGGCGAGCCGCTGCCGGACTATTTTAAGAACCATCCGGTGTACTACGCCGGCCCGGCCAAGACGCCGGAAGGCTATGCCTCCGGTGCGTTCGGCCCGACCACCGCAGGCCGCATGGACAGCTTTGTCGATCAGTTCCAGGCCGCTGGCGGCTCGATGGTGATGGTCGCCAAGGGCAACCGCGCGCCAGCAGTGCGCGAAGCCTGCAAGAAGTATGGCGGCTTCTATCTCGGCTCGATCGGCGGCGCCGCGGCCAATCTCGCCGAGCACTGCATCAAGAAGGTCGAGGTGGTGGAATATCCGGAGCTCGGCATGGAAGCGATCTGGAAGATCGACGTCGTCGATTTCCCGGCCTTCATCATCGTCGATGACAAGGGCAACGACTTCTTCCAGGAACTCAATCTGGGTTGAGGCGCGATCTCAATTATTGAGATCGATGCGATCAGATTCCGGGTTCGCTCACTTCGTGAGCGCCCCGGAATGACGGATGATACTAACCACTGCGCACGTCATGGCCGGGCTCGTCCCGGCCATCCACGCCTTGCTGCGATTTTAAGACGTGGATACCCGCGCCAAGCGCGGGCATGACGGCTCACAATGGAGGGCTGCTGGTATGAGACGGCGTGCCTCTTGAGTGCGAGGGCGGTGCGATGATCGCCATCGGTCTTGATGGTTTTCGCAAGGGCTGGGTCGCCGTCACGCTTCATGGCGACCGCGCCGCGATCGATTTTGTTCCCGACATTTCCTGGCTGCGATCGCAGCGCTTCACCATTGCGGCGATCGATATTCCGATCGGTCTTAGTGACGATGGCGAGCGCGCCTGCGATCGTGAGGCGCGGGCGCTGCTGCGGCCCCATGGCAGTCGGGTATTTTCCGGCGCGCGGCGCTGGCTGTGGCGCGACTTCGCCTATCCGCAGGATTTTGCCAAAGCCAATCAAGCCGCAGCGCTGCGCGGCCAGGCGCGGGTGTCGCTGCAGCTCTGGCATCTCGGCCCCAAAATCATCGAGGTCGATCGGTTCGTGTGCAGCCACCGCGATCTCGATCTGCGCGAGAGCCACCCGGAGCTGGTGTTCCGCCGCCTCAATGGCGAGCGGCCATTGCCGTCAAAGCACTCGGCTGATGGCCTCAAGCTGCGCCGCGATCTGTTGATCGGGAGAGGTGTCGTGCAAATCGATGATTGGTTAGCAAGCGCGCGGATCGGCAGCGGCGCCAAGGCCGATGATGTGCTCGATGCCTGCGCCTGTGCGCTGGCAGCGCGTGATCTCGCCGCGTTTGATCGAACAGAGCGGTGCGGCGATCGTTCGGAGCGGTGTGTGCCCCGAGGCGAGCCGCCTCGGGACGATCATGGTCTGCCGATGCAGATCTGGTACTGAAGTGGCGCGCTGCTAAGAGCGCGCTCCGGTCAGCTTAGGCGCGGCTGCCCTTGAACGGGAACGAGCCCATCGGGCCGATGCCCATTTCGCCCGCCATGTTGTCGCCGTCCACCTTGCCGGTGAAGGCCAGCGTCAGCGGCATCGGATTGGTGATCGACAGCTTCCAGGCCACGTCGTTGCCATTCACGGTGCCGTCGAAGATCTCGCCGGAATCGCCATCAGCGGCCTGCGTGCCGGTCAAGGTGCCGCCCGAGCTCTGCAGCGACAGCGTCGCCTGCCGATCGCCCATCGGCGTGCTCATCGTGATATTCCAGTTGCCATCCACGGACATTGCTCTCTCCCTATTGCCCCATGCGCGACCGGCACGGGATCGGCGTCCCTCATAATACATCGCAGGGTTCGGCAACAAGGAAATTTCGCGGTCGCAGCGAAAGCCGTAGCCGAAACGGTATCGCGCGATGGAAATGGCAAACGTCAAGAGCGTGCGACGATCAGTCCACGACTAACCATGAGCTAGTGCAGGACCGCGATTGCTCCGCCGCGGCGCGCCGTTGCTACGCGATTGTTAACAGCGCATGACAGCCGACCGCTGCTATGAGGCCGCGCTGTCTTTATCATGTGACGCACGCGGCGATTAGCGCGCGGCCACCCAATTGCCGTGAAAGCCATCGGGAATTCGGTGGCCGAGCTGCACCAGCGCGATCGGTCCGCTGGCAAGATCGGTGGCATTGAACACCGCCAGATCACTGCGCTTGTCGCGTGCGCGCCATAGCACCGCCAGCAGCCAGCCGTCGCCTTCGTCAGCATTGGCAGAGCGCGGCACGAATACCGGCTCGGACGTGGTATCGCCGGGGGGCAGGCGGTAGTGCGCGCGTGTCGATGTGTGATGATCGACATGCACCAGCCCGCTCATGCCGCCAAGCAGCTGCGAAGCGGGGTTGGCGCTGGCGTACCAGCCGTGCCGGGTTTTCAGTCCGGTGAAGCGATCATCAATGCGCGGGAACTCGCCGGTGGTGTCGTCGAGATAGGTGCGCTGGAACCGATCGCTATTGGCGGCAAGGTCGAAGGTCCAGCGGCACAGCCGTGCGCGCGATCGCTCCGGATCGGTCGGATGGCCGTTGACGTCGGGAAACAGCGGCGCCTGCTCGGATTGCATGACGTCGGCGATGATGCGCTCGCGATCGTCCCAGGCATTCATCACATGGAAGACAAAGCAGGCTTCGCTGCGGAACCAGCGAATGTCTTTGGGCGAGCCGGCCCGCGGCATCACGCCGACATAAGCGCCTTTGCCGGGTTCCCAGGCATAAGGCGGCTTGCCGCGAAACGCGCGCCACAGGCTGCCGGTCAGCGGCAGGATCGGAAACAGCACATAGCGCGCGGTGACGATGAAGTCGTGCACCATCGCCGCAAACGGCGCCTTGAAATGCTCGAAACGTGCAACTTTGCCATCGCGGTCGATCACGCCAAAACTCATGCGCGCGGTCAGCGGTCCGCCGGCATTGTAGCCGAAGAACAGCATCTCGCCGCTCACCGGATCGATTTTGGGATGCGCCGTGAACGGCCCGGTGATGGCGCCGCCATAATCGTGATAGCCGCGCGTCGCCAGCGTGTCAGGATCGATCTCGGTCGGCGGATGGCCTTCCTCCAGCGCCAATAGCCGGCCGCCATGAAACAGCACGTTGGTGTTGGCGACGCCGCCATCATCGGTGACCGAGGACGGCGCGTCCGGCAGTTTGCGGTTGAAGGCGCCGAACAGCGGCCGGCCGGCGTCGTGTTCCGCCAGCCATTTTGGCGTGCGCACCCAGCGATTGCGATAGGACACCCGGCCATTATCGATCCGGAAGGCATGGAGCATGCCGTCGCCGAAGAACCAATGCGCGCCCGGCGATTCAAACTGCGGATTGGCGCCGTTGCGATACAGCGTGCCGTTCAGCTCGCGGGGCAGTTCCCCGAACACGGGCAAAAAATCGGCGTCGCATTCAATCTGAATGGGTGCCAGATTGCTGCGGTCGATCGACGACAGGTTGTGACGTTGCGACATCGCGCGGCCTCGCCATCTTGACGCTGTCTAGTTAGGCTAGGAATGGACCTCCGCACCGTCAAGGTAATAACTTGACAGTGTCATGATCGTGAACCGGAACTGAAATGGCCAAGCTACGTTCACCCGCACGGGACAAGGCAACCGCGGCGCGGGCCAAGGTCAAGAAAGCCGCAATGGCGCCCAAGAAGGCGTCCACGAAGGCGCCGCGCAAAGCCGCGCCCAAAGCGGTCCCCGCACCCAAAGCTGCGTCGAAAACGTCGGCGCCGCAAACGTCGCCACTTGGCGTGCGCAGCAGCGCGCGGCGTGCCGAGGTGCGTTATCATCACCACGCGCTGCGCGATACGCTGCTGGTCGCGGCCGAACGGATTTTGGAGCGCGACGGCCTTGCCGGGCTGACGCTGCGCGCCACCGCGCGCGAGGCCGGCGTGTCGCACGCGGCGCCGACCCATCATTTTGGCGATCTCACCGGGCTGGTCAGCGATCTGGCGGCGATCGGCTTTGCGCGGTTCAACGCGGCGATGGTGGCGGCCGCGGCCGGCGCGGCCACGCCGCTCGAACAGGCCGCGGCAAGGGCGCGGGCTTATCTTGCTTATGCGCGCGCCCATCCGGCGATGTATCTACTGATGTTTCGCACCGAGCGGCTCGATCTCAATCGGCCGGCGCTGCGCGATGCCACCAACGCCGCCTTTGCCGGGCTGACCGGCACGATCGGCGATCTGCGCCGCGAGGCGGTCGACAGCCAGTCGCTGTCGCTCGATCAGGCCGCCGGCATCGTGCGCGCTTGGTCGCTGGTGCATGGCTATACCACGCTGCTGCTCGATGGCCGGCTCGCGGAAATCCTGCAGCGGCTGCCGCCTGGCGTAGATGCCGAAACGCTGTTTGGCGCGGTGCTGACCGCGCCATTGCGGCCCCCGGCCTGAGCGCGGCGGCAGGTCGCCGCTGCGGCCCCTTGCGAATGCGCTGACATTTGCGCGGAATCGCACTAGAACAGCGCGTTCGCGCGCCGCCTTTTCTGCTCACCAAGCCTTTGTCCCGCACATGCCCCCGATTCCAGAGTCCAAGCCGTATCGCATCGGCCGGTCCCGCACCGGGCTCGGCCTGTTTGCCACCAAGCCGATCAAAAAAGGCACCAAGATCATCCGCTATTTTGGGCCGCTGCTGGACGCGCATAACGAGAAACACGACGCGATCGAGAACAAGTATCTGTTCCAGATCAACAAGCGCTGGACCATCGACGGCTCGATCCGCAAGAACATCGCGCGCTACATCAACCATTCCTGCAAGCCGAATGCGGAGTCGGACGTCAATGTCCGCAAGCGCAAGGTGATCATCCGCGCGATCAAGAAGATCGAGCCGGGCGACGAGATCAATTATGACTACGGCACCGAATATTTTAAGGCGTTCTTGAAGCCGATCGGCTGCAAATGCGACGCCTGCGAGAAGAAGCGCGCCAAGAAGGCGGCCGAGGCCAAGGCCGAACGCGCCGCCGACAAGGCCAAATCGAACAACGGCAAGGCCAGCAGCGCCAAGACCAAGAAGGCCAAGGGCGCCGTGGCCAACAAGGTCAAGACCAAGGCCAAGGCCAAGGCCAAGACCGCTGCCGACAAGGCCAAGTCCAAAACCACCAAGTCCAAAACCACCAAGTCCAAAACCACCAAGTCCAAAACTACCAAGACCAAAACCACCACGACCAAAGCTGCCAACGGCAAGGCGGCTGGTAACAGCAAGGCATCGACCAAGACCAAGGCTGTCACCAAGACCAACACGGTCAGCAAGGCCAAGTCCTCGTCTAAGTCCTCGTCTAAGTCCTCGTCCAAATCCTCGTCCAAGGCCAAGTCATCGTCCAAGGCTTCGTCGAAGGCCACAGCGTCAGCACACACCACCGCCAGCAAGGCGAAGGCGGCCACCAAACCCGCCACCAAGGCGAAGCAGGCCAAGCGCCCCGCCAGCAAGCGCGCACGCAAAGCGTAACGGCCGCCGCGCTGCGCCGTTGCTGCACAGCGGCATCAATGCTCCCGCGCGCGCCGTGCTGGCGCGCTGCGTCCTTGCCCCTTCTGGATGGCGGCGCGGCTTGGGTGCGCTCATCATCGCTTCCCACAAATGATCTCGATCCAGGCCGCGCAACTCTTGCGCAGCGCCCGGCAATGCGACGAAGATAGCGCTGGCTGAGGGGAGGACAGGCGATGATCGTCAAACCACTCCGTATCGACGTCGTGTCCGACGTGGTGTGCCCGTGGTGCTATATCGGCAAAAGGCGGCTCGACCGCGCGCTACAGCAGCTCGGCGATGTGCCGGTGACAGTGCATTGGCGGCCTTACTTTCTCAATCCCTGGGTGCCGGCTGCGGGCATGGACCGCGATGCCTATCTCACCGCGAAATTCGGCTCGGTCGAAGGCTATCAACGGATCGCCGGCCGGATCGCCGAGGAAGCCGCGGCAGAAGGGCTGAACTACCGGCCGGAACTGGTGCGGCGCCAACCGAACACGCTTGATTGCCATCGGCTGATCCATTGGGCCGAAGAATTCGGCGGCACCAGAACGGCAGCCGCCATGAAACAGCGGCTGATGGAATTGTATTTCCGCGATGGCGGTGACCTGACCGACCGCCAAGTGTTGCTGCAGGCTGCGACCGATTGCGGGCTGGAGCCGGACCAGATCGGCGCGTGGCTCGACAGCGACCGCGACGTCGCGCTGATCAGCGCGCAGGCCAAGGACGCCGCCGAGCGCGGCATTTCCGGCGTGCCGACCTTCGTGTTCGGTCGCCGCTACGCGCTGACCGGTGCGCAGCCGCCGGAACAATTGCTGCGCGCCATCCGCCATGTCGCGGCGGAACAAAACGCCGAGGACGATCTCGCCTGGGGGATCTGACACGGCGCCCGGCCGGTTCAAGCCGCGCCAAGTCCGCCGCGATGCAATGGCCAACATCATGCGATGCAGTGCGGCGTGACCGGTGCCATGCCGGTCATGCGGCAAAGGTGGGTGTGCGCGGCGGCGTGAGCGTCACGAATACTCAAGTCACGAATACTCAAAGTGTATGATACCAACGGAAATTGATACCAATCCATCTGCATGTCATGGCCCGGCTCCGCCCCGGCCATCCGCGTCCTTGATCTTGCGCCGCTTTCAAGACGTGGATGCCCGCGACAAGCGCGGGCATTACGAGTCAATGGCAGGAGCCGTTGGTATGACGCTCATCCTATGCGGACTGCTGGATCAGTTAGTCGCGCCGCATGCGCGCTCAGTAGCGCTAACGATCAGGCGGTCAGTGCCGAGCAGGGCGCTTGATCAATGGTTCGTGAGCGGAGCGGATAGCGGACCGCGGAACTTATGCGCTTGAGCGCATCGCGGCCGGCGCCCAAACACCCGAGCAATGCGTTCAGTTTGGCCAAACGTGGTTCGCGGTCTTAACCATGGCTGGCGAATCTGCCGCTATCGGCAGCGGCGCGGCGGGGGCTGGCTAACAGTCGAGCTATGCCTGCGGCGTAACGCCGTGACCAATTGCATCAACTCTCCGTAGCTTGAAAACCAGCGCGACAGTGATCTATGGTCCTCGGGCTTGCCGCAGCCATCTGCAACAGCAGTCATTCCGATCTGTAGTTGCGAAGATCGTGCCACGGTCGAGCCAATCTGCAGCGGCCACGGCGAGCTGCGGATGCGAGGCGTGAGGAGAACAGCAATGGCTCAGTCAACCCATGACCCGTCGATGCCGAAGCGATGGCTGCGGCCCGCGCTTGGCTTGGTTGCGGGATGTTTTGTTGGCGGGTCGATGCTGGCGAGCACCGCCGTCGCGCAGATGCCGAACGTCAATCTGATTCCTGAACTCAAGAGCAAGAGCGCCGAGGAAATCGAACAGGAACGAATTGCGGAAAAAGCCTACCGAGACTCGCTGAGAAAGATCCCGGACAGCAAGGCATCGTCCGACCCTTGGGGCGATGTTCGTGGCACGGAGCCCGCTCGGGCCTCTGCTAAACCGAAAAACAAGACCGGTAACGCCGCGAATTGACAGTGGGTGGCGCGCGATCATCGCGGCCATCACAGGTTTTGCGCGGAGCCGGAGGCCGAGTGCAGCGACGAGGTTGTTCGCAATGGACAAGAGCGTGGCTAGGCTGAATATCGAGCACTACCGCAGGCTGCTCGCCACAGATATCGACGACTGCAAGCGGCAGACGATTATCAAATTGCTCGCCCAGGAAGAGGCCACCCTGGCGAGCCTGATCAGATCCGAGAAGGCCGAGAAGAGCCGCACCTAGCGTTTTGGTTCCGATGCTTTCAGAACCGAGTTCGTGCTGTGACGGTCTGCCTTGAGTGCTGACGCGCGTTTTGATCGCGAAGTTCTGGATGGCGAAACTTCCAGCGTGCTTGCACACGCCCACATGAATTGCCGCGATCCGGAATTCTAAGGGGGGAGCTCGGCTTGGGATCCGGCCGCGGCCATCATGGAGCGGCTAGTTAGATTGACCAATCCGCATCGGCCGATGCTGTGTGAGCCAATGGATACTACCTCAGCCGGCGTCGAAACCGGCCGGCTCTGAGCTAAGAATGCTCAGCTATCAGGGCTGCGGCTGACCGAAGGTCAGCCGGCCGCGCATCAGCCGTAGGTCAGGTGGCGCCATTCCCGCCAATGGGTCGGGCGGACTTCCACGGGTTTGCCGCTCTTCGAATCGGCCCAGCCTTGTTTGGTCCGTCGACACGGGAACACCAAAGCGTGAGGGCCGTCATCGTCGATGACAGCCAGCTCAAGGTCCTGATCGTAAGGAGCGCTTTCGATTGATTGCCACATTGCTTCTATCTAGGCTAGCAGCGATCGCGCAAAAATTGATCTAGGTCATCCGGTGATGATCGGCCGACGGGCTCCTGGTGGCGCCTGCTCCCGCTCCCAGCGGCGTGCCGCTGGGGTGTTGTCATCCTGGTCATCTTCTTCCCGATCCGGTGGTGACGCGCACGTTTCAATCGCCGCTATCGCCGAGCAGCTTGCCTGTCGCACAATTGATGAAGTGCAGTCGGGTGCAAGCCGGACACTCGAAGGCCTCGTACTCGCCGCTCTGTTCTGGGGGGCAGTTATCCTGCCGCCAGGCCTGAACGTTCATGCGGGTGCGCGGACATCGGTAGATGAAATGAGCCATGACGGCGAACAGGGCGCCGACAGAAGCGTGATCGTTTGATCTAGATCAAATGGTGCGAGATTCTCCGCAATATTGGCCGGTTTTCCTGACGTTCGCTGCAAGTACTGGTGCATGGGTAGTGGCGAGGCGTCAAGAACCGGACACTGTTATCCTTTGAAAAATGCAGACCTCGAACGCCCAAAACCGCTGTGAGCGGTCTTGGGCGATCGTGGGACTACGATTATTTTCGGGCACAGGTTGCGATCGTGCGGGCGGCGTTGGGACCGCAGCGAGCGGTGAGAATGCCGTTTTCGATCTGCAGATTGTCGCTGAATTTCGCGCTGGTCGGGCCGACGCAGATGGCGGAGATCAGCGTCTCATCCTCGGCGCACTTGGTCGGGCAGCCATTGGCGGCGCAGCTCTCGGACGTCACGGTGCGGATGCTGCTGCCGGAGACGCCGGGAGGACCAGCGGGGCCCACAGGACCGGCGACACCCGGCTCGCCCTTGGGGCCGACCTCGCCGGATTTCTGATTGCAGCCCGCGAGCGCAACCGTAGCGGCAAGTATTGCGATCAATGTCGGAACGCGCATCCTCTCGACCCCTCCAACCTGTAAGCGTCCACCCGATCACCAGCGACGGATGCGCCGGTGTGTCAGCTAATCTGACATTGCTCGAAATACCGTTGATTTCGCTCAAATCACGGTGCCGCATTATTGGCCGGGGACCGCCAGCTAACGCGGCAATTCGTCATCTGGCATAGGCAATGAGCAGGCGGTGGAGAGGGTGGCTTAGCGTCGATGCTGGACCTGGTGCATCGCTCCGGTCAGGCTGTCGATGTAGTAACCGATGCCTTGCGGCTCGCGCGCGGTTGATGGTTCGTCGGCGGGCTCAGCGCGTTCGGCGCGCGATGGTTGACCCTGGGGCTGCTGATCGCGCGTGCGGGTCTCAAGGGCGCGATTGGCGAGCAGGTGCCATTCGATCGCCAGCTCTTCCCAATTCTGCCGCTCCGTCGCGTCGGTGGCCTGCTTGGCCCGTAGCTCGCTGGCGATCGCTTTCAGCCGAAACAGGGTGTGACGCGGCGTCGAGTTGTGAGCTGCAGATTGTTGATTGCGCTGGGCCATCGCCATTCCTCGCAAAGCAAGCGATGCCTCAGCAGAATCGTGTTCGGAGCAAATTGCAAGAGGCCGTTGACCTCGGGTGATCACGAGGGACCGGGCACATGCTCGCGCTGCGAACAAGGCGGTCTCGAACCACCAGAAAGTCTATGGGGATTGCGCGCGCGCTTGGTGGTCAAATCGGCCGAGCGGCGCGAGGCTGGACCGGCGCCGCGGCCTGCGGTCGGCGGTTCGACCGTGGGGGTGGGGCCGGCAACGGTGCCGATCACCAGCGAAGGACGAGGAGTGCCGACATGACCTTCCATATCAACGCCATCGACACCTCCGGGGCGCTGTCGCTGCATCGCGAGACGGTCGCCGCTGCGATCAAGAAGGCGAACGAGTTGCTCGCTGACGGTTGCTGGGACGTGGAGATCATCACGCCCGATGGCCGCAGCTA
Source organism: Rhodopseudomonas faecalis (assembly GCF_003217325.1). Lineage (GTDB taxonomy): Bacteria > Pseudomonadota > Alphaproteobacteria > Rhizobiales > Xanthobacteraceae > Rhodopseudomonas > Rhodopseudomonas faecalis. Next base: position 48,723 of record NZ_QJTI01000027.1, read on the forward strand.
TCCGGCCACGGCGCTCAATCAATTGGAGCTTGAACAGGGGTGAAGCCCGCGGCAGCGGTGTTTGGTCGCCGCTGCGAAAGATCAATTGACGCTGAGGCTGCGGACTGTAGCTAGCTGGCGCCGTGTGAACCGTACGCCGGAGAGGCTGCCTGATGAATCTCTATCTCTATGCCGTCGTGATCGGCCTGGTGCTGCCGTGGATCATCACCACCTATCCGATCTTGCGCGCGTTCCGGCGCAGCGTCGGGGCGGGCATCCTGAAATGGCTGATGTTCTCGGCGATCACCGTGCCGGTGATGCTGGCGGTCATCTGGAGCCTGCCGCAGGCGAAATGACCGACGCTGTCGCCGCGGTGATGATCGGGCCCCGCCTGCCATGGCAGCGGGCCCTGGTCAGCGCGGCGGCTGCAGCCCTGGCGAATTGAGCCAGCCGTCGAGCTGCGCGGCGGCTTCCAAATGCCGCGCTTCGATCAGCATGCTGTTGCGCTCCAGGCCGCCCGGCAGCGTCTTGGCTTCCTGGCGCAGCCGGATCGCCTCTGCCTCGAGTTCGGCGGCGGTCCATGACAAAGGATCGTGCACCCGATATTGGGTCATGCGCGACGTCCTCCCCTGCTGGGTGGCGGGAGCGCGCGTTGTATTGGCTGTGCCGGTCATCGCCGGCGGCGGCTTTCCCGTAAGGCCGTGAGTATGAACCTGTGGCGGGCGAATGCCAGTGCTTTCTACAGGAACAGTGCTGCTAAAGATCATCACGGAAGCGCGTGTGGTCACGCTGCGTCGTTTCCGGTTCGCGTCATGAAAAAGCGTTACCGTCTGAACTAAGCAAACCGGTTCTGATGGCTCGGAACCGCCTTTGGGACACCGCGAGCGAGCGCCGATGACCTATGTTTTTCTGCTGATCGCCATCATCGCCGAAGTGATCGGGACGACTTTCCTGAAACTGTCGGACGGCTTCACCAAGCTCGGGCCGACGCTGGTGACCGTGGTCGGCTATGGTGTGTCGTTCTACTTCCTGTCGCTGACGCTGCGCACGCTGCCGACCGGGATCGCCTACGCCATCTGGTCCGGGGTTGGCGTGGTGCTGATCGCCGGCGCGGCTTGGGCGTTTATGGGGCAGAAGCTCGACATCGCCGCGCTGTGCGGCATCGCGATGATCATCGGCGGCGTGATTGTCATCAATCTGTTCTCCAATGCCGCGGGGCATTGAAGACCGATCGTAAGCAATCCCGCCGCTGCCGTCTTGAAAGCGCCGCAAGATCAAAGACGTGGATGGCTGGGACGAAGCCCGGCCATGACGTGCGGATGGGTTGGTATCAATTTCCGTTGGTATTAGTCGCGCTCGAGCTTCCTCAGCCGCTGCTCGAGGTCTTTCAGATCGATCGCCATTGGGGGCTCCTTGCGGGTGGATGGTCCCAATAGGTGGAACTTTTCGAGGCGAGGTCAAATGGAGTGAGAAGGGCGAGGCGTGCCGTGGCCTATGTGCCGTCGCGGCGATCCGCATTCCCGTTTGATCTCAACGGTTTCTTTTTCAATCCGTCGGCCTATATCCAATCTGAAACAGCGCCGCACAGTTCGTTAGGCCAAGATCGCCGCAACCCAGGAGTGCGATATGAAGTATCGTCGTCCGAGTGCCGGTCAGAAAGCAAAGCTGTCGGTTGTTCCGGGCCTCGGCCACAACAGCTTCTGGGACAGTGTCAGGAAGCCGGCGGGGGGACGGATGTACGCGATCGCGTTCGATCTCGATATTGAGACGCTCAAGGCGCATTACCACAACGACAGCTACAACAACGCCTACGAAGACATCCGCAAAGTGTTTGAGGCGCATGGTTTTGCGCGCCAGCAAGGCAGTGTCTATTTCGGCAACGACCATGTCACGCCGGTCAATTGCGTGCTGGCGGTTCAGGACCTCCAGAAGCAACACGCCTGGTTCGGTAAGGCCGTGCGCGACATTCGGATGCTCCGCATTGAAGAGCACAACGACCTCCTGCCAGCGATCGCGGAACAGGAGCCGGAGTTGGATGCCGCCAAAGCGACGAAGACCGGCTAGGTCAGGCCGGTTTCCGTGACTTAACGCCAACTCGGTTGCTGGGCGCTTCTCCAAAAAGAACATATTGCGAACAGGGAACAAATAGAGTACATTGCTCCCGAGCCAAAGATCTGTGCGCCACCGCCGTGGCCGTTGCGAATCCCGTTCAAAAGGAGCACGACCAATGTCCGCATCCGCCCTGCGTATCGTTGAAGGATCTTCTATGGATAAGTCCAAGGCATTGGCCGCCGCGCTGTCTCAGATCGAACGTCAGTTCGGCAAGGGCTCGGTCATGAAGCTTGGCAAGAACGATCGGGCGATGGAGATCGAGACGGTGTCGTCCGGCTCGCTCGGGCTCGACATTGCGCTCGGCGTCGGCGGTCTGCCCAGGGGTCGGATCATCGAGATTTATGGCCCGGAATCCTCCGGTAAGACCACGCTCGCGCTGCATTGCGTCGCCGAGGCGCAGAAGAAGGGCGGCATTTGCGCCTTCATCGACGCCGAGCACGCGCTTGATCCGATCTATGCCCGCAAGCTCGGCGTCAATGTCGATGAGCTTTTGATCTCGCAGCCCGATCACGGCGAGCAGGCGCTGGAAATCGCCGATACGCTGGTGCGCTCCGGCGCGGTCGATGTGCTGATCGTCGACTCGGTCGCCGCCCTGGTGCCGCGCGCGGAACTGGAAGGCGAGATGGGCGACGCGCTGCCCGGCCTGCAGGCGCGGCTGATGAGCCAGGCGCTGCGCAAGCTGACCGCCTCGATCAACAAGTCCAACACCATGGTGATCTTCATCAACCAGATCCGGATGAAGATCGGTGTGATGTATGGCTCGCCGGAAACCACCACCGGCGGCAACGCGCTAAAATTTTACGCCTCGGTGCGGCTCGATATCCGCCGGATCGGCCAGATCAAAGAGCGCGACGAGGTGATCGGCAACCAGACCCGCGTCAAGGTGGTGAAGAACAAGCTGGCGCCGCCGTTCAAGCAGGTCGAGTTCGACATCATGTACGGCGAAGGCGTGTCCAAGATGGGCGAGATCCTCGATCTCGGCGTCAAGGCTGGCATTGTCGACAAGTCCGGCGCCTGGTTCTCCTATGACAGCCAGCGGCTCGGCCAGGGCCGCGAGAACGCCAAAACCTTCCTGCGCAGCAATCCGGATGTCACCGCCAAGATCGAAGCCGCGATCCGGCAAAATTCCGGGCTGATTGCCGATCAGATTCTGGCCGGTTTGCCCGAGCGCGACGCCGAAGGCGAAGAGCCGGTCGACGAATAATACCAACGGTTCCTGCCATTGACTCGTCATGCCCGCGCTTGTTGTTTAGCCCGGGGACATGTCGGACACCTGTTCGGGGACATCACTGACACTTTTGGGCGTGGTCAAGTCGATCGTTGCGACTGACCACGATCCGAAGAAGATTCCATAGCGACCGTCCTGGTCGAGCGGCCGCACGGCGAGGCGTTCACCGCGCAAGGCGCGTGGCACCTGCCAGAGGC
>NZ_QJTI01000028.1 GCF_003217325.1 Rhodopseudomonas faecalis
GCCTCTGGCAGGTGCCACGCGCCTTGCGCGGTGAACGCCTCGCCGTGCGGCCGCTCGACCAGGACGGTCGCTATGGAATCTTCTTCGGATCGTGGCCAGTCGCAACGATCGACTTGACCACGCCCAAAAGTGTCAGTGATGTCCCCGAACAGGTGTCCGACATGTCGCCGGGCTAAACAACAAGCGCGGGCATGACGCCTTATTAGTTCACGGCCACGGCAATAACTGGTCGTGCCGCGTGTTCGCGGGTACGTATTGAGGGGCAACGCAGCGCAACATCGGTGCACCACGCGGCCATGCGGCCGCGGTGCCCGATGAAACGCCACCTGATGGCTTCGCTGGTTGTTGGTGTTGCTGTTGTCAGCGCCTGCGCAATATCGCGGGAAAAATCGGCTGACAAAATCGACTAATCAAAAAGGCTGATAACTAATTGGGTATCTATTGCGGCACAGCCTGACGCGCATGTGTCGGTGCGCGGACCTTGCCGCGCCCCGCCGTCGCGCATTAGCGCGTCGGCTTGGACTGGGTGCGCCGGCGATCGTTGGCCGGTTGATAGGCAATGCGCGAGTGATGCGCACAGTAGGGCAGTCCCGGCAGCGCTTTGCCGCCGCAGAAGAAGAATTCCGGATTGCTCGGGTCGCCGATCGGCCAGTGGCAGGTGGCTTCGTTCAGTTCCAGCAGGGTCAACCGCTGATTCATCGGCACCACATTATCGTAGGCTACCGGATCCGGCTCGGCTTCCACTTCAAACACATGCGCCAGCGCCGTGTTGCCGCGGGCCACCGGCCGGGTCACGCGCATCATATGCGGTGCCGGACGAGCCTTGCGCGGACGCGGCGCTGCGGCGGAGGGGCTCTTGGCACGGCCAGAAAGCCCCAGCCTGTGGACCTTGCCGATCACGGCGTTGCGCGTCACGTTGCCCAGCTCTGCAGCAATCTGGCTGGCGGACAGACCGCCTTCCCAGAGCTTTTTGAGCTGTTCGACGCGATCGTCGGTCCAGGTCAATACCGTCATCGCTCTATCCCTTCGTGTCGCAGCGGCCATTTCCGAGAGCGTCGCTGCGGCTCTTTGGTCTCCAAATCCCCTGCCGGCAGAATCCCTTAGCCCTCGCCGGACGCGCTTTCACGCCCGGGCGTTACGCCGTACTCAGGACTCAACGAAGGATCACAAACCGTGCACGAGATGTCGTACCCGACACCCAAAACGCTACAATATGGCCTGACTCTCGCGCAAGAGTCCGCCCTGGTGCGTCCACACCTTCTAACTACCAGGTCGATTTAGGCCGATATTTTGGCCTTGTTTTGGCGGTTATGACCACAATTGAGGGTAAGCGCGACCCCGAGATTTCCAGCGCATACATCGGTTGACAGTGCTTGCCGTCGACTTAGAATGTCCACCGTGCCGCCTGGAAAGGCGGCACATTTCGTTTTCGGGGTCTGCTGTCCTGTCGTCATTGGGGCGTAATCGGCGGCTCATCCCCTCCCCATTTTCCGATCGGAACGGCCATGGCCAACAGCACGACGAGTTCTCATCTTTTGCCGGTATTCGCCAGGGCGGACCTCGCCTTCGAACGCGGCGAGGGCGTCTGGCTGATCACTGCGGACGGCGAGCGATATCTCGATTTCACCAGCGGCGTTGCGGTCAACGCGCTCGGTCACGCGCATCCGCATTTAGTCGCAGCCCTGCAACAGCAGGCCGCTAAGCTCTGGCATACGTCCAACCTGTTCAAGAGTCCGGAAGGCGAGCGGCTCGCCGCGCGGCTGTGTGAGCACAGCTTTGCCGACTTCGTGTTTTTCGCCAATTCCGGCGCCGAAGCGATGGAATGCGCGATCAAGATGACGCGCAAGTATCACGCGACCAACGGGCAGCCGGAGCGCTACCGGATCATCACCTTCGAAGGTGCCTTCCACGGCCGCACGCTGGCGACGCTGGCGGCCACCGGCGCAGCCAAATATCTCGACGGCTTCGGCCCGCCCGTCGAAGGTTTTGACCAGGTGCCGCACGGCGACCTTGATGCGGTGAAAGCTGCGATCGGGCCGGCCACCGCCGGGATTCTGATCGAGCCGGTGCAGGGCGAGGGCGGGGTGCGCGCCGCCGACCCGGCGTTCTTCCGGGCGCTGCGCGAGCTGTGCGATGAACATGGTTTGCTGCTGATGTTCGACGAGGTGCAGACCGGCATGGGCCGCACCGGCGAATTGTTTGCCCATCAGCGCTTTGGCGTCGCGCCGGACGTGATGGCGCTCGCCAAGGGTCTTGGCGGCGGCTTCCCGATCGGCGCGTGCCTGGCGACCGCCGAGGCCGCGTCCGGCATGACCCCCGGCTCGCATGGGTCGACTTTCGGCGGCAATCCGCTGGCGGTGGCTGCCGCCAATGCGGTGCTCGACGTCATGCTGGAACCGGACTTCCTGCCGCGCGTGCAATCGATCGCGCTGCTGGCCAAGCAGAAGCTCGCTTCGGTGGTCGATCGCTTTCCCCAGGTGCTGAGCGAACTGCGCGGCGAGGGATTGTTACTCGGCCTGAAAGCCGTGGTGCCGGCCGCCGAGCTGATGGCGGCGCTGCGCGCTGAAAAGATGTTGTCGGTCGCCGCCGGTGACAATGTGGTGCGGCTGTTGCCGCCGCTGATCCTGAGCGAAGCGGAACTCGCCGAGGCCGTGGAGCGGCTGGAGCGCGCGTGCGCGTCGCTGTCGGCGCCCGCGACCACCGCGCAGCGGGAGGCGGTGTGATGACCAGCACCACGCCCCGTCACTTCCTCGACCTCACCGATCTGCCCACCAAGGAGCTGCGCGCGGTGCTCGATGCCGGCGTGGCCATGAAGGCCAAGCTCAAGGCTGAAAAGGCGCAGCGTCTGCCGCGCGAAAAGCCGCTTGAGGGCAAGACCTTGGCGATGATCTTCGAAAAGCCGTCGACCCGCACCCGCGTCTCGTTCGATGTCGGCATGCGCCAGCTCGGCGGCGAGTCGATCATGCTGACCGGCGCCGAGATGCAGCTCGGCCGCGGCGAGACCATTGCCGACACCGCGCGCGTCCTGTCGCGCTATGTCGATGCCATCATGATCCGCATCCTCAATCACGATGCGCTGCTGGAGCTGGCGGCGCATGCCACCGTGCCGGTGATCAACGGCCTGACGCGCCGTTCCCATCCCTGCCAGGTGATGGCCGATCTGATGACCTTTGAGGAGCATCGTGGCCCGATCGAAGGCCGCACCATTGCCTGGACCGGCGACGACAACAACGTGCTGGCGTCCTGGGCCCATGCCGCCGACCGCTTCAACTTCAAGCTGCGGGTGGCGACGCCGCCCGAGCTGGCGCCGAACAAATCGATGCGCGACTGGATCAAGAATTCCGGCGCCTCGATCATGCTCGGCTCCGACCCCGAGGAAGCCGTGCGCGGCGCCGATTGCGTGGTCACCGACACCTGGGTGTCGATGGGCGACAAGGACGGCGAGCATCGCCACAATCTGCTGCGGCCCTATCAGGTCAACGCCAAGCTGATGTCGCTGGCCAAGCCGGACGCGCTGTTCATGCACTGCCTGCCGGCGCATCGCGGCGAGGAAGTCACCGACGAGGTGATCGACGGTCCGCAGTCGGTGGTGTTCGACGAAGCCGAAAACCGCCTGCACGCCCAAAAGGGCATTTTGGCCTGGTGCCTCGGCGCGGTGGCGTAGGTCTCTTTCCCTCTCCCCGCGTGGGAGAGCGTGCTTGATCGCAGCGAAGGCAGGAGAGGGCGAGCCCTGCGCCCGCGTCCACCCCTCCCGGGCGCCTTACGTCCGCGACACCTTCTCCCACAAGGGGAGAAGGACAAGCCCCGCTGCATCGCTGCCATTCCTCGCCGCCGTCCGGCCCTTCCGATCCCCGCCACCTGCCCCCAGATAGAGCGCCATGACCTCGCAATCCTCCGATCCCCACGCCGCGTCCGACGTTCCGAGCCGCGCGCCGTCCGCCATTGCCGTCGACGACGAGGTGCTGCCGTTCGAGATCGACAGCCTCGATCTGCGCGGTCGGATGGTCCGGCTCGGCCCGGCGCTCGACGATATTCTGACCAAGCATGATTATCCGGCGCCGGTCGGCAAGCTGCTCGGCGAAGCGATCGCGCTCACCGCGCTGCTCGGCTCGGCGCTGAAATTCCAGGGCCGGTTCCTGTTGCAGACCCAGACCGACGGCCCGGTGTCGTTCATGGTGGTCGATTTCAAGAGCCCCGATCAGATCCGCGCCTATGCCCGGTTCGACAAAGCCCGGCTGGCCGAGGGCCTGAGTTCCGGCGCGCTGCTCGGCAATGGCCATCTCGCCATGACCATCGACCAGGGCGCCCATATGAGCCGCTACCAAGGCCTGGTGGCGCTGCATGGTGGCTCGCTGGAAGAGGCCGCCCACGAATATTTCCTGCGCTCCGAGCAGATCCCGACCCGGGTGCGGCTCGCGGTCGGCGAGGAATGGCGCGGCGAAGAGGGTGGCCCCAAGCATCGCTGGCGTGCCGGCGGCATGCTGCTGCAATTCCTGCCGCAATCCACCGAGCGCGCCCGCCAGGCCGATCTGCACCCCGGCGATGCCCCGGAAGGCACCGCGCCGCATGTGGTCGCCGAGGATGACGCCTGGGTGGAAGGTCAGTCGCTGATCGCCACGGTCGAGGATCTGGAGCTGCTTGATCCGGATCTGTCCGGCGAGCGGCTGGTGTACCGGCTGTTCCATGAGCGCGGCGTGCGGGTGTTTTCACCGCAGTCGGTGCGGGCGCAGTGCTCCTGCTCGCGCGAGGCGGTGGCCGCCATGCTGGCGAGCTTTGAGCCGGCCGATCGGACCGACATGGTCAAGGACGGCCAGGTCGAGGTGACCTGCGAGTTCTGCTCCTCGGTGTATCGCTTCACGCCGCAGGAAGCGGGGGTGGAAGATCAGGCGCCGGGCGCACCCTAATTCAGCGTGCGCCTTGCGTCCGGGCTGTCCAGCGAGAATGCCGGCACGTTGATCTCGAACGGCTCGCCGTCGGCGGTGACCATCTGATAGCTGCCGGCCATGAAGCCGGAACTGGTCGCCAGCGGCACGCCGCTGGTATATTCAAACCGCTCGCCCGGTTCCAGCACCGGCTGTTCCCCGACCACGCCTTCGCCGCGCACCTCCTGTGTGCGGCCAATGGCGTCGGTGATGATCCAGTGCCGGGTGCACAATTGGACGGTCTCGTCACCCGCATTGGTGATGACGATGGTGTAGGACCAGAAATACTGGCAATTTTCGTCGGACGAGCGCTCGGGCAGAAAGTTCGGCTCGACGGTGACCTCGATCTGACGGGTGACGGCACGATACATGTCAGCAGTCTCTCGAAAACCGCCTAAATAATAACCTAGATTTTCAGACGGAACCAGATCTGCACGGCCGCTGAGCGGCAAAGATCACCGCCGGCGCGGATCGTGGTTTCAACATAGTTCCAGGCCAAGGTTCCCGTCGCTCGGCGCGCGCGCTGGCCGGCTTACGGGTTCCAATGCGAGACGGCGCAACAGGCGGCTTGCCGCGGCAAAGCGCAGCTTGGTGGTCATTGCGCAGTTGACCCGCTGCGCTGTTCCTCCCTATCTGCGGCTGCCGATTTTCGCTTTGCCAGAACGGGGTCTTATGAGCTCTGTTGCCGAGTCCACCGTAGCGTCGCAGCGCCCGGAACCAGCGGCGCGGCCGGTAGTCCATGCTTCGCCGCCGCCGCTGCCCAAGGTCAGCCAGCGCGAATTGCGGCTCGATCTGTTTCGCGGCATGGCGCTGTGGCTGATTTTTATCGATCATCTGCCGGCCAATCTTCTGACCTGGCTGACGATCCGCAATTACGGATTCAGCGACGCCACCGAGATTTTCATCTTCATCTCCGGCTACACCGCCGCGTTCGTCTATGGCCGCGCGATGCGCGAGAGCGGCTTTGTGATCGCGGCCGCCCGCATTCTGAAGCGGGTCTGGCAGATCTATGTCGCGCATGTGTTTCTGTTCGTGATCTTCCTGGCGGAGATTTCCTACGTCGCGACCTCGTTCGAGAACCCGCTCTATTCCGAAGAAATGGGCATTCTCGATTTTCTCAAACAGCCCGACGTCACCATCATTCAGGCGCTGCTGCTGCGGTTCAAGCCGGTCAATATGGACGTGCTGCCGCTGTACATCGTGCTGATGTTCTTTTTGCCGCCGATCCTGTGGCTGATGCTACGCAAGGCCGATCTGGCGCTGGCGCTGTCGGTGGCGTTGTACGCGGCCACCTGGCATTTCGATCTGGCGCTGTCGGCCTATCCGAGCGGCGTGTGGGTGTTCAATCCATTCGCCTGGCAGCTCTTGTTCGTGTTCGGGGCCTGGTGTGCGCTCGGCGGCGCCCAGCGCATGACGCGGATCTTGGCCTCTAACGTGACGCTGGTGCTGTCGGCCGCCTATTTGCTTGCGGCATTCTTCGTCACATTGACGTGGTACGTGCCGCAGCTTCACCCGCTGATGCCGAAGCAACTCGAACAATGGATGTATCCGATCAACAAGCCTGATCTCGATGTGCTGCGCTTTGCGCATTTCCTGGCGTTGGCAGCGATTACGGTGCGATTCTTGCCTAAGGATTGGAGCGGGCTGCGCTCGCGCTGGCTGCGGCCGGTGATCCTGTGCGGCCAGCATTCGCTGGAAATCTTCTGCCTTGGCATCTTCCTGGCGTTCGCCGGCCAGTTCTTCCTGGCCGAGATCGCCGGTGGCGCCTTTGTGCACTTCCTGGTCAGTCTGACTGGTATTATCCTAATGTCTTCAGCGGCGTGGCTGTTTTCGTGGTACAAGCGGGTCACAGCCAAAGGAGCAACGCGCAGCGCAAGCAATGACGCGGACTTGGCAGGAGGAACGCTATGAAGGCCGGCTACGCGGTCGCGCTGGGCTTGTCATTGCTGGTCGGGTCGAACGGCCTTGCAGCGGCCGATGATATCAAGCCGACCTGCGACGTTCCTGCTTATCTGCTCGCTACCGATAGTGTGCTGACCAAGGTCGGCGAGGCGCTGAAAGCGCGCCAGCCGCTCGACATTCTGGTGCTGGGCAGCCGGTCCTCGACCATCATGGCGGCGGACGGCACTTCCTATCCGTGGCGGCTGCAGTCGGCCTTGCGCGACAAACTGCCGGCCTCGACTGTCAATGTCGCGGTGGAGTTGCGGGTCAAGAAGACCGCCAAGGAGGCGGTGGCCGGGCTTGGCAAGATCCTGGAGGAGCGCAAGCCGACCCTGGTGATCTGGCAGACGGGCACTTTCGATGCCACGCGCTCGGTCGATCCGGATGAGTTTCGTGACGCCGTCAATGAAGGCGTGACCATGATGCAGGCGGCCGGGGCCGACGTTATCTTAATGAATCTGCAGTATAGTCCTCGTACGGAAACGATGATCTCGCCTTCGCCGTATTTGGATCATATGCGTGTCGTCGCCCAGCAGCATGACATTCCGTTGTTCGATCGCTTCGCGATCATGCGGCATTGGAACGAGAACGGCGACTTCGACTTCTTCAGCCCATCCCCGGGCATCGAACTGGCCAAGCAGGTTCATGAGTGTATCGGGCGGGCGCTGTCGGTGTTCGTGATCGAAGCGGCGCGGGTCAATTTAGGGGAATTGAGGACACAGCGTTGATGTGGCGTGGTGGCGTGGGCAGGGCCGCGGGTCTTGCGGCAATTCTGGCGGTGACGGGCTGTGCGGTTGGAGCGGCGCCTTCGGCTCAGGCGCAGACTGCCCAGGCGGCGACGTCGAGTGCCTTCGCCGCCGTTCAGCCCTCGGGCAGTGGTTCGGGTGACGATGCACAATCTGCGCAGCGCGAACGCAATCTCGCCGGCCGCGCGGTCGATAAGATGAAAGACGTGGCGCGGCAGGCTGGCGACATTTTTAGCCGGGTGCCGTGTTTGCCGCCCAAGGGCGGGGTCCGTCCGCTCGGCTCGCTGCCCCATGTCGCGAGCAAGCTGATCGCCGGCGATCCGGTGGTGATCGTGGCGTTCGGCTCGTCCTCGACGCAGGGCCATGGCAGCTCCTCGCCGGCCTTCAACTATCCCAACCGGCTGGCCTCCCAACTGCGTCGCCAATATCCGACCGCGGAAATCTCGGTGATCAATCGCGGCAAGGGCGGCGAGGACGCGCCGGAAATGCTGGCGCGGCTGAAAAGTTCAGTGCTCGATCTGAAGCCCGATCTCGTGATCTGGCAGGTCGGCACCAACGCCATTCTGCGCGATCTTGATCCGGCAGACACCGCCAAGATGGTCGAAGAAGGCGTTTCGGCGATCCAGGCCGCCGGCGCCGATCTGGTGCTGGTCGATCCGCAATATGCGCCGCGCGTCAATGAGCGCGCCGAAAACGCCGGGCGGATGATGAAGCTGCTCAACAGGGTCGCGGAAATCCGCCATGTCGGCCTGTTCCCACGCTTTGAGGTGATGCGCGATTGGCACGAGCGGCAATCGGTGCCGATCGACAATTTCATCACCCCGGACGGGCTGCATATGAACGATTGGGGCTATGCCTGCTTCGCCCAATTGCTTGGCGACGACATCATTCGTTCGGTCGGCCAGATCAAGCTCGGCATCCACGTGCCGTCCGACGTGCACACCTACCGGCCGATGTAACGCCGCTGGCGGCGCTGCTCCCTTATGGGAGTGCCAGCTCCGCCATGCGCGATGGACCCGTCGCCTCCACCCCACACGTCATGGCCGGGCTCGTCCCGGCCATCGACGTCTTTGATCCAGCGGCGCTTTTAAGACGTGGATGCCCGCGACAAGCGCGGGCATGACGGGTCATTGGTGATACCTGTTGGGTTTAAATCTGATCGAGCGCGGCCAACAGGTCGGCGATCAGATCGTCTTGGTGCTCGAGCCCGGCCGACAGCCGCAGAAAACCGTCATCGATATTGAGTTCGGCGCGGATTTCCGGCTTGAGCCGCTGATGCGTGGTGGTCGCCGGATGGGTGATCAGGCTGCGCGCATCGCCAAGATTGTTGCTGATCTTGACCAGCTTGAGCGCGTTCAGGAACCGGAACGCCGCCGCCTGGCCGCCTTTGACCCCAAAGCCGACCAGGGTCGAGCCACCGCGCATCTGCTTGGCGACGGTCGCGGCCTGCGGGTGATCGGCGCGGCCGGGATAGACCAGGCGCGCCAGCTTGGGATGGCCGGCCAGCGCGTCGGCGATCGCGGCGGCATTGGCGGTCTGGCGCTCGACGCGCACGCCGAGCGTTTCCAGCCCCTTCAGCATCACCCAGGCATTGAACGGCGACAGCGTCGGGCCGGTCTGGCGCAGGAACATCTGGATCTGTTCTTCGATCAGCGCCTGCGAGGCCAGGATCACCCCGCCGAGACAGCGGCCCTGGCCGTCGATATGCTTGGTGGCGGAATAGACCACCACATCGGCGCCTAGTTCGAGCGGGCTCTGCCACAGCGGCGTCGCGAACACGTTGTCGACCACCAGCTGCGCATTGGCGGCATGGGCGATCTCGGCGATCGCGCCGATATCGAGCACGTCGAGCGTCGGGTTGGTCGGGCTTTCCAGAAAGAAGGTTTTGGTGTTGGGGCGCACCGCGCGCTGCCAGGCGCCGAGATCGAGCCCATCGATCAGCGTCGAGGCGATGCCGTAGCGCGGCAGCAGGTCTTCCACCACGTAGCGACACGACCCGAACATCGCCCTCGACGCCACCACATGGTCGCCGGCCTGCAGCGGCGCCAGCAGCGCCGCGGTCACCGCCGCCATGCCCGAGGCGGTGGCGCGCGCCGCTTCGGCGCCTTCCAGCTCGGCCATGCGCTGCTCGAACGCCGACACGGTCGGGTTGGACAGCCGCGAATATTGGAAGCCGGGATCATCGCCGGTGAAGCGCGCCGCGCATTCTTCGGCGGAGGCGTAGACGAAGCCCTGGGTCAGAAACAGCGCGTCGGAGGTTTCGCCATATTGCGAACGCAGCGTGCCGGAATGCACCAGCCGGGTTTCGCGATGGAGGGATGACAGCGAGGGAGCCTTGATGGTCGACATGTGTTCTCCACTGCACCCGCGTGATGGGCACAAAAAAACCGGCCTGGGAAAATACCCACAGACCGGGACACACATCCCCGGCCTGTTTAGCTACTTGTTTAACGTGGCTGCAAGCCGGCCGGCTCAAATCACCACGGGATAAGTTCCGCTCTTAATCCGCCGTGCTCTTTCCGTCAAGCCGGGCATCGGCTAGCGATAGGCTTCATGTATTTTGCGTAGCCCGGATGGCACGGCCGCCGTCCGAAGGACCGACACCGTGCCGTTCACGATCCCGCCTGACGCCGATGGAATCCTGCCCGATCGCATGATTGCGGCGATGGCGGATGCCGGCATGATCCGCCCCGAATATCCCTTCGTCGAGAGCCAGATCCAGCCGGCCAGCCTCGATCTGCGCCTTGGCGACATCGCCTACCGGGTGCGCGCCAGTTTTCTGCCGGGGCCGGATTGCACGGTCGCCGAACGGATCGACGAACTGAAGCTGCATCAGATCGATCTCACCGACGGCGCGGTGCTCGAGACCAACTGCGTCTATATCGTGCCGCTCTTGGAGAGCCTGGCGCTGCCGCCGGATATCGTGGCCGCGGCCAATCCGAAAAGCTCGACCGGCCGGCTCGATGTGTTCACGCGCGTGATCGCCGACGGCACCAGGCGCTTCGACAGTATCGATGCCGGTTACCACGGCCCGCTTTATGCCGAGATCAGCCCCAAAACCTTCCCGGTGCTGCTGCGCGAAGGCTCGCGGCTGTCGCAGCTCCGGTTTCGGGTCGGCGAAGCCACGCTGAGCGCCGGCGAACTCGACGCGCTGCATGAGGCCGAGCGGCTGGTCGATGTCGATGACGCCGATCTTGCCCATGGCGTGGCGGTCAGCGTCGATCTGTCCGGCGAAAGCTCGGGCGGCTTTGTCGGCTACCGCGCCAAGCGCCATACCGGCGTGGTCGATATCGATCGCCGCGGTGGCTATCCGGTGCACGAATTCTGGGAGCCGATCCCGGCCCGGCGCGATGGCAGCCTGATCCTCGATCCCGGCGAGTTCTACATCCTGGCTTCCAAGGAGGCGGTGCAGGTGCCGCCCGACTACGCGGCCGAGATGGTGCCGTTCGATCCGCTGGTCGGCGAATTCCGTGTGCACTATGCCGGGTTCTTCGATCCCGGTTTCGGCTATGAGGGTGCTGGCGGCCACGGCTCGCGCGCGGTGCTGGAAGTGCGCTCGCGCGAAGTGCCGTTCATCCTTGAGCACGGCCAGATCGTCGGCCGGCTGGTTTATGAGCGCATGCTGGCGCGGCCGGCCTCGCTCTATGGCCAGCGCATCGGCTCGAACTACCAGGGCCAGAACCTCAAACTGTCCAAGCATTTTAAGGCGTGAGCGCCTGAGCGAACGGCCGCCGTCAGCGCGCCGGGCAGAGGGCTATGCGTTTCCGGCGGCTCGCAGCGCCGCCGTTCGATGCTAGGGAGGGCGAGGCGCGGCACCAGACCCCGCCACCCCGGGGAAACGCATGACCGATGTTGCCGTCGCTGCCACGCCGCCGCCGGACCAGCCGCCGCAAGCGCCGCCACCCTCCGCTGCGACCACCCCCAATCCGCTGCTGAACGGACCGATCCTGCCGACGCTGTTGCGGCTCGCCTGGCCCAATGTGATCGCACTGACCGCCGGCACCTGCGTGGTGATCGCCGAGACCGCCTATATCGGCCGGCTCGGCACCGAAGCGCTGGCGGCGATGGCGCTGGTGTTCCCGTTCGTGATCTTGACCATGACCATGTCGGGCGGTGCGATGGGCGGCGGCGCCGCCGCGGCGATCGCGCGGGCGCTCGGCGCCGATGATACCGAGCGCGCCGCCGCGCTGGCGGGCCATGCGCTTTTGATCGGCATCGGCTTTGGCCTGTTGTTCACCGCGCTGATGCTGCTGTTCGGCCGGCCGCTGCTACAGCTGCTCGGCGGCCGCGGCGAGGTGCTGCGCCAAGCGCTCGATTATGTCGCGGTGTTTTTCGGCGGCGGCGTGGTGCCGTGGCTGATGAATACGCTGTCGGCGGTGCTGCGCGGCACCGGCAATATGAAGCTGCCATCGTTCATGGTGCTGACCGCTGCCGTGCTGCAGATCGTGCTCGGCGGCATTCTCGGACTTGGCCTTGGCCCGGTGCCGCAATTCGGCATGAAGGGCGTGGCCGCCGGCACGCTGATCGCCTTTTCCAGCGCGGCGGCGGTGATGGCCTGGTACATCGTCTCCGGCCGCGCCCGCATCACGCTGCGCCTTGCCGGGCTGCGCCTGCAACGGCGGATGTTTGTCGATATTCTCAAGGTCGGCGCGGTGTCGTGCTTCTCGCCGCTGCAATCGGTGCTGACCATCGTGATTTTCACCCACATGCTGGCGGCGTTCGGCGACGCGGTGCTGGCCGGCTATGGCATCGGCGCGCGGCTGGAATTCATGCTGACCTCGCTGGCGTTCGCGGTCGGGGTCGCCTCGGTGCCGATGGTCGGCATGGCAATCGGCGCGGGGCGGGTGCAGCGCGCGCGCCGCATCGCCTGGACCGCCGGTGCGGTGTCATTCACGGTGGTCGGGCTGTTTGGCGTCGCGATCGCGGTGTTTCCTGATCTGTGGGTCGATCTGTTCACCGACGATCCGCGTGTCACCACTGCTGCGCATCATTATCTGCGCGCGGCGGCGCCGATGTATGCCTTCATCGGGCTGGCGCTGTCGCTGTATTTCTCCTCGCAGGGCGCCGCCAAGGTGCTCGGCCCGGTGCTGGCGCAGACTGCGCGGCTGCTGTTTGTGGCGCTTGGCGGGGCCTGGCTGATCGCGGCAGGCGGGGGCGCTCAGGCGTTCTTCCTGCTGGCGGCGGCGTCGATGGCGGTGCTGGGCGTGCTGGCAGCGCTCAGCGTAGCGCTGAGCCGCTGGGGCGCGCGTGGGCAGCCGGTGTGAGCGCTGTCGGTATGATACCAACGGCGATTGATACCAACCACTCCACACGTCATGGCCGGGCTCGTCCCGGCCATGACGTCTTTGATCTTGCAGCGATTTTAAGACGTGGATACCCGCGACAAGCGCGGGTATGACGGTCATTGATACGACCCGATGGTATGAGTGCTGCTGCTATGCGCTTTCCGCGCTGCGCGGCGGCGGCGCCAGCGACAGCAGCGCGTCGAACAGCGTGACGCCGCGCCCGGCCAAGGCCCCTTCCAGCGCCAGCAGCCGTGACCTTGTGACGATGCCGCCAAAGGTCGGCGCGCCGCTGGTTTCGCCGGGGCTGGGCACGGCGCGATGGCACGGCACCAGCACCGGAAAAGGATTGCGGCTGATCGCCTGTTTCACCGAATGAATGACGCCGGTCATGCCGAGCCGGCTGGCGATCTCGTCAAAACTGACGGTTTCGCCGCGCGGCACCCGCTGCAGCAACTCATAGACCCGTCGGCTGAACGGCGGCGCGCTGGTCATATCGAGCTGCAGCCCTGCCGGCGCATGGCTTTGACCGCGCAGCGCGCTGCTGACGGCGTCAATCGCCGGTGCAACTTCAGCGGGTGGCGTGCGCTCGCGTGCATCCGGAAAACGGCGCAGCAACTCGCGCCGCGTCTCGATTTCGCGCATCGCGGGGAGCTGAACGCCAATGACGCCGCCGTCGCTCCAGGCAATGCCACAGCGACCGAGCGACGTGTCGAACATTGCATAGGTGCGCCCCACCATGGCCCGACTATAGCAACGCCATTGCCGGCCGCATCCGTAAAATTGTCAGAAAATTGCTCGAATTTTGCCAGTGCCCCGGGGCCGGATCGTGCTGCGCCGCAAAAGGGGCGGCGAAAACCCTGTGCACTTCGCCGCATCGCCATCGATCCGCTTGGCGACGCGGCTCATCTCGGCTAGATGAAGAACGTGGCCACGCGCCGCTGCGGGCGTAGTTCAATGGTAGAACGGCAGCTTCCCAAGCTGCATACGAGGGTTCGATTCCCTTCGCCCGCTCCAAGACTTCTTGTTCCGACCGCCGGGCCTGAATGAGCGCGCTGTTGCATGCGGCGCGATGCGCGCATCACGTCCTTCAACACGTCAATGCCGGACGGCGCGCGCCATCCGGCATCTTGTTCGCAGGCGATGATCGTGAGGCGATGCCGATTTCAACTCGGGTCACCGCAACGACTGAACGGCTGCTCGCGTCGGGTTAGCTGCGCGATTTGATCAGCACCGGCAGGCCGAGTGCGGTCGAGAACGGCGCCGGGTTGTCGATTAGCGTCGCCGAAGCGTTCTGATTCTTCGACAGCGACGAGAACGGCTTTGATCGCAGCAGCAGCGGGAAGCCGGATACGAAGGTGTTGGAGTCGATCAGCGTCGGCAGGCCGAGCCATTCCGACGTGGTCTTCGGCCCGAGCAACAGCGGCGCGCCGCTCAGCCGGGTGGACGAACTGATCGTTGCACCATTGCCGGCATGGCCATTGGCGGCGCCATTGCTTGCGCGCGGCGCTGCGCCATTGCTGGGCTTGCTGCCCGGCGCGCGCGACAAAATCGCTTCGGCCCGCGAGCCCATGCCGAATGGCGGTTCGACGGCAACGATCGTGCCGCCATTGCCATCGGACACCTGTTCGACATTCGTGAAATTGGCAGCTTTCAATTCACTGACCGCCGCGCTGGCGGCCTTTGCATTATCAAAGCTGCGGATGATCTGCGCCATTGCCCATCAACTCCTTTATCGATCGGCCGGACCTCCTTGAGATCCGAATCATGTTTCGGGGGGAGACAATCCCACTGTTAATTGACATTGGTGTGGACAGTTCCGAACTCACGTCGTTGTCATCATTCCGTGAGAAAGCTTGAGCAGCATGATTGTGCGGGTGTTAGCGCCACTCAGCGGCGTTGTGTCGCGGCGGTGAGCGCGGTCGCGCCACGCGCCGGCAGCGGAACCGCCACAGCCGCGCCGTGTTGCCATGCTGGGATCAGCCATGAGTGATCAAGCCGACATGATCTGGTGGAAGACGGGGGTGATCTATCAGATCTATCCGCGCTCGTTTCAGGACAGCGATGGCGATGGCGTCGGCGATTTGCGCGGCATCAAGCGCCGGCTGCCTTATCTGCGCGAGCTTGGCGTTGATGCGATCTGGCTATCGCCGATCTTTGTCTCGCCGATGGCCGATTTCGGCTACGACATCTCGGACTACACCGCGATCGATCCGCTATTCGGCACCATGGCCGATTTCGATGCGCTGCTTGAGGCCGCCCACCAGCATGGCCTGAAACTGCTGCTCGATCTGGTGCCGAACCACACGTCGGAGCAGCATCCGTGGTTTGTCGAGAGCCGGTCGTCGCGCGATAATCCAAAGCGCGATTGGTATCTGTGGCGCGACCCGGCGCCGGATGGCGGACCGCCCAATAATTGGCTGTCAGAATTCGGCGGCAGCGCCTGGCATTATGACGACACGACCGGGCAATATTATTATCACGCCTTTCTCGCGCAGCAGCCCGATCTCAATTGGCGCCATCCGCAAGTGCGTGCCGCGATCTATGAGGTGATGCGATTCTGGCTGCGCAAGGGTGTCGATGGCTTTCGCGTCGATGTGCTCTGGCATCTGATCAAGGACAGCCAGTTCCGCGATAATCCGCCCAATCCGGACTATCAGCCGGGGCGGCCGCCGCATGAGCAACTGCAGCCGCTGTACTCGGCCGATCAGCCCGAAGTGCAGCAGGTGGTCGCCGAACTGCGTGCCGTGGTCGATGAATTTCCCGATCGGCTGTTGATCGGCGAAATCTATCTGCCGCTCGAGCGGCTGGTCGCTTACTACGGCATCGATCTCAGCGGCGCCCATCTGCCGTTCAATTTCGCGCTGTTATCGGCGCCGTGGCATGCCCGCGCGCTCGCCGAGCTGATCGATCGCTATGAGGCGGTATTGCCGCAGGGCGCCTGGCCGAACTGGGTGCTCGGCAATCACGACCGGCCAAGGGTGGCAAGCCGGGTCGGCGCGGCGCAGGCGCGGGTGGCGGCGATGCTGCTGCTGACGCTGCGCGGCACGCCCACCATCTATTACGGCGATGAAATCGGTCTGCGCCAATTGCCGATCGCGCCGGATCAGGTGCGCGATCCATTCGAGAAAAATGTCCCGGGTGTCGGCGTTGGCCGCGACGGCTGCCGCACGCCGATGCAATGGGACGCATCGCCCTTTGCCGGGTTCTCGACGGTCGAGCCCTGGCTGCCACTGGCCGACGATTATGCTCAAGACAATGTCGTCAACCTGTCGGCCGCCGACACGTCGCTGCTCAGCCTGTACCGCGCGCTGATCGCGCTGCGCAAACGGCAGCCCGCGTTGCAGCTTGGCGATTATCAGCCGCTGGCCGCGCAGGGCGATGTGCTGCTGTTCCGCCGGGTCGGCGGCGGATCGTCGCTGTTGGTCGCGCTCAATCTCGGCGCCGCGCCGGTCGCGGTGTTGTCGGAGCAGTTCAGCCTTGATGGCGAGATCCTGCTCTCGACCTTCATGGACCGTGCCGGCGAGCGCGTCGGCGCCACGCTCGATCTGCGCGGCGACGAGGGCGTGATCATCGGGCCGGTGCCTGACCCGATCGTGTAGCTTCCGTGGTTCAGGTCATTGCAACGCCGTAATACTCGTCGATCTCGCGGCTGCCACGCCAATTATAGTCGTCGTCGCGTGCGTATTTCGGTGCCTGGTGGATCTGATCATTGGTGATCATGGTCTGGTAGCCGCCCAGCTCGACATTGTATTTCAGCGACGGCCAGGGCAGCGGATAATGATCGTCGCCGATGCCGAGAAAGCCGCCGAAACTCAGGACGGCGTAGGAAACCCGGCCGCTGATCTTCTCGATCATCACCCGTTCGATTGAACCGATCTTCTCGCCGTCCGGACCATAGACCGCGGTTCCCTGCACTTTGTCGCTGCCGATCAGGTGACTGGTTTCGCTAACGTCGATCGCCATTGGCGCGCTCCTTCGGAAAGTGTTGGCAATTCTTTGCTATTTTGCGAGCCAACGACGCCGGTGGCGTTCAGTTCCGGCGATCACCAACAGTGATGATAGTGATCGCCGGAACGATCAAAGCGCGGCAGCGGCTTGATAATCTGGAACACAATCTGATTGTGGAAAGTCTCTGCTAACCATAGGCGCGCCGCGGCGCGCATCAAAACGTTCGGCTGGCGCTCGGGATTCTACGGGGCGCGGAATTACAGGTTAGTTCACCAATGGAATGGCAAGCTCGGCGATCAAGTAGCGCGACACCGCTCGAACCGACCGGTGCGCAGCGGGAAATGACACATACTGGGACAGCGTCAATGAGCTTGCGAGAAGTGGTTCAGCGTGCGGCGGCAGCCCTTGCTCCATTCCAACGCATCCGCCAGGACAAGGAACCGCAGATTCTGGTGATCGATAACGACGAGATCCACCGCAGCATTATCAGCAAGGTGGCGGCGCGGGCTGGCTTCCTGCCGGTGCAGGCCAGCGATTGCGGCAATGTGGTTCGGCAGACGCTGCTGAACGAATTCGATTGCGCCACGCTCGACATGTCGCTCGGCGAGCGCGAGGGCGCCGAAGTGCTGCTGCATTTCTCGATTTGCAAGTTCCACGCGCCGGTCCAGATTTTGAGCGGGGCCGACGCCGACGCCACAGCCAGGGGCTACGAACTGGGCCGTAGACTCGGGCTGACCATGATGGAGCCGCTCACCAAGCCGGTCGATCTTGGCGTACTGCGTGATCAGCTTGGCAGCGTCGCCCAGCATTGGCGTGATCGCCGCGCCCATGCGACGGCGGCCTGAGCGGGGCGTAGCCGAACCGATCATTGTTGAAAGCTGAGGCGCGCCGCGACCTGAGTCGATGTGCCGCGGCCTGCGATGAGAACGTCGATGCTCTGGAAGTCGATGCGACATTCCGATCCGGAATGGTTCCACTTTGCCTTCCACGGTGAGGTCTGTCTCGGCTCGTTCGTGCTGATCGATGATCGGTTGATCACGGTCACGGTAGCAGGCCATCGGCGCACCATGGAGCTCGGCAGCACACCGCCGCTGGCGCTGGCCGAGCGGATTGCGGTCGACATGCTCAATTCCACCGGTTAGCGGCCGCGTGTTGCGCTGCCCTGTGAAGCCGGTGACGGCCTGCCGGTTTCCGGGTAGGCTTGCGGCTCTGTGCCATCCACCCGTGAGACCGTTATGCTGCGATGCCTGTTTGTCGTCGTTGCCGGACTGATTGCGTTGCTGGCGCCCGATCGCGGCGCTCGCTCGGCCCTTGCCGCGGAAGCCGGGCGCAGCAGCGAGTGCCTGGCGATGGCACAGGGCCCGCGCGCCACGCCGGTCAGCCTGCGCCGCACCGCAGGAGCGGCGGCCAGCGTCAGTATCAGCTATGCCGGGCACGCGACTTATTACATCGAAAGCCCGGACGGGGTGCGGATCGCCACCGATTTCAGCGGCCGCTACACGCTCGGCCGGCTGCCGGATGTCGTGACCATGAACCGCGCGCACGCTACGCATTATTCGCTGGCGCCGGACCCCAATATCAAACATGTGCTGCATGGCTGGGGTGACGACCGCGAGCCGGCGCATGTCCATCTGCGGGTCGGCGACGTGCTGATCCGCAACGTCACCACCGACATCCGGCGCTATCAGTTCGACGGTTTTGACGCCGCGATGATCAAGGACGGCAATTCGATCTTCATTTTCGAGATCGCGGGGCTGTGTATCGGCCATCTCGGCCATTTGCATCACAAGCTCGACGACAGCCATTTCGCCCAGATCGGCCGGCTCGATGTGGTGATGGTGCCGATCGACGGCGGTTACACCATGTCGCTGGAGGGCATTTCGGACATCACCAAGCGGCTGCGCGCCTCGGTGGTGCTGCCGATGCACCGCTTCATGACGCCGCTCGATGATTTCATGCAACGCATTGGCCGTGATTTCGTGATCGAACAGCGTAGCGAGCGTACCCTTGAGCTGTCGCGCGACACGCTGCCGACCGCGCCGACGGTGATCATTCTGGACGGGGTGTAAGCGCTCAGCCCGCGCTTTGGCCGATCACGCCCTCGCGGCGCTTTACGACATGATAATAGCCCCACCACAGATGCGCCGCGGCGCCGCGCAGCGGCCGCCACGGCTCGGCGAGCGGCATCATCTGTTTGGCGGTCGGGCGGGCCGGCAGCCCAAGCCCGATCCGCATCGATTCCTGCAAAGCGAGATCGCCGGCCGGCCAGGCATCGCCATGGCCGAGGCAGAACAGCAGATAGAGGTCGGCGGTCCATGGCCCGATACCGTGCAGCGCGGTCAGCGTGGCATGGGCGGCGTCGGCGTCCTGTTCGGCCAAGACCTCGAGATTGAGCCGCTCGGCCGCCAGTTCTTTGGCCAGGCTTTTCAGGGTCTTGATCTTGGCGACCGACAGGCCGAGCCGCGCCAGCCGGTCGGCGCGAGCGCGGCGGATGGCGTTGTGGTGAAACGGCACGAATGCCGCCGACACCCGGCCCCAGATCGCCGCCGCCGAGGCGGTCGATAATTGCTGGCCGCAGATGATGGCGGCGAGCCCGGCAAAGCCCGGCTCGCGCCGCCGCAGTGCCGGCATGCCGGCGACCTCCAGCACCGGCCGTAGCCGCGGGTCCTGGCGCACCAGCGCGCGCACCGCGTCATCAAGCGCGGCCTGGCTCTCGAACTGTACGGTCATGGCATCTCGTTCCAGCGATTTGGCGGCCTTCAGGGCTTGACCCGTTTCCGCTTCTGGGGCCGTAAGCTCACGATCGAGCCCGGCCCGGTCAAGGGCGGGCCTTCGTTGCGCCGAGTTGCTGATGCTGCCACCCGTTTTCCGATTTGCTCCATCGCCGAACGGCCGGCTCCATCTCGGCCATGCCTATTCCGCGTTGCTCAATTTCGATCTGGCGCGGCGCAGCGGCGGCCGTTTCCTGCTGCGCATCGAGGATATCGACCAGACCCGCTGCCGGCCGGAATTCGAAGCCGCGATCTATGACGACCTCGCCTGGCTCGGCATCGAATGGCATGAGCCGGTGCGCCGGCAGTCCGAGCATCTTGAGCTTTACCGGCAGGCGATCGATCGGCTGCAAGCGGCCGGGCTGCTGTACCCGGCCTTTGAAAGCCGCGCCGAAATCGCCCGGCTGGTGGCGGCACGCGAGCGCGAGGCGCCGTGGCCACGCGATCCTGACGGCGCGCCGCTTTATCCCGGCGAGGGCCGCAGGCTCAGTGCCGAGCAGCGGCGCTCGCGGATCGACGCCGGGGCGCCGTTCGCTCTGCGACTTGACGTCGCGGCGGCGCAGCAAATGACCGGCCCGCTCGACTGGCAGGAACTGGGCGCCGGGCCGGGCGGCGAGACCGGAACGGTGATCGCCGAGCCGCAGCGCTGGGGCGATGTGGTGCTGGCCCGGAAGGAGATACCGACCAGCTATCACCTGTCGGTGGTGATCGATGACGCTTTGCAGGGCGTTACCGAGGTGGTGCGCGGCCAGGATTTGTTTTGGTCGACCAGCGTCCATCGGTTGTTGCAGCAATTGCTGGGGCTGCCTGCACCACGCTACCGCCATCACAGTCTGGTGCTGGGGGACGACGGTTTGAAGCTGTCGAAATCCACCAAGGCCACCGCGCTCGCGGAGTTGCGGGCTGCTGGCCTGACCCCGGCCGCCATTCGCGATCAGCTCGCCCTGCCGCCGGCGACGTAAACTTGCGGAACTTGAGGCCGCTCACCGCGTGACTCGCCGTCCGAGATCGGGCATGTTGCGTGGGTGGACGGGGGATTTATGGCGGGGACTTCACGCCAGTTGCGTCGCGGCGGGCTGTCCGTCAAACGGACAGCGACCACGCGCGCGCGTCAGCCAGCAGCCAAACAAACGGCGCTGATCGATCCGCCGATCGAACGCAAATCCGCGCCAGCAGCTAAAGCCAAATCCCGCCCAGCGAAATCAGCCAAGGCCGGCACCGCCAGCAAGAGCCGGTCGCGCAAACGGGCGCCGGGGCCAAGCGTGGTCGAAGCGGCGCTGGCGGCGTTTGCCCATGAGGTGCGCACGCCGCTGACCGGCATTCTGGCGGTTAGCGATCTGCTCGCCACCTCCGATCTCGACGCCCGCGAACGCCGCTGGGTCGATACCATCAAGGCCGGCGCCGAGCATCTCGCCGGGCTCGCCACGCTGTTCGTCGATGCCGCGCGCAGCCATGCGTCCGGGCTCGGGCTGCGCCAGGATTTCTTCGACCTGCGGGCGCTGGCTTATCACGCCGGCGAGTCGCTGGCCGGACGGGCGGCCGCCAAGGGCCTGCAGGTGGTAGTCAATATCAGTGACAAGCTGCCGGCCTTTGTCGAGGGCGATGCCATCCGGCTGCGCGCCGCGCTGGAAAACCTGATCGATAATGCCGTGAAATTCACCGAGCACGGCAGCGTCAGCCTGAAAGTCTCGGCGGTGCGCGCGCCGCGCGGACAGGTCGGCGTCGCCTTTGCGGTGTCGGATAGCGGCATCGGCCTGACGCTCGCCGAGGTGAAGCGGCTGTTCCGGCCGTTCACCCAGGCCAATGTCAGCATCGCGGCGCGGTTTGGCGGCGCCGGGCTCGGGCTGTCATCGGTGCGGCAGATCGCGCGGGCGATGGGCGGCGACGTCACCGTGGCGCCGCGCGCCCGGGGCGGCACCACCTTCACCCTGACCGTGCTGCTGAAACGCGCCAAGCCGGTGCCGACCGCGACCGGCGCGGCCCATGACGATGCCGCCGCGGCCACCGGGCCGCTGCGGCTGCTCAGCGTCGAGGACAATCCGTTCGGCCGCGTGGTGCTCAATGCCGTGCTGTCCGAACTTGGCCATCACACCGAATTTGTCGGCCGCGGCGAAGCGGCGCCCGCGCGGATCATGCAGGGGCAATTCGACGCGGTGCTGATGGACATGGTGCTGCCCGGCATCGACGGCATCGAAGCGATCCGCCGGATTCGCGCCCTGAAAGCGCCGGCCGGCCTGGTGCCGATCATCGGTCTGTCCGGCCGCAGCGAGGACGAGGTCGCCTCGCTCGCCGCCGGCGCCAATGCTTTTCTGCTTAAGCCGGTTTCTCCGAGGGCGCTCGCAACTGCACTGCTTGAAGTGAGACGCCCTTCGGCAGCCGCGAGCGCATGATCGCGGCATTCAATTCGCCGCCGAACACGAAGATCGCGGCGATGAAATACAAAAACACCAGCGCGATGATCAGCGACGCCAGCCCGGCATACATCGTCACGTAATTGTGGGCGAAGCGCGCCAGATAGAAGCCGAAGCCCGCGCCCGACAGCAGCGACGCCACCATGGTGAAGATGATGCCGGGCAGGATCTGGCGGAAGGTGCGCCGGCCGCACGGCAGCCAGGCATGCAGGATCAGCAGCGCGGCGGTCATGGCGATGATGGTGATGCCGTAGCGTCCGATGGTGAGCAGCCGCTCATTGCTCTCCACCATCAGCGGCACATACAGCCGCGCCGTTTCCAGCAGCAGCGGACCGAGCACGATCAGGAATGCCATCGCCAGCGCGGTGAACGCCGCCACCAGCGTGTAGCCGATCGATTCCAGCCGCAGCCAGTACCAGCGCCGCATCTCGACCACCGAATAGGCGCGGTTCAGCGCCACGCGCAGGCTCTCCACGCCGTTCGAGGCGAAATACAGCGCCAGCAACAGGCCGATGGTCAGCGCATCGCCGCGCGCCGTCATCAGCACATCGTGAATCTGCACCGACAGCGCATCCGATACCTGCATCGGCCAGATTTGCAGCAACAACTCGGCGGCGCGCTCGGCGAGGTTCTTGGAACCGATGAAGCCGGCTATCGAGGTCAGCACGATCAGGAACGGAAACAGCGCCATCAACGATGATAGCGCGATGTGGCTGGCGATCGCCCAGCCGTCATCGGCGAGGAACGTATAAAAGGCGTCCATGCCGACCTGATAGGCGTAACGGATGCGCCTCACGTGCCACCTGAAAGCAAGCCGCTCAACGAAGAAACCAGATACTAGCATCGACCACCGCTTCGACAACGCCGGAACGGCAGCCACGATCCACCATGGCGCTAACCGCGTGGTGGTGCTATGAGACCCTTATGACGACGGCGCTCAGCTCGGTTCTGCTTCCGATAGCGCTCGCAGCGGTTGCTGTCGTGCTGCTGCTTGGGCTGATCAATATGATGCGCGGCGGCTCCCCGAACCGATCGCAGCGTCTGATGCGACTGCGGGTCCTGCTGCAACTGGTCGCGATCGCCGTTACCATGGCCGCGGTGTGGGCCATCGGACGCTGACACCGCCTTGACCGGCGTGTTTGGAGGGCAAAGCGGCCATGGTGGTGCTCAATCGGATTTACACCCGTCGCGGCGATGACGGCACCACCGCTTTGGCCAATGGCGAGCGGCGGCCGAAATCCGACCTGCGCATTGCGGCCTATGGAACCGTTGATGAAACCAATGCGGTGATCGGCATCGCGCGGCTGCATCTTGCGGATCAGCCGGTGATCGACGCCATGATGGCGCGGATCCAGAACGATTTGTTCGATCTTGGCGCTGATCTGGCGGTGCCGGAGCGGCAGGGCCAAGCCGAACGGCTGCGTGTGCTGGAGAGCCAGGTGATGCGGCTGGAACAGGAGATTGACGCGCTCAACGCGCAGCTCGCGCCGTTGAATTCATTTATACTTCCGGGCGGGTTGCCGGCCGCCGCGCATTTGCATCTGGCGCGCACCGTCTGTCGCCGCGCCGAGCGGGCGCTGGTGGAACTGGCGCAGAAGCCCGAGGAAGCGCTCAGCCCGTTCGCCCTCCGTTACATCAACCGGCTGTCCGACCTGTTGTTCGTGGCGAGCCGGGCCGCCAACGACAACGGCGCGCGCGACGTGCTGTGGGTACCAGGGCAGAACCGTTAGGGCTGCGGACTAAGGGCCGCTACATTTTGTCTTTGCCGCGTTGACCAGTGATTTCCAGGGCTTTAGGTTCCGCGGCCACGGGATTCAACAAAGCAACACGAAAGAGGATCGATGAAGGTTCTGGTGCCGGTTAAGCGGGTCGTCGATTACAACGTCAAGATCCGTGTCAAGGGAGACGGTTCGGGCGTTGAATTGGCCAACGTCAAAATGTCGATGAACCCGTTTGACGAGATCGCGGTAGAGGAAGCGCTCCGCCTGAAGGAGGCCGGTAAGGCCACCGAAGTCGTCGTGGTGTCGATCGGTCCGGCGCAAGCCTCGGAGACGATCCGTACCGGCCTGGCGATGGGCGGCGACCGGGGCATCCTGGTCAAGGCCGAGGGCAATGTCGAACCGCTCGCGGTCGCCAAGATCCTGAAGGCCGTGGTCGACGAAGAAAAGCCGGGTCTGGTGATCCTCGGCAAGCAGGCGATCGACGACGATTGCAATCAGACCGGCCAGATGCTGGCCGCGCTGCTGGGCTGGGGCCAGGCCACTTTCGCCTCCAAGGTCGAGGTCGATGGTTCCGATTTCGTGGTGACGCGTGAGGTTGATGGCGGCCTGCAGACTCTGAAGGTCAAGGGTCCGGCGATCGTCACCACCGATTTGCGGCTCAACGAGCCGCGCTATGCCAGCCTGCCCAACATCATGAAGGCCAAGAAGAAGCCGATCGACGAAAAAACGGCCGATCAGTACGGCGTGGACGTCACGCCCCGTCTGGAGATTCTGAAGACCGTCGAGCCCGGTGGCCGCAAGGCCGGCGTCAAGGTCAAGGACGTCGCTGAACTTGTGTCGAAGCTGAAGAACGAAGCCGGGGTGATCTGATGACGACGCTGCTGATTGCTGAACACGACAACGCCGCCCTCAAGGACGCGACCCACAAGGCACTGACCGCGGCCGCGCAACTGGGCGGCGAGGTTCACGTGCTGGTGGCCGGTAGTCCGGGTGCCAAGGCGGCGGCCGATCATGCCGCCAAGCTCGCTGGCGTCACCAAGGTGCTGGTCGCCGAGAGCGACGCGCTCAGCCACGATGTCGCCGAGCCGCTGGCCGCGCTGATCGTGTCACTGGCGCCGTCCTATGACGCATTCGTCGCGCCCGCGACCTCGCGCTTCAAGAACGTGATGCCGCGCGTCGCTGCGCTGCTCGACGTGATGCAGGTTTCGGAAATCACCAAGGTGGTGGCGCCCGACACTTTTGAACGTCCGATCTATGCCGGCAACGCCATCCAGACGGTGAAGTCGAAGGACGCCAAGAAGGTGATCACCGTGCGGACCTCGACCTTTGCCGCCGCCGCCGAAGGCGGCAGCGCGGCGGTGGAAGCGGTCGCCGCGGCGGCCGATCCGGCGCTGTCGAGCTTCGTCGGCGAGGAAGTCGCCAAGAGCGATCGTCCGGAGCTGACCTCGGCCAAGATCATCGTCTCCGGTGGCCGCGCCATGCAGAGCCGTGAGAACTTCAGCAAGTACATCGAGCCGCTCGCCGACAAGCTCGGCGCCGGTGTCGGCGCTTCGCGCGCCGCGGTCGATGCCGGCTACGCGCCGAACGATTGGCAGGTCGGTCAGACCGGCAAGGTGGTTGCTCCGGAACTCTATGTCGCGATCGGCATTTCCGGCGCGATCCAGCACCTGGCCGGCATGAAGGACTCCAAGGTGATCGTGGCGATCAACAAGGACGAAGACGCGCCAATCTTCCAGGTCGCCGATTACGGCCTGGTGGCTGACCTCTATCAGGCGGTGCCGGAACTAACCGAAGAACTCGGCAAGCTCGGCAAGTAACGAGTTGGCGGCGCGCCGTTGGTTGTTTGACCGCGGCGCGCCGTTCACGACATCAGGCGCTGGATGGTCGGTGCACCAGGCCTGAACGACACGCTCCGACCAAAGCGGGTGAGATTTTCATGCCAGGACGGCGCCGAGCGATGGCGTCCCCCGACGAGATGATGAGATGGCACTAGCAATCAAGAAGGTGGGCGTGATCGGTTCGGGCCAGATGGGCAATGGGATCGCGCATGTCGCGGCACTGGGCGGATTCGACGTGGTGCTGAACGACATCGCCGCCGACCGCATCAAATCGGCGCTCGCCACCATCAATGGCAATCTGTCGCGGCAAGTCGCGAAAAAGACCATCACCGAGGAGCAGCGCAAGCAGGCGCTGGCGCGCATCTCCGGTGCCGAACGTCTCGAGGGCCTCGCCGATTGTGATCTCGTGATCGAGACCGCAGTCGAGAAGGAAGACGTCAAACGCAAGATCTTCAACGAGCTGTGCAGCGTGTTGCAGCCGGAAGCGATCATCGCGTCCAACACCTCATCGATTTCGATCACGCGGCTCGCCGCCAGCACGGACCGGCCGGAGCGCTTCATCGGCATTCACTTCATGAATCCGGTGCCGCGCATGGAGCTTGTCGAGCTGATCCGCGGCATCGCGACCGACGATGCCACGTTCGAGACCTCCAAGGAGTTCGTGGCCCAGCTCGGCAAGCAGGTCGCGGTGTCGGAAGATTTTCCGGCCTTCATCGTCAATCGCATTTTGCTGCCGATGATCAACGAGGCGATCTACACGCTGTATGAAGGCGTCGGTAACGTCGAGGCGATCGACGCGGCGATGAAGCTCGGTGCCCATCATCCGATGGGGCCGCTTGAGCTGGCCGATTTCATCGGCCTCGATACCTGTCTGTCGATCATGCAGGTGCTGCATGAAGGGCTGGCCGATTCCAAATACCGGCCGTGCCCGCTGCTGGTGAAATATGTCGAGGCAGGCTGGCTCGGCCGCAAGACGCAGCGCGGCTTCTACGATTATCGCGGCGATAAGCCGGTGCCGACGCGCTGAGCCCGCGCGTCCGTTCAAGGCTCGTTAACTTAGAAGCGCGGGCCTCTGATACAATAGCGATTGCTACCAACCGCTCAGCACGTCATGACCGGCGGCGTCCCGGCCATCCGCATCTTTGATCTTGTGCAGCCTTCAAAACGTGGACGCCGCGACCAGCGCGGGCATCACCAAGCCCATTTGAAGGGCGTTGCTATCACCTGGCCTGGCGCGCGCGGCGTTGCTGGTTAATGGCTGGCGAATTTCCACAGCAATTGTAACTAAGCGTTTCACGCGCCGCTAACGCTGCCCTTAGCGCAATGGGCGGTTGCGTGTGGCTCATACCGCTCTTTAACTCCTGAGGCCAAACATGGGTCGCGAGAGACGGGCATCGTCTTTCGCACGCACATGGGAGCATCTGTGCGAGCAACGTCGCGCTCGAAATGGAATACGTATCATGGCAAGCATTACCTATACGTCCCTGGACCGAGATGACACTGCTGAACATGGTTCCTTGTACTGGGGCATCCACGCTTTTCTTCGTCAATTCGTGCTCGTCGCGATCGATCTGACCGAAAACACGGCGCGCGATATGCGCGGCCTGGTTCCGGCGCGCGTCGAGGTGCAACGTAGCGAAGCGTCGTTTTAAGCCGGCTAGGCTGATGCCTGCGGGCAGCTCACACAATAGCGGCGGCCTCGGATCGCTCCGGGGCCGGGCGGCGAGATCAGGGCCGGGTCGTCACTCAAGAAAGCTTCGTTAACTACGGACGACTAGGCTGATCTCAAGGAGATACGGAAATGGACATGAGCTTGGTGGCGGCCGCGCTGTCAGCCCGCGCAGGGCAGACCCAGATGCAGGTCGCGGCAACCATCGCCAAATCCAACGCCGACGCGGAGAAATCCGCCGTTCTGACCCTGCTGGGGGCCGCACAGCAGAATATGAACTCGCTCGCCAACGTTGCCGACGGCATCGGCACCAACGTCAATATCTCGGCGTAATCCGCCCCGCTGCCATCAGAACCGAGATAGCTTTAGGGCGACCTCGTCAGCGCTTTTTTCAGCAGCGCGATCGCTTCCGGGCTGTCCCATTGCGCCGGGCCGGCGATCGAGGCGATCTCGCAGCCCTGTTCATCAAGCAGCAGCGTAGTCGGCATGCCCAGCGCCTTGCCTGCCGACTTAAGGTCCTGGAAAACCTTGGCTTTAGCGTCGGCATAATAGCCGAGCCGGGTTAGCCCGGCGTCTTTCAGGAACGCTTTCGGCTTCTCGGCGTCGCGGGTGTCGATATTGATGGCCAGCACCTCGAACTGGTCGCTGCCGAGTGCGGCCTGCAGATTGTCGAGTGCCGGCATCTCCTTGCGGCACGGCACGCACCAGGTCGCCCACAGATTGACCAGCACCGTGCGGCCGCGCCATTCCGACAGCTTGCGCGGCTTGCCCTCGCCATCCTCAAACGCCAGTTCCGGGATCCGCAGCGGCGCCTTGGCGACCGAGACCGCCGCCACTTCGCCTGTGGTCAGCGGCGCGATTTTCTGCGCCAGATCGAGCGCCGGCCGGCAGGTGGCGTCACCCGGCGGATTGCGCTGCAGGGCGTCGATCCCGTATACCCCGCCCCATCCGATCGCCGAGGCGACCAGGATTGCGGCCAATCCCACGGTCAGGCGGCGAACGACGCGGCGCCGGGGCTTGGTCGATGGATCGGTGCCGCCGGTCATGACAGCACAGGCGCACAGGGCGCAGCACGGCGGTGATTGAGAGACATTGAATGGGACATGGTCAGGTGCGGCGTCAGCGGCAAACTCAGGTGCGGCAGAGCATGAGCAACAAGATGTGGGGCGGCCGGTTTAGCGAGCGCCCCGACGCGATCATGGAAGAGATCAACGTCTCGATTGATGTGGATCGCCATCTCTACGCCCAGGACATCACGGCGTCCAAGGCCCATGCGGCGATGTTGGCTGCACAGGGCATCATCACCGCGAACGATGCGAAAAATATCAGCAAGGGTCTAGACACGATTTTGTCAGAGATCCGAAAGGGTTCGTTCGAATTCAAGCGCGCGCTCGAAGACATCCATATGAATGTCGAAGGCCGGCTGTCCGAGCTGATCGGCCCGGCTGCCGGGCGGCTGCATACCGCGCGCTCGCGCAACGATCAGGTCGCCACCGATTTCCGACTGTTCGTGCGCGATACCATCGATGACATCGACGCGGCGCTGGCGCGCTATCAGGCCGCGCTGGTGCGCCGCGCGCTGGAACACGCCGACACCGTGATGCCGGGCTTCACGCATTTGCAGACCGCGCAGCCGGTGACGCTCGGCCACCATCTGATGGCCTATGTGGAAATGGCGGCGCGCGACCGCGGCCGGTTCCGCGATGCCCGCAAGCGGCTCAACGAAAGCCCGCTCGGCGCCGCCGCGCTCGCTGGCACCTCGTTCCCGATCGACCGCGAACTGACCGCGCGCACGCTCGGCTTCGACCGGCCGATGGCCAATTCGCTCGACGCCGTGTCAGACCGCGATTTCGTGCTGGAGACGCTGTCGGCGGCCTCGATCACCGCGGTGCATCTGTCGCGTTTTGCCGAGGAGATCGTGCTGTGGACCTCGCCGCTGGTCGGCCTGGTGCGGCTGTCGGACAAGTTCACCACCGGCTCCTCGATCATGCCGCAGAAGCGCAATCCGGACGCCGCCGAGCTGGTGCGCGCCAAGACCGGCCGGGTGATCGGCGCGCTCAATGGTCTTTTGATTGTGATGAAGGGCCTGCCGCTCGCCTATCAAAAGGACATGCAGGAAGACAAACAGGGCGCGATGGAAGCCTTTGCCGCGCTGTCGCTCGCGGTGCGCGCCATGACCGGCATGGTCGATGACCTGATGCCGGAGGCCGAGCGCATGAAGCAGGCGGCCGGCGAGGGCTATGCCACCGCCACCGACCTCGCCGACTGGCTGGTGCGCACCCTGAAAATGCCGTTCCGCGACGCCCACCACGTCACCGGCCGGATCGTCGGCCTTGCCGCTAAGGACGGCGTGGCGCTGCACGAGCTGCCGCTCGAGGTGATGCAGTCGGTCGAGCCGCGCATCACCGCGCAGGCGCTGACCGTGCTGTCGGTGGAATCCTCGGTGAAAAGCCGCACCAGCTATGGCGGCACCGCGCCGAAAAACGTCCGGGCGCAGGCCAAGGCCTGGCAGAAGCGCCTGGAAAAGGAACAGAATTCGCGTTGACGACCGGGCGCCGGCGCAAGCCGGCTCTCGCCAGATCGCGGCAATCTTTGTATGGTGCCGACGCAATTGGGGACTTCGCCGTGAACCGTTCTCGCCATCCGTCCTGGGCCGTGCTGGCCCTTGCCGCCGTTGCCCTGACCCTGGTCGGCTGCGGCCGCAAGGCAGGTCTCGACGCGCCGCCGGGCAATCCGTCCGCCGCCACGGCCGCGGAGCCGGCGAGCAATGATCCGGCGGCCAAAAGCGGCCTGTTCGATACGCCGGCAGCGGCCAACGCCGCGCCGCAGGCTTCCAAGGGTCGCAAGAAGCCGTTCATTCTCGATCCGTTGCTCGACTGAGTTTCCGATGCACCATTTTGACTACAGCAACGGCGTGCTGCACGCCGAAGCGGTGAACCTGTCAGCGATCGCCGAACAAGTCGGCACGCCGTTCTATTGCTATTCCACCGCGACCTTGGAACGGCACTACCGCATCTTCAGCGATGCGTTTGCCGAGACCGACGCGCTGGTGTGCTACGCCATGAAGGCGAATTCCAACCAGTCGGTGCTGCGCACGCTGGCCAAGCTCGGCGCCGGCGCCGATGTGGTGTCGGGCGGTGAAATGGCGCGCGCGCTGGCGGCCGGCATTCCGCCCAGCAAGATCGTGTTCTCCGGCGTCGGCAAGACGGTCGATGAGCTGCGCGCCGCGCTGGCGCACGACATTCTGTGCATCAACATCGAATCCGAGCCGGAACTGGAAGTCTTGTCAGCGCTGGCAACGGCGATGAACAAGACCGCGCACATCTCGATCCGCGTCAATCCGGACGTCGATTCCGGCAGCCACGCCAAGATTTCGACCGGCAAGTCCGAGAACAAGTTCGGCATTCCGCTGGTGCGGGCCCGCGAGGTCTATCAGCGCGCCGCGTCGCTGCCCGGCATTCAAGTCAGCGGCGTCGATGTCCATATCGGCAGCCAGATCACCGATCTTGGGCCGATGGAAGCCGCGTTCCGGCTGCTCGCCGATTTCGTCACGGTGCTGCGCAGCGATGGCCACACCATCAACCACGTCGATTTCGGCGGCGGCCTTGGCATTCCGTACTACGAAGACCCGAGCCTGCCGCCAGAGCCGGTGGTCTATGCCGAGATGGTCAAGCGCATCAGCCACAATCTCGGCTGCCGGCTGTTGTTCGAGCCCGGGCGGATGATCGTCGGCAATGCCGGCATCCTGGTGTCGCGCGTCACCTATGTGAAGCATGGCGACGCCAAGAACTTCGTGATCATCGACGCGGCGATGAACGATCTCATTCGGCCGACGCTGTACGAAGCCTATCACGACATTCTGCCGATCAACGCGCCGCCCGCCGGTGGCCCCGAGATCGTCGCCGATGTGGTCGGCCCGGTGTGCGAGAGCGGCGATTATCTGGCGCTGTCGCGCCGGCTGCCGGCGCTCAAGGCCGGCGATCTGATCGCGATCATGACCGCCGGTGCCTATGGCGCGGTGCAGTCCTGCACCTACAACACCCGGCCGCTGGTGCCGGAAGTGCTGGTCAAGGGCGATCAGTTCGCGGTGATCCGGCCGCGCCTGACCGTCGAGCAACTGATCGCGATGGATCAGCCGGCGCCCTGGCTATAGTCAGCGCCGGCGCCTCGCGCCGGATCAAGCGCGGTCGCCGTTGCTGCCGTCAGGGGCGCGCGGTGAAAATCGTCGGCATTTCTCAACGTATTCCCGACACAGTGCGGCCCGATATCGCTGTGCCCGCGTCGCTTGGATGGCGGTGCCCGTCACGCGTTCGTGCGCGGCGGGGCTGGTCGCGGTGATGCTGCCGGGCGGTGCCTCATTGCCGCCGCTGTGTTAGGCTGATCTCAGGTAAACGGGAGAAATTGTTGAGCGCCACGCGCCCGAACGTCCCGCAGCGACCTGCCCTTGATGTGGCCGCCCCGTCGTTTGACCGGGCGCTGCGCCGTGCCGCCTGGGTGATCGCCTGGGAACGGCTGTGGCCGCCGCTCGCGAGGCTCGCCAGCGTGATCGGCCTGTTCCTGGCGGTGTCATGGGCCGGGCTGTGGCAGCTGCTGCCGGTGCTCGGCCGAGCCATTGGGCTCAGCCTGTTCCTGGTGCTGCTGCTGGCGGCGCTGGTGCCGTTTGCGAAACTGCGCTGGCCGAGCCGCAGCGAGGCGCTGAGCCGGCTCGATCGCGGCAGCGGCTTGCGCCATCGCCCGGCCACCGCGCTGCAAGATACCCTCACCACCAATGACCCAGTGGCGCGCGCGCTGTGGGAGGCGCAGCGCCAGCGCATGCTGGCCGCGCTCGCCCGGCTGCGCGCCGGCGTGCCGTCGCCGGCGCTGGCAAAGCATGATCCGATGGCGCTGCGGGCGCTGGTGGTGTTGCTGCTGGTTGCGACCTTCATCGCCGCCGGCGACGAACGACGCGCGCGGGTCGCCGCGGCGTTCGACTGGCAGGGCGTGCTGACGCCGGCCGGCGTGCGGGTCGATGCCTGGGTGGCGCCGCCGCTCTACACCAACAAGCCGCCGATCATCCTCACCGCCGCCAAGGACGGCGCGGCCACCGATCCCAGCGCCAAACTGCCAGTGCCGGCCGGCAGCACGCTGATCGTGCGCGCCAGCGGCGGCACGCTCGATGTTGCGGTCAGCGGCCAGATCACCGAGGCCGCGCCGCCCGAACCGGCGCCCGGCGGCGCCAGCGAGCGCCATTTCGCCATTGCCGGTGACGGCACCGCGCAGGTGCGCGCGCCGGCGTCCGGTGCGCTGTGGAGCTTCGTCACCGCGCCGGATCGGCCGCCGTCGATTGCGCTCGCCAAGGACCCTGAGCGCGTCGCCCGCGGTGCGCTGCAACTGATCTACAAGCTTGAGGACGATTACGGCGTCACCGAAGCCAATGCTGAGCTTGCGGTGCGCCAAAGCGCGCAGCCAACGCAGGCCCGGCCGCTGTTCCAGCCGCCGCGCTTTGCGCTGGTGCTGCCCAATGCCCATACCCGCAGCGGCGTCGGCCAGACCGTCAAGGACCTCAGCGAAGATCCCTATGCCGGCGCCGAGGTGACGCTGACGCTGACCGCGCGCGACGAAGCCGGCAATGACGCGCGCAGCACGCCCTATCAGCTGCGGCTGCCGGAACGGTTGTTCACCAAGCCGCTGGCGCGCGCCTTGATCGAGCAGCGCCGGATTTTGGCGCTCGATGCCGAGCAGCGCGAGCTGGTCGCGGCCGCGCTCGACGCGCTGCTGATCGCGCCGGAAGTGTTCATGCCGGACTCGGCGGGCCAATATCTCGGCCTGTACACCGTCAATGATCAGCTCGGCCACGCCAAGAACGACGACGCGCTGCGCGAGGTGGTCAGCAGCCTGTGGGCGCTGGCGGTGTCGATCGAAGACGGCGACATCACCGACGTCGACAAGGCGCTGCGCGCGGCGCAAGAGGCGTTGAAACAGGCGCTGGAACGCGGCGCCAGCGACGAGGAGATCAAGAAGCTCACCGACAATCTGCGCGCCGCGCTCGACAATTATCTGCGCCAGCTCGCCGAGCAGCTGCGCAACAATCCGCAGCAATTGGCGCGGCCGCTCGATCCCAACAGCAAGGTGATCCGCCAGCAGGATCTCAATGCCATGGTCGAGCGCATGGAGCGGCTGTCGCGCAGCGGCGACAAAGAAGCCGCCAAACAGTTGCTCGATCAGCTGCAGCAGATGCTGGAGAATTTGCAGATGGCGCAGCCCGGCCAGGGCGGCGACGGCAGCGGCGAGCAGGCGCTCAATGAACTGGGCGACGTGATCCGCAAGCAGCAGCAATTGCGCGACAAGACCTTTCAGCAGGGCCAGGAACAGCGCAGCGATCGCGACAGCGGCGAGCCCAATCTCGGCGACCTGCAGCAGGATCAGCAGGCGCTGCGCGACCGCTTGCACAAGCTGCAACAGGAGCTGGCGAAACGCGGCATGACCCCGGGCGCCAACGGCCAGCAGGGTGAACAGGGCCAGCAGGGACAAGGCGGCCAGTCCGGCGATCCGCTCGGCGACGCCGATTCCGCGATGGCCGATGCCGATGGCCGGCTCGGCGAGGGCAATGCCGACCGCGCGGTCGACTCGCAGGGCAAGGCGCTGGATGCACTACGGCGCGGCGCGCAGCGGCTCGCCGAAGCGATGCAGCAGGGTGAGGGCGACGGCCAGGGCAACGGCCCCGGCCAGCGGCTCGGCCGGCAGCAGGGCGGAAATCAGAGCGATCCGCTCGGCCGGCCGCTGCGGGGCCGCGATCTCGGCGATGATTTCTCGGTGAAGATTCCGGGCGAGATCGACGTGCAGCGCGTGCGCCGCATTCTGGAAGAACTGCGACGTCGGCTCGGCGATTCCCAGCGCCCGCAGCTCGAACTCGATTACCTCGAGCGCCTGCTCAAGGATTGAGACGCTGAGTGATTGCAGCGGCGCCCGTACGGGTGCGGCGCCTTCTTCTCCCTCCCCCTTGCGGGGAGGGTGGCCGGCCTTAAGGCCGGTCGGGTGGGGGGCATGTAGCGAGCGGTTAGCTCCGCCTCCATCAAGTTGAAGCTTCGAGCTGGCGTCGGCGCACAGCCCCCCACCCCGGCGCTTCGCGCCGACCCTCCCCACCGCTGCGCGGGGGGAGGGAGGGCAGATCGTTTTTAGGTTGGTATCAATCGCCGTGAGATGACGGTGCGGCCGCGATCAGGCCGCCGCTGCAACCCGCGCGGCGCCAAAGCGCAGCACCGCATCGAACATCGCATCGAGATTGGCGGTGTCGGTGCGATGGTTGACCACCGCAACGCGGATCGCCAGCTCGCCGCCGATCATGGTGGTCGAGGGCGCGGCGATGCCGGACTCGTGCAGATCGGCGACGATCTCGGCATTGACCGCATTGGCGTCGTCGCAGCGGAACCGGAAGCACACGATGTTGAGCGTCACCGGCGCCAGCAATTGCAGTCGCGGCTCGGCGGCGATCTTGGCTTCGAGATATTTCGCCAGCGTGCAGGTGCGCGCGATCATCGCGCCCAGCTTGTCGGCGCCATAGGTGCGCAGCGTGAACCAGGTTTTCAGCGCGCGAAAGCCGCGCGACAGATCGGGGCCGAAATCGCACGGCCAGGGCGAGCTGCCGGCGAGACCCCGGGTCTCGCGGCGCAGATAAGCGACCGGCGCCGCAAACGTATCGCGATGCTGCTCGCCGTCGCGCACCATCAGGAAGCCAGCGTCATATTGCACCTGGCCCCATTTGTGGAAATCGAACGCGATCGAATTGGCCTGTTCCAGCCCGGCCAGCAGCGGCGCGATCTGCGGCGACAGCATGCCGAGCGCGCCATAGGCGCCGTCGATATGGAACCAGAGCTGTTCCTCGCGGCACAAAGCGGCGAGCGCGGCGAGATCGTCGATCGCGCCGGTATCGACCGTGCCGGCCGAGCCGATCACCAGAAACGGATCAAGACCGTCGGCGCGATCCTGCTTGATGCGGGCATGCAAGGTGGCGACATCGACGCGGTGCGCGCGGTCGGCGTGAATGCGGCGCAGCGCCTCGCGGCCGAGCCCGGCG
Organism: Rhodopseudomonas faecalis; assembly: GCF_003217325.1. GTDB lineage: Bacteria > Pseudomonadota > Alphaproteobacteria > Rhizobiales > Xanthobacteraceae > Rhodopseudomonas > Rhodopseudomonas faecalis. Next base: position 35,306 of record NZ_QJTI01000028.1, read on the forward strand.
AGGTCCATCGCTTGCGCGACGCAGCCATGGGCGGAAACGGAAGTGTAGGCGGTCAGCTTGGCGTTGCCGAGACCGTGGTGGCGCACGTCCGGGCCGAGCTTGGCACGGCGCGCCACCAGCACCGCCATCAGATTGGCCATCGAGGTGCCGGTCACGAACACGCCGCTGGCGCCTTCCGGGAAGCCGAACAGCTGCCGGACCCATTCCACCACCTGCCGCTCGACCTCGATCGGCATGTGATTGCGGCCGCCGCAATTGGCGTTCAGCCCGGCCGCCAGCATTTCCGCCAGCAGCCCGGCGACGGTGCCGCCGCCATGGACCCAGCCCATGAAGCCGGGATGGACATTGCCGGTGGCATAGGGCGCGATGCGTTCGCTGAACTCGCCATAGACCTCGGCAAGATCGGACGGATCGCGCGGCAGCGGCTTGCGGAACTCGGAGCGGACGGCGTCGGGGATCGGGCGCCACACCGGACGGTCGCGGACATTGGCGACATAATCCAGCATGTCATCGAGCATGCGATGACCCAGCGCGCGCACTTCGTCCCAGTCTTGCGGGTCGAGGGTTTCACTCGGCCCCGCGATGGTGCCGGGACGGCCTTCCAGTTTGCTCACGCCGCGTGTTCCGCGTGTTGGGCGGCCCGCTTTGTCAGCATGGCCGCGAAGGCATCGAAGATCTTCTGCATCTGCGGAGGCTTATACGGAAACAGCGTCGGCGAATCCATATTATGTACAACCGCGGTATTGTCGGCTTCGAAGATCAGCAGATCGCCGCTTTTGGTCTCGGCGCAGTCGATGATGAAGTAGTCGAGCCCGACCCGCGCGCTCAGCTCGGTGAGCGCGCTGCGGTGGCGGCGGCCAAAACCGATGTCGAAAGTCTGCATGAAGGTCGATTCTTCGAGGCGCTTGCTGGCGCTCTCCGACATGCCGGCGTTCAGATACCAGATGTTCCACTGATCGGCGATCGCCATATGGCAGGCATAGGGCTTGCCGTCGGCAATCACCACCCGATACTTGCGGAACAGGCCGTCCTCGCTGGCATAGTCGACATAGCGCGCCACGAAAAATTCCTGGTCCTGCCGCTCGGTGAGATATTTGCCGAGCGCGAACACGTCGTCGATCTTGGCCAGCCCGACGCCGGCATGCGAACCGCGCGGCCGGATGATCACCGGAAAATCGGTGCCGGCGGCGACTTCGGGCAGCGAACAATTCGACAGCAGCACGTCGAGCAATTGCGCACGGCCAACCGTGATGGTGGCGGGAATGTCGAGCCCTTCGATGCCGCCCAGCAGCCGGAACAGCTTGTCGCGATCCAGGCCGACGATCTTGGCGGGGGCGTTGAGCAGCGGCCGCGGCCAGTTCGCCGCCAGCCGATCGATTTCGGCCAGCGCCGGCCGGCATTCCTCGGAGTCCGAGGCGATCACGATCGCGACGTCATGCTCCGGCAGCGGCGAGGGCAGCTCCGTGCCCGGCACCACATAGAGCGTGGTCAGTTCGATGTCGGTGTCCTGCAGCAGGAATTCGATCGGGGTGTTGCCGCCCATGTCGATCGCGGCCGCCAGTGCCAGCACCCGCAGCCGCGGCGTCGGCGTGGCGCAAGGCGAGCGGAACAGCCGATGCTGCGCCAGCACCTCGTCCTGGATCGCAAGGCCGGTGGCCTTGTCGCCCAAAAGCTGCGTGATCAGCGACAGATCCATGCCATCGCCGGCGCTGGCCGTGCCGTTGTCGATCTTGCGGGTCAGCTCCTGCAACAGCGGCGCCAGATTGACACCGTCAAACGCGAGCTTGGTGATTTTGGCGAAGCCGATCCGTTCCGCCGCCATGGTCGCGGCTGCTTCGCTGAGGTTACTGGACGCGGGGGCCATGGGACTCCTTGGACGGTTCGTTGTCGTCGCGATGCGTGAGCTGCTGCTCAACCCTGGCCAGGGTGGTAGCAACCTGTTGATGCAGTTCGCCGAGCTGAGCCTCGGCGTGCGCCGGATCGGACGACCAGGCGTCGGTGATATGGCGTGCGCTGAGGCACAGCCGCAGCACGCCGCAAGCGCCGCCATCGTCCTGGTGCCACTCAACCGGCTGGCCGAGCAGGCATGGCGCGGCGCTTGGGTCGGATGGCAGCGCCAGCTTGCGATGGATGTCTTTACAGGCCGCTACCGGCAGCGCCGCGCCATCCCGCTTGAGCGTGAATGCGAAAATGGTCGGCAGCGCCAGTTCCTCATTGCGGCTGGTGGCGGCGACCGGCTGCTGCGGCAACAATTGCAGGTGCGGCGAGGCGTCGATCCGCTGCGCGATGTCGTTACCGAGTTGCCGCAGCGCTTGCTGCCGGAATGTGTCCGGCACGGCGAAGTAGCCGGCGATTTCGGCCAGCGCCGCTTCCCAGCGCAGCCATTGTCCGAAATTCGGCCCGGCCGGCAATTGCGCGCGCGCGCCGTGCCAATGGCGTGGCCAATCGCTCTGCTGGCCATAGACTTTCAGCCCGGTGAGATCGGGACCGGCTTGCAGAATGCGTTTGGTGAGCGCGGGCGGCAGCAGCAGCGCGCCGCTGAACGGCGGGCCGGTGAAAAACTTCGAGCCGGTGATCAGCACCATGAAGCCGGCGTCGAGATACCAGGCGATCTGGCGCCGCGACAGCCGCATCTGGCAGGCGTCGATCGCGATCAGCACCTCGCGCGGCCAACGCGCCGCGATCTGCAGCAGCAGCTCGTCGCTCGGCGCCCGGTAGCCGAGCTTGGAGCAGTCCATGGCGTGCAGCAGCACATTGCGCCGCGCGAACGTTTGCCGCTCGACGGCGTCATACACTTTGGCATCAAGCTCGGTGTCGCCAACAAAGCCGCCATAGCCATTGCCGAGCGGCACCGCGACGCTGTCGATCTGCGCCGATAGCCCATCAAGCAGCGCGCCCTTGGTGACCACATGATCGCTGGCGGTGCGTTCGCCAAAATGCTGGCCGCGCGCGGTGAACACCGTGCCGCTGCCGGTCTGATCGGCGCCGACCACCACATTGCTGAAGGACGGGCCGAGCAAGGCGCGGCCGCAATGCAGCGCCTGCAATTGCGCATCGGTGCCGGAGGCGGAAAAGATCACGTCGATATTGGCGGCGAGGCCGAGCTGCTTACGCAGCTCGCTGCGCATCGCTTCGATCCGGTCGTCGAACGCGCTCTCGATGCCGTCGCTGATCGCGGCGCGCATCAGCGCATCGCGCGCGTTGCTGGCGGCGTCATAGCCGCGCTGCGAAATCGACGTGGCGGTGCTCGAGGAAAATTCCAGCGTGTCCGGGCACGGCGCGGGGCGGCAGAAGTAACCATTGGCGCCGGTTGAACGATCGAGCTGCAACCGGCTGTCGCCGCCGGACACGATCAGCTGTTCGAGCGGCGCAAACAGCGCGCGCAACACGCCACCAGGCTGGTCGCGACGCGAGGCAGCCGGATTCTGTTCGGCCGCGGGCAACGGAAGTGTGCCGTTCGACATAGTTCAACCTCTCGTCCGGCGCGGCCACCTTCGAGGGTTTTCGGACGGGTCAGTGGTCGTCGCGGCCCACGCCGGGACGGAGTAAAACCGTAGGACAGCCATGGTTAATGATGTGTTAGCGGCGGGTGCTGCGGCCCCGGCTGGGTCAGCTCCGGCTGGCCAGCGCCTCGGCCACCGCGGCGCGGATCTCGGCCACCGAGAACGGCTTGGTGACGACGTCATGGATGATGGCGTCCAGCCCCGAGGCCCGTTCGCGTTGATCGGCAAAGCCGGTCATCAGCAGGATGGTCAGCTTCGGGAAGTCGCGCGCCACGGTCAGCGCCAGCGCGATGCCGTCCATGATCGGCATCTTGATGTCGGTCAAAAGCAGATCAAACGCGCCGTCTTCCTGCACCAGGATTTCCAGCGCGTGGCCGCCATCCTCGGCGGTCACGGTCTGGTGGCCGTCCATGGCGATGGCGCGCGCCACGAGTAGGCGCATCGACTCTTCGTCGTCGGCGATCAGGATACGGGCCATCTCAAGCGCCTCCGGCGGCCAGGTCGCGACGGGTGAAGAAGCGGACATCGATGGAACGCGCCTCGGCGGGCGGCGACGCCAGCCGTGAGCGGAACCAGAGATTTTCGCCGGGATACAGCAGCGATTGCTCAAGCACCGCGTTCCAGGCGTAAATTTCGGTGCCCTTGCTGTCGCGCACCACAAAACGCAGCCGCGGCACTTCCGCTTTGCGCTTGGTCAGGGTGGTAACTTGGCCCTCGATCACCAGCACCGGCTTGCCGTCCACGGTTTCGCTGGCGATCTTGACGTCCTTGATGGCGAGGCCGCGCAGATTGACCTCGAGCCCGACCAGTTTGAAGAAGTCGGCGGTCTGCGGCAGCAGCTTGACCACGTCGGCGCGCCAGATCACCAGCGCGATCACCAGGCTGCCCATCGCGGCGGTGACCATCGGCAGGCTGAAAATGGTGCGGAACGGCTGCGGCAGCTTGGCGAACGGATTTTTCAGGCGCGGCACCCAGGCCGGCACTTTGATCTTGGCCATGAAGGCCGGCATTTTCAGCCAAGCCGGCTTGTGCATCCAGGCCGGCAGCTTGATCGACAGCTTCGGCTTGGCCTTTTTCCGGGCGCGCGGCGGCGGCAGCGCGATGTCGGCGTCTTCGTCCTGCTGCGCCATGGCGGCCCATTCGGCCTGCGCGGCCTGTTTGCGGCGCAGCGCGAGTTCTTCCTCGGTTTCCGGCAGATCGCTGGTGATCGACGGGCTTTCGACCATCGGCGCGTTCTGGTCTTGCCAATCGTCGCTCGCTGCGGCGCGCGGGGCTGGCGGCGCCTGCTCCTCGGGCGGCGGCGCGGAACCGGCCATTGACGGCACGCGCGCCTCGGCCAGCGCGTCTTCCGGCCGGGCGAACCAGACCTGCTTGCAGCGCGCACAACGGACATTGCGGCCGGTTTCGCCCAGGGCGTCGGGGCCGACTGCATAGGATGTCGTACAATGCGGACAGACGATATGCATGGCGAGAATCGTACCAATGATGCTGGGTCGAGCCTACCCCACGTCCGTTAACGAACCGGAAACCATAACGGCCCCACAACCATTGCGGGGATCATGCGCAGCCGTCGGGGTGGACCGGCTGCCTCGGCACCCGTCATGGCACGGGCAGCAGCACGACAGCGCACGCGCCGGCCTGCAACCGCTGTGTCTTGAGTTCCACCGTCGCGCCACCGTCGAACGGAGCTGAATGTGGTCCGCTTCGAAAATGTCGGTCTGCGCTACGGGCTCGGCCCGGAGATCCTGCGCGATCTCAATTTCGAGATTCCGGCGCATTCCTTCCAGTTTCTCACCGGCCCCTCCGGCGCCGGCAAGACCTCGCTGCTGCGGCTGTTGTTCCTGTCGATGCGGCCGACCCGCGGGCTGATCAATCTGTTCGGCCGCGATGTATCGCTGCTCAGCAAGGAAGAAATGGCGACGCTGCGCCAGCGTATCGGCATCGTGCTGCAGGATTTCCGGCTGCTCGACCACATGACCACCTATGAGAATGTCGCGCTGCCGTTCCGCGTTACCGGACGCGATGAAGCGAGCTATCGCCGCGAGGTGATCGATCTTTTAAAATGGGTCGGGCTCGGCGAGCGCATGGACGCGCTGCCGCCAGTGCTGTCCGGCGGTGAGAAGCAGCGCGCCGCGATCGCGCGCGCGGTGATCGCCCGGCCGCATCTGTTGCTCGCCGACGAGCCGACCGGCAATGTCGACCCGACCTTGGGTCGGCGGCTGCTGCGGCTGTTCATCGAGCTGAATAAATCCGGCACCGCGGTGGTGATCGCCACCCACGACATCAACCTGATGGACCAGTACGAAGCCCGCCGGCTGGTGCTGCATCAGGGACGGCTGCACGTTTATGAGTAGGATCGACGAGGAGCGCGGCGTTCTGGTCGATCTCGGTCGCGACCGGCCGCAGGTCGCCCCGCAGGCGCGCAACGTATCGCCGATCGTGCCGCGCGGCTCGATCGCCGGGCGTGCCGTGGTCGCGGTGGTGGCGATCATGACGTTCCTGGCGTCGCTGACCTCGGGCGCGGTGCTGTTGATCAGCGCCTCGGCCGCCGAGTGGCAATCGGAAGTGGCGAGCGAGATCACCGTGCAGGTGCGCGCCGTCAGCGGCCGCGACATCGCGCGCGACGTTGCGGCGGTCGCCGAGGTGATGCGCGCGCAGCCCGGCATTGTCGAAGTGCGGCCATTCACCAAGAGCGAATCGGAAAAACTATTGGAGCCGTGGCTCGGCGCCGGGCTGTCGCTCGACGATCTGCCGGTGCCGCGGGTGGTGGTGGCGCGGCTGACGCCGGGCACGATGCTCGATCTTGCCGGGCTGCGGCAGCGGCTCGCCCAGGTGGCGCCGTCGGCGTCGCTCGATGATCATCGCGCCTGGATCGAGCGGATGCGCTCGATGACCGGCGCCACCGTGGTCGCCGGCATCGCGGTGCTCGGCTTGATGATCCTCGCCACCGTGATCTCGGTGTCATTCGCAACGCGCGGCGCGATGGCCGCCAACCGGCCGATCGTCGAGGTGCTGCATTTCGTCGGCGCCGGCGATCGCTACATCGCCAGCCATTTCTTGCGGCACTTCCTGCGGCTCGGCCTGCAGGGCGGGGTGATCGGCTACGGGCTGGCGGTGCTGGTGTTCGGCTTTTCCGAATCGGTCACCGGCTGGTTCTCGGGCACGCCGGTTGGCGACCAGTTCGCGGCGCTGCTCGGCACCTTCTCGCTGCAACCTTCGGGATATTTGGTGCTGGCAGTGCAGGCGCTGTTGATCGCGGCGGTCACCGGCTGGTCATCGCGGCGCACCCTGTTCGCCACCTTGCAGGAGATCGATTAAGCCGATGCGAGGCCGCGACCCCCCCTTGCTGCGCGCGATCGCTCCCGGCCAGGACAGCCGGGGCTCACATTTGCCGAAAAACGATCTACTGTGCGGGTTCCGAAAGGAGCGCGAAGGCTGCCGAACCGCTTGGTCGCGGCGCGGTGGTCGCTGTCAGAAGTCTATTTGAGATGTCTTTGCCCGAACCCCATGCCCAGCGATCGCAGCGCCGCGGCCCGTTCCGCGCCATGGTGGTGGGAGCGCTGGCGGTTGGCTTCGTCGGTCTGGCGCTCGGCTTTGTCGGCTTTCTGGCGCAGCTGCACGGCACCGAGGTCAAGCCGGCGCGCAATGCCGATGGCATCGTGGTGCTGACCGGCGGCTCGTCGCGGGTCGCCGATGCCATCGAACTGCTCGCGGCCGGCTTTGGCCAGCGGCTGCTGATCTCGGGCGTGCATCCCACCAATGGCGCGCAGGATATTTCGCGAATCGTGCCGGACAGCGACCGTCTGCTGAGCTGCTGCGTCGATCTCGACCATTCGGCGATCAATACCCGCAGCAATGCCGCCGAGGCACGGCGCTGGGTGCATGAGCGCGGTTTTCGCTCGCTGATCGTGGTCACCTCCAACTACCACATGCCGCGCGCGATCGTGGAAATGGCCTATGCGATGCCGGATGTCGAACTGATCCCGTTCGCGGTGGTCGGCGACAAATGGCGGGATGAAGCCTGGTGGACCAGTGGCGCGACCTTGCGGCTGCTGCTATCGGAATACGCCAAATATCTTGCTGCCGAAGCACGGGTCAGGCTCGCCAGCCTCGGGCTCGATCTGTTCCCGGAAGCTGACATCGCACCGGAGCCGGCCGGACGGCGCAAACCCGCAACCGCCCAGGTTCATTGAGCCAAGTTGATTGACCCAAGTTGATTGATCCAGGTTCACTGATCCAGGTTCATTGATCGGAAACTCGATGACGTCGATCTTTCTGCGCTCGCTGGTCTACAACGTGCTGTTCTACATCATGTTGGTATTCTGGGTTCTGGTGGGCTTGCCGACCTTCCTGATGCCGCGGGCCGCGATCGTCAACATCGCTAAGTGGTGGGGGCGCAGCAGCATCTGGCTGCTGCGGGTGGTGTGCAACACCAAGGTCGAGTTCCGCGGCACGGACAAAATCCCGCAAGGACCGCTGATCGTCGCCGCCAAGCATCAGTCGATGTGGGAAACCTTCGCGCTGCTGCAGTTCTTCGATCAGCCGCTGTACATCCTCAAGCGCGAGCTGATGTGGATTCCGGTGTTCGGCTGGTATCTGAAAAAGGCTGACATGATCGACGTCAATCGCGGTGCCGGCAGCCGCACGCTGGTCAACATGGCGCGCCGCGCCGGCGAAGAAGTGCGCCGTGGCCGGCAACTGATCATCTTCCCGGAAGGCACGCGCCGCGCGGTGGGCGCGCCGCCGCATTACAAGACCGGCATCGGCCAGATCTATGCCGATTCCAAAGTGCCGTGCCTGCCGGTGGCGCTCAATTCCGGGCTGTTCTGGCCGCGCCGTAATTTCATGCGCTATCCCGGCACCATTCTGGTCGAATTCCTCGACGTCATTCCGGCCGGCATGGATCGTCGCGAGTTCGTGACGCTGCTCGGCAACATGATCGAGAACGCTTCCAACCGACTGATTGAAGAAGGCCAGCGCGAGCAGGCCGAGCTGTTCGGCCGCGTGCCGACGCCGCTCGCCTATGCCGAGAAAGCGCCGGCCGATCCGGCTTGATACCAACGGCGATTGATACCAACCTGTCCGCACGTTATGGCCGGGCTCGTCCCGGCCATCCACGCCTTTGATCTTGCGGCGATTCCAAGACGTGGATGCCCGCGACAAAGCGCGGGCATGACGGCCATCAGTACGATTCGATGGTAGGAGTAGCCTAATCGCGCGGCAGCGGCGATGACGCATCGTCGCGTAGCTGAGCGGCGAGCCGATGCAGATTGGCGTCGCGGCAGCCCTGCGCTTCCAAAGCCTGCACGGTCGAGAGCACATAGTCGCGATTGGGGCCGGAGATGCCGTGGCCCTGCCGGATCAGATGCAGCTGCTCGGCGACGCTCAAGCGGCCGGAATATTGTTCATGGCCGCGATCGACCACATAGACCAGCGCGCTGACGCGGCGGCGGGCATCGTCCTGCAGCCACACCGAGCGCATCACTTCGCGATAGACATTGGTGACCTGCTCGCGCTCGCGCAGATAGGCGATGGTGGCGGCGCGGTCAGCGGCCGCCACCCGGAACGCAATGCCGCGGCAGGCACCGCCGCGGTCCAGCCCCAGCACCAGGCCGGGCTTCTCCGGCGTGCCGCGATGCACGAACGAATAGACGCACAGCGCGCGGTGCTCGCCGATCAGCCGCGCCGGCACCTGTTCGACAAAGGCAAAGCCTGGCCGCCACATCAGCGAGCCATAGCCGAACACCCACAGATCGCCGTGGGCGTGTTCGGGGCCGGTCGGGTGAAGCGGGTCTTGGGGCTGCTGGTCGTTCAAAGGATAGCTGCTGCGTCGCTCAAGGCCGATAGTTGCAGCCATCCGTTAGCACGTGATGGCTGGCCTGTCCCGGCTATCTCAAGCCTTGAAATAGCCGATCTGATGGGTGGTCGCGAGCAGCCGGCCGCTGGCGGTCCATAGCTCGCCGGTCTGATCGCAATAGCTCTTGTGAAAGACGTTGGCGTCGGCGACGCCCAGCACCGCGGTGGCGTTTTCGGCGGCCAGCTCGGCGGCATCGACGTGGAAATAGGTGGTCATCGACACCGTGCCGAACGGCACCACTTCGCCGCGCACGTGGAACACCCGGGCGAAGAACGCATCGGCGATTGCTGACAGCGAGATCGCGTCGATCGGGCGCGGCACGGCGTTGCCGATCCAGACCTTGCTGTGTGCACTGGCCGGCTCAACCAGCGGCGTCCGGCCAAAGCGCGGCGCGCCATCCGTAAAGCGGAATTCAAACTGGTTGATCCACGGCGCGGCGCCGAAATCGGGCAGCACCTTGGCGTCCTGATAGCGCGTGGTCACCGGCGGCTGCGCGGTTTGATGCGACCAGGTTTCGCGGCGCTGCGCCACCACCACCGTCGCAAACGCCGCCACCCCGATCTCGTCCTGGCTGAGCGTGATCGACCAATGCTGCGAGGAGCGGTTGGCCTTGATCAGGTGCAGATCGAGGTCGAACGTGCCGGGCGCGACCGGCGCGCAGAAATTCACGGTGAAAGCCAGCGGATCGCCGGCGCGGTCGGGATGTTCCAGCAAGGCGCGCAGCATGGTGGCTGCGGTGAAGCCGCCGAACGGGCCGATGAAGGCGCGGTAATCGTCGCTCGTTTCGCCGCGCCAGCGACCATCACGCAGCGTAACGCGGGTGGCCTGGTCGAACGGATGATCGCCAGCCTTGAGCACCGTATCGTGCATCGACGTCTCCTCGATGTTTTTCTACCAACGGCGATTGCTACCAACCACTCCGTACGTCATGGCCGGGCTCGTCCCGGCCATCCACGCCTTTTTGATCTTGCAGCGTTCCAAGACGTGGATGCCCGCGACAAGCGCGGGCATGACGAGGCATTGGTGCGGCCCGATGGTATTGCTTATCCTCAATTGTTAGCATCGATCCGGGATTAGCCGAACCATTATCTGATGGTCATCATGGCAAGGGCGGCCACTAGGGCCGCCCTTTTCGAGGAACCGATATCTGTCAGGCAGGCTAGCGCTGCGCCTGCCGGGCCAGCGTCGGCTGCGACGCCGGGCTGGTCGGCACGTTCCAGATATCCTCGGCATATTCGCGGATGGTGCGGTCCGACGAGAACCACGCCATGCGCGCGACATTGAGGATCGCCGCGCGCGTCCAGGCCGGGCTGTTGGACCAGCGCGCGTCGATGCCGCGCTGGCAATCATAGTAGGACTCGAAATCGGCGCTGACCATGTAGTGATCGAGATGGCGCAGCGCGTGCGAGATCGCGGCGAACCGGCCGGGATCGTCCCGTGAGAACTCGCCGGTTTCGATCGCGCGGATCGCGCGCGCCAGCCGCGGCGAGCGGGTGATCACGTCGGTAGCGTCCAGCCCCTGCGCGCGCCGCTGCACCACTTCGAGCGCATCCATGCCGAAGATCGCGATGTTCTCCGGGCCGACATTGTCGCGGATCTCGATATTGGCACCGTCGAGCGTGCCGATCGTCAGCGCGCCGTTCAGCGCGAACTTCATGTTGCCGGTGCCGGATGCTTCCATGCCCGCGGTGGAAATCTGCTCGGACAGATCCGCGGCCGGGATGATCACCTCGGCGAGGCTGACATTGTAGTCCGGGATGAACACCACCTTGAGCCGGCCGACGGTGTCGGGATCGCTGTTGATGGTTTCGGCGACGTCGTTGATCAGCTTGATGATCAGCTTGGCGTAGCGATAGCTCGCCGCCGCCTTGCCGGCGAAGATTTTCACGCGCGGCACCCAGTCGCGCTGCGGCTCGTCCTTGATGGCGTGATAGAGCGCGATCGCTTCCAGCACGTTCAGCAATTGCCGCTTGTATTCGTGGATGCGCTTGATCTGCACGTCGAACAACGCGCTGGCATTGACCTTGATGCCGAGCCGTTCGCCGATCAGCTTGGCGAGCGCCACCTTGTTGCGGTGTTTGACCTGCCGGAACTGCTGCTGGAACGCGGCGTCGCCGGCATAGTCCTCCATCCGCACCAGATAGGTCGGATCATCGAGCACGCCTTCGCCGCAGGTGGCGCGCGCCAGCTCGGTCAGCCCGGGATTGGCGAGCATCAGCCAGCGCCGGAAGGTGATGCCGTTGGTCTTGTTGGTGATGCGGCCCGGATAGAGATGATGCAGATCGTGGAACACGGTCTCCTTCATCAGCTCGGAATGCATCGCCGACACGCCGTTGATGCGATGCGAGCCGATGAACGCCAGATGGCCCATGCGCACGCGCCGGCCGCCCTTTTCGTCGATCACCGACACCGCGGCGCGGAAGTCGATATCGCCGGGGCAGCGCGCCTCGGCGTGGTTCAGATGCACCTCGTTGATCCGGTAGATGATCTCGAGATGGCGCGGCAGGCTGCGCTCAAACAGTTCGATCGGCCAGGTCTCGAGCGCTTCCGGCAGCAGCGTGTGGTTGGTGTAGGACAAGGTCGCCTTGGTGATCTCCCAGGCGTCGTCCCACACCATGCCGTGATGATCGATCAACAGCCGCATCAGCTCGGCGACGGCGAGGCTGGGATGGGTGTCGTTGAGCTGCACCGCCGCCTTCTTGGCGAGGCTGCGCAACTGGCCTTCCGCGTTGAGATGGCGCTGCACCAGATCCTGCAGCGAGGCCGACACGAAGAAATATTCCTGGCGCAGCCGCAATTCGCGGCCCGCCGGGCTTTCGTCATTGGGATAGAGGAATTTGCAGATCGCTTCGGCGCGCGCTTCGTGGGCGCTGGCGCCGAGATAGTCGCCGGTGTTGAACACGTCGATGCGCAGCGGGTCCGGCGCGCGCGCCGACCACAGCCGCAGCGCGTTGACGTGCTTGCCGCGCCAGCCGACGATCGGCGTGTCATAGGCCACTGCCTGCACGGTCTCGCCGGGATACCAGATCGCGCGCTCGCGTCCGCGGGCATCGACCGAGTGCTCGACGCTGCCGCCGAAATGCACCTGATAGACCACTTCGGGCCGCTGCAATTCCCAGGGATTGCCGAAGCCGAGCCACTCGTCGGGATATTCCTGCTGCCAGCCCTGGCTGATGATCTGGCGGAACAGGCCGAAATCGTAGCGGATGCCATAGCCGAATGCCGGGATTTCCAGCGTCGCCATGCTTTCCATGAAACAGGCGGCCAGCCGGCCGAGGCCGCCATTGCCGAGCGCGGCGTCCGGCTCGCAATTGCGCAGATCGGACAGCCCGACGCCGAGATCGCCGAGCGCCGCCTCGAACAGCGGCATCAAGCCCATATTGTTGAGCGCGTCGGTGAACAGCCGGCCGATCAGGAATTCCAGCGACAGATAATAGACGCGCTTGCGACCGGAGTCGTAGCTCTCCTTCTCGGTCATCAGCCAGCGGTGCACGATGCGGTCGCGCAGCGCCAGTGCCGCCGCCTTGTACCAGTCGTGCTTGGTGGCTTGGCCGGCGTTCTTACCGATCGCGAGCGTCAATTTGGCGACGATCGCGCTCTTGATCTCCGAAAGCGCCAGCTCATCGAGCGGCGGCTTCGGCACTTTGAAATCAGGGGAGCTCGAACCAGGCAAAACTGTATCCCGAAGTTGCTCTGAAAATGGTCACATGCAGATTAGGCTGCGGTGGCACCGCTGACGAGATCATCGTTTGAGCCATCATGCATGGCTTTTGTGCAAGAAAATGTTCACGGGCGCGACAGCTTGTCGGCAGAACAAAGCTAGAACATTGCCGAAAAACATGGTAGCGGTTCATGAATCCATGGCGCGCCGCCATTGCAGGGGCAAAAACAGCCGACATGTCCACCATCGCCTTTGATCCATCGGCGCTGACCCGGATCGCCGATTTTGCTGGAACGCTGACGGAACTGCATCGCACCGGTCGTCATCGCTTGGTCGATGACGACCAGATCGACCGCGCTTTTGACGCGGTGTGCCGCTCGATCTGGGGCTACACCATCGACGACGTCAGCGACGAGCTGTTTTCCGCCGAGGATCACGCCTGGCTCGACGCGCTTGATGAAGCGCGGGCGCGGATCTTTGCCGCCGAGCAGGGTTTTGACCTGATCGACGACGACGGCATGCTGACCGACTGGTGGGGGTTCTGCTGGATGATTTTGGCCGAAAAGCGCGGGCTGCTGACGCCGGACAACCGCGCGGCGGCGCGCGCCGCGCTGGAAGACCATTATCTTGCGACGCCCCATGTGATCGGCGTGGTGCGGATGCGCTAGCGTTGCGCGCGGTACGCAGTCCCGTCTCAGCGCACCTCGGCGCGCCGTGCCGGCTTCGACGTTGCCGCCGGCACCGGGGCTGTGGGCGTGACGCTGATGGCCGGGGAGTTGGCCGCTTCGCCGCCGTCATGATGGGCCGGCGACACCTTCATCTCGCCCAGCCGGGCGCGCAGCTCGGCATTCAGCCCGGGATAGGAGCTGATCGGCGTGAATTCCGCGGTCTGCGCGGCACCGACCCGGATGCCGGAATAGGCGACGAGGCCGTTGCCGGTCGCCACCACATCGCCGGCGCGCAGCGAGGTGTCGAGCGCGAGATCGACCGGCGCCAGCCCGGCCGGGCTGCGGCCGTCGCAGGTGCAATCGGCCTTCAGCGCCTTGCGATAGGCAAAGGCGTTGTCGCTGTCGGCGTAGCGCTCGCCATTGCTGGCGGTGGCGTACTCGATCTGGCTGCCATAAAAGACCCGGGTCTGGCTCGCCGGGCAGAATGCCTGACACATCTGCGCGGCGCTGGCGCCGCCACGGGTGCTCAGCGGAAAATATTTGCCGTCGCAGCTGCGCACGCAAAACGCCGAACCGGAGCCGGAGGCCACGGCGGGCCGTGCCGGCGGCGCCGATGACGCGCCGAGGCCAAACGGATCAGCGAAGAAATTTTGCTGCGATGACCGGGCGGGCGGCGACTGAAAGCCGCCGAACAGCATGTCGAGCAGGTTTTGGGCGGATGCGGGCGGCGCGGCCACGGTGAGCGCGGTCAGCAGCAAAGCGGCCGGCAGCGCCGCTTGTCGGCGCGGAAGGCTGAACTCGATACGCAACGCTCACCCCACCCAAGTTCAGTCGGCCGCACCGCATGGCCCGGCAACCGCCAAACTTTAGGTCGGGATGGTAAACGGCGGGTAACCGGGCGGCGCGAAGCACCGGGGTGGGGTGGGGGCTTGGCGCAGTCGGCCCCACCCGGCCGGCCCGATTGTCATCGGGCCGTCCACCCTCCCCACGAGGGGGATCGTTGCGTAATTTGATGACGCAGGTTTTTGAGGGGACTTTGGACAGGTTTGCGGTGTGTCTTGGAGCGTCCGCGGGCGGCTAAGCGAGG
>NZ_QJTI01000029.1 GCF_003217325.1 Rhodopseudomonas faecalis
CTCCGCAAGGCTCAGTTGATCTCGCTCCGCCATCGCCGTCTCCGATCCAATGCCAAACCATTGAATCACCAATCGCCAATAACGCAACGATCCCCACAAGGGGGAGGGACCAGAGGCGATGTGCTGTCCGAACTAACTGCTCGCCACGCCGCGAGCGCGATCCGCCGCCAGCAGCGCTCAGCGCCCGAGCACCACCGGCCGGAACGCCTGCACCAGTTTCTGATCGAGCTTGTCGCCCATCGCCTCAAGGGCGGCAAAGGCCTGCTCGTGGTTGCGCGCCGGCTCGCCGGGGCGCCCCTCGACAAACGAGGCAAATCGATCGACCAAGGTGATGATGCGCACCAGGTCGCAGATCTGGTCGCCATGCATGCCGTTGGGGTAGCCGCTGCCATCGAGCATTTCGTGATGATGCAGCACCACTTCCAGCACTTCGCGCGGGAACCCGCCTTGCGCGGTCAGCGCCTCATAGCCGAGCTCCGGATGACGGCGGAACAGCACCATCTGCTCGGCGCTGAGCGCGGTGGTCTGGTTCAGGATCGCGGTCGGCACAAAGGCCTTGCCGACATCGTGCAGCAGCGCGGCGCGCGTCAGCCGGCGCTGGTCTTCTTCGCGAACGCCGAGATATTGCGCGAACGCCACCACAAAGCCGGTCGCCGCCAGACAGTGCCGGTAGCTGGCATTGTGGTGCGAGCCGACAGCCGACAGCCACTCGCGCAGCGAGGTGCGCTTGATAGCCTTCAGGATAGAGCTTTCCGCGGCCATCACGTCTTCAACGGTGAGCGGAATCCCCGCCGGCAGCTTTTCGAAAATCTTCACCATGACGAGATGAGCGGCCGCGACGCCTTTCGACAGTTCCTTGCCGCGGGCGCCCGCTTCATCGACGTCGTCATCGACGCTGGGCAGCGCCGCGCGGATGCGCTGCAAGATGTCATCAGGATCGAACGGCCGGGCAATGGTGTCGGTCGCGCCGAGCGCCCAGGCCTGCATCACGCCATGGTGCATCAGATCGGCGAGCACGAACAGCCGCGGCATCGGCTGATAGGCCGCGCCCAGCAGTTTTCGCCGCACGTGCTGCACGGTTTCCGCCGAACGCAGATTGATATCGACCACCACGCCGGCCAGGTCTTTGGCCGGGGAATCGGGCAGCCCGGAGGTCGGCACGGTCTCGACCTCGGCGACATTGGCCAGGATCCGCGCCAGTTCGCGGCTCTGATCGTGGCGATCCGACGCCAGTAGCAGGCGGCGTTTGGCAGTGGATTTCATGGCAGCAGCCGTCATGGTGCCTCAAGCCGAACAGAGGTCTGTGCTGTAACTGATAGCGGAAAAAAGGTTCTCGCAGATTAATCGTGTTCCTTAATGAATCGTCACGGCGTTGCGGCAAATGGTCGGCAATGGATTGCTCAGCACCGCAGCACGGGGCTAGCTTCGGCCATCACAGAGGAGCGTGCCACAACGCCATGCCGAACAATTATCGAGCCCACCCGGCGCTGAGCGCGGTTTGCTGCATCGCATTGGCCGCCGTGATCGGCGGCGCTGCCAACCCCGCGGCCGCGCAGCAGCCGGCGGCGTCGGCCCCAGTGCCGTTTACCATGACGCTGTCCAACAATGTGCCGCTGACCTTCGGCATGGACCCGAGCAGCGTTGCGGCCGCGCTCGGCACCCCGCTCTATCACGTCAGCGGCCGGCCCGGTGATGAGGTGCTGATGGCGATCCGCGACGGCGGCGGCTCCGGGCTGCTGCCGCGGCGCGACCGGCTCTATCTGCAATTCCGCAGCGGCCGGCTGACCGGCTGGAAGGGCGACTGGGGCCATAATTGGATGTGGCGCTGAGCACCTTATCGCCGCGCTGGTGTCGCGTTATCGCGCGATGTGGACGCCGTTGCGCGTCGAGCAAACGCATCGGCACAGCAAGCTAGAACCAGCGTTCGCCGACCAGCAGCGTATCGCCCGGGCGCACCGGCGTGCCGAGCGGCACCGGAATGCGCAAAATGCCGCGCGCATCGCTGCGGGTCAGCATCACCTCGTCACGCTTGGCGCGCGGCGAAAATCCGCCGGCGATCGCCACCGCGCTTTCGACGCTGAGATTGGGCACATAGGGATACTGACCGGGTGCCGCGACCTCGCCGAGAATGAAGAACGGCCGGTAGGATTCGATTTCGACCGCCACCGAGGGATCGCGAATAAAGCCCGCGCGCAGCCGCGCCGCGATTTCCGCCGCCAGCCCGGCCGGGGTGCGGCCACGGGCCGGCACCGCGCCGATCAGCGGCATGGTCACCGCGCCGCTGGCATCGATGGCGTAAGTATTGGTCAGTCCCTCCTGGCCATAGACCAGCACCCGCAGCCGATCGCCGGAATCGAGCAGATAGCTCGGATCGTGCATCACCGGGCCCGGCAGCGGGGTCGCGGCATAGGCGCTGCGCGGACCGGCGGCACTTGAGGCAAATCCAGAGGTGAACAGGCCACGCGGCGGCAACGGCGCCGGACGCACCGGGCCGTAGGCGATGGCGTCGAGACTGTCGGGCGCAGGCCGGCGCGCCAAGGAAGTGCCGTGTTGGGTGCAACCCGCAACACTCAGCACCAGCAGCGCCGTCACAACCGATACTCGAAACACGCGCGCGAGCCGCACCTGCCATCCCTCACACCAGGAGATGGTCCAGTTAATAGGAGGTTAGGGTTAACAAATGGTTCGGCAAGCGGCGCCGCCGCGCCGCACACTTGAGATACGGCGCGCAACTGATCGGTGCGCAACAGTCGCAGCGGCCGTGGTCGCATCACAGCCGCTGGGATTGTCTGACTGTGACCGTGAGCGCGGCGCGTTACGCCGCAGTCAGCCCGGTCGGGCAGCTGACGCCGGTGCCGCCGAGCCCGCAATAGCCGCCCGGATTTTTGGCGAGATATTGCTGATGATAATCCTCGGCGAAATAGAACTCGGTCGCCAGCAAGATCTCGGTGGTGATGGCGCCAAAGCCGCGCGCGCTCAAGGCGCGCTGATACGCATCGCGCGAGGCTTTGGCGGCCTCGAGCTGCTCGGCACTGCTGGTGTAGATTGCCGAGCGATATTGCGTGCCGACATCATTGCCCTGACGCATGCCCTGGGTCGGGTCGTGGCTTTCCCAAAAAGTCTGCAGCAGCCGCTCAAAGCTGATGCGGCCGGGATCGAACACCACCAGCACCACCTCGGTATGGCCGGTTCTGCCTGAGCACACTTCTTCATAGGTCGGATTGGGGGTGTGGCCGCCGGCATAGCCGACCGCGGTGACGTGAATGCCCTCGCCGAGCTGCCAGAATTTGCGCTCGGCGCCCCAGAAGCAGCCAAGCCCGAACTCCGCGCGCTGCAAGCCCTGCGGATAAGGCGGCGCGAGCGGCCGCCGCAGCACCGCATGGCTGGGCGCGATCGGCAGCGGCGTGCGGCGCCCCGGCAGCGCTTCATCGGCCGTGGGCAGCGTGGACTTCTTGCGCGAGAAAAACATCGGCGATCTCCAGGCACGGCCGGCGCCCGCTCGCGATCGGCACCAGCCGACAACCGAGGGAACAGCGGCGTTCAACGAAGATGCGATATAATGTCAGTTGCGGCGGGCGGCAGGGGCGCCCTCGCCCGCCGCCGTCACAAAATTGGCACCGCTCAGTCGCGGGCGTAGCCGATCAGCGGCTTGCGCGGCCGAAACAGCACCATCAAGGCCAGTCCGAGCACGCCCAGCACCGCAAAGGTCGGCTGGTTCAGCACAACCTGCACCACGCCATTCCACAACCAGGGCGCGATGTCCTCGACCTCGGCGCGGAAGCTCTGCTGGCTGAACTGATGGATGTCATTCCAGAACTCGCCCAGCCGGGTGATGCGCAGGCTGCTGTCGGCGACCGAGCGGGCGCCGTCATAGACCAGGAAGATGAACCCGCCGGCCAGCATCAGCAGCCCGATCAAACGGAAAAATCCGCGAAACATGCGCCACCTCGTCAGCCATTCGCCCCATAAAGCCCGCCCGGCAATAGCGGCCCACCCGGCAAAATTCAACCTCGCCAGCGACTTATCACCGGCGACGCAACCGCGCACCGCTGTAAACGCCCCCGCAAGCCGTTGACGGTGCTGTTTGCGACCACTATAAGGGCGTGCAGTTGGCGGTGGGGGCGATCCTGCCGCCGCTGTTCTTTGAGCGGCGCTGTGGTTTGAGCTTGCCGTTTGGGGATGGCATTTCACGAACACCCGGACACACATCAGCGTCGCTTGTGACGCCCGGTCACGCGCTGGCCGCTGAAGGATTGAAACACGATGGCCAATACCTCTTCCGCCAAGAAGGCGACCCGAAAGATCGCGCGCCGCACCATCATCAACAAGTCGCGTCGCAGTCAGATGCGCGGCACGGTCCGGAACGTTGAAGAAGCGATTGCCAAGGGCGATCGTGACGCCGCGCTGCAGGCGATGGCGAATTGCGAGCCGGCACTGATGCGCGCTGCTCAGCGCAACATCATTCACAAGAACACTGCCAGCCGTAAGGTCTCGCGCCTGACGCATCAGATCGCCAAGCTGGCGAAGTAAACTACACGCCTTCCAGCTACGCGCTGCATGAAGCCCGGCATTGGCCGGGCTTTTTTGTTGCGTAGTTGCCATCATCACGCGCTGACAGCGTCGCAGCGCGTGCATTCAACAAAGATGGCAGTGCGACTTCGTGAAGATACGAAGGTGTTTTCCAGCTTCTCAGGAAACCGTCGCAAAACTGTCGGGAAACGCTCGCAGCAACAGCCTTTTTTGGCTGTGGCGGCTGCCCGAGCTTGAACAAAAAAGCAAGCTCACGCCCCCTCCTGCAGCGCGTTTTCAACGGGGGTTACCCTGGTCAGACGCTCACAAAAAATCGCGACTCGATAATCACTTACCGGCATAGCGCGGAAAAGCACTTCAAAAAGCCGGACCGCGTCGCGGCAAAAGTTACTGATTGATGAATTTATTTTCGGCTTAACGCGCAGCCACAACGATCCGCTCACGATCTGAATCCGTGCGAAGATTCAAAACCTTGTGGAAAGGTCGTTAAAACTTGCCGCTTTTCCACGGTCCGCTAGCTGAATTCTGCGCCGCTCCCCCAAAATCAATCCCATTGCGACAGCGCGATCGTCGTGTATTTCTTAATCCGCTCGCGGCGCCCACGGTTCTTCGATCAGCGCGATCTAAGACCCTTGGGCAAGCACGCAAATCGGCGGCGATTAGCGTGTTAGCGACACTTTCCAAGCGATGGATGGTTTGCAACTCATAGCGATATGAGAACGGTCGACTTTGCTTCAACTCTATTCCGCCGCTCAGCAGAACAGCTGTGTGAAGGACAGAACGGACGAAGCCGATCGCAAGCCTCTAAGCTGGAACTCGCGACGCTCGGTTCACCGGGGGCTCTGCCAACGAACCGATGCATTGCGGGGGGTTTGATTGCTGGTGGGACGACAGTCCTGTCGCGCGGTTCGCGGCAGGAAGGGGGAGGTCTGATGAATATCCAATTGACCTGTTCGATCGAACGCAGCGCAATCTCGGCTCCCGTTTTGCTGATCGATGCGCTGAGCTTCACGAGCGATCCGCTCTGCGCTGGCCCTCCGCCGCGTGCGTCGCTGGGGGCCCCTGGTCCTCGCTGAACTAGTTAACCCTCATCGCTGATCCGACCTCGGCAATCGCCGATGGGCGGAGCTATGGCCGAAGATAGGCAAAGCACCCGGCAATTCGCCGCGGCGCTGCGACGACTGACGCCTCAGCTTGGAATTCGTTTTCTGAA
Organism: Rhodopseudomonas faecalis; assembly: GCF_003217325.1. Lineage (GTDB taxonomy): Bacteria > Pseudomonadota > Alphaproteobacteria > Rhizobiales > Xanthobacteraceae > Rhodopseudomonas > Rhodopseudomonas faecalis. The sequence continues at coordinate 5,744 of NZ_QJTI01000029.1, forward strand.
GAAATCTGGAAAGCCATGACAAATACCGAACAGGATCGCTGGTCTCGAGTTAAGGGCCGTCTGCGCTCCAGCGTCGGCGAAGACGTGTACTCGAGTTGGTTCGCCCGCATGGATCTCGAAAGCCTGCAGCAGGAGAGCGTGCATCTGTCGGTGCCCACCCGGTTTTTGAAGAGCTGGATCCAGACCCACTATGCCGACCGCGTGCTGAGCTGCTGGCAGGCGGAAATGCCGGAAGTTCATCGCATCGATCTGACCGTGCGCTCGGCGGCGCGTTGTGCCGCGCCGGTACGTGATGCGCAGGCCGCGCCGACCGAACCGCGTCGTGATGATCACCATCATCCGCGTCCCGCTGCACAGGAAGTACGCAGCAGCGCGGCAACGCCGGTATCGACCAGCCATGATGCGCTCGGCGGCTCGCCGCTCGATCCGCGGCTGACTTTCGCCAGCTTCGTGATCGGCCGTTCCAACACGCTGGCGCATGCCGCTGCTAAGCAAGTCGCCGAAGGCCGTCATGGCGATCCGGTGATGTTCAACCCGCTGTACATCCACTCCGGCGTCGGCCTTGGCAAAACCCATCTGCTGCAGGCGGTGACCTGGGCCGGCAATTCCAACCCGGACCGCAAGGTGCTGTATCTCACCGCCGAGAAATTCATGTACGGCTTTGTCGCGGCGCTGAAGTCGCAGACCTCGCTGGCCTTCAAGGAAGCGCTGCGCGGCATCGACGTGCTGGTGATCGACGATCTGCAGTTCCTGCAGGGCAAGACCACCCAGGCCGAGTTCTGCCACACGCTCAATGCGCTGATCGATGCCGGCCGTCAGGTGGTGATCGCCGCCGACCGTCCGCCGTCCGATCTGGAAAGCCTTGATGAGCGCGTGCGCTCGCGGCTCGCCGGTGGTCTCGTGGTCGAGATGGGCCAGCTCAGCGAAGATTTGCGGCTTGGCATTCTGAAGTCGCGCGTCACCGCGGCGCGCGCCCATCACGCCAGCTTTGATGTGCCGCAGCCGGTGCTGGAATATCTGGCGCGTAGCATCACCCATAACGGCCGCGACCTGGAAGGCGCGATCAATCGGCTGCTGGCGCATTCCAAGCTCAATTCCCAGCCGGTGACCCTGGAAATGGCGGAGCGCGAAGTGCGCGATCTGATCCGCCCGCAAGAGCCGAAGCGCATCAAGATCGAGGACATCCAGCGCGTGGTGGCCCGGCAGTACAATGTCAGCCGCGCCGATCTGTTGTCGTCGAGGCGCACCGCCAATGTGGTGCGGCCGCGCCAGGTGGCGATGTATCTCGCCAAAACGCTGACGCTGCGGTCGTTGCCGGAAATCGGCCGCCGGTTCGGTGGCCGCGATCACACCACGGTATTGCATGCCGTGCGCAAGATCGAAGGGCTGGTGTCCAAGGACACCACCTTGTCCGATGAGGTCGAACTCTTGAAGCGCCAGCTTCAGGAGTAACCAGCTCGCGCACCGGGCGCCGCTCGGCGCCCGAAGCCTCCGGAATCACGGGGACATTTGGCATCGTCCGCCAAAGCGCCACTTGCGCCGCGGCGGCTTTGCCGTCACCTTGCGGTCCCCCGCGGTTCCGGCCGCGGCGGCGATCGCCCGGGAGAGATCCCCAGGGACTTGCTCCCAAGGGACTTGCTCCCCAGGGACTTGCTCCGCGGCTGATCGGTCATTTCGAAATGTGTGTGGGTTGGACCAGGCGGGTTTGCAATGAAGGTCACGGTGGAACGCGCGCAGCTCCTCAAGTCGCTTGGCCACGTCCATCGCGTGGTTGAACGGCGCAACACGATTCCGATCCTTGGAAACGTGCTGGTCCGCGCTGAGCAAGGCCGGTTGTCGCTCAAAGCCACCGACCTCGACCTGGAAGTCACCGAGACCCTGCCGGCCGAGGCCGCGCAGCCGGGCGCCACCACGGTGCCGGCGCATATGTTCTACGACATCGTGCGCAAGCTGCCGGATGGCTCGCAGATCGTGCTGGAAAGCGACGGTGAGCGCGCCGTGCTGGCGATCCGTGCCGGCCGTTCGCGCTTCACGCTGCAGACCTTGCCGGAAAGCGATTTCCCCGATCTTGCCGCCGGCGAGATGGGCCATGCGTTCGCGTTGCCGGCCGCCGACGTCAAGCGGTTGATCGATCGCACCCAGTTCGCGATCTCGACCGAAGAAACCCGCTACTATCTGAACGGTATCTATCTGCACAGCGCTGACAGCGCCGGCACCGCGACCCTGCGCGCGGTCGCGACCGACGGTCACCGCCTGGCTCAGGTCGAGCTGCCGCTGCCGTCCGGCGCCGCCGGCATGCCGGGCGTGATCGTGCCGCGCAAGACCGTTGGCGAAGTGCAGCGGCTGATCGAGGATTCTGAGATCGGCATCGGCATCGAGCTGTCGACCAACAAGGTGCGCTTCACCATCGGCAATGTGGTGCTGACCTCAAAACTGATCGACGGCACCTTCCCCGATTACGGCCGGGTGATCCCGCAGAACAACGACAAGGAACTGGTGGTCGACAAGCACGAATTCGAAGCGGCCGTCGACCGCGTGTCCACCATTTCCAGCGAGCGCGGCCGCGCCGTCAAACTGGCGCTGTCAGCCGGCAAGCTGGTGCTGACCGTGACCAATCCCGACTCCGGCAGCGCGACAGAAGAACTCGAGGTCGAATACGCTTCCGACGCGCTCGATATCGGTTTTAACTCGCGCTACCTCTTGGACATCGCCGCACAGATCGAGGGCGAAGCCGCCGTGCTGAAACTCGCCGATCCCGGCTCGCCGACCCTGATTCACGACCGCGACGCCAAGGGCGCGCTGTACGTGCTGATGCCGATGCGCGTGTGAGCTTTCTTCCCTTCTCCCCTTTTGGGAGAAGGTGCCTTCGCGAAGCGAAGGCGGATGAGGGGGGATGTCCTCGGATGCAGCCCCCTCACCCGGCGCCTCGCTTCGTTCGGCGTCCCCCTCTCCCCCAAGGGGAGAGGGTTCAATCAGCGCTTCCCACGAGCGATATGACCGCCGCCCGCATTCATCGCCTCTTGCTCAGCCAGTTCCGCAACTACACGGCGGCCAGTCTGCGCGTCGAGGCTGACCTGGTGGCGCTGGTCGGCGCCAATGGCGCTGGCAAGACCAATTGCCTGGAAGCGATCTCGCTGTTGTCGCCGGGCCGCGGGCTGCGCCGCGCCACGCTCGACGACATCGCCAATCGCCACGGTGACGGCTCATGGGCGGTGTCGGCCGAGGTCGAGGGCGCGCTTGGGCTTGCCACGCTCGGCACCGGCATCGAGCCACGGCGCGATGACGCCGCCGCCAGCAGCCGACGCTGCCGGATCGACCGCGAGAATGTCAGCTCGGCGGCGGCCTTTGGCGATCATCTGCGCATGGTGTGGCTGACGCCGGCCATGGACGGGCTGTTCACTGGCCCGGCCGCCGAACGGCGGCGGTTTTTCGACCGGCTGGTGCTGGCGATCGACAGCGAGCATTCCAGCCGGGTGGCGGCGCTGGAGCGCAGCCTGCGCTCGCGCAACCGGGTGCTGGAGGAACGCTGCCAGGATTCCCATTGGCTCGACGCCATCGAACGCGAGACCGCGGAATTGGCGGTCGCGGTGGCGGCGATGCGCGGCGAAACCGTGATGCGGCTCGGCGCGGCGCTGGCGGCGCGCGGTGCCGGCTCGGCGTTTCCCTCGGCTGACATCGCGCTCGATGGCTGGATGGAAAACGCGCTGCGCACGGAGCCCGCAACCGCCATTGAGGATCGCTACCGCGCGGTGCTGCGCGAGGCGCGGCCGCGCGACGCCGCCGCCGGCCGCACGCTCGACGGCCCACATCTCACCGATCTGCGCGTGGTCTATGCCGCCAAGGCGATGCCGGCGCGCGACGCCTCCACCGGCGAGCAGAAAGCGCTGCTGATCGGCCTGATCCTGGCCCATGCGCAGCTGGTGGCGGAGATGACCGGCATCACCCCGCTGCTGCTGCTCGACGAGGTGGTGGCGCATCTTGATCCCTCGCGCCGCCGCGCTTTGTTTGCGGAGCTGCAGCGGCTCGGCGCCCAGGTCTGGATGACCGGCGCTGATCCAGCGGCGTTCGCCGATCTTGCCGGCGGCGAGGTGTTTGACGTCGAGGACGGCCGGATAGCGGCGCGGGCCGACTAGGACTTTGCCGATCGCCCGCGCGAGCATCGATCATCGAACGCAACTTTAACGCGATCTTCACTCCATCCGAGCAAGGTTCGTCTGACGAACCGCGCGAAAGCTCATGCCGGGATTCAAGAAGGACAGATCCGATGCACGTCGCCTCCTCGAGCCTGCCCCTGGATCATACCGTCAGATCGTTCCGCCATCAGACCGCCGAGGCATCGGCGCAGCAACAGGGCAGCGGCGACATCCACGGTTTCCCCGTGTCCGCTTCAAACACGGCGATCAGGATCGAGATCTCCGACCGAGCCAAACTACTATTGGCCCGCGCCAATGCGGAGCAGCCCGTGGTGCAGCAACTGCAAGCGCAGATCAATGCGCTCCGCCACGCCGCATCGTCGATGGGCCTCGGCAGGCCGTTCGACATCCTCGACAATGTCACCATCACCACCGGCTCCGGCGACGACGTCATCACCGCTCTGAGCCACGCCACCATCAATGCCGGCGACGGCAATAACAGGGTCAGCACTTATAACCACTCCACCGTGACCACCGGCGCGGGTGACGACGTGGTCGACACCTATGGCTGGTCCACCGTCAACGCGGGCGACGGCAACAACAGGGTCAGCACCTATAACCACTCCAACGTGACCACCGGCGCGGGTGACGACGTGGTCGACACCTATGGCTGGTCCACCGTCAACGCGGGCGACGGCAACAACAGGGTCAGCACCTATAACCACTCCACCGTAACCACCGGCGCGGGTGACGACGTAGTCAGCACTTATGGCTGGTCCACCGTCAACGCGGGCGACGGCAACAACAGGGTCAGCACCTATAACCACTCCACCGTGACCACCGGCGCCGGCAACGACGTGATCAACACCGGCAACACCTCAACGATCTTCGCGGGCGGCGGCGATGACATCATCACCACTGCCGGATGGTCCACGGTTCAGGGAGGAGCCGGCAACGACACCATCCGGGTCGGAACGCTGTCCATGGTGATGTTTGGCAGGGGTGATGGTCGTGACGAAATTCACGTCAACGGCAGAGTGACATTGCAGATCAGCGGCTATTCGGCGTCCGACGTCACGGTGACCCGCGATGGCGACAACGCCGTGCTCAGCTTCAAAGGATCGGAGGATTCCATCATCCTCAAGCTCGACGCCGGCAGTTCTGCCACCCTGAAATTCACCGACCAGGCGGCGCTCGACATCAAGGTTTAGCGCCGCGCGCCGCCGGTATCGGGCTGGTTTGAGCAAGCCCTGCCGATCGGACCGATTCGGCCCTCGCACCGGCTTTTCAGCGGACGCCAGAACGGCCCGTTCCGGGCTTGAAAAATAGCCAAAATCCCCCATTTATTCAATGCCTTGAACCGCCCGACTTTGCGCTAGGCGCAGCCCCCCTTTCGTGGCACAAGAGACAGCATCAATCCGACTTGCGTGCGTCGATTCGGCGCCACCCGCGAAGGCCCCACATGACCGAACCTGCCCGGCAGACCCCTGCTGATTCCGAGCATTCCCCTGCGATCGAATATGGCGCGGAGTCGATCCGGGTATTGAAGGGCCTGGACGCGGTCCGCAAGCGCCCGGGCATGTATATCGGCGACACCGATGACGGCTCCGGCCTGCACCACATGGTCTATGAGGTGGTAGACAACGCCATCGACGAGGCGCTGGCCGGCCACGCCACCCGGGTCGAGGTGGTCCTGAACGCCGACGGCTCGGTGACGGTGCGCGACGACGGCCGCGGCATCCCGGTCGACCTCCACAAGGGCGAAGGCATTTCGGCGGCCGAGGTCATCATGACCCAGCTCCATGCCGGCGGCAAATTCGACCAGAATTCCTACAAGGTGTCGGGCGGTCTGCACGGCGTCGGCGTGTCGGTGGTGAACGCGCTGTCGAGCCGGCTGTTGCTGCGCGTGTGGCGCGACGACAAGGAACACTTCATCGAATTCGCCCATGGCGAAGCGCTGGCGCCGTTGGCGGTGGTCGGCGCCGCCGGCGGCAAGCGCGGCACCGAGGTGACGTTCTATGCGTCGCCCGAGACCTTCACCAATATCGAATATGATTTCGCCACGCTCGAGCACCGGCTGCGCGAACTGGCGTTCCTGAATTCCGGCGTCAACATCCTGTTGTCCGACCTGCGCCACGGCGTCGAGAAGCGCGAGGAGATGCGCTACGAGGGCGGCGTGGTCGAGTTCGTGAAATATCTCGACCGCAACAAGAAGGCGATCGTGCCGGCGCCGATCACCATCTTGGCGGAGATGAACGGCATCACCGTGGAATGCGCGCTGTGGTGGAATGACAGCTATCATGAGAATGTGCTGTGCTTCACTAACAACATTCCGCAGCGTGACGGCGGCACCCATCTCGCCGGCTTCCGCGGCGCGCTGACCCGCCAGGTCAACGGCTATGCCGACGTGATCGCCAAGAAGGAAAAGATCGCGCTGACTGGCGACGACTGCCGCGAAGGCCTGACCGCGGTACTGTCGGTGAAAGTGCCGGACCCGAAGTTTTCGTCGCAGACCAAGGACAAGCTGGTGTCGTCCGAGGTGCGGCCGGTGGTCGAAAACGTCATCAACGAGGCGCTGGCGAGCTGGTTCGAGGAACACCCCGCCGAAGCCAAGACCATCGTCGGCAAGGTGGTGGAAGCCGCCGCGGCGCGGGAAGCTGCCCGCAAGGCGCGCGAACTGACCCGCCGCAAAGGCGCGCTCGACATCGCCTCGCTGCCCGGCAAGCTCGCCGATTGTCAGGAACGCGATCCGGCCAAGTCCGAACTGTTCATCGTCGAGGGTGACTCGGCAGGCGGCAGCGCCAAGCAGGGCCGCAACCGTGAATTCCAGGCCGTCTTGCCCCTTCGGGGCAAGATCCTCAACGTCGAGCGCGCGCGCTTCGACAAGATGCTGTCCTCCGACCAGGTCGGCACGCTGATCACCGCGCTCGGCACCGGCATCGGCCGCGACGATTTCGACATCAGCAAGCTGCGTTATCACAAGATCATCCTGATGACCGACGCCGACGTCGACGGCGCGCACATCCGGACGCTGCTGCTGACCTTCTTCTTCCGGCAGATGCCGGCGCTGATCGAAGGCGGCTTCCTCTACATTGCGCAGCCGCCGCTCTACAAAGTGACGCGCGGCAAGTCCGAACAATATTTGAAGGACGAGCGCGCGCTGGAAGATTATCTGATCACCACCGGCCTGGAGGACTGCGTGCTGCGGCTCGCTTCCGGCGAGGAGCGCGGCGGCCGCGATCTGCTGGCGATGGTCGATGATGCGCGTGTGATCCGTCACACGCTGAGCAATCTGCACAACCGCTACAATCGCAGCGTGGTCGAACAGGCCGCGATCGCCGGCGTGCTCAATCCGCGCATCGGCCACGACCTCGCCACCGCCAATCAGGCCGCCGATTACATCGCCAAACGGCTCGACGTGCTCGCCGATGAAGTCGAGCGCGGCTGGAGCGGCACCTTTATCGAAGGCGAAGGCTTCCACTTCGAGCGCACGGTGCGCGGCGTCAAGGACGTCGCCACCATCGACGCGGCGCTGCTCAATTCGGCCGACGCCCGCAAGCTCGAGGAATACGCCGCCCGGCTGCAGGATTGCTATCCGCGCCCGGGGGTGCTGCGCCGCCGCGACACCGAGACCATGATTCACGGCCCGGTCGGGCTGTTTGAGGCCGTCACTGAAGCCGGCCGCAAGGGCGTGTCGCTGCAGCGCTACAAAGGTCTGGGCGAGATGAACCCCGGCCAGCTGTGGGAAACCACGCTCGACAGCAACGCCCGCTCGCTGCTGCAGGTGAAAGTCCGCGAAGTCGACGAAGCGGACGACATCTTCACCAAGCTGATGGGCGACGTGGTCGAACCGCGCCGCGAATTCATCCAGGACAATTCGCTGAGCGCCAACGTCGACGTCTGATCGGCGCCGCCCCTCCCCTCCGCCCGCCGCGGCATCGGTGCAATCCCGATTGCCGCGCTTGGCGCGCCGTGATCAGATCGCGGCATGGATTCCTCATCCGCTTTACCGCTCCCGAGCCTCTTTGGCTGCGCCCTCGCTCGGCGCCGCTGGCGCGACGGCATGGTGCGGGCTGCCGCTGCGCTGGCCGTGCTTTGGTTCACCGCGATTGCCGCCGCGCTGCCCGCGGCCGCGGCCAAGGATGACGATGATGATGACGACGACACGCCGGCCAAGCCAGCGGTGCCCAACATCTATCTCGATCTCAGCACCGCGGCGGTCACCATCCCGGCCAACAGCCTGGCGCTCGGCTTTGGCGGCGGGCAGTGGCTGTCGCGGCTGCAATTATCCTCGCCTGCTGCGATCGGCGTCGGCGTCAGCGCGCCGTTGACGGTCGACCTGACCGACCGGCTGTCGGTATATGCCGGCGTGTTTGGCAGCACGGCGCTGCCCGACAACGGCTCATGGACTAACTTTGAGATCAATAGCTGGATGGCCGGTTTCACCGCCGAGCTTTATCAGCAGAACGGCGGCACATTTCCGACCGTGACGCTGCAATCGACGCTGTCAGCGCCGACCATCGACTGGCGCATCAACGCCTCCAGCATCGATAACAATCTGGAGTTCGACTACGCGCTCGACGCGGACGAAACGCGCGGCCTGCTCGCCGGTGTGCGCTACATTCAGGTGCTGGTCGACAGCGCGGCGGTGACCGTGCGTTCGCCGATCATCGGCTATCTCGGCGGCTATTATCAGTGGCCGAATAATTGGAAGGCGTCGGTGCGGGCCGGACTGCAGCATTTCGGCGGCGCGCAGCTTGGCACGCTGACGCCGATCAAGTCGTTCACCCAGCCGATCCTGCGCATCGATCTCGATCAGATCGACGACAATGACAACCGGCTGTTTGGCGTCTCGGGGCAGATCGCCTGGACCCCGACGCCGTCCTACATGCTGACGCTGCGCACCCCGATCTATGCGGTGCGCAACTAGAACACTTCGGCACCCACCGCCCACCGATCACCCATCATGCCGCGCTTGTCGCTGGCATCCACGTCTTACTCAGTGATTCAGGAGCAAAGACGTGGATAGCCGGAACGCGCCCAGCCATGACTGGGCTGCGTGACTGGTATCAATCGCGATAAGTGCCGCGATTACGCCGCTTCCAGCGCCGGCACCGGCAACGCCGTCACCGACTTGATCTTTTCCATCGCAAAGCGCGAGGTGACGTTCTTGAGCGGCACGGCGCTGATCAGCTTCTTGTAGAAGATGTCGTAGCTGCGCATGTCGGCGACCACCACGCGCAGCATGTAATCGACATCGCCCGCCATGCGATAGAACTCGATCACTTCGGGCATCGCGCTGACCGCGTTGGCAAACGTCTTCAGCCAGGCGTCGGAATGATCGCCGCTCTCGATCGAGACGAACACCGTGAGCCCCAGGCCGATCTTGTTCTGATCGACCAGCGCGACCCGCTTGGTGATGACGCCATCGGCCTCGAGCCGCTGAATGCGCTTCCAGCACGGCGTCGACGACAGCCCGACCCGATCGCCGATCTCCGCCACCGACAGCGAGGCGTCATTTTGCAGCACGGTGAGGATTTTGCGGTCGATCGCGTCGAGCCGGCGGTTCGATTCAACCTGCGGGACAGACAATTCAGCCATGAGAGAAACTTTCTTCCAAATGACCACGACATCGCGGCCTCGTTTGGGATTTTATTTCACGCGATGGCTTAGCTTGTCAAGAACCCGAACCATCGGTCCGGCATCGCGCCGCGGGCGCGGCGCGATCATCCGGCGCAGCGGCTCAGGCCGCTTTGGCCACGACCGGACGCGAGCCGGCCTTGGACTTGTCGAGCGACGCTAGATGGCGCAGCGCCGCCTTGTGCGCCTCGCCGGGCGAGCGGAATTCGCGGCCGTCGAGCAGATTGAAATCGTGGCTGGCGGCGTGGAACCGATAGGCACGGCCATCGCGGACCACGATGCCGGCAGCGTGCGACTGAACTTCAATGATGAATGCAGTGGACATGACAAACCCGTCGCCCGGCTCGCTGGCCGGCGCCTTTTCTGGTTTGAAGAAATCGAATGGGGTGGGGTTGAAGGGGTTCTGCTTCAACAACAACAGGACGGCAGATGCATTCGACTGCACACGTCCACCACACGCGATACCACGCTCGACCACCGCTGACGCAAAGACATCATCAATCCCCGTTCGGTCAGCACCGCTGGATCCGCCCCCGCCGGCTCAGCCTGCTGGCCGAGGGGGGCGTCGCTCATGGGACCAATCACGGTCGGCATGCCCGCCGCCGTTTGATCCACAAGCGCCTTTTCCACCATAGGTGGCATCAAAGTCAATGGCTCGCGCAAAAAGAGTTGTTCGTTCTCCGCGAGCACCGCAGCGGGGAATGACCTGCTGTCAATATGGGGCTGCATCTCACTCCCCTTCTGCGGCACGGGCATCCTTTGATGGGGCGGGTCGCGCCAAAACGGCGGCGCACCCCATGGCCTCAGCGTTCGTGCTGCACCGGGGCCGGGGTCGGCGGCTGCTCGTCATCGGCGATCGCCCGCCAGGCGGCGCCGTCGAGGTCCTCGTATTGGCCGCTCTTCAGCGACCACAGGAAGCCGATCAGACCCAGCAATCCGAGCGCCAGAGCCAGCGGAACCAAGATCACCATCACTTCCATGACGCAGTCTCCTAATTCACCCGACGCGCACGCAGCGCATTCAGCATCACCAGCAGCGACGAGCCGGACATCGCCACCGCGGCGATCAGCGGCGTCGCGAAGCCGAAGATCGCGATCGGCACCGCGAGCACGTTGTAGCCGATCGCCAGTCCGAGATTTTCACGCATCAGCCGCATGGCCTTGCGCGCGTAGTCGATCGCCGTCACCACCGGCGCCAGTTCCTTGCCGAGAAACACCAGGTCGGCGGTGCTCTGGCTGAGATGGGCGGCGCTGATCGGCGACATCGACACGCTCGCCGCCGCGAGCGCCGGCGCGTCGTTCATGCCGTCGCCGACCATCATCACCTTGCGGCCGCGGCGCTTCAGCGCCTCGATATGCGCGATCTTCTCGGCCGGCTTGACGCCCGCCTGCCAGATAGCGACACCAAGCGTATCAGCCGCATGGCGCACGGCCGGCTCGCGATCGCCCGACAACAGCTCGACGATCACGCCGCGGGCATGCAGCGCTGCGATCGTGTCCTTGGCGTCGGCGCGTAGTTGCTGGCGCACGGCAAATACGTAGCGCTCATCACCGCGGCGGAACGCCACCACCGACACTTCCGGATCCTCGCTCATCACCGCCAGCGCTTGCGCCTCGGCGCCGCAATAGGCCGGGCTGCCGAGCCGCAGCTCCTGGCCGTCGAGCACGGTGCGTACGCCCTGCCCCGGCTCCTCGACCACATCGGCGAGCGGCGAGCGCGCCTGCGCCGCGCGAGCCACCGCGGCGGCGACCGGGTGATGGCTGGCGAGCGCCAGCCGTCCGGCGAGCTCGAACACCGCGGGCGGCACCGCGCCGGCATTGACGACGTCGAGTTCCGGCAACGTCAGCGTGCCGGTCTTGTCGAACACCACGGTGTCGACATCGGCGACGCGCTCGATGGCATCGCCGGAATTGAGCAGCACGCCGGCGCGGAACATCGCGCCCGACGCCACGGTCTGCACCGCGGGAATCGCCAGGCCGAGCGCGCATGGACAGGTGATGATCAGCACCGCGATCGCGGTGACGATCGCGTCGTGCCAACTGGCGCCAAACGCCACCCAGCCGAGCATCGTCAGTAGCGCGGTGATATGAACCAGCGGCGCATAAAGCCGCGAGGCACGATCGGCGAGCTGCACATAGCGCGAGCGCGCTTGCAGCGCATTCTCGAGCAGCCGCGAGATTTCCGCCAGCAGCGTGCCTTCCGCCGCCGCCGACACTTTGATGCGCAGGCTGCCCGACATGTTGAGCGTGCCGGCATAGACCGCGACGCCGCGCTCGGCGGCGACATGGCGGGTTTCGCCTGTGATCAGGCTTTGATCGATCTCGGAGCGGCCTTCGATCACCACGCCATCGACCGCGCAGCGCTCGCCAGCGCGCAGCAGCACGATGTCGCCGGGCTGAACCGCTGCAATCGGCACTTCGCGGATCTCATCGGGCCCGACAAATTTGGTGGCGGTTTCCGCTTTCAGCGCCGCGAGATTGCCGGCGACCGCGCGGGTGCGCTGCCGCATCTTCTGATCAAGGAACCGGCCCGCCAGCAGGAAGGTGAGCAGCATGATCGCTGCATCGAAATAAGCGTGCTCGGCGTGATTGATGGTTTCCACTAGCGACATCGCCAGTGCCAGGATCACGCCGATCGAGATCGGAACGTCCATATTGACGCTGCGGGCGCGCAGCGCCTGCCAGGCCGATTTGAAGAACGGCTGGCCGGCATAGGCCGCACTCGGCAGCACCACCAGCGCCGACAGCCAATGGAAGAAGTCGCGGGTCTCCGGCAGCATGTCGGTGCCGACCCAGATCGGGATCGACAGCATCATCACGTTCATGCTGGCGAAGGCGGCAACGCCGAGGCAGGTCAGCAGCCATTTGGCGCGGCTCGCTTCCTCGATCTCGGCGCGCATCGGCTCGAACGGATAGGCCTTGTAGCCGAGTTCGGCGAGCCTATCGATGAACAGCGCCGGGTTGAGCGCGCCCTTCTTCCATTCGATGGCAAGCCGGCGATCGGTGAAATTGACGCGCGCCCGGGTCACGTCCGGGATCGAGGACAGCCCGCGCTCGATCTTGGCCATGCAGCCGGCGCAGCTCACGCCCTCGACCGCGAGATCGAGATGGGCGGTGTCGGCATCGACGTCTTTAACGTAGTGAGAAAAGTCCCGGGTCATCAGCATGACGGCATCCTAGTTCAGCACCATGCGATTCTTTGACAGAAACACCCGGTTGCCGGTGGCATCGCCTTCCAGCACCAGCTCCCACAGACCCGGCTGCACGCCGCTGGTCTGGCCCCGATAGATGCCCTCGCCGATCTCGGCGAGCGTCAGTTCCTTGTCGCCGCGCTTGTCGGCGGGTCGTTCCAGCCGGCCGAAGAAGGTCAGCCCGGCCAGCGGCACGCCGTTGTGATCGCGGGCCTCGACGCGCAAGGTCGCGAGCCCATCGGGCTGCCGCTCGACCTTGGCGTCGATCTTCCAATCGCGCTGCGCCTGTTCGCGCGCCGCCGCGATTTCATTGTCGTAGCGCAGGCTGGCGAGATAGGCGCTATCGACATTGGTGCCTGGCAAAGTATCGATCGCCAGTTTCATCATCAGCAAATTGACGCCGATCACCAGGCCAAAGAACCCGAGCAGCAAGCCGAGCACCATGCGGCCGGTGAGCGGACGTGGTGAAGAGATCGACTTGCTCATCGGGCACTCCTTGGCCTCACGGCGTCACGAAATTGTCGGTCGCGGCCGCGACCTCGCCGGATTTGGTATCGGTGACGCGGAACCTGACCGGGGTCGACTTGTCGAGATTTTCCTCGGAGCCGACTGTGACCAGCACGCGCAGTTCCAGCGTCTGATCGCGGCCGATCGAAATGGTCGGACGTTCAGCCGCCGCGGCCTCCACGCCGATCACCTGAAGGGTCGCGGACGGCGGGCCTTCGACCTCGACCGACACCACACGATCGATGCCCTGCTTGTTGAGCACGCGCATAGTGTAGCCGTTACGCACCGAGCCATCGCTGAGCCGCACCGCCAGCGGGTTGCGGTCGTGCAGCACGTTGACGTCGAGCAGGGTGCGATGGCTGAGCGTGTACAGCATGATCGCGCCGACCACGGCGATCAGCACCGTGTAGATCACGGTGCGCGCCCGGATGGTCCGGAACACCTCCGGCTTACCCTCCATGCGGCGATGGATGTTGATGTCGTTGTCATAGCCGATCAGCCGCGGCTCGCGGCCGATCTTCTTCATCACGGTGTCGCAGGCGTCGATGCACAGCCCGCACTGGATGCAGGCGAGCTGCGAGCCGTCGCGGATATCGATGCCGGTCGGGCACACCGCCACGCATTGATTGCAGTCGATGCAATCGCCGACCTTCTCGCCCGCCGCGCGCGCTTGCTCGGCCTTTTTCAGCGAGGTGCGGGTTTCGCCGCGGTCGTATTTATAGGTGACGTTCAGCGCCCATTCGTCGGTCAGCGCCGCCTGGATGCGCGGCCACGGGCACATATAGACGCAGACCTGCTCGCGCATGAAGCCGGCCAGCACATAGGTGGTGAAAGTCAGGATGCCGATCCAGATATAGGCGACCATCGACGCCTGGAACGTGACCAGCTCCTTCATCAAGGTCGGGGCATCGGCGAAATACAGCACCCAGGCGCCGCCGGTCCACCATGCGATCATCAGCCAGATCGAATGTTTCAGCGTCAGTTCGGCGGCGCGCTGCAGCGTCAACCCTTCCGCCTCCTTCTTCATGCGCTCGCGGCGGTCACCCTCGATCGCGCGCTCGACCGCATAGAACAGATCGGTCCACACCGTCTGCGGGCACAGATAGCCGCACCACACCCGGCCGCCGAGCGAGTTCATCAGGAACAGCACGATCGCGGCGATGATCAACAGGCCGGTGAAGTAATAAACTTCCTGCGGCCACAGCTCGATGAAGAAGAAATAGAAGCGGTTATTGGCCAGGTCGAGCAGCACCGCCTGATCCGGCAGACCGGGCCCGCGGTTCCAGCGCACAAAGGGCAGGAAGTAATAGATCCCCAGGCACACCGCCATCAGGATCCACTTGATCCGCCGGAACGTTCCGGACACGCGCTGCGGATAGATCTTCTTTTGGGCTACGTAGAGCGGCCCATCGGGATCGGGGTTGAGTTCGCTCGGCAGCACTGTCTTGTTCATGATGAGGGCTTTGCTCGCCACCAGAGAGGAAGGTTAGCTCCCCTCTGATGAACGCCTTTGATTAACCTCAAGTGTCGCACGCCATGAAACTTGTCCGCGGCGCGCGGCACTCACGACTGCTTATTTGCCCCCGCCTAGTGAATGTACGTAAACGGCCATCGCCTTGATGGTGCCGGTATCAAGCCGGCCTTCCCATGACGGCATCACGCCGGCCCGTCCATTGGTGACGGTTTCAATGATGCTGGCTTCATCCGAACCGTAGAGCCAGATTTTATCGGTGAGATTCGGCGCGCCAAGCTCGGGATTACCCTTGGCGTCCTCGCCATGACACGCCACGCAATTCTCCGTGAACAGCTTCTCGCCGGCGGCCTTGTCGAAGCCCGGCCGGGTCGGAAGCCCCGACAGCGAGCGCACGTAGTTGGCGACCGTGACGATCTCGTCGGGCTTGAGCACGCCTTCCTTGCCGAACGCCAGCATCTGGCCTTCATGCGCTTCGGCATGGCCCGAGCGCGCGCCGAACTGGATGGTTTTCATGATCTGGTCAAGCGAGCCGCCCCACAGCCAATCGTCGTCATTGAGGTTGGGGAAGCCCTTGGAGCCGGTGGCGCCGGTGCCGTGACAGGGCGCGCAATTGTCGCCGAACACCGCCTTGCCCTTGGCACGCGCCATCGCCAGCAGGGCCGGGTCCTTCTGGATATCTTCAAGCGAAGCGGTCGAGAGCGCTGCCATCTTGCCGCCGCGGATCGCGTCGAGCTTGGCGAGTTCCACCGCGACGTCGGCGCGCGAGGAGTAGTTGAACCAGCCGGTGGTGTGGTCCTTCACCAAGGGCCACGCCGGATAGACGATCCAATAAGCGATCGACCAGACGATGGTGGCGTAAAAGGTCCACACCCACCAGCGCGGCAATGGCGTATTGAGTTCCTGAATGCCATCCCATTCGTGGCCGGTCGTGGTCCTGCCGGTGACTTTGTCGAGTTCGCCATGAGGTGCGTGGTCAGCCATGTTCATCAATCCTCCCGCAGCGGCATGCGGGCCGCGGCATCGAATTTCGCCTTGTTGCGCGGCCAAAGGGCGTAAACCACGATGGCGATGAAGAGACCGACGAACAGCGGCGTCCAGAACGTCAGCACGAAGTCCGAGATGAAATTGTCGGCGGCGAGAATTGCTTTCATGTCACCGCTCCATCACCGCAGGTTGGCTTTTGCGTCGTAGAGTTTGAAATCGACGAGCGTACCGAGCATCTGCAGATAGGCGATCAGCGCATCCATCTCGGTGGGATTGCCGTCCTTGCCGTCGAAATTACGCACCACGGCCTTGGGATAGCGCTTCATCAGCTCGGCCGCGCCGGGACTGTCCGGATCGACCTGCGCCTTCATGTCCTCGGTGGCACTGGCGATCTGCTCGTCGGTGTAGGGCACGCCGACCAGCCGGTTGGTGCGCAGATGTTCGGCAATGTTGCTGCTGTTGACCTCGTTCTTGGCGAGGAAGGCGTAGTTCGGCATCACCGATTGCGGCACGATCGCCCGCGGGTTCTTCAGATGGGTGACGTGCCAGTCGTCGGAATATTTGCCGCCGACCCGGGCGAGATCAGGCCCGGTGCGCTTCGATCCCCACTGGAACGGATGATCGTACATGCTTTCCGCCGCCAGCGAGAAGTGGCCGTAGCGTTCCACTTCGTCGCGCAGCGGGCGGATCATCTGCGAATGGCACAGATAGCAGCCTTCGCGGATGTAGACGTTGCGGCCGGCAAGCTCGAGCGGCGTATAGGGCCGCACGCCGTCGACCTTCTCAATGGTGCTCTTGAGATAGAACAGCGGCCCGATTTCGACCAATCCGCCGATCGAGATCACCACGACAATGCCGATGATCAGGATGATGGAGTTCTTTTCGAAGATCTTGTGGCGATCCCAGAATGACATTGTGAGATCTCCTATTCAGCGGCCTGAAGCGCAACGCGCGGCTGCGTTTCCGACGATTCGCCGACACGCACCGTCATCCAGAGATTGTAGGCCATGATCAGCGCTCCGATCAGGAACAGTCCGCCACCCGCAGCGCGGATCACATAGAACGGGTGCATCGCTTCGACCGTCTCGATGAACGAATATTCGAGGAAGCCGAGCGAGGTGTACGCACGCCACATCAGGCCTTGCAGGATGCCGGACACCCACATTGAGGAGATGTAGAGCACGATCCCGAGCGTCGCGATCCAGAAGTGCCAGTTGACGAGTTTCAGGCTGTAGAGTTGCTTGCGGTTCCAGACCCACGGCACCAGGCAGTACAGCGCGCCGAACGACACGAAGCCAACCCAGCCGAGCGCACCGGAATGCACGTGGCCGACGGTCCAGTCGGTGTAGTGGCTGAGCGAGTTCACCACCTTGATGGCCATCATCGGGCCTTCAAAGGTGGACATGCCGTAGAACGCCACCGACACCACCAGCATGCGCAGCACGGGGTCAGTGCGCAGCTTGTCCCAGGCGCCGGACAGCGTCATCAGGCCGTTGATCATGCCGCCCCAGGACGGCATCCACAGCATGATCGAGAACGTCATGCCGAGCGTCTGCGTCCAGTCCGGCAGCGCGGTGTAGTGCAGATGGTGCGGACCGGCCCAGATGTACAGGAAGATCAGCGCCCAGAAGTGGATGATCGACAGCCGATAGGAATAGACCGGCCGCTCGGCCCGCTTCGGGATGAAGTAGTACATGATGGCCAGGAAGCCGGCAGTCAGGAAGAAGCCGACCGCGTTGTGGCCGTACCACCACTGGAACATGGCGTCCTGCACACCGCCCCAGGCGATGTAGGATTTTGAGCCGAAGAACGACACCGGCACGGTCGGGTTATTGCCGAGATGCAGCACCGCAATGGTGATGATGAAGGCAAGATAGAACCAGTTGGCGACGTAGATGTGCGGCTCTTTGCGCTTCATCAGCGTCATCACGAAGGTCAGCAGATAGACCACCCAGATCACGGTGAGCATCAGGTCCGCGTACCATTCCGGTTCCGCGTATTCCTTGCTCTGGGTGACGCCGAGCAGATAGCCGGTGCCGGCGATCACGATGAACAGGTTGTAGCCGATCACCACGAACCAGGGCGCCAGTTCGCCGGCGAGCCGCGCCCGCGAGGTTTTCTGCACCACGTAGAACGAGGTGGCGATCAGCACGTTGCCGCCGAAGGCAAAAATCACCGCGGAGGTGTGTAGCGGCCGCAGCCGTCCGAAATTGACCCATTCGCCGAGATTGAGCGCCGGGAACGCCAGCTGCGAGGCGATGATCACCCCGACCGTGAACCCGGCAATGCCCCAGAACATCGCCATGAAGGCAGTGAACTTCACCGGCCCGAGATTGTAATTGGGGACGCCGTTGATTTCCTGCGGCGGCAGCGCACCGCGCGCGGAATAGCGGGTGATGATCGCCACCACGGCCCAGACGCTGACCGCCGCCAATATCGCGGCGTGGAAAGCGAAAGCGCCATCCTGCGCCTTGAACACGCCAAGGACGCAGTAAGCAGCCAGGACGACGAAGAAGGCGATCAAGCCCCCCTCGCCGACGGTGATTCGTTTCGAAGTCAGGGCCTGGGTCATGGGGTCAGCTTCTCAAGCAGGACGGTGCCATTCAGCAAATGCGTTTTCATCGCATTCCATTTGATCGAAATCAAATTGCTCATTCGGTAGGCAGAGGTGGCCAGAGCCGCACGCAAACGCTTCGCAGAGGGCCAAGCATTTGCAGAAGTATTCTAATTCCAGATGGCAGCGTCGCCGCTTTTCTCAGATTGGCAAATACCTTGCGACGAAAGTCTGAGAACAAAACTGCATTATCGGTAAAATTGCCTTACCGGCGCAGCTGCTCGTAGGTAGCCAAGTGAGTGAGAATAATGTGCAGTCGCGGCACCGGCACTTTGCTCGTTTCACCGCGCGCGATCAGATCGCCGATCATGTGATTCGCTTCGATCGGCGCGCCGGCCTGGATGTCGCGGAACATCGAGGCGGTCAGTGACGATCCTTGAGTGGTCAAAAGTGCTCTCGTGCGCGTCAGCGACGGCGCGCGCGGCGGATAACCGGCGGCCTCGGCGACCGCGCAGCATTCGTCGAGCACGCCTAAAATGAACTCAGGGCCGCCCGGGCTGGCCATGATCGCGCCGACCGGCCCGCGCATCAGCGTGGTGACGCCGGCCAGCGTCGCCACGAACACCCACTTCTCCCACATCTCCTGCAGAATCGCGGTGCTGGCATGAACCTCAAAGCCGGCACCCTTGAGCGTTTCGGCGATCGCCTGCACGCGCAGCGACAGCGTGCCATCACGCTCGCCAAAGGTGATGGCGTTCATCGGCACGAGCTGCACCACATGGCCGTCGCCATCGAGCGTGGCCGCGATCACGCATTGCCCGCCCAGCACCCGCTCAGCATCAAAGGCGGCATCGAGCGCGTCGAGATGGGCGAGGCCATTGAGCAGCGGCAAGATCACGGTGGTTGGACCGATCGCGGCACGGATCGACGCCATCGCGGCATCGAGATCGAACGCCTTGCAGCTCAGCAGCACCAGATCGAACGGCTCGGCCAATTGTTCGGTGAGCAGCAGCTTCGGGGTCAGCGTGACATCGCCATGCGGGCTTTTGATCACCAGGCCATCGCTGCGCAATTGCTGCGCACGCCGCGGCCGCACCAGGAAGGTGACGTCGCGCCCGGCCTCGACCAGACGCCCACCAAAATAGCCGCCGACCGCGCCGGCGCCGACCACCAGAATCCGCATCTCGCTCCCCTCACGCCGTTATCACCGGCCTTGCGTCGCTGTTAGCGCATTTTGGCGGCCAAGACACGCGCTTCGCGCGGGCCAATTGGAACGGTCAGCTGCAACGGCGAGGTGGAACCGGCAGATCGCGCGCGGCTACCATTTCTCCTTGAACGGCCGGATATCCATTTCAAAAGTCCAGGCGCTATTGGGCTGCTGATAAAGCTGCCAATAGGCATCGGCCACCGCTGCTGGCGGCATCAGCACGGCGCCCGGATCGAACGACGAGCCGGCTTCGGCGCGGCGCTCGCGCACCCAGGCGGTGTCGACCCCGGCGTCGATGATCAGATGCGCGACATGGATGTTGTGCGGCCCGAGTTCCCGCGCCATCGCCTGAGCCACCGCGCGCAGCCCGAATTTGGCAGCGGCAAAGGCCGCATAGCCGGCACCGCCGCGCAGGCTGGCGGTGGCGCCGGTGAAGAAGATCGCGCCGCGGCCGCGCGGCATCATCAGCCGGGCCGCTTCGCGCCCGCTGAGAAAGCCGGCATAGCACGCCATCTCCCACACCTTGCGGAACACCCGGTTGCTGGTGTCGAGAATCGGAAAACGGACATTGGCGCCGACATTGAAGATGCAGACCTCGAGCGGCGCATGCGCGTCGGCTTCATTCAGAAAGCCCGCCACCTGCTGCTCGTCGCGGGCATCAAGCGATCGCGCCACCACCCGGCCGCCCGCGGCTTCGATCTCCTCGACCAGCGGCTGCAGCTTGTCGCCCTGGCGCCGCCCGGCAAACACCGTAAAACCTTCGGCGGCAAATTTCTTGGCGATCTCGGCGCCGATGTAATCGCCGGCGCCGATCACCGCGGCAGTCGCGTTGCGGTCGGCCATCTCGCTCTCCTGCTGCTCTGATCGTATCGCGCGCACTCAATGGCTTCCGCGCGATCAACTACGCAAACATCTCCTCGACATCGCGCAGCTGTTCCTTGCCAAAGAACATCTCGTCACCGACAAAGAAGGTCGGCGCGCCGAACGCGCCGCGCTTCACCGCGTCCTCAGTATTGGCGATCAGTTCGGCTTTGACATCGGGATGCTGCGCGCGCTCGAGAAGGCCAGCGCCGTCGAGCCCGGACGCGGTCAGCGCCGCCGCCGCGACCTGCAGGTCGCCCATCGGCTTTGGCTCCGCCCACATATGGAAGAACGCCGCCTCCACATAGGGCGCCAAGATACCCTCCCGGCGCGCGGCGACCGCGCCGCGCATCAGGTTCAAGGTATTGACCGGGAAATGCGGGTTCCAGACATAGCGCGGCACGTTGTAGCGCTTGAGGAAACGCCGGGTCTCGGTCTCCATGAATTCCAGCTTGTTCTTGATGCCGGCCAGCGCCTCGATCGGCGACTTGTTGTTGGTGGCCTTGAAGATGCCGCCGAGCAGCACCGGCACGTAGTCGAACTTGACGCCGATACGCTGTTCGATCGCCGGGATCGCGAGATGGGCAAGATAGGCATTGGGACTGCCGACGTCGAACAGGAACTGCGGCGCGGCGGGCATGGTGGCTTCCTCCTGATGACTGGCGGTCTTAAGCCGCCCGGCCCCATTGTTCATATGATGGTGATCATTTCAACAACTTTGCCGCAAGCGACCGGCGGTCCGCGCGGGGCGGACCGCCGTGCCTGGTCTGTAGTGGGTTAGGAGCGGCCGCGTTACGCCTTGGCGGCCGAGACTGACGGCAGCGGCATCACGCTGACGCCAGGCGGCGGCACGTCATCATCCGGCACGAAGAAGTCCGACATCAGCTGCGCGCTCGGATCGACCCGGTAGTGCTCGAAATCGGTGACGCCGGCGGCATAGAGCACCTTGTCGTCGATGCAGAACTGCCCGGTGAATTCCCGCGCCGGCTTGGTGAGGATCGCATGCGCGGCATCGCCCATGATCTCCGGGGTGCGGCTGCAACGGATCATGGCGTCGCCGCCGAGCAGATTGCCGACCGCGGCGGTGGCAATCGTGGTGCGCGGCCACAGCGCGTTGACCGCGATGCCGGCGCGCTTCAGCTCGCCGTACAGGCCGAGCACCACCATGCTCATGCCGAACTTCGCCATGGTATAAGCGGTGGAATGCTCGAACCATTTCACATTCATATCGAGCGGCGGCGACAGCATCAGGATATGCGGATTGTCCGACTTCTTCAGATGCGGAATGCAATATTTCGACACCATGAAGGTACCGCGGCTGTTGATGCCCATCATCAGGTCGTAGCGCTTCATATCGGTGGCCTGCGAGTTGGTCAGGCTGATCGCGCTGGCATTGTTGACACAGACGTCGATGCCGCCGAATTCGGCCACGGTCTGATCGATCGCGGCAATCACCTGGGCTTCGTCGCGAATGTCGCACACCAGCGGCAGCGCCCGGCCGCCCGCAGCGCGGATTTCCTCGGCGGCGGTGTAGATGGTGCCCTGCAGTTTGGGATGCGGCTCCGCGGTCTTGGCCGCGATCGCGACATTGGCGCCGTCGCGCGCCGCGCGCAGCGCGATCGCCAATCCAATGCCGCGGCTCGCGCCGGTGATGAACAGCGTTTTGCCTTGCAGTGATGCCATGTTCCGTCCCTTGGTTGGCGCCGTGGCGCGTGTTTCCTTGATCTGCCGTGCTAACGGAAATCGCGGCAGCCACCAAGCAGATCATTGGTCGCGCGGCTTGTGTCGACCGGCCGCGCCAAGCGTTACTCCGCTGCCGCTGCCGCGCCGCGGGTGCGCGGATCGGGTGCGCCGCGCGGGCCTTGCGCGGTCATCAGGATCGAGTTGGCCGAGGTCTGGCCGAGCGGCGTCACGATCTGGTGGCCTTTGCTCTGCAACGCGCCCAGCACCGCCGGATCGAAGCCGCGCTCGACCCGCACTTCATCGGGCTGCCATTGATGATGGACGCGCGGCGCCGCCACCGCGGCAGCGACGTCCATCTGGTAGTCGAGCACATTGACCATCACCTGCAGCACCGCGGAAATGATCCGGCTGCCGCCCGGCGAGCCGGTGACCAGCAGCACTTTGCCGTCTTTCAGCACGATGGTCGGCGCCATTGATGACAGCGGCCGTTTTCCGGGGCCCGGCAAATTGGCTTCAAAGCCAACGAGGCCAAAGGCATTGGCGGCGCCGGGCGCGGCAGTGAAGTCATCAAGCTCGTTGTTGAGCAAGACGCCGGTGCCCTCGGCGATCAGCCCGACGCCATAGGAGAAATTCAGCGTGGTGGTGTTGCTGACCGCGTTGCCCTGCGCATCGACCACCGAAAAATGGGTGGTGTTGTCGCCCTCGCGCGGCGGCGGCAACATCTCGGTCGCGGGCGTGGCGCGATCGGCGTGAATCGAGGCGCGCTGCTTGGCGGCAAAATCCTTGTCGAGCAGCCGCGACAGCGGCGCATCGACGAATGCCGGATCGCCGAGATAGCGGGCACGGTCGGCATAGCCGCGCTTCATCGCCTCGATCAGCCAATGCAGCGACTGCGCCGAGCCTTGCGGCGCATCGCGCAGCGGCAGCCCTTCCAGAATGTTGAGCGACTCGATCAGCACCGGCCCGGCCGAGGATGGCAGCGGCATCGCCACGATGTCATAGCCGCGGTAGCTGCCACGCAGCGGCGTGCGGATCAGCGCCTGATAGGAGCGCAGATCCTCGGTCGTGATCAGGCCGCCGGCATCCTGCACCGCGCGCGCCAGTCTGTCGGCGACGGGACCGTCATAAAAGCCGCGCGCGCCCTGCGCCGCGATCGCTTCGAGCGTGACGGCCAAATCGGCCTGCACCAGCCGGTCGCCCTCGCGATAGGGACCACCATCAGGCCGCGCCAGCACGCGCGCGGTCGAGGGCCAGCGCGTCAGCCGGCGATGCCAATCCGGCAACGTATCGGCAAGGTCGTCGCTGACCACAAAGCCATCGCGCGCCAGCGCGATCGCCGGTTGCAGCAGTTCAGCGAGCGAGAATTTGCCGGAGCCGTATTTCTCCAGCGCCAGCGTCAGCCCGGCGACCGTGCCGGGCACGCCGATGCCGAGTGCGCTGTCGCGCGATTTGGCGTTGTCGGGCTTGCCATCGGCGCCGAGGAACATGTCGCGAGTGGCGGCGGCCGGCGCGGTCTCGCGATAGTCGATCGCGACGTCATCGCCGCCGGCGCGGTGGATCAGCATGAAACCGCCGCCGCCGATATTGCCGGCGCGCGGATAAGTCACCGCCATCGCAAAACCGGTCGCGACCGCGGCGTCGACCGCATTGCCGCCCTTGGCCAGCACGTCGCGGCCGACCTCGGCGGCGAGCCGCTCCTGCGCGACCACCATGCCGCGCGTGCCGACCACCGCCATTGGTGCGCCGAGCGGCGCGCTGGCGCCGCGGCGGTCCTGGGCGCTGGCGATGCCGAGCAGCAGCGCCGTGATGATGCCGCAATAAAGCAGCAGCGACGCCAGCCGATGCGGCCCGCGGCGGATCCGGAAAAACGTTGTCTGCACCATGGTTCGGAAAGCTATCCTGAAAGACGCGGCTGTGGCAAAGCGGGCATCTGTCGGGAGGAACCAGCGACATGGCGGACACTTTGCCGGGGAGCACGCCGCTCGCCCCCACCAGCTATCCGCCGCGCCGCGCCGTGATCGGCTGGATTTTGTTCGATTGGGCGGCGCAGCCCTATTTCACGCTGATCACCACCTTCATCTTCGCCCCCTATTTCACCACCTTCGTGGCGCCTGATCCGGCGACCGGACAATCATGGTGGGGCTTTGCCACCGGCAGCGCCGGTTTGGTGATCGCGCTGGCATCGCCGCTGCTCGGCGCGGTCGCCGATGCCAGCGGCCGGCGCAAGCCCTGGATCTTCGCATTCGGCGCGCTGCTGGTGATCGGCTCGTCGCTGATGTGGTTCGGCAAGCCGGGCGATCCCAGTCTGA
Organism: Rhodopseudomonas faecalis; assembly: GCF_003217325.1. Lineage (GTDB taxonomy): Bacteria > Pseudomonadota > Alphaproteobacteria > Rhizobiales > Xanthobacteraceae > Rhodopseudomonas > Rhodopseudomonas faecalis. Next base: position 30,286 of record NZ_QJTI01000029.1, read on the forward strand.
TCCTGCCGCTGCTGATCGCCTATGGCATCGCCACCATCGGCGTCGAATTCGCCACCGTATTCAACAATGCGATGATGCCGACGCTGGTGCCGCCGGAAAAGATCGGCCGACTGTCCGGCACCGGCTGGGCCACCGGCTATGTCGGCGGCATCCTGTCGCTGGTGCTGGTGCTGGGCTTTCTCGCCGGCAGCCCGGAGACCGGCCGCACGCTGTTCGGCATCACGCCCTGGTTCGGGCTCGATCCAGCGACGCATCAAGGCGACCGCATCACCGGGCCGCTGACCGCGCTGTGGTTCGTGGTGTTCGTGCTGCCGATGTTTCTGTTCACGCCGGATTTCCCGGCGCGCAGCAAAGTGCGCTCGGCGCTGCGCCAGGGAGTTGCCGAGCTGCGCGACACGCTGCGGCAATTGCCAAAGCACCGCGCGATGGCGACCTTTCTGATCGCCAACATGATCTACACCGACGGGCTGGTGTCGCTGTTTGCCTTTGGCGGCATCTATGCGGCCGGCACCTTTGGTTGGCACACGCTGGAGATCGGCACGTTCGGCGTGCTGCTGGCGATCGCCGCGGCGTGCGGCGCTTATCTCGGCGGCAAGCTCGACGATGCGTTCGGGCCGAAGCGGGTGATCGCCGGCAGCCTGGTGCTGCTGCTGATCGCGGTGTTCGGCATCCTGCTGATCGACCGCGATTCCATTCTGTTCATGGCGGTGACGCCGCCGCAGCCGGGCGGCGGGCTGTTCGCCTCGCCCGCGGAACAAGCCTATCTGCTGCTCGGCAGTCTGATCGGCATTGCAGGCGGCCCGCTGCAAGCGGCCTCACGCACGCTGCTGATCAAGCTGGCGCCGCGCGATCGCGTTGCGCAGTTCTTTGGGCTGTTCGCGCTGACCGGCAAGGTCACCGCGTTCATCGGCCCGATGCTGATCGGGCTGATCACCGCGCTCACCGCCAGCCAGAAAGGCGGGCTTGCGGTGCTGGTGCTGTTCTTTGTCGCTGGTCTGGCGCTGCTGGCCACGGTGCGGGTACGGCGGTGACCAAGCGCTAAGGTGATGGTTTGACAGGTTTTCTCGGCGCAGAACGGTATTGCCGCCGCACGAAAACGCGCGCGTGGACAATCAGGCCGGTCTGGGCTATAGGACGACCATGATCCACTCGACCGCCTCGTTTTGGTACTTTTATTACGACAGCTCGCTGGCGGCGGGAGGATTGCGCTCGATCTGAAGATTGCAGCATCAAATCCGAAAAGCCGCCAGACCTGGCGGCTTTTTCGTTTAAGCCGGCGGGTCTCCTGATCAGGAGCTAACTGCCGTGTTGACCACCACCGACGACCTTCGCCTCAAGCAGATCACCGAACTCAGTACACCCGACGAGGTGATGCGCGAGATTCCGCGCACGCTTGCCGCGACGCGCACCGTTGCCGCCGCCCGCAGCGCGATTCACGACATCCTCACCGGGGCCGACGACCGACTGATTGTCATCGTCGGCCCTTGTTCGATTCACGATCCGGCTGCGGCCATGGACTATGCCAGCCGTCTGGCGGCGCTGCGCGAGGCCCTCGCCGACCGGCTCGTGATCGTGATGCGGGTGTATTTCGAAAAGCCGCGCACCACTGTGGGGTGGAAAGGGCTGATCAACGACCCCGATCTCGACGGCAGCTTCCGGATCGACAAGGGGCTGCGGCTGGCGCGGCAGGTGCTCGCGGCCGTCAACAAGCTCGGCTTGCCGGCCGCGACCGAATTCCTCGATCTGATTACGCCGCAATACATCGCCGATCTGATCGCCTGGGGCGCGATCGGCGCGCGCACCACCGAAAGCCAGATCCATCGCGAGCTGGCGTCCGGCCTGTCGTGCCCGATCGGCTTCAAGAACGGCACCGACGGCAATGTCCGGATCGCGGCCGAGGCCGTGAAATCGGCCGCGCAGCCGCATCATTTCATGGCGGTCACCAAGGGCGGCCGCAACGCGATCGCGGCGACCACGGGTAACAGCGACTGCCACATCATCCTGCGCGGCGGCGTTGCGCCGAACTTTGATGCCGCAAGTGTTGATGCCGCCGCAGTCGTGCTCGGCAAGGTCGGCGTCGCGCCGCGCGTGATGATCGATACCAGCCACGCCAACAGCGGCAAGAAGCCGGAAAATCAGCCGGCGGTGGCGGCCGACGTGGCGCGTCAGGTGGCGGCCGGTGACAACCGCATCATTGGCTTGATGATCGAGAGCAACATCGCGGCCGGCCGGCAGGATGTGGTGCCGAATAAGCCGCTGACCTACGGCCAGAGCATCACCGATGGCTGCATCGACTGGGCGACCACCGAAAGCGTGCTGCACGAACTCGCCGCCGCCGTGGAAGCCAAGCGTGCTGCCCGGCAACCCCAGCGCCAGCAGCACGGCGGTGCCGCGGCCTGAAGCACGCGCAGCGGGATCGCGATCATTCGCTGTCCCGCTATCGCTTCATCGTCGATACCACCTAACTAATCGTCATGGCCGGGCTCGTCCCGGCCATCGACGTCTTTGAACTTGGTCAGCGTGTAAGACGTGGATACCCGCGACAAGCGCGGGCATGACGGTCATTGGTGGGAGCCGTTGGTATTCAAACCCTACACGGCTCCTAAAACGCGAATGCCCGCGCAAAGCGCGGGCATTGCCAGTCCCCTTGAGGACGATTGGTCTTAGTGCCGGAAGTGGCGGGTGCCGGTGAACACCATGGCGATGCCGGCGTCGTCGGCGGCCTTGATCACTTCATCGTCGCGCACCGAACCGCCCGGCTGGATCACCGCGGTGGCGCCGGCCTCGATCGCCACCAGCAGGCCGTCGGCGAACGGGAAGAACGCATCGGAGGCCACCACCGAGCCCTTGGTCATCGGCGCCGCCAGCTTCAGCTCGGCAGCGGCGTCCTCGGCCTTGCGCGCCGCGATGCGCGCGGAATCGACCCGGCTCATCTGACCGGCGCCGATGCCGACCGTGGCGAGATCCTTGGCGTATACGATGGTGTTCGACTTGACGTGCTTGGCGACCCGGAACGCGAACTTCAGATCGCGCAGCTCGGCTTCGGTCGGCTGACGCTTGGTCACCGCCTTCAGCACCATGTCATCGACCACGGCATTGTCGCGGCTCTGCACCAACAGACCACCGGCCACGGTCTTGTAGGTCAGGCCGTTGGCGCGCGGGTCCGGCAGGCTGCCGGCGAGCAGCAGCCGCAGGTTCTTCTTGGCGGCGACGATCGCGATCGCTTCGTCGGTCGCGTCCGGCGCGATGATCACTTCGGTGAAGATCTCGGTGATGGCGCGCGCCGCTTCGGCATCGAGCGTGCGGTTGAGCGCGACGATGCCGCCGAACGCCGAGGTCGAGTCGCAGGCCAGCGCCTTGCGATAGGCGTCGAGCAGGCTGCTCCCCTCGGCGACGCCGCAGGGATTGGCGTGCTTGACGATCACGCAGGCCGCGGTGCGGCTCGCGTCGAACTCGCCGACGCATTCATAGGCGGCGTCGGTGTCGTTGATGTTGTTGTAGGACAGTTCCTTGCCCTGCACCTGGCGCGCGGTGGCGACGCCCGCACGCTTCTCCGGCGTGGCGTAGAACGCCGCGTTCTGATGCGGGTTTTCGCCATAGCGCAGGCTCTGGATCAGCCGGCCGCCGACCGCGCGGAAGTCCGGCGCGTCGGTCTTGAGCTGGGTGGCGAACCAGTTCGAGATCGCGGCGTCATAGGCGGCGGTGCGGGCATAGGCCTTGGCGGCCAGGCGCTTGCGCAGCGTCAGCGTGACGGCGCCGTCATGGGCGGCGAGTTCGTCGAGCACCGCCTGATAATCGGCGGCTTCCACCACCACCGCGACGTCGTCGTGGTTCTTGGCGGCCGCGCGGATCATCGCCGGACCACCGATATCGATATTCTCGATGCAGTCCTCGTAGCCGGCGCCCTTATCGACGGTGGCCTCGAACGGATAGAGGTTCACCACCAAGAGATCGATCGGCACGATGCCGTGGTCGCCCATCGCCTTGACGTGCTCGGCATTGCCGCGGATCGCCAGCAGGCCGCCATGGACCTTGGGATGCAGGGTCTTGACCCGGCCATCCATCATTTCCGGAAAGCCGGTCAGGTCGGACACGTCCTTGACCGCCAGCCCCGCGGCCGCGATCGCCTTGGCGGTGCCGCCGGTCGACACCAGTTCGATGCCGCGCGCCGCGAGCGCGGTGGCGAATTCGATCAGGCCGGTTTTGTCGGAAACGGACAGCAAGGCGCGGGTGATACGGCGCGGATGGTCAGTCATGTCGATTGTTCTCGGTAATATGATATGGGTTGAATGCGCCGACGAGCTTCACAGCGGGGCGCGTCAATTCGAGACGCCGCCTAGCATGGATTGCCTGGCCACGGAACCACAGCGTCGGCAATTGACGAATAATTGCTGACTTTGCCGCGCCAAACTGCTGATAGCGCGCGGTTTGGGCGGCCGCGCGACCCGCTCCGGCGCGCCTTACAGCGGCAATTGCGGCGCCCGGCTGGCGCTGCGGCGCGCGGCGGTGGCGCTCGGCGAGCCGGCAGCGGAGCGGGTAAAACTCCAGCGCACGGTGGCGTTGTGCTTGGCATCCTGGCGCACCACGATCTGCACGCTGCGGCGCGGCCCGTCATTGCCGGCCAAAAACACGCTTTCCTCGAGATCGACCTTGTCGTCATGGGCCTCGAAGGTCCAGACCTCGCGCGAGGGCAGCACCAGCACCACCGCACGGGCATCGTCGAGCCGATTGGCCTTGACCGCCGGATGCAAATGGAAACGCACGGCGAAACTGCCCTCGCCGCCCTTGATGCGGCCGCCCGACGGCGGCGACAGCGTATCCTCGCCATCGAGCCGCGAGCCATCCGGCGCCATGGTCAGCACCCGGCGATGGATGATGTTGAAGCGCGACTGATAACCGTCATGCGAGGCGGTGAGCGTGGTGCCGTTCGGTCCGACCTCGCGATAGACCTCGACATTCGAGGGGCCGGACACGATCGGCGCGCCGCGCAAGAACCGCTTCATCGCGCCGCGCTCCACGAACTGACACGACGAGCTGTCGTGATAGGTCACGGTGGAATGCGCCGCGGTGGCGCGGGCAAAGACCCGCCAATTGTCGCGCCCGGAGGTCGGCACGCCGCAATTGACCACGATCCGGCTCGGGCCCGACGACATCTCGAACGACAGGCAGCCGGCATGGGCTTCGTCGCTGACATTGGGCGGCGGCGGCGGGCCGGTATCGACGATCACGGTCAGCGCGGCGGCGTCGAGCCGCTGAAAACCGGAATGCGGCATGCTCGCCATCGGGCTGCCATGGGTGTCGTCATAGGCCAGCAGCGTCGCCAAGAGATCGGTGGGCGTGCTGCTCATGCCGTTGAACAGCGCGAAATTGCCGTCGCCATGGCGGAAGAAGCGCAGCATCGGCATCATGCGGTCGATGGCATTGAGCAGCGCCGGCGGCGGCGCGATGTTGCGCGCCGAAAAAGTCTGCCGCAGCGGCAACAGATCGATCATCAGCTCGATCAGCGCGCCGGGATTGCGCGAGAAATGGCCGCCATCGGGCAGAATCTGGCGTTGCAGCTCGTCCGACAGCCGGCGCGACGCCGAGCGGATGTAGCGCGCCTGATTGGCAAGACACAGCGAGGCGTAACACAGCGCGATCGTGACCTGCAGCCGCGGCAGGCCATCGGGAATGTTGCCGGTCGGGAAGCGCAGCACCCGGATTTCACCGGCGAGCGCGCGCAAATAGCGCCGATAGAATTTGCCGTCGGTGTCGCTCAGCACCAGCGGCGCCTGCGACAATAGCGAGATCACCCGGCGCGCCATCACTTCGGGGCGGTTGCCGGCCGGGCGGCGCCGGCCGCCGAGCGTCATCCATTCATCGACCAAGGAGCGCGCATTGGCGCGGGTGATGGCGGTGTCGGCGGCGCGCAGATGGCGCAGCCAGCCAAAGCCGAGCAACGCCACTTCCCAATCATGGGACGGCGGTTCGTGCTCGAAGATCGAACGGCCATGGCAGGTGACGATCTTGCCGGCGAACACGAAGCGGCCGGCATAGATCTCCGCGGCGCGGGTGGCGTCGGCAGTGCGCAGATCATTGGGGGCGATGGTCAGCCGGTCGGTGCGCCCCGGCCACAGCCGCGACACCGCCAGCGTGCCCTGCGTGACGCGCGCCATCACGTTCCGGGCGAACCGGCCCAGAACCAGCGTTGACAGGCGTCTGCGATAGGCTCCCGACACCGGCGCTAGCGTCCCGGTTCCCAGAGTCGCGTCACGTTGTAGCCCCCTCTTTCCCCACGCCTGTTCCTAGCAACCTTTCGTGCGCAAATGGATGGTGCAGCGGCGCCCCGCGCTGGAGATCCGGACGGCGCGCCCATGACGACATGGTGTGAATCAGAACGCACCAGATTTAACGAGACTTTTCTGCACCTGTTCTAGTCCGGAAATCTCTCGGGCACACCTTTGGGTGTGCAAGACCGCCGCGACGAGTCGGCCCGGCTCGCTATAACCGATTGAAAAACAGAGATTAAGGGGCTTTGAGCAGCCGCGCGGCATAGAAGCCGTCAAGCCCGGCAAAGCGCGGATCGGCATGCGGCAGATGGCACGGCAGGGTGCGCAGCTCGCCCTGCGCCGTGATGATCTCCGAAAGCCCCGCCACTTCGGAGGCCGTGACCGGTACCCGGCTCAGCGACGAATCCGCCGCCAGCAGCGCCGCGATCGCCTGTTCGCCCTCTTCGGGCTCGAGCGAGCAGGTGCAATAGACCAGCAGCCCGCCCGGCCGCAGCAGCGATGACGCCTTGCGCAGCAGCCGGCTTTGCAGATCGCACAGCGCGGCGATGTCGCTGTCCTGTTTCAGCCAGGCGATGTCGGGATGGCGGCGGATGGTGCCTGTGGACGAACAAGGCGCATCGAGCAGAATGCCGTCATAGAGGCTGTGGCCGTCGCCCCATTCGGTGGCGTCGGCGACCACGGTTTCGGCCTTGAGCGACAGCCGGGTCAGATTTTCCTGCAGGCGCGCGATCCGGTTCGGTGAGCGATCGATCGCGGTGACGATCGCGCCGGCATGGGCGAGCTGCGCGGTCTTGCCGCCGGGCGCGGCACAGAGATCGAGAATGCGCTGGCCGGCGACCTCGCCGAACAGCCGCGCCGGCAGCGCGGCGGCGGCATCCTGCACCCACCATTGGCCGTCATCATAGCCGGGCAGCATGCGCACCGAGCCTTGCAGCAACGTGCGCACCGTGCCGGTCGGCAGCACTTCGCCATGCAACCGCGTGGCCCAGGCCTCATGATCGGATTTCACGGTGAGATCGAGCGAGGGTTCTTCGCCGAGCGCCTGAGCGATTTTGCGCGCGGTGTCCTCGCCATAATGCGCGCTCCAGCGCGCCAAAAGCCAGGACGGCACGTCGGGCGACTGGCCCTGCAATTCGTCGATCAACTGCGCGGCTTCGCGCGCGCAGCGCCGCAGCACGGCATTGACCAGCCCGGCATAGCGCGAGGCGCGCCGGTCGGACTGCACCAGCCGCACCGACAGATCGACCGCGGCATGGTCGGGTACATCCATCCAGAGAATCTGCGCGGCGCCGATCAACAGCGCGCTATGGGCGCGCGGCGCATCGGTCGGCACGCCGCGATCGAGCAGCCGCGCCAGCACGTGATTGAGCGTGCCGAGCCGGCGCAAAATGGTCGCGACCAGCCGGCGCATCAGCGCGCGGTCGCGATCGGACAGCGTCTTCAAACCCGGATGGGCGGCAGCGCCATCAAGCTGATCGTCCAAGGTGCGGCGCTTGAGCAGCACGCCGTCGAGGATATCGGCGGCGATGCGGCGCGCAGCGAGGCCAGGGACTTCGGAGGGCGGCGCGAATCTGGTGGAGGGCATGCGAACAGGCTATCATGATTGCAGGCTGCGGATCGACGCCGAAGGCGCGATCTTTCACGGGTTGTGCGTGATGGCATGCGAATATGCCAAATGTAAGAATCCACTTCGCGGCGCAACCAGCCGATGATAGCCAACACGCCATGAGCGTCCGGTGGTTCACGCTGGGAACCGTCGCGCGGGAGAGTGCCGATGACGGAACAAAGCAAAGCAACCACCACCGACAATGAGGCGCCCGCCGAGCAGCCCGCCAAGGTGCTGTCGCCGGCGGCGCAGCGCGCGCTCGCCGAAGCGGCCGAACGCCGCGCCAAGGCTGAAGCCGAAGCCAAGGAGGCCGCCAAGGAGATCAACGGACCGAAGGGTCCGGAGCCGACCCGCTATGGCGATTGGGAACGCAAAGGCATCGCGTCGGATTTTTGAGGGCTGCGCGATTTGCAATCGCGATGTCGCCGGCGGTTCCGGGAGCAACCAGACGCCGCACGCACGCGCGTTATCAGTCCGTCAATCACAATCTGTGATTGACGTTGCGCACCGATCGCGACTCGCTGTAGCCTAGGAATATGTACCCAGCTCCACGACCAGGATCGGTGGTGCGCTTTCCGTCACCCTGGCGGCGGAGGCTGACGCCCTGGCGACGGCGATCAACGAGCCTGTGGCCCTGGGTATTCGTGCTTGGCATCGCGATTGGCAGCCTGTTGCCAGACCAGTTTGCGCTGCGATGGCCTAGTCCAGGAACTCCGCCGGACAACAGGGAAATCTGGCAGCAACCGACCGCCCCTGGCGAGCGACTTGCCGCCAAGGTGCTCTATGTCGTCGATGGCGACACCTTTTCCGCCCGGTTACGGCTGTCGAATGGCAGCGAAATCACCGAGCGGGTGCGGCTGCGCGGCATCGACGCACCGGAGATGAAGGGGCAATGCGCCGACGAGCTGCGCCGCGCGGAAGCAGCCGCCACAGCGCTGCGCGCAATGCTGGCCGAAGGCGGGGTGACGATCACCAATATCGGTCCTGACAAATATGGACGGGTGCTGGCCGATGTCGCGACCAAACGCACCGACAATGTGGCGGCGGCGCTGATCGCCGCCGGTCATGGCCGCCCTTACAATGGCGGCCACCGCGGCGGCTGGTGTCCGGTGCGCTAACGACGCTTAGCGGCCGCTGCCATTGCCCCGTCATCCCCGCGCTGGTCGCGGGGATCCACGTCTTAGCAGCCGTGCAGGTTCAAAGACGTGGATGGCCGGGACAAGCCCGGCCACGACGTGCGGAGAGTTTGGTCTCAACCCATCATTCCTTTTTCGCTGCCGCCAACCCCAGCGCTTCGGCCATCACCCGAAACACCTCGGTATTGTCCATCGAACCGCGCACCCGCTCGCTGCCCGGGCCGGTGGCGGTGAGGATCACATCCTCGCCGGAATGAACGCTGGCATTCATCATCGCCGGCAGATTGCCGATCCGCAGCACCGCGCCCGGCACATCCTTGTATTTGTCATTGGCCTTGAACGTGCCTGGCGTGTCGCCGGGCGTGGTCGGCTCATTGGGGCCATCGAGCTTCGGGCGCAAAGTCTCGTAGTGATCGGGCAGGCTGGCCGACAGGATCGCCAGCCGGCGGCTGACGTCGATCCGCGCCGGATAGCCGTCGGCATCGGGCGATGGGTAGTTCGGGAAACCGGCCTTGTCATAGACGCCGATCCGCTCGCGCGCCGTGCCGCTCGGCGGCGCGCTCATATCGTCGTTGATGGTGCCAACCAGCGCATTGGGATGATTGTGATCGGCAAGCACCAGGATCAGCGTGTCGTCGCCGCGTGCTTTCGCCCAGTCGCGGGTCTGGCGCACCGCATTGTCGAGCATGATGGTGTCGTAGACCGCGCGCTCCATGTCGAGCGCATGGGCGTATTTGTCGATCAGTCCCGACTCGACCATCAGAAAAAATCCGGCATCGTGCTTCGACAGCACATCGAGCGCGACCGCGACCTGCTGGGTGAGATCGGGCTGATCGGGATTTTTGGCAACGCCGCCGCCTTTCAGGAAACGGCGATCGAGCACGCCGTCCATATTGCCGGGCGCAAACAGACCGAGCAATTTTGGCGGAGTGTCCTTGCTGACGGCATCGAGTTCCGTGGCGGTGGTCGCGATGCGATAGCCGGCATCGCGGAACTTGGCAAAATAGTCGGCGCCATCTTTGCGCTTGCCACCGGCTTCTTTCGGCAGGAAATGCGCACCGCCGCCGCCCATCAGCACCTGCGGCTGAGCGGCAAACAACTGCTCGACAATCTGATCATAGGCCGCGCGCCGCCTGGTATGCGTCAGCATCGCGGCCGGGGTGGCGTCCTCGATCTCGGTATTGGTGACGATGCCGACCGCAAGGCCGAGCCGGCGCTTGGCGAGTTCAGCGATCGTTTCCACCTTGGGATCATCGAACGGGCTGGCGCTGCGATCGGCATAGACGCCCATGGCGTTGACCGCGGTCTTGTGGCCGGTGGCATAGGCGCTGGCGGCATTGGCCGAGTCGGTGATGATAGAATCGGAGCCGGCGGTCGCGACCAGCGCCATTTGCGGCATGTCGTCGATCGCGAGCTTGCCAAAACTCTTGCCCTCGCGGATGCCCTTGGACAGCAGCCGTGCCGCGATGCGATGCGCCGGCGACAGCCCGTCGCCAATGAACAGGATGACGTTTTTCGCGCGGCGCGGCGCGGTGTCATAGACCGTCCAACGAACGCTCTGTTGGCTGCTGCCATCGGAGGCCTGCACCTGATAGTGGCCAGCCGGCAGCGTCAGCTCGCGCAGCAGCAGCGCCGATTGCGGCTTGCCGTCCTCGCGCGCGATCAGCTCCGGCGCCTTGCCGAACAGAGTCGCGGCATCGGTGCCATTGATGGTCAGTGAGGCGTTGCCCGCGGTCACTTCGCCGGCGAACTCGACCTTGAGGTCGAACTTGGCGCCAGCCACCATCTCGGCGCGGTCGATCGGATAGATGGTCTGCGCCGCGGCTGCCGAGCTGATCAGCATGGCGGCGGCAATGGTGGTGACGAAGTGCCTGGTCATAACAACGGGTCCGTTTGGGAGCGCGGGACCGTATGAGTGGCACATGACGGGTCGATGACGAAGACCGCCTGACCTTGTCGAACAGGCAGGCCGAGAACCCGCCCCAAAAGCGCGCGAGCGTCAGAACTGTAGCAACCATTAGAGCGCGGTGTGGTTTTCGACCCATGGCGAGCCGCGCTGGACGACGGTGTTTGCGTAGATGAGGAGTTTGCGAGCGCAGGCG
>NZ_QJTI01000030.1 GCF_003217325.1 Rhodopseudomonas faecalis
AGCGTGTCACCACCGAGCAGGTTGACGCCGTTGAACGACGCATCCTGAGCCGTGGTTTTGATCTGCTCGATGATGTTGTTGTACTGCGTGACCAGATTGGCGCGGGTGGTCTGGGCATTGACGTCGGCCACCGGAGCGGTGGCGGTCGAGAACATCGCCGCCGCAGTGCCGCCGATCTTGCCGCCTGACTCCACCGAACCGATGGTCGAGGAGGCGTAGTCGTTCGACGCCGAGATGGTCAGCTTGCCGGTGGTGTCGATCGAAGCGGTCATGTTGTTGGCCGCCAGCTTCGAGTTCAGGTCGGCGAGCGACTTCACGGTGCCGTTGGTGCCGTCACCGATGGTCACGTTGACCGCGCTGCCGCCATTGAAGGCTTCGAACGACAGCGTCTTGCCGGTGATGCCGCCGGCAGTCGCGGTACGCGCCACCGAGAAGCTGGTCGCCGTACCCTGGTTGCCGGCGAGGCCGAGCGCCTGCAGCGCATTGCCGGTGCCGGTGATGTTCAGGTCACCAGCAAGACCGGAGCTGAGCTGCAGCTGACCGCCGCTCAGCACCTTGGAGGCTTCACTGCCCGCCGTCACGGAGAGGGTCGCAGCACCGTTGCTGACCGGCGCGGTCTGGGCGCCGCTGGCGATATCGATGGCGGTGAGCACGTCATCGATCTTGCCGCCCTGCAGGAACACGGTCGAGTTGCCGTTGCCGTCGGTGATGACGTTCTTGCCGGTGACGATGCCGGAGCCGTAGTCGGCAGCCTTGGGGATCGCGGCATCCTTGAAGGTGATGGTCTTGCCGTTGACGGTCAGGGTCGCCCCATCCTGGATCATGTTGGCGCGGCTGACGCCGGCGCCAACAGCGGTGTTGGCGGTGCGTTCGACCTTAAAGGTGCCCGTGCCGGTGGTTTCGGAGCTCAAGCCGAACGCCGACAGCAGGGAGTTGTTGCCCGAGATCGTCAGATCCGAACCGGTCGAGGTCGACAGTGTGATTATGCCCGAGGCAATGCCCGCAGGGGTGCCTGTTTCGCTTTTGAGTGTCGCACCGCCGCCGCTGATCGTCACCTGCTGGACGCCACTCGCGATGTCGATCGCGTTCATCACGTCCTCAACCGTGCCTGTGTCCAGATAAACGGTTGAATTGCCTTTGCCGTCGGTGACCAGCTGGCTGTTGGCACCCTGGCCTGCCGGCAGCGTTGCCTTGTCCGGCGCGGCGCCGCTGGCGAAGGTGATGGTGTGACCATTCACCGTCAGCTTGTCGCCAGCCACCGGCTTATTGGTCAGCTTGCTAAGCAGGGTGGTCTTTTCTATGTCAGCGCCGGCCACTTGGACATTGTTGCCCGTGCCGGTTTTCGCGACGCCACCGAGCAGGGTGTTGCCGGTGACGACGCCGGGGCTCGCCTGACCGTCCTGCACGCCGATGCCCTGCGCCAGGCCGTTGGTGTAGGTCGAGGTACCGCGCAAATCGTCCGCGGTGGCGCCGGCGATGGTGGTCGAGACGCTGGACTTGCTGGTGTAGCCGGCGACCGACTGCAGCGCCTGGTTGGCGATCGACTTGGCGCTGTCCACCAGCTTGGTCAGCGAGCTGATGCCGGTGTTGGCGGACTGGATGATCTGAATGCCATTGCCGATGCCATCCAGCAGATTGTTGATGTCACTGGCGCGCGAGTCGAGCGAAGCGGCCGTGAAGAAGTTCGTGGGGTTATCGAGCGCCGTGTTCACCTTCTTGCCGGTCGAGAGCCGGCTTTGGGTGGTGGCGAGCAAGTCCGCGGTGGCCTGCAGAGACGAAAGATTTTGGCGGACAGCGTTGGAGAGAACGATACCTGACATGACATGGCCTTTCTGGGCATTACTTGTCGCGTTACGCCGATCGTTTCGGTCGGCGTGCCATCGTCATGCTCCGGCCGCAAATGATCGCTGAAGCGGCATCCATCATTTCGGGTACTCGTTTCACCCATTCGGGTGTCGGGTGTCGGGTGTCGGGTGGCGGCGTCGCGGTGTTGTTTGGTTGTGGTGCGCGCGTTCACATCGCCGCGTCGCGCTGCTGCGGGCAGTGGCTCACCAAAAGAAAAGCCCCGCGGCCGATCCTGGATCGGCGACACGGGGCTTGTGATGCTTGGTGAGTGGTGCGCAGTGACCAACGGCGTTGGTGACGCCGCTGGTGGCGCGCTTACAGATGCGGCTCGATCAAGGCACGCAGATTGACGCGGGCGCGCAGCTTGGTGGCGAGCATGTAGATGCCGCCGAATTTGCGCTGCATGAATAGCGTGTCCATCGGCGGAATCCGGAAATGGTCGCGGTCTTCCGCCATCGCCATGCCGGTATCGCGAATCCGCATCGCCAGATCGCTGGCGCCGAAGTCAAACGGCGCGTTGTGGCGCAGCGGCTGCAGCGACATCTCGAGCATGTCGAGCATTGATCGTTCGAGTGCGGCCGGCATGTCGGGTGCCATGAAGCCGATGCGATGGGCGACCGCGCGAACGCCGTCGCCATCGCCAGCGAGGCCGGCGCGCAGCAGATCGCGATAGAGATCAGCGAAATGATCCGGGAACGCGCGGGTGGCGCCGAAATCGAGCAGGATCACCTGCTGGGTCGAAGGTGCGTAGCGATAATTGGCGAAATTTGGATCGGTCTGCATCAGCTTGAATTCGAACAGCTCGCGGAACAAGAGCCCGATCAGCAGCGTCATCACCCGGTCGCGCTCGGCCTGCGACGCGGTCTCCAAACTGTCGACTGCCTCGCCTTCGAGATAGCTCATCGCCAGCACGTTCGGCGTGGTCAGGTCGGTGTGCAGCTCCGGCACCAGGAACTCGGGACGATCGGCGAGCAGCGCGCCGAACCGCGACAAACAGCGGCCCTCGCGTTCATAGTCGGCTTCCTCGTGCAACTGGCGCTTGGCCTCGGCCAGCATCGGCGCGATGTCGATGCCCTTGGGCACCAGCCCGGCCATGCGCAGCAGCGCCGCGACATTGTCGACGTCGGAATCGATGCTGCGGCGAACGCCGGGATACTGCACCTTGATCGCGACCAGGCGGCCATCAATGGTGTGGGCGCGGTGCACCTGGCCAATCGAGGCGGCGGCAATCGGCCGGATTTCGAATTTCTGAAAGCGGCGTTGCCAATCGGCGCCCCAGGCTTCGGACAGCACGCGGCGCAGTTGCAGCATCGGCATGTGATGGGCGTCGGCGCGCAGGCTGGCGAGAATTTGCGCGAGTTCCGGCGGCAGCATGTCGCCGGCATCCATTGAGATCAATTGCCCGACTTTCATCGCGGCGCCGCGCATCCGCGCCAGTTTGTCGGCCATCTTCTGGGCGTTGGCGGGCGTCAGCAATAGCTCGTCGAGCCGTGGCCGCTGGCCGCGCGCCAATTGCCGCGCTGCTTCGGCTGCGACATTGCCGGCGATCGAGGACGCCAGCCCGCCGAGTTTGCTCAGTCGCGACAGGCGCGAACTCGGCACGGCCAGGGCTTTTCGCTCGATCTTCGGATATGACATGGAAAACTCCTTTACGCTCGGCAGGGCGATGCCGCGGCGATTGCGGTCATGCGCCATCCCAGCTGCGGCATTGATGCAGCCTGCGCACCGCGCCGTCTGTGACGATGTCACCCGTACAAGGATACGTCGAATGGCCTGCAAGCGGTTCAGCGCTCGCTTGCGCGATCGCTGGCACGGGCGAACACGCCTGTAGGACAAATTGACGCGCCTCAATGAAGGGGGCCGCGGATCAGCTCAGCCTTCTCATCCAAGAAAGCCAAGTGATCGCCGACAGTTTTGCGTGGGCCAGGCAGCCGAGGGGCGCCGATGAGGACTCGTGCAGATGGCTGGTGGACTCAGCTTGCGGCTCTGATCGCCGCGCTGATGCTATGGGCGCTGGCTTCATCACCGGCGAAGGCCGGATGCAGCGCCGAGGACTTGGTCAATTCCTGGGTCGATACCGCCTATGCCGCCTATGACTGCAAGTCGGTCTATGCCAATGCCGCCACCCGCGCCGCCGCGCTGGCGCTGACCGCGGCGCTGACCGGCGTCGCGCTGCAAGGCTCCGACACCGGCAAGGGCCAAGCGCTGGTCAATCAGTTCTGCAATGAGGCGCAGGGCAACGCTGACCAGATCGTCTCCAAGCTCAACACCATCTTCGGCAATGCGATCGCCAAAGAAGTGCTCGGCGATCTGTCTGATCAGCTGGCCGCGCTCGGCGCCGCCGCCGACGTCGTGAAATGCTCCTGTAAGAGCGAGCAGAGCACGGTCGGGCTGGCGTCCGGGGTCGGCTCCTGCATCGAAGAGGGGCTGTGCTGGCTGCAGGAAAAGCTGCACATGCAATCCTGCGACAGTTGCACGCGGCCGCCGCCGACGCGCGCAGTGTGTGCGGCGACCAACATCCCGGTCAAGGACGGCCGCACCTGCGAAAGCTACACCTATCTGGAATGGCACAGCCATCCGCAATGCGCCAATATCGGCGGTCCCGGCTCGATCGTCAGCCCGTCGAAGAATGGCGCCTTCAAAGATACGTATGGCCGCTATGCGGTGATCGTGGTCGAGACCGCTGACGGCACGCTGGTGACGACCGATCCTGGCGCCAATGCCTGCCATTCCGGCACGCTCTATTGTGTGTGCCCAAAACCGATGGTGCCGCATTGGCAGATGATCCCGAACCCCGGTTCGGGCGATTCTAAATATGTATTTGCCTGCGATTGCCCGAAGGGCACCCATCCTGGCGTCACCAAGCCGGATGGCTTGTCGGAATGCCTGTGCGACGACACCAATCAGGTCGCCAATTTTGGCTTTGCGCCATTCGGCATGTGCCCGGCGCCGGCCTGTCCTGCCGGGCAGAGCCGGCTTGGCGGAGACAAGGACGCGACGTGCGTGACGCCGTGCGCCGATGCCAAGCAAGGCATGGGGTTTGACGGCAGTTGCTGCAATCCGGCGCAGATGACGAATTGCGGCGAGTGCTGCCCGCCGGACACCGTGCCGAACGTCAAGACCGGCTCCTGCGAGCCGCGCCCGAAACCGCCGAAATGAGGCCGATGCAGATGAGCAAGCACGGCCGATCGCTAGTCTCTCACGCCACGGGCGGCGCGCTCCGACATCTCGCCGCGCTGCTGATCGCGATGCTGTGGCTCGGCGGCGCGGCGATCGCGCAGACGCCGCGCGGCATCTATGCGCCCGGCGATGCCGCGGTCACTGGATTTTCTGGCGCGGTGCGGCCATTCGAGATCGCGCCCGGCCAGGACCCGGCTTCGGTCAGCTTCATCGATCCTAATGGCCCGGCGCTGCGTGTCATCGATCTGACGCGCATGGGCGGGCCAGCGCAGGGCCAAGTGGTCGGCGCGCCAAAGCCGTTCACGGTCAGCGCGGCGCTGATCGGCCAGGTGTTCGGCGTGGCGCTCGACGATCGCGCACCGGCCAATATCTATGTCGCGGCCAGCTCCGCTTACGGGCTGTCGCTCGTCGCGCCGGGGCCGGATGGCCAGCCGCAGCGTGTGCAACGCGGTGGCAAGGACGCGGCGTTCATGCCGGGGCAGTGGGGGGCGGGCGGCGGGCCGGGGTCGATCTGGAAGGTCGATGGCGTTACCGGGCTGGTCAGCCTGTTTGCGACGGTGGCGGTTGACGGCAAGGGCAATGCCGGCGCGGCGCTCGGTGGGCTCGCTTACGATCCAGGCTCGCAATCGCTCTATGTCGCTGATCGCGAAAGCGGGCTGATCCATCGTTTTGCCCCGGATGGCTCGCCGCGCGGCGTCTATGATCACGGCGTCGCCGGGCTAAAAGCCGTTGGGCTTGAGCCGGTGCCGCCATCGCCGGTGCCGGCGATGGATATCACCAGTGCCGACTTTGACAGCGCCAGTCCGGCGAGCTGGGGTTTTGCGCCGCCAGAGCGGCGGGTGTTCGGGCTCGCGGTTCGCGATCGCCGGCTGTACTACGCGGTCGCCGATGGGCTGCGGGCCTGGTCGGTGGGGCTGTCGGGTGATGGCGCCTTTGCGGCCGATGCCCGCATCGAATTGGCGGCACCGCCGGCCGCCGGGCCGACCGAAATCGCCAAGATTGATTTTGATGACAGCGGCCGCATGTATTTGGCCGAGCGCGCCGCCCCGACCGGCGCGCAGGATTATCAGGCGCTGGCCGTGCCCGCGATCGGCCGGCTACTGCGCTACACCACCATCGGCGTCACCGAGAATAAACAGCCGATCTGGCAATTGCAGCCGGATGAATACGCGGTCGGCTTCGCCGGCGATTTCCGCAATGACAATGGCGGCGTCGCGATCGGCTATCGCTATGATGCGCGCGGCGACCTCAATCGCGACTCATGCGGCGGTTTTGTCTGGACCAGCGGCGAGCAACTGCGCGCCGCCAGCGATCCGGCGCTTGCCGCGGAACTGGCCCGCAGCGACGCCGCCGCGATCAACGGCTTGCAGGGCATGCCGATCTGGCACATCCGCCGCAACAACGAACCGCCGCGCGCCAGTTACTTCATCGACTATGCCGATGCGCCGCCGAACCCGGCCGCGCGCGGCCATCTCGGCGATATCGCGATCCTGCGGCAGTGTCAGCCGCGGCGCGCCATGATGCTGTTCGGCGGCGAACCAGAGCGCGGCGTGCTGGTGCCGGGCCTGTGGACCTGTCGCAGCCATGTGTGCGCGCCGGGCGGCCCGGCATGCCCGGTCAATCAGGTGTGGAATCCGGCAACCGGCGCCTGCTCGTCGGGCTGCGCGCCGCAAGACGTGCTGATCAATGGCCAATGCTGCTCGCCCAAAGACCTGCGCCCCGGCGGCGCCTGCAAGCAGCCATCGACCAACATCGGCAAGCCGATGTGCGGCACCACCCAGACGCCGATCGGCCCCAACAATGAGTGCTGCGAGAACAGCCAGATCTATGCCGGCGGCAATGGTCAGCTTCTGTGCTGCGCCGGCACCGTGGTCAACGGCACATGTGACCTCAAAAAGCCGAAACTGCCGATTTGCCTCGACTGCTGCGCGCCGGGCTACGTCAAGAGCGGCGGCAAATGCTGTCTGCAGAGCCAGCTCAGCAGCAAAGGCCAGTGCTGTCCGACCGGCCAGACGCCGAGCGCCAATGGCAGCTGCCAGCCCTGGAAGTGGCTGCCGAAACTCTCATTGTGCTGCGCCTCGGGCTTCGTGCCGACCGCCAAAGGCAGCTGCTGCGCCGCCGCCAATCTCACCACCAGCGGCGAATGCTGTCCGGTCGCGCTCGATCCCAATGATCGCTCGCAATGCCCGACCCAATCTTCGCCGCCAGCGCCGTGCGGACGCGGCGAGCGCCGCGACGCCAGCGGCGCTTGTGTCGCCACGCCGCGATCGCCGCCCTCGACGGTGATCCCGGTGGTGCCGCGCAAGCCGGCGAAATGTCTGCCCGGCGAGCGGCGCAATGCGCAAGGCGTGTGCGTGCCGCGCCGGCCGCCGCCCGGTGTGGTGACGCCCGGCGTGATGCGGCCGATCGCCTGTCCGCCGGGCTTTGCGCCGGGGCCCTATGGACAACGCTGTTTCCCGATCGGCCGCGGCGGCCGGTTCGGGCCCCCGCCGTTCCGTGGTGGCGGCGGCGCGATCGGGCCGGGACCCAATATGCGCGGCGGCCTGGATCGGCGTTGAAACCAGGCTTGGTGCGGATGGCGAGGCGGCGGTGCCGCCGCGCTCAAGTTGTCAGCGCAGATTGTCGACCACGGGGCGCGGCACGAAGCGGCGGGGGCTTGGGTCGCCCTGGGATTGCTGCGCCACCGCCGCTACCCGGCCGGCATAGGCGAAATACAGCGCCATCGAGGTGAAATTATCGAGCAGGTTCTCCGAGAAGAAATAGATGCACAGCACCAGGAACAGCACCTTGGTGGCGCCGGAGGTCAGCTCGCTGCGCACATGCAGCAGGAACAGCACGAACACGATCAGATTGAAGATGCCGTATTCGGCCAGAATCCGCAGATAGTCATTATGCGGCACCAGCGCCGAATAGGTGAGCAGTGCGGTCTGACCGGCGCCATAGCCGAACAGCAGCGTCAGCACGCCGTTGTTGGCGTACAGATCCCAGATGTTGGTCCAATGGATCAACCGGAAGAATGACGACAGATCGGTCGAGCCCGTGAGCCGCACCAATTGGCCATAGGACATGGTCGCCACCGATCGCGGGTCGATGCTGCCGACATAGCTGAGATTTTCGATGGTGGTGATCACCCGATTGAACGCGCCGAACGAATAAGCGGCCGCGCCGCCGACCGCCAGCAGCACGAGTACCAGCAGTGATTTTAACCGCAGCGGGAACATGATCCAGGTGATGACTGCGACCACCGTGGCGGCGACCGCGCCCATGCGGTTCATCAGCAGCGCATTGACCAGCTGCACCAGGATCACCTTGTCGCCATAGCGCTGCGCGGCGGCGAACAGCAACGCCGAAAAATACAGCACGCCGGTATTGGCATTGGGGAAATAGGCGAACACTTCGCTGGCGAAGCTCTCGATCGCGAATGGCTTGCTGGTGCCGACCGCCAGGAACGCCAGCGGCAACGCCGCCAGCAGATAGAGGCAGCGCACCTCGACCGAGCGGATCACGCCGCCGCACGAGCGGCCAGCGGCATAGAGGATATAGATCGCCAGATATTTGATGGCGTCGGTGGTGGACGCGACCGCGAAATTGAACAGCACGCTGAGCGTGATCAATACGCTCGCCGCCACCAGAAAAGTCTTGGCGGTGCGCGCCGCCTCGCCGTGCTGCACGATCACATAGAGCGAGAACGCCAGCAGCGAGATGCCGACGAAATTGCTGATCACGTTGAACAGCGTCGAGCCCGTGTAGTGATACAGGAACGTGAACACGTTCAGAATGACGAGACTGATCGTCAGAACCGGGAAATACAGTGCGGTCGCATTGATGCGAGCGGCCGGTGGCACGCTGGCGATGGCGTCGCTGGGGTGCAGGGCGCTCATGAAGCCATCATTCGCCGGCGTTCAATCGATGTGATGCAGATGGGCTGGCGGTGATGGTCGCCAGCCGTGCCGGTGCTGAGCGCAGCGCTGCCTTCTGCTGGCGCTGGGCGCGTTGCGGCGCCAGCGTGTCGGCATAGGCGGCGACCGTCAGTTCGGCGATATGGCTCCAATCATAATCGCGGATGTTGTCGCGGCCGACGGCGTGGCGCTCGAGCGGCGGCTCGGGCTCGGCGGTCAGCGCGGTGATCTTGGCGGTCAATTCCGCAACGTCGCCCATTTTGAAGGTGCGGCGCCGATCGCTGATCACTTCGAGATTGGACGGGATGTCGCTGACCAGCACCGGCAGGCCGTAGCTGAGCGCTTCCAGCAGCACGATCGGCAGTCCTTCATGCGACGATGGCAGCACGAACAGCCCGGCATGGGCATAAAGCTGGCGCAGCGTCTCGCCGGTCTGGAATCCGGTCATCACGACATTGTCAGCCTGAGCGGCTTCAGTGGCGAGCTGATCGGCATAGGCGTTCTGATGATCGATGCGGCCGACGATCGCGAGCTTCCAGCCGGGCAGGCGGGCCGCGACGAAGGCGCGCAGCACGTCGAGCTGGCGCTTCTCTGGCACGAGGCGACCGACCGTCAGCAGATAGCGGCCTGGCTCCAGGCCGAGTTCTTCGATCTGCCCGCTCTCCATGGGCGGATAGGAAAACTGCACGCCATTGGGTATGACGTCGCACGGCTTGCCGTATTTGGACGCGATCAGCCGCTCGATGCTGCGGCTGATGGCGATGCGCTTATTGGCAAAGCGCATGCCCAGCAATTCGCCGGCGCGCAGCACGGTGCGCGCCGCGAGCCCCCACTTCTCGCGATCATAATCCTCGCCGTGATGGGTGACGACGACGCGCAGTCCCATCAAGCGCAGCAGCGGCGTCACGAGCGCCGGGCCGATGCCGTGCACATGCACCAAGGCCGGGCGGCGCACGCCGGCCGCGACCGCGCAGATCAGGGAGTGCAGCAGCGTCTCGAAATAGGCGTTGCGGATGGTCCATAGCCGCAGCAGCCGCACGCCGCGCCAATGTTTGGTATCAGCGGGCACATAGGGCGAGCGCGTGCAGGCGGTGACGCGGTGGCCGCGGGCCACCAGCCGCGGCGCCAGATGCTGGACGTGGGTTTCAATGCCGCCCTGGACTTCGGGGAAGCCGCGGAAGCCGAAGATGAACACCTCATTGCGACTCATAGCGCTTACTCCACATCCGCGGCCGCCCATCGCCCTTGTTGATCACGGTCGCGGCGGCGTTTCGATCGGTTGCTCGGCTTCCTCAATCACCGTCGTTGCGGCGAGCCGTGACCGCTGCAGGCAAGGCAGCGGCGTTGCCGCGACGATGAGCCAACCACCCTCGCGCAAGTTGACGACCGTCAATATCGCGGTGCAGTCGGCCGATAGGCTTTCGTCATCGGCGGTTCAAAACCGTGTTCAAGGCGACAGGAGAGGGTGGATGCGACTGACGCGATGTCTTCGTAGCAATCGGCCGATCTCCGCCACTGTCAGCACCACGCGGGCGCTGCGATGAGCGAGCTGTCGATCCCCACCACTGCCGGCGATCCGCCGCTGCTGCGCGAACAGGCGGCGCTTGCAACATCACCACGCGAGACCGAGCAACAGGCGCGGTCGGCGCGCACCGCGCGCGGCCGCCGGCCAAAGGTGCTGGTCGCCAACAAGTTCTTTTTCCTGAACGGTGGTTCGGAAGCGGTGATGTTCCAGGAAATGGAACTGATGCGTCAGGCCGGTCTCGATGTGATCGAGATCGCGATGCAGGACTCGCGCAACCGGCCATCGGACTTTGCGCGCTACTTCGTGTCATCCAAAGACTATCGCAGCGCGTCCGGGCTTGATCAGGTGAAAGCGGCGCTGGCGCTGATCCGCTCGCGCGAGGCGATCGCGCAAGTCTCGCGCATCATCGAAGAACAGCGCCCCGATATTCTGCATTGCCACAACATCTATCATCAGCTCACGCCGTCGATCATCAATGTCGCGGCGCGCCACCATGTGCCGGTGGTGCTGACGCTGCATGATTATAAGCCGGTGTGCCCGGTCTATACCCAGCTGTCGCACGGCCAGGTGTGCACGCAATGCGCCGATGGCGGCTTCGAGGCCGTGCTGCGCAACCGCTGCGCCGATGGATCGCTGGCGCGCAGCGCGCTGCTGTGGGCGGAGGCGCGTTATCACGCGCTGGCCGGCAGCTATCACCATGTTGCCAAATTCATCGCGCCGAGCCGCTTTATGCGGGACGCCATCTCGCGGCGCTTTGGCGACGATAAGGTCACCTATATCCGCAACGCGATCGATGCCTCGCAGATCACGCCGGCGCAGGACGATGACAATTACGTGCTCTATCTCGGCCGTCTGACGCCGGAGAAGGGCATCAAGACGCTGCTGCGCGCGCACGCTTCGGATTACGGTGATTGGCGGCTGGTGGTTGCCGGCACCGGACCGCTCGCCGCGGAATTGCGCGGCCGGTTTCCGAAGGCAGAGTTCGCGGGTCATCTGACCGGCGCTGATCTTGAGCGCGTGCTGTCGCGCGCTTCGGTGGTGGTGGTGCCGTCAGAATGGCATGAGAACAGTCCGCTCTCGATCCTGGAAGCGATGGCGCATGGCAAGCCGGTGGTGGCGTCGCGGATCGGCGGCATCCCGGAACTGGTGCGCGACGGCGAGACTGGCTTGCTGGTCGAGCCCAAAGAGATCGCGCAATTCGCGCACAGCATCCGCACGCTGATGAACGACCCGGCGCTGCGTGCGCAACTTGGCCGCAATGCCCGCCGTGTCGTGGAAACAGAACATGCGCTTAGCCAGCACGGCGCCGCGCTGCTCTCATTGTACGACAGCCTGATTTAGCCAGCAGAACCGAGTGAGCACCCTATGGACCTGACCGTCATCTCGACCTTCCGCTGCAACTCACGCTGCCAGATGTGCTACATCTGGAAGAATCCGACCGAACCGAAAGAGGAAGTCTCGCTGGAGACGCTGTCGAAACTGCCTGACGGCTTCGACAATCTCAACGTCTCGGGCGGCGAGCCGACCTTGCGCAAGGATCTGCACGAGATCGCCGACCTGCTCCATCCCAAAGCGCGGGTGATGGAGATTTCCTCGAACGGCCTGCATCCGGAACGGCTGCTGCCGATCATCAAGAAGTATCCCAACATCAAGGTGCGGTTCTCGCTGGAAGGCGACCAGCAGACCAGCGACTCGATCCGCGGCGAGAAGGATGGCTACGCCACCAAGGTCGCGGGGCTGCGCATGCTGCGCGAGGCGGGCGGCACCGATCTCGGCTTCGCCATGGTGATCCAGGACGAGAATGTCGACCAGCTGGTCGATGTCTATGAATTCGCTCGGCGTGAGGGTTTTGAACTGGCAACCTCGACGCTGCACAACGCCTGGCAGTTCTACAAGAACGACAACTACTTTTACGATCGTCGCGCCGTGGCCCATAAGGTCGAGGGACTGATCGAGGCGATGTTGCGCAGCAACAAGCCGAAGAACTGGTTCCGCGCCTATCTCAATCTCGGCCTGATCGAGAAAATTCTCGGCCATGACCGGCTGATTCCGTGCAGCGCCGGCCGCGATTTCGCCTTTATCGATCCGTGGTCCGATGTGTGGGCCTGCAATGTGCGCTCCGATCTGCCGATGGGGAACCTGGCACGGCAGTCGTGGGACGAGATCATGAATAGCGATCAGGCCGAGCATACCCGCGGCAAGGTCGCGCGCTGTGACCAGAATTGCTGGATGGTGACCACCGCGCGCACCGCGATGCGTTCCAATCTGGTTCCGCAGATGCCCAAGCTCGAACCGATGCTGTGGGTGCTGAAGAATAAGCTCAAGGTGTCAATGGGCAAGAGCGTCTGCTTCAATAGCTACATCAACTACGGCGACGTTCGGCATTCGCCGCTGGTGAAGCGCGCATCCTATCTTGGAACCGGCGAAAAGGCGCATTTGGTGAAGGGCCGGGTCTCGGTCGATGAGCATTATCCGCTGAAGACGTTCGTGAACAACTGATGATGCGCCGCGCACCGTCAGCAAGGCTGCCTCGCTACTGGACGGAACTTAGTATCACCTAGTCGATCGTCGCATAGCACGGCGCGAGCGCTGCCCTCGTTTTGGCGAAAAGCACTTGCAGCATGCCGCCGCATCAGCCTTGAGTGTTCAATCGTCCTACGCGTCGTAATCAGTAACGTGCGGCGCGGTCGATCTCGCGCTGCGCGACGTCGCAGTTATTTGGGGGATCGTTCGATGACGCCAGGCGAACACTGCCCAGCAAACGAGAAAAAGAACGTTGCAAGAGCACAGTGAACCACTCTGCGCGGCACCCGACCATGGCTTGATTGCACTGGTGATGATGCTGCGATTTCAGGGCTTGGCGGTCGATCCCGAACAGGTCCGGCATCAATTCGCCGGCACCACCATCGGGCTTGCCGAGATGGTGCGCTGCGCCAAACGGCTCGGCCTGAAAGCCAAGCTGATCTCGACCAATTGGCTGCGGCTGGCGCGCATGCCGCTGCCGGCGCTGGCCACGCGCCGCGACGGCAGCTATCTGCTGGTCGGCAAGGCCGATGGCGACAAGGTGATCGTGCTCGAGCCCGGGCAATCGCATCCGGCCGAGATGGATAAGGCCAGTTTTGAAGCGGTGTGGGACGGCCGGCTGGTGCTGATGGCGCGGCGCGCGGCGCTGTCTGATCTCGCCAAGCGGTTCGATCTCACCTGGTTTGTCAGCGCGATCCACAAATACAGGTGGCTGCTCGGCGAAGTGCTGGTGGCCTCGTTCTTTCTGCAGATCTTTGCGCTGATCTCCCCGCTGTTCTTCCAGGTGGTGGTGGACAAGGTGCTGGTGCACCGGAGCATGAGCACGCTCGACGTGCTCGCGGTCGGGCTGGTGGCGATCGCGCTGTTCGAAACCGTGCTCGGCGTGCTGCGCACCTATCTGTTCTCGCACACCACCAACCGGATCGACGTCGAGCTTGGTGCGCGGCTGTATCGCCATTTGCTGGCGCTGCCGATCGGCTATTTCCAGGCGCGCCGGGTCGGCGACTCGGTGGCGCGGGTGCGGGAGCTGGAGAACATCCGCAATTTTCTCACCAGTTCGTCGCTGACGCTGGTGATCGATCTCGCCTTCACCTTCATTTTCATTGCGGTGCTGTTCTTCTATTCGCCGCTACTCACCTGGATCGTGCTGGCCTCATTTCCGATCTACATCGCCATTTCGGCCGCGGCGACGCCGCTGTTCCAGCAGCGGCTCGACGAGAAATTCCGGCGCGGCGCCGACAATCAGGCATTCCTGGTGGAAAGCGTGTCCGGCATCGAGACCGTGAAGGCGATGGCGATCGAGCCCCTGATGCAGCGGCGCTGGGAGGAGCAGCTCGCTGGCTATGTCGCGGCCAGCTTCCGCGTCACCAGTCTTGGCAATGTCGCCAGCCAGTCGGTGCAGTTCATCAGCAAGCTGGTGACGGCGGCGGTGCTGTATTTCGGCGCCAAGCTGGTGATGAGCGGCGATCTCACCGTTGGCGAATTGGTGGCGTTCAATCTGCTCGCGGGCCGAGTCAGTTCGCCCGTGCTGCGGCTCGCGCAAATCTGGCAGGATTTCCATCAGGCGCGGCTGTCGATCGACCGGCTCGGCGATATTCTCAATTCCAGTCCTGAACCCGCTTATCAATCGAGCAAGACCGCGCTGACCACGGTGCGCGGCGACATCAGCTTCGATCGGGTCAGTTTCCGCTATCGGATCGACGGTCCGGAAATCCTGCATGACATTTCACTCGACATTCCTGCGGGCCAGGTGATCGGCATCGTCGGCATGTCGGGCTCGGGCAAAAGCACGCTCGCGAAATTGGTGCAGCGGCTCTATCTGCCAGAGCGCGGCCGCGTGCTGGTCGATGGCGTTGACCTCGCCCAGGCCGATCCCGCGCAACTGCGCCGCCAGATCGGCGTGGTGCTGCAAGACAGCGTGCTGTTCAACTGCTCGGTGCGCGACAACATCGCGCTGTCGGACCCCGCGGTGCCGGCCGAGCGCATCATTCGCGCCGCCAAACTTGCCGGCGCGCATGAGTTCATCCTGTCGCTGCCCGAAGGCTACGACACCATGGTCGGCGAACGCGGCGCCAGCCTGTCGGGTGGCCAGCGGCAGCGGGTCGCGATCGCGCGCGCGCTGATGACCGATCCGCGCATTTTGATCTTTGACGAGGCCACCAGCGCGCTCGACTACGAAAGCGAGCGGATCGTCCATGACAATATGGAGCAGATCTGCCGCGGCCGCACCGTGATGATCATCGCCCACCGGCTCTCGACGCTGCGCATGGCGGACCGTGTCATCACCATCGAAGCCGGCCGTATCACCGAAGACGGTTCGCATCAGGACCTGATCAGAGCAGGGGGACGCTATGCCAAGCTCCATCGACTGCAAGCCGGCGCCTAGCGCCAACGCTGCGTGAGAACCGGCGCGGGCCGTGGGCCTGCGCGTCTGTCGTCAATCGATGCAGAGCCAACAATGACCATTCCGTTGCACCATCAGTTCAAGCCCGATCCTGGATTGTTCGTCCTGGAAATCCTGTTGCGGCTGCAGGGCGCGGATCTGCGCCTCGACGACATGCGCGCCGCGCTGCGCGGTCGCGCGGTCGGCATTCCCGAGATGCTGCAAGCAGCGCGTCACGCGGGCGCCAGTGCCGTGTGCCTGAAGATCGGTTGGGACGCGCTGGCGCAGCAGACGCTGCCGGGCATCGCCGCGCTGCGCGGCGGCCAATTCCTGATTGTGGGGCGGATCGCCGGCGACTCCGCGCTGGTGCTGCGGCCAGACTCGCCAAAACCGTCGGTGATGAGTCGCGCCGAATTCGAGCAGGCCTGGGATGGCCGGCTGGTGGTGATCGGCCAAGAAGCCGACGCACCTGCCGAGCAGCCGCGTGCGCTTGATCAATGGCGCGAGCGGATCAGCGCCGCGGCGCAGCAGCTTATGGCGCGGCTGCGCGCCGTCGAGCTGCCAAGCGTGGCGGCCTTCGCCGACAGCATCAAGGCGCGGTGGCAGCGGCGAGGCCAGCCCACGCCGAAAACTCCGCCAAATATCGGCCCAGGCAGTACGACACTGCCGATCGCCGCGCCGCCCACCACCCCGGCGGTGGCGATTGCCAGCCACGCCAAGCAGCTGCGCGACAAAGTGCTGGCGCTGCGCAGCGATCAGAGCCGGCGGCTGCCGGCCGAGATCGCGTTCCTGCCAGCGGCGCTGGAGATTGTCGAAACGCCGCCGTCGCCAGTCGGCCGTGCTGTTGCGATCAGCATTGCCGCGGTGTTCAGCGTGGCGCTGTTATGGGCGTCGATCGGCACGGTCGATATTGTCGCGATTGCGCCCGGCAAGGTGATTCCGGGCGGCCGCACCAAAACCATTCAGCCATTCGAGACCGGCGTGGTGCGGGCCATCCATGTGCGCGACGGCCAGATCGTGCGCAGCGGCGATACGCTGGTGGAACTCGACACCACCATGAGCGATGCCGATCTCGAACGGCTGAAAAGCGAATTGATGGGCGCGCGGCTCGACGTGGCGCGCCTGAAGGCGGCGTTGTCCGGCAAGCCCGATCCGGTCGCGGCATTCGAGCCGCCGCCCGGCGCGTCACCGACCGCGATCGCCATGCATCGCCGCTTCCTGATCAGCCAGACTGCCGAGCAGAAGGCCAAGCTGGCCTCGATCGATCAGCAGCTCAAGCAGAAGGAAGCCGAACGGGCGACCTCGATCGCCTCGATCGACAAGCTGAAAGCGACCTTGGCGCCGCTCGAGCAGCGCGTCGCGATTCGCGAGCAGCTCTATCAGAAGGAGCTCGGCTCCAAGCTCACCTACCTCACCGAGTTGCAGGATCTGGTGGCGCAGCAGCAGGAAGTCTTGGTGCAGCAAAGCCGACTGACCGAGGCCAATGCCGCCATCTCGATGCTCAATGAGAACGCCGCCAAAGCGGTCGCCGAATATGAGCGCGCGATGTTCGAGGAGCTGGCCAAGGCCGAGCAGAAGGTCTCGACCTTGGAACAGGACGTGATCAAGGCCGATCAACGCACCCGGCTGCAGAAGCTGACCGCGCCGATCGACGGCAAGGTGCAGCAGCTGGCGGTGCACACCATCGGCGGCGTGGTGACGCCGGCGCAGGCGTTGATGGTGGTGGTGCCCAGCGAAACGGCGCTGGAGATCGAAGCCATCATTCCAAACCGGGACATCGGCTTTGTCGAAGTCGGCCAGGATGCCGCGATCAAGATCGATACGTTCAACTTCACCCGCTATGGCACGCTGCAGGGCAAGGTGCTGAACATTTCGCACGACGCGATCACCCGCAACAAGGCGCCCGAACGGTCCTCGCCCGGTATGATCGGTAGCGATTCCGCGGGCAGCGAGCCGGCCGGGCAGGAGCTGGTCTATGCCGCGCGCGTGTCGCTCGATCGCACCGAGATGGAGATCGACAACAAGCGCGTGCGGCTGACAGCCGGCATGGCGGTGACGGTGGAGATCAAGAGCGGCACCCGCCGGATCATCAGCTATCTGCTGTCGCCGCTGGTGCGCTATCACCACGACGCGCTGCGTGAACGGTGATGCCGAACAGGCGGTGATGCCAAAAGAGAGCGGCATGCAGCGGCGAGGGGCACCGCTGCATGCCGATTGTCGAGCGTTCAGTCCGCCGCTTTTAGCAGCTCGGCCGCGAGCAAGGCTTGGGTGGCCTGTTTGATCAGGTCCCAGGGCAGCGCCGCGCGCTCGGCAATATCAAGTACCGTGTGGTCGCCGTCGGACATATTGAGCAGCCACAGCAGCGCCATCTGATAGTCGCTGGCCGATTGGCCGCCGATCGAGCTGTACAGCCCGTATTTGC
The DNA here is from genome assembly GCF_003217325.1 of Rhodopseudomonas faecalis. Lineage (GTDB taxonomy): Bacteria > Pseudomonadota > Alphaproteobacteria > Rhizobiales > Xanthobacteraceae > Rhodopseudomonas > Rhodopseudomonas faecalis. Next base: position 17,778 of record NZ_QJTI01000030.1, read on the forward strand.
CGAGCCGTGGTTCGCACATCGGCTTCTGGTTCCGATAGCGGCGATTGTTTTCAATGACGTCGATTGTGGTCAGCGCCAGTTGCAGCGTGTCGTGCAGCCCTTCGGGGCGCACAAAGGACGGGTTGTCGGCCGAGGTGTGATATTCCGGGAATTTGCCATGCGGCGTGCGCATCAAGCAGCCGACCGGCAGGTTGAGGCCCGGCGAACAGAATTGCCGCTCGTCATAGCCAAACGGCGAGAATGGCAAGATCTCGAAGGCGGCGCCGCTCTGCTGCAGCACATAGCGCCAGGCCTGATCGATCTCGGCATTGCCGCGGCGGCTGACCTTATAGGTGGGGTGGCCGCCATCGCCGACACAGGTCAGCACAAAGCCGTGCTTGATCTTGCCAAGATGCGCCTGGCGCAGCGCCGCCCAGGTGATGGCGCCGATTGTGCCGGGAATGAACAGCAGCCGGTAAGTATAGCGCAGCTCGCGCGCTGCCAGCTGCTGCGCCAGCGCGGTCGCGACCGCGATGCCCGAGAGATTGTCATTGGCGAGCGAGGGATGGCAGACGTGGCATGAGATCAGCACTTCATCGGTGCTGCTGCCGCGCAGCACCAGTTCGCCATAAGTCAGGTGCCCGGGCTCCAGGCTGGAATCGATCACCACCTGATAGTCGTCCTCGGGCAGCGCTTCCAGCTGGCGATGCGACAGACAGAAGCCCCAGGTCTCCTTGTAATAGGAGGTGCGATACGGAATCCAATCCGGATGGGCGGGATCGGAGAACAGATGCGGCCGCAGTTCGGCCAGCGTCATGCGCGCGTTGATCGGCGTGCTATAGCCGACCACATGCAGATTATGGGCGCGGAAATCGACCACCCGTTCGCCAGCGCCGTTCTTGATATAGGCGTCGCGGATGTTCCATTCCTGCGGCACCGTCCAGTCGAACACCTCCATGCCGGATGGCACTTCGCAGACATTGAGCGGAATGTAGGCGAGCAGTGCAGCCAATGTCTGCCGGACACCATCGCCGGTGATACTGCGGCACAGCGGATAAAGCTCGGTGACCAGCCGATGCATGGCCTCGCCATGGTCGGCTGAGAGATCAGCGGCCGGCGCCGCGCTGGTGCCGGCTTTGCCGCGTGTGGTGCCGTGCATGGGCAGTCCTCGCTGTGAAACGCAGTGAACCCGTCACGGAACGAGATGGGTCTCCGGAATCGGGATCGCGAATTGACAGCCCCAGTCGCGCGCGAAAGCGAGCTGCGCCATGATCTCGTTTTTCAGATTCCACGGCAGGATCAGGATGTAATCCGGCTTGGTGACGCCGATCCGCTCCGGTTCGTAGATCGGAATATGCGTGCCCGGCAGCAGCCGGCCTTGCTTATGCGGGTTGCGGTCCACCGTGTAGGCGATCAGATCGGTGCCGATGCCGCAGAAATTCAGCAGCGTGTTGCCCTTGGCCGGTGCGCCATAGCCGACCACGGTCTTGCCGGCGCGCTTGGCGGCGTGCAGGAAGTCCAGCAAGGTCTGCTTGGTGCGCTGCGCGCGCTGATCGAAGGCGAGATAACCGCTGAGCGTATCGAAACCGGCGTCGATCTCGCGGTTGCGCAACGATTCCACGCGCGCTGATATCGGCTGGCGGCCGCGATTGGTGTGCTGGGCATAGATGCGCAATGAGCCACCATGGGTGCTCAGTTCCTCGACATCGAAGATCGTCAGGCCATGCGCGGCGAAAATTCGCTCGACGGTCAGCAGCGAAAAATATGAGAAATGCTCATGATAGATGGTGTCGAGCTGGCACTCGGCATAGAGCCGCATCAGATGCGGAAACTCCATGGTGATGATGCCGTGGTCGGCGAGCAGCACGCGCAGGCCGCTGACGAAATCATTGAGGTTGGGCACGTGCGCCAGCACGTTGTTGCCGATCAGAAGATCGGCGCGCATCCCTTCGCGGCGCAGCTTGCGGGCATTGGCCTCGCCGAAGAATTCCACGCGGGTCGGGATGCCCTTGGCGCGCGCTACTGCTGCGACGTTCTGCGCCGGTTCGATGCCAAGCACCGGGATGTCGCGATCCACGAAATACTGCAGGAGGTAACCGTCATTGCTGGCGATCTCGACCACGCGGCTGCGTGCGTTCAGTTCAAAGCGCGCGGCCACCGAGGCGACATAGGCCTCGGCATGGCGTAGCCAGGACTCGCTATAGGACGAGAAATAGGCGTAGTCGCTGAAAATCGCGTCTGGGCTTTCCCATTCCTCGAGCTGCACCAGCAGGCACTTCTCGCACACATAGACCCGCAGCGGAAAGAACCGCTCGTCCTGGTTGACCTGATCGGGCTTGAGATAGGTATTGGCGAGCGGCGACTGGCCGAGATCGACAAACACGTGTTCGAGCGGTGTGCCGCAGAAACGGCAGCCGCCATGAGCATGCGTGATCGGCGGCATCGTTCCGACGTCAAGCGTGTGAATGGCGGTGTCGTTGCTCAACATCGGGTGCTCCTATCTGTGTTGTGATGCTCGTTGTTTCAGGTTGAGTTGAGGTTAGGTGGACCGCACCGAGATTAGTTGACGGCCGTCAAGTCGAACGCGATGTTGCCGCAAGTGGTAGGACAAGTATTGCGACGGCAGCGAATGGTCGTGACGTGCGGGCTGAAAGGAGTGTGCCGACAGCTAGGCCGATGCCAGCAGATCCATCCGGGCAAGCCGATCATCGCCATCGACTGCGATCGGTGCCCAGTTGCGGTCGCGCTCGGAAATCACGGTAATCGGCAAGGGCCAGGCAATTGCGAGCAGCGGATCAGCGTAGTTGAGGCCGCCAGAAGCATTGGGCGCGTAAGCCTCGCCGATCAGGTAGGACACTTCAGTATCATCGACCAGCGTCAGAAAGCCGTGTGCGAACCGCTTGGGAATATAGAGACCGCGGCTGTTGTTCGCCGAGAGAATTGCGCTGACATGGCGCAGATAGGTCGGGGATTCGGGGCGCAGATCGATGATGACGTCAAAGATCGCGCCCCTGGTGCAGCGCACGTATTTGGTTTCCGCATCGGGCGGAAACTGAAAATGCATGCCGCGCAGCGTGCCGCTGCGCCGGTTGTAGCTGAGGCTGGCCTGGGCGACGGTGAAGTGAAGCCCATGCGCGGCGAATTCATCAGTGCAGAACACACGGCCGAAATGGCCGCGCTCGTCTTCGTGACGTTCGACATCGATCGTGTAAGCGCCAGCGAGCGCGGTTTCGGTGACGATCATGGCGAGGCCCGGCCGTCGTGATCAAAGCACGAGCGAGGTGATCATGCGGATCAGCAACCAGCACAGGAAGTAGATCCAGATCACGGTTGAGCCGAGTGCGAGCGCGATCACGGCGGCCGGCCAGAGCCGATGAGTGGGGCGCGGTGGGGAGGCGACCAGCGTGCCATCCGTCGGCGCAAAGCGCTGATCGAGTTGATCGGTTTGCGACACGCGACCCTCCATGCATTGCCATGATGCAGGACGATAGCGGTGGTGCCAGATGGAAACCTGATAACCGTCAATAACAGCGGCAGCGCTGCGGCGATCGATTGAGTTCCGGCTGGGTGATGTTGCGGCTTGTTCAGCCGCGGGCACGCGGATCAGCGCTGCAGGTCGCGGTTCGCTTGGCGAATCGATGCCGCAAACCGGGGTGGCGGTGACGACCCGCAGAGCCGATTGATCAGCCTATCAAACTGCCGATCGCGCTTAAGGATAGACCTTGTCGAGCTGGTCACGGGCCAGCGCCGGCTCGGGCTGGCGACTGCGCCGCCAGTCGCGCTCCAGCACGTATGCGGCCCAGGCCATATGAGCAAGCACCCACAGCACGAAGACGTGATGATACCAGAGCATGACAGGCGTCCTGAGAACTGTGACCCGCTTTGACGCGAATCGCGGTGAGACGACGTCAGCAGTATCGGGAGCGAGCTGTTAACGATTGATTGAGGCGAGGGTGTGGATCGAAAGTGAGCAGAACGTGATTCGATGTGATCGGAACCGGCTGCGGGAACCGGCGTTGCATCGCCCTCGGGTTAGACCGCCCAAACGAAATGGCGGTTTCGCTGTTGGAACCGCCATTGAACCAGGAGTATGCCATGTGTTGAGCTAGTAAGCGCGATCGGATTTCATCACGTGGATCACGGTCGCGAGCAAAATCCTGATATCGAGCCACAGCGACCAGGATTCGATGTACCACAGGTCGCTCTCCACCCGGCGTTGCATCATGCCGAGTTCGGGGGTCTCGCCGCGGAAGCCATTGATCTGCGCCCAGCCGGTGATGCCGGGCTTCATCTTATGGCGCTGCGCGTAGCTGGCGATCAGCCGGTCGTATTCGGTGTCGTGCGCCAGCGCGTGCGGACGCGGCCCGACCAGCGACATCTCGCCCCGCAGCACATTGATCAGCTGCGGGATCTCATCGATGCTGAGCTTGCGCAGCAATTGGCCGAGGCTGGTGACGCGCTTGTCATTGCGGGTGGCTTGAACGATCACGGCGCCGTCATCGGCCGTGGTCATGGTGCGGAACTTGTAGATTCGGAACGGCCGGCCGTTGAAGCCGGCCCGCTGCTGCAGGAACAACGCTGGTCCACTCGATTCCAGCCGCACCGCCGCGCCGATCACCGCGAACAGTGGCAACAGGGCGACGATGCCGGAGGCCGCCAGCACGCGGTCGATGCCCTGCTTGAGTGCGCGCTGCGCCGCGCTGAGCGGGGCGCGCTGCAATTGCACGGCCTTGGTGGGACCAAGTTCGCACACTGGACGATCGAGCACCCGGCAGATCGAACTATCCGGCACCAGCTTGATCGGAATCGGCAGCACGCGCAGCGCGCGTTCGATGTCGTGGATCATGTCCGGCTTCGTCCACGGGATCGCCAGCACGATCTCGTCGGCGCCGATCTCGCGGGTGCGGCGGATCACTTCGCGGATCAGTTGCCGGCGTTCCTCATCATCAACCGAGCTATTGCTGGGCGGCAGCGCGAATTTCGCCTCAACGCTGTGGCCGAAATCGGCAAGCCGCGGCAGCGCTGGATTGGTGACGAATTCCTCGGCGAGACCGACCAGCACCAGCCGGTTGGGCCGGAACGCGCCGGAACGGATCACCCGGCTGCAAGTGTGCACGATCAATAGCCGCGTCGCGGCGACGCCGAACAACCCGCTGACGAACAGCACCAGGATTTGACCGCGCGAGAACGACGCGCCGACCTTGAGCAGAAACGCGAGAAACGCCAGGAACAGGAACACCGACAGCCACACCAGCGTCGCGCGCGTGACCTGCCAATAGCGCCGCACCAGATTTTCGGTCTTGTACAGGCCGCTGGCGTGGCCGAACGCCGAGAACAGCAACGCCACCGCGAGGCCGATGCCGATCTGCTGCTCGAGATCGCCGCCGCTGCTGTAGCTGCCGCCGATTGCCTGCGCCAGCAGCTCATAGATCAGCCCGGCGCCGCCGCCGAGCATGGCGATCCATGCCAGATCGAACAGCGCCACCAGCGGCGTCAGCACGCTGAGCGATGCTGGAACCGTGACCGGCTCAGCGGCCAGTCGACCCATGACACCAGGCTGAGAACCGGCATTGCGAACATGAGACATCTCAGGCCCCTCCGGAACGTTGTTCGGTTGGCGTCGCTGCTAATCCCCGGCGATGCGAATCAGGCCGGGTAGATTGAGGTAAGTGATGGTTTTGCGGTTCGGCATATCGATCAGCCCCTTGGCCTTGAACTCAGCCAAGGTGCGGCACACGGTTTCCAGCGAGGTGCCGACGTGATCGGCAATATCGGCGCGCGGGATCATCATCAACAGCGCATGCGGCCGCTTTGGATCGGTCGGCAGATGGCGGCGGATGCGCAGCAGGAACGCGGCGATCCGGGCGACGCTGTTCTTCTGGCTCATGGTCACCACCAGCGACAGCGTGTCGGTCAGAACCTGATGGGCACCGCAAGGTTCGCCAGACTGGCAGATCGATGCGACCGGCGAGCGCACCACGCGGCAGTTGGTCACTGCCTCCGCGGTGAATTGTTGGCAGGACGCCTGCGTGGGCCTGACCACGTCGCCCGGCCAATAAAAAGCCAGGATTTGCCGGTTTCCATTCTCCAGCAAGCGGACCGCACGCACCACCCCTTCGACGATCAAGATCTTGTCGGCGTGGTGATCGCCTTCCCAGAACAGGGCGCGGCCACGGGGCAGCAGCGAGGTTGGGGGGGAACGGACCTCACTGCAGGTGCTAATGGGTGGAACAACCCGGCGCGGGTAGGTGGAGATCGACGGAGCCATCAACGTTGACATGAACGCAGCCCTCAACTTTCGACTGCACCCACGCTGACACACTCACCTGATTTGCATAACTGCGCGCATGATCTAAGCGCCTGCATGTTCCTCTTAGGCCAGTTGGCCTAGTTCATGTAGCGCGAAAACTAGTCGTCAGCGTGATAGAAGGCGGGTTCCGCATCACTTGGCGGCAATCAGCACGCCGAATGTGCTCATCACGGCACGATTCGCAGGCATTTCGGCGATCGAAAACTCCGCGTGACGGTCTAACGAGGTTGCTGCCGGGGCGCGCAGTTGTACGTGCGATTTGCACTCGCCGACAGCTTGCTCCATTCTGTGATCAGCAAGCGTTTACAAGCCGTGAACATCGCCGCTCATCGACATTGCCCACGTCGATGCTGTTGAAGCGATGATGGCGAGCCGACCCGATCGACCGGAGGATGACGATTTGCTCGCAGCCATCCGCAAGTTGAGGCATCACGCGCCGCCAACGCGCGCCGCGCTGCTGGTTTCAGCGACGATCGTGCCGATGCGGGCCGCGATCATCGCCTGCAAATTCGGCCTCGCGATCTTCATCGGCCGTTATCTCGACCTCGCCTCGCTCGGTCTGTACGGCCTGTTTGCCGGCGCGATTGCGATCACCCCGGTGGTGGTCAGCATGGGGCTGGTGCATGTCATCATGCGCGAAGCGGTGACGCTGCCGCGCAACCAGCTCGTCAATCATTTGCGTCATTATTGGCTGTTTGTGGTCGCGGTCTATGGCGTGCTGCTGGTGCTGACGGGGCTCGCCGTTGCGCTGCTTGGCGCGTCATCGCTGTTGATCCTGGTGCTGCTGATCATCCTGTTCGAGCATCTCGGCAACGACGTGTTCCAGCTGTTCACCAATCTGGAACTGCCGGTGATCGCCAATGTCAGCGTGTTTCTGCGCGGGGCCGCGTGGATTTTGGTCTATGTGCCGCTGGCGATTTTCATCCCGGAACTGCGCAACATGGCCGCGTTGCTCAGCTTCTGGCTGGCTGGCAGCATCGCGTCATTCCTGCTGTTCGTCTGGGCGAGCCGCGGCTGGCCGTGGCGGGCGACATTCGCCATGCCGTTCCACAGCAGCTTCATCTGGCTGACCATCAAACGCTCCTTTGTGATCTATCTCAGCGATCTCGCCTTCATCGGCAGCCAGTTCATCGATCGCTATCTGGTGACGCTGTTCCTCGGGCTGGAACTGACGGGCGTGTATTTCCTGTATTGGTCGGTGGCGAATGCGGTGACCACGCTGGTCAGCATCACGACGCTGCAGGTGCAGCGGCCGCGTTTGATCAAGGCGCATCATGAGGGCGGCGCAACCAGCCATCGCGATCAGACCGTCACTTTTCTCAAAATCACGGCGCTGACGACCGCAGCCTTCATCGTTGCGGCTGGCGGGGCGTTCCTGTTGATTCTGCCGATCTTGAAACAGCCGGCGGTCGGCGATCATCTCGGCGCGTTCTGGCTGATCATGGCTGGCATGGCAGCGCGCAATCTCGCCGATTTCGGCGCGATGGTGCTGTTTACCGCGAGGCGCGACGGCATCATGACCGTGACCAACGTGGTCGCTGTGGTGGCACTGGTCGCCGCCCAGTCCGCGCTGTTGCCGCTGGCCGGGCTGCGTGGCGCTGGCGCGGCGATCCTGCTGACATTCTCGGCGATCGCGATCTGGCGCTTTGTGCTGGTGTTCGGCGCCTGGCCGAAGGCTCAGGTCGCGGCGCCCGGCAACGCCTGAGCTGGTTTTTTCGATTGCAGATGGGAGAGAGCCGATCGCGATGGCCAATCGGCTGTGAAGTTGGCGCTTGGTTTCCGACGATAAATTCAACGGCCAGACAAAGCGAGAGCCGCGGGTCTGTTGGCGATCAGAACCGCAGCTGTCTACATGCTGGACGCGCGCACGCTGCCCATGCCTTTGATTAAGAAACGTTTGCTCTTGAAGCGCGGCGCGGTCTGTGTGGTCGAGCGGATCAATTTGGCCGCAATGAAGGCGGCTTCGGTGCGGTTGCGGGCGCCGAGCGCGCGCAACAACGCGGCGGTGTGGATCTTGGTGGTGCCCTCGGCAATGTTCAGATGCCGAGAGATTTCCTTGTTCGACATGCCTTGCGCGATCAGCGGCAGAATATCGTTCTGGCGGCGCGTGAGCCTCAGCGTCTCCAGCTCGATGTTCAACGCCGACGGCTCGTCCGACAAGCTGCCGTGCCCGTCAGCGAGCCAGCGCGGCACGTAGATACGGCCCGACAGCAGATCAGTAATCGCGGTCAAAAGTTCGTCGTCGCTCTGCAGCTTGTGAACGAAGCCGTGGAAACCGGCCGACAAGCAGGACAAAACGTCGGATCTTGTATTGGAGGCTGACATCACTGCGAACCGGGTTTCAGGCCGCAGTGCCAGAGCTTCTTTCAGCAATTCCAAGACGCGGAAATTCAAGCACGCTGCGTCAACGAGTATCAGATCATAATAGTGATTGGTGGCGAACCGCTCCGCCCCCGAAGCTTCAAAGACTGTGGCTCTTTCGATCTTCTTCTCAATCAGCTCGCGGAGACCGCTACGATATACGCCGTGTTCGTCGATCAATAAGATCACTGACACGATACGACCCTCAAAGTTAGCCCCCAATGAACCGAGTTGAAATAGCCCCTCTTTGAATTCCCGGTTCACGACGCGGGAAAAATGGTGTCCATCGAAAACGCCGCTTCTGATCATTGGAAGCAACACAAAATTCTAGTCACATTTGTCGAAAGGTTGCAAGACGTCGCTCGCGCGAAGCGCTGCGTCTCACTACCCGAGTGATGCGAAACCGCAGATACTTTCGACGAATAGTTAATCACGGCTCCTGAAACAAACCGTAACACCAGAAACAAATTACTTCGTCAGCTATGCATTGTTGGTCTGCCGAGTGATTAGTAGCAGTGACTGTAAAATGATCGACGTCCTCCAGGCGAACGGGATGCGGCGTGTCGCCTGCTCTTTGGCCGTTTTGCGAGAAAATCAGCCGTTTCGTCTGCACGTGCAGCGTGTGCTCTCGGACAGATGCGTCCGCAGGGTGCCAGGTTCGCCGTGATTGCTCGTAGTTCTACGGGAACAGCGGTCACAATTGCCGGAGCGTGGAACTAAACCCAAATCGCCGGAACTGCATAGCTGTCCCGGCGAGTCGTGATGCTAATTAATCGTCATGGTATCAGTGCGCCGTTGCGGTTGCTCCTTTGAAAATAGTTGCGCGCGGAACGGTCGCTGGCGTCACCAGCGGGATCACGTCGTCGACCGGCGTCCACAGCAGCTGCGGATCGAGCTGGTGGGTTTGCCGCAGGTGGCGAAGCTCTGACAGGCGCGTGAAAGGCGCCGCATTGAAGGTCGCTTCATCGAGTTGAATGCGATCGAACACCGTCTTCAATTGCTGCGCGCCGCGCTCCGCGCTCCATTGGCACATGAAGCCCGGCATGTGCTGGCGGATTTTTTCGAACGAGACCCGATAGCTGCGATTGTCGCCGCCGCTGCTGCCATAAGAGATTTCGCAGCCGGGGAAGGTGCGGTTCACCACCTCGGCGATCTCGCGCACGATGTAGTTCTGCGCGTCGTCACCGACATTGAACGCTTCGCCGCACACCGCCTCGCGCGGTGCTTCCAGCGCGCACAGGATCGCCTGGCAGATGTCGTCGATATGGACCAGCGGCCGGCACGGGGTGCCGTCGCTCATCACGCGAATCTGTTTTGTGGTGTAGGCGACGCCCGCGAGATTGTTGAGCACCAGATCGAAACGCTGGCGCGGCGAGGCTCCGAACGCGGTCGCATTGCGCAGGAAAACCGGGGTGAACCGGCTGTCGATCATTGCGCTGAGATCGCGCTCGACCAGCACCTTGCAGCGGGCATAGGCGGTCTGCGGATTGAACGCCGAGGTCTCGGTCTTCATCTCGGAGCCTGCGGCGCCATAAATGCTGCAGGACGACGCATAGATGAATCGGGACACGCCGGCCGCTCGGCACTTGCGCGCGAATTCGATCGAGCCGCGATGGTTGATCGCCATCGTGATCTCCGGATCATTCTCGCCGAGCGGGTCATTGGACAATTCGGCGAGATGCACCACCGCGTCGAAGCCAACGAGGTCCGATTGCTTGATCTGGCGGACATCGCGGGTGATCACCATCGGCCGGGTGCGGCGGTCGTCAAACAGCCAGCCGCGGCGATACAGACCGGTGTCGATGCCGGTGGCGGCGTGGCCACAGCCAAGCAGCTTCGGGCCCAGCACCGCGCCGATATAGCCGTCTGCTCCAGTGTACAGAATACGCATGGTCGATCCTCACGAAATCGGCGAAGTGACGAGAGCGGGTTGAGAGTTTTGCGGCGCCGGCCGGTCCCAGACACGCCAGGGCGGATTGCCGCCGTCCCATTGTTCCTGCAGCACAGCCTTGTCGCGCAGCGTGTCCATGTTCTGCCAGTAGCCGTGGTGCCGATAGACCGCGAGCTGATCCTGATCGATCAGCCGCGCTAGCGGTTCGGATTCCCAACTGGTGGCATCGCCATCGATCATGTCGAGCGCTTCCGGCTCGATGACGAAGAAGCCGCCATTGATCACCTGGCCATCGCGCGCGTCCTTCTCTCGGAAATGCGCGGCGCGCGGTCGATCGGACGACAGATTGATGGCGCCGAACCGCCCGGGCTGCTGCACGGCGGTCACCGTGGCGAGCGCGCCCTGCTGATGGTGGAAGTTGATCAGTTCGCGAATGTTCACGTCGCCGACGCCGTCGCCATAGGTCATGCAGAAGGTCGAATTGCCGAGGAAGTCGCGCACGCGCTTCAGGCGGCCGCCTGTCATGCTCTTTTCGCCGGTGTCGACCAGCGTGACCTTCCACGGTTCGGTGGAGTTGCGGTGCAGCTCGACGCGGTTGTTCTGCAGGTCGATGGTGAAGTCGGCCTGGTGCGGACGATAATTCAAGAAATAATCCTTGATGATATCGCCCTTGTAGCCGCAGCAGATCACGAAGTCATTGAGGCCGTAATGCGAATAGATGCGCATGATGTGCCACAGGATCGGCCGTCCGCCGATTTCCACCAGCGGCTTGGGCACCACCGTGGTGTGTTCACTGAGCCGCGTGCCGTAGCCTCCGGCAAGGATCACCACTTTCATGCTTCGTCTCCCGCTGTTGCGTTGCTCGTCCACGGCCAGCGCCAGCGGACGGCATGTTGATGCTGCGACAAGTAAGCGAGCGCGGGACCGCCAATTTGACGGCTGTCAACTTTCGATCAGTGAAACCATAGGGCGCCGACAGGCGCTGCGACGCAGCGCGCATCGTCACGACGGCTGATCGAAAATCGCTAGGCGAAGCACCATTCGCGACTTGAGAACCGTCAACTTGGGACGACGTGTTTCCCGCACTGTGACGCAATCGGGCTTCGTACCAATGGGTTCCGTCCCGGGTAGGGGCCGCGGCGACGGATAACGGCGCTGTGTCGGCAGCGGGTGTTGGAGGCACGGAAGGATGATGAAGCAGGAATATCAACTGATCCTCTCGAACATCCTGCCGATCCTGATGGGTCGGAAAAAGACCGTGATCGCCACCATCGCCGCGGCGGGCGCGATCGCGATGTTCGTCTATGCCTCGGTGGGCGAGCGCTACGAACCCTATACGCTGATGCGGGTCGGCCAAGGCATCAAGGATCGCTCGATCGGCTCGGCCGGCAGTCCGCTCGGCGAGGGCGTTGACCTGGTCAGCCGCATCGACTCGCTGGCGCGCATCGTCACCACCGATCACGTGATCAGGTTGGCGGCGAATTCGGTCGGCTTCGATCGGCTGTTCAACGAAAAGGATGCGCCGTGGATCGCCAAGCTGAAATGGCGGGCGATCAGAACCGCCGATGACGGTCTCGATCAGAAAGACGCCAGAGATCAGGCAGCGATCTCGGCGCTGCGCGATCTGATCTCGACCAAGGCGGAAGGCAAGTCCGATCTGCTGCGCATTTCGTTCCGCTATCCGGACGCTGTGATTGCCACCGAGTTCTTGAACGCGCTCGCCAATGGCCTGGTGGCCACCCAGGCCGATCTGATCCAGGTGCCGGGCGCCGACGTGTTCTTCCAGGAGCAGTCCAAGCGGCTGGAGCGCGAGGCGGAACGCGCCTCGACCGAGCTGGAAGGCTTTTCCGTCGGAGCCGCGATCTATTCGGTGTCCGATCAGCGGCAATTGCTGCTGAAGCGCGCCAATGAGTTGACCGCGCAGGTCGCGACCACGCGCGGCTTGATCGAAGAACGGCGTGGCCAGAAGCAGGCGATCATCGATCAATTGCTGGTGCTGCGGCCGGTCACGCAGTCTCGCACGGTGACCGGCATCGTCGCCACGCTCGGCGGCGTCGAAAGCCGCAACGGCTCGAACGATGTCGGCAACATCCAGAAGTTCGAGGAAGCGCCGCCGCTGCTGCTGGTCAAGGTCTATCAGGACGCGATGAGCTCGCTGCTCAAGATCAATTCCGATCTGAACGGCTCGCTGCAATTGGAAAAGGCGCTCGGCAGTCAGATCGAACAGGTCAATGCCGAGCTGGCGGCGCTGTCGTCCAAGGAAGCGGAATATGATCGGCTAAAGCGCATGCTGACTCGCGCGTCGTCGGCCGCGGATCATTACGCCACCCGCATGATCGAAGAGCAGATCAACGCCGACATCGCCAAGAAGACCCAGCTGTCGAGCGTGCGCGTGGTGCAGGTCGCCGAGCGCATGGCCGAGCCGATTTTTCCGCGGCCGATGCAGCTGGTGCTGCTGGCGCTGATCGGCGGCCTGCTGTGCGGCGTCGGCATCGCCTTGATGCTGGAATTGGCCGCGATCCGCCACCAGCTCGAACTCGACGCGCAAACGGCATTCCCGCAGGCGGGGCGCGGCACGGTGCGCAAGCTGCAAGCCGGTGAGTAGTCGAGTGGCGCGGCGCTCGTCTGACGAACAGATCAATGAAGTGAGGTCGTAATGTTGCATCTCAGAGAGAGCCCGAGCCGGATCACCCCGGTCCATCAGCATGTCGGGCCGCTGGTGACGATTGCGATCCCGACCTTCAACCGCTCGGAGCTGCTGCGTGCCTGCATCGATCGCGTGCTGGCCCAGACCTATCCGCGGTTCGAGCTGCTGATCTGCGACAACGCCTCGGAGGACGATACCGAGCAGATGCTGGCGGGCGTTGACGACGACCGGCTGCGGGTGGTGCGGCACGATACCAATATCGGATTGTTGCCGAACTGGAATTCCTGCGTCGAGCACGCGCGCGGCGACTACATCGTGATCCTGCCCGATGACGACGCGATCGCGCCGCACTTTTTGGAGCGCTGCGTGGACGTGATCAACCAGCATCCCAATCTGCAGCTGGTGGTGTCGCTCAGCGACGTCGAGCTGAAGGAGTTTGGCACCGCGGTGCCGGCGCAGGCCAGCCGCGTGCTGTCCACGGGCGTGCAGGATGGCATCGACGTGCTGATGGAGTTTTTGCGCGGCCGCATCACGGTGACGATGTGCAGCGTATTGATGAAGACTTCGATGTTGCGCGAGCGCGGCGGCATTCCGCAGAATTTTCCGCACACCGCGGACGTCGCGGCCTGGGCGCCGCTGCTGCTGTTCGGGCAAGCGGGCTTTGTCAACGAGACCTGCGCGAGCTTCACCCACCACAATGATTCCGAGACCGGACGGCTCAGCCTGGAGCAGCTGCTCGATGATGGCTGGAAGGTTGCGGACCTGATCTCCGCAGTCGCGGATGAGCGTGTGGCGGATCAGTCGAAGCGCGAGCTGGTGCGGGTCAACGCCAAGCGCTGCTTCGCGCGGCGCGGCATGATCGTGTTGTCCGATCACCGCCGCAATGGCGGCAGTATCAGCAATCTTCTGAACGCGGCGTGGCGCTTCCGCACTCATTTGCGCCATGGCGATCCGGCGTCCGCGGTGCGGCTCGCCGCGCTGCTGATGCTGCCGCGTCCCGTGATCGATCAGCTGCACCGGCTAAAGCACGCCGTCGCGACGCCGTCGGCCTGAGCCGTTACCGGCCAAGTGGCTGTGCTGCTGCGCCGAGCAAGGGACCACGAGCCGATGCCACCCTGGATCTATCTGTCGATCGGACTGCTGCTGGTGGGCGCATTGCTCGGCGGTGTCGGCGTGGTCCGGCAGGCGCTATCGTTCGCCAGTTCAAACATCTCGGCGGGGGCGCTGCAGGACGCGCTGGTGCAAAACACCCCCGGCTTCAGCGAGGGCTATCCGGCCGGCGTGCCGCGCGCCTTCGAATGGTGCAGCGGCGCCTATCGTCCCGGCGGCAACGCCGCGCCGCCGCCGGACTTCAGCGCCGTCACTGGCTGGGGCCAGGTGTACCGGATGTATGGCGCCACAGTGGCGCCGAGCCCGCAGGCCCGGATCATGATCGCCAATTTCCGCACCTATGTGCGGCTCAGTTCCACGCAGCAATGGGTGCTGGTGCAGAGCCAGGCCAATGACGCCATCGCCGGCGGTCATTTCGTCGCCGACTTCGCCGGCAACCGCGCGATCGAGATGGCGATCGAGCGTGCGCCCGACGGCGCGGTGACGATCGGCGCCCCGCCGCGCGGCTACAACAGCCATTTCTGGCTGGCCAGTCGCGGCACCTACGCCCCGGGCAGTGTCAACGCGGTCTATGTGCAAATGGAGATCAAGGCCGCTGACGCCGAGCCGGCGCTGGTCGCCAATGTCGGCGCCGACTGGTGGCGCGATGCGCGCGCCGACTATGTCGCGGGCTTTAGTAACAATCCGGGGGCCGGGATGAGTAACTGGATCACGCTGTCGTCCGATTGGACAGTGCTGCGATTCTATTCGGGCGCGACCGATGCGTTTATCGCCGATCCGCCGCCGCCGCTGCGCGGCGCCACCATCGCGCCATTATCAGGCGGCAAGCGCCACCAAACTAACACAGTGCCGCCCTGCTTGGTGACGAATCACCGTGGTGCGCCTTAGTCGCGGTGTTCCAGCCGTGCTGATGATTAGTTCCATCCTGTTCCGGCTAACGACTTTTGGATGATGACCGTCAGGCGCAGATAGTCGCCGGGCGGCGCTCTCTTTGGCGTTAACATCCTCAATCACCGACAAAAATCGCGATGTGCGGAACGCGCGCGCCAGCAGCGCGGCGACATGTCTCACGGGCGTTGGGATTAGTACGGACGCCCCACACCACATTGCCGACAACATCAAGCATCACTCAACGCTCCGGGCGAACGAACGCGGGGACATTGCACCGCGGCTGCTGATTCGGTCGCGGCGCCAAGCACTGGAGCTAAAATGGCAACTTCAATGTCAGAGATCATCAAGCAGAATACCGTCGGCTTCAGCGACGGTTATCCGGTGGGGGTGCCGGAGAGCTACAGCTGGTACCAAGGTTTGTATAAGCCGGTCGGCTATAACGGGCCGCCTGGAGACTTCACGTCTGTGTTGGGGTGGGGACAGGTCTATCAGAAGGCTGGCGCGCCTGCCTATAGCAACGCCAACGCCAAGGTTGAAGTCGCCAACGCCCGGACCTGGGTGCATCTCAAGGCCACCGGCGATTGGGTGCTGGTGCAGGATCAGGGGCCGATGAAGCTTGAGGGCGGTCATTTTGTGACCGACTTCGCCGGCAATGCTGGTTCGACGATGAACGTCGCCAATTCCGGAAGCACCGCGCAATTCGCGGCTCCCCCCAATGGCTACAATGATCATTTCTGGCTTGGTTCGCGAGGCGAATACGCGCCCGGTACCGTCGATGCCGTCTATGTGCAGATGGATATGCGGGTCACCGATCCGAATGTGAGCCTGGTCGCTAATATCGGCGCCGATTGGTGGCGCACGCCATCGGCGCCCTATGTCGACGGTTTTAGTAACAACCCTGGCGCCGGCATGGGCAATTGGGTGGAACTGTCCACCGATTGGTCGACGCTTGGCTTCTATTCGAGCAGCACCGCGGTGTTTCAAGCCGATCCGCCGCCCGGACTGTTCGATGCCGGTGCGATCGCGACGCCGAAAGTGCTGTCGTTTTCGCCGGACAGCGACACGGTCGGCGATGGCATCACCACCGCAACCGTGGTCAAGCTCGAGGGTTCTGCTCAGGCCGGCAGCACCGTGACGGTGTTCGACGGCACCAACAAGATCGGCACGGCGACGGCCAACTCATCGGGGGCGTGGAGCTTCCAGACTGGCGAATTGTCGAAGTCGACGCACAGCTTCACGGTCACCGCCAAGGATGCCGCCGGCAATGTCAGCGCCAAGTCGCAGGCTTTGAATGTCACGGTGCAGGCGGCCGGCACGCCGGGGCCGGTGAATCCCCCGACGACGCCGACCGGAGACAATCTGGTGGTGAACGGCTCGTTTGAAACGACGCCGACCGCGGTCAATTCCGGTAGCTGGGGTGCGTTCAACAACATCCAGGGCTGGACCGCGATCACCGGCGGCACCATCGAGCTGTGGAATAACCTCAACGGCGTGAAGGCCACCAACGGCTCGAATTTTGGTGAGCTCGATTATCTCGGTGCCCGTGACGGTTTCTATCAGGACATCAAGACGGCCAAGGGCCAGACCTATGACCTGTCGTTCGACGCGCGTTCGCGTCCGGGCTTCACATCGTCCACCACCACCATCGAGGTGTTGTGGAACGGTTCTGTGGTGGCGACCGTGCCGCCCGGCGCTGACTGGCAGGGCTATCAATTCAAGGTGGTCGGTACCGGTGGCGCCGATCGACTGACATTCCGTGAGGCGGCCAATCAGGGCGCGGACGGTCTCGGCGCGCTGTACGACAATGTCAGGCTGGTCGCGGCCAAGACCGGGACGACACCGCCGCCCGTCACCACGCCTGAGCAGCCGACCACGCCGGTCGCGACCAATCTGTTGGTCAATGGCTCGTTTGAGAACACGCCGAGCGCGGTCGATTCCGGGCGCTGGGCGGGCTTCAGCAGCATTCCGGGCTGGACCGCGCTGACCGGCGGCACCATCGAGTTGTGGAACAACCTCAACGGCGTGAAGGCCTCCGACGGCGCGAAATTCGGCGAGCTCGACTATCTTGGCGCGCGCGACGGCTTCTATCAGGACGTCAAGACCGCGAAGGGGCAGAGCTACGATCTGTCGTTTGACGCACGGTCGCGGCCGGGCTTCACCTCGTCCACCACCACCATGGAAGTGCTGTGGAACGGTGAGGTGGTGGCCACCGTACCGCCTGGAGCCGATTGGCAGAACTACCAGTTCAAGGTGGTCGGCACTGGCGGATCTGATCGGCTGACGTTCCGCGAGGCCGCCAACCAGGGCGCCGACGGTCTGGGCGCTCTCTATGATAACGTCAGCCTGGTGGCGTCGTCGTCCACGGCGAGCGCGACGCAAACGTTTGCCACGCAATCGGTCGCCACTTCGTCGGTCACGACCTCGGCGTTGGCCACCCAGCCGGTGACGTCATCGATCAACGTCGCGCCGCAGGCGGCATCGATCACCACCACTAGTTCGGCGCTGACTGAGACCAGCCCGGCCACCCGGCCGAGCTTGACCCAGGTGACCGCCAGCAGTGCGGGGGTGGCGTCGATCGACCGCGCGATCGACCTGATGTCGCAATATTCGGCATCGCGCGTGGGCGCTCTGTCGGTGTCGACCTCGACCAGCAGCTATCGGCCGGCGCCGAGCCTGACCGACGCTCTGGTGCTGCCGCAGGTGTGATCCACAAAAACGAGCCGCCGCCCGCGCTGGTCGTGGGCGGCTTCTTCTTGTGGCGCGTCGAGTGGCGCGTGGCTCGGACGGCCGGCCGGCCCGTCGCCAGCTCCGTTCGCCGGGCGAAGTTAATTGATCGAGCGCGCCGCCGGTTAACCTCGCATCAAGCTTAAGATGGTCTTAATGGCGGATGGCCTTAATGGCTTAAGTTCAGCACTGGCGTGGTCGAGGGGTATGGCAACACAACGGATTTCTCTCCGATGCAGCGCTGCCATGGCCTTGCTGCTGTTGTGCAGCGCCGCGGCGCCAGTGTCGGCGGACACCATTGAGGCGGCGTTGGTGCGGGCCTATCAGAGCAATCCGCAGCTCAATGCGCAGCGCGCCTCGGTGC
>NZ_QJTI01000031.1 GCF_003217325.1 Rhodopseudomonas faecalis
CCGCACCGGGTTACGGCGAGATGATCGGCCGGGAATCTACCGAGCGGCCTCCGTCGCGCTGACTGTGCACCAGCACTCCGCAGATACAGGAATCTCGCGCTGACCGAGGTAAGGCATGCGGCGCGTGGTTCCGCGAGCGCTCCCGAGGGCAGCCACACGCAGCCGCAGCCAGCGTAGCCCGGATGGAGCGCAGCGAAATCCGGGACCGGCTTTGAGGCGAGGAACGATCCTCCCCGGATTGCGCTTCGCTTCATCCGGGCTACAAGCTTTGCTTCATCCGGGCTACAAGCTTGACAGGAGCGCCGGCATCAACGGGCGGCAGTGCCGCCCGTCTGAGACTTAGTCGTGCACCGTGCCGCGGCCGATGCTCTCATAGATGAAGCCATGCGCGGCCATCTGCTCGGGCCGATAGATGTTGCGCAAATCGACCACCACCGGCTGGCGCAGCACGTCCTTGAGCTTGGCGAGATCAAGCGCGCGGAACTGGACCCATTCGGTGACGATCACCAGCGCATCGGCATCCTGCGCGCAGGAATAGGGATCGTCGCAATAATCAATATCGGGCAGCTCCTGGCGGGCCTGCTCCATGCCAGCCGGATCATAGGCGCGGACCTGCGCGCCCATATCCTTCAGCCCGGTGACCAGCGGGATCGACGGCGCCTCGCGCATGTCGTCGGTATCGGGCTTAAACGTCAGCCCGAGCAGCGCCACCGTCTTGCCACGCAAACTGCCGCCGAGCGCGTTCGAGACTTTTCGCGCCATCGCGCGTTTGCGGGTGTCGTTGACCGCCAGCACGGCCTCGATGATGCGCAGCGGCACGTCATGGTCCTGCGCGATCTTCAGAATCGCGCGGGTGTCCTTCGGGAAGCATGAGCCGCCAAAACCCGGGCCGGCATGCAGAAATTTTGGGCCGATCCGGTTGTCCATGCCGATGCCGCGCGCCACTTCCTGCACGTCGGCGCCGACCTTCTCGGCGAGATCGGCGATCTCGTTGATGAAGGTGATCTTGGTCGCGAGGAAAGCGTTGGCGGCGTATTTGATCAGCTCGGCGGTGCGCCGGCCGGTGAACATCAGCGGGCCCTGGTTCAGCGACAGCGGCCGATAGATTTCGCCGATCAGCTTGCGGGCGCGCTCGTCGTCGGTGCCGACCACGATCCGGTCCGGGAATTTGAAGTCGCGGATCGCCGCGCCTTCGCGCAAAAATTCCGGATTGGACGCCACCACAATGTCGGCGGCCGGATTGGCTTCAAGGATCAGCCGCTCGACCTCGTCGCCGGTGCCGACCGGCACCGTCGATTTGGTGATCACCACGGTAAAGTCGCGCAGGGCGCCTGCGATCTCGCGCGCCGCCGCATAGACATAGCTGAGGTCGGCGTGGCCGTCGCCGCGCCGCGACGGCGTGCCGACCGCGATGAACACCGCGTCCGCTTCGCCGACCGCCGCGGGCAGGTCGGTGGTGAAGCTCAGCCGGCCGGCCTTGGCGTTGGACGCGACCAGCACGTCGAGCCCCGGTTCGAAGATCGGGATCGCGCCGCCGCGCAGCGCTTCGATCTTGGCGGCATCGTTGTCGACGCAAGTGACGTGGTGGCCGAAATCGGCCAAGCAGGCACCGGACACCAGCCCCACATAGCCGGTACCGATCATAGCAATACGCATCGCAGACCTGTCTTCTGGGTCAGACGGACCAAATTCCGGGCGGGTCTTAGCAGAGGGGGTGCTGGCTGACGAGCGCCCGGCGCGGTCGCCGGTGGATGGTCAACGACTTCCTAACGCGGCGATGCGACGGCTGCATGGCAGCGCCGGCACGCAAGTCGCGTTTCCCCGGTGGGCAGACCGTGCTAAGAGGCGAAGGTGTCGCCAACCTGCCCACCTAGCGTCCCATGAAGCACGACCAGTTGCTTGGCCAGATTTCGGACTATTGCCGGCAGGCCGGCATGGCCGAGACCACCTTTGGCCGCCGCGCCGTCAATGACGGCAAGCTGGTGCACCGGCTGCGCGAGGGCAAACGCATCACCATCGATACGCTGGAGCGGATCGAGGCGTTCATCGCGGCCGGGCTTGGCGAGACGCCGCCGCCGCGGCGGCGGGCCGATCCGCCCGAGCGCCGCGACCCGCGCAGCAATTTCCGCTTCTTCGAAAACCGGCAAAAATACCTGCTGTTTGTGCATACCTGCAGCGAGAAGCGGGTGATCGCGCAGCGCGTCGCGCTCGAACTCAGCAACATCCATCCGCGGCCGCCGGCGATCCGGCTGTTCGACGCCGGCTGCGGCGACGGCACCGTGCTGGCGCGGGTGTTGCGCTCGATGCATAGCCGGTTCCCGCATATGCCGTTCTATGTCGCCGGCAAGGAACTGAGCGTGGAAGACGTCCGGCTGACGCTGGACAAGATCCCGGACCGGCTGTTCGAGCATCCGGCGACCGTGTTTGTTCTCACCAATATGTATTATGCCGAGGCGCCGTGGCTGACCCCGGCTTCGCCCACCGCGGCGGCCGGCATGATCTGGCACGAGCTGGTGCTGCGCGGTGGATCATCGGGCGAATTCGAAACCCAGATCGCTGAACTGGGGCCGTTCCTGGAAGAGAACTGGCGCGCCAGCGTCAGCCAGCGTTCCGGCATGCCGATCTATGAGCGGCCGGTGGTGATCGTCATCTATCGGGAAGATCACAGGTTTTTGCTCGATTCGGTGATCCCGCGGGTCGGGCGGACCGAGGCCAATTTCGACCTGGTGATCGCCTCGCAGCCCTACCGCGCAAAATCCGGTGTAAAATTTCGCGCCAAGCGCATCATCGCGCCGCTGGCGCGCGCGCTGCGTCCCGGAGGCCGGCTGATCGGAATTCACTCCCATGGGCAGGATCCCGGGTTAGAGATCATCCAGGCAGTGTGGCCCGGAGAAAATCCTTTTGCGGTTAGCCGACATGAGCTATTGCGCGCGGTGAAATACGAGCTTGGCGCGGTTGGGCGGGACCTCAATTTTAACGCCTATGCCGATAGCCGTTCGATCTTTCGATATGATATGGAAGCGCTGCCCAACGAGGTGACCGGCTCGATCGGCACCTCGACGGCTTTCGCAGCATGGAATGCGGCGGTGTATGTGGCGCAGATTGAGGATGATCGGTTAACCGAGATGACTCAGAGCGGCCATTATCTCGACGCCACCCGCGACGTGTTGCGCCGGCACAGCGGGCTTTGGTTTTACGACGAATCCTACGTCATCTCGCGTCGTCGCGACTGACAATTCAGGACAACAGCACGAAAGGACCGCCGATCGCAGGCGGGTAGGGGTTGGTTGATGCGCGCGTCTTATCTGTTCACCAGTGAATCGGTCTCCGAAGGTCATCCCGACAAGGTCTGCGACCGGATCTCCGACGAAATCGTCGATCTGTTCTACCGCGAAGGGCCGAAGGCGGGCATCGATCCCTGGGCGATCCGCGCCGCCTGCGAAACGCTGGCCACCACCAACAAGGTGGTGATCGCCGGTGAAACCCGCGGTCCGGCCTCGGTCACCAACGAGCACATCGAGCACGTTGTGCGCGAAGCCATCAAGGACATCGGCTACGAGCAGGCCGGCTTCCACTGGAAGACCGCCGACGTCGAGATCCTGCTGCATCCCCAGTCGGCCGACATCGCGCAGGGCGTCGACGCGCTGCAGCCGGGCGCCAACAAGGAAGAGGGCGCGGGCGACCAGGGCATCATGTTCGGTTATGCCTGCAACGAGACCCCGGATCTGATGCCGGCGCCGATCTTCTACGCCCACAAGATCCTGCGGCTGATCTCGGAAGCCCGCCACTCCGGCAAGGAGAAGGTGCTGGGCCCGGACTCCAAGAGCCAGGTTACCGTGCAGTATGAAAACGGCCGTCCGGTCGGCGTCACCCAGATCGTGGTGTCGCATCAGCATCTGATCGAGGACATGTCCTCGCAGCAGATCCGCGACCTGGTCGAGCCCTATGTGCGCCAGGCGCTGCCTGAAGGCTGGATCACCGACAAGACCATCTGGCACGTCAACCCGACCGGAAAATTCTTCATCGGCGGTCCGGATGGCGATGCTGGCCTGACCGGCCGCAAGATCATCGTCGACACCTACGGCGGCGCGGCCCCGCATGGCGGCGGCGCGTTCTCCGGCAAGGACCCGACCAAGGTTGACCGTTCGGCGGCCTATGTGTCGCGCTACCTCGCCAAGAACATCGTGGCCGCGGGTCTGGCTGACCGCTGCACGCTGCAGTTGTCGTACGCGATCGGCGTTGCCAAGCCGCTGTCGATCTATGTCGACACCCACGGCACCGGCAAGGTGTCCGAGGCGCAGCTGGAAAAGGCGGCCGGCGAGGTGATGGACCTGACGCCGCGCGGCATCCGCAAACATCTCGACCTCAACAAGCCGATCTATGCCCGCACCTCGGCCTACGGCCATTTCGGCCGCACCCCCGACGCCGACGGTGGCTTCTCCTGGGAGAAGACCGATCTTGTCGAGGCTCTGAAGCGCGCTGTTTAAATAAAGCCTGCAATGGGCTCCTTCACCTCTCCCCGCTTGCGGGGAGAGGTCGACCGCTTAGCGGTCGGGTGAGGGGGCCTCTCCTTGAGGGCGCCCTCGCGGTTTGCGCCCCCTCACCCCAGCCCTCTCCCCGCAAGCGGGGCGAGGGAGGGCAGGGGCTCTGCCACCAGCGCCCGACCCGTTCGTAGGGCTTCGTCTGCCCGACACCGAGATTAGGAACACATCCGCATGACCGCCAAGTTCACCGACTACATCGTCAAGGACATCGGCCTCGCCGAGTTCGGCCGCAAGGAAATCTCGCTGGCCGAAACCGAAATGCCCGGCCTGATGGCAACGCGCGAGGAGTACGGTCCGAAGCAGCCGCTCAAGGGCGCCAAGATCGCCGGCTCGCTGCACATGACCATTCAGACCGCGGTGCTGATCGAGACGCTGGTCGCGCTCGGCGCCGATGTGCGCTGGGTGTCGTGCAACATCTATTCGACCCAGGATCACGCCGCCGCCGCGGTCGCCGCGGCCGGCATTCCGGTGTTCGCCGTCAAGGGCGAGACGCTGAAGGATTATTGGGACTACACCGCAAAACTGTTCGACTGGCATGACGGCGGCACGCCGAACATGATTCTGGACGACGGCGGCGACGCCACCATGTTCGTGCATCAGGGCCTGCGCGCCGAGAACGGCGACACCATGTTCCTCGATCAGCACAATTCGGAAGAAGAAGAGATCTTCTTCGCGCTGATCAAGCGCATCCTGCAGGAGAAGCCGAAGGGCTACTTCGCCAACCTCGCCAAGAACATCAAGGGCGTGTCGGAAGAGACCACCACGGGCGTGCATCGTCTGTACGACATGGAGAAGGCCGGCAAACTGCTGTTCCCGGCGATCAACGTCAACGACTCGGTTACCAAGTCGAAGTTCGACAATCTCTATGGCTGC
The DNA here is from genome assembly GCF_003217325.1 of Rhodopseudomonas faecalis. Classification (GTDB taxonomy): domain Bacteria; phylum Pseudomonadota; class Alphaproteobacteria; order Rhizobiales; family Xanthobacteraceae; genus Rhodopseudomonas; species Rhodopseudomonas faecalis. The sequence continues at coordinate 5,418 of NZ_QJTI01000031.1, forward strand.
CGTGAATCGCTGGTCGACGGCATTCGCCGCGGCACCGACGTGATGCTGTCGGGCAAGGTCGCGATGGTCGCCGGCTTTGGCGACGTCGGCAAGGGCTCGGCCGCGTCGCTGCGCCAGGCCGGCTGCCGCGTGCTGGTGTCCGAAATCGATCCGATCTGCGCGCTGCAGGCGGCGATGGAAGGCTATCAGGTGGTGACCATGGAAGATGCGGCACCGATCGCCGACATCTTCGTCACCGCCACCGGCAACAAGGACATCATCACCATCGACCACATGCGCGCGATGAAGGATCGCGCCATCGTCTGCAACATCGGCCACTTCGACAACGAGATTCAGGTCGCCACCCTGAAGAACATGAAGTGGGACAACATCAAGCCGCAGGTCGACGAGATCACCTTCCCGGACGGCAAGCGGCTGATCCTGCTGTCGGAAGGCCGCCTGGTCAATCTCGGCAACGCCATGGGCCACCCGAGCTTCGTGATGTCGGCCTCGTTCACCAACCAGACGCTGGCGCAGATCGAGCTGTTCCAGAACCAGGGCAAGTACGACAAGAAGGTCTATGTGCTGCCGAAGACGCTGGACGAGAAGGTCGCGCGCCTGCACCTCGCCAAGATCGGCGTCAAACTCACCGAGCTGCGCAAGGACCAGGCCGATTACATCGGCGTCAAGGTCGAAGGCCCGTTCAAGGCGGATCATTACCGCTATTGATCGCCGCATAGCGCTATCAAAACGAAAAGCCCCGGAGCGATCCGGGGCTTTTTTGCTGAGTGTGTAGCTGAGCGTGGAGGGCGGATGAGCGCAGCATCATCCGCCATTGGACAAACCCAGCGGCGCATGGCGGGTTACGCCTTCGGCTAACCCGCCATGCGAATTCTTGCGAGCTTTAAGACGTAGATACCCGCGACAAGCGCGGGTATGACGGTCATTGGTACGACGCGATCGTCTCAGAGCTCGTTCGATGTCGTTCGCATCGGCCTGGCCGCTTTGCTCGGTTCAGCGGCGCAATCGCCGATCCGTTTGGCGACCACGAGATCGATGCGCGAGTAATCGCCGGCCCGGAATTCATTCTGCTCGCTATAGGCCGCATCACTGACCACGGTGATCGTGGTCTTGGCGGGCCCCATGTAATCGCAGCGATTGGCGAACGTGTAGCGGTTGTCCGCCTTCTCGGGCTTGGTACTTGTGCAAGAGCCGATGCTGCCGGTCGAGAAGGTCGCCTTCATGGCTTCGGTGGGATCAACGCAGCGCGTCATTTCCTGAGAAGACAGGGTGTGACGGACGTTGGCGCTCACCACCATCTCGAGCGTGCGCACGAAATGCCACATCCCTCGTTTGAACGCCGGTCCGGGCGGCGAATCCGGGGCGGCCGCATCCGATCCGGCTGATGATGGGCACGGAGCTGCCAGGATAGCCGCGGCGGCAACACAAGCACCCAAGATCGATCGCCTCGCGCGCGGCGAGGTTCCGTGATGGTTCATCAGCAAGGTCCCCTTTGGCCCCGATCCCGATCATCCACCATGCTGGCGTGCAGCGTCGTCAGTCGGGGGCGGGAACATTCGGAGGAAATTGAGTTAATTTTTCCTTAAGCCTTGCTGATGGCCGGTGGTTGTTCTTAACCCGTTGCCCGGTTGCCGCACTTATTGGAATGGACGGGGACAGCTCGGCAGGCGCCCTGACCGTAGCCCGGATGAAGCGCAGCGCAATCCGGGGAGCTACAACATCGCTCCAAAGAACACCCGGATTGCGCTGCGCTCCATCCGGGCTACGAGCGTTTCCAACATAGCGAGATTTCGGTTTCGCGCTTCGCGCGCCCCGGAATGACGGACGGGGTATCGCGCGGATGATTGCGGCGCTGTCCGCGCTATGCAGTTCGGGCCTCATTCGGCTTGATACGCGTTGAGCTAACCAGCCCGCAGCTCTCTTTCGTCATTGCGGCATGCGCTGCGCGGCAGCGCAGACCCGGAATCGTTTGGGTGGAGGGAGAGTTCTGACTGTAGCCCAGATGAAGCGTAGCGAAATCCGGGGAAGCTAGATCAACGCCTCGAAACACTCAGATTGCGCTTCTCCCCAACCCGGTTAGGCTTGCTAATGTAAGGCTTCTGAGGGTTTCCACATGCGTTCCGCAATCATCATTGTCCTGCTCGCGATCGCGGCGCTCTTTTATAAATGGACTGAGCCCGATCCGGCGGCGTTGGCGCTGGTCGGTGAGTGGTATCAGATTGAGTCAAACGCCGGAAAATGTGCCGATTGCAGTCTTGTGGTCGCAAGAGACGGCGGGAGTTTTGCCGTCAATGCCAGCAACGGCTGGTCCGCTGTTGTGCGACCATCGCAGGATGGCCAGCCTGCCATGACAGGGAAGGGGCGGTGGCTCCCGAATTCCGGTGGCCCGGCCTATCGCGCGAAGGAGTTCGACCTCCACCTCGCCATGAAAGGTGAGGTGCTTTCCATGCTGATGCTCATTCCGGGCGCTGACAACAAAACCTTTGGCGTCGAAGCTACGTTTAAGAAACCGGTGTCGTAAGGCCGCCTCGTGGCGGCGATCGAAGTCCCCGGATTGCGCTGCGCTTCATCCGGGCTACGGGTTTTTCATCGCAGCGAGATTCCGGGTTCGCGCGACGCGCGCCCCGGAATGACCAGTGAGGTGGTTGCGCGGTCAGCTTTGGCGGCGCTTGGCGGCTTTGGTGGCGGTCTTGGTGGGAGCCTTGGCTTTGGCCTTCGCCGGGGCTTTGCCGGTGGCCTTCGCATCAGCCTTAGCCGCGGGCGCCTTCGTCGTAGGAACCCTGGCCGCTTGTTGCTTGCCGTTGCTTGGTGCGGCGGATTTGCACGCCTGAGCCTTCGGCGCCTTGCCAGCCTTGGCCGGTTTCGCGGCGGTATCGGCGACCCTGGCCGCAGCCTTGTCGCTGGCCTTGTCGCTGGCTTTGTCGCTGGCCTTGTCCTTGGCTTGGTCCGCGACCTTGGCTTTGCCCTTTGCGGCGCCGTTGCTGGCAACAGCGGCCGGCACGTCGGCGGCGCGGCGCATCGCGCGCGCATAGCTGTCGGCGGCATTGTCGGCAGCGACCTGCAGCCGCTTGGCCGCGGCTTCACCCTGCGCCATCGCTTCCTGGCCGAGCGCCTTGAAGCGCGCCTTGCCGGCGGCGTCCTTGGCCTTGGCCGCCAGCCCCTCGAAATACGCGCGCCGTGCTTTTGCGGCGGCTTGCAGCGCCTTGTGCTGCTCCTTCGCCAGCCGCCTTATGACGACATCGAGATCGGCCTCGGCCATGAAATCAGTCCCCCAAAACAAGTCGAAAACGCGCGCGACTATGCGGGCGACGCGCGCAAATGGCAATGTTCGCGCGCTGTTGGCGCAGGCATGGCGGGCCGCGTGCCGCCGCTCGCAGCGATGCGCGCGCCGCGCCGCGCCAGCATGTCGTCAGCGACCGATCATTTCTTCTTCCAGCCGCCGCGCCGTCCGGGTGCGCCGCCGCTCGAGCGCGGCAGCGGCCCGAATTCCGGACCGGCCTCGCGCGAGGAGGTCGGCTGATAGATCTTGCTCTCCGGGCCGGGGCCCATCTCGTCGAGCGTCGGCTTGCGCGGCTTGGCGCGCTGGACTTTCTTGAATTCGTGGTAGCCGGCAATGCCCATTTCATCGAGATCGGGCTTGTGGACTTTGGAGGCTGAACCGGGGGCACCCCCACCCCGGCCGCTTGCAGCGGCCGACCCTCCCCGCAAGGGGGAGGGTGAGGATTTTGCGCGGCCGCCTTTGCTGGCCTCGGCGGGCAGGTTGGCCGCGTCGCCATAGCGCTTATTGCCGGCATAGCTGCCGGCCTTATTCGCCACCGTGCGCTGCTTGGCGGTGGGATCGTCGATCAACGCCAGCTCGGTGGCGCGCAGCCGTTTCAGCTCGTCGCGCAGCCGTGCCGCTTCCTCAAAATTCAGGTCGGCAGCGGCCTCGCGCATCCTGGTTTCCAGATCGGCCAGCACGGTCTCGAAATTATGGCCGATGGTGGCGGCATCATCGGTCCAGTTGCCGTCGCGGCCAGCGCCGCCGCCGACTTCGACCAGCACGTGGTCGCGCTCATAGACCGAGTTGAGAATGTCGCCGATCGAGCGCTTGACGCTTTCCGGCGTGATGCCGTGCTCGGCGTTATAAGCCTCCTGCTTCTCGCGGCGGCGGTTGGTCTCGTCGATCGCGCGCTGCATCGATCCGGTGATGTGATCGGCATAGAGGATCACCTTGCCGTCGACATTGCGCGCCGCGCGGCCGATGGTTTGGATCAGCGACGTTTCGCTGCGCAAAAAGCCTTCCTTGTCGGCATCGAGGATCGCCACCAGCGCGCATTCCGGAATATCGAGACCCTCGCGCAACAGGTTGATGCCGACCAGCGCGTCGAACGCGCCGAGCCGCAGATCGCGGATGATCTCGATCCGCTCGATCGTGTCGATGTCGGAGTGCATGTAGCGCACCCGCACGCCCTGTTCGTGCAGATATTCAGTCAAATCCTCGGCCATGCGCTTGGTCAGCACGGTGATCAGCGAGCGATAGCCGCGCGCCGCGATGGCGCGCACCTCGCCGACCAGATCGTCGACCTGGGTGCGGGCCGGGCGGATATCGACCTGCGGATCGATCAGCCCGGTCGGACGAATGACCTGCTCGACAAACACGCCGCCGGCCTGCTCCAGTTCCCAGGCCGCTGGCGTTGCCGACACCGCGATGGTCTGCGGCCGCATCATGTCCCATTCCTCAAAGCGCAGCGGCCGGTTGTCCATGCAGGATGGCAGCCGAAAACCATATTCGGCCAGCGTCGCCTTGCGGCGGAAGTCGCCTTTGAACATCGCGCCGATCTGCGGGATCGAGACATGGCTTTCGTCGGCGAACACCAGCGCGTTGTCGGGCACGTATTCAAACAGCGTCGGCGGTGGTTCGCCGGGGCGGCGCCCGGTGAGATAGCGTGAGTAGTTCTCGATGCCGGCGCATGAGCCGGTGGCTTCCAGCATCTCGATGTCGAATGTGGTGCGCTGCTCCAGCCGCTGCGCTTCGAGCAGCCGGCCTTGCGCGTTGAGCTGCTCAAGCCGCCATTTCAGCTCGGCCTTAATCGACTGGATCGCCTGGATCAGCGTCGGCCGCGGCGTGACATAGTGCGAATTGGCGTAGATCTTGACGAATTCCAGCTCGTCCTGCTTGTGGCCGGTGAGCGGATCGAACTCCTCGATGCCCTCGATCTCGTCGCCGAACATCTTGATGCGCCAGGCTCGGTCTTCATAGTGCGCCGGGAAGATGTCGAGCACGTCGCCACGAACGCGAAAGGTGCCGCGGGAAAAATCGGCCTGGGTGCGCTTGTATTGCAGCGCCACCAGATCGGCGATCAGCTGGCGCTGGTCGATGCGCTCGCCGCGTTTCAGCCCAAAAGTCATCGCGGTGTAGGTCTCGACCGAGCCGATACCGTAGATGCACGACACCGACGCGACGATGATGACGTCGTCGCGTTCGAGCAGCGCGCGCGTTGCGGCGTGGCGCATCCGGTCGATCTGTTCGTTGATCGAGGAATCCTTCTCGATATAGGTGTCGGTGCGCGGCACGTAGGCTTCGGGCTGGTAGTAGTCGTAATAAGAAACGAAATATTCGACGGCGTTGTCGGGGAAGAACGCCTTGAACTCGCCATAGAGCTGCGCGGCCAGCGTCTTGTTCGGCGCCAGAATGATCGCCGGGCGCTGGGTCGCCTCGATCACCTTGGCCATGGTGTAGGTTTTGCCGGAGCCGGTGACGCCGAGCAGCACCTGGGTGCGATCGCTGCGCTCCAGGCCCTCGACCAGTTCCTTGATGGCCTGCGGCTGGTCGCCCTTCGGCTGATACTGCGATTGCAGCACGAAGCTGACGCCGCCCTCGGATTTTTCCGGGCGCGGCGGCCGGTGCGGCGTCCACAATTTGCGGCTGTCGGAGCCGCCGCGAAATTCCGGACGGCCGTCGCGGATCAGCGCTTCCAGCGCGGCGGCGGTGGCCTGCACGCCGAGCGCTTCCATCTTGTTGCGTGGCGGCCGTGCCAATGCGGCGTCATCGTCTTCCTCGGTCGGCAGGCCGAGCTGGCGCGCCAATTCCGGATCGAGTGTCGGCACGGTGGCGCTGGTGCCGTAGTTCGGCGTGGCGCCGGCGTCGAACGCGGTCTGCGGCGCTTCGCCGAAGCCTTGATCAAAGCCCCCCACCCCCGACCCCTCCCCGCGAGGGGGAGGGGAGAGTTGTGGCGAGGCCGTGCTCTCTTCTCCCTCCCCCCTTGCGGGGGAGGGGCGGGGTGGGGGGTAGGCCGCGGATGCGGCGCTGTTGATCTGTGACGCGCCGTGTTTCTGCGTTGAAGCCCGGCCGCGATGCAGCGCGGTTTCATCGCCGGCGCGGCGGTCGCGGGAATTGTCGGGCGGCGCCTGCAATCCGGTGCCAGAGCCGAGCCCAGCGTCACCGCGATTGATCGCGGGGTTGAGCAGCTCGGCCAGCGCCGGGCCGATCGGCTTCACCTCGGGCCGGGCGGCGCGCGGGTGGGAAACCTTGGTCTTTTTTGCGGGCTTGGTCGGTTTGTCGGGAGTCTTCGCCATGCCGGCAATATGGGACCAAGCGCCGCGCGAATAAAGAGTGGCGCGCGCTTAGCGCGGCGCCCTCCGCAGTCGTTGCACCGGCGCCGGCAAACGCGCGTCCAGCCAGGCGCTGAGCGCCGCCTGATGGCGGTGGAACAGCAGCCCCAGTCCGATGATGAGAACGCCGATCGCCGACAACGCGAACGGGAACAGAATCGAATCGCGAAACAGCTTGTCGGCGAGGTCGCCGAGATAGATCGCGATGCCCATGGCGCCGAACACCGCGAACACCACGCGGTCGAGCAGCAGCGCCACCAGCAGGAAGCCGACATTGAGCGCGCAATACAGCGCCTTGTCGAGCGCGGTGCCGTCCGACACCGCGGTGATGCCGCCCCAGAAGGTCATCACGCCGAACAGATAGAGCCAGTAGGCGAAGTCACCGCGCTGCTGCCGGCCATGCACCACGATCGCGGTCACGATCACGCCGAGCCCGAACCACACTGAGACCTTGCGCGATGTCTCCCAATTGCCATGGGGCGCGCCGGTGATCCACGGCACGATGTCCATCGACAAGAACCACAGCGCCACCGCCAGCACGAACACGATGAACGGGAAGCGATACAGCCACAGCGCCAGCAGCGCCGCGGCGATGGTCGCCAGTTCCATGAATACGAAGCTGCCTTTGATCCAGATGTAGAAGTCCCGGACCGTGCCGGGCTTGCCGAACTCGGTCCACAGCCCGAGCGCTTCCTGCACGCCGTACACCGCGAGCGGCGCCATCGCCACCGCGATCGCGATCAACAGCCCGCCCGGCGTGTACAGCTTCTTGGTGTGCCACAGATAATGGCCGGCGACGCCGAACAGCACCGCATAGACCAGCGCGGTGGCGGTCAGCCCGACGCCGCCCATCGCCGCAAAGGCCAGGGTCGAGAACAGCCCCATCGCGCTCATCACGATCAAGGCGCCGGCATACCAGAGCATATGCACCAGATCGAAGCGCGGCGCGATCCGCTGCGCTTCATTCGGGCGCTGCGCGAAAAACAGCCGCAGTGCCTCGGCCTGCTGCGAGGTGATCACGCCGGCGCGCGCGGCCGCGTCGAGGTCGTTGTCCGAATACGGCATGCCGTTCTCCAATGATCCTCCGGCGTGGCGGCGTCGGTTGGCTGGTGGGCCCGCCGCGACAGCCGCGCAGAGTTGCAGCCTAACCATGATTGGCCTGCATCCGGTTTCGGCGGAAGTCAAAAATTTCACGGACCCAGGCGTGATTGCCATGGTCAGCGCCGGCTGGCCCGGTCCATGATTACGTCAAGCAACAAGGGGAGGTCTGGGCATGGCGAGCTTGCGCATGGGTAGGGCGTGGGGGGTCGGAGTGGCTTTGCTGCTGGCGGGCAGCGCTGCGCTGGCTGAGCCGAATGAGGCGACACCAGCGACCCGCGCCGCCCAGCAGCAGGTGACCGCTACGCTGCCGCTCGGCGACCGCGCCGATTTCGAGGACGCGCAGCGCGGCCTGATCGCGCCGCTGCCGAGTGGCGTGATCGCCGGCAGTAGCGGTGCTGCGCCGGTGTGGGACCTCAAGCCTTACGAGTTCTTGAAGGCGCCTGAACCGGCGGCCACCGTCAATCCCAGCCTGTGGCGGCAGGCGCAGCTCAATCTCAACAACGGCCTGTTCAAGGTGGCCGAGCGTGTCTATCAGCTGCGCGGCTTTGACATCGCCAACATCACCATTGTCGAAGGCGATAGCGGTCTGATCGTCACCGACGCCACGCTGACCACGCAATCGGCCAAAGCGGCGCTCGATCTCTATTATCAGCATCGGCCCAAAAAGCCGGTGCTGGCGCTGATCTATACCCATAGCCACGCCGATCATTTCGGCGGCGCGGGCGGGCTGATCAGCGAGGCCGATGCCGCGAGCGGCAAGGTCAAGGTGATCGCGCCCGAAGGGTTTATGGAGCACGCGGTCGCCGAGAACGTGATCGCCGGCAACGCCATGAGCCGGCGCGCGCAGTTTCAATTCGGCACCTCGCTGCCGGTCAGCGAGCGCGGCCAGGTCGATGCCGGGCTCGGCAAGGCGCTGGCCAATGGCAAGCTGTCGCTGATCGCGCCCAACGACGTCATCAAGCAGCCCTATGAGACCAGGGTGATCGACGGCGTCGAGATCGAATTCCATCTGGTGCCGGGCTCGGAAGCGCCGGCGGAGATGATCTCCTACTATCCGCAGTTCAAGGTCTTGAACATGGCGGAAGACACCACGCACAATATGCATAATCTCTACACTATCCGCGGCGCGGCGATCCGCGATGGCCGGCTGTGGTCGAAATATATCGGCGAAGCGCTCGACCGTTATGGCGATCGCACCGAGGTGGTGATCGCCCAGCATCACTGGCCGGTGTGGGGCCGCGAGCGGGTAGCCGCTTATCTCAAGAAGCAGCGCGACCTCTACAAATTCATCCATGACCAGAGCGTGCGGCTGCTCAATCACGGCCTGACCGCCACCGAGATCGCCGAGCGGCTGAAACTGCCGCCGACGCTGGCCAATGAGTTCGCGACCCGCGGCTATTACGGCTCGCTCAGCCATAATGCCAAAGCGGTCTATCAATTCTATCTCGGCTGGTATGACGCCAACCCGGCCGATCTCAATCCGCTGCCACGCGCCGAGGAGGCCAAGAAGGAGATCGACTATATGGGCGGTGCGGCCGCCGTGTTGCAGCGTGCCCGCGACGATTATCAGGCCGGGCAATATCGCTGGGTGGCGACGATCGCCAGCAGACTGGTGTTTGCCGATCCCAGCAACAAGGAGGCGCGGGCGCTCGGCGCCGATGCGCTGGAACAGCTCGGCTATCAGGCGGAAGCGGCGACCTGGCGCAACGCCTATCTGCTTGCCGCCCAGGAGCTGCGCCACGGCGTTCCGAAAGCGGCGCCTGGAGCCAACACCGCCAATGCCGAGCTGCTCAAGGGCATTTCGATCGATCTGGCATTTGATTTCCTGGCCGTGCGGCTCAACGCCGCCAAGGCCGAGGGCAAGCATATCGTGGTCAACTGGACTTTTACCGAGCCGAAGCAGACTTTTGTGATGACGCTGGAGAATTCCGCGCTCAGCCATCTCGCCGGCAAGCTGTCCGACAATGCTGATGTCAGCGTCACGCTCAGCCGCGCCACCTTTGATGCGATCTCGCTCAAGCAGCGCACCTTCCTCGGCGCGGTGGCGACCGGCGATCTGTGGATCAGCGGCAATCCGCTCAAGCTGCGCGAGCTGTTTGCGTTGTTCGATGATTTTTCAGCCGATTTCGAAGTGGTCGAGCCGGTCAAGGCCAGCGTCCAATAACGCGCCGCCACGCGGCATTCGCGCCGTGATGCCGCCGCAGCACCTTGCCGCGGCGCTGGCGGGCGGTAGTGCGGTTTTTTGGAACGCGCAGTCCTTGACTTCCCGGCGGTGCGGCGCAAGATAAATGCAAATGCATCTATCTGCCGAGCGGAGGACCACATCATGATCGAGCTGCACTATTGGACCACACCGAACGGCCACAAGATCACGATGTTCCTGGAGGAAACCGGGCTCGCTTATCGCATTGTGCCGGTCAATATCGGCAAGGGCGACCAGTTCAAGCCGGAGTTTTTGGCGATCGCGCCCAACAACCGCATTCCGGCGATTGTCGATCATGAACCCGCGGCAGGCACGCGGCCGCTGTCGATCTTCGAATCCGGCGCGATCCTGCTTTATCTCGCCGACAAGACCGGCCAGCTGCTGTCGCGCGATCTCTATGTCCGCAACGACACGCTGCAATGGCTGTTCTGGCAGATGGGCGGGCTCGGGCCGATGGCTGGCCAGAACCACCACTTTAGCAACTACGCGCCGGAGAAGATCCCGTACGCGATCGAGCGCTACGTCAAGGAGACCAACCGGCTCTATGGCGTGCTCAACAAGCGGCTCGCGGATCGCGAGTTCATCGCCGGCGATTATTCGATCGCCGACATCGCCTGCTATCCCTGGATCGTGCCCTACAAGAACCAGAGCCAGAACATCGATGATTTCCCGCATCTCAAGCGCTGGCTGCTCGCCATCGAACAGCGTCCGGCGACGCAGCGCGCCTATGCCAAGGCCAAGGAGGTCAATCCGGATTTCGGCCAGGCCACGATCCGCACCGATGAGGAGCGCAAGGTGCTGTTCGGCCAGAGCGCCGCGGTGGTGCGCTGACCGCGCTCCAAGGCTAGTGTGGTCATTCCGGAGCGCGGGCCACGCGCCTGGAATGACAGGGGACTTTGCTGGGGGGAAACATGACGCTCAAACTGTTTGAACTGGTCGGCGCGGAAGACACCCGGCCGTTTTCGCCGTTCTGTTGGCGCATCCGGATGGCGCTGGCGCATAAGGGGCTGGACGCGCAACTGGTCCCGTGGCGCTTCACCGAGAAAGAGGCGATTGCGCCTTACAAATCCGAAAAGGTGCCGGTGCTGCTCGACGGCGACCACGCGGTCAGCGATTCCTGGGTGATCGCCAATTATCTGGAAGACACCTATCCCGACCGTCCGTCGCTGTTTGGCGGCGAGGGCGGGCGCGCGATGGCGCGCATGCTGAACTGGTGGGGCGATATCGCGGTGGTCGGCGCGATGTTTCCGCTGATCGTCGCCGATATCCATGACCATCTGCGCCCGGAGGATCAGGGCTATTTCCGCAAAAGCCGCGAAGCGCGGTTCGGTAAGACGTTGGAGGAGGTGGCGGCGGCGCGCGACAGCGCGGTCGCCGGTTTCCGCAAGGGGCTCGATCCGATGCGGCTGACGCTGCGGTCCCAGCCATTTTTGGGCGGCGCGGCGCCGAACTATGCCGACTACATCATGTTCGGCGGTTTTCAGTGGGCGCGGGCGATCAGCCCGTTCAAGCTGCTGGCCGAGGATGATCCGATCTATGCTTGGCGCGAAAAACTGCTCGATGCCTTTGACGGCCTGGCGCGCCGTTCGGCCGGCTATCCGGTGTAGCCATCAAGCGTTGATGCCAAGCCCGGCGCGCTCAGTCAGCAGCCGGCGCACCGCGATCAGATCGGGCAGCACCGCGGCGCATTGCGCCCGGGTGGCCTCGTTCGGCGGCAGCAGGTCCGGCACCATGATCGGGATGGTGCCGGCGGCGAATGCCGCGGCAATGCCGACCCCGGAATCCTCGACCGCAACGCAGGCGCGTGGCGTTACGCCCAGCGTGTCGGCGGCCAGCAGATAGAGATCGGGCGCCGGCTTGCTGTGCGCCACCGCATCGCGGGTGATCAGGAAATCGAACCGCTCGAGAATGCCGCCGAGCGCCAGATGCTGCTCGGCGGTCTGCTGCGTCGAGGAAGTCACCACCGCGGTCGGCCAGCCGGCGGCATCGAGCGCGTCGAGCAGTTCGATCGTGCCGTGCTTGAGCGGCAGACCTTGGCTGAAACAAGCGTCGCGTTTGGTGGCAAAGGCGGCGTTGATCTCGCGCAGCGGCACCTTCGCGCCATAGCGGTCGATCAGCAATTGCTGGCACGCCGGGCCGGGCAGGCCGATCATCGCCTCGCACACCGCGCGCGCGTCGGGATAGCCGAACTCGGTCAGCACATCGGTCAGGCTGTCGATATAGACCCGCTCGGTATCGACCAGCGTGCCGTCCATATCGAGCAGCACCGCTTCGACCTGCCAGCGCTCGGCCTGTTGCAAGGTTTTCAACACGTCACGGCCTGCAGCACATCAATGCGCCGCCGCCGGCTTGGCCGCGAGCCGCAGGCAGTCGGCGCACAGGCAATCGCCGCCATTATCGGTGATCGGCAGCCGCACGGTGCTGTCCGCGCACCAGCAATCGCTGGACAGGTTGCAGGCGAATTCGGCGCCGCAGCGCGCGCAAACCAAACGGCGCGCGGCAGGCGCGGGAATATCGAAGCGTTGGTTCATGACGCAGATCGATCCAAGGCAAACAGGATGAGCGGCACTATAGGATGCCGCTCATCCGCCGTCATTGCAGGATTGATACGGATGCGACGAAACGCCGGGCGAGCTAGCGCAGCGAGATCGCCAGGCCGCTGAGATCGGCATTGACCATCAGCCCGGTCTGCCGGCCGGACAGTTCCAGTACCGCACCCTTCTGGTTGGTCAGCACAATCGCACCGACGCCGCGCACCACCGCCGCACCGGCGCCGCCCGCGCCATAGACCCCGGCGACGTCCGACGGCCGGCGGATATTGCTGACCCGGCCGACCAGATCGGCCTTGGAGGCGCCAAACACCAATCCGGCGCTCAGGCCGCCGATCGACAGCGGGTAACGCTTGCCGCGGAAGGTCAGCACGCCGCTGCCGCCCGAGGCGCCGATGAACCAGCCGCCTTTCAGCACCGAAATGCGGATGGTGCCGCTATCGGCTTGCGCAGTCGAGGGCAGGCCGGCCGCAGACAGGCCAAAGCTGAACAGAGCGAGAAGCGCGACCAGAACGCCGCGACGTACCAACGATGACATGAAAGAAATCTCCACCAACAAGAATCGAGCGCTGACGCCGCAGTGTCGGAGAAAACGAAAGGCCGGTCCATAGCGGGACCGGCCTTTGGAGCTGGATAGGATGATAACCGCTCAACCAAGCGTGATCTTGTCGATCTCGGCGTGCTCGTCCGCGCTCAGCACCCAGGTTGCCGCCTTGACGTTCTGCTCGACCTGTTCGGGCGTCGAGGCACCGGCGATCACGCTCGACACTTGCGGCTTGGCGGCGAGCCATGACATCGCAAGATCAAGCAGGCTGTGGCCACGCGCCTCTGCAAACCCCGTCAGTTGATCGACAATGTCGAAATTGCGCGGCGAGAAGTAACGGTCCTGCATATAGGGCGTCTTGGCGAACCTTGTGTCGGCCGACACCGGCGCGCCGCGCTGATATTTGCCGGTGAGCATGCCGCCCGCCAGCGGGAAGAACGGCAGCAGGCCGAGATTATAGGCCTGCGCGGCCGGCAGCAGGTCCTTTTCGATATCGCGCACCAGCAGGCTGTATTCGTCCTGCGCCGACACGAAGCGCTGGCCGAGCGCGCGCCCGACATATTCCGCCTCGGCGATCCGCCAGGCGGGGAAATTGGAGTGGCCGATGTAGCGGACCTTGCCCTGACGCACCAGATCGTCGAGCGCGCGCAGCGTCTCGTCGATCGGCGTCAGCTCGTCGAATTCGTGCTGCTGATAGAGGTCGATATAGTCGGTCTTGAGCCGGGTCAGGCTCTCCTCCACCGCAGCCATGATGTAGCGCCGCGAGGCGCCGCGCTTCTTGCCGTCGGCGCTCATCGGCTTGGCGAATTTGGTGGCCAGCACGATGTCCTTGCGGTGATGGCCGAGCACCACGCCAAGCACGTTTTCCGAGCCGCCGCGATCGGCATAGATGTCGGCGGTGTCGAACAGCGTGACGCCGCAATCGAGCGCCTTGTGGATCACTTTGCGCGCGGTTTCGAGGTCGGTGCGCTGACCGAAATTGTTGCAGCCGAGGCCGACGACGGAGACCCGAAGGCCGCTGCCGCCGAGATTGCGAATGTCCATGAAATAAGTCCTGCAAGATATTGCTGCAGGCATTTTGGCGTGCACGGCACGCCGCTGCAAGGCGGGCACGGCGCGACAGAATGCACCTTGGGCAGGGGCGGCGTCAGGCCGGCGTCGTCAGGCGGGCAGCGGCTGCGAGTGCGGCAGTTCCTGGCCAGCGGCCGCCGTGCTGCCGGTGGCACCGGCGCGCAACGCGGCGCCGGTCAGGCGCCGTACCTCGGTTTCGGCGCGCCGCGCGATCTGCTTGCGGTCGGCTTGCATATCGTACGGAATCGGCTCGCCCCAGCTCACGGTGACGTCGATCGCGCCGGAGGCGAGCACGCCGATGAAATGCGGGATCAGATCGACATCGCCATACCAGGCAACGCGCTCGCGCAGCGCCCGTCCGATCGGCAGCCCGCTGAATTTCACATAAGCGAGCGACATCGGTTGCACGGTGATGGCGCTGTGGTGGTCGGACTTGCCGAGCGCGTGATGCACGGCGCCGATCAAAGCCGAGCGGAACGGCAGAATCCGGATGCCATCGCTGGAAGTGCCCTCGGCAAACAGCACCACCGCGTCGCCGGTGAGCAGCCGGTCGCCGATCTCCTCGGTGGCGGCGCCGGTGCGATGCCGGGCCTGGCGGTCGATGAAGATCGTGCGCTGCAATTTGGCGAGCCAGCCGAACACCGGCCAGCGCGCCACCTCGCTCTTGGAGATGAACACCACCGGACCGAGCGCCGAGATCACGCAGATGTCGAGCCAGGACACGTGATTGGCGAGGATCAGCGCCGGCGCCTGCCGGCAGCGCTGCCCGACTTCGCGAATCCGGATGCCGACCACCTTGCACAGCACGCGGTGGAACAGATGCGGGATGGAGCGCTGCATCCGCAGATTGAACGCCAAGGCGATCAGTTGGAATGGCAGCAGCAGCAAAGTGAGAAGGGTGAGAGCGAGCAGGATGAAGGGAAAGCGAATCATGACGCCGTCTTTCGTCCCCTACGGCCAGGCGAGGCTGCTTGGTGCAGAGCGGCACCTTAGCGGAAACGCCTGCTCAGATCAAAACATGCGCTCGGCCGGCAAGGTCTGTCCGTGCAGCCGAACGCGGATGCGATCTCAACGCTTGCGCTGTCTAGCCAGGCATTGTTACGCGGCCATGACGCTGTGATGGATGGTACCGCTGCGCGCCGCCCTTGATTGATTGCCGCTGATTGATTGCCTCGAAAGGAACCCGATGTCGCAATTGATTCCGCCCACTGTATTGCCGATCCTGCTGTTGTTTGCCTCCAATGTGTTCATGACTTTCGCCTGGTACGGGCACCTCAAATACAAGAGCACCGCACTGCCGGTCGCCATCATGGCGAGCTGGGGCATTGCGTTCTTTGAATATTGGCTGGCGGTGCCGGCCAATCGCTGGGGCAGCGCGGTCTATTCGGCGGCCCAGCTCAAGACGCTGCAGGAGGTGATCACGCTGATCGTGTTCGCGGGGTTTTCGGCGCTGTATCTCAAGGAGCCGATCAGCTGGAATCATGGCGTTGGCTTTGCGCTGATCGCGCTCGGCGCGTTCTTCATCTTCCACAAGTGGAGCTGAGCGCTCAGTGGCCGGCCGGTGCCACCCGCAGCAATCGGCCGTTCTGAGCGTCGGTGAGTAGCCACAGCGCGCCGTCCGGGCCTTCGCGAACGTCGCGAATCCGCTCGCCGAGCGTCGCCAGCAGTCGCTCCTCGCCGGTGACGCGGTCGCCGTCGAGCGTGAGCCGCACCAGCAGTTGCGCGGCGAGCGCACCGGTGAACAGGCTGCCGCGCCATTCCGGAAACAGCGTGCCGCGATAGAACGCCATGCCGGACGGCGCGATCGACGGCACCCAGACTTTGATCGGCTGTTCCATGCCCGGCTTGGCGGTGGCCTCGTGAATCTTGGCGCCGGAATAATCGATGCCAAAGCCGATCACCGGCCAGCCATAGTTCTTGCCCCGGCCAATGATGTTGACCTCATCGCCGCCGCGCGGGCCGTGCTCGATCTCCCACAACGCGCCGCTGAACGGGTTGAACGCCAGGCTCTGCACATTGCGGTGACCGTAGCTCCAAATCTCCGGCATCGCGTTGCTGCGGCCGATAAAGGGATTGTCGCTGGGCGCGGTGCCATCGGGCGTGATGCGCACCAGCTTGCCGAGATGATTGCCAAGGTTCTGCGCCTCGTCGCGAAACGCAAAATGATCGCCGAGCGCCAGGAACAGATGGCCATCCGGCGCTTGCGCGATCCGGCAGCCATAATGCAGCCCGGACGATAGCGGGCCCTGCTGGCGGAAGATCACCTTGAGCTGATCGAGTTTTGGGGGTGGGCCGTCGATCAACCGAGCCCGCGCCAGCGCGGTGCGGCCGCCGCGGCCGTCGCGCTCGGCAAAGCAGACGTACAGCGTAGCGTTCTGCGCAAAATCGCGGTCGAGCGCGATGTCGAGCAGCCCGCCCTGGCCCGACGCCCACACCTCCGGCACGCCGGGCAGCGGCGCAGATCGTTCGCCGTCTTGGGTGATGATCCGCAGCCGGCCGGGACGCTCGGTAACCAACATGCGGCCGTCGGGTAGAAACGCCAGGCCCCAGGGATGTTCGAGCCCGGACGCCACGGTGCGCACCGCTAAAGTGCCGGCCGAGGACGGGAACTGCTGTTCGGCGGTCCGGCCCGCGGCAGGCAGCAACAGCAACAGCAACAGCACGGCGAGCGCGACGCAGCGCGCCCGCGATTGGTGGAGATGGTTGCTGGGGAACATCGCGGTCCTCCTCACGCTCACAACGCTGGAGCGCGGGGGCCGTTCGGATGCGTGGCGCTCAGCGGCCTTACAGCGGCAACGCCAGCGAGTGCTGGGCCGTGGCCAGGGTCATCACCACGATCGCCGACAGCCATAGTGATGCGAACGCCAACGATGCCACGACGGCGTGGATCAGGCGAGAGGAGGCGGTGGCCGCTATGCGGCTGCGAAAGCCGGCTTCCCGGCCCGGCGTCGGGGTCATGGTCAAGCCCTCTCAATCCCCGGCGAATCGCCGCGGTTGAAACTGTGTCGCATTTGTCCAAGGCGCAAATGCGGCGCTGATCGCGCCAATAGTGTCGAAATGATGGAAATATAACGGGTTATGCCCGCTGTTTACCGATGATGCACATTCACGCGACGCGGATTCACGCCGACGCGATCGCGTCGGTGCTGCTGCGCGCGGTCTGCGGCCGGCACGCCATCGAAATAAAGCCCGGCGTCTGCTGCACGCGGCGCAGCCAAGCGCCGATCGCGGGGAAGGCGTCGAGATCGAAATCGCACTGATTGGCGACGTGGGTGTAGCCGAACAGCGCGATATCCGCGATCGTCAGTTGCCCCGCGGCGAAATAAGCGTTGGTCTTGAGGTGATTTTCCATCACCTGCAGCGCCGCGTAGCCGCGCTCCATCCAGTCTTCCAGCGCGTGGGTTTGCAGATCGCGGCCGCCCTTCACCAGCGACAGCCAGAAATAGGCGGCACCGATATTGGGCTCGAGTGCGTGCTGTTCGAAGAACATCCATTGCAGCGCTTCGGCGCGCTCGATTCGCGAGGCCGGAGCCAGCGAGGTGCCGACGGTGACGTACCACAAAATGGCGTTCGATTCGGCGAGGTAGCGGCCGTCTTCCACTTCGAGCAGCGGCACCTGGCCCGACGGATTCTTCGACAAAAATTCCGGCGTGCGGCTTTCGCCGCTCAGAATGTCGACCTCAATCGCTTGATACGGCACGCCAAGCAACGCCAGCGCGAGGCGGACCTTGTAGCTATTGCCGGACCGTTGCATCGAGTAAAGTTTGTACATCTGCGCCGCTTGGTTCCGTCGCTACTCTGTGTGGATGTGCTTGATCGGTTCACGATTTGACAATGATGTCGCGCATCGCAGGCCGCAAGTCCCGGTATTCGGAAAAGGTCGAAAAGCTCTGGTGAGCCGACTATGCAGCATAATTCTGTTGCGCAATTCCGTGATGCAACGGAGGCGGTAAGCCTGACGTGCCGGGTTGCCTGACAAAGGCCGCTCAACCTTGGTCATCTCACGCGGCGGTTGGTGGGGCGCGGCGCGTGACCGGCGATGGTGGCGATCGGTGCGAAGGGGGCTGGCAGCGGCTCGAGCCACCGCCGCGCAGGCGAGCCTGGCCCGGTCTGCGGGCTGTGCAAGACAGGCTTCCAGCAATGCGGACTATGCTTCTTGCAGCGCAGCGGGACGCAGCATAGTGTGCGCCGTTCCCGCCAGCGAGAGCCTGCGAAACGACTGGTTCTCGACGCATGCAAGGAGATGACGATGCCATTCCTGTCTACCGCGCTTGACCGTGTAAAGCCGTCCGCGACCATCGCGGTGTCGGACAAAGCGCGGCAGTTGAAAGCGGCAGGTCGCAACGTCATTGGCCTCGGCGCCGGTGAGCCCGATTTTGACACCCCGGCCAATATCAAGCTGGCGGCGATCCGCGCCGTTGAGGCCGGCAAGACCAAATACACCGCAGTCGACGGCATTCCGGAGCTGAAGCAGGCGATCGTCGACAAGTTCAAGCGCGAGAACGGCCTGACCTATCAGCCCAATCAGGTGATCGTCGGCACCGGCGGCAAGCAGGTACTGTACAACGCGCTGATGGCGACCCTCAATCCGGGCGACGAGGTGATCATCCCGGCGCCGTATTGGGTCAGCTATCCGGAGATGGTGGCGCTGGCCGGCGGCGAGCCAGTGCCAGTGGTTTGCAGCGCCGAGTTCGGCTTCAAGCTGCAGCCGGCGGCGCTGGAGGCCGCCATCACCCCGAAGACCAAGTGGGTGATCCTCAATTCGCCGTCCAACCCGACCGGCGCGGCCTACACCGAGGCCGAGCTGAAGGCGCTGACCGACGTGCTGCTTAAGCATCCGCATGTCTGGGTCATGACCGACGATATGTATGAGCATTTGGTCTATGACGGCTTCGTCTTCACCACCCCGGCGCAGGTCGAGCCCAAGCTGTTCGACCGCACCCTGACGGTGAACGGCGTCTCAAAGGCCTATTGCATGACTGGCTGGCGGATCGGCTATGCCGCCGGCCCGGTGCAGCTCATCAAGGCGATGACCACCATTCAGTCGCAGTCGACCTCGAATCCGTGCTCGATCGCGCAATGGGCCGCTGTGGAAGCGCTCAACGGGCCCCAGGATTTCATCGCCAACCACAACAAGGTGTTCAAGGAACGCCGCGATCTGGTGGTGGCCATGCTCAATCAGGCCAATGGCATCAACTGCCCCTGTCCGGAAGGCGCGTTCTACGTCTATCCGTCCTGCGCCGGCACCATCGGCAAGACCGCGCCTTCGGGCAAGAAGATCGAGAATGACGAGGATTTCGTCACCGAGCTCTTGGAAGCCGAAGGCGTTGCGGTGGTGCATGGTTCGGCGTTCGGGCTTGGTCCGGCGTTCCGAATCTCCTACGCCACCAAGACGTCCGATCTCGAGGAAGCGTGCAAGCGTATTCAGCGCTTCTGCGCTAATCTCAGATAGGTCTGGATAGCAACGCCTTTGTGCCAAAAAGTGGCGACCCTGCCATGTTTTGAACACGAGGCTTGCGTCCTGTTCCTGCGTCCTAAAAATGTCAATGCGGAGACTATCGTGATGCGTTTCTCAAGACTGTTCGGCATCGCCGCTGCGGCGCTGGTCGCTTCGTTCGCGACTGCCAACGCTCAGCAGCAGCTCAAGGTCGGTGTGCTCGAGTGCACCGGCGGCCAGAACGTCGGCTTTGTGGTCGGGTCGGTGACCCAGCTGCAGTGCGTGTTCCAGAGCCAGGGCCGTCGGCCCGAGCCCTACGTTGCCACCGTGCAGCGCTTCGGCGTTGATCTCGGCATCACCCAGCAGACCGGCCTGGCCTGGGCGGTGTATGCCCCGACCCGTCGCGTCGGTCATGGTGATCTGACCGGCAGCTACGGCGGCGTCGGCGCCAATGCGTCGTTCGGCGTCGGCGCGGGTGCCAACGTGCTGGTTGGCGGTTCGTCCAACGCGATCTCGCTGCAGCCGCTCAGCCTGCAGGGCCAGACCGGCGTCAACGTTGCCGCTGGCATTGCCAATCTGCAGCTGCACCCGGTTGAGCAGCCGCGCCGTCATCGCCGGCATCACTAAGCTCCGGCGGCCTCGCCGCTGTTCTGAAGGGCCCGCTCACGCGGGCCCTTTTTTATGGCTGTCTCTCATGTGCGGTCTTGCGGGGGCGGCCTCTCGAGTGCGGCTTTTTGTTGCGCGCCTGCCGTGCGCGCCGGTGTCATCGCGGTGACATTGTAGATTTGCGGTTGCTGTGCGTAGATGCGTGCACACCGTCGGCATTCGCGCGCCGGCGGGTGCGGTGCTGCGTTCGTCCGTCGTTGCGCGCGGTGCCATCAGTTGGTGCTTTGTCGGGATTTTCCCGTTCGAGCGGCTGATCAGCCGGGGGCAACGACCTGTCGGGGTTACGCCTGGATCGGCCGGTCTATCGGCACAGGCTGGTATCGGGGCCGTCCAGTCACCGTCTTCCCTCCCTTTGTACAAACCGGAGACTTGCTATGAGCCGCTTTTCGCTTCTGCTCGGAATCGCTGCCGCCGCGCTTGCCATCGGTAGCGCCGAGGCACAGCAGTCGCGCGTCAAGATCGGCGTGTTGGAATGTCGCGGCGGAGCCAGTGTGGGCTTCATCGTCGGCTCGGTGACCCATCTCGGCTGCCTGCTGCGCAGCGAAGGACGTCCGGATGAACCCTATGTTGCCACCATCCGCAAGGTGGGGCTTGATATCGGCATCACCCAGGAGACCGGTCTCGCCTGGGCCGTATTCGCGCCGGTCGAACGGCTCGGGCCGGGAGCGCTGGCAGGTAACTACGCGGGAGCGCAAGGCTCGGCTGCGGTGGGCGTTGGCGTCGGTGCCAATGTGCTGGTTGGTGGTTCGGACAATGTGATTTCGCTGCAGCCGCTCAGTCTGCAGGGCCAGACCGGTTTCAACGTCGCGGTCGGGCTCGAAGGTCTGGAACTGCGGCCGGGTCGTTAGCAATTAGTTCAGTCGAAGCGGACTCCTGCTGTGCGTTGCAGCGGGAGTCCGCTGTCCTTGATCTTGCTCAAGCCTTGCTGCGCGCGGTTGATGATTTCCCGCTTGCCAATATTCAAGGCCCCTGAAACGATCCCATCGCCGACCCAATCAAGGGCCGAGCTCCAACCCCGGAGGCGGCGATGGGACAGACCATGAGAAGTCCCCGCGGTCCACGGTGCATCGCACTGGTGGGCCCTTTCCAAAGCGGAAAAACCACACTGCTTGAAGCTATCCTGGCTCGCACTGGCGCCATCGCGCGCGCCGGCAGCGTCGACGCCGGGACCTCGTTCGGCGATTCCAGTCCGGAGGCCCGTCAGCACAAGATGGGCGTTGCACTGACCGCTGCGACTACCACCTTCATGGGTGAAAGTTACACTTTCATCGATTGCCCAGGCTCCATCGAATTCGCGCATGACATGCACGCGGCGCTGCCGGCGGTCGATGCTGCCGTCGTCGTCTGCGAAGCCGACGAGCGCAAGCTGCCGCAACTGCAGATCATCCTGCGTGAGCTGGAAGACCTCGGGATTCCCAGATTCCTGTTTCTCAACAAGATCGACAAGGCCGACGCCCGCGTCACCGAAGCACTCAACACCTTGCAGCCCGCTTCGCGGATTCCGCTGGTGCTGCGCCAGATCCCGATCTGGAATGGCGATCTGATCGCCGGTTACGTTGACCTCGCGCTGGAACGAGCCTTCGTTTATCGCGAACACATGGCCTCGGAAGTGATCGATCTCGGCGGCGGCGATCGCGACCGCGAGAAGGAAGCGCGCTTCTCCATGCTGGAGCGGCTCGCCGATCACGACGACGCGCTGATGGAGCAATTGCTGGAAGACGTCGCGCCGCCGCGTGATGCGGTGTTTGACGATCTGTCGCGCGAATTGCGTGAGGGCTTGATCTGTCCGGTGCTGCTCGGTTCGGCAGTGCGAGAGAACGGCGTGTCGCGGCTGCTCAAGGCGCTGCGCCACGAAGCGCCCGATGTTGCCGAAACCGCCTCGCGTCTTGGCGCCACCGGCAGCGATGCCTCGGCCTATGTGTTCAAGACATCGCATCTGCAGCACGGTGGCAAGCTGTCGCTGGCCCGCGTGCTGAACGGTCAGTTCCGTGATGGTGACGCGATTCATGCCTCCAGCGGCGAAGCCGGCAAGATCTCCGGCATTCACGCGCTGATCAGTGGTTCCGACACCAAGCGGCAACAGGCCGGTCCCGGCGATCTGGTCGCGTTCGGCAAGCTCGACGCGGTCAAGACCGGCGACACGCTGTCGAACGGCAAGGCCATGCCGGCCAAGCTGGTGGAGGTGCTGCCGGCGCCGCCGGTGCTGGCGATGGCGCTGTCCGCCGCCGACCGCAAGGACGACGTCAAGCTCGGCCAGGCGCTGTTGCGGCTGAACGAGGAAGATCCCTCGCTCACCATCATCCACAACGCCCAGACCCACGACATCGTGCTGTGGGGCCAGGGTGAGATGCACCTGCGGGTCGCGCAGGAGCGGTTGCAGGAGCGCTATGGCGTCGCGGTCAAGTCGCACCAGCCGTCGATCGGCTATAAGGAGACCATCCGCAAGTCGGTCACCCAGCGCGGCCGGCACAAGAAGCAGTCCGGTGGCCATGGCCAGTTCGGCGATGTGGTGCTGGAGATCGCGCCGATGCCGCGTGGCAGCGGCTTCACCTTCGGCGAACGGGTGGTCGGTGGCGCGGTGCCGCGCAACTACATCCCGGCAGTTGAGGAAGGCGTCAAGGACGGCTTGGCCAAGGGCCCGCTCGGTTTCCCGGTGGTCGATCTCACCGTGACGCTGGTCGACGGCTCGTTCCACACCGTCGACTCCTCGGACATGGCGTTCCGAACCGCCGGCCGCATCGGCATCAGCGAAGCGTTGCCGCAGTGCCAGCCGGTGCTGCTGGAGCCGATCCATACCGTTGAGATCGTGTGTCCGACCGAGGCGACCGCCAAGGTCAACGCCATCCTGTCGGGACGGCGCGGACAGATCCTCAGCTTCGACACCCGTGAGGGCTGGTCGGGCTGGGATACGGTGCGGGCCATGATGCCGGAGGCCGAAATCGGCGATCTGATCGTCGAGCTGCGCTCGGCGACCGCAGGTGCCGGCAGCTTCACCCGGACTTTTGACCGTATGGCGGAAGTGACCGGGCGTCTGGCCGACCAAATCGTCGCGGCCAATCGGCCTGCTGCCGCCTAACGGGCGACAATTTCACAAAGCCGGCTTCGGTGATGTTTCATACATCACCGAAGCCGTTTATGTTTGTGCCCAGATGGTGCTGCCATGGCCTGTGTTGCTGGATATCCCTCGTGATCACCTCGTTTCAGTTGCGCGCCGCGCGTGCGCTGCTCGGCATTGACCAGCGCCAGCTTGCTGAGCTGGCCGGGGTTTCGGTGCCGACCATCCAGCGCATGGAGGCCAGCAGCGGCAATGTGCGCGGCGTGGTCGACTCGCTCACCAAAGTGGTGGAGGCGCTGAACCGTGCCGGCGTCGAATTGATCGGCGAGCACGCCCGCAGCGAGGATGGCGGCCGCGGCGTGCGGCTGCGCGAGCCGGGCCCGCCGCCTGGCGCCGAGCCGTAGCACCCGCCAGCCCGATAGCCTACCGACGAAAGGACCCCGCGATGACCCAGCAAGCCGCTGCCGCCTGTCTGATCGGCTGGCCGGCCGCGCATTCGCGTTCGCCGATCATCCATCATTTTTGGCTGCGCACGCTCGGCATCGAGGGCGGCTACAGTATCGAGGCGGTGCCGCCGGAGGGATTTGGCGAATTCGTGCTGCATCTGGCCGCGCATGGCTATCGCGGCGCCAATGTCACCATTCCGCATAAGGAGCGCGCGCTGCAACTGACCACGCCGGACGAACGCGCCCGCGCGGTCGGAGCGGCCAATACGCTGTGGTATGACGGCGATACGCTGCGCTCCACCAACACCGATATCGAAGGCTTCATCAACAATCTCGACGCCTGCGCGCCGGGCTGGGACGCGGCCGAGGAAGCGCTGGTGCTGGGCGCCGGCGGCTCGTCGCGCGCGGTGGTGTTTGGGCTGCTGGAGCGCGGCGTCAAGCGCGTGCGACTCGCCAATCGCACGCTGGAGCGCGCGCGGGTGGTCGCCGATCAGTTCAAGGGTGACGTGGTGCCGACGCCGTGGGATGACATTCCGGCCGCGGCCGCGCAGGCCGGGCTGTTGGTCAACACCACTTCGCTCGGCATGAAGGGCCAGCCGCCGCTCGAGATCGATCTCGCCGCGCTGCCGGCTAACGCCGTGGTGGCCGATCTGGTCTATGTGCCGCTCGAGACCGAATTGCTGCGCGCGGCGCGCGCCCGCGGGCTACGCACCGCCGACGGTCTCGGCATGTTGCTGCACCAGGCGGTGCGCGGCTTTGAATTGTGGTTCGGTCAGCGTCCGAGTGTGACGGCCGAGCTGCGCGCGCTGGTCGAGGCTGATCTTGCGGCGCATTGAGCGCGCAGCTTGAACGAACGGCTTCCTTCCCGTCATTGCTGTGCGAGTTCACTAATTCGTTGATCGAATGGTTTTGTTGGTGGCGAAGTCCTTGGGGGTTTTGCCGCCGAGGGCCTGGTGAGGTCTGAAGTTGT
>NZ_QJTI01000032.1 GCF_003217325.1 Rhodopseudomonas faecalis
CCGCACCGGGTTACGGCGAGATGATCGGCCGGGAATCTACCGAGCGGCCTCCGTCGCGCTGACTGTGCACCAGCACTCCGCAGATACAGGAATCTGACATTTGTACGTCACACCAATTTCGAGCTTCCGGGTTCGCTCGCTGTCGCGAGCGCCCCGGAATGACGGTGCTTTTGATTTTCTGAGATCGCGCTCAGCGGTTCCTGGCCGTTCAAAGTCATTGCGAGGAGCACCCGGATCGGCGCTTCGCGCCGTCCGGGCACAGGCTACGCGACGAAGCAATCCAGGGTTTGTGCTGTGAACTGGATTGCTTCGCTGCGCTCGCAATGACGGGGACAGGTTTCGTTCCAAGAATTGGACGCCCAGGGCGTCATTCCGGGGCGCGCGGAGCGCGAACCCGGAATCTGACATTCGCACGTCACACCAATTTCGAGCTTCCGGGTTCGCTCGCTGACGCGAGCGCCCCGGAATGACGAGCTGATGGCAGCCGTCACTCCTCAGTCGAGAGCAGGGCGGCGTTGCCGCCCGATGCCGCGGTGTTGATGGAAATAGTCTGTTCGGTCGCAAAGCGCGGCAGATAATGCGGGCCGCCGGCTTTTGGCCCGGTGCCGGACAGGCCGCTGCCGCCGAATGGCTGCGCGCCGACCACCGCGCCAATCATGTTGCGATTGACATAGACATTGCCGACCGGCAGCCGCGCGATCGCGTCCTCAACCGTGGCATCGACGCGCGATTGCAGGCCGAGCGTCAGCCCATAGCCGCTGGCGGCGATGGCGCGTAGCACCTTGTCGATGTCGCGGGCGTCATAGCGCACCACATGCAGGATCGGGCCGAACACCTCGCAGGTTAGCTGCCCGATGCGGTCGAGCTCGATCAGATGTGGCGCCACGTAATTGGGGCCGGGTGGATCGCCGGCATAGAGCAGCCGCGCCTCGTGCTGCATGCGCGTCACATGGGCGCGCAGCTGCCGGGCCGCGTCGTCATCGATCACCGGACCGATCTGCACCGCCACGTCGCGCGGATCGCCGATCCGAAGTTCACGCGCCGCGCCGATGATGATCTCGATCATCCGGTCGGCGACCTCATGTTGTAGCAGCAACAGCCGCAACGCCGAGCAGCGCTGCCCGGCAGAGCGGAACGCCGAACTGACGACGTCGTCGGCGACCTGCTCGGGCAGTGCGGTGGCGTCGACCAGCATGGCGTTGATGCCGCCGGTCTCGGCGATCAGCGGCACGATCGGCCCATCCTTGGCGGCGAGCACGCGGTTGATGGTGCGCGCCACCGTGGTCGAGCCGGTGAACGCCACCCCGGCGACCGCGGGATGCGCCACCAAAGCGGCGCCGATCACGCCATTGCCGGGCGTGAATTGCAGCGCGCTCGGCGGCACGCCGGCCTCGTGCAATAGCCGCACCGCGGCAAAGGCGATCAGCGGCGTCTGCTCGGCGGGCTTGGCGACCACGGTGTTGCCGGCCATCAGCGCCGCAGTGATCTGGCCGAGAAAAATCGCCAGCGGAAAATTCCACGGCGAGATCGCGATGAACACGCCGCGGCCGCGCAGTTGCAGCCGGTTGCTTTCGCCGGTCGGCCCCGGCAGCAGCGCCGGCTCGGCCATCAGCGCGCGGCCGTGCTGCGCGTAGTAGCGGCAGAAATCGACCGCCTCGCGCAGCTCGGCGAGCGCGTCGTCGAGCATCTTGCCGCCCTCGAGCTGCAGCAGTGCGATGAATTGGCCGCGGCGCTGCTCCAAAAGCTCGGCGGCGTGCTCCAGGCAGGCGGCGCGCCGTTCGGCCGGCGTGTTGCTCCAACTGGCGAAGGCGCGCGCCGCGGCCGCCACGGCGGCTTGCGCCTGTTCGGCGCTGGCCTCGCGCACCGAGCCGACAAAGCTGCTGCGGTCGATCGGGCTGAACACCGCGCGCGGTGCGGCGCCAAGTCCGACGCCATCGATCAGCGCCGCCGCGGTGATCGGCTGGCGCGCGGTGGCGACCTCGGCCTGCAATTTGGCGAGCGCGGCACGGTCGCCAAACTCGACACCGCGCGAATTGCGCCGCGGCTGATAGAGGTCGCGCGGCAACGGAATGCGCGCATGGCGCGCTTTGCGGCGCTCGCCGATGATAGCGGCCGGGCGCTGCAGCAGGGCGGACAGATCAGCCTGGGGATCGGCGACTTTGGCGACGAACGAGGAGTTGGCGCCGTTTTCCAGCATGCGCCGCACCAGATAGGCGAGCAGATCGCGGTGGCCGCCGACCGGGGCGTAGATCCGCACGCCGAGCGCGGGATGGTCGGCCTGCAATTGCGCGTATAGCGCGTCGCCCATGCCGTGTAGCCGCTGAAACTCATAGCCGTTGCTGCGCCCGGCGAGCTCATACAGCATCGCCACGGTCAGCGCGTTATGGGTAGCGAATTGCGGAAACAGCCGCGGCCGCAGCGTCAGCAGCCGTTCGGCGCAGGCGAGGTAGTTGAGGTCGGTCATCGCCTTGCGGGTGAACACCGGATAGTCGTCGAGCCCGCGCTCCTGGGCGCGCTTGATCTCGCTGTCCCAATAGGCGCCTTTCACCAGCCGCACCATCAGCCGGCGACGCAGCCCGGCGGCGAGTTCGGCGACATGGTCGATCACCGCCAGCGCGCGCTTTTGATAGGCCTGGACCGCCAGCCCAAAACCATCCCAGCCGGCGAGCAGCGGGTCGCGTAGCACCGCGGCGAATACTTCCAGCGTCAGTTCGAGGCGATCGGCTTCCTCGGCATCGACCGTGAGGTTGAGATCGCGCGCCTTGGCGTTGCGCGCCAGTTCGATCAGCCGCGGCACCAGCTCGGCCATCACCCGGTCGCGGCTGACCGCTTCAAAGCGCGGATGCAGCGCCGACAATTTCACCGACAGGCCGGGCCGCGCCGGCAGCGCTTCGGAGCCAGCCTCGCGGCCGATCGCGTCGATCGCGGCGGCATAGGCGGCGAGGTAGCGCGCCGCGTCGGCGGCGGTGCGGGCGCCTTCGCCGAGCATGTCGAAGGAATAGCGCTGCTGCGGCGCCGCTTCGCGCCGTGCCCGCTCCAGCGCGCCGGCGATGGTTTCGCCGAGCACGAAATGATGGCCGAGCAGCCGCATTGCGGCGCGGGTGGCGGCGCGCACCGCGGGAGCGCCGACCCGCTTGGTCATGGTCGCGAGCACGCCCTGCGGGGTGTCGCCCGGTTGCAGCAGTCGCGCCGACAGGCCGAGCGCCCAGGCTGAGGCATTGACCACCAGCGCGCCGGAGCGTGGCGTGTGGTGGATGAAATCGCCGCGGCCGAGCTTGTCTTCGATGAAGCGGTCGGCGGTCAGCGCATCCGGCACGCGCAGCAGCGCTTCGGCCAGCACCATCAGCGCCAGCCCTTCCTTGGACGACAACGCGAACTCGGCCAGCACCTGCTCGATGCCGCCGATGCCGTGATCATGGCCGCGGATCGCGGTGATCAGCCGCGTGGCGGTGGCGTCGATGCGGCGTTCCGCGTCCGGCGAGAACTGGACACGGTCGAGTAAACGCGCAGCCAATTCGCCATCGTCGGGCGCATAGTCGGCAATGAACGCGGGCAGTGACGCGGTCGGCATGCGGATGGCCTCCCAATCGACCGGGACTGCTCGAATAGTGTTGCGCGCTGGCCGCACAACGCAAGCGCAAAGCGGCGGCAGCACTGTGGCGCTGGCAGGGCGCCGTTGCCCGCGCTAGCCTGCCGGGTAGTTCAACGTGGAATCGGCCGGATGGGAACAGCGCGAAACGGAATGCGTGCAATGGTCGCGGCGCTGCTGGTGATGGCCAGCGCGGGCGCGGCGGCGGCCGAGGCCGAGGTCAGTCCCGCGGTCGCCTATCTCTATAGTTCGGTGTCGATTTTCCCGCCGTCCGCAAATTCGATGACGGTGTGCTACGGCTTTGTGTGCCGCCGCCGCCATATGCTGGAATTCGGGCCCGCCGATCGCCGGGCGCTCACCCAGATCATGGCAGCAGGCCGCGCCAATGCCGCGGCCGAGCGCGCCGCGGTGCAGAAGGCGGTGGTGTGGTTCGATCGCCGGGTCGGTCCGTTGATCGGCACCGCCGGCCGGGTGGCGCGCGCCGATTTTCGCTCCGGGTCGGACAAGGGCAATTTCGACTGCTGGGATACGACGCGCAACACCACCAGCCTGCTGCTGCTGATGCAGCAATGGGGGCTGTTCAAGTATCACGCGGTCGGTGATCCGCATTATCGCGGCAATGTGCTGGCATTGCAGACCCCGCATAACACGGCGGTGCTGGTGGAGCGCGCCACCGGCGTCGAATGGGCGGTCGATCTGTGGACGCGCAGCTACGCCCAGGCGCCGGAGGTGATGCCGGTGGCCGACTGGGGCAAGCGCGATTAGGCTTTTCGGGGGTATGGAAACAGAACCGACGCGCGCGCCAGCAATAGGGTTTTCCTGACAAGCCGATCGCAAGTAGTCCCAACGGGGATTGATACCAACCACTCCGCACGTCTTGGCCGGGCTCGTCCCGGCCATCCACGTCTTTGATCTTGCAGCGATTTCAAGTCGTGGATACCCGCGACAAGCGCGGGTGGCGGCGCAGGCGGGCGCAAAAAAACAAAAAAAACGATGGCAATCCTGCGCGGAAGCCATCGTGCGTCGATTTGGTCGCCTGCTATGATCGAGATCAAACGGGGCGAGATCGTTCAGCCAAGTCAGTAGCTAAATCAGTAGCTAAGTCAGTCATAGATCGTCGTTGAGGATCATCTCCCATGCCGCCCGGATCTAATCCGGGCCGGCACTATCGGCGTGTCGATCAGACCTTGAGGTTCTCAGCCGAGGTCCGGCCGCGATTAGCGACTTCCTCGAACTCGATCGACTGGCCTTCAGTCAGCGTGGACAGGCCCGCGCGTGACACCGCAGAGATGTGCACGAACACGTCCTTGCCGCCGGTGCTCGGCTGGATGAAGCCGTAGCCCTTGGTCGGGTTGAACCACTTGACAGTCCCTTTAGCCATACAGTCAGTCTCCGCAGGAACAGATTGATAACGAACGACCGGCCCTGCCCACCGGATCGTTGCGTCGCCACGATACGCGGTTCGGGCGGCACTTGACAGCTTAAACAATGGTCGTGGCTGTCGTCAAAACAGGCGGCTGCGTCTCAAGCGCGCGGTGGAACACATTCCGCCAGATGGTAAGCGCGCCACCCGCTGCTACTCGTCCTTGTCTTTGTCCTTATCCTTGTCGCGCTTGCGCATCAGGTCCTTGACCAGATCGCCGAGCACCGGACGGGGCAGAGCAATAAAGGGCAGCGGACGGGTGAGATCGATTGCCGCCAGACCGAGCCGGGCGGTTAGCATACCGTTGACGACGCCTTCGCCAAGTTTGGATGACAATTTTGCGGCGATGCCGGCGCCGAGCATCTGCTGCACGACGCTGTCGCCGATCGCGACGCCGCCGGTGATAGCGAGATGGGCAATGGTCTGCCGCAACAGCCGGATCATGCCGATCGCGCCGGGCCGGCCGCCATAGAGCCGCGACAATTGCCGCAGCATGCGCAGCGTTGCGATCAGCACGAACAGCACGTCGATCAGCGCTTTCGGGCTGATCGCGGTGACCAGCGACACCCGCTGCGCGGCGGTGGAGACCAGCACCCGGGCCTGCTGATCGAGCGGGCCGAGCAACTCGCGTTCCGCCAGCCGCAGCAGATCGCTGCCGTCGATGATCTCGTCGAGATGGCTGGTGAGCGCGGTGCGGGCCCGGCCGAGCTGCGGGTTCTGCTGCTCCATATTGATCAGTTCGCGCACGATCGCCTTGGCTTCAGCGCGATTATTATTCTCCAGAACCACCACTGCACGCCGATGCAGTTTCTCGATCGCCGCCATCCGCATCATGCTGACGACTTCGCGGCCGGCAATGACGAGTAGCGCCACGCCAGCGGCGATCGCCAGCGCCAGTGCCACGGTGCCGAGTGTCTTGTTTTGAGCAAACAGGTCTTCGATCAGCCGGGTTACCCACAGCCAGGCGGCCAGCGAGACCAGGCCGCCGATCGCGCTCCAGAACAGCGCGCCCCAGCGGAAGCCGCGGCGCGGCGCCAAGGCTGCGTTCGGCTCGGACGGCGTCACCACCGGCGCCAGATTTTCCTTCTCCGGGGTGATCTGCACCCGGCTGCGCGCCGGGCGGTTGGCTTCCTCCGGGCGCGGCGACGCTGCGGCTTTCGGTTCTTCGCCCGCGCCGTCACTGACCACGACGCCGGGGTCATCCAGCTTGAAGGTCGCCGGCCGGCGCGACTGAAATCGCTCGGTCATAGCAGCTTGTCTCCGATCAAGAACTGGAGCGCGCGGTCGAGGCGAATGTGGGGCAGAATGATCTCCTCGGGATTGCGGCAATCGATGCGCGGCGGCCGGAACCGCAGGAACCGATAGTCGGCGTCCTCGGGCCGGCCGGCGGCCAGGCCGCGGAACGTTCCCGCTTTGAACAGATCGTTGAGCTCGACCGGCAGGTCGCCGGGGAAGGTGGCGACCTCGGTGCGGCCGTCAAACACTTCGGGACCGGAGGTCTCGCCGGCGATCGGCGTGCCGACGATCGAGGGCAGCCGTTCATGGCCGCGCTGCACCTGGGCCTCGCGGGTGGCGCGCACCGCCGACATCGCCACCACATCGACCTCGGCGCCGGCGAATTCGGCGCGGGTCGAGGCACGTTCCACGATGCGGCGCAAAATGTTTTCGAGCCGGTCATGGCTGGAATGGTGCAGATGGTCGGCCTTGGTGGCCGCGAACAGGATGCGGTCGATTTTGGGGCGGAACAGCGCGCTCCACAGCGAGCTGCGGCCGATCCGGAAAATGTCCAAAATCCCGGCCAGCGCCGATTCCAGATCGTGCAACGCCTCAGGACCGGCGTTAAACGCCGTCAGGGCGTCCACCAGCACGATCTGCCGGTCCAGCCGGGAGAAGTGGTCTCGGAAAAACGGGCGCACCACGACGTCTTTGTAGGCCTCGAAACGGCGGCGCATCATCGCCCATAGCGAGCCTTCCGGCGGCTCGCCATTGAGCGGCACGTCGAGCGGCGCGAAGGTCAGCGCGGGCGAACCGGCGAGATTGCCCGGCATCAGAAAGCGGCCGGGCGGCAAGAGGCTCATCGCGAATTGTTCGTCGCGGCATTCGCGCAGGTATTTCGTGAACAGCCGCGCCGCGGTCAGGGTGGCCTGTTCGTTCTCGCGGCCGGTCGGGTCCAGCGTGGCGAGATGGGCGTGCCACTCGCCGGCGAGCCGCACCCGCGGGTCCTGGCGCGACAGCGACAGACTCTCGGCTGCCCATTGTTCATAGCTCTTGTTGAGCAGCGGCAGGTCGAGCAGCCATTCGCCTGGATAATCGACGATGTCGATGGTGAGACTGCGGTCGGCGCCGTTGCGGCGCTGATAATCGATCACCAGCCGCAATTCGCTGATATCCACCGTGGAATGCGGCCAGTTGCGGTCGTCGATCAGCGTGCGCAGGTGATCTTCATAGTCGAAGCGCGGAATCGCGTCGTCGGGCTGCGGTTCCAGCCGCGCTGCGGAAATCCGGCCGGTGGCCATCGATTCGAAGATCGGGAAGCGGCCGCCGCGCGCCAAGCCATGCACCAGCGCGGTGATGAACACGGTCTTGCCGGCACGTGACAATCCAGTGACGCCAAGCCGCAGGGTGGGATGGAAAAAATTCTCGCTGTAGTCGAGCAGGGCGCGCGTCGACAGTCGCGCTTCCTCGAACAATTTGGAAAAATTGATGGCCATGCTCGCGTGATGTCGGAACCAAAGAATACGCGGCGAACTTGCCGCAAAGCAGCGATTCGGGCCAATCGTGCCATCAGCCTGCCAGTTTGCGACG
The DNA here is from genome assembly GCF_003217325.1 of Rhodopseudomonas faecalis. Classification (GTDB taxonomy): domain Bacteria; phylum Pseudomonadota; class Alphaproteobacteria; order Rhizobiales; family Xanthobacteraceae; genus Rhodopseudomonas; species Rhodopseudomonas faecalis. The sequence goes on from NZ_QJTI01000032.1 coordinate 7,818, forward strand.
ATAAGTCCTGCTTGCATCCTCCGGCAATGCTGTATGCTTTACGGAAGGGCCTAATTCGCCAGAATGCGCCAGATCAATTCCAAAGGTTGTTTGATTGGAAAGGCCTGAATGACGACTTTGCGGTCGAAAAGCCTCCATCACCAAGCCCACCAAGCCGCTCCGGCTACCGCCGGTGCGATCGGCTGGCATTATGATCGCGCGGAACTGATCGCCGATGGCGTCGTGCATGTGCTCGGCGTGGTGCTCGGCCTGATTGCGGTCACCGCGCTGATCACCCTGACCGGGGTGTTCGCCAGCGCTTCGCAGATCGTGCTGGTATCGGTCTATGCGGCCGGGCTGCTCGCCATGCTGGGGCTGTCGGCGGCCTATAATCTCTGGCCGGTGTCGCCGCGCAAATGGCTGCTGCGGCGCTTCGATCATTCGGCGATCTACATCCTGATCGCGGCGACCTACACGCCGTTCATCGCCCAGATCAAGGATCAGATGTTCGCCATCGCGCTGCTCAGCGGCGTCTGGGGCGTGGCGATCGTCGGTATTGTGCTCAAGCTGTTTCTGCCGGGCCGGTTCGATAAGCTGTCGGTCGGGCTCTATCTCGGGCTCGGCTGGAGCGGGGTGATTGCCTACGAATCGGTGTCGGCCGCGGTGCCGCACCTGACGATGTGGTTCATCGCGCTCGGCGGCGTGCTGTACACGCTGGGCGTGATCTTCCATGCCTGGCGCGCGCTGCGCTTCCAGAATGCGATCTGGCACGCCTTCGTGCTGCTGGGCGCCGCTTGCCACTACACCGCCGTGCTGGATATGGTTCTGGCCTGACGCGCGGCCGTCCTGGCCGCGCGCACCAAGATCCTGACAGCGGGAGGCGGCGATGCAGGTGGCCGGCAAGGTCGTGGTTGTGACCGGGGGCGCCAGTGGCATCGGCCAGGCGCTATGTGAAACTTTCCACCGCGCCGGTGCCGCCAAAGTCATCGTGGTCGATATCGACGGCGAGCGTGCCGCGCAGGTGGCGGCGTCGATCTGCGGCGCCTCGTTCCGCTGCGATGTCGGCAAGGAAGCCGACATTCAGCGCGTGATCGAAGAGACCGAACGGCTTTATGGCCCGATCGCGCTGTTCTGCTCCAATGCCGGTATTGCCGCGGGTTTTGATCCGCTCGGCGACAATGCCGCGTTGTCGGACGACGGCCCCTGGCAGAAAAGCTGGGCGGTGCATGTCATGGCCCATGTCTATGCGGCCCGGCACCTGATCCCGCGCTACAAATCGCGCGGCGGCGGCTATTTCCTCAACACGATTTCGGCGGCGGGGCTGCTGTCGCAGGTCGGCAGCGCGGTCTATTCGACCACCAAACACGCCGCGGTCGGTTTTGCGGAAAACCTGGCGATCTCGCACCGGGCCGACAATATCCGGGTGTCGATCCTGTGCCCGCAGGGCGTCGATACCGCCATGCTGCGCGCGCTGCCCAAGGGGCCGCAATCGAGCGATGGTGATCTGTCGCCGGAACAGGTGGCGCAGGATGCGCTGGCCGGTATCGAGCAGGAAATCTTCCTGATCCTGCCGCACAAAATGGTGCTCGGCTATCTGCGCAACAAGGCTGAGAATTACGAGCGCTGGATCGGCGGCATGGCCAAGATCCAGGCCAAGATGCGCGCCGATTTCGCCGCGGTGCAAAGCGCGAGCTGAAAGGGCGCGCGGGCGCCGCTATAGCGTTTTCGAGCGAAGTGGATCCCGGATCGCGTCAAGAAAACGCGTCAGAACATCAAACTATAGCAACGGCAATTGATGCCAACCGCTCCGCACGTCATGGCCGGGCTTCGTCCCGGCCATCCACGTCTTTGATCTTGCAGCGCTTTCAAGACGTGGATGCCCGCGACAAGCGCGGGCATGACGAGTGAATGGTAGGAGCCGCTGGTAGTAGAGCTTTGATTTTGGCTCGATCAGAACCGAAGCTCAAGTTGCTTACCAGCTCGCGCTGGCCTTCATGGTCGGCACGCCATCGGCATTGGCGGTCCACAAGTCCAGCCCGGCCGCGGTCTCATTGGCGTTGACGCTGAACTCGACGCCGTCGAACAGCGGTGCTACGCCGCGATAGCTGAACTTCTTGGGCGCCGCGCCCTTCAGCTTGGCGGCGAATTCGGCCAGCAGCGCCGCCTGCATCGGGCCGTGTACCACCAGGCCCGGATAGAACTCGACCTTGGTGACGTAGTCGCGATCGTAATGGATGCGGTGGCCGTTGAAGGTCAGCGCCGAATAGCGGAACAGCAGCACCGGATCGGCAAGATGGCGCTCGCTGTGCTGGGCGGCCGGTGGCGGCGAGGCCGGCGCGGCGGGGGCCGCTTGCGGCGTGCTCGGCATGTCGCGATAGACGATGTCCTGCCGTTCGCGGATCGCGATGCCGCGCGCCGTTTCGGTGATGTGTTCAACCGCGACAAAGCACAGCGCGCCGGTCGAGCCGGTTTTCAGCGTGACGTCGGCGATGGTGGAGCGGCGCGTCACCTCATCGCCGACCCGCAGCGGATCGACGAACTGCAATTCGCCGCCGGCCCACATCCGGCGCGGCAGCGGCACCGGCGGCAGGAAACCGCCGCGCGCCGGGTGGCCGTCCGGGCCGAGCCCGCTCATCGGATAGACTGGCTGGCCGAGGCACCATTGCACGGTCAGCGGCGCGGCATCGCCGCTTTGCGGCGCGCCGATCTCGAGGAACAGCGTGGCGCGCAGTCCCTTCACCAATTGCGCGGTGACGATGTCGCTGGCCTGGTCGGTGCGGCCGATCCACTGCCGCAGATGATCGATGTCGAGCGCGTCGGTCATGAGGTTTGCTCCGCGGTGCTGTTGGCTTGGTCCTGGTTCTGGCCGATCGCCGGCACCGCGCGATAGCGGCGCTGATCGCCGACAAAGATCGCGGCCGGCGCCGGATAGCTCACCGGCCCGTTCGGGGTGTTGACCTCGATCCGGCGCAGATGCGGGTGGGTCGAGAGATCGGCCATGGTGTTGACCTCGGCGAACGCGATGTCCGCCGCGGCGAGATGTTCGAGCAGATCGTCGCGGGTCAGCGAACCAAAGATGTCGGCGACAATCTTATCGGTGTAGTCGCGGTTTTTGACGCGCTCGACGCCGCTGCACAGCCGCTGATCAGCGGCGAGTTCAGGCTGGCGCAGCACTTCGGCGCACAGCTTCTTCCATTCGCGCTCGCTCTGGATCGAGATCAGAATGTCCTTGCCGTCCTTGGAGGTGAACACGCCATAGGGCGCGATCGAGGGATGGGCGAGGCCAAGCCGTTTTGGCGGATTGCCGGCTTCGGCATTGAGCAGCGGCACGGTCAGCCAGTCGGCCATCACGTCGAACATCGAAATGCGAATGTCAGCGCCCTGGCCGCTGCGGCCGCGCGCCAGCAGCGCTTCCAGGATCGCGGCATGGGCCGCGGCGCCGGTGGCGACATCGACGATCGACATGCCGACCCGCGAGGCGCTTTCCGGCCCACCGGTGATCGAGGCGAGGCCGCTTTCGGCCTGGATCAACAGATCATAGGCCTTGCGATGGGCATACGGGCCTTCGTCGCCATAGCCGGAGATCGTGCAGATGATCAGCTTCGGATAGTCCTTGCGCAGCCGCTCGCGGGAAAAGCCGAGCTTGTCCATCGAGCCGGGCTTGAGATTCTGCAACAACACGTCGGCGCCGGCGATCAGCTTCTCCAGCTCGGCGCGGCCGTCGTCGGTGGCAAGATCGATCACCACCGAATCCTTGCCGCGGTTCAGCCAAACGAAGTAGCTGCTCTGGCCCTTGGCGGCATGGTCATAGCCGCGGGCGAAATCGCCTTCCGGCCGTTCGACCTTGAACACGCGGGCGCCAGCATCGGCGAGCCGCGAACTACAATAAGGCGCGGCCACGGCCTGTTCGACGGCGACCACGGTCAAACCTTCAAGCGGAAGCATCGGGTGTCCTTCTTTCAACGATCAGGTCGCTTCACCTTTCCCTCCCCCCGCGAGCATTGCGAGCGGTGGGGAGGGTCGGCGCGTAGCGCCGGGGTGGGGGGCATTCGCGGGCGAGAGACAGGCTCGCGATCATGGTGATCGAAGAACCTCATCGCGTCGATTGAGCGCTTGAGGATCCCCCCACCCCCGACCCCTCCCCACCACTTCGCTTCGCTACGCGGGGGGAGGGGAGTTGCTCTCAATACGAGCGCGGCATGCCGAGCATGTGCTCGGCGATGTACGACAGCACCAGATTGGTCGAGATCGGCGCCACCTGGTACAATCGTGTCTCGCGGAATTTGCGCTCGACGTCGTATTCCTCGGCGAAGCCGAAACCGCCATGGGTCTGGATGCAGGCATTGGCGGCCTCGAACGAGGCGTCGGCGGCCAGCATCTTGGCCATGTTGGCCTCGGCGCCGCAATCAAGCCCCGCCTCGTATCTGCGCGCGGCTTCCTTGACCATCAGTTCGGCGGCGCGCATCGCGGCATAGGCCTTGGCGATCGGGAACTGGATGCCCTGGTTCTGGCCGATCGGACGGCCGAACACCACGCGGTCCTTGGCATAAGCGGTGGCCTTGGCGATGAACCATTTGGCGTCGCCGACGCATTCGGACGCGATCAGGATGCGCTCGGCATTCATGCCAGACAGGATGTAGCGGAAGCCCTTGCCTTCCTCGCCGATCAGATTCTCCTTCGGCACCTTGAGGTCGGTGAAGAACACCTCGGTGGTCGAGTGATTCATCATGGTGCGGATTGGGCGGATTTCCAGGCCGTGGCCGCGAGCCTGCCGCATATCGACCAGGAACACCGACAGGCCGTCGGTGCGCTTGGCGCACTGATCCTTGGGCGCGGTACGCGCCAGCAGGATCATCAGGTCGGAATATTCCGCGCGGCTGGTCCAGATCTTCTGGCCATTGACGATGTAGTCGCCGTTCGCGTCCTTCTTCGCCACCGTCTTCAGCGACGAGGTATCGGTGCCCGAGGTCGGCTCGGTGACGCCGAACGCCTGCAAGCGCAATTCGCCGGATGCGATTTGCGGCAGCCATTTCGCCTTCTGCTCTGCGCTGCCATGTCGCAGCAAAGTGCCCATGGTGTACATCTGGGCGTGGCAGCCGCCGCCATTGCAGCCGGCGCGCTGGATCTCTTCCAGGATCGCCGCAGCGGCCGACAGCTTGAGGCCAGCACCGCCATATTCCTCGGGGATCAGCACCGAGAGATAACCGGCTTCGGTCAGCGCATCGACGAACGCCTTGGGATAGGCCATCTCACGGTCGAGCTGGCGCCAATATTCGCCTGGAAATTGCGCGCACAATTTGCCGACGGCTTCACGGATATCCTGAAATTCGTCCTGCTCCGCGTGGTGTTTCATAAAGATGGTCGCACTCTGTTGTAGGGAAACGGGGAAGGGCGGGATGGCATCAACTCAGCTGAACGGGCGTTACCTCGTCGCTTGCTGACCGAATTTCGCATACACCTGCGACCAGGCCCCCACAACGTCGATATTGTCATGGCGATCTGCGCTTGCCGTCGTTGCTCGCGATGTTGCAGTGCGGGCGCTGCGCAAGGCCGCGGGCGCCGCGGCCGCCTCCGATCATGTTCGCCGTGGCTGGCCGGCCGCCTTGGCCCTGAACGATCAAGACCGGCGGCAAGCTTGGGAATAGCGGCTGTTGAGGCGCTTCTTCCGCCTTTGGCTGAGTGACATCGCGCGCTGCTGGCATTAAGGCTGAGGCACAATAACAATCGTCCTAGCGGAGACCGCCCTACCATGCTGCCCAACGCGCAAAATCTATTCAATTTCGATCTCGGCGAAACCGCGGATGCGATCCGCGAGACCGTGCGCAATTTTGCGGCCAATGAGATCGCGCCGCGCGCCGATCAGATCGACAAGACCAATACCTTCCCGCGCGACCTGTGGCCCAAGCTCGGCGAACTGGGGCTGCATGGCATCACCGTCGAGGAAGAGTATGGCGGCTCGGGCCTGGGCTATCTGGAGCACTGCCTCGCGGTTGAGGAAATCTCCCGCGCCTCGGCCTCGGTCGGATTGTCTTACGGCGCACATTCCAACCTCTGTATCAATCAGATCCGTCGCAACGGTTCCGAGGCGCAGAAGCGCAAATACCTGCCAAAGCTGATTTCCGGCGAGCATGTCGGCGCGCTGGCGATGTCGGAGCCGGGCGCCGGTTCGGACGTGGTGTCGATGAAGACCCGCGCCGAGAAGAAGGGCGACCGCTACGTTCTCAACGGCAACAAGATGTGGATCACTAACGGCCCGATCGCCGAGACGCTGGTGGTCTATGCCAAGACCGATCCCGATGCCGGCCCGCGTGGTATGACCGCGTTCCTGGTCGAGAAGGGCATGAAGGGGTTTTCGACGGCGCAGAAGCTCGACAAGCTCGGCATGCGCGGCTCGGACACCGGCGAACTGGTGTTCGAGGATTGCGAAGTGCCGGAGGAAAACGTGCTCGGCCAGGTCGGGCGCGGCGTCAACGTGCTGATGAGTGGGCTCGATTATGAGCGCGTGGTGCTGGCGGCTGGTCCGCTCGGCATCATGCAGGCTTGCATGGACGTGGTGTTGCCCTATGTGCATGAGCGCAAGCAGTTCGGTCAGCCGATCGGCACCTTCCAGCTGATCCAGGGCAAGGTCGCCGACATGTATGTCACCATGAATTCGGCGCGTGCCTATGTCTATGCGGTCGCCAAGGCGTGCGACCGCGGCGAGACCACCCGCGAAGACGCCGCCGGCGCGATTCTCTACGCTGCGGAAAAAGCCACGCAGTGCGCACTCGACGCGATCCAGCTGCTCGGTGGTAACGGCTACATCAACGACTATCCGACCGGCCGGCTGCTGCGCGACGCCAAGCTCTATGAGATCGGCGCCGGTACCAGCGAAATCCGCCGCATGCTGATCGGCCGCGAATTGTTCTCCAAGACCGCCTGACGCCCAAGCGCGACGGCCAAGTGGACGAAGCGAGACGGCCGGTCGGCCGTCTCGCCGCAAATACCCTTCTCTTCCCGCGCCAAGCGGGGAGAGAAGGCGCGGCTCGATGTGGCTGACATCGTTGCCAGACCGCTCCGCACAGAGCTGCGGATTAATCAGCCGGCAGCAATAATCGCAGACCTGGTTCGGCGCCGCCCTTGCGGGAAGGGCGATCGGCAGGCGAGACTTGGTTTGGCCCAAGACTTGGTTTGTCCAAGGCTTGGTTTGTCCAAGGCTTGGCTTGGTCCGAGAGGAAGCCCGCTGTGAACGAGATGACCTCCGTCCCGCAGGTGCCGACCGCGCGAGCCGCGAGCTTTTGTGGCAGCCGCGCCGAGTTTCGCCGCCTGGTGCTGCGCGGCGGCCTCTTGGAGCTGATCACGCTCGGCTTTTACCGTTTCTGGCTCGCCACCGACATGCGCCGCCATCTCTGGGCCAATACCGCGCTCGATGGCGATGCGGCCGAATATACCGGCACCGGCAAGGAACTGCTGCTCGGCTTTCTGATGGCGGTGGCGATCCTGGCGCCGCTCTATATCGGCTATTTCCTGCTCGGCATCGAAGCGGAGAGTCTGCAGGCCTTCGCCAGCGTTCCGCTGGTGGCGCTGTTCTATCTGTTCAGCCAGTTCGCGATCTATCGGGCGCGGCGCTATCGGCTGACGCGCACTATCTGGCGCGGGGTACGGTTCTGGATGACCGGCTCGGGCTGGGCCTATGCGCTGCGTGCCTCGCTATGGGCGCTGGCGGTGCTGCTCACCTTCGGCCTGCTGCTGCCGTGGCGCACCGCGGCGCTGGAACGCTACAAGTTGGGCCATTCGCATTATGGCGAGCTGCAAGGCCGGTTCGAGGGCCGTGGGATCGAACTGTTCAAACGCGGCTGGTGGATCTGGGCGCTGACGCTGGCGTTCCTGATCGTTCCGTCGCTGCTGTGGCTGCCCTATCTCACGATCGTCGTGCTGCCGGCGCTGCCGGTGCTGTTTGCGATCTATCGGGCGATGGAATGGCGCTGGTGGCTGTCGGGCCTCCGCTTCGGCGCGGTCCGTTTGCAGTCGGCGTTGCCGGTCACGGCACTGATCCCGCTGTACTGGAAGGCGATCGGCTGGAGCGCGCTGCTGCTGCTCGTCTTTTCGCTTTGTCTCGGCGGCTTTGGCGCGGTGATCGCGCTGTTGGCCGGTGGTGACGGCGAGACCTTTCGGCCCGAGGCGCTGCAGAATAACGTTGCGATGCTGGTGCTGACCGGCATCGGCTATCTCTTGCTGATCGTCGGCTTCAACGCGGTGATGCGCATCTATCTGCTGCGCGATCTGTGGGCCAAGGTGGCCAATGCCACCACGGTCTACGGGCTTGATGCCGCGGCCGAGGTTGCCGCACAGGGTGAATTGGCGACCGCGCTTGGCGAGGGTTTTGCCGACGGCCTCGACGTCGCTGGTTTGTAGCTGAGCGGTGGCTGCTGCGATGCCGCATGATTTACCCAGCCATATCACTCCGGAGGCGATCTATTTCGACGGCACATCGAGCCGCCGTCACCGGGTCACGCTGTCATTCGGTGAGCGCCTGCTGATCCAAAACCTTGAGGGCGAAACGCTGGCCAGCTGGGCGTTCGGCGATCTGCGCCGCGCCGATGCGCCATCGGGCATCTTGCGGCTCTGCAATATCGCCGCGGCGCCATTGGCGCGGCTGGAAATCCGCGATCCTGGCCTCGCCGCGCAACTGACCGCGCGGTGCACCGGCCTCGATGCTTCAGCGTCGGCCCGGCATAGCACCGCGCGGATCGTCGGCTGGTCGGTGGCGGCGGCCGCGTCGGTGCTGCTGATCGCGGTGTTTGGCCTGCCGCTGATCGCCGAACGGCTGGCGCCGCTACTGCCGCGCTCGTTTGAACAGCGGCTCGGCGTCGTGGTCGAGCAGCAGGTCAAAACGCTGCTCGGCGACCGGGTCTGTGACGATCCGGCCGGGCAGGCGGCGCTCGCCAAGCTGGTCGAGGCGGTGCGCAGCGCCGGCGGGCTCGACGATCATGTCGCCCTGGTGGTGCTGTCGAGCGGCATCCCCAACGCGGTGGCGCTGCCGGGCGGCAAGGTGCTGCTGTTCAGTGCGTTGCTGGCCGCTGCCAACGATCCGGACGAGATCGCCGCGGTGATCGCCCATGAATTCGGCCATGTCGCTCATCACGACAACATCAAGGTGCTGATCCACAATGGCAGCGCGTCGTTTCTGATCGGCCTGCTGTTCGGCGATCTCAGCGGCTCCGGCGCGCTGGTGTTCGCGACCAAGACGCTGATCAGCTCGTCCTACTCGCGCGAGGCCGAGCATGACGCCGATACGTTTTCGATCGAGGTGATGCAGAAGCTCGGCCGCTCGCCAAAAGGGCTCGGCGAGCTGCTGTTCCGCATCACCGGCAAGCAAGGCGGCAGCGGCCTCGATATCGTATCCAGCCATCCGCTCACCGAGGACCGCCGCGATCGGATGCGGAGCCTGGATGCTGTGCCCACCGGCCCGCCGCTGCTGACCGACGCGGAGTGGCGAGCGCTGCAGGCGATCTGCAAGCGCAGTTGATAGCAACGACCCGTCATGGCCGGGCTTCGTCCCGGCCATCCACGTCTTTGCAACAGCACGGCGCTTAGACGTGGATGCCAGCTCAGTGGCGCTTTTCGCGGCCGCTATTGCGGCAGCTTGTTGATGCGCGCGACGAAGCGGCGGACGTCGGCCAGCACCTCGGGCAGCAGCGCCTTGACCTCGGGCACGGTCATGCCGGGCCGGATCAGCGGGTGGTACAGAATGTTCATGATGTACTGATCGAACACGTCGAAATAGCCCATCTGGACGTTGTCGTTGAACATGGTCCACGGCACCTGGTCGGTGTCGTTGATCGGGCCGAGCGACTGCAGCAATTCCTCATAGGCGCAGTCGAAGAAGACGAAGTCGCCATTGTCGACGGTGAGGATCACGTCGGAATGCTCGATCTCATAGGCCTCGTTCTTGCGGAAGCCGGACAGGCATTGCGGATCGAGCGAGGAGCGGATCTCCCGGGCGCGCTCGGCGCCGTAGGAGGAGGTCAGGGTGCGATACAGATCGCGGTCGCGCACCAAATTGATGGTGACATTGGCGGCACTGCTGCTCGGCGCCATCGCGATGTCGAGATGCTGCACCTTTGCGGCGACGTCGGCGACGATCGCGGCGATCTGCTCCTTGCGGTCGTGGCGCGCGCCTTCCGCAAACACCCGCACAGGGCCATTGTATTTGCGAATCCGGTCGACCCGGCCGGCGAGGTGATATTCGGCACCGAACGCGGTTTTCAGAAAACCCTCGACGATCTCCTGATCAGAAAACGCGGTGCGTTCCGCCTTAGCCCGTTTGCCATGGTGCTTGTGCACGGAAGCGGGCGCATGCGTGCTCTCGGTGCCGCGATGCTCCGTGCTGCCGGGCGCGGCGCCACCGGCGGCCAGCGCCGCGCCGGTGATCATCACGGCGAGCAACGCCGCCAGCGTTACGTTTCGCGTCGTGTTGGCGGCGTGTCGTGTCGATGGAGCGCGCCGTTGCGCGATGCGGGCGAGACGGGTCAGTTCCTCACCACCACCGTGGTTCCGACGCGGACGCGGTCATAGAGATCGGCGACATCCTCGTTGGTCATGCGAAAACAGCCGGACGACACTGCCTGGCCGATGGTCTCCGGCTCGTTGGAGCCGTGGATGCGATACAGCGTCGAGCCGAGATACATGGCGCGCGCGCCGAGCGGATTGTCGATGCCGCCAGCCATGTGGCGCGGCAGATCGGGGCGGCGGCGCAGCATCTGCTTGGGCGGCGTCCAGCTCGGCCATTCGCGCTTGGCGCTGATGCGATGCACGCCGCTCCAGCGGAACCCGTCGCGTCCGACGCCGATACCATAGCGCAGTGCCCGGCCACCCTGCAGCACCAGATATAGCCGCCGTTCCGAGGTGTTGATCACCACGGTGCCGGGCGCGTAGGGCCCGGAATACATCACGACCTCGCGGGGGATCGGATTGGAACTGCCCGCGAAGAAGTTGGGGCCGAAGCCCATCACCTCGCGGCTGTCGAAAAATTCCGCATGGGCGGTGGTCGCAACGACCGACGCAAGGGCGGTCGCACATACCGCGGCGAGAAACCGGCTCATCGTTCCTCCACTGTCGCAATCGTCCTGCGAAGTGGCCACAATTCGCCGCGTCGCGCAACCCATGGAGCGATTTTGACCAGTCTTGGCGCGTGCGGCGGCCCTTTGACGAAGCGCAGCAACAATGTTGATCTGCGCCCGGGCTTAGGAAAACTGCGGGGAGCGGACCATGAACGGTGCGGAAAGCCTGGTGCGGACGCTGGTTCAAGGCGGCGTCGAGGTCTGTTTCGCCAATCCCGGCACCTCGGAGATGCACTTCGTCGCCGCGCTCGACCGGGTCGAGGGCATGCGCTGCGTGCTCGGGCTGTTCGAGGGCGTGGTCTCGGGTGCTGCCGACGGCTATTTCCGGATGACGGGCCGGCCGGCCGCGACGCTGCTGCATCTTGGCCCCGGGCTCGCCAATGCGCTCGCCAATCTGCACAACGCCAAAAAGGCCAATTCCGGCATCGTCAACATCATCGGCCAGCACGCCACCTACCACATCGATTACAACGCACCGCTGACCTCCGATATCGAAGCACTGGCGCGGCCGATGTCGGCCTTTGTGCGCACCTCGCCCGATGCCGAGTCGGTGGCGCGCGACGGCGCGGCGGCGATCGCGGTGGCGCGGCAGGGCCAGATCGCGTCGCTGATTCTGCCGGCCGATACCGCCTGGAATCAAGCTGACGGCATTGCCGAGGTCGAGCCGGCGGAGGCCGGCGCCAGCTACGCGCCGCGCGCGGTCGAGGAGGCGGCGCGAGTGCTGCGCGGCGGCGAGCCGGCCTTGCTGCTGATGACCGGCAGCGCGCTGTCGGCGCATGGGCTGGAACTGGCGGCCCGGATCGCCGGCAAGACCGGCTGCCAGGTGATGGGCCAGACCTATAACCCGCTGATGGCGCGCGGCCGCGGCCGGTTCGCGATCGATCGCATCCCCTATGTGATCGATCAGGCGCTGCCGATTCTGCAGCAGTTCCGGCACATCATTTTGGTCGAGGCCAGCGATCCGGTGGCGTTCTTCGCCTATCCGAACAAGCCGAGTTTGCTGAAGCCGAATGGCTGCCAGGTGCACCGGCTGACCGCGCATGGCGAGCGCTCGGTGGCGGCGCTGGAGGCGCTGGCTGGCGTGCTCGGCGCCAAGCCGCACGACGCGCAGCCGCAGCCGCAGATGGCGTTGACGCCGCCGAGCGGCGCGCTGACGCCGGCCGCGATCGCGATGGCGATCGCTCTGGCGATTCCCGACAATGGCATCGTGGTCGATGAATCGATCACCACCGGCCGTGGTTTCTTCCCGCCGACCGCGGCGGCGGCGCCGCATGACTGGCTGCAGAACATGGGCGGCTCGATCGGCTTCTCGCCTCCGGTCGCGACCGGCGCGGCGGTCGCTTGTCCGGACCGCAAGGTGATCTGTCTGGTGGGCGACGGCAGCGCGATGTACACGCTGCAATCGCTGTGGACCCAGGCGCGCGAGCGGCTCGACGTCACCACGGTGGTGTTTGCCAATCGCAACTATCAGATTTTGCGCGGCGAGTTCGCCGGCGTCGAAGCCGGCGCGCCGGGTCAGCGCGCGCTCGATATGCTCAGCATCGACCGGCCGACGCTCGATTGGGTGTCGCTCGCCAAGGGCATGGGTGTCGAAGGCCGCGCGGTGCACAGCGCCGAGCAGCTATGTGCGGCACTGACCGCGGCAGTGGCCGAGCCGGGACCGCGGCTGATCGAAGTGGTGATGTGAGTTAGAGCTTTTTGTTCTAACGCGTTTTCTTGACGCGAACCGGAATCCACTTCGCTAGAAAACGCTATAGCGGCGATCGATGCCAACCTGACTGCTCGTCGTGGCCGGGCTTGTCCCGGCCATCCACGTCTTTGACCCTGCATCGCGTTTAAGACGTGGATACCCGCGACAAGCGCGGGCATGACAGGCATCGATGGTGGAGGGGGAGGGCAGCTGATGGTGGCGTCGGGCCGACCGCATCGCTCTATGCGCAAATGCCGGCCCAAAAAATTACGGCCCGAAGTGGTGACACTCCGAGCCATCTGCGCGGCGAACGTACATCCGGTTCGCTCTGCATAAGATCAGGCTATAGCGCGCAGCGTTAACAGAATGATAACGGCGCGATGACGGTTTGGTGACAGTGGACCGCGCAGCCCGCCACTTGCCCGCACGGTTGCAGCGCGCGGTCAATCGTGGGCGCACACCATCGTCGGGAGCGCGCTGCGGTCCCCGGAAAACCAGAACCGCACCGCGATCCCTGATCAGGTTTTTGATCGTGAGCCAGACCGCAAGCGGTAGCCGACGCTGCGGCCGGGCGCCTAAACCATCGGGCTCCACCAATGATCCGTCATGCCGCGCTTGTCGCGGGTATCCACCTCTTAAGCGCTTCAAGATCCAAAACGTGGATGGCCGGGCTGAACAGCGTGCCCGGCCATGGCGAGCGGAGTGGTTGCTATCAACCGCCGTAGTATGAGCCGCTCAGTGGCCTCCCCAGGAGCTGAGCCGGGCGATCGCTTCTTCCTGCAGCGCCGCTTCCAGCTTGCTACGCAGCGCGCCATAGCGCTCGGTCGCCTGGGCGAGGCCCGGCTGGGTCAGGCCGCTGTCCGGCGCCTGCACCAGCGGCCGCAGCCGCAAAAACTCTTCGGCTTCCTCGACGCTGAGACCGCGCACCACGATATGGCCGCGGTGGTCGCGGCCAAGTGCGCCGATCTGATCGAGCCATTGCTTGATTGAACTTTCCTGCTCCAGCAACGCGGCGACGCGCTGCTCAGCTCCCTGATGCGGCATCTGTCGTCCCTCCCAACGGCCGCTGTTGGTCGCGGCCGGTGACGACAGCGTGCCGGCCGCTTGCGGCGGCGGCATTGTCGCGAGTCAATTGCGGCAACTGCGTTGTTGCAACGCGAGCGCCTGGAAATTCAGTCGTGAGGGAAGTTCGGACGATGGTGGGCGCACAAGGGATCGAACCTTGGACCTCTCCCGTGTGAAGGGAACGCTCTCCCGCTGAGCTATGCGCCCGGGATATCGGCAGCGTGGCCATGGGCGACGCGCGATCTCGACAATCGTGCTGCGGGGCGTTGCCGCCGCGTCGTCGTCGGTGGCGCGATTTACGGAATTGCAGGGGCTGGTGTCAAGCCAAGCCTGTGGGTCCGCGTCGGTAAATCTCATCTCGGCGATCCGGAGGCCGCAACGCCAGGGCCGAGATCAGACACCTGTCACCTCAATTCGCGATCGGAAATTCGCGATCGGAGCCCGCCGCTCCAACGCTTGAAAACGCGGTCAGCTGGCCTTGCGGCGGGTGGCCTGCGACTGCAGCGCCTTGATGCGATCGGCAAGGCTCGGCCGTGCCGCGGCGCGGTCATTGCCGCCAGTGGCGGGCTTGCTGTCGGCCAGCAGCTTCTCCACCGAGGAATTCGGCCCTTCCAGCTGAATCGCGAGCTTGGCGACCTCGGCGGCGATCTCGTTGATGCGCTCGCGCAGCAGCGCGTTTTCGGTGCGCTCGGTGGCCCAGGCCGCTTCCGCCTGCTGCTGGATCGCCACCAGATCGCGCTGCAGCTTGCTGCGCTCGTCGCGGGCCGATTTCAGCTCCTGCTCGGCGCGGCTCTTGTCGGCGCGCAGCTGCTCGATTTCTGCGTTGGTGACCGGCGCCTTGCCGTGCTTGCCGGCGATCGCCGCGCGCAGCTCGGCGTTTTCCGCCTCGAGCAGCTTGACCCGGCTGGCCAGCGTTTCCGATTGCTTGACCTGGGTGCTGAGCTGGCGGTCGAGGTCGGCAACCCGGTGGTTGAGGTTGGTGCCGTGCTCGCGGGCCTCGGTCAGTTCGCGGCTGGCGAGGTCGGACGCGCTGCGCTGCTGCTCCAGGCGCTGCTGGGTGGCGGCGAATTCCTGCTCGGCGTCCTGCACCTTGGCTTTCAGCGTGTCGATTTCAGAATGCACGGTGGCGAGTTCGCGTTCGCGGCTGTCGGCGGTCTGCGAGCGCTCCGACAGATCGGAGCTCAGCCGGGCCAGCTCGTCCTGTTTGGCGCTCAGCGCCTGTTCCGCGGTCTGCAGCGCCTGCGCCTTGCCGGCAAATTCCTGCTCGGTGGCTTCGAGCTGCTGTTTCAGCCCGGCCTCGCGCGATTGCAGAGCAAAGATCGCGGCGTTCTTTTCGGCGAGCTCGTGCTTCAGGCGGTTGATGGCCTCGGTCTTCTTGCCAAGCTCGGCGAGCTGGCTCGAGGTCTGGTGCTTGAGCTTGTCGACGTTGATCTCGAGCTTGCGCGCCGTCATCGCGAATTCGGCGCGCAGCTGGTCCTTGTCGGCCTGGACTTCGGCCCGCGACACCGGTGCTGCGGCTTCGAGGCGCCGGGTGGTGAGCCGTACCGCGCGGTTATGCACCAGCGGTATGATCATCAGCCAGAGCAGCATCGACACCAGAAAACCGATCGCCAGATACATGATCGGCTCGACCATCGGGACACTCCCAGAGCAAATTGGACGGCGGACAACACAACTTGCGGCACCGAGTACCGATAGGTCCGGGCCGCCAGCCGTGCGCCAGCGGCGGGGCGCGACGGCGCCGCCCGCAGCGTTAACGTGAAAGCGTTAACGTGAATCTGGCGCGGAGGTCACGCGATTTTCCGCGGTTTGGGCGCTTAGAACGGATTCCAGGTCGCGCCTGGGGTGAACTTCAGATAGCCGATATTGGCCCCCAGCCGCAGGCCGAGGCCGGAGCGGATCGGCACCACCACGATATTGTTGGCGGTCAGCGCGGTCATGCCGAAGCCGCCGACGATATAGGCCGAGCCGTTGATGCCGGCGAAGCGCTGATAGATCGCGTTGGTGGCCGGCAGGTTATAGACCAGCATCATGGTGCGCGCGCCGTCGCCGCCCCAATCGAAGCCGACCGACGGCCCCTGCCAGTAGACCCGCAGGTCGCCGGCATTCTTGGTGTACAGCGTGCCTTCGCCATAGCGCAGCCCGGCGACGAACGCGCCCGAGCCTTCTTCACCCAGAATGTAGCCGTTCGGCAGACCCCATTGGCTGACCGCGCGCTCGATCACCGAGGCCAGACCACGCGACACATTGCCGAAAAAGCGATGCCCGGCCGTAGCCAGTTCGTCGGTGCCATAGGTGCTGGGGGTCGCCTGCTGTCGCGGTGGATGCTGGGCATATTGCGCGGAAGCCGGCACCAACATGCACATCAGCGCGGCGACAGCGAGCGCGCCGAGGCGAGAAGCAAAGCTCATGACGAACAACCCCTGAGTAAATTCCGTAGGCACACCCTTAACCGGATGCTGAGAAGCAGCCCTTAGGGTGCACCCATCGTCCCCGACTCGGATGTTTATCGGTAGCAACTATGTCGGCACAACGGCAGCAAAGAAAAGCGATTTGCCCTGGTTCGGCCTTGTTTGTGGCTCTCGCCATGGCATTCACGCCCGCGGTCGCAGCAGCGGCCTCGGCGACCACCGAACGGGTGGTGGTGAATCGTCACACCGGCGTCGCCATCGGCGGCTTCGATCCGGTGGCCTATTTCACGGATAAAGAAGCGCGGCAGGGCAAAGCCGAGTTCGAGGCCGACAAGAACGGCGCGGTCTGGCGGTTCTGCAATGCCGGCAACCGCAGCTATTTTCTGGCGCGGCCCGACATCTATGCCCCGCAATATGGCGGCTACGATCCGGTCGGCGTGGCGCGCGGCGTCGCGGTCGCGGGCAATGCCCAGATCTGGCTGATCGAAGGGCAGCGGCTGTTTCTGTTTGTCGATCAGGACAACCGCGATGCGTTCGCGGCCGACCCTGGCCGCTACCTGCAGCGCGCCGCGCAGCATTGGCCCAAGCTGCTCGAGCAACTGGCCGAATAGAATAGCGCAGCTTGTGCTTAGCGGCCGGGAGCGGCGGCCGGATCGCCCCAGGCGATGAACTCCGGCACCAGAAATTGCGGGTGGCCGATGCCATAGCGGATGGGGGCGCCCGAGCAATCGGTGACCACGCCGCCCGCTGCGGTCACCAGCGCGTGGCCCGCGGCGATGTCCCATTCGCTGGTCGGCCCGAGCCGCGGATAGATGTCGGCGCTGCCTTCCGCGATCCGGCCAAGCTTGACCGCCGAGCCGAGCGTGCGGCGTTCGGCGCCCGGGCGGGCGTCGATAAAGGCTTCGGTGCGGGCATTGCCATGGGAGCGGCTGACCGCGGCGACCCACGGCTGGCCCGCGGCGGGCAGCGGCCGGGTGCGGATCGCGGCCCGGCCGGTGATCGCCCCGTCTGCGTTCAGCGTCAGCCGTTCCGCGCCGGCGCCGGCGACGCCGCGCCACAGCACGCCCTTGGCCGGGGCGCCGATGATGCCGAGCAGCGGCGAGCCATCGACCACCAGCGCGATATTGACGGTGAACTCATCGCGGCCGGCGATGAATTCCTTGGTGCCGTCGAGCGGGTCGATCAGAAAGAAACTGCCGGAGAGCTTTGTGCACGCCGGAGCGCGCTCCTCGGATACGACCGGGATCGCCGGGCACAGCGCCGCCAGTCCAGCCGCGATCACCCGGTCGGCGGCGAGATCGGCCTGGGTCACCGGCGAGCCGTCGGCCTTGCCCTGCACCGCCAGCCCGCTGCGGTCGATCGCCTGGATCGCACGGCCGGCCTCGATCGCGAGCGCGGTCAGCTCGTCCAGCAGCTGAACCGCCTGGTCGCGGGAGAGGGTGGGGCCGGAGCTGGTGCTGGTGGTCATGGTCGGGTTCCTGTGAGCGCTGCGTTGTTGTGGAAGAGCGCGCCGCGTCTGGCAACAGCACTGCGCTCGCCTAGAAAACGCCGTGATGACGCGGCCTTTGTTGGCGGTGTTGACGTCGCCAGTGTATCAACCAACATCAGCGGCTGATTCGCCGCAGTCCCGCCGTGCGGCTTTCAGGATCGACGCGATGTCCGAAACCTTCCAATCTGCAGCCTCCGAAACCCCCGCCGCTTTCCCGGTGCCGGATTCGCTGGAACTGGCAGCGCTGCTGTGCTCGCGGGTCTGCCACGATCTGATCAGTCCGGTCGGCGCCATCGTCAACGGCCTCGAAGTGCTGGACGATAGCCCGAAGCCGGAAGACCGCGATTTCGCGCTGGAGCTGATCCGCAAGAGCGCGCGCACCGCGTCGGCCCGGCTGCAATTCTGCCGGCTGGCGTTTGGCGCGGCTGGCTCGGCCGGCGCGCAGATCGATCTCGGCGATGCCCAGAACATGGCGCGCGGCCATCTCGAAGACGACAAGACCAAGATCGAGTGGAACCTGCCGCGGGTGCTGATGCCGAAGAACCGCGCCAAGCTCTTGCTCAACATGCTGGTGATCGCCCAGCAGACCATTCCGCGCGGCGGCCTGCTCAAGGTCGATCCGATCGGCGAGGGCGAGGCGATGTCGTTCCGCGTCACCGCCAGCGGACTTAATGTCCGTACCCCGCACAACATTGTCGATATGCTGAGCACCGGCCCCAAGAGTGCGATCGACGCCCATGCGGTGCAGCCTTACTACACGCGGCTGCTTGCCCAGGCCTGCGGCCTGCAGGTGTCACTGGCCCCCGAGGCCGATACGGTGGTGATCGCGGCGCTCTGACCGCGGCCAAACCCGCATAGTTAATACTTAGTTGCCGGCCGCCCGCGTTCGCTGCGCGGATTTGCGGTTCGCTACGCTTTTGCGCGCTACTCAACCAATATTAAACGCTTTACGTCGACAGTGGCCGGAGCCAAGAGCGTCGTTGTGTGGACGCTCGCGTGAGTAAGGGCCGGCTTTCATGGACGACTTGTTGCGCGAATTTCTCACTGAGACCAACGAGAGTCTGGACACTGTCGACAATCAGTTGGTTCGGTTTGAGCAAGATCCGAACAA
>NZ_QJTI01000033.1 GCF_003217325.1 Rhodopseudomonas faecalis
ATCGGCAACCGATAACTATCGGCTGCTGAAGCACTCACCGAGAAGAGAGGCTTGAGAGGCACGGAAGCCCGCCAGGACCCGGAGGTCTCGGCGGCGGCGCCGCGCTCAGTGGCTGTCTTATAGGGCGGGCCATTGGCGGAGTCAACGCCATTCGTCAGCAAACCGTCGCATTTCTGCAAAGTGGCTGTCAGAGGGAAATAAACCAGCGATTTCAGCCACTCAGCCGTACTCAAGCCACAATCCTGAAGCGTTCTGCGGTCGGCGAACGCGAAAAAAGTTTCACGCGAACCGAATTTCGGGTCGTTTTTTTGGGGTCGATTTCCGGAGACGGACGGTTCCAGCGGTCGCCGCCATGACAATTTTGGGTCGAACGGCCGAATTTTTTGGTCGCGCGACCACCACGGTGCAGCGGCGGCTCTCTACAGAGGCCAATCTATAGAGAGACACTCTGCACAGCGGGGACAACGAATCGGCCGTGAGACAGCGGGCTCGTCATCGGCTAATTTCACGGCGCCGCGACGCTGGGGCGGGCGGCAGCGTGAGTATCGACAGTTGGGGGACGGCAGTTTGAGCCATCGGGCGCCACGTGCACATCATTATGGCCGCGGAATCGGGGCGATTGATCTTGGCCATGAGCCCCCGCTTTCGGTCGACGGCTCCGAAGCCGCGGTGATCGATCGTCGCCGCGTCTCGGTACAATGGTTCAGCGGCACGATTCTCACCGGCCTGTGCGGCGCAGCTTTGATCGGCGGCGCCGTTTTTGCGTCGCTCGACGGCGAGACCACCTTTGCCAAGATGCCGGAGCGAGTCGAAGCGGCGCTGCGCGGCGCGGTCGGCGCCAATGATAAAGCGACCGCGCTTCACAAAAGTGACCGGCTGCCGCCGCCGAGCGAATCCTCGGCCGCCCGCCAGGTGGTGCGGGTGTCCACGGTGACCCGAGTCGGCAGCCGCGACGTGGTCCGAGTCCGGCCCTTCATTCGAATCGCCGGCAACCTCGCGCTCAGCACCACCGATCTCAGCGCCAAAATTCCGCCGTTCAACGCCCAGCGCATGCTCACCGATGTCGGCACCTCGCCGGCGGCGAGCGCCGAAGACGCGCAAAACCCCGATGCGGTCGAGCCGGACGCCGAAGTCTCTTATGTGACCCGCGATCTTGGCACCGTGCTGCCCAAGGCCAAGATCGCCGCGGTGGTGGCGATCGACGAGGTGCTGCTGCGGGTGCGCGATGCCTCCAATTGGCGCGGCGGCGCTGGCGTCCGATACACCATGGCCAATGCCGGCGATGGCACCCAGAGCGACATCAAGCTCGCTTACGCCACCGAGGGCAATGTCGCCGCCGACCCCTATGCCGGTTTCGAAACCCGGATCGTTCCTGAAAACGTCACGCTGCTGCCGAAGACCAAAGACCAGACCACCGGCGGCAACCCAATCAACGAACGCACCGTCACCGTGAAGAAGGGTGACAGCATCGCCACCATCCTACGCGATCAAGGTGCCAGCCCCGACGACATTCGGGCGATCATGGCCACCCTTGGCGCCCGCGGCCGCGACGGCGGCCTGCGCGAAGGCCAGAAAGTCCGGATCCTGATGGTGCCGGCCGGCCCCGGCCAACGCCTGCAGCCCTACCGGGTGATGATCGCCAGCGAACAGACCGTGGAAGCGGTCGCGGCGCTGTCCGATCTTGGCCGCTATGTCGCGGTCGACGTGCAGAGCATGAACACGGTGGCGGAGACGCCGGAGACCAGCGAGGAAGAAGAGGAAGACGACGGCAGCGGCGTGCGGCTCTATCAGAGCATTTATGAGACCGCGATGCGCAACAAGGTGCCGTCCTCGGTGATCGAGGACATGGTCAAGATCTATTCCTACGACGTCGATTTCCAGCGCCGGGTGCAGGCCGGCGATTCCTTCGAGGTGTTTTTCGCCGGCGACGACGAAGCCACCGCGGTCACCGAGAAGAACGACGTGCTGTATGCCTCGCTCACCATCGGCGGCGAGACCAAGCGCTATTACCGCTTCCAGACCCCGGACGATTCGGTGGTCGATTTCTATGACGAGACCGGCAAGAGCGCGAAAAAGTTCCTGGTGCGCAAGCCGGTCAACACCGCGACCATGCGTTCCGGCTTCGGCGGCCGCCGTCACCCGATCCTCGGCTATGTGAAGATGCACACTGGCGTCGACTGGTCGACCGCCTACGGCACGCCGATCTTCGCCTCCGGCAACGGCGTGGTCGAAAAGGTCGGCTGGGAAGGCGGCTACGGCAAATATGTGCGGCTGAAGCACGCCAATGGCTATGAGACCGCCTACGGCCACATGTCGGCCTATGCCAAGGGCCTGGAAGTCGGCAAACGGGTGCGCCAGGGCCAGGTGATCGGCTTTGTCGGTTCGACCGGCCTGTCGACCGGCGCCCATGTCCATTACGAAATCCTGGTCAACGGCCGCTTTGTCGATCCGATGCGCGTCAAGCTGCCGCGCGGCCGCTCGCTGGAAGGCTCGATGCTGGCCAGCTTCGAGAAGGAGCGCGACCGGCTCGACGCCATGATGACCAATCGCGGCTCGCGGCTGTCGGAAGACCTGACCGCGCCGAGCACCGGCCGCAGCGCGGCGATGCAGACCCGCTCCGCCGCGCACTGACGCGGCGGCGGGGTCCTGATCAGAACTCCCCTACTCTCGTTCGTCCTTACTCTCATTCGTCATGCCCGCACTCGGCGCGGGCTGACGCGGCCCACTTGTCCTTCCCCTCTTATACCAACGGCTCCTGCCATTGACTCGTCATGCCCGCGCTTGTCGCGGGCATCCACGTCTTGAAAGCGGCGCAAGATCAAAGACGTGGATGGCCGGGACGGAGCCCGGCCATGACATGCGGATGGGTTGGTATCAATTTCCGTTGGTATTACGGTGTGACACCCACCCCTCTCCCCGCGAGCGGGGAGAGGGAGCAGGTTGTGCACGGCGGACGCGCTGCGCCTGACCACTCCCGCACCGGGGGAGCGAGAAAACGCCAATGGCCGGGACGAGGCCCGGCCATTGAGAGGTGTCGGTGGAGCCGACCGCTATTTGGGGATCAGCCGCCTCAGTGCAGCTTGCGCTTCGGCAGCCGCTGGCCGAGATCCTCGATATCGGCGGTGTGCGGCGGGGCGCCGTTGAAGGTCAGCACGCCGCCATCGGCGGAGATCGCGACCCGGTCGCCGTCCTTGACCGAACCGGCCAGCAGCATTTCGGCGAGCGGGTCCTGCACATTGCGCTGGATCACCCGCTTGAGCGGCCGGGCGCCATAGGCCGGGTCCCAGCCTTTTTCGGCGAGCCATTCGCGCGCGGCATCGTCGAGCTGCAGCACGATCTTGCGATCTTCGAGCAGCTTCTGCAGCCGGGCGAACTGGATTTCGACGATCCGCCCCATCTCACTCTTCTGCAGCCGGTGGAACAGGATGATCTCGTCGACCCGGTTCAGGAATTCCGGCCGGAAATGCGCGCGCACCATCGCCATCACCTGATCGCGCACCACCGAGGTATCCTCGCCTTCCGGCTGGTTCACCAAAAATTCCGAGCCGAGATTGGAGGTCATCACGATCAAGGTGTTGCGGAAATCGACCGTGCGGCCCTGACCGTCGGTGAGCCGGCCGTCATCGAGCACTTGCAGCAGCACGTTGAACACGTCCGGATGCGCCTTCTCGATCTCGTCGAACAGCACCACCTGATAGGGCCGGCGCCGCACCGCCTCGGTGAGCGCGCCGCCTTCGTCATAGCCGACATAGCCGGGAGGCGCGCCGATCAGCCGCGCGACCGAGTGCTTCTCCATGTATTCCGACATGTCGATGCGCACCATCGCGGTCTCGTCGTCGAACAGATATTCGGCCAGAGCTTTCGTCAGCTCGGTCTTGCCGACGCCGGTCGGGCCCAAAAACATGAACGAGCCCATCGGCCGGTTCGGGTCCTGCAACCCGGCGCGCGCGCGCCGCACCGCGGTCGAGACCGCATGCACCGCCTCGAACTGCCCGACCACGCGCTGCGCGAGCTGGTCTTCCATGCGCAGCAGCTTTTCCTTTTCGCCCTCCAGCATCTTGTCGACCGGCACGCCAGTCCAGCGCGACACCACCTGGGCGACATGGTTGGCGGTGACCGCCTCCTCGACCATTTCGCCGGAGCCGTCCTGGTCCTCGATCGCGGCCAGCTTCTTTTCCAGATCGGGAATCCGGCCATAGGCCAATTCGCCCGCACGCTGATATTCGCCGCGCCGCTGCGCGTCGGCCAGTTCAATGCGCAAGCCGTCGAGCTCGCTTTTCAGCTTCTGAGCATCGGACAGCTTGTTCTTTTCCGCGCTCCAGCGCGCCGACAAAGCGGCGGATTTTTCCTCAAGCTCGGCGAGCTCCTTCTCCAGCGTCTGCAGCCGGGTTTTCGAGCCGATATCGCTCTCTTTCTTGAGCGCCTCCTGCTCGATCTTCAGCCGCACGATCTCGCGATCCATGCTGTCGAGTTCTTCCGGCTTGGAATCGACCTGCATTTTCAGCCGCGCCGCGGCTTCGTCCATCAGGTCGATCGCCTTGTCCGGCAAGAAGCGGTCGGTGATGTAGCGGTTCGACAGCGTCGCGGCGGCGACCAGCGCCGAGTCGGCGATGCGCACGCCATGGTGCTGCTCGTATTTGTCCTTGAGGCCGCGCAGGATCGAGATGGTGTCCTCGACCGTCGGCTCGGTGACGAACACCGGCTGAAAGCGCCGCGCCAGCGCCGCGTCCTTCTCGACGTGCTTGCGATATTCATCGAGCGTGGTGGCGCCGATGCAATGCAGCTCGCCGCGCGCCAGCGCCGGCTTGAGCAGATTGGAGGCGTCCATCGCGCCGTCGGCCTTGCCGGCGCCGATCAAGGTGTGCATCTCGTCGATGAACAGGATGATGCTGCCTTCCGCCGCGGTGATCTCGCCGAGCACCGCCTTGAGCCGCTCCTCGAATTCGCCGCGATATTTCGCGCCGGCGATCATGGCGCCGAGGTCGAGCGACAGCAGCTTCTTGTCCTTCAAACTCTCCGGCACGTCGCCATTGAGAATGCGCAGCGCCAGCCCCTCGACAATCGCGGTCTTGCCGACGCCGGGTTCGCCGATCAGCACCGGGTTGTTCTTGGTGCGCCGTGACAGCACCTGAATGGTGCGGCGGATTTCCTCGTCGCGGCCGATCACCGGATCGAGCTTGCCGTCGCGCGCCGCCTGGGTCAGATCACGGGCG
Organism: Rhodopseudomonas faecalis; assembly: GCF_003217325.1. Lineage (GTDB taxonomy): Bacteria > Pseudomonadota > Alphaproteobacteria > Rhizobiales > Xanthobacteraceae > Rhodopseudomonas > Rhodopseudomonas faecalis. The sequence continues at coordinate 5,214 of NZ_QJTI01000033.1, forward strand.
TATTTCTTCAGGGCATCATAGGCGTTTTCCGCGGTCGGCGAATCGGCGGTGCGGCCCTTGCGCAGCGCGTTGATGGCGCTGTTGAGATTTTGCGGCGTGACGCCGCCCTTGGCGAGCAGCTTGCCGGCTTCGCTGTCCTTGTCGAGTGCCAAGCCGAGCAGCAGTCGCTCCACCGTGACAAAGCCGTCGCCGGCCTTTTCTGCGGCCTGTTCGGCGGCGGTAAAGGCGCGCGCGGTATCGGGCGCCAGATAGACTTGGCCGGCGCCGGCACCGGAAACCTTTGGCAGCTTGTTCAGCGCCGCTTCGGTCGATTTCAGGATCGAGCGGGAATTGCCGCCGGAGCGGTCGATCAGACCGCCGGCCAATCCTTCCGGATCGTCGAGCAGCACTTTGAGAATGTGCAGCGCGGTAAACTGCTGATGCCCTTCGCGCATCGCCAGCGACTGCGCCGACTGGATGAAGCCCCGCGCCCGTTCGGTGTATTTTTCGATATTCATCTTTATGTCCCTCGGCCTGCCAGCAACGCCCAAAGGCACGTCACCGACATCTTCAGTGGGGATCCGCGGACCGCGTTGACGACCGTCAACCAGCCGTGGCCGTCGCCGGCATCGCACCGGCTTGCCCGAAATGTGGGCACGGTTTCCGCCGAAGGAAGGGGGCGCTTCACAAATTCGTGCGGCGGGCCTGATCCGAGGTCCAGCGGCCCGCCGCGCTTAGCTCAGCTCGACGGCAGCACGTAGGCATAGACCCGGCTGCGCGGATAGACCGACTCGGCGACCCGGCGGTTATGATTGCCCGACACCACGATCGGGTTGCCATTGGCATCGATGCCGCTGACCACGCCGACATGGCCGCCGCGCTTGCCGCGCGACATCACCGCGATGGCGCCGACCTGCGGGCCGGAGATGCGCTGGCCATAGCTCGCAAATGAGCGCGCCATGTCGGAGCCGGTGCCGCGCAGCCCCGCGCGCTCCAGCACCATGTTCATGAAGCGCGCGCACCACAGCCGCGAGCGGCCGGTCGGATTGCCGCCGAGATGGCGCCGCGCTTCCGCAACCAGGCCCGTGCTACCAAACCCGCCGTCATAGGACTGCGCCGCGCTTTCCGCGGACATGCTGTTGTAGCTGTCGCCGTAAGCAGACATCGAGGCCGGCGCCGCGCGCCGCGCAACATGGCGCATGCCGTGATGCCGATTGAAATGATGATGCCGCTGATGGGCATGATGGGTGTGAACGTGGCGTGCCGCGCCATGCTGCGGTCTTGCCGAGGCTGGTGCGGCCATCGCCGTGAGCACCGCCGAAAACAAAGCCAAAGTGGAGAAACGAACCAACCAACAAGACTTGCTGAACTCAACCATATTCGAAATCCTCATCAACACCCCCAGTTCCATCCAGCCTCCCCGGGCCGGACAACGCGGGCGCCTAATGCGATTCGCGGTGTGGCGAGATCAAGTCCCTAAGCGGGAGTTAACGGGCCCATTTCATGACAAATCATGCGTTGACTCTGCTAACATTCACGCTCTGAAACAGAAATTCGATTAACTATGACAAGTAAAGCAGGCGCGAAATACCTACGCTTTACACGCAATCGTCATCATCGCGTCGTGCTGCAAGTAACAGCGCGGCGCCATTGCTAGCCAAACGCACAACACGTCAGGCGCGATGATCAAGGAGTAACGACGTTGCCCGAGCCGGCTTCGTTCTTCTTCTGCGCGCGGCTGAGCAGAAACACGCCCTGCTCGCCGAACAGATTCCAGAACCACCACGGCGCGATCAGACGCAGCGGCCGGCCGTGACGATCAAGCGCCACCGCACGCTCCATCTTGACGTTGATCTCGTCGCACAGCCCGACGAAATCCTTGATGGTGCAGAAGTGAATGTTCGGCGTGTCGTACCAGGTCGCCGGCAGATTCTCGGTGCGCGGCATCTGACCGTGGATCAGTAGTTGCAGCCGCATATTGACGTAGCCGAAATTCGGAAACGACACGATCGCGCGCCGGCCGATGCGCAGCAGATGTTCCAGCACCACGCGCGGCTGCCGGGTCGCCTGCAGCGTCTGCGACAGGATCACATAGTCAAAGGCATCGTCGGGATATGCGGCGAGGTCGGTATCAGCATCGCCCTGCACCACCGCAAGGCCGCGCGCCACGCAGCGATTGACGCCTTCGCGCGATAGCTCGATGCCGCGGCCATCGACGCCGCGCGATTCCAGCAATTGCAAAAGGTCGCCTTCACCGCAGCCGACATCGAGCACTTTTGAGCCGGACTCGACCATGTCGGCGACCAACAGATGGTCGGCGCGGTAGCATTTCATCACCGTCGATGCCTCGAACGGCAGCGATTCCTGAACCGTCATCGTCAGCGCTCCTTGCGCGCCAGGCCGTTGGCCTTGTCGGCGGCCTGCAAAAAGGCCCGCGCGATGTCGATGAATTCCGGCACGTCGAGCAAAAAGGCGTCGTGGCCCTTGTCGGTCTCGATCTCGGCGAACGACACCCGCGCACCGCCGGCATTGAGGGCGTGCACGATCGAGCGCGATTCCGAGGTTGGAAACAGCCAGTCCGAGGTGAACGACACCACGCAGAACCGCGTCTTGGTGCCGCGGAACGCGCGCGCCAGCACGCCTTCATGGTCGGCGGCGATGTCGAAATAATCCATCGCGCGCGTCAGATAGAGATAGCTGTTGGCGTCGAACCGATCGACGAATGACGAGCCCTGATAGCGCAGATAGCTTTCGACCTGGAAATCGGCGTCGAACGAGAAAGTCGGCAAATCGCGATCCTGCATGCGCCGGCCGAATTTACGATGCAGCGCGGCGTCGGACAGATAGGTGATGTGCGCCGCCATGCGCGCCACCGCGAGGCCGCGATGCGGGCGCACGCCTTCATCATAATAGCGGCCGTGCAGCCAGTCGGGATCAGCCATCACCGCCTGGCGGCCGAGTTCGTGGAAGGCGATGTTTTGCGCGGAGTGGCGCGGCGCGCACGCCACCGCCAGCGCGGAGAACACCCGCTCCGGGAACGCCACCGACCATTGCAGCACCTGCATGCCGCCCATCGAGCCGCCAACCACGCAGAACAGCTTTTCGATGCCAAGCCGCTCGACCAGCATCGCCTGGGCGCGCACCATGTCGGGAATGGTGATCACCGGGAAATCCAGGCCCCACAGCTTGCCGGTGACCGGATTGGTCGAGGACGGCCCGGTCGAGCCCATGCAGCCGCCAAGCACATTGGAGCAGATGATAAAGTAGCGCTCCGGATCGATCGGCCGGCCCGGCCCGACCAGCGTCTGCCACCAGCCCGGCTTGCCGGTCACCGGATGGACATTGGCGACGTGCTGGTCCCCGGTCAGCGCATGGCAGATCAGGATGGCATTGCTCTTGTCGGCATTGAGCGTGCCGTAGGTCTGGTAGGCGATCTGAAACGGCGCGAGATCGACCCCGCAGTCGAGCTTGAGCGGCTGGTCGGTGCCGAACACCGCGACCTGCGAACTCGGATGGTCGGCTTCCCGGACCCGGTCCTCGTCCTGCTCCGGCTTGCCTCCGGGCTTGAACGCTTTGACACTTACCATCGTGACCCTGGCCTCCTTCGGAGGTTCCACAGCTGGATACCGCGGGTCATAAAAAACCCGGCCTGAACAAAGGTTCGGCCGGGACCCATATCCCCGGCCTTTTAGCGATTTGTTTAACGTGGCTGCAAGCCGGCCGGCTCAAATGACCACGGAGTAAGATGAATATAGGTGGCGCCACCGCCCCCCGTCAAGGCGAGCAGGCGCATGGCGGCTGCAACCCGCCGATAAGGTTCATGTTTTCTTTGCCTTCGACCGCCGTTTGACCGTAAGCAAAGCGGGCCCGGCCGGATGGTCTCCGCGCGGATCGGTCGGTGTCGTGCGCGCTCGCCGAAGGTTATCCCGATGTCCGAAATGCCGCCCTCCCCGCCGTCGCTGGCCGATCTGCGCCGCGAAATCGACGACATCGACGCTGAGGTGCACCGGCTGTTGATGCAACGCGGCGAGATCATCGACCGGCTGATCGCCGTGAAACAAACCCAGGAAGTCGGCTCGGCGTTCCGTCCGGCGCGCGAGGCCGACATGATGCGCCGCCTGGTGCAGCGCCATCACGGCATCCTGCCGCTGGATACCGTGGAGAGCATCTGGCGGGTGATCATCGCCACCTTTACTTATGTGCAGGCGCCGTTCTCGGTGCATGCCGACCTGTCGCTCGGCGAATCGGCGATGCGCGATTCCGCGCGCTTCCATTTCGGCTTCACCGTGCCGTTCGTGTCGCATTTCAGCGCCGCGGCCGCGGTCGAAGCCGTGGCGCATTCCAAGGGTGATCTGGCGCTGGTGTCGGCCACCTCCGGCCGCACGCCGTGGTGGATCGAGCTGGAAACGGCCGGCGCCCCCAAAATCATTGCAAGGCTGCCATTCGTGGAGCGCGCCGATCACCCGGCCGCGCTGCCGGTGTTCGTGGTGTCGCGGGTCGCCGATAGCGCCATGGTCACCGAGGTCGAGACCTGGAGCGTGCGCGTGTCCGGCTGGAATGCCGAGGTGGCGCGCGCCTTGTCGCCGCTCGCCGAAATCGTTGCGGTCCCTGATACCGCTATCGACGGCGCGGCGCTGCTGGTGTCGATCCCTGGCGATAGCGGCTTTGAGCCAATCAAGGCTGCGTTGATCGCTGCAGGGGCTTCTCTGCGCTCATCCGCTCTCGTCGGCAGCCATGCAAAGCGCTATACGGTGCCCCCGAACGGTGTGCCGCGACGCTGAAAGCCGTCGTCAATCTGGAGTTGAAGATGTCACGTCCCGTGCCGAATCCCGGCATTCTCGATATTGCGCCCTACACCCCTGGCAAGAGCCCGGTCGCCCGGCCCGGCCAAAAGGTGTTCAAGCTCTCCGCCAACGAAACGCCGTTCGGCCCCTCGCCGCACGCGATCGAGGCTTATAAGAGCGCGGCCGATCATCTCGAGGATTATCCGGAAGGCTCCTCGCGCGTGCTGCGCGAGGCGATCGGCAAGGCCTATGGACTCGATCCGGACCGCATCATCTGCGGCGCCGGTTCGGACGAAATCTTGAATCTGCTGGCGCACACGTATCTCGCGCCCGGCGATGAGGCGATTGCCACCACCCACGGTTTTCTGGTGTACCCGATCGCCACCATGGCGAACGGCGCCAAGACCGTGGTGGCCGAGGAACACGACCTGACCACCGACGTCGATGCGATCCTGGCCAAGGTGTCGCCGCGTACCAAGCTGGTGTGGCTCGCCAACCCGAACAACCCGACCGGCACCTACATCCCGTTCGATGAGATCAAGCGGCTGCGCGCCGGCCTGCCCGAGCATGTCGTGCTGGTGCTCGACGCCGCCTATGCCGACTACGTGTCGCGCAACGACTATGAGATGGGCATCGAGCTGGTGTCGACCACGGAAAACACCGTGCTGACCCACACCTTCTCCAAGATCCACGGTCTGGCGGCGCTGCGCATCGGCTGGATGTTCGGCCCGGCCAATATCGTCGATGCCGTGAACCGCATCCGCGGCCCGTTCAACGTCTCGGTGCCGGCGCAGCTCGCCGCGATCGCCGCGATCCAGGACACCGCGCATGTCGAGAAGTCGCGCACCCACACCGAAAACTGGCGCAACCGCCTCACCGAGGAGCTGACCAAGATCGGGCTCACGGTGACGCCGAGCGTGACCAATTTCGTGCTGATGCATTTCCCGACCACGCCGGGCAAGACCGCGGCCGAGGCCGATGCGTTCCTGACCGAGCGCGGCCTGGTGCTGCGCGGGCTGAACAATTACGGCCTGCCCAATGCGCTGCGCATGACGATCGGCACCGACGAAGCCAACGCGCTGGTGATCGAGGCTTTGGCTGACTTCATGGCGCGGCCATGATCGACACGCCGATGTTCTCGCGGCTGGCGCTGATCGGCTTCGGCCTGATCGGCGGCTCGATCGCGCGGGCCGCGCGAGCTCAGGGACTGGTCGGCGAAATCGTCGCCACCGCGCGCTCGGCGGCGACGCGCGAGCGCGTCCAGGAACTCGGCATTGTCGACCGCGTGGTCGAGAGCAATGCCGAGGCGGTCAAGGACGCCGATCTGGTGATCCTGTGCATTCCGGTCGGCGCCTGCGGCGCCGCCACGGAAGAAATCGCAGCTTCGCTGAAGCCGGGCGCGATCGTGTCCGACGTCGGCTCGGTGAAGGCGGCGGTGGTGCGGGCGATGGCCGAACATCTGCCGGCCAATGTCCATTTTGTGCCGGCGCATCCGGTGGCGGGCACCGAGGATTCCGGTCCCGATTCCGGCTTTGCCGAGCTGTTCATCAACCGCTGGTGCATTCTGACGCCGCCGGACGGCACCGATGCCGACGCGGTCGAGAAACTGGCGGCGTTCTGGCGCGCGATCGGCGCCAATGTCGAGGTCATGACGCCCGAGCACCACGATCTGGTGCTGGCGGTGACCAGCCATCTGCCGCATCTGATCGCCTACACGATCGTCTCCACCGCCGACGAATTGGAAGACGTAACCCGCTCGGAAGTGCTGAAATTCTCGGCCGGCGGTTTCCGCGACTTCACCCGTATCGCGGCGTCGGACCCGACCATGTGGCGCGACGTGTTCTTGAACAACAAGGATGCGGTGCTGGAGATGCTCGGCGAATTCCAGGAGGATTTGTCGAAGCTAACCCGCGCGATCCGGCGCGGCGACGGCGAGACCTTGTTCGATCACTTCACGCGCACCCGGGCGATCCGGCGCGGCATTGTCGAGATCGGTCAGGACGACGCGGCGCCCGACTTCGGCCGCAAGCAGCCGCAACTGGCGAAGAAGGCGTAACGCCCGCCGCTGTTCGCAAACGATCGTCGCCTCCCTCAATCAATGGCGGAGGCGACGCGCGGACCGAGCGCCACAGAGCGCCTATATAAAGCGCACGACATAATGAGAGCTGCCATGACGACGTTTACGCTGGCGCACCTGTCTGATGTGCATTTTCCGCCGCTGCCAGCGGTGCGGCTGCGTGAACTCGCCAATAAGCGCGTGCTCGGCTACCTGAACTGGATCAAGAACCGCCACGCCATTCATCGCCGCGAGGTGCTGGACGGCTTGGTCGCCGACATCAAGGCGCACGCGCCCGACCAGATCGCGGTCACCGGCGATCTCGTCAATCTGGCGCTGGAACAGGAATACGCCCCGGTGGCGCGCTGGCTGACCGAGCTCGGAACGCCGGACCAGGTCACGGTGGTGCCGGGCAATCACGACGCCTATGTGCTGTCGACTCAGCACCGCTTTGCCGAAGCGTTCGGCGATTATCTGCGCGGCGACGATTATGACGGCGTGCCGGAATTTCCGTTCGTGCGCTGCCGCGGGCCGCTGGCGCTGATCGCGCTGTCGAGCGCGGTGCCGACCGCGCCTTTGATGGCGTCCGGCCGGCTCGGCGCGGCGCAGCTCGCGGCGCTGGAGCGGCTGCTGGCGCAGCTCGCCGGCGAAACACTGTTCCGCGTGGTGCTGATCCATCATCCGCCGACCGCGAAGTCGCGCCAAAAATGGCTGAGCGACGCGCCGCAACTATTGGCGCTGCTGCGCCGCTACGGCGTCGAGCTGGTGCTGCATGGTCATGACCATGTGCATTCGACGGTGTGGGTCGAGGGGCCGCGTGCGCCGATTCCAGTGGTCGGGGTGCCGTCGGCCTCGGCGCTGCCGCACGGTCATCATCCCGGCGCGGCCTATAATCTGTTCGCGATCGAGCGCGATAACGACAGTTGGCACTGCACCCATACGGTGCGCGGCTATCGCGATGCCTTAAGCATCACGGAACTGCGGCATAGCCCGCTCGCGCCGCCGCAGCACTAATACTAGCAGCGGCCATTGATACCAACCACTTCGCAAGTCATGGCCGGGCTTCGTCCCGGCCATCCACGTCTTTGTTCTTGCAGCGCTTTCAAGACGTGGATACCCGCGACAAGCGCGGGCATGACGGGTCAATGGGAGGAGCTGCTGGTATAATTTATCAGCCCCTGCAGCGGAGGGGCTTACAAAAGCCGACGACCCCACCCGCGCAGGCGGATGGGGCCGTCAGTCCTTGGACGTCTTCTTCTTAGCTGTGTTTACGTTCGGATCAGGCCGGAACGCGCTGCGGTTCTTCCACGATCGAGAAGCGGACCGCCCCGCGGTGCCGGTTCTCCTCCGAGAGCGCCTTCCAGGCCTCTTCGGCCTCCTTGCGCGTCTTGAAGGGACCCTTCACCTGGGCCGAGCCTTCCACGAGCTTGTGGAAGTTCATCGAACCGAACTCGCCGCCAATCACCCAGAAGTTGCTGCCCGTCATGGTCCTTCTCCTACTTAGCTGAATTGATTCATCGTATTGTGGGCGCCGCCGGCCTTCAAAGCGGCCTCGCCGGCGAAGTATTCCTTGTGGTCGTCGCCGATATCGGAGCCGGCCATATTCTGATGCTTCACGCAGGCGATGCCCTGACGGATCTCCTGGCGCTGAACGTTCTTCACGTAACCCAGCATGCCCTGCTCGCCGAAATACTCCCTGGAGAGATTGTCGGTCGACAGCGCCGCGGTGTGATAGGTCGGCAGCGTGATCAGATGGTGGAAGATGCCGGCCCGCTTGGCCGCGTCCGCCTGGAACGTGCGGATGCGCTGATCGGCTTCGATCGCCAGCGGCGTATCGTCATATTCCACCTTCATCAGCTCGGCGCGGTTGTACTGGCTGACATCCTTCCCTTCCGCCTGCCAGGCATCATAGACCTGCCAGCGGAAGTTCAGCGTCCAGTTGAACGACGGCGAGTTGTTGTAGACCAGCTTGGCGTTCGGGATCACCTCACGGATGCGATCGACCATGCCGGCGATCTGCTGGATGTGCGGCTTCTCGGTTTCGATCCAGAGCAGGTCGGCGCCGTTCTGCAACGAGGTGATGCAGTCGAGCACGCAGCGATCCTCACCAGTGCCGGGGCGGAACTGATAGAGATTGCTGGCCAGCCGCTTCGGACGCAGCAGCTTGCCATTGCGGCTGATGACGACATCGCCATTGCCGACCTTGGAGACATCGACTTCCTCGCAATCGAGGAAGCTGTTGTACTGGTCGCCGATGTCGCCGGGCTGATGGCTGACCGCGATCTGCTGGGTCAGGCCAGCGCCGAGCGAGTCGGTGCGGGTGACGATGATGCCGTCTTCGACGCCAAGCTCGAGGAAGGCGTGACGGATCGCGCGAACCTTGGCCAGGAACACGTCATGCGGCACAGTGACCTTGCCGTCCTGATGGCCGCACTGCTTCTCGTCCGAGACCTGGTTCTCGATCTGCAGCGCGCAGGCGCCCGCTTCGATCATCTTCTTGGCGAGCAGATAGGTCGCCTCGGCATTGCCGAAGCCGGCGTCGATGTCGGCGATCACCGGCACGACATGGGTCTGGAAGGTGTCGATCTTCTCGATCAGCGCCGCTTCCTTGGCCTTGTCGCCTTCCTTGCGGGCGGCGTCGAGCTGACGGAAGATGTCGTTCAGTTCGCGCGTGTCGGCCTGACGCAGGAAGGTGTACAGCTCTTCGATCAGCGCCGGCACCGAGGTCTTCTCGTGCATCGACTGGTCGGGCAGCGGGCCGAACTCGGAACGCAGCGCCGCAACCATCCAGCCGGACAGGTACAGATAGCGCCGGTCGGTCTTGCCGCCGAAATGCTTCTTGATCGAGATCAGCTTCTGCTGCGCGATGAAGCCGTGCCAGCAGCCGAGCGACTGGGTGTACTTGGTCGGATCGGCGTCATAGGCCGCCATGTCGGCACGCATCACGGCCGCGGTGTAACGCGCGACGTCGAGGCCGGTCTTGAAGCGGTTCTGCAGCCGCATCCGCGCCACGGCTTCGGCTTTCACACCATTCCACGTGGGCTTGTCCTTGAGGAGCGCCTCGGCCGCCTCGATCTCGCTCTGATAACCCCGGATGGCCAGATCGCTGATCCCGCGTGGCTGAAAATTCATGTTCCTGATCCCTTCGGTAACGACAAACCCGCAGCGCCCCTTGGTCGGGGCGACTTTCGTGACATTGCTCTGCAGAACGTGCCGACAACTAAACGCAACTGGCGGCCTGTCGTACAGCCCTCTTGCGAGCGAATGGTGATGTCATGTAACTACAATACATGTAACGACTGTAATTTTGTCAGTTTTGTAAAACGTACATGGGGCGCATCGCATGGTGGGCGATTCAGGTAAGAAGCTGTTCGTGGGCCCAAGGTTCCGCCGACTGCGCCAGCAACTGGGCCTGTCGCAGACCCAGATGGCCGAGGGCCTTGGGATTTCTGCGAGCTATATCAATCTGATAGAGCGAAACCAGCGCCCGGTCACCGCGCAGATTCTGCTCAAATTGGCTGAGAACTACGACCTGGATTTGCGGGACCTAGCTACCGCTGACGAGGATCGGTTCTTCGCCGAGCTGAACGAGATTTTCTCCGACCCGCTGTTCCGGCAGATCGATCTGCCCAAGCAGGAACTGCGCGATTTGGCCGAATTGTGCCCCGGGGTCACACATTCGTTACAACGCTTGTATGCGGCTTACATCGAGGCGCGGCGCGGCGAGACCCTGGCCGCGCAGATGGCCGACCGCGACGAGGGCCACCGTTTCGAGACCAATCCGATCGAGCGGGTGCGCGACCTGATCGAAGCCAACCGCAATTATTTCCCGGAGGTCGAGCAGGCGGCGGAAAAGCTGCGCGACGAACTGAACGTGCCGGCCCAGGACCTGTTCGTGGCGATCTGCGACCGGCTGCGCGAGCGGCACTCGATCGTAACCCGGATCATGCCGGTGGAAGTGATGCGCGAAACGCTGCGCCGGTTCGACCGTCACCGCCGGCAATTGTTGATCTCGGAGCTGATCGACTGGCCGGGCCGGGTGTTTCAGATCGCGTTTCAGACCGGACTGTCGGAATTCGGCGCGGTGTTTGACAACGTCGCCAGCCGCGCAACGGGCGTTGATGATACCGCGCGCCAGCTCTACCGAATTACCTTGGCGAACTACTTCGCCGCTGCGGTGATGATGCCCTACAGCGCGTTTCACGCCGCCGCCGAAACGCTGAACTACGACGTGCACGTGCTGGCGCAGCGTTTTAACGCCGGCTTCGAGCAGATCTGCCACCGCCTGACCACGCTGCAACGGCCGACCGCGCGCGGCGTGCCGTTCTTCATGCTGCGCGTCGACAATGCCGGCAACGTCTCGAAGCGCTTTTCATCCGGCACCTTCCCGTTCTCAAAGTTCGGCGGCACCTGCCCGCTCTGGAATGTTCACTCATCTTTCGACACCCCGGACCGGCTGTTGAAACAGGTGATCGAACTGCCGGACGGTAGCCGCTACTTCTCGATCGCGCAGATGGTGCGCCGTCCGGTGGCGCCGCATCCCAAGCCGCAGCCGCGTTTTGCGATCGGTCTCGGCTGCGAAATCCGGCACGCCTCCAAGCTGATCTATGCCGCGGGCATGGACCTCGACAAAGAGGAAGGCACGCCGATCGGCGTCAACTGCCGGCTGTGCGAACGCGAGCATTGCAGCCAGCGCGCCGAACCGCCGATCACCCGCACGCTGGTGCTCGACGAGACCACGCGCCGCGCGACCTCGTTCGCCTTCTCCAATGCACGGGAGCTGTAGTATTCGCTGGTCATAAAGCGCTGCATGGCAGAAGCTGACAACAACATAGCGGCGGTGCTATCCATGAACCGTCGTGCGTCGTGATTTGGATTGCTGCCATGAGCCTGACCGTCCGAGAACTCGAGATCACCGAATTCGACCTCGTGCTTGATTACTTCCATGACGCCACGCCGGAATTCTTGGAGTCGATGGGCGTCGACCCGACCCGGATCCCCGACCGGCAGAGTTGGCGCGAACGCTTTCGCGGCGACAGCGCGCTGCCGGTCAGCCAGCGCAGCGCGATCGTGCTGCTGTGGCTGATGGACGGCCGCCCGGTGGGGTTTTCAAGCTGCGACAAGATCAAGGTCGGCGAGCGCGCCAACATGCACCTGCACATCCTCGCCCCGGATGGCCGCAACAAGGGCATCGGCACCGAATTCGTGCGCAAGAGTGTCGACTATTATTTCGACAAGCTACAGCTCAAGACACTGTTCTGCGAGCCCAACGCCTTCAACGTCGCGCCGAACCGCACGCTGCAAAAGGCCGGCTTCAAATATCTCAAGACCCATATGACGGTCCCGGGCAGCTTGAGCTACCATCAGGCCGTCAACCGCTGGGCCATCAGCCGCTGATTGGCGCGCCGCCAAGCAAGCTTGACCCGGTGCGGCCGGCCGACAACAGTCGCAATCAGCGTCGGCACCGGCCGACTTATCGGCATGAGGGGAGATCGATGGCGCGGCGCTTAGCAACGATCCGATCGGTCGCTTTATGGATCGCCGTGCCGCTGGCAGCGGCGTTGACGCTCTCGGCTCCCGCACAGGCACAGCGCGGCGCCAGTTGCCATGGCGGCCAGAGTTTTGAGCAATTTTTGGCCGGGCTGAAACGCGCCGCAGCTGCCGAAGGTGTGTCACAGCGCGCGCTGGCAGTGGCCGCGCCTTACCTCGTTTATGACCAGGGCATCGTCAATCGCGACCGCGGCCAGCGGGTGTTCGGCCAATTGTTCACCGAGTTTGCGCGGCGGATGGCCGCCGATTACCGGATGCAGCAGGGCCAGGCCCGCATCAAGACTTATGCCGCGGCGTTCACACGCGCCGAGCGCGACTATGGCGTGCCGCCGGCGGTGATCGCCGCATTCTGGGGCCTCGAGAGCGATTTCGGCGCTAATATGGGTAATCTGCCGACGCTGCGTTCGCTGGTGTCGCTGGCCTATGATTGCCGCCGCTCGCAGATGTTCCAGGGCGAGACCATCGCCGCGCTGAAAATCATCGATCGCGGCGACCTTTCGCCGCCTGAGATGATCGGCTCCTGGGCCGGCGAACTCGGCCAGACCCAGTTTCTGCCGACGCATTATTTCAACTACGCGGTCGATTATGACGGCGACGGCCGCCGTGACATGCTGCGCAGCGCCCCGGATGTGATCGGCTCGACCGCCAATTACATCGCCACCGGCCTGAAATGGCGGCGCGGCGAACCCTGGCTGCAGGAAGTGCGGGTCGCCGCCACCGTGCCCTGGGATCAGGCCGACCTCACCATCAAGCATCCGCGCTCGCAATGGGCGGATTGGGGCGTGCGCTTCGCCGATGGCCGGCCGCTGCCCCATGATGAGCTGCCGGCATCGCTGCTGCTGCCGATGGGCCGCAATGGTCCGGCGTTTTTGGCCTATGCCAATTTCGGCGCTTATACCGAGTGGAACAATTCGCTGATCTACGCCACCACCGCGGGATATCTCGCCACACGGATTGCCGGCGCGGCGCCGATGCGGATGCCGAGCCAGCCGGTGCCGCAACTGCCGTTCAATGAACTGCGCGAATTGCAGCAATTGCTGGTGCGCGCTGGTTATAACGTCGGCAAGATCGATGGCGTGATGGGCCAGCAGAGCCGCAGCGCCGTGAAAGCGATGCAGATCAAATACGGCCTGCCCGCCGATTCCTGGCCGACCGCGGAATTATTGGCGCGGATGCGCGGCACCGCGCCGAGCGCCGATGCCACCGCAGCCCCAGCGCCGCGCGCGGCAACCAAACGGACGGCACCAGCGCGCCCCTCGCCCTAGCGGCGGCGTGCGACGGCAGAAGCACTTTCCTCCTGGCTGCAAATTGCATTAGGCTCCGGGCCAACAAAAACCCGGAGGAACACCCGTGCGCTCAATGTCGATTGTCGCCGCCGTCATGATGATGGCCGGCGCTGCTCATGCGGACGATCTCAAGGTCGCGCTGATCTATGGCAAGACCGGCCCGCTCGAAGCCTATGCCAAGCAGACCGAGATCGGACTGCGCATGGGGTTTGAATACGCCACCAAAGGCACGATGACCGTCGATGGTCGCAAGATCGTCATCATCACCAAGGACGACCAGAGCAAACCCGACCTTTCCAAAGCCGCTCTCGCCGAAGCCTATCAAGACGACGGCGCTGATATCGCGATCGGCACCTCGTCATCGGCGGCGGCGCTCGCTGATCTGCCGGTCGCCGAAGAGAACAAGAAGATTCTGATCGTCGAGCCGGCGGTCGCCGACCAGATCACTGGCGAGAAGTGGAATCGCTACATTTTCCGCACCGGCCGCAACTCATCGCAGGACGCGATCTCAAACGCGGTCGCGATCGGCAAGCCCGGCGTCACGGTGGCGACGCTGGCGCAGGACTATGCGTTCGGCCGCGACGGCGTCGCCGCGTTCAAGGAAGCGCTGAGCAAAACCGGCGCCACGCTGGCGGCCGAGGAATATGTACCGACCACCACCACCGACTTCACCGCGGCCGGGCAGCGGCTGTTCGATGCGCTCAAGGACAAGCCGGGTAAGAAGATCATCTGGGTGATCTGGGCCGGCGCTGGCGATCCGCTCACCAAGCTGCAGGACATGGACCCGAAGCGCTACGGCATCGAGCTGTCGACCGGCGGCAACATCCTGCCGGCGCTCGCCGCCTATAAGCGGCTGCCGGGCATGGAGGGCGCGACCTATTACTACTACGCCATCCCCAAGAACCCGGTGAATGACTGGCTGGTGACCGAGCATCAGAAGCGTTTTAACGCGCCGCCGGACTTCTTCACCGCGGGCGGCTTCTCCGCGGCGATGGCGACCGTGGCCGCCGTCAGCAAGGCCAAATCCACCGACACTGACAAGCTGATCGCGGCGATGGAGGGCCTGGAGTTCGACACGCCGAAGGGCAAGATGATGTTCCGCAAGGAAGACCATCAGGCGCTGCAGAGCATGTATCACTTCAAGGTCAAGGTCGATCCCGAACTGGCCTGGGCGGTGCTGGAGCCGGTGCGCGAGCTCAAGATCGAGGAGATGGACATCCCGATCAAGAACAAGCGGTGAGTCTCTCCCTCTCCCCGCTGCGCGGGGAGAGGGCTGGGGTGAGGGGCATGGCACGGCCGGACACACGGGCCAGCGCTCGACCGCGTCGCTAACGCCCCCTCACCCGATCGGCTTCGCTGCGCTCCGCCGACCGACCTCTCCCCGCACGCGGGGAGAGGTGAATGCGGCCTTGCTTGTGACGGACTCGCCCATGACCATCCTCGAAACGACCACCCTCGAAACCCAAAACCTCACCATCCGCTTTGGCGGCCATGTCGCCGTCAATGCGGTGAGCTGCACGTTCCGGCCTGGTGAACTGACCGCGATCGTCGGTCCGAACGGCGCCGGCAAGACCACCTATTTCAACCTGATCTCCGGACAGCTGCGGCCAAGCGAGGGCCGCATTCTGTTTGATGGCCGCGACATCACCACTATGAGCGCGCCGCTGCGCACCCGCGCCGGGCTTGGCCGCGCCTTTCAGCTCACCAATCTGTTTCCGAATTTGTCGGTCGAGGAAAACGTCCGGCTCGCGGTGCAGGCGCAGAGCGGCGTGCATTACGACATGCTGCGGCCCTGGCGCACGCGCCGCGATCTGATCGAACGCGCCGACGCCATTCTCGACAGCGTCGCGCTCGGTGGCCGGCGCGCGGTTGCCGCCACCATGCTGTCGCATGGCGATCAGCGCAAACTGGAAGTGGCGCTGATGATGGCGCTGCAGCCCAAAGTGTTCATGTTCGACGAGCCGACCGCGGGCATGAGCGTCGATGAAGTGCCGGTGGTGCTCGATCTGATCGCCCGGCTCAAACAGGACCCGTCCAAGATCATTCTGCTGGTCGAGCACAAGATGGACGTGGTGCGCTCGCTCGCCGACCGCATCATCGTGCTGCACAATGGCGAGCTGGTCGCCGACGGCAAACCGGCCGAGGTGATCGCCTCGCCGATCGTGCAGGAGGCCTATCTCGGCGTCACGCATAAGCGGAGCGCGGCGTGATGGTGCTGCGAGATGCGACGGTGCAGATGTCGAGAGTTCTGATGTTGGTAACACCGCTTTCGATGTGGCCAACGCCCCTTCCCCGCATGCATGCGCGCTCCCTCCCCCTTGCGGGGAGGGCTGGGGTGGGGGTCCACAACGGGAGCCTCGCTTCAGGGCACCCCCACCCCCGACCCCTCCCCGCAAGGGGGAGGGGAGAAGACGACGCAACGAATAAATCCATGCGCCCCGCGGCAAACGCCACCACGAGGGGAGTGCCGCATGACTGAGCTGCTGACACTCTCCGGCGTGCATACGCATATCGGCCGCTATCACATTCTGCAGGGCGTCGATGCCGTGGTGCCGCAGGGACAGACCACGATGCTGCTCGGCCGCAACGGCGCCGGCAAGACCACCACGCTGCGCACCATCATGGGGCTGTGGCCAGCTTCCAGCGGCACCATCACGCTCGCCGGACGGCGCATCGACGCGATGGCGACGCCCGACATCGCCCGGCTCGGCGTCGGCTATGTGCCCGAAACCATGGCGGTGTTTTCCGATCTGACCGTGAAGGAAAACCTGGTGCTGGCGGCGCGGGGCGGCCCCCCGGACGGCGAGCGGCTGCAATGGATTTTTGGCTTCTTCCCGGCGCTGCGCAAATTCTGGCTGTCACGCGCTGGCGCGCTGTCCGGCGGCCAGAAGCAGATGCTGTCGATCGCGCGCGCCATCGTCGAGCCGCGACAATTGCTGCTGATCGACGAGCCGACCAAGGGGCTAGCGCCAGCGATCGTCGGCGCGCTGATCGACTGCTTCGCCGAGCTGAAGCGCAGCGGTGCCACCATTTTGCTGGTGGAGCAGAATTTTCACGCCGCGCGCGAGATCGGCGACCGCGTGCTGGTGATGGACAATGGCCGCATCGTGCATCGCGGCGACATGGCGGAACTCACCGACGACGTCGCGCTGCAGGAGCGGCTGCTCGGCCTCAGCCTGGAGTCGCATCAGTGATGAGAGCGACCGCCCTCTCCCCGTCATTGCGAGCGAAGCGAAGCAATCCAGAGCTTCATGCACTGAGCTGGATTGCTTCGTCGCTTGCGCTCCTCGCAATGACGGAAACGTCGACCAACAGTGGCGTGAACGCATGACCGACATCCCCGCCTCCACCGCCGCCGAGCCGCTGCCCAAACCGCCGCGCGATCTCGTGCCATTGCTGCTGCCGGTGCTGCTGGCGCTGGTGGTGTGGCCGCTGATCGGCTCCAGCTCGACCTGGGTGACGCTGACCTTCGCCAGCCTGGCGATGGGCATGATGATCTTCATCATGGCCTCGGGCCTGACGCTGGTGTTCGGCCTGATGGACGTGCTGAATTTCGGCCACGGCGCCTTCATCGCACTCGGCGCCTATCTGGCGACGCTGGTGCTGCTGCCGCTGGCGTCGCTGTCGCAGGCCGAATCGATCTGGCTCAATCTCGCGGTGCTGCTGCCGGCGGCGCTGGCCGCGATGGCGGCGTCGGGCGCGCTTGGCCTGGTGGTCGAGCGGGTGCTGATCCTGCCGGTCTATGGCCAGCACCTCAAACAGATCCTGATGACCACTGGCGGGCTGATCGTCGCCGAACAGGCGCTCTATGCGCTGTGGGGGCCGCAGATCATTCCGCTGCCGCTGCCGGCCGCGCTGCGCGGTTCGTTCATCATCGGCGATGTCGCGATCTCGAAATATCGCCTGCTGGCGATGCTGGTCGGACTAGCGATCTTCATCGCGATCCAACTGGTGCTGATGCGCACCAAGATCGGGCTGTTGATCCGCGCCGGGGTGGAAAACCGCGAGATGGTGGAAGCGCTCGGCTATCGGATTCGGCGGCTGTTTCTCGGCGTGTTCATGGTCGGCTCGGCGCTGGCCGGGCTCGGCGGCGTGATGTGGGCGCTGTATCGCGAGCAGGTCCATGCCTCGATGGGCAATGAGCTGACCGTGCTGGTGTTCATCGTGGTGATCATCGGCGGGCTCGGCTCGATCGGCGGCTGCTTCATCGGCGCCATTCTGGTGGCGATGGTCGCCAATTACGGCGGCTTCCTGATCCCAAAGCTGGCGCTAGTCTCCAACATCCTGCTGATGGTCGCGATCCTGATGTGGCGGCCGCGCGGGCTTTATGCGGTGACAAGTCGATGATGATCCTGTCCGGAGACCCGCCGCGCAGCCGGCTGCTCAGCGCGCTGCTGATCGTGATCGTGGCCGCGCTGGCGCTGGCGCCGTTCCTGTTCCCCGGCGCCAAGCCGCTCAATGTCGCCGCCAAAATCTGCATCTTCGCGGCGCTGGTGGCGTCCTACGATCTGCTGCTCGGCTATACCGGCAGCGTGTCGTTCGCGCACACGATGTTCTATGGCATTGGCAGTTATGCGATCGCGATCGCGCTCTACACGCTCGGGCCGAGCTGGGGCGCGGTCGGCGCCGGGCTGATGATCGGGCTGCCGCTGGCGGCGCTGCTGGCGCTCGCGATCGGGCTGTTTTCGCTGCGCGTCGAGGCGATATTCTTTGCGATGATCACGCTGGCGGTGGCGTCCGCATTCCTGGTGCTGGCCTCGCAATTGTCATGGCTGACCGGCGGCGAGGATGGCCGCAGTTTTCAGCTGCCCGAACTGCTGCGGCCCGGCACGGTGTTCGTGAAGAACGTGTTCGGCATCACCATCAACGGCCGGATTCTGACCTATTATCTGGTGTTCATCGGCTGCGCGGCGATGATCCTTGCCCTGTTGCGGGTGGTGAACTCGCCGTTCGGCCGGGTGCTGCAGGCCGTGCGCGAAAACCGCTTTCGCGCCGAAGCGCTCGGCTATCGCACCGTGTTCCACCTCACTTACGCCAATTGCCTGGCCGCGCTGGTCGCGGCCTGCGCCGGCGCGCTCAACGCCATGTGGCTGCGCTATGCCGGGCCCGACACCTCGCTGTCATTCGCCATCATGCTCGACATTCTGCTGATGGTGGTGATCGGCGGCATGGGCACGATCTATGGCGCGATCGTCGGCGCCACCATCTTCATCCTGGCGCAAAACTATTTGCAGGCGCTGATGGGCCTCGCCTCCAGCGCCGCGCTCGACGCCGGCGTGCCGCTGCTGCCCGGGCTCTTGCATCCCGATCGCTGGCTGTTGTGGCTCGGCGCGCTGTTCATCGCCAGCGTCTATTTCTTCCCGACCGGGATCGTCGGCCGGCTGCGCGGGGCATCGAAGCCGGCGGAGTAGGCCGACGAAGGTCGTGCGGGCGGAGCGTCGAGGCGGATCGTGCCGAATAATTCCAGCTTCGCGCTTTGGTTGCCGCTTCTCACCTCCGAGAGATTGAAGACAAGGCCATCACTCAGCGGATGGCTGCATGACGTCGGCATTATATTGCATATTTGCATCTGCGATACTTCTCGGGCATTCACTCGCTGCGGTAAAATAGGAAGTCCTCTCTGCGCTCGATCAATAGCCGTGTGCAGCGCACAAAGTATCCTGTTGCCGCTGAACAGGCGCCCTCCCATATTCGGCGCCTTTGTCGACCTAGGACATTCTCCCTACCCCAGCACCACTTTCTGCTGCGGCAGGCGAGGATCGTCCGACGAAACAGGAAGTTGAAATGATGCTGCTCTTGGTCCTCACCGCAATCGCGTTCGTCGCCACCGCTGTGGTTGGGCGCGTGCTGGCCGCCTCTGCGCCGGAAGGCAGATTGTACTGCCAGACGGCAGGTGCCGCTTCGATGGTGGTCGGGCCGTTCATCACGCTGGTCGCCGCCTTCGTGCTCGGCAAGGCCGGCATCGGCGGCGAAGTGCTCGACGCTACCGCCACCCTAAGCGCCGCCGCTCTGCCGGCGTTCGGCACGCTGTTCGTCGGCCCGATCGCGTTCTGGTTCTTCCGCCGCCAGCGCCGCACGGTTGCGGCTGCCTGAGGATCTCACACCCGCCGCGAACAGACTGCGTTCGTGGCGCTTGGTTCGGCGGCGATCCCACGCCGCCGAACATCAGGCCGGAGGAAATAGTCCCGGCTGAGCCGCATATCCGGCACGCCCGTTTTGCATCGAGCTGGATTTTCGAGATCCGCCCTTCGCATCTTCATGCCGATGCATCTATTTTCGGCAGGGCCATTGTGTTTCCGGTTATGGGCCCCAAGTTCCAGGCATCGTAACTGTCCAGGACGGTCCCATGTCAAATTCCAAGCTTTTCGAGCCCTACCAGCTCGGCCCGATCAACCTCGCCAACCGCACCGTGATGGCGCCTCTGACCCGCAACCGCGCCGTGCCGGGCAGTCTGGTGCCGAGTCCGCTGGCGGCGGAATATTACGGCCAGCGCGCCAGCGCCGGCCTGCTGATCACCGAGGCCAGCCAGATTTCGCAACAGGGCCAGGGCTATCAAGACACCCCCGGCATCTATTCCAAGGAGCAGATCGCCGGCTGGCGCACCGTGACCGACGAGGTGCATCAGCGCGGCGGCAAGATCTTCATCCAGCTCTGGCATGTCGGCCGCATCTCCCACACCGAGCTGCAGCCCAGCAACGCCGCGCCGGTGGCGCCCTCGGCGCTGCGTGCCAACACCAAAACCTTTGTCGGCGGCCGCTTTGTCGAGGTCTCGACGCCGCGCGCGCTCGAAGCGTCGGAAATCCCCGGCATCATCGACGCCTATCGCCAGGCCGCCGCCAACGCGATCGCAGCCGGCTTTGACGGCGTCGAGATTCACGGCGCCAATGGCTATCTGCTCGATCAGTTCGCCCGCGACAGCAGCAACCAGCGCACCGACGCCTATGGCGGCTCGATCGAGAACCGCGCCCGGCTGATGCTCGAGGTCGCCGCGGCGGTCGCCAACGAAATCGGCCCCGAGCGCACCGGCATCCGCATCTCGCCGGTGAGCCCGGCCAACGACATCGCCGACAGCAACCCGCAGGCGCTGTTCGACTACATTGTCGATCAGCTCGCCGCGCTCAAGCTGGTCTATCTGCATGTGGTCGAAGGCTCGACCGGCGGGCCGCGCGACAATCTGCCGTTCGACTACGGCTCGCTGCGCAAGCGCTTTGGAGGCACCTACATCGCCAATAACGGCTATGACCTCGCGCTCGCCAACGAGGTGCTGGGCCGCAACGCCGCCGATCTGATCGCGTTCGGCAAACCGTTCATCTCCAACCCCGATCTGGTGGAACGGTTCAAGCGCGGCGCGCCGCTCAACGCGCCGGACCAGTCGACCTTCTATGGCGGCGGCGCCAAGGGGTACACCGACTACCCGACCCTGGAGTCGCTGCAGGCAGCGCAGTAGCTCCACTAAAGGCGCATTAAGTCTGCCCCAACACGTCATTCCGGGATGCGCGGAGTGAGCCCACCCAACAACGTCATTCCGGGATGCGCGCCGCTGGCGCGCAGACCCGGAATCCCGAGCTTGGTGCGATGGCTCATCATTGAGCGGCAATAACGAGCGCCGAGATTCCTGTATCTGCGGAGTGCTGGTGCACAGTCAGCGCGACGGAGGCCGCTCGGTAGATTCCCGGCCGATCATCTCGCCGTAACCCGGTGCGG
>NZ_QJTI01000034.1 GCF_003217325.1 Rhodopseudomonas faecalis
CTTTCTGAGTCTCGACAACCAGAAAGTACCCGCTTCGCGCTGGTTTGGCCGGGCATGCGCTGCGACACGTTGAATCATTCCCCGGACAGCCGTGCGCTCTTGCGGGGAGAGGGGTGGGGTGAGGGGGCGTTCGCTCAGATCGCAGCTGTTCGGCTACGTCGCTACGTCCCCGCGATTGCAACGGCTCGGCAGCGTCGCAACGCCCCCTCACCCGGATCACCGCTGCGCGCTGATCCGACCTCTCCCCGCACGCGGGGAGAGGTGACAACAGGCGCAGTGCTGAGTTTGAGCAACTACTCGTGCTGACTTTGAGTGAATGCAAACGATCCGATTGCCGCCTTAAGCGGCGACGCCTCAGGCGCTCGCCGCCGGCGGGTGGCCGGCGTGCGGCGCCGCGTGTTTGGCGCCCTCGAGCAGGAACTCGACAAACGCCTGGGCGACGCGCGGCAGCGTCTTGCCCTTCAGCCACACCGCGTTCCAGCGCCGGCACAGCGGAAAACCGTGCACGTCGAGCACCGCGAGGCAGCCATTCGACAGTTCAAGCTGCATGCTCGACAGCGGCAGCACCGAGACGCCGAGCCCGGCCATCACCGCCTGCTTGATCGCTTCGGTGCTGCCGAGTTCCATATACGGGCTGATCGCGACCTCGTGCTCGATCAGATAGCGGTCGAACGCCGAGCGGGTGCCTGATCCCGCTTCGCGCACCAGCCAGCGCTCGCTGGCGATCTGGGCCGGCGGGATCGCGGGCACCGCCGCCAGCGGGTGATGGGGATGGGCGGCGACCACCAGCAGGTTTTCGTAAAACGGCCGCGCCTCGACCGCGAGATCGTCCGGCGCCTGACCCATGATCACGAAGTCGTCCTGGTTTTCCGCCAGCCGTTCGATGACCCGTTCGCGATTGGTGACAATCAGCCGCGGCACCACCGCCTGATGATCGGCGATGAACGAGCCAAGGATGTGCGGAATGAAATACTTGGTGCTGGTCACCACCGACAGCCGCAGCGGCCCCTTCAGCGTGTCATCGAGGGAATCGAGCGCCTGTTCCAGCGTGCGCAGCCGCTCCAGAATGTCGTTGCAGGCGGCGTGCATCTCATGGCCGGCCGGGGTCAGGAAGAACCGTTTCCCGATATGTTCGAATAGCTTAGCGCCGACGTTCTCCTCGAGCCGGCGCAGCTGAATCGACACCGCCGGCTGGGTCAGATGCAGCTCCTCCGCGGCGCGGGTGAAGTGCCGATGCCGCGCCACCGCCTCGAACAAGCGGAGCTGCTGCAGGGTGAGGTGCATACGCGGCATCATAACTTCCTGTATATCGTCACGATAGAAACAATCAATTTTTGTTTATGCAAGTAAATTCCTAGTGTCCCGCGCCATGACGGCCCGGTTGAGAGGCCGGCACCAAAGGGGACATGCGATGCGAAAGAGTTATCAAGCGGGCGTGCGTGAATATCGGGAAACTTATTGGGACCCGCATTACACGCCCAAGGACAGCGACATTCTCGCGGTGTTCAAGGTGATCCCGCAGCCCGGGGTGCCGCGCGAGGAAGCCGCCGCGGCGGTGTGCGCCGAGTCCTCGACCGCGACCTGGACCACGGTGTGGACCGACCTTTTGACCGACCTCGACTATTATAAGGGCCGCGCCTACGCCATCGAAGACGTGCCGGGCGACGACGAAGCGTTCTACGCCTTCGTGGCTTACCCGATGGGCCTGTTCGAAGAAGGCTCGATCGTCAACGTGTTCACCTCGCTGGTCGGCAACGTGTTCGGCTTCAAGGCGGTGCGCGCGCTGCGTCTGGAAGACGTGCGCTTCCCGTTGTGGTTCGTGACCACCTGCGACGGCCCGCCGCACGGCATCCAGGTCGAGCGCGACAAGCTCGACAAGTATGGCCGCCCGCTGCTCGGCTGCACCATCAAGCCGAAGCTCGGCCTGTCGGCCAAGAACTATGGCCGCGCCGTGTACGAGTGTCTGCGCGGCGGCCTCGACTTCACCAAGGACGACGAAAACGTCAACTCGCAGCCGTTCATGCGCTGGCGCGACCGTTTCGAGTTCTGCCAGGAAGCGATCGAGAAGGCCGAGAAGGAAACCGGCGAGCGCAAGGGCCACTACCTCAACGTCACCGCGCCGAACATGGAGGAAATCTATCGCCGCGCCGAGTTCGCCAAGGAGATCGGTTCGCCGATCATCATGAGCGACTACCTGACCATCGGCTGGGCCGCGCATTCCAGCCTGTCGCGCTGGTGCCGCGCCAACGGCATGCTGCTGCACGTGCACCGCGCGATGCATGGCGTGATCGACCGCAACCCGCGCCACGGCATCAACTTCCGCGTGCTCGCCAAGCTGCTGCGCCTGCTCGGTGGTGACCATCTGCACTCCGGCACCGTGGTCGGCAAGCTGGAAGGCGACCGCGCCGCGACGCTCGGCTGGGTCGACCTGATGCGCGAACGCCACGTCAAGGAAGACCGCAGCCGCGGCCTGTTCTTCGATCAGCCGTGGGGCCACATGGCGCCGGTGATGCCGGTCGCATCGGGCGGCATTCACGTCTGGCACATGCCGGCGCTGCTCGCGATCTTCGGCGACGACGCGGTGTTCCAGTTCGGTGGCGGTACGCTCGGCCATCCGTGGGGCAACGCTGCTGGTGCTGCCGCGAACCGTATCGCGCTCGAAGCCTGCGTGCGCGCCCGTAACGAAGGCCGCGATGTCGAGCGCGAGGGCAAGGACATCCTGACCACCGCTGCGCAGTCCAGCCCCGAGCTGAAGATGGCGATGGAGACCTGGCGCGAGATCAAGTTCGAGTTCGACGTGGTCGACAAGCTCGACGCGCCGCACCGCTAAATCGCCCGATCGTCATCAGCCAATTTGGAAACCATCATCATGACCACTCCGATGAAGGACTATCAGTCCCGTATCTCCGATCCGAACAGCCGCAAGCTGGGCACCTTCTCCTATCTGCCGCCGATGGATGCCGAGCAGGTGCGCAAGCAGATCAACTACATTGTTGGTCGTGGCTGGACCCCCGCAATCGAGCACACCGAACCGCCGCACGCCTCGGGCCACTATTGGTACATGTGGAAGCTGCCGATGTTCGGTGAAACCGATGTCGATCGGGTCATCGCCGAGATCGAAGAATGCCGGGCGGCCAATCCGGCCCACCACATCCGGTTGCTCGGTTACGACAACATCGCGCAGACCCAGGGCACCAGCATGGTGGTGCATCGCGCGCCGATCACGGTCTGACGCTGCTGCTCTTTCTGACAACAAACGGACGTGGGCGCATGAGCGCGCATGGCGGTCGCGCGCCCCGTCCTCCGCCCGGCAGCCCTGATAGCGTTTTCGAGCGAAGTGGATCCCGGTTCGCGTCAAGAAAACGCGTCAGAACATAGAGTCAGAGCCTCGGTTCTGAGGGCGCGTCGGTCGCTTCACTGGTCACACAGGACACACGCGATGAGCGAGATTGATAGCGCCCCCTACAGGATTGCAGCCCAACCCTACTACCGGCCGGTCGGCAATGAGGTCGACCTGTACACCGCCGCCTATGCGGCGCGCATGCCGATGATGCTGAAAGGCCCGACAGGCTGCGGCAAGTCGCGCTTTGTCGAATATATGGCCTGGAAGCTCAAGCGACCGCTGATCACGGTGGCCTGCAACGAGGACATGACCGCCGCCGATCTGATCGGCCGCTTCCTGCTCGATATCAACGGCACCACCTGGCGCGACGGCCCGCTGACCCTGGCGGCGCGCATGGGCGCGATCTGTTATCTCGACGAAGTGGTCGAAGCCCGCCAGGACACGGTGGTGGTGATCCACTCCTTGACCGACCACCGCCGCACGCTGCCACTGGAAAAGAAGGGCGAAGTGGTCGAAGCCCATCCCGACTTCCAGGTGGTGATCAGCTACAACCCCGGCTACCAGAGCCTGACCAAGGACCTGAAGCCTTCGACCCGGCAGCGCTTCGGCGCCATGGTGTTCGACTTCCCCAATCCCGATGTCGAAACCGAGATCGTCGCTCACGAAGCCGGCGTCGACTCGATCACTGCCGTCAAGCTGGTCGAAGTGGCGCAGCGCAGCCGCAATCTGCGTGGCCATGGCCTTGATGAAGGCATTTCGACTCGTCTCTTGGTCTATGCCGGCCGGCTGATCGCGATGGGCATTCCGCCGGCGGATGCCTGCCGCACCGCGCTGGTGCGGCCGCTGACCGACGATCCCGACATGCAGGACACGCTCGACGCCGCGGTCGACACCTTCTTCGGGTGACGTACCAGAGATGAGATCTGACGGCAGAAGGCGAACAGCATGACCATCAAGCTCGAAGCATACCAAGCCGAACTGGAAGCCTCTGCGCCCGGGCTCTCCGACCTCGTTCAGGCGGTCTATAGCGACGCAGTGCGGCAATTGTCGCCGACCGCGCTCGAAGACCTGTTTGACGGTGCCTGCGGCCTGGCCCGGCTCGGTAAAGGCAACGCGGTCGTGGTCGCGTATCTCGACGCGATGCCGATGGTGGCGCGCGAGTGCGGCGAGGAGGCGATCCGCGATTGCCGCCTGGCGGTGATGAAGCTCGCCTCGATGACCTCCGGCGAAGTGCTGGCGATGACTTTCGCCAGCCTGCCGGTGGCCGCAAGCCGCTTCAGCGATGCGGAACTGGTGGCCGTCTATCTGCAACTGCTGCATCGTCTTGCAGCCCGCGTGCCGCGCGGGCTGCGGCCGATGCTCAGCCATATCGATGAGCTGCTCAACCGGCTGACGCTGTCGGGCCTGCGCGCCTGGGCCGAGTTCGGTGCCGAAGCCCATCAGCGCAATCTCACGGCGCAGGCTGCGTATTTCGGGCTGGAATCGCAGGACAGCCGCGCCGTGCTGGAGCGCGAGCGCCGCGGCACGCTGTTTGTCGATGTGCAGCGCCGGCTGTCGGCCTATCTGCGCGCGTTCTGGGGCCGCGACTTCCTGCTGCGGCCGACCATCAGCGATCACGAGGATTTCCGCTGCTTCATCGAGGACGGCCGGCTGCATCTGCCGGACGCCGCCGATGTGCACGGCACCGTGTCCGGCCTTGATGTCTATCGCGCCATGGCCGCGCATATGGCGGCGCATCTGGTCTATACCAGCCGCCCGCCGTCGATCGACGGGCTGACGCCGGCCGAACGCTTCCTGATCGGCTTTGTCGAAGACGCCCGGGTCGAGCGTCTGGCGGTGAAGCGCTTCCCCGGCCTGCGCCGGCTGTGGCGCTCGCTGATGCCGACCGAGGCGACGCCGCCCGCCAGCCATCCGACCATCACCGTGCTGGAGCGCTTTGCGCTGGCGCTGCTCGATCCGACCGAGCGCACCGGTGATGCCAAGCTCGATCGGCTGGCGGAGCGGTTCCAGGGCGCGCTTGAGCACGGCGAAAACATCTCGCTCAATCTCGGCCGCGCGCTGGCGGATCATCTGAGTGCGCAGAAGATGATGCCGAGCCTGCGACTGCTGGAGCGGATCAGGCTGCCGTGGCGCGATGACAACCGCTTCTTCTGGCAGCCCGAACATTTCGACCGGCTGGAAATGTTTGGTGGCGCCGCGTCGGGCGAGGCGCAGATTCGCCGCCGGGTCGGGCTGATGGAGTTCATCAACGAGACCGACGTCGAGAACGCCGGCGACGATGCCCAGGAAATCTGGGTGCTCGGCACCGAGCTGTTCCCCTATGAGGACGAAGGCGTCTCCTACAATCAGCGTGAGGGCCGCCCGCAAGTGTCGGCGCCGGTGCATTATCCGGAATGGGACTACCAGATGCAGGTGGTCCGTCCGAACTGGGTGACGCTGCGCGAACACGCCGCGCCGCGCGGTGCGCCGGCGGTGATCGACACCATGCTCAGCGAGCAGAAGGCGGTCGGCCAGCGGGTGCGGCGCATTGTCGATCAGTTGCGGCCGCAGGGATTGCAGCGCGTGCGCCGGCTGGAAGATGGCGAGGAGCTTGATCTCGGCGCCGCGGTCGATGCCATGGTGATGCTGCGGCTCGGCCGCCAGCCGGATGCGCGCATCACCATGCGCAATGTGATCCACCGCCGCGACCTCGCCGCGCTGATCCTGATCGACCTGTCGGAATCGACCAATGAGCTGGTGCATGGCTCGACCCGCTCGGTGATCGACCTGACCCGCGAAGCCTGCGCGCTGCTATCGACCGCGATCTCCGGGATCGGTGATCCGTTTGCGATCCACGGCTTTGCCTCCAACGGCCGCCATGACGTGCGCTATATGCGCTTCAAGGATTTCGATCAGCGCTTCGATGCCGATGCCAAGTCGAAACTGGCCGGCATGTCCGGAGGGCTTTCGACGCGCATGGGCGCGGCGATGCGCCATGCCGGCCGCTATCTGGCGCGCCGCCGCGAAGCGCATCGGCTGCTGCTGGTGATCACCGACGGCGCCCCGGCCGATGTCGATGAGCGCGATCCGCAGCACCTGCGCATGGATACCAAGAAGGCGGTGGAGGATCTGCGCGCCGAAGGCATCCGTACCTATTGCCTCAGCCTCGATCCGCTGGCGGATCGCTATGTCGAACGGATTTTCGGTGCCGGTGGTTTTGCGGTGATCGATCACGTTCGCCGCCTGCCGGAACGCTTGCCGACCTTGTTCGGCAGCCTGACACGCTGACCCCTGCCGGCCGCGGCGGCCGCTGCATCACGCCCCTTCAGATGCAGCGGTCTCCGTGCCGAGCAGCGCTTTCAGGAATGGATTGGGGAAGCGCCGCGCCAGCGTGATCGCAAAGAACGTCTCCTTCAGCTCCGGCAGCCGTTCCACTTCCACCAGCAGCCCTTCATTCAGCTCGCCCTGCACCACGATCGGCGGCACCACCGCCATGCCGGCGTTTTCGCGCGCGATCAGACGCAGCATCGCCATGTCGTCAACCTCGGCGACGATCTGCGGGCTGATGCCATAACGCTGCATCAAAGCATCGAAGCCGATCCTGATGCTGCTTTCCGGCGTCGGCAGGATCAGCGGCTCTTTGCGCAAAATCTCGCGCAGCGAGCGCTTGCGCCGGCAGCGGTCGCGGTGGCCGACGAGGCTCACCGGCTGATCGGCGATCGGCTGCGAAATCCAGGCGGTGGCGGCATCGCGCGGCGGCGACAGATTGGCGAGCAGCACGTCGATGCGATGCGCTTCCAGGCTGGCGAGCAGATCGCCAAGCCCGCCGGAGCGTAGCACCACTTCGACATCGCGCCGGCCGAGCAGCGGCTTGATGAACTGGATCTGGAAATTGCGCGACAGCGTCGCCAGCGCGCCGATCCGGATCACACCGCGCGCGCCGCGGCGGCCGCGCAGTGTGCTGACCAGTTCGTCGCCGGCGGCGAAGATCGCATCGGCGCCGTCGAGCGCGATCCGCCCGGCTTCGGTCAGCACCAGCCGTTTGCCGCAGCGCTCGAACAGATCGTGGCCGAGCTGCGCCTCGAGCTGCCGCAGCTGCACCGACAGCGCGGAGGGCGAGATGTTCAGCGTTTCCGCCGCCCGGGTCAGATTGCCGGTGCGCGCGATCGCCTGAAAATAGCGCAGATGATGGAAGTTGAGCCGCGACATGCGCGAACTACTAACATGAGCAGGAGAGCGGCGGCGAGAGATGTTCGCATGGTTGCACGCCGCGCGCCGCCGATCCCGGTTGAGAGGGCAGGGCGGACCATGAGCGGCTTTGAGCCAACGGGAACCCGGATGGCGCGCAAGAAAACGCCTTCGGTTGTGATTCCATCAGCGCCGAAAAAGCTCTAATGGTCGCGCCATGGAAACCCAAGCGCCCGCCGTAAAACCCCTGACGTCCTGGTTCCCCCGACGGCCGCAGTATGGCCGGGCGGCGCCGTTCCTGCCGATGAGCCAGGCCGAGATGAAGGCACTCGGCTGGGACGCCTGCGACATCGTGATCGTCACCGGCGACGCCTATATCGACCATCCGAGTTTTGGCATGGCGATCATCGGCCGGCTTTTGGAAGCGCAGGGTTTTCGGGTCGGCATCATCGCCCAGCCGGATTGGCAGTCGGCCGAGCCGTTCAAGGCGCTCGGCAAGCCAAAACTGTTTTTCGGCGTCACCGGCGGCAACATGGACTCGATGGTGAACCGCTACACCGCGGATCGCCGGCTGCGTCATGACGACGCCTATACGCCGGGCGGCGAGGGCGGCAAGCGTCCGGACCGCTGCACGCTGGTCTATGCGCAGCGCTGCCGCGAGGCTTTTAAGGATGTGCCGGTGATCCTTGGCGGCATCGAAGCGTCGCTGCGCCGCATCGCCCATTACGATTATTGGTCGGACAAGGTGCGCCGTTCGATGCTGGCCGATGCCAAGGCCGATCTGTTGCTGTACGGCAATGCCGAACGCGCCATTCTGGAAGTGGCGCATCGGCTCGCGGCCGGCGAAGCGCCGCGCGCATGCGCCGATATTCGCGGCGTGGCGCTGTTCCGCCCGGTGCCGGCGCACTACACCGAGCTTGACGCCTCCGATCTCGACTCCGCCGAGGAGGGCGCCGAGCGCCGCGCCGGCGATGTGGTGATCCGGCTGCCGAGCTGCGAGCAGGTCGAGCAGGATCGCGAGGCCTATGCCCGCGCCTCGCGCGTGCTGCATCGGGAAAGCAATCCCGGCAATGCGCGGCCGCTGGTGCAGCGCCATGGCGACCGCGATTTGTGGCTCAATGCGCCGCCGATCCCGCTGAGCTCGGCGGAGATGGATGCGGTCTATGAGCTGCCCTATGCGCGCGCCCCGCATCCCAGCTACGGCAATGCCAAAATCCCGGCCTGGGAGATGATCCGGTTCTCGGTGACGATCATGCGCGGCTGCTTTGGCGGCTGCAGCTTCTGTTCGATCACCGAGCATGAGGGGCGCATCATTCAGAGCCGCTCGGAAGGCTCAATTCTGCGCGAGATCGAGCGGGTGCGCGATCAGACCGCCGGCTTCACCGGCGTGATCTCCGATATCGGCGGCCCGACCGCGAACATGTATCGGATGGCCTGCAAGGACCGCGACGCTGAGGCGGCGTGCCGGCGCGCGTCCTGCGCCTATCCGGCGATCTGCCCGAATCTCGACACCTCTCATGATCAGCTGATCAAGCTGTATCGCAAGGCGCGCGAGGTGCCGGGCGTCAAGAAAGTGATGATCGCGTCCGGGGTGCGTTACGATCTCGCGGTCCATAGCCCGGACTACGTCAAGGAGCTGGTGTCGCATCACGTCGGCGGTTACCTGAAGATCGCGCCGGAACACACCGAGCGCGGCCCGCTGACGATGATGCGCAAGCCCGGCATCGCCAGCTATAACCGCTTCAAGCAGATGTTCGATGCCGCCGCCGCGCGCGCCGGCAAACAGTATTTCCTGATCCCGTATTTCATCGCGGCCCATCCCGGCACCACCGACGAAGACATGATGAACCTGGCGCTGTGGCTGAAGCGCAATCGCTACCGGGCCGATCAGGTGCAGACCTTCCTGCCATCACCGATGGCGACCTCGACCGCGATGCATCACTCCGCGTTCAATCCGATGCGCGCGGTGCGTCGCGGCGCCAGTGAGCCGGTGGTGGTGATCAAGGGGCTGCGGCAGCGCCGGTTGCACAAGGCGTTTCTGCGCTATCACGACCCTGATAATTGGCCGGTGCTGCGCGAGGCGCTGAAGGCGATGGGCCGCTCCGATCTGATCGGCGGCCGGCCCGACCAATTGGTGCCGGCGCTGCAACCGCCCGGCACCGGCAAGGCGGCTGCGACGCCGCGGCCGCTGCGGCCCGGCAAGGGCGCATCGCGCTTCACCACCAAGGGCGTGCGGCCGCGCCGGTAAGGCGGCGCGGCACAGGAAAGATTGGCGCTTTGCCCGCTCTTGGCTTAAATCAAGGCCTGCTCCCACACTTCGCCAGCCCCTGGTGACGGCGTATCGTCAAGGTTGCTGAGCTGACCCGTCGGGTCCCGGGATTTTTCCATTCGGCGTAATCGCCAGTAAGGTCTTCTATTCGTGACGTTTTTCACTAGCCACCCGCCGCTCGCCCGAGCTTTGGCGGAGCGCCAATTCCTTGAAGCCACCGCGGTGCAGACCGCGGTGCTGGCCCCCGAGGCCGCCGGCCGCGACCTGTTGGTGTCGGCGCAGACCGGCTCCGGCAAGACCGTCGCCTATGGTCTGGCGATCGCCGGCGACCTGCTCGGCGAGGCCGAACGGCTCGAGCCGTCGACCGCGCCGCTGGCGCTGATCGTGGCGCCGACCCGCGAACTGGCCTTGCAGGTGCATCGGGAACTGGGCTGGCTGTACCAGCACACGGGCGCGCGCGTGGTGTCGTGCGTCGGCGGCATGGACCCGCGCCGCGAACAGCGCGAACTGGCCGAGGGCGCGCATATCGTGGTCGGCACGCCGGGGCGGCTGTGCGACCATCTGCGCCGCGGCCGGCTCGATGTGTCGCAGCTGAAAGCGGTGGTGCTCGACGAAGCCGACGAGATGCTCGATCTCGGCTTCCGCGAGGACATGGAATTCATCCTGGAAACCACGCCGGAAACCCGGCGCACGCTGCTGTTCTCCGCGACGCTGCCGCGCGGCATCATCGCGCTGGCGAAAACCTATCAGCAGGATGCGCTGCGCATCGAAGTGGCGGGCCGCGAGGGCGGCCACGCCGATATCGAATATCGCGCGACGCGCATCGCGCCGGGCGATGTCGAACATGCCGTGGTCAACACGCTGCGCCTGGTGGAATCGCCGTGCGCGATCGTGTTCTGCAACACGAGGAGCGCGGTCAATCATCTGCAGACCTCGCTGCTTGAGCGCGGTTTCTCGGTGGTGGCGCTGTCGGGCGAGCTGACCCAGAACGAACGCACCAATGCGCTCAATTCGCTGCGCGATGGCCGCGCCCGGGTGTGCGTTGCGACCGACGTCGCCGCGCGCGGCATCGATCTGCCCAATCTTGGCCTCGTCATTCACGCGGATCTGCCCAACGATCCGGAAGTGATGCAGCATCGCTCCGGGCGCACCGGGCGCGCCGGCAAGAAGGGCATCAGCGTGCTGATGGTGCCGCCGGCCAGGCGTCGCCGCGCCGAGCTGCTGCTCAATCTCGCCGGCACCGAAGCGATCTGGGGCGCCGCGCCACAGGCCGATGAAATCCGCGCGCTCGATCAGCAGCGCATGATGCAGGATGAGCTGCTCACCGAGGAAGCAACGCCGGAAGATCAGGCGCTGGCACAGGCGCTGCTCGCCGAGCGCTCGGCCGAGCAGATCGCGATCGCGCTGGCGCGGCTCTATCGGGCGCGGCTGCCGGCGCCAGAGGACATTCTCGATCCGGGTCCGGAGCGTGGCCGCGCGCGTGAGCCGCGCGCCGAGGGCAAGGGGCCGCGCGCCGTGCGCGAGGATCGCGAGCCAAGGCCGCGTTCGGCGAAAGCGGCGCAGCGCCATGCCTTGACCGACGGCGTCTGGTTCCGCGCCGCGATCGGCAAGCGCAAGAATGCCGAGGCGCGTTGGCTGTTGCCGATGATCTGCCGACGCGGCGGCATCGATCGCCAGGACATCGGCGCGATCCGGATTCTCGACACCACCACTGAGTTTGAAATTGCCGGCTCCGCCGCCGAGGCGTTCGCCGCGCAGGTGCGCCGTCCGGACAAGGAAGACACCATCCGGATCGAGCCGCTGATCGGCGCCAAGCCGATCGACAGCAAGGCGGATGATGCCAAGCCGTTCGCGCCCGGTCGCGGAAAACCGGCGGCCAAGCGCCGCGATGACGATCAGCAAGAGCGCGAGCCGCGGCGCAGCAAGCGGCCGGACTCGTGGTCGCCGCTATCGGGCGAGGCGCTGCGTGAAGCACGCCAGGAGGTCGAGTTTGGCGACGAGGCGAAGGCGCCGCGCGGCAAGGGCCATGGCGACGCGCCGCGCGACAAGCGGCCGCCGCGCGCCGGCAAAGAATCGTCGTTCAAGGAGGCCGGCGCCAAGTCCGACGGCTATAAGAAAGACGGTTTCAAGAAGGACGACTTCAAGAAAGACCGCTTCAAGGACGAGACCTTCAAGAAGGACGGCGCCAAGAAAGACGGCTTCAAGAAGGACGGCTTCAAGAAGGATGGTTTCAAGAAGAAGTCGCGCGACGACAAGCCGGCCTATGTCAGCAAGGCCCGCCGCGATGACCCGTCAGCCAAAAACCCGGGCTACAAGAAGAAACCCAAGACCAAACCCCGCGGCTGATCCGTAAAGCGCGGCGAGTAGGCGAAAGCAGAACCGATCGACCAACCCTCCTTCCCATCGCGTAACGGTGGGTTGCGAGAACTCATACCGGCAGTTCCTACCATTGACCCGTCATGCCCGCGCTTGTCGCGGGCATCCACGTCTTGAAAGCGCTGCAAGGTCAGAGACGTGGCTGGCCGGGACGGCGCTCGGCCATGACGTGCGCAGTGGTTGGTGTCAATCGCGGCTGGTATTACTGAGAACGAAATTTGCAGACCGGCTACAAATTTGTGCCGCTGCAACACCCGCAATAAAGGAATAGCAAGTCTAGAATAGCGACTTGAATGGCGCGCCCGAAAGGATTCGAACCTCTGACCCCCAGATTCGTAGTCTGGTGCTCTATCCAGCTGAGCTACGGGCGCCTGTCGTTCTTGCAGCGCTGCCTAAGGGAGGCTGCGAAGACCGCCTGCATTCCGCAAACGGTGACGTCGCGAAAGCGCGCCATAGCTACCGGCTCCGGCGCGGCTTGGCAAGCGTCACGAGCCAGTTCAGTGCAAAAACATCACAAGCGCCGCGACGGCCGCCATTCCGCGGCAATGCCTTGAAAGCGTGCATGAAATCGCGCGGAGCGCGCCGCGGTGACGTATGCCGCTGTGCATGGCACGCGGCCGCGGCATGAAAAAATCTGTCACACGGAGCGGCAAATTGCTCGCCAGACGAAGTTTCGCGCGCGCTGCGGCGGCGGTCGATCGCGCGCAGCCATTGTTCGATTCGTCAGTGTTCGATTCGTCAGTGAGCGTGGAGGCGAGGTGCAGGCGCCGGATGCTCCCGCGCCAAGGAGGGGCAGGGCGTGCGCGGCCTTGCATCATGGCTAGACGGGCGAGGGCGGGCCTCGCCGCGCCAATCAGGCGCGCTGCCGTTCCTTGCGCAGGCTGTGCAGGTCGACCGGCCGGTCCGGCACGGTGATCCGGAACACGGCGCCGATCGTGCCTTCCACCAGATTGATGTCGCCGCCATGGGCGCGCACCAGCTCGGCGGCGATCGCGAGGCCAAGCCCGGTACCGCCTTCGCGCACCGAGCCCTGGAACGCCTCGAACAGATGCGCCTTGGCCTTCTGCGGCACGCCGGGGCCGGTATCGGACACTTCGATCACCGTGACCGCGCCCTCGCGCCGGCCGGTGATGCGGATCTGCTGCACGCCGGGCGTGTCGCGCGGCAAGCCTTCCAGCGCCTGCGCGGCGTTGCGCACCAGATTGAGCAGCACGCGGAACAGCTGGTCCGGGTCGGCATCAATGGTCAGGCCGCGCTCGATCGAGCTGACCCAGGTGACCGAGGCGTCGGTGGCCAGGCCCGCGGTCTCGCGCACCTCGTTGACCACCGGCTCGACCAGCATCAAGCGCCGGTCCGGCGCCGCTTCCTGGGCGCGGCCATAGGACAGCGTCGATTGGCAAAACGCGATCGCGCGCTCCAGCGAGCGCATCAGTTTTGGCGCAAAGCGCTGCACGCGCGGGTCGGGCACGCTGGCGAGCTGGTCAGACAGGATTTGCGACGACGCCAGCAGATTGCGCAGGTCGTGGTTGATCTTGGACACCGCGAGGCCGAGCGCCGCCAGCCGGCTCTTTTGATGCAGCATCGACACCAGCTCGCGCTGCATGTCCGACAATTCCTGTTCGGCGAGGCCGATCTCGTCGCCGCGCGGCGAGGGCACCACGATGCCGGTGGCGTGTTCCGGGTTCTTGCGGAACTCGACCATATTGGCGGTCAGCCGCCGCATCGGCCGCACGAACAGAAAGTGCAGCGCCAGATAGATCAGCGCCGTGGTCAGGCTGGTGATGGTCAGCGACACCAGCAGCAAGTTGCTGGAGAAGTGGTACATCGCCTGGCGCAGCGGCCCGGAATCGATCACCACCTCGATGAATTGCCCGCCATTGTCAGAAGGGCCGACCACCCGGATCGCGCTGTTCTCGCGCTCCAGCATCACGGTGAACGAGTCCAGGATCGCCGACCAGGGCGTGATGTGGCGTAGGTCGACCTCGTGATCGACGGTCGGCGGCACCCCGGCGCTGGCCAAGAGCCGGCGCTGCTGGCCCATCTTGATGGCGAGCGCGCGGGCATTGATGCTGTCGAGGATCTGCCGGGTCAGGTTTTCCGGCACCGTGCCGGACGGCGCGGCGTCCAGCACCAGCGCGGCGGTATTGGCGGCCGCGACGTGGTCGCTGAGCCGGTTCAGCCGGAAATTGGCGATCGACGGCACGTAAATGAAGATTTCCGCGATCAGAATCAGCGGAATGGTCAGCAGCAACAGCTTCCCGGACAGGCCGATCCGGGGTTCCAGGCCTGGTCGCCAGACGCGCCAATCGAGTTTGTTGTCCGCTTCAGACACGCGCTGCCGCCTTGCGAAAAGTTGCCGTCGTCAAATACGACCGTGTTGCCCCGATCTTGCCCGGAGGTTCCAGGAACATGCGCCGCCGCTTCCGGCGCGTCAAATTACCGTCCGCTAATGTCGCGCAGTGCGGCAGCTTCCCGGCAGAATATGCTAATTTCATGAGAGCTTAAAGGACTGACGGCGTGATTGACGAAAGAAGGTCGCTCTCGTATAAGCCCGCCAACTGTCCGTGATGCCCCGGCATTGTCCGGGACGGCTTGGTATGGGCCGATCGCGGCCCGTGCCGGGCCAGCATCTACGGACGTCCACCTCAATTCCTCGGCAATTTGCCCGGTCAGCGGAGAACGACCCGTGAAGCGGACTTATCAACCCAGCAAATTGGTGCGCAAGCGCCGTCACGGTTTCCGTGCCCGTCTCGCCACCACCGGAGGCCGCAAGGTTCTGGCGGCGCGTCGCGCCCGTGGTCGCAAGCGTCTGAGCGCCTGACGGATCTCACCGAGATCATCATGGATCGGCTAAGGCAGCGGGCGGACTTCATCGCCGTTGCCAGCGGGGCGCGGGCCAATAAGCCTGCCTTCGTCGTGCAAGCCCGTCGCCGTGACGACGACGGGCCGGTCCGTGTCGGCTTCACCGTCACCAAGAAGATCGGGACCGCCACCGAGCGCAATCGAATCCGCCGCCGGCTTCGTGAGTTGGTGAAGCAGGTCGACAGCGCCGTCATTGAGCCGAGCAGCGATTATGTGCTGGTCGGTCGACGTGCCGCGCTTGAGCGCGGCTTTTCCGTTATGCTCGACGATCTCCATTCGGCGTTCGATCGCGTCCCGCGGCGATCGCCCACCTCGAAATGAATGATGAGACCTGATCGATGACCGACAACAATCGCAACACCATTCTTGCCGTGATTCTGTCGGGGCTCGTGCTGCTGGGCTGGCAGTACTTCTTCAACATCCCCCAGATGGAAAAGCAGCGCGCCGCCGAGATCGCCGCGCGCAGCCAGACCGCCAATCCGGCCCAGCCAACTCCTCAGCCCGGCGCCGCGCCGCAGGCTGGTGCGCCGACGCCGTCGGTTGCTCCGGCGCCGGCTCAGACCGCCGCCGCCGCGCCGATTTTGAGCCGCGAGGCCGCGCTCGCCGCCGCGCCGCGCGTCAAGATCGACACGCCGCGTCTGGCCGGCAGCATCTCGCTCAAGGGCGCGCGCATCGACGACATCTCGCTGAACCAGTATCGTGAGACCGTTGATCCGACCTCGCGGGCGATCGAGCTGTTCTCGCCGTCGGGCAGCGCGCATCCTTATTACGCCGAGTTCGGCTGGGTTGCCGCCGCCGGCAGCAACGTCAAGGTGCCCGATCACACCACGCTCTGGACCCAGGAAGGCTCAGGCAGCCTGACGCCGACCTCGCCGGTGGTGCTGCGCTATGACAATGGCGAAGGCCTGACCTTCCGCCGCACCATTTCGGTCGACGAGCGCTACCTGTTCACGATGAAGGACGAGGTCAGCAACATCGGCAACGCGCCGGTGACGCTGTATCCGTTCGCGCTGATCTCGCGCCATGGCGCGCCGCAGGTCGCCGGCTACTACATCCTGCATGAGGGGCTGGTCGGCTATCTCGGCGACCAGGGCCTGCAGGAATACGGCTACGCCAAGATCGACGAAGCCAAGACCGTCAATTTCAAGGTCACCAACGGCTGGCTCGGCATCACCGATAAGTATTGGGCGTCCGCGCTGCTGCCCGACACCTCGGCGCAACTGCAGGCGCGGTTCTCCTCGAACCTCGCCAACAATGTCCGTACCTATCAGACCGACTATCTGCTCGATCCGCAGATGATCCCGATCGGCGGCACCGGCACCGCCAACACCCGGCTGTTCGCCGGCGCCAAGGAAGCTGGCGTGGTCGGCATCAACTTCCCGGGCCTCGGGCTTGGCGGCTACAACAAGTCGCTCGGGCTCAACCATTTCGACCTGATGATCGATTGGGGATGGTTCTACTTCATCACCAAGCCGATGTTCGTCGCGCTCGACTTCTTCTTCCACCTAGTCGGCAATTTCGGCGTCTCGATCCTGCTGGTCACCGTGCTGATCAAGCTCTTGTTCCTACCGCTCGCCAACAAGTCGTACGCCTCCATGGCGAAGATGAAGGCGATCCAGCCGCAGCTGATGGCGCTCAAGGATCGTTATCCGGACGACAAGGCCAAGCAGCAGCAGGAGATGATGGAGATCTACCGGCGGGAGAAGATCAATCCCGTGGCCGGCTGTCTCCCGGTGCTGCTGCAGATCCCGGTGTTCTTCTCGCTGTACAAGGTGCTGTTCGTCACCATCGAAATGCGGCACGCGCCGTTCTTCGGCTGGATTCAGGACCTGTCGGCGGCCGACCCGACCAACGTCTTCAATCTGTTCGGGCTGATCCCCTACGATCCGACCCACATCCCGGTGCTGGGCTACTATCTGGCGCTCGGTATCTGGCCGATCATCATGGGTATCACCATGTGGGTGCAGATGAAGCTCAATCCGGCGCCGCCGGATCCGACCCAGCAGATGATCTTCGCCTGGATGCCGCTGATCTTCACGTTCATGCTGGCGTCGTTCCCGGCGGGGCTGGTGATCTACTGGGCGTGGAACAACCTGCTCTCGGTGGTGCAACAGGGCTACATCATGCGTCGCAACGGCGTGAAGATTGAGCTCTGGGACAACATCAGGTCGTCGTTCTCGAAGAAGAAGAAAAAGACCACCTGACAGGCAACGCGGCGCCGTTGTCGGACATCATGAGGCTGGCGCTCAGGCGGCAGCCTCACCACAACGGCCCGCGGCATCAAGGGTCTCACCCGCGCCGTCCGTGTCCAAGCTGCGGCCCGGCTTGGCGGCTCTCGACGGATGACGCGGCGCCATGGAAAGCTGCCGCATGACCGACGATATCGATCCGCAACTGATCGAACGGGGCCGCAAGGTGTTCGCCGGCGACTGGCGTTTCATCTGGGCATCGCCCTCGGTGGAAACCCTGCCGCCGATGCAGGGCCTGGAGCTGGCCTTTGTCGGCCGCTCCAATGTCGGCAAATCCAGCCTGATCAATGCTTTGACTGGACGGAGCGGGCTGGCGCGCACCTCGCATACCCCCGGCCGCACCCAGGAACTGATCTTTTTTGAAGGGCCGCCCGACGCCGGTTTCCGGCTGGTCGATATGCCCGGCTATGGCTACGCCTCGGCCCCGAAAACCAAGATCGCGTCCTGGACCAAGCTGATCCATCAATATTTGCAGGGCCGCAGCACGCTGGCCCGGGTCTATGTGCTGATCGACTCGCGCCATGGCCTGAAAGACGTCGACCAAGAGGTGCTGACCACCCTCGACAAGAGCGCGGTCAGCTACCAGATCGTGCTGACCAAGGCCGATCAGGTGAAGGCCAGCGAATTGGCGGAGCGGGTGGCGGCCACCAGCGAGGCGCTGCGCAAGCACCCCGCGGCCTTTCCCGAGCTGGTGGTAACCTCGTCGCGCAGCGC
The DNA here is from genome assembly GCF_003217325.1 of Rhodopseudomonas faecalis. Taxonomy (GTDB): domain Bacteria; phylum Pseudomonadota; class Alphaproteobacteria; order Rhizobiales; family Xanthobacteraceae; genus Rhodopseudomonas; species Rhodopseudomonas faecalis. The sequence goes on from NZ_QJTI01000034.1 coordinate 17,981, forward strand.
GTCCGGCATGCCGGAGCTGCGGGCGGCGATGATCAAGGTGGTTACGGAACGGGGCTCATGACATTGCTGCTGCTGGCCCGAATCGTCGTCGCGCTGTGTGCCGTGCTCGGCGCCAGCGGGGTGGCGCTGGCGGCGATGGCAGCGCACATGCCCGATGCCTCACGGCTCGGCCCGGCCTCGACCATGCTGCTGTTTCACGCTTTGGCGGCGATCGGCGCGGTGCTGCTCAGTGACCGCGCGCTGGTGCATCCGACGCTTGGCATGATCGCGGCCGCGGGCCTGATCCTCGGCACCGTGCTGTTCGCCGGCGACCTGGTGCTGCGCCAGTTCATCGGCCATGGCCTGTTTCCGATGGCGGCGCCGAGCGGCGGCATGATCACCATTGCCGCCTGGCTGCTGCTGGGCGTCGCGGCGCTGTGGCCGGCGCGATAACTTGCGCGGCGCGGCCGGTTTGCCCCGCCATCCGGCGCGCTGGCCGCAAGCCGGCTGGCACGAAAACGCTGTAGGATCGTGCGCGGCAAAGTGCTAGCGCTGTGCCCATCCCACCTGTCCGCCAATCGCGAGATTCCCGATGACCGACGCGCCCCAGATCAGCCCGCTCGAGCAGGCCCGTATCCTCTCGGAAGCGCTGCCCCATATGCAGCAATATGACGAGGAAACCATCGTCATCAAATATGGTGGCCACGCGATGGGGGCGGAGGAGACCGCCAAGGCGTTCGCGCGCGATATCGTGCTGTTGGAGCAAACCGCCATCAATCCGGTGGTGGTCCATGGCGGCGGGCCGCAGATCGCCACCATGCTGCAGCGGCTCGGCATCAAGTCGGAATTTGCCGCCGGGCTGCGCATCACCGACCGCGCCACCATCGAGATCGTCGAGATGGTGCTGGCCGGTTCGATCAACAAGCAGCTGGTCGGCTACATCAACGAAGCCGGCGGCAAGGCGGTCGGCCTGTGCGGCAAGGACGGCAACATGGTGACCGCCACCAAGGCGACCCGCACCATGGTCGATCCCGGCTCGCGCATCGAAGAGGTGATCGACCTCGGCTTTGTCGGCGAACCCGAAAAAGTCGATCTGACGCTGCTCAACCAGCTGATCGGTCATGAGCTGATCCCGGTGCTGGCGCCGCTTGCTACCTCGGCGACCGGCCAGACTTTTAACGTCAATGCCGACACCTTTGCCGGCGCGGTCGCGGGCGCGCTGAAGGCGAAGCGGCTGTTGCTGCTGACCGACGTGCCGGGCGTGCTCGACAAGTCGAAGCAGCTGATTTCGGAATTGTCGGTCAAGGATGCGCGCCGGCTGATCGCCGACGGCACCATTTCCGGCGGCATGATCCCCAAAGTCGAGACCTGCATCTACGCGCTCGAACAGGGCGTGCAGGGCGTGGTGATCATCGACGGCAAGACCCCGCATGCCGTGCTGCTCGAACTGTTCACCAATCAGGGCACGGGCACGCTGATCCACAAGTGATGGCCGGCACTTGCACCGCAAACAACAAGATGCCCGGACCTGTTCCGGGCATCCACGTCTTTGCTGCGCAGGTGCCCCGATCGCGGCGGCGCCCGTTTCGGATCGCCCGCGCGTTGGCCGCCGCGGTGCTGGCCTGTCTGGTCGCGAGTGCCGCTCACGCCGACTTCAAAATCTGCAATCGCATGAGCTACGTGGTCGAGGTCGCGATCGGCATCGACGACAAAAGCTCGACCGCGACCCGCGGCTGGTTCCGGATCGATCCGGCGCAGTGCCGCGTGGTGGCGCAGGGCACGCTGACCGCCGATCGGCTGCTGCTGCATGCCCGCGCGCTCGCGGTCTATGGCGCCTCGCCGACGCCGCAGGACGGCGCCGACCGGCTATGCGTGGCGCAGGATAATTTCGTGATCGCCGCCGCCCGGCAGTGCCGCGGCGGCCAGAGTCAGGCCGCGTTTTCCGAGGTCAAACCGTCCAAGACCGAGGACGGCACCATGGTGGCCTATCTCGCCGAGAGCGCCGAATATGACGACGAGCAGGCGCGGCTCGCCGCGATCCAGCGGCTGCTCGTGATCGCCGGTTATGACGCCGCGCCGATCGACGGCGTCGATGGTCCAAAAACGCAGGCCGCGCTCGCGGCGTTCCTGAAAAGCCGGGGTCTTGGCACCGATCTTGTGCAGTCGCCGAACCTGTTCGCCGCCATGATCAAGGCGCTGGAAGCGCCGTCCGGCAATGGGCTGACCTGGTGCAATGACACGCCCCATATCATCATGGCGGCGGTCGCCTCTGACGACGGCAAGAGCGTGATCAGCCGCGGCTGGTACCGGATCGAGCCCGGCAAATGCCTGCATCCCGATGTCAGCGGCCAGCCGCGGCAAGTCTATTCATTCGCTGAAGCGGTCGACGCCAGCAATCAGGCGCTGAGGCTGAAGGACAAGCCGTTGAACTGGGGCGGGCACGTGTCGTTGTGTACCCGTGACAGCAAGTTCGAGATCAACGACCACGGCGATTGCGCCGCGCGCGGTTTCAATCCGACCGGCTTTGCGCCGGTCGATCTGAGCGGCGGCGGCAAGACGCTGCGTTTCACGGTGCCGTAGCAATGATCGACAGACCTGTGCCGCGCGACTTTGCCGCTGTCGAAACCTGGGTGTTCGACCTCGACAACACGCTGTATCCGCATCATCTCAACCTGTGGCAGCAGGTCGACGTGCGCATTCGCGATTTCGTCGCCGCCTGGCTGAAAGTGTCGCCCGAGGAAGCGTTTCGCATCCAGAAGGATTACTATCGGCGCTATGGCACCACCATGCGCGGCATGATGCTGGAACACGGCGTTCACGCCGACGATTACCTCGCTTATGTGCATGAGATCGATCATTCGCCGCTCGAGCCCAATCCGGCGATGGGCGATGCCATCGCGGCGCTGCCGGGCCGCAAGCTGATCCTCACTAATGGCTCGGTGGCCCATGCCGGCAAGGTGCTGGCGCGGCTTGGCATCAGCCATCATTTCGAAGCGGTGTTCGATATCATCGCCGCCGAACTGGAGCCGAAGCCGGCGCCGCAGACCTATCATCGTTTCCTGCAACGCCACGGCGTCGATCCGCTGCGCGCGGCGATGTTCGAGGATCTGGCGCGCAACCTCGCGGTGCCGCATCAGCTCGGCATGACCACGGTGCTGGTGGTGCCGGATGACAGCAAAGAGGTGGTGCGCGAGGATTGGGAGCTGGAAGGCCGCGACGCCGCCCATGTCGATCACGTCACCGAGGATCTGACCGGCTTTTTGCGGGCCTTGCAGCGCTGACCGGCGCGCTCTGGCACCGGCCCGGCGATGGGATGATCGGCGCCCTGCGCGCGCTCGCCACCTTGACTCGGCTGCAGCAAATCCCGACAACGAAATAAAGGCCGGCGCCTTCGCTGCGGGCCACTGCGTTTTTGCCATCCTCAAGGACTCCCGATGTCGCTGACTGCCCTCGAAGCCTCCATCAATGCTGCATTTGATGCCCGCGATACCGTTAATCCGAGCACCAAAGGCGAGGTGCGCGAGGCCGTCGATCAGGCGCTCGATCTGCTGGGCAAAGGCGCGGTGCGGGTGGCCGAACGGCAGGACAACGGGGCCTGGGCCGTCAATCAGTGGCTGAAAAAGGCGGTGCTGCTGTCGTTCCGGCTCAACGACATGACCACCATTGCAGGTGGTCCGGGCGGCGCGACCTGGTGGGACAAGGTGCCCTCAAAATTCTGCGGTTGGGGCGAGGCTGATTTCCGCGAGGCCGGCTTCCGCGCCGTGCCGGGCGCGATCGTGCGGCGCTCGGCCTTCATCGGCAAGAACGTCGTGCTGATGCCGTCCTTCGTCAATCTCGGCGCCTATGTCGATGAAGCCACCATGGTCGACACCTGGTCGACGGTCGGCTCCTGCGCGCAGATCGGCAAGCGCGTGCACATCTCGGGCGGCGCCGGTATCGGAGGCGTGCTTGAGCCGCTGCAGGCCGGCCCGGTGATCATCGAAGACGATTGCTTCATCGGCGCGCGCGCCGAAGTGGCCGAAGGCGTGATCGTGCGCCGCGGCGCGGTGCTGTCGATGGGCGTGTTCCTCGGCGCTTCCACCAAGATCGTCGATCGCGTCACCGGCGAGATTTTCGTCGGCGAGGTCCCTGAGTACTCCGTGGTGGTGCCGGGCACGCTGCCGGGCAAGCCGCTCGCCGATGGTAACCCCGGCCCGGCCACCGCCTGCGCGGTGATCGTCAAGCGCGTCGATGAGCGCACCCGCTCGAAGACCAGCATCAACGAGCTGTTGCGGGATTGAGGTAGAAGGTCGCATGATCCGGCGATGTTCGCCGGATTCGTGCGAGAACCTCGATGGACGTTATCAGTTTCATGTTCGGATTCCGCGGCCGGATCAGCCGCGGCAAATATTGGATCGCCGTCGCGGTTTACGCGGTGGCGGTGATCGCCTTTGCGTTGATCGCGATCGATGCGCTGCGCACGCTCGACAAGGACAGCGCCTTCGATTTTCTGGGCGGCGGCCTTGCGCTGTGGGTCTCCGGTCTGTCGCTGACCATCGTGGTGCTGTGGTCGGGCTTTGCCACCGGCATCAAGCGGCTGCATGATCGTGACAAGAGTGGCTGGTGGATTCTGCTATTCTGGCTGGCGCCGATGCTGCTGATCGCCGCCGAGCGGATCGCAATTCACGGCCTGCGCGGCGTGGTGCTGTGGATCATCAGCGCGGCGCTGACGGTCTGGGCGATCATCGAGCTTGGCTGCCTGCGCGGCACCCCGGGGCCGAATGCCTATGGGCCGGACCCACTGCAGGGCGATGGCTCGCCCTTGAATGCCTGAGACCGCCCGCATCGCCACGCTCATCGCGGTGCGTCCCATTCGTTCTCGATCATGAGGTGGTGACATGAATGGCTTTCGTCGATTGATTATCAAGACCGCGGAAGTGATGATGGTGCTGCTGGTCATCGTCACGATCTTCTCCTTCGCAGCATCGGGCTGGATGTATGGCATCGATCTTGGACCTGGCTTCTTCGCGCCGGTGCTCGGCTTCATCATCGGCGGCCTGATCGGCCTCGCGATCGCCTCGGTGACGGCGTCGATGTTCTTCCTGGTGCTGGAGATCGCTGAAAACACCCGGCCGGGCGCCCGCAGCGACACCACGCCTGGTGCGCCATAACGCGGCGCGCGCTGCCATCCTGACCAAGCGAGCTGACCGATGACCGATGCCCTTGCCATTGCCCGCGAGTTGCTGCGCTGCCCGTCGGTGACGCCGGCTGATGCCGGCGCGCTCGGCGTGCTGGAGCGACTTCTGCGCGACGCTGGTTTTGACGTGCATCGTGTCACCTTCAGCGAGCCGGGCGCCGCCGATATCGACAATCTCTATGCGCGGATCGGCGATGCCGCACCGCATCTGACCTTTGCCGGCCATACCGATGTGGTGCCGCCCGGCGACGTCGCGGCGTGGAGGCATGACGCCTTTGCCGGCGAGGTGGCGGACGGCGTGCTCTATGGCCGCGGCGCGGTCGATATGAAGGGCGGCATCGCGTGCAGCGTCGCGGCGGTGCTGGGTTATCTCGCCGCCAATGGCGGGCGGCCGAAGGGCTCGATCTCGTTTCTGATCACCGGCGATGAGGAAGACGTCGCGGTCAACGGCACGGTCAAGCTGCTGCAATGGGCCGCCGAGCGCGGCGAGAAATTCGATCATTGCGTGCTCGGCGAGCCGAGCAATGTCGAAGCGCTCGGCGACTGCATCAAGATCGGCCGGCGCGGCTCGCTGTCCGGCACCTTGATCGTCGATGGCGTGCAGGGCCATGTCGCTTATCCGCAGCGCGCCGCCAATCCGGTGCCGGAGATCGCGCGGCTGATCACGGCGCTCAGCGATGATCCGCTCGATCATGGCAATGAGCAGTTTCCGCCGTCCAATCTGGAATTCACCTCGGTCGATGTCGGCAACGCCGCCACCAATGTGATTCCGGCGCAGGCGCGCGCCAAGTTCAACATCCGCTTCAACAATCAGCATAGCGTTGAGACGCTGCGCAGCTTGATCGAGCAGCGCGTCGCGGCGGCATTGAGTGGCGGCCGCCTCAAGGCGCGGATCGAATGGCTGCCGTCCAACAGCGGCGCGTTCGTCACCAAGCCCGGGCCGTTCACTGATCTCGTGGTCGCCGCGATCGAGCAGGTGACTGGTCGGCGGCCCAAGCTCGATACCGGCGGCGGCACGTCGGATGCGCGCTTCATCACCCATTACTGCCCGGTGATCGAGTTCGGCCTGGTCGGCCAGACCATGCACAAGGTCGATGAATGCACGCCGGTCGCGGACCTGCAGCAACTGACCGCGGTCTATCGCGGCGTGCTTGACCGCTATTTCGCCTGACGCTCAACGCCTGACTCGCAAGGCCGTCATTCCGGGACGCGCGCTTGCCGCGCGCATCCCGGAATGACTCGTGGAGGCATTCTTGCTCCGAACGTCTCTGACTTCTCAGCAGTGAGATCGCTTCTGTCACCTCTCCCCGCGTGCGGGGAGAGGTCGGATCAGCGCGCAGCGGTGATCCGGGTGAGCGACTATCTGGTCTGTCAAGTTGCATAAGCGAACTGGGTACGCGCGTCGCGTGCTTTGGCGTTGAGGCGGACGAGAAGTTTGCGCGCCAGGG
>NZ_QJTI01000035.1 GCF_003217325.1 Rhodopseudomonas faecalis
GCGGCCACCGAAGTGGTCAGCTCCTGGGCGCGATCAGTGTTCGTGCTGAGCGTGCTGGCCGAAGCTTCCAGCTCGGTCGAAGCCGACGACACGGTGTTGACGATCTCGCGGATCGAAGTCTCGAACTGCCGGGTCGCGTGATCGATGCGCTGGCCGCGCGCGATCTTCTCGTCGGCTTCCTTGGCGGCGGCGGCATCGGCGTCGCGCTTGGCCACCAACGCTTCTTTGAAGATCTGCAAGGCGTCGGCCATGGTGCCGATCTCGGTTTTCTCGCCGCGATGCGGCACCTCGGCCGTGAGATCGCCGCGGGTGAAATCCTGCATTGGCTTCACGATCGAGGCGATGCCTTGCGACACGTCGCGCACCGTCAACAGCCCGGCACCGGCGCCGATCACCACCGTAATCAGCAGAATGGTGATTACGAAATAGAATGCGGAATTGTAGGTCGAGGCTGCGGAGTCGATCGATCCATCAGAGCCCTTGTCATTGATGTCAATATCACGCTGAAGCAGTTCATCGACCTGTTGGCTGATCGGCGCCACAGTCTGCGACAGATAGTTGAATGCCTCCTCGGGATAGCGTCCGGCGCTCTGGCGCGACAGCGCGATCACCTTGGCGGCTTCCGCGAGATAAGTGCCCCACTCGCGCGCCCACTGCTCAAAGATCCGGCGCTCTTCCGGCGAAGAGATCAACTTCTCGTAGACGTTCTGTTGTTTGGTGAGTGTCGCAAGAATGGCGTCGAGGCGCTTCTCCTCATCGCCCTTTTCTTTGGCGCCCAAGGTGAGCAGATGATTGCGCAGGGCATTGCGATACAGCGCGATCGAGGTGCGCATATTGCCCAGCTCCTTAATGCTGGGCAGCCAATTGGTACCGATATCAACGGTGCTGGTGTTGAGGGAGCGCATCTGCATCAGCCCGATTACGCCGAGGCCGGACAGCGCGAGCAGCAACATGATGACCAGCGAAGTGATCTTTGTTCGAATGGAGAGCTTTGCGAACATGGGGAGTCCTTGTCGGAAATTGTGATTAGCACCAACGCCAGTCCGAACTTGTCCACGGACGCCAGAGATGTTGCGCGATCCGCCTTAGTAAGTCTAACTGTTCACTAGGCGGAAATATTGCTGATCTGGGTCCAACAAGTTTCGGCTGATCATTGAGCCTCAGCCTTGTTAGCTCCTTAATATCAAAATGAGGGCAATTACGAGGTGTTTGCAGTCGGAGTTACTACCCCGTGCGCTCGATCACGCCGCGCGCACGGTCTGCAGGAAGCTCGACACTTCCTGCTTGAGCCGCTCATTGTCGCGCGCCAGCGATTGCGCCGCGCTTAACACCTCCGTGGCCGCCGATCCGGCTTCGCTGGCGCCGTGCTGGACGTCGATGATGCTGGACGATACTTCCTGCGTGCCGCGCGCCGCCTGCTGCACATTGCGCGAAATTTCCTGGGTGGCGGCGCCTTGCTCCTCGACCGCCGAGGCGATGGTCGAGGCGATTTCCGACATCCGGCTAATAGTCTGGCCGATTTCCTTGATGGCGCTGACCGAGCTTTGGGTCGCGGTCTGGATGCCGCCGATCTGCTGGCTGATCTCGCCGGTGGCTTTGGCGGTCTGTTCGGCAAGCGCCTTCACCTCTGAGGCGACCACCGCAAATCCGCGGCCGGCTTCGCCCGCGCGTGCTGCTTCGATGGTGGCGTTGAGCGCAAGTAGATTGGTCTGGCCGGCGATGGTGTTGATCAGTTCGACCACGTCGCCGATCCGCGCGGCAGCCTGCGACAGCTCGCTGACCCGGTCGTTGGTCTTGCGCGCCTGGTCGACCGCTTCGCCCGCGATCCGCGCCGACTCCTGCACCTGACGGCTGATCTCGTTGATCGACGATGACATTTCCTCAGTCGCCGAGGCCACCGACTGCACATTGGTCGAAGCCTGCTCAGAGGCGGCGGCCACGGTGGTGGTGCGCTGCTGGGCGTGTTCGACGTTGGTGCTCAACGTGCCCGCCGAGGCTTCGAGCTGGCTCGATGCCTTCGACACGGTCTCGACGATCTCACGGATCGAGCCTTCAAAGCGGCGCGTCGCGGCGTCGACCCGTTGACCACGTGCGATCTTCTCCTCGGCCTCCTTGGCGGCAGCGGCGTCGGAGTCGCGTTTGGCGATCAGGGCTTCCTTGAATAGCTGCAGCGCGTCCGCCATGCTGCCGATCTCGGTGTTCTGACCGCGATGCGGCACGTCGGCGCTAAGATCGCCGCGGGTGAAATCCTGCATCGGCTTCACAATCGAGGCGATGCCGATGGAGACATCGCGGATTGCCATGAAACTGGCCGCCACCCCGACCACCACGGCGACAATCAGGATGGTGATCACCGAATAGATGGCGGTGGTGTAGGTGTCCGCTGCCGAGGCCATCGCCTCGTTGGCGCCCTTGTCATTGTAGTCGACGTCGCGCTTCAGCTCGGCATCGACGCGCTGGCCGATCGGCGACACGACTTTGGCGAGATAATCGGCTGCTTCAGCTGGGAATTGCCCGACGCTCTTGCGCGACAACGCCAGCACCTTATCGGCTTCGACCAGGTAACGATCCCACTCGTTGGACCATTGCTCGTACAGCCGGCGCTCATCAGGAGTGGAAATGGTGCGTTCGTAGCTGACCTTGGCTTTCTGCACCGAGGCGCCAATCGAAGCGAGCCGGCCTTCGATCTCCTTCATGCTTTCGGCGGAAGTGTTGATCAGATGGGACCGGACCGCATTGCGATAGTAAGCAATGTCGGCGCGGATATTGCCGAGCTCCTTGACCGCCAGAAACCAATTGGCGGTGAGGTCGACGGTGTTGGCATTGAGCGTGCGCATCTGCAGCAGGCCGTAAAGACCGAGGCCAGACATGGCGAGCAGCAACATCGCGACCAGCGCGGAAAACTTCGTACGAATTGATAGTGCGGAAAACATATGGTGACCCCTGCGACGAGACGTTGGCAATGAACGGGCACTGACCGGCCAGTCGCGCTGACGTGAGGCAGCAGACATCAGCCCCGCAAGAAGGCCGGGGTGAGTTCGAATCTGGTCGTTACGAAAGACGGTCGGCTACAGACGCCCGGCCGTCGCTTGTTCGCCTGATGATTGTGGTGCCAAGATTGTTGGTGCGTTAATTCCAGACCCCGTATCACCACGAGGTAGCAGCGGGCGATGTGGTGCGAGTCTTGGTTGCAGTCCAGCGCGGAGCTGGCGGCTCGTGGGCCGTTTCCGCTCGCTATTTGTTTTACTTCATTCATGATGCGAACGATACGTTCGCGGCCTGACCAGAACCGTACATAAACGAAAAGCGAGCCAGCGACGACTGGCGTCGCTGGCTCGCTTCGGGTCAGGTTAGTCGTCAGCGCGGTGGCGCGAACTCAACCGCGGTAAAGATAATGAAGCGTGCAAAGAGACACCGCGCGCCATGGTTGGCGCGCGGTGCAGGTTGCTACGCGGCCCGCACGGTCTGCAGGAAGTTGGCAACCTCCAGCTTCAGGCGGTTGCTGTCCTGCGACAGCGACTGCGCCGCCGACAGCACCTGCGTTGAGGCCGAGCCGGTTTCGGTGGCACCGCGCTGCACGTCCATGATGTTGGACGAGACCTGCTCGGTGCCACGCGCCGCCTCCTGCACGTTGCGGGAGATTTCCTGGGTGGCGGCGCCTTGCTCTTCGACCGCCGAGGCGATGGTCGAGGCAATTTCCGACATCCGGCTGATGGTCAGGCTGATCTCCTTGATGGCGCTGACCGAGGTTTGCGTCGCCGACTGGATGCCACCGATCTGCTGGCTGATCTCGCCGGTCGCCTTGGCGGTCTGTTCGGCAAGCGCTTTCACTTCAGAGGCGACCACGGCAAAACCGCGGCCCGCTTCGCCCGCCCGGGCCGCCTCGATGGTGGCGTTCAAGGCGAGCAGGTTGGTCTGGCCGGCGATGGTGTTGATCAGCTCGACCACGTCGCCGATCCGGTTCGCGGCCTGCGACAGCTCGCTGACGCTGTCATTGGTCTTGTGGGCCTGATCGACCGCCTCATGAGCGATGCGCGCGGATTCCTGCACCTGACGGCTGATCTCGTTGATCGACGAGGTCATCTCTTCGGTCGCGGACGCCACCGACTGCACATTGGTCGACGCCTGCTCAGAGGCAGCGGCCACCGAGGTGGTCAGTTCCTGCGAGCGGTCGGCGGTCGCGGTCAGGGTGCCGGCCGAGGCTTCCAGCTCGGTCGAGGCCGACGACACGGTCTCGACGATATGGCCGATCGTGGCTTCGAACTGCCGCGTGGCCTGGTCGATGCGCTGGCCGCGCGCGATCTTCTCCTCGGCTTCCTTGGCTGCGGCGGCGTCGGCCGCTTCCTTGGCCACCAGCGCTTCTTTGAAGATCTGCAGCGCGTCGGCCATGGTGCCGATTTCGGTCTTTTCGCCGCGATGCGGCACCTCGGCATTGAGATTGCCGTGGGTGAAAGCCTGCATCGGGCTGATGATCGAAGCGATGCCCTGTGAAATGTCGCGGATCACCAGAATGCTGGCGACGACGCCGATCACGATCGCTGTGCCGAGGATCGCGATCACCACGAACAGCGCCGTGCTGTAGGTGGAGGCTGCCGAATTGGTGGCCTCGTCGGCGGCCTTGTTGTTGAGGTCGATATCGCGCTTCAGCAGATCGTCCATGCGATCATTGATCGTCCCCATCGCTCGGGTCAGGTAATCCGAAGCTTCGATCGGAAACTGGCCGACGCTCTTGCGCGACATCGCCAGCACCTTGCTCGCCTCAGTGGTGTAGGCGGTCCACTCGCGGCTCCAATCCTCGTAGAGCTTCTTCTCCTCAGGCAACACGATGGTCTTCTCGTAGCCGAGCTTGGCTTTGTTCAGCTCCTCGAGAATCGCCGATTGCTTCTTCTCGATTTCCAGCTTGCCGTCGGTGGTCATGTCGATCAGATGGCTGCGCAGCCCGTTGCGGTACAGCGCGATGTTGGTGCGCAGGTTGCCGAGCTCCTTGATCGCGACCAACCAATTGGTGCCGAGATCAACGGTGCTGGAGTTCAGTGTACGCATCTGGAAAAGAGCGAGGGTGCCAAGCCCAGACATCACGATCAGCAGCATGGCCACCAGCGACGTAATCTTCGTTCGGATCGACAATTTCGCAAACATCGTTCGACAATCCCTGTTCTCGCTGCCCTCGCTGCCGCTGGTACGGGTCTGGGCAAGTTCACCAACTCAAGACCGAGACGACCTGCGCCCGGCAACCGACCAGGCTCGATGTCGCGTTCGATCGCTCTACGGATCGTGCCGGTGCTTTGAGCGTTGCCCGGCCTTGTTCCTGCACAGTGGTGTTGAGAACTTGTTGCAACGTTAATTTGCAGCCTCGTACGATCACTTAGCGAAACGAACGTTCGTCAGGCGAACTCACTTCGGCGATGCAAAATGGCGCGGATTGAGTTGGTATGACGTAAATTGAGCCAGAAATGACGTTGATCGACTAGATATTTGGTTGCGTCTAGCTCGCAACACGCGCGGCAGTGCGCATTCGGTGCCGCTTCCAGCCATGGCGTCGGCTGGCGCGGCGGCCGCGCCAAATTCGTTAAGCTGCAATGATGGTTAGCGCCGGGTTAACGGCGCGGCCCGTTACGCCGCGCTGTCATCCTCGAGCGCAGAGCCGAGCGTCGGGCCGCTGGCCGCCAGATGCGGATATTGCCTTGCCATCTCGGCGAGCAGGAATTTCGCCGGCACGTCGAAATAGGCGCCGTGCTGGGCGACATATTCCATGAACCGGGCGTTGCCGGCATCGAACGCCTGCATCAACGCGTCCTGCACGCCGTCGAACTCCAGCGGCGCGACATTCAGTTTCTCACATAGCGTCGCGTTGAAAGTCGGGCTGGCTTTGACCCAGCGGCCCTCGACCAGGCATTCGGTATAGCCGTGCCAGGCAAACAGATTGGTCTGCATCATCTGCAACAGCCGCGGCGTGGCGAGGTGGTTGCGGACATCGGCAAAGCCGACCCGCGCCGGCACGCCGATCACCCGGCAAGTCGCGGCGAACAGCGCGGCCTTGCCGACGCAATAGCCATTGCCGGCTTGCAGCACGCTGCTGGCGCGAAAAATCTCGCGGCTCCGGAAATCGACGTAAGGATTGTAGCGGATGCTGTCGCGCACCGCGCGATAGAGAAGCTGTAGCCGCTGCTGCACCGTATCGGCCCCAGCGATCGCCGCGGCGGCGAAGCGCTGCACCTGCGGATGATCGCTGTCGACGAATTCTGCGGGCGCGAGATACACACCAAGGCCGGTTTCACTGGTCATGCGGGGCTCAAATGATCGGGGCGGGCCGGGCGACAGGATAGGCGCGCCGCCGCGCGGCTCGCAAGCGGCGAATTGATCGCGCGCCACAATCGCAGGTGAGCGGTGACAAACCTGTTCAGCGCCGCGCGTGCCCGCTAAACAGCGGCAGGCTTGCCGTGTCTGACCAGGCTGCGCGATGGGGCGCCGCCATCAAAGCCGGCCGGTGGAGGGGCGTTTGCTGTCCGACAATCTGACCACTTTGGTGAGCATCGGTTTGGTGCAGCTCTTGGCTGTGATTTCGCCAGGGCCGAGCTTTCTGATCACCGCCAAAACCGCGGTGTCGCGCTCCTCAGGCGACGGCATCAAGCTGGCGCTCGGCCTTGGCCTTGGCACCGTGGTGTGGGCGACGGCGGCGCTGCTGGGGCTGAACGCGCTGTTTGCGGCGATGCCGATGCTGTTCAGCGCCATGAAGGTGATGGGCGCGCTGTTCCTATTGTGGATCGCGCTACAGATTTTTCGGCATGCGGCGTCGGCGGTTGACCTCGAACACGCCGCCGGCGCCGGCTCGCAGCACCTGATCCTAAAAGGGTTCATGACCCAGCTGTCGAACCCGAAAGTGGTGGTGTTCTTCGGCTCAGTGTTCGTGGCGATGCTGCCGGCCGATCCGTCGCCATGGATGGTGGCGGCGCTGGTTGTGATCGTCACCCTCAATGAGGTGGTCTGGTATTCGCTGGTCGCGCTGTTCATCGGCCAGGCCGGGGTGCGGGCCCGCTATCTGCGCGCCAAGACCTGGATCGACCGCGGCACCTCGGTGTTTCTGGGCGGGCTCGGGCTGCGACTGCTGCTGTCGGCGCGGAGCTAGCGCGTTTCCGGCAGCGTTCCGGCATTGAGGACGGCGTTGCCGCAAGCCGACGCCAGCGGCGACCAGAGATCGCCGAGCCTCTCGTCATCCCTCCCCCTTGCGGGGAGGGTCGGCCGAATGGAGACGATGCGCAGCATCGTCGGAATGGAGGCCGGGGTGGGGGCAGCGCGCACGGACTCGGGCCCCCCACCCGGCCGGCCTGACGGCCGTCCACCCTCCCCGCAAGGGGGAGGGAGGGCGCCTCGGTCTCAAGACCTGCGCAAATTGACGTCGCAGAGTTGCTGAGCCGGTTGGTTCTGCCGAAAAATCCCCGAAAAACCCTGCCCCAAAAACAAAAACCCCGCCAAATGGGCGGGGTAGTTGAGTTGGGAGGTGGTCGGTCTCCCTGGCTAACTGGATCAGGCCGGAATGCGGGCCTCGTCGTCGGACGGCTCGCGCAGCACATAGCCGCGGCCCCAGACCGTCTCGATGAAATTGCGACCTTCGGAGGCGTTGGCGAGCTTCTTGCGCAGCTTGCAGATGAAGACGTCGATGATCTTCAGCTCGGGCTCGTCCATGCCGCCATAGAGGTGGTTCAGGAACATTTCCTTGGTGAGCGTCGTGCCCTTGCGCAAGGAAAGCAGCTCGAGCATCTGATATTCCTTGCCGGTCAGATGCACGCGCTGGCCGCCGACTTCCACGGTCTTGGTGTCGAGATTGACCACCAGATCGCCGGTCTGGATGACCGATTGAGCGTGGCCCTTGGAACGGCGCACGATCGCATGAATGCGGGCGATCAGCTCGTCCTTGTGGAACGGCTTGGTCATATAGTCGTCGGCGCCGACGCCGAGACCCTTGACCTTATCCTCGATGCCGGCCAGGCCGGAGAGGATCAAAATCGGTGTTTTGATCTTGGAGACACGCAGCTGCTTGAGAACGTCATAGCCGGACATGTCCGGCAGGTTCAGATCAAGCAGAATGATGTCGTAGTCATACAGCTTGCCGAGGTCGACGCCTTCTTCTCCGAGGTCGGTCGTATAGACGTTGAAGCTCTCGGATTTGAGCATCAATTCGATCGACTGCGCAGTCGCGCTGTCATCTTCAATCAGCAATACGCGCATGCCAGTCCCCTATAAGCGCCACGCGGCGTCAGGCGTCCGCACTACTTGCGGCACTGGAAACGCCTTCGAACAACTGATTCGGAACCTGACCTGATATGGTTAACAAAACCTGATTCACGTCTGCAAGCTCTAACGGTGCAATTTTCATCGAATCGCCGTAAGATGTTGCAGGAAAGCAGCTTTTTGTGTTCTCACCAGTTCAGAAGCCAAATTAAAAGCCGGTCGCAACCGACTTTTACGTTTCGTCCCGTCATACTGTCGGGGCGAGCGTCTTTCAGCCGATCAAAGACAGTGTCGTAATGATTAACGATGCGGGTAAACACGAGGTTAAGGATTTGGCTGCAGCCGGCCAGAACTTAAGGCTTTGTTCGGAATGAAGGCGCTCGCGGAACAAATTGGCGATATCGACGGCGTGCTGATGTACGGCCGGGTGGTCGGCGTGCGCGGCCTGATGGTGGAAATCGCCGGGCCGATCCATGCCATGAGCGTCGGGGCGCGGATCGTGATCGACACCGGCGGCAACCGCAGCATCCCGTGCGAGGTGATCGGCTTTTCCGGCAACAATGCCGTGGTGATGCCGTTCGCCGGGCTGGAAGGGGTGCGGCGCGGCTGCCGCGCGGTGATCGCCAATGCCGCCGCCCAGGTGCGGCCGTCGCCGGCCTGGCTCGGCCGGGTGCTGAACGCGATGGGCGAGCCGGTCGATGGCAAGGGGCCGCTCTTGCAGGGGCCGTCGCCAATGCCGTTCCGCAATGCGCCGCCGCCGGCGCATTCCCGCAAACGGGTCGGCCAGCCGCTCGATCTCGGCGTGCGCGCGCTCAACACTTTTCTGACCTGCTGCCGCGGCCAGCGCATGGGTATCTTCGCCGGCTCGGGCGTCGGCAAATCGGTGCTGCTGTCGATGTTGGCGCGCAATGTCGATGCCGACGTCTCGGTGATCGGGCTGGTCGGCGAACGCGGCCGCGAAGTGCAGGAATTCTTGCAGGACGACCTTGGCGACGAGGGTCTGGCGCGCTCCGTGGTGGTGGTCGCCACTTCGGACGAACCGGCGCTGATGCGCCGGCAGGCGGCCTATCTGACGCTGGCGATCGCCGAGTATTTTCGCGACGAAGATAAAGACGTGCTGTGCCTGATGGACTCGGTGACGCGCTTTGCCATGGCGCAGCGCGAGATCGGGCTGTCGGCCGGCGAGCCGCCGACCGCCAAGGGCTATACGCCGACCGTGTTCACCGAACTGCCGAAACTGCTCGAGCGCGCCGGGCCGGGTCTCGGCGAAGGCACCATCACCGGCATCTTCACGGTGCTGGTCGATGGCGATGATCATAATGAGCCGGTGGCCGACGCGGTGCGCGGCATTCTCGACGGCCATATTGTGATGGAGCGCGCGATCGCCGAACGCGGCCGCTATCCGGCGATCAACATTTTGAAGTCGGTGTCGCGCACCATGCCGAAATCGGCCGACCCGGTTTATCTGCCGCTGATTAAACGAGCGCGACAGATCATGGGCACTTATGCTGATATGGAAGAACTGATCCGGCTCGGTGCTTATCGGGCCGGCTCCAGTGTCGAAGTCGACGAAGCGATCCGCCTGCACGAGCCGCTGGAGAACTTTCTGCGCCAGGGCAAGGGTGATGCGACCTCGCTACGCGACGGCTACGCGCAACTGGAGCAATTGCTCGCCAACCTGGAAACGGAACGCTAACTTTGTCCGGTCATCATACCAACAGAATACTTGCGTTGGCCGGCGATGCCCCATTCGGGCGACCGGCGATGTCCCATGCCAGAGAGGGACTTCTGGGGAGTAAGAGTCGATGAAGTCACGCGATACGTTGATCCGCCTGAAAAAATTTCAGGTCGACGAAAAACGCCGACGGGTCGCGCAGATCGAGGGCATGATCGCCGATTTTCAACGGATGTCGGCGGAGCTTGAGCGCGAAATCGTGGCCGAACAAGAGCGGGCCGGTATCAACGACCCGACTCATTTTGCCTATCCGACTTATGCCAAGGCCGCGATCCAGCGCCGGGAAAACCTGACCCGGTCTGCCGATGAACTGCGGGTCCAGCTCGAGGACGCCCGCGCCCATCTCAATGAAGCGTTCGACGAACTGAAGAAGGTCGAACTGCTCGACGAGCGTGATCAGGCCCGCGAACGCGCCGAGGAAAGCGCCCGCGAGCAGGCCGATCTCGACAGCATCGGCCTGATGCGCTCCCGACTCGGCGCCATCGCCTGATCGCCTGATTTTTCGTCACCACTGATCTGAACCGCCTGGGCCCCTTGGGGCCCGGGCTGTTCGTGCTGGCTGTTTACAGTGCCGCGCGCGGCCTGTTGGAACGCGGCGAGCCAAGCTATGATACGCCCGGGGCGTCGCCAGGTCTGGCGGCGGTGTCGTTTGTCCGTGATCGGGGGGTGAATGCTGACGCCGGCTGAGTTGATCTCGCTGCTGGCCGCCGTCGCGGAGCGCGACGAAGCGGCGTTCGAGCGGCTCTATGCCGCCACCCGCGCGAAACTGTTTGGCGTGGTGCTGCGTATTTTGCAGCGACAGGATCTCGCGGAAGAGGTGCTGCAGGAGGCTTACGTCAAAATCTGGAACGGCGCCGCGCAGTTCAATCCAGAGCTGTCGTCGCCGATCACCTGGATGGTATCGATCGCGCGCAATCGGGCGATCGACGTGGTGCGCAAGCGGAGCGAGGTGTCGATCGAGGAGGAGCCTTCGGCTCTCGACGTCGCCGCCGACAGCGCCGATCCGCTGGCGAATCGGGAAATGACCGAGGAATTGACGCGGCTGCTGGGGTGTATCAGCCGGCTCGATCCGGATCGGCAGGAGCTGGTGCTGCTGGCCTATTACAACGGATGGAGCCGCGAGCAATTGGCGAACCGCTTCAAGGCGCCGGTCAACACTGTGAAGACTTGGCTGCGCCGCAGCATGCTCGACATTCGAGCGTGCCTGGGATTGGCATGATGGAACTGACAGAGGATCATATCGCGCTCGCCGCGGAATACGCGCTCGGTACGCTCGACGCCGATGAGCGCGCCCAGATCGAGCTGACCATGGCTGCGAATCGGCGATTCGCGGAGCTTATCGAGGCGTGGCAGCTGCGCATGGCGGTGCTGCATCAGATGGTCGATCCGGTCGAGCCGTCGCCGCAGCTCTGGGAGCGGATCAGAAAGGCGGTCGGGCTGGCCGCGGTGGCTGCGCCCGCGCACGCCGTCGCGTCGTCGGCCGGGGCTGCCCGTGCCGCTGGCGCCGCCGAGACCGCGCCGGTCCATGCGGGATCGGCTCCTGCGGGGAAAACCGCCGCTGCGCCGCACGCCGGCGACATCGTGATTGCGCCCCCCGGCCTCGAAAACTATGCCGCCGACCGCACCGCGACCATCGCGCCGGTGTTCGCGATGCCGGGCACGCCGCAGAAGCCGAACGGTACGCCGGCCGGACTTCGGCAGTCGCACGCCGCGGTGCCGGACGAGGCCAAGATCGACGCGCCGCCACCTTTGCCGCCGCCGCAACCGGCGCCCGCCAGCAACGGCTCGGGGCTCAGCCCGGAATCGATGCGGGTGGTGCGCTTTGCCTGGCAGGCGCGTCGCTGGAAATGGACCGCGACCGGCGTCAGCGCGATCGCGGCCTCGTTGCTGATGGTGATCGTCGCGCAACTGTATCGGCCGGACATGTTGCCCGAAGCGCTGCGGCCGGCGGTGCGCACCCAGATCGTGCGCGTGGTGACGCCGCCGCCGCCGATGCCGGCGCAATATGTGGCACTGCTGCAGAAAGACGCCTCGTCGCCGGCCTTCATCCTGACCGTCGATGCCGGCTCGAAGAAATTCTCGGTGCGCAAGGTTGGCGCAGCGGACGAGGCCGGCCGCAGCTATGAATTGTGGCTGGTGTCGGACAAGCTGCAGCGGCCGCGCTCGCTGGGCGTGATCGGCGAACGTGATTTCACCATCCGCGGCGCGCTGGCGTCATTCGATGACGACACCATGCACGAGGCGACCTATGCGGTGACTGTCGAACCCGAGGGCGGCTCGCCGACCGGCGTTGCCACCGGGCCGGTGGTGTTCACCGGCAAGCTGATGGAAACGGTGCCGCAGGGCGTGGCCGGCAAATAGCTTGGATCAGAGTTCGTCTTTGCCAATGCTCGTCGCCGGGGCGCCAGCGGCAGACATGAAAAAACGCCCGTGGGGCGCGGGCGTTTTTCCTACTGGGTCCCATTGGGGGGAGGGGACTCCAGCTCTCCGCACGGCCTTGGGGCTGGTTGCGGCACCGTGCGAAAGGCGAGTTTCAAGAGGCCGGTTCACGCGACGGCTGGGATCGAGCTTTCAGGTTGCGCGTTAGCGAACCATCGAAGCGTTCGAGGTGCTCACCGTCACCGGCTGTCCGGCTTTGATGACCCGTGCGGTCTGCGTGAAGGAATCGTCGGTCACACGTGCTGAGATGCCGAGGCCCGCCACAACAACGCCGGCCACAAGCGCCATCACCACGATCTTGAGGTGGGTCGATCGGTCGGCGCTATAAATCGAGTGATTCATCTCAGCCTCCTGCCGTTACATCCGCCTTTCGAAGATTGGTCTTTTTGATTCGACCGGCGGTTCAACGCCCTGCCGACAGAAAACGTGGGAATCCGGCTTTGCGTTCCCGATAGTCGATCACATCCGAGTGAAAAGACTTGAAAGGCCGCGATTAAAATGCGGCCTTTTCATGGTAAAGCAAAAATTATCGTGGTTTTTCAGGGTTTTGCGGCTTTGTTCCAAAGGCGGTAAAATCGGCGCCTCAAGCGGTATCTGGCAGCCTCTGTTGCGCTAACCGCTTGGCTGTTGCGGAAATGCCGCGCTCAGACGCTGCCGACCGTCTTCAGCCGGGCGCGCGGATGAATTTCGGCCTGCGACAGCACCGGCGTCTGGGCGCGGAAGCGCTCCACCAGCGAGCGCACGAACGGCCGGATCGCCGCCGAGGTCACCAGCACCGGCGCCTCGCCTTCGCGCGCCGCCTGCTCGAACCGGTCGCGCACCGCGGTCATGAACTCCGACAGTTTCGACGGCTGCATCGCCAGGGTGCGTTCGTCGCCCTGGCCGATGATCGATTCGGCAAAGGCCTGCTCCCACTTCGCCGACAGCGCGATCAGCGGCAGATAGCCGAGCGGCGAGGTGTTTTGCGCGCAGATCTGCCGGGCCAGGCGGGCGCGAACGTGCTCGACGATGTTCGACGGATTGCGGGTGAACGCCAGCGCGTCGGCGATGCCTTCCAGAATGGTCGACAGGTCGCGGATCGAGATCCGCTCGGCGAGCAGCAATTGCAGCACGCGCTGGACGCCGGAGATGGTGATCTGGCCGGGGACGATGTCCTTGAGCAGCTCGCCCTGTTCCTTCGGCAGGTCCTTGAGCAGCTTCTGGGTCTCGCCATAGGACAGCAGGTCGGCGACGTTGGCCTTGATCAGCTCGGTGAGGTGGGTCGACAGCACGGTGGCGGCGTCGACCACGGTATAGCCCTTGAGCGTCGCCTCTTCCTTGAGCGCGGAATCGACCCAGGTGGCGGGCAGACCGAAAGTCGGCTCGATGGTGTGGATGCCGGGCACCGTGACCTGGTTGCCGCCGGGGTCCATCACCATGAACTGGTTCGGCCAGATCCGGCCATTGCCGGCGTCCACTTCCTTGATCTTGATGACATAGGTGTTGGCTTCGAGCTGCACGTTGTCGAGGATGCGCACCGAGGGCATCACAAAGCCCATCTCGATCGCCAGCGAGCGGCGCAGTGCCTTGATCTGCTCGGTGAGCCGGTCGCTGCCATCGGGGCCATTGACCAGCGGCAGCAGCGCGTAGCCGAGTTCGATCTTGAGATCGTCGATCTTGAGCGCCGCGGAGATCGGCTCCTCGGCAGCGGCCGCAGCCGCAGCTGCCGCCGCCGGCCCGCCGCCCAGCGCCGCGTCGATCGCGCTCGGTTCGGCAGCCGCAGCCGCCTTCTGACGCTTGCGCGCCGACAGCGCCAACGCCGCCGCACCGCCGCCCAGCAGCAGGAACGGCAGCATCGGGATGCCCGGCAGCAGCGACAGCACCAGCATGACGCCGGCCGACATGCCGAGCGCCTGCGGATAGCCGGACAATTGCTTGATCAGCGCCTTGTCGGCGGCTCCGGTGACGCCGGCCTTCGACACCAGCAGGCCCGCGGCGGTCGACACGATCAGCGCCGGCACCTGGGTGACCAGGCCGTCGCCGACGGTCAGCAGCGTGTAGCTGCGCGCGGCATCCATGAACGTCATGCCCTGCTGGGCGACGCCGATGATGATGCCGCCGATCACATTGATGAACACCACGAGCAGGCCGGCAATGGCGTCGCCGCGCACGAATTTCGAGGCACCGTCCATGGCGCCGAAGAAGCCGCTTTCGTCTTCCAGTTCCTTGCGGCGCTTCTTGGCGGAGGCTTCGTCGATCAGGCCGGCGCCGAGGTCGGCGTCGATCGCCATCTGCTTGCCGGGCATCGAATCGAGTTGGAACCGGGCCGCGACTTCCGCGATACGGCCCGAACCCTTGGTGATGACCACGAAGTTCACGATCACCAGGATCGCGAACACGATGATGCCGATCACGAAATTGCCGCCCATCACGAAGCTGCCGAACGCTTCGATGACGTGGCCGGCGGCCGCGGTGCCCTCATGGCCGTGCGACAGGATCAGCCGGGTCGAGGCCAGATTCAGCGACAGCCGCAGCATGGTCGAGATCAAGAGCACGGTCGGGAACGCGGAGAATTCCAGCGGCGCCTGGATGAACAGCGCCGTCATCAGGATCAGCACCGACAGCGTGATCGAGATCGCCAGAAACAGGTCGAGCACCAGCGCCGGCAGCGGCAGGATCAGCACCACCAGAATGGTGAGCACGCCGAACGCCAGCGCGAGGTCGCTGCGCTTTAGAATCCTGCCGATATCGCCGAGGCTGGGGAACTGAAACCCGCCGCCGCCCTGACCCGCCGTCACGTCCGACATTGTTGCCGCTTTCCCCCCGCGGCGCACGGCCCGCGAGTCCCCCAACGCCTGCCCCGGTCGCCGGACCGTGGCTGCGATGCGGCCGCGTCAGCGTTGCCCGGCCTTGGCCGTTCCCGCGCGCAGTTCGCCTCGCTAGGCAATTTTTGCCCTGTGCATGGTTAGCGAAAGGTTAACGGCGGCTGCGACCGATGCGCCGCCGCGGTTTGGGCCGGCTGATGCGAATGAGTCTTGACGATGCCGCGCCGGCCCTCGAAGCTGGCCTCGTGGAAACGCCGCTCAATCAAGCCGGTCAACCGGCTGTGTTCATTCCTGATTCGCGCCCGGCCTGGATCCGGCTCGGGCTGGCGCTGGTGATCGGTTCGATCGGCAGCGTCGGCATGTGGTCGGTGGTCGTCGTTCTGCCGGTGGTGCAGGCCGAATTTGCGGCCAGCCGCGGCGCGATCTCGCTAGCCTTTACTTTTGCCATGCTCGGTTTCGGGCTGGGCGGCGTCGCCGCCGGCCGGCTGTGCGACCGCCACGGCATCGGGCTGGCGATTGCCGCTGGCATCGCGCTGCTCGGGCTCGGCTATCTTGGCGCCGGGCTGGCGCCCAATCTGGCCACCTTCGTGCTGCTGCATCTGGCGATCGGCGCCGGCTCCTCGGCGACTTTTGGACCATTGATGGCCGAGGCGTCGCATTGGTTCGAGCGCTATCGCGGGCTCGCGGTGGCGGTCGCCGCCAGCGGCAATTATCTCGGCGGCGCGTTGTGGCCGCCGCTGCTGAACTGGGGCACCCAGCAATTTGGCTGGCGGATCACCCATATGATGGTGGCGCTGGTGTGCGTGCTGGCCATGGGCGCGATCTTGCTGCTGTTGCAGCGCCGGCTCGGCCGCCATCATCCGCTGCACCACCAGGGCGCGCCGCCGCCGCGCATCGATCTGCGGCTGCCGGTGCCGACGCTGACCGCACTCTTATGTATGGCGAGCGTGGCGTGCTGCGTGGCGATGGCAATGCCGCAGGTCCATATCGTCGCCTATTGCGGCGATCTCGGCTACGGCCCGGCGCGCGGCGCCGAGATGCTGTCGCTGATGCTCGGCTTTGGCATTCTGAGCCGGATCGGCTCCGGCATGCTCGCCGACAAGATCGGCGGCATCCCGACCCTGCTGCTCGGCTCGGTGGCGCAGGGCATCGCGCTGCTGCTCTATTTGATGTTCGACGGGCTCGGCTCGCTCTATCTGATCTCGGCGCTGTTCGGCCTGTTCCAGGGCGGCATCGAGCCGAGCTATGCCATCATCGTGCGCGAGGCGATGCCAGCGCAGGAGGCCGCCACCCGGGTCGGCCTGGTGGTGCTGGCCTCGGTGTTCGGCATGTCGCTGGGCGGCTGGCTCTCCGGGCTGATCTTTGATGCCACCGGCTCCTATGCCGCGGCGTTTCTCAATGGCATGGCCTGGAACGCGCTCAACATCGCCATCATGGTGCTGCTGTGGCTGCGGGTCCGGCCGCGGCTCGTGCCGGCGTGACCCGCTGGCTTTGTGCGACAACCGTGCGTCCCGCCCAGCGCGGCTTTGGTTCGGCCGCGTTTCGGGTCGTGGCGATCGCCGCCTTCGCGGCTCCGGCGCGCCGCGCATGGGGGCAGGTGCCACGGGGCAATTGCCCGGCGCCGAACGGCATTGTAGAGGGGGCGGCACCACCGCGCCTTGCGCCGGGGGCCTGTAGCTCAATGGTTAGAGCCGACCGCTCATAACGGTCTGGTTGCAGGTTCGAGTCCTGCCGGGCCCACCAAACAAGATTCCCCACATCCGCGAAGGACGGTTGCTCCCCCGAAGGCGTGGCCGATCCGGTCTCACACACACAACAACCGTTTGCCCCCGAGCGACAATCAGCCAACCATTTCCCGCACCGCGTTTAGCAGGAACTCATCCTGATAGTGGCCTGCCACAAATGATAGGCCGACCGGGCAACCTTCCACAGTCAACAGCGGCGCGGCGACTTCCGGCAGCCGCGCGACGCCGGCAAACGCGGTGATCGTCATGGTCGGATCGTAAAAGTCCATCACCGCTTTGAGCGTGTTCAGCGACCCTTTGAAGGGGGCGATCTTCGGTGTCGTGGGAAAGCAGATCACTGTATCCGCGGCGACAAAGGCATTGATCTGCCTGAAGAGCCGTTCACACCGCGCCATGTTGTCCAGCGCCGCGATGCGCTCGAACTTCTGGACATGTTCATAGGCCATCGAGAACGTGAAGCCGAGCTGCGGCTTGCTGGCTTCGATCCAATTGCCGACTGTGCTCTGGAATTCGGCCGTCTGAAGATCACGCAGTCCGTTCAGATTGCAGTCGTTCAGCTCGCACGGCTCTCCGACGATCTCTGAGAATCGGATCGTCTCGATAGTCGTGCCGATGTTTGCTGCTATTCGCTGCAAGGCCACGCCGGCTTGATCCCGCACGGCGCAATCCGCGATCTCCAGCGCATCGTGCAACAACAAAATGCGCCTTGGCGACGACACCGGCAATGTCGGGCTGTTGAGCAACACGCGCATCGCGGCATTGAGCACATCGAACCGATCCGCCAGCACACCTACGGTGCTGACGCTTGGCTGAAACGGCAAGACTCCAGCTTCGGAAATCCGATGGAGCGAGGGACGCATCCCCCAAAGGCCGCAAAGACTCGCCGGGACACGGATCGAACCTCCCGCATCCGTGCAAAGCGAGAAATCGGCAAGACCGTTGGCGACCGACGCCGCAGAACCGCTGGATGAGCCGCCCGGCACGCGATCTGGCGCTTTCGCGTTGCGGGGCGTGCCGAAATAGAAGCTCTCCCCGTCGAGGCTATAGGTAAACTCGTCCGCGACGACCTTGCCGACGCAGCGAGCGCCGGCACCAAGCAGTTGATCGACACAAAGGGCGTTGTGAATCGGTGCCGGATGCGCGTCGCGCCACGCTGGACTGCCATAGGAAGTCTTATAGCCCGCGAGGTCGATGTTATCCTTCACAGTGAATTTCAGCCCATCAAGCGGCCCTTGGCGCAGTGGGGCGAGATCCACCTGTTCGACCAGCGCTCCGGACGGGTCTGTTGCGGGCGTAAACATGTTGTCTTTCTAGCACGCGATTCTGAACGACACGTCGCATCGCTCTACACCGCCGAGCCAAGGCAAGCACGGGCGTCTGTCGCAAAATCCGAAGCCGCGACCTGTCTCTCCGCGCCTCCATCATCAGCGTCGCTGATCTCGCCATCACCACCCAGTTAGAAGCACGTGCTCGATCACGTCGCGTCGTTGCCGCGCGTCAAATCTCGACCATTTCCAAGCTGGGAGTTTTCCAAGAGATAAGTTTTGACTGCGGGTCGTTCTTGATTGCAGTTAGTTGCGCAGATGGCGCGATTTGGTTGGTGATCTCTTGGAGTCATTCCAAATCGGCCGGGGCATGGAGAGCAATCGCTCGGCCATCGCGTGACCACCGCACCATGCGGAGAGGTTGGCGCGATGTGGCGGGTGCGTCTCATCAACAGGGAGTCTTGCGCAGTGAAAGCTACCGAGATCGAGGGCTTAGCCAACGCCAGCGCGCCGGCTAGCGATTTGGCGCGCGATCCATTGTCGTCGCGCTCGACATCGAGGGTCTGGGCGCGCCATCGCTTGCAGCAATTGGCGCTGGCCGGAAAGCTCGGCGTGCGTGCCGATCCGGTCGCGTTAGGAGCGTCGACCGCGGATCGGCAAGAGGCCTGACATCGCTTGATGCCGCGCGGCGGCCGGCAGGGGTGACGCGCGCGAGCTGAGCACGGGGCCGATGACCTTTGGTCGGCGCGCAGTGAGCTAACGGCATCCAGCAACTAACATCGCTAGCACGAAACAACGCGCAGAGCCGGCTCTGCGTGCCGGGACATCTGCGTCCGGTTGGTCCGCCCAACTCTGAGGCGGCGCGGCCGCGTGCGCAGCATTGAAGACCATTGGGGGTATGCGTGAGACAGGAATTTCAGTTCGAGACTGCGATCGGTGCGGGCCGGTGCGTTGGCAATCAATTGTCGCTGCGGGCGATCACAGCGTTGCTGTTGTTGTCGGCATCGAGCCAGATCGTCCTGGCGCAATCGGCAACGCCCGGAGCATCGATCACGCTCGATTCCATCGTGGTCGAACATGTCCGGCAACCGGCGCGGCCAACGACCACCCGGCCGCGCTCAACCACGGCGCAGGCGTCAACGCCAGAACCGGCGCCGGTGACGCCTGCGCAACCCGCCGACATCGTTCGGCAGCGCTTTAATGTGCTGCCGGGCGGCGTCGCGCTGGTGCCGCAGCAGGATTTTGCCAATGCCGGCAACCCGACACTGTCCAATGCATTGAGCGGGGTGCCGGGCGTGATCGTCCAGAATTTTCTGGGCGGCAATGATCAGCCGCGCATCCAGATGCGTGGCTCGGCGCAGCAGAATCCGGCGGAGCGCGGCGTGCTGATCCTGCAAAACGGCATGCCGATCAACCGCGCCGATGGCTCCTATATTGTCGGCTTCGCCAATCCGCAGCAGGCCGAGGCGATCGAGGTCTATCGCGGCTATATGGCCAACCGGCTCGGCGCGAGCGTCTTGAGCGGCGCGATCAACTTCGTGTCGCCGACCGGATCGAGCCAGCCGGGCACGCAGCTCTCGGTGAGCGGTGGCAGTTTTGGTCAGATCAACACCAGCGGCCAGGTCGGCGGCAGGAAGGACAATGTCGACGCCTTCTTCCGGTTCGACACCAACCGCCGCGACGGATATCGCGATTACAACAGCTCCGATCGCGTCAGCGTCAATGGCAATATCGGCGTCGCGCTGTCGGAAAACGTCAAGACCCGGTTCTTCATGGGCTACACCGATCTTGGCTTTGAGGTGCCCGGGCCGCTCAGCAAACAGGCGCTCGAGAGCAATCCGCGCCAGGTGTCGGCCGGGCCGGTGATGGTCGGCGGGGTGATGACGAGGCCAGGCCCCAATGCCGTGCGCGACAAGCCGCGCCGGGACGCCAGCCAGTTCATGGTCGGCAACCGCACCACGGCGGTGGTCGACGCGCATCTGTTCGACGTGGCGATGGGCTACACTTATA
Source organism: Rhodopseudomonas faecalis (assembly GCF_003217325.1). Taxonomy (GTDB): domain Bacteria; phylum Pseudomonadota; class Alphaproteobacteria; order Rhizobiales; family Xanthobacteraceae; genus Rhodopseudomonas; species Rhodopseudomonas faecalis. The sequence goes on from NZ_QJTI01000035.1 coordinate 20,228, forward strand.
CCGACGACACGTTCCGCTTCCCGGTGTCGGCGGGCGTGCGCTCGACCGCGGGCGGCGACTTCACCAGCCTGTTCCGCTACGCCTATAATCCCGCCGACGCGCTGCTGCCGTTGTTTGAAACCACGGCGCAATACACGGTCGGTTCGGCGAACCGCGACTACCACATCAATCAGAGCGGCCAGACCGGCGCGCCATTCGGCGCCAACAAGCTCAATGCCCAGACGCTGTCGCTCTATGCCGGCGCCAACGTGCCGGTGTGGCAGAAATTCGTGGTGTCGCCGGGGATCTCTTACGCTTACGCGACGCGCGATAATGACGACCTCTATACGGCGTCGCGGCGGCCGACGATCGCCTACAGTCCCGCCAATCCGACCATGCTGCTGCCCAATGGGTCGGTGCCGACCCAGAACAACAGCTATTCGCGCAGCTATTCAGGCTGGAATCCCAGCCTGGCGCTGTCCTATCGTCCCGACGCGCTGCAGACCTTCTTCATCGCCGGCAGCCATAGTTTTGAGCCGCCGACCCATGATGACCTGATCTCGACCATCAACGGCACCCCGAATTCGAGCCCGGGACGGCCGACGCCGACCAATCCGGCGCGGGTCGCGGCAGCGTTCGTGACGCCCAATCTCAAGGAACAGACCGCGGTGACGGTGGAGGGCGGCTGGCGCGGCCGCGCCGATCGCCTGTCCTGGGATGTCGTGAGCTACTACTCATGGCTCGACAACGAACTGCTCGATCTGCGCGACGCCACCGGCGTTTCGATCGGCGGCGCCAATGCCGATCGCACCACGCATTTCGGCGTCGAGCTCGGCGGCGGCGTCAAGATTACCGATCGCTTGTCGGGGCGGCTCGCCTACACCTATCAGGACTTCCGCTTTGTCGACGATCCGGTGCGCGGCAACAACCGGCTCGGCGGCGTGGTGCCGCATCTGGTCTATGCCCAGCTGCAATTGCAGGCCACCGATTCCTGGATGGTGCAAAGCGCGGTGCGCTGGAGCGTCACCAAGGTGCCGGTCGACAATATGAACACGCTCTATGCCGATCCTTACGCTGTGGTCGATTTGCGCAGCGAGTACAAGATTGACAAGACTTTTCGGGTATTTGGTCAGATTACCAATCTGTTCAACACAAACTACGCGGCGACCACGCTGGTGGTCGATCTGGCGCGGCCCGATCACGCCGCGTTTCTGCCCGGCGATGGCCGAGGTTTTTATGCGGGCGTGAAGGCTGCCTTCTGAGATGGCGTTTGATGGAATGCAAACTGAGGATTTGACATGAAACTGCGTGTGAAGCTGCTGGCCTTGGCCTTTGTCTCGTCGGTCGCGTCTCCCGCCGCGGCGGCCGACCCATCGAGCCTGTCCCATTTCTTGGAGCAATGGGACGCCAATGGCGACGGCTCCGTGTCGCTCGCCGAGATCCGCCAGGGCCGCGAGCATCGCTTCGCGGCCTATGATGCCGACGGCGACGGTTATCTCGACCGCGAGGAGCAGGCCAAGTTCGACAAGGTCCGCGAAACCGGGATTGCCCGGTTCTCGGAAGACGACCGCGTCAAGATCCGGCGGGTCGCGGACGGCCTTAGCATGCCGCGCAATGATGCCGATGGCGACGGCCGGGTGTCGCGCGACGAATTCCTCAAAGGCGGCGACAGCTGGTTAAAGTCGCTGGACAAGGACGGCGATGGCGCCGTGACGCTGCTCGATCTGGCCAAGTAACGGCCGAGAACGCGACACCGGGAGGCGGTCGTCTCCCGGTGCTCGTCCTGTGCCGCCGCGAGCCTCCATTGGTAAAGGCGATGCTCCGCGAACGGGGGTGGGCCCAAAGTTCACAGCTTCGCAGCGATCCGCTTCACGGCGTTCGCCAGCATTTCAAGGTTGTGGTCGATCTCCGACATCGCTCTTGCGATATGGTCGCGAGCTTCTGCCTGTTGCGCGGCAGCGGCGTCGGTCGGGGAGGGCTTGGCGGGCGTTGCGCCCGCTTCTAGCCCTTCTTCTTTCAATTCCATCGGTTTTTCCGCGTGTGCATTGCTTTTAATGCAACCTAAGCGAGTTGCATGGCGCTGATCAACCACTTGCGCCATTCCGCCCCCGAAGCTGAGAGCCGCTGCATGTGCAGGCCGGTCCGTCGTTCTGACGGCGCCCGCGCCAGTCCCGCGATCCTTCGCTCGAACCCCACAACTGAGCGCTTGACGTTCTCCCAACCGCCCTCCGGTCATCGCGCGCCGGCGATCGGTCGTTGCTGTCTATTTCGTAATTTGACAGCAGGCTGCCAAACCGACAGAATGCTGTCACTTACCTCTCTCCTAGATCCGGCCCGAGCTGGTCGGGGTCTGGTCCAATCCCGGCTGAGCTGCGCCCGGGGTGAGCGGCACGGGCGGGGAGGGGGCAGTGGCGGCGTGGCCGCCTCGATCCACAACGTCTGCGATGGAGGTTTTCATGATCAGGACGCTGCATCCGATTGCCGGAATAACGGCCTTTCTCACCATTCTCAGTTTTTGGGTCTCGACGGTGGTGGTCGAGCTTGGCGGCGATCACCAAGCGATCGCAGCCGTGAAGCTCGGCGTGCTGTGGGGGCTGCTGCTGCTGATCCCGGCGATCGCCGTCACCGGCATCACCGGCTTCAAGCTCGGCGGCGCCTCGCCACATCCCGGGGTGGCGCAAAAACGCCGGCGCATGCCGCTGATCGCGCTCAACGGGCTTTTGGTGCTGGTGCCATGCGCGATCGTGCTGCAGCAGCGCGCCAGCGCCGGGCAGTTCGATCAAATCTTCAATGCCGTGCAGGCGGTGGAGCTGCTCGCCGGTGCGATCAACCTGACCTTGCTCGGACTCAGCATCCGCGACGGTTTTCGGCTCACGCGCCGCTTTGGAGTGGGGGCCGCCTGACGGCGGCGCCTATCTCCGGCAGTTTTTGGTGCCCTTTGGCTATGGAGAGCGTCAATGGCTCTGAAAAGTTCGCCTGATCGCTATGGCACGGTGGCGATCTGGATGCATTGGCTGAGCGCGGCGCTGATCCTGGTGCTGCTGGCGACCGGCTTTCGCGCCGCATACGCGCTCGACATCGAGAGCAAGGCGGCGCTGCTGCGCATTCATGTGCCGGTGGCGGTCGCGGTGCTGGTGCTGACCCTGGCGCGGATCGGCTGGTGGCTCGGCTACGACCACAAGCCGGAGCCGATCGATGGCACGACCGGCGCGCAGCGCCTGGCGAGGGCGGTGCACGTGCTGCTCTATGTGGTGCTGCTCGGCATGTCCGCGAGCGGGATCGGTATGATGATCCTGAGCGGCGCGCTGCCGGCGATCTTCGCGGCCGATCCGGTCTGGTTGCCGCGGTTCTGGCATTATCCGCCGCGGCTGCCGCACGCTTTTGGGGCGCGGCTGCTGGTGGCGCTGCTGGCTTTTCACATCGCCGCGGCCGCCTATCACCATATTGTCCGCCGCGATCGGCTGTTGCGACGGATCTGGTTCACCGAATAGCGCTCGATTTAGCCCCCAGAATCAGACGTCGACCGGCAAAAATTCGCCAGAGGGGCGCCGGCCAAGGCCGGTGCCCCTCGTTTTTTGCAGAGCCCGGGAGGAAAAAATCGCTCCCGAACCAAAAGTTTTTGCCGCCCAGCGAACCGAAAGCGGCCCGATCCACAGTGATGCGGCCTCCGGCGGTTCCAATTTCTCGCAATAAATTCAGTGACTTCGTTGTTCTGTCGCCGGTCCGTCGCATCCGTTTCATTTTTTGCGCACGACAGTGTTGACAGTCCGAGAGGCCATGCCCTATAAGACAGCCACTGAGCGCGGCGCTGCCGCCGAGACCTCCGGGTCCTGGCGGGCTTCCGTGCCTCTCAAGCCTCTCTTCTCGGTGAGTGCTTCAGCAGCCGATAGTTATCGGTTGCCGAT
>NZ_QJTI01000036.1 GCF_003217325.1 Rhodopseudomonas faecalis
TCGTCGAACCTGACGCTGGCCGACACCAACGAGGAAGCGGCCAACAGCCAGGCGCTGTCGACCCGCCAGTCGATCGCGGTGTCCGCGCTGTCGCTCGCCAACTCCTCGCAGCAGAGCGTGCTGCAGCTGCTGCGCTAACCACAACAACTGATCCGGCGGCGGCTCAAACGCCGTCGCCGGATTACCATGGCAATACAAGGGGACCGGGACATGACAATCACCACGCGGCAACGACCGCACGGCGCAACGACGGCGTTAGCAGCGCGGGGATTGTCATGGGCCTGAAGATCACGCTCAAGCCGTTTGAGCGCATCGAGGTCGGCCCGGTGACGCTGATCAATGGCTGGATCGAGCCTTCGACCTTCTCAATCGAAGGCACAGCGCCGGTGCTGCGTCAGGCCAATTTCATGCCCGACGATCGTGCTGACACCACTTTGCGCCAAGTCTATCTGTGCCTGCAGAAGCTGTATCTGTGCCGCGACGGCATCACCACCGATAGCTATCACGATAAGGCCCAGCAACTGCTCGAGGAGATGCCGGCCGCTGCCGAGACGATTCGTAAGGCGGGCGCGGCGATCGCCGATGGCCGCATCTATGCGGCGTTGAAAGCCTATCGCGAGCTGCTCGATGCCACCGAAACCAACAAGGCCTGGTCGGCCGCAGCCGACGAGCCTGCGCCGATCCAACACGGCACTGTGCGCACCGCGCCTTCAGTGGAATTCGTGCGCGATCGGCGCCGTTATCGCCGCGACAGCGCGAGCAGCAGCGCCAGCGTGGCTGCGACAGCTGCGTCACTTGCGTAAACCGCCATCCCCAAAATTGGGGATGACGGTGAGCCGCCGTCAACCTTAATACTACGTAAATATACGAGCATTGATACGAATCGCCCTGCTTTGGGCCGAAGTATCGATTGCGACCTGATCAAGCGTCTGCCCGAAATGTTGGACTTCAAGCTGTCGGAAATCATCAAGGAGATCGGCATCAGCGCCGTTGTCGTTGATCGATCCGGCAAGATTCTCGAAATCAGCGATGGGTGGACCAACCGCGGCTCGGGCAGCGCGCCGGTCAAGGTTGGCAAAAGCTATTTCGATACCTGCATCCGGCCGGACCGCCATTCGCTGGAACTGCTGAACGGCTTCAAGAATCTCGCCGAAGAGAGCGTGGATTTCTTTGGCACCGTCAGCTGGCGCGAAGAGGACGGCGAACGCAAATATTTCTTGATTGCTGCCATGCCGCGCGGCGACAGCGCTGGCACGATTCTGGTGCTGCACATCGATCTATCTGTGTTGCTCGGCGGACGGCGCGACTTATCGGCGCTGATGGTCGGGCAAGGCGCCGCCGCGGCCGCGCAAGTCGAAACCGCGGTGCTCGGCGTGGTGCGCAGAGCCGTCGCTGATGCGCTTGCAGGCTCAAACGGGCGGCCGCTGCAAGCACCGGCCGCGCCGGCTCAGCCGGATGACCGCATTCTCGACGATCTGACCCGGCCGCAGATTGAATTGCTGTCCTATCTGGCCAGCGGCATGAGCAACCGGCAGATCGCCAAGGAACGGGACATGAGCATCAACACCGTGAAGTCCCAGGTGGCGAATGTCATTCAGAAACTGAATGTCGCCAATCGCACCCAGGCCGCGCTTTTCGCCGTGCGCAACAGCGCGGCGCTTGGTTTGCAGGCGCAAGCCTACCGCCATTGATCGCGGCGAACAGAAGCGGCGATCGTCCGGCCAGCCGATCTCATCTGCCAAGCATATCAACCAAGCACATGGCGCGGCTGTTATCCGAAAGGCTGGGGATCAACGCCGCAATGTTCTGCCAAAACGGGCAACCGCTGCGTGACTTCCGGATTGGCGAAGTGTTATTGAGACCTGCAATTTCAGGTTGCCGATCAGCCTGAAATGCTCTCGCTGTCGTGCGGGCCGTGAGACGCCGCGCAATCTGGAATGCCCTGAATCGAAATGCTTCGCAAAATATCGGATGCGTCTCAAACGCCCACCCGCACTCCGGACGATGACATCACCGTGTTGCAGACTGACCGACGCGTGCTGTCAGGAGCGCTGGATGCCTTGTCGATCCACACCATCATTCTCGATCGCAGCGGCCACTGCAGTCACGTCTCTCCGCAAGCCAAAACACTGTTGTCGCAAAGCGGAGTTCTGACGATCCGCAAGGATCAGCTGCGCCGCACGCCATCGTCGCGCGCCATCGCCGATTGTCGATGCGCCGCCGGACCGATCGACATCGATCTCGATCTGCAGCCGTGCCTTGATTGCGTGACGCGATCAGCTGCGACAGCCGATGCCAATTCGACGACCTGCTCGGTGTCCGTGACCGGCGATGATGGTCTTTGCACACACCTTCGGCTATCGCCGATCCCGGTGGGGGCACAGAACGGCGCGGCCGACGCCGCCGCATTGCTGGTGATCGAACCGCCGTCAATGTCGAATGCCGCCGAACTGCAGCCCGACGCCGCGCTGTTGCTCACTCCAGCCGAACGCGAAGTCGCGACAGAACTGTTAAGCGGCCGCCGGCCCGCCGAAATCGCGCAGCGACGCAACGTCACCATCGACACCATCCGATCGCAGATCAAGCGTATCTACGCCAAGCTCGGCGTTTCGGGGCTGGTCGAATTCATGGCCAGCGCGCGGCGCTAAGCCTCCGGCACTGATTGCGGATCGGCCTTCGCGACGCCGCTCCGAACACCATCGAGATCCGCTTGGTGGCAGTCCCCTGCCCGGCTCATGCTTTGATCGACAAATTGGCGAGCGCGATGTCGCCATCGGTCACATAGCGGTTGACCCGTGCCGGCAGGTTATCGCCGGCCTTATGTATTTCCACCGTCTCGATCGATCCGCTGCTCAGCAGCTGCGCCACGATGAAATCACGCTCGGCATTGGTGTCGGCATCGGTGGCGTGCGTGATCTGAAATGTCAGCCGGGTCAGGGACAGGCCGGTATCTCGCGTGCCGGCTCCGACCCAGAGCACGGTTTCGTCGGTCAGCGGCCGTTCGGTATTTGCCCAGAAGCCGGCATCCGACCAGCTCTGCTGTGCGCGCGTTAGGCTCAACGCCCAAAAGCGGATGTGATGACGTTGTCGCGGGCTGTTATCGATCGCCTTCTGAAAGCCGATGTCCTGACCACGGCCGAACAAATACAGCGTGCTGAACGGTGCAGTGGGATAGGGTCTATTCAAGACGAACGCGAGCGCCATCTTCCAGCTACTCGCCAGGCTCAATCGATCGGCTTCCGACCAACCCATCGCTGCGAAACTCGCGCGAAGCTGCGTGAGCGTACCGACCAGCGCGACATTGACAGGGTCTCCGGGCAGCCCGTCGGCCGTGATCGTGTAGCTAGGCACCCGCCGATGCTGGAGAATTTTGAGGCCCAAACGGATCACGCGCGGCAGAATGACATAGGCCGCCGCGCCATAGGTGACAGCGACGGCGATGATCCAGGGCAATCTGCTGTCTGCGGTCTCGAAGATCACGAACACGATCAGCCAGACCGTGACAATGCCCAGAATGACTACCAGCAGGCGCTGCAAAAGCCGTATCAAAAGCCGCACCGTCGATCATCCCCTGTTGCGTTATTCACCCAATTTCTGAGAATGGCTCTACAGGCCAGCTCCCCATTTATATTGCCACGACATGCCAAGGATATCGTAGTTGGTGCCGGGGCGCTGGGTCACCCCTCGGCTGCCATACAGTTTGACAGAATGATGCAGATCGACATCGATGGTCAGCGCGCCGCCGAACCGCCACGTCTCGATGCGATCATCTCGGTTCACACCATCGACGGCCGTTTGCCCTCCCGTGAAGTAAAGCACGTTCAACGATGCCGAGGCGCGGTCGAATCGGTAAATCAGATTGGCGCGCGTCGTATAGATCGGTCGCTGTTCAAGAACGTGACCGCCAAAATAGTCGGCATCGTCGGTGAACAGCACCATGCCTTGCGCGGCTTCTACAGTCACAGGCCGATCGCTTTCGACGCCCCGATCTCCGGCCGGATTTTCCAGCGATGATTGCCGAGATTGATCAGCTTGCTGGAATCATATTGGCCGAGCGGCGCCGAGACCTGATGGCACTTGATGAATTGAGATTTGTCAAGTCGGTCGCCGTTGGCGAGCCAAAGCTGAGCAGGCTTGCAGAGGTTCGATGACACGATGATACGCAGCGAGACACTGAAGGCCAAGAGCATCGAAGAAGCGAAGCGGCTGTTCTGGATCTTTGGTTATTTTTGGATTCTGCTTGGCTTGTTCGCGCTTCACAAATCGATCATCCTGAACGAGCCGCACCCGTTCTATCATCAGGGCTTTGCACTGGTGAATGCGCTGGTACTCGCCAAGATCGTCTATCTCGGCGAGGCCGTCCATTTGGCGGATAGTCGCAAATACAAGCCGCTGATCTATCCGACCCTCTACAAGTCCGCGATCTTCGCGTGCGCTCTGATCGTGTCTCATCTTTTGGAAGAGATCATCATCAAGGCTTGGCATGGAGAGTTGCGGCTCGGGACGCTCGCATCACTCGATACACTGAACCTGCAAGAGGCGTTGGCCTTTGGCCTGATCATCTTCATCGCATTGATCCCGTATTTCGCGCTGACCGAGATTGGCAAACGGCTCGGCCACGCCACTCTGTTCGAAGAGTTTTTCGTGCGTCGGGGCTGATAGGACCCGCAACCTAACAAATGAAGTAACCTGGCGCGGACCACCTAGGCCGCGGCAACAAGCAGCAGGAGCCACACTCATGATCACCATGCGAGGTGCGAGCGTCATGATCGCAGCGGCGCTTAGTGCGAGCGTCACCTTGGCCGTGCCAGCGCAGGCGTTTGATCTCAACGGCGCGTGGGCCAGCAGCCCGGAGAACTGTGCCAAAATATTCACGCGCAAAGGATCGCAGATCGCCTTTAGCGACAACTCCGATATTTACGGCGGCGGCTTCATCGTTGCGGGCGATCGCATCGTCGGTAAGACCGGGCAATGCCGCATCAAAGCGCGCAAGGAGGATGGCAAACACATCCACCTGATCTCCGAATGCGCCAGCGATTCATGTACCAGAACATGCAGCTCAGCTTGACGATCGTCGATCCCGACACGGTGATGCGGATTTTTCCCGGGGTCGATGACATGCAGATGAGCTTTGCGCGTGATCTCAGCCATCCCCACTCCCCAAACTGAAACTGTCGAAAAGCCTCGGCGGATGTTCCTCTACGGCTGACTTTCCCCCAGCGCCTTCGCCACGTTCCGGAAGCGCTCCAGCGCGGTTTCCAGATTCTCGACGATCTCGGCGGCGACCTCGTCGGGTGGCGGCAGCAGGTCGGGGTCGTCGAGGGCGTCGTCCTTGAGCCAGAAGATGTCTAGGTTGACCTTGTCGCGCGCCAGCAGCGTGTCGAGCGGGTAGCGCCGAAACTTCTCGGTCTCGGCGCGCTCGGCGCGGTGGCCGGACCGATAGCAAGCGACGAAGTCGTCGAGGTCGGCGCGAACCATCGGGCGCTCCTTCAGGGTGAAGCGCTGGTTGGTCCGCAAGTCGTAAATCCACAGCTCCTTGGTCGAGGCAGCCTCCGACGGCGGCTTCTTGTCGAAGAACAGCACGTTCGCTTTGACGCCCTGCTTGTAGAAAATGCCGGTCGGCAGCCGCAGCAGGGTGTGGAAGTCGAAGTTTTGCAAAAGCCGGCGCCGGATGGTTTCGCCGGCGCCGCCCTCGAACAGCACGTTGTCGGGCAGCACCACCGCCGCCTCGCCGTTCGGCGCCAGCACGGTCATGATATGCTGGAGGAAGTTGAGCTGCTTGTTCGACGTGGTGACGAAAAAATCTTGGCGGTCGTAGTCCTCGCGCTCAGAGTCGATCTCGCCGTCGTCGCGGACGATGCGGTAGCTCTGCTTCTTGCCGAACGGCGGATTGGTCAGCACCACGTCGAAGGTCTTGCCGCCGGCGCCGAGCAGCGCGTCCTTTTGCTCGACGATGGAGTCCACGCCGGTGATGCCGTGCAGATACAGGTTCATCGCCGCGAGCCGGACCACCTCGGGGACGATGTCGACGCCGGAAAATTTGTTCTTCAGCTCGGAATAGACCCGACGGTCGCGTGCCTTCGGGTGCTGCTTCATGTGCTCCCACGCCGCGAGCAGGAAACCGGCGGTGCCGCAGGCCGGGTCATGAATGGTCTGGTGCGGTTTCGGATCGACCACCGTGACCATCGCCTCGATCACCGGCCGCGGCGTGAAGTATTGGCCCGCGCCGGACTTGACGTCCTCGGCGTTACGAGCGAGCAGCCCTTCATAGATGCTGCCCTTCACATCGACCGGCAGGGCCAACCATGTCTCGCCGTCGATCAGGCCGACCAGGCGCTTGAGCTTGGCCGGGTCTTGAATTTCGTTCTGCGCCTTTAGGAAGATCGCGCCGATGATGCCCGGCTGCTTCGAGAGCTTTTCGAGCAACTTGCCGTAGGTCACGCCCAGCGCCTCGCCGGACAGTTCCTTGATGTCGGCCCAGCGCGCACCGTCGGGCAGCATCGATGCCTCGCCGATCTGCTCCACGCGCTCCTCGTCCATCTTGAGGAACAACAGGTAGGAAATCTGGCTGATATAGGCTTGGTACGACACGCCCTGGTCGCGCAGCACATGCGCGAAATTCCAGACCTTGGCGACGAGCGATTGCGGGTTCACGGCGGACTTTCATCGAGAGGCGCGGATGCGCACGGGTGATCACGATTTTCCGGGCGGGCAGTCCGGAAGATGGATTTCGTATTCGTAAGCGTGGCGCGGCAAATCAGGCGCGCCGCGTGGCGGCAACTTGCTCTCGTCGAAATAGATCACGGTCCAGTCCGGCAGCGCGCGCTTGACCCTGCGGGCGATGTACAGGCCGAAGGCGGCGTGCGCGGCGCCGTCGAACGGCGGCAAGTCGTCGCCACCTCGATCGGAGGCTTCGTACCATTCCTGCCAGCCCAGCAGCATGCGGTGGATGTCGAACGGCACCGGCAGGTCTTCGGCGGAGATCGAGCGGCCCTCCTTGTCCCAGACGCCCTCGGCCGCATAGTCGCACATGATGCGAACCCAGCGGTCAGCGAACGGCGGCGCGCGTTCGTCGGTCATTTCGCGCGCGTCCTTGCGCCACGTCCGCGCCGAGCCTCCGGGGCCGGCGCCGAAAGCCGCGCCAGCAGCGCGCTGGCCGGCTCGTCGGCGGGATCTTGAGGGACCAGACGCCCCTCGAAGGCAGCCTTCAGGATCGACTGCTTCAGCCGCGCGGCGTCAGCGGCCTCCGCGTCGAGCGTTCCAAGCGTGTCGGTCGAGGCGGCGATAGCCTCAGCGACGCGAGAAAGAATCTCGACGATTTCCGCGAGAGGCGGAATTGGTAGCGTCAACGATTTGATTATTTCAAGATTGAGATTGGGCTGAACTCCTCCTGCAGCCTGCTTTCTAAGCTGCAGATAGAACGAGCCGAACCAGAGCTTCACCCAAGTCTTCATGGTAGGCTCTGGAATTTGTAACGCGGCGCAAGCTTGATTGCACGCGGCGGAAACTGTCAATTCAGTAATCTGCCCCCTCGTCTTTCCTTCCCCGTACATAGCAACAAGCAGTGTTCCTGCGGGATAGATACGACAGTTACTTTCTTCGAGTGCTTGTTCGGTGATGAACTCGTTGGGCACTGAGGCGAATGGAAGACCTGTTGCGGCGCTTGTAAACCAAGCTACGTTGCCGCCTTCCCAAAATCTTCGCTCCGATCGGAGCGGCGTTCCACCTGTGCCAATATCTGCAAGGTCGCAAAGCTTCGCCCACGTCCAACCATCAGGTAGTTTCTCAACCGCTATAGCTTCGGCAGTCGTCGCATTGGATGTGCGACGGAAGCGGCGTCCTGTCGTTGCGCCGGCGCGTTCCTTCAGGAGTTGCACCAGAAAGTCATGTCCCGTCTCAGAAGCGGCGCAAGCAGCGCGCCAATCCGCCGTCAGCTCGCCGGTGACGGCGGCTTTCAGCAGGGCGCGTCGAAATGTTTCCAGCCCGTTGCGCGCCGCCGCCAGCGCCGCCTCGCCCTCGGCGATCTCGGCGAACAGCGCATCGATCCGTGCCACAATCCGGCGTTGTTCGGCGCGAGGCGCAAGTGGGATAGGCTGAACGTTATAGCGATCTCGGCTCAAGCTCGGAATGGCAGTAGATTGATCCAGCCGACCAAGCTGATGTAGTTGCAGGTACCAATAGGCGTATCGAATATCAATCGCGCTTGTGCCTTCGCTGAAATATGCCGTGTCAATCGGCCAGCACGGTACTTCGGAGAAGTGCACCGAACCTGCCGATCCTTTTCGACCGACGATTAACGAATTGCCTGGAGCGATTGCCTCATCGTGCAATCCGACGCGGCCGCTCGAACCGAAGACCGGCACTTTCCCTTGCTGGTTGCGAATTCGCTCCGGTAGAGCTTTCCCATATTGAATTGGCAGAACGGTACCAAGCGTCGTCCAAGTCCAACCGTGAGGAAGACCCTGCGACTGTTTCGTGTCGAACGATTGCTGACTTTCCTCCGTCAGCGCCAAACCGAGCGCCATTACGCCACCAACACCCCGTTCAACTCATCCAGCAACGCCGGCAGCCTTGCGCCGAACAGCGCCCGCGCCCTGACGATGCCGCCGCGCGCGGAAAACTCCGGCGCGTCCATCATGTCTTCGGGCCGGATTTCGATGTTGACGCCGATATGGTCGCGGATCGCCGTCAGCCAGGCCCGTTGCTCGTCCGAATAGGTCCGCCCCGCCTTCTCCTCGCGGCCGAGCCAGAGGTTGAATCGGCCGGCGACCACCGAGGGCAAGGAGTCCAGCGACTCACTCTCACCGATGGCGTAGCGCACCAGCATGACGATGTCAGCCAGTGTGCCGGCAGGGTTGCCGCGGACCTTCTCGGCCGACAGCCGCTTGTAGGCGCGCCAGATGTCGACCGGCTCCAGCAGCCACGGCGGGCGCCTCAGCGCCTCGCGGAGGTCGTCCACGGCGTCGTAGGTCAGCCGGCGCTGTGCGTAGGGCTGCCGGTAGAGGATTTGCAGGGCGACCAGCTCGTCACGGCGCTCGTCGAGGAAGCGTTTGAACCGGTCGACGGTGTCGGCCGCCTTGTTCGCGTCCCAGCCGGACGACACGACGGCGTCAATGGAGATGGTGTCGATCCGGATGTCGGCCGCAGCCTTCACATCCTTCAGCAGCCGACGTAGCGCTGGATCGTCGAACAGCGCGGCGGCGCCTTCCTTGGCGGCGTCCTTGGCCTTGGTCTGCTCCGCCGCCGGCGCGTCGGCCGGCACCCGGCCGGCGAGCACGTCCGGGTCGATGGCATCCAGCAGGCGGGAGGCGAGACCCGCCAGATCGACGCCACCCGACGCCTTGACGATGGCGGCGCGGTCCTTGTCGCCGATCCGGCGGTCGAGAGCCGCCAGGCGTGCCGCCAGCGTTGCAAAGGCGTCGTCGTCGCGCCGCCCCGCCGCGATCTCGTCGATAAGCTTGTCAAAACCGATTTTGCGGTCGCGCTCCAGCGGCTGCGATACCGTCTTGAGGCTTTCGGAGACGCCGACGGCGTCGATCAGCACGAACCGGGTCTTGGCTTCGGCGTCAGGGGTGACCTCGCGCAGCTTCTCGGGCGAGATGGTGCGAGCACCCCGCCCCTTCATCTGCTCGAAGTACAGCTCGGACCGCACGTCGCGCAGGAAGATCAGCACCTCAAGCGGTTTGACGTCGGTGCCGGTGGCGATCATGTCAACGGTGACGGCGATACGCGGATTGTAGTCGTTACGAAAGCGCCGGATCAGTTCTTCTGGATCGGCGCCGCTGTTGTAGGTGATCTTCTTGGCGAAGTCGTTGCCCTTGCCGAACACCTCGCGGACGATCAGCGTGATTTCCTCGGCGTGATGGTCGTCCTTGGCGAAGATCAGCGTCTTCGGCACCTCGCTGCGGCCAGGAAACAGCTCGGTGAACAGCGTGTCGCGGTAGGTCTCCAGCACGGTGCGAATCTGGTTCGGCACCAGCACGGTGCGGTCGATCTGGTCGGGGGTGTAGGAGAAATCCTCGGACAACGTTTCGTAACGCTCAGCGCGGGTGCGCTTGTCGCGCACCGGCAAATCGTAGCCGGCCTTCACGGTGGAGCCTCGTTCGCCGATCTCGGTCCTGATCCTAAACACCTCGAAACCGACGTTGACGCCGTCGACCACCGAACGTTCGTAAGGATATTGCGCCACCAGATTGCGTTGGAAGAAGCCCATCGTGTGCGGCGACGGCGTCGCCGTCAGGCCGACGATGAAGGCGTCGAAATAGTCCAGCACCTGGCGCCAAGTGCCGTAGATCGAGCGGTGACATTCGTCGGTGATGACGAGGTCGAAGGTCTCGATCGGGATGGCGGAATTGTAGGTGACTAGGCGCTCGGTGTCGGCCCGCGAGGCCTCGAACGCCGATCCTTCCTCGTCCTCCTCCGACAGCTCCTTGCCGGTCAGGACCGAGTAGACCCGCTGGATCGTCGCGACGACGATCTGGGCGTCCTTGTCGAGGCCGGCCGGGCCGAGCTTCTGGACGTTGTAGATTTCGGAGAACGACCGGCCGGTCCCCGGCGGGCGGTAGGCCAGATACTCGTCGCGCGTCTGCCGGACGAGGTTGGCGCGGTCGGCGAGGAACAGGATGCGCTTGAAGCCGGCATGCGCCAGCAGCCGGTAGCTCAACGTGCAGGCGGTGAAGGTCTTGCCGGCGCCGGTCGCCATCTGCACCAGGGCGCGCGGTTGGTTTTCGGCCATCGACTTTTCGAGGGCGGCGACGGCGTCGATCTGGCAGGCGCGCAGCCCGTCGGTGACCACCGCCGGGAGCGTCTGGAGCCGGCCGCGCAGCGTCGCCGGCTCCTTCAGCCACCGCTCCAGCGTCTCCGGCCGGTGGAAGGTGAAGACCCGGCGGGAGGCCGGCGCCGGGTCGGCATGATCCCGAAACAGCGTTTCGGTGGCCGACGCCACGTATTCGAAGCGGACCTGGCCTTCCTCGCGGATCAAGTGCTTCGGCAGATCGGCGATATAGCGCTCGGCCTGCTCGGCGAACCCGGACAGGGTGGTTCCGCCGGCCTTGGCCTCGATCACGCCGCACAGCCGGCGGCCGACGAACAGCGCGTAGTCGACGGGGCCGGAGGCGGTCTGAAATTCGCGGACCGCCACGCCAGGACCGGCCCCAAGATTCATGTCCTCGCGCGACTGCACCAGCCACCCACACCCGACCAGCCGCCGGTCGATCGACGACCGGGCCTTATCCTCGGGGTGGAAGGCGGTTTCGCTCATACCTGAGCTGTAGTCGAACTCAGGTGCCCTCGGAAGTAGAATTCCGTCTCAGCCGGCGCGCTTACCAGCCGCGGGCAGGAAAGCCGCCCTCGACTTCACTTTTAAATCAATGACTTAGTCATGGCGGAGAGAGTGGGATTCGAACCCACGGTACAGTTTCCCGTACACACGCTTTCCAAGCGTGCGCCTTAAGCCACTCGGCCATCTCTCCGGGCGCCTTCTCATGACGGGCTGCGCGCCATTTTGCAAGAGCCGCGCGCAAAGCCGGGGCGATTTATCCAAGCAATTGAAATGTCCGGTGGATTTTCTGGCGCGGGACTGCTGGGGGCCGGGCTCGGCGCCGCCAGCGGCGGCGCAGGCTGACGGCGCGGCGTCTGATCGGACCCACGCCGCGACTCAATCCCGAGCTCAGGCGTACTGTGGTCAACGATCAACCGGGTCTGGCGCCCGCGCAATGAAGAACGGGTGGCCCGGGCGCCCCCAAGCGAGCGGCGCCGGGCGATGCCCCCTCACCGCCGGCCTCAAACGTCGCCGGAGCCGCGGTCACAAGGCTCCGCCGTACTGCCTTCAGCTGAAGCGAAAGCCCTCGCCGCTGACGCTGCGCAGCGCCGGCAATTCGGCGCGATGCGGCGCCGACGCGATCGGCGGCTCGCTCCAGGCGACCTCGCTGGCGTCGTCATCGGGCTGATTGGCCAGATGCGCCGCCTGCAACGCCGCGACATAATCCGAGAACCAGGTGTGGATCGAACGCTGCCGCAGCTTGGCCATCATCGCTTCCCAGCGCATGCGCCGCTCGTTTTGCGGCATGGCCAGCGCCAGCGCCAGCGTGCGCGCCATGCCCTGCACGTCATGCGGATTGACCAATAGCGCGCTGTCGAGCTCGTCGGCGGCGCCGGCGAATTTCGACAGCACCAGCACGCCGGGATCGACCGGGTTCTGGGCCGCAACATATTCCTTGGCGACCAGATTCATGCCGTCCTGCACCGGCGTCACCAGCCCGACCTGCGCACAGCGATAGAGACCGGCCAGCACGGTCTGGCCAAATCCCTTGTTGAGATAGCGGATCGGCGTCCAGTCGACTTCGCCGTGGCGGCCGTTGACATCGCTGACCAGCTTCGCGAGCTCGCCTTGCAGCGCGCCATAGGCATCGATGGTGCCGCGTGACGGTGTTGCGATTTGCAGCAGCGACACCGCCCGGTGCAGCCCGGGCTGCGCGGTCAGCATCTGGTCGAACGCGCTGATACGATGCATCAACCCCTTGGAATAATCGAGCCGGTCAACGCCGATGATCAGCTTTTCGCCATCGAGCAGACTGCGCCGCAGCCGCGATACTTCGGGATGCGAACTGGCACGCACCGCCTGCGCGGCGAATTTGTCGGCGTCGATGCCGATCGGGAACACCGCGCAGCGCGAAATACCGTAGCGCGAACTGACAGTGTCGCCGTCCACGGCGTAATTCAGTTCGGTGCTGAGATAGTCCAAGAAATTATGACGATCATCGACAGTCTGAAAGCCGATCAGATCATAGGCCAGCATCGCCTCGATCAGCTCGCGATGATTGGGCACGCCGGTGATGGTGGTCGCCGACGGCCAGGGCGTATGCAGGAAGAAGCCGATCGGCTCGCTGACGCCCAGGCTGCGCAGTTCCGCGCCAAGCGCCAGGAAGTGATAATCCTGAATCCAGAACGCCGCGTCCGGCTTGCGGAATCGCAGCAGCGTGCGCGCCATGAAGGCGTTGACCTCGCGATAGGATTTGTAGTCCTCATGCGAGACGCGCACCAGATCGAGCCGCGAATGCAGCGCCGGCCACAGCGCCGAATTGGCAAAGCCCTCATAATAGCCGGCATAATGCGCGGCCGGCAGTTCCACCATCGCCAGCGCACCGGCGCCAAGCGCTTCCACGGCCGCGAACGGATCCTTTTGGCTGCGGTCGCGTACCCGATCGCTCGAGCCGACCCAGATCGCACCGGTTTTTTCCACCACGGGCAGCAGCGCGGCCGCGAGCCCGCCTGTCAGGGGCTCGTTCGCGGTGGCGCGCGCCACCCGGTTCGAGACGACGATGAGCTTCACTGGGGTCCCCTCCCGGTTTGCCTGTTTGATCTTCCGACACAACAAAGGTCGGAAGATAAACAGCTGTTCATCGATATCGTTCCGGGAACTTGGTGACGCTTTGCGGCTGTAATGCGTCGGTGGCCGCGCAATATGCTCAGATTGCTGCGAAATCTGCTATGCAACGGCAAGATAGTTCAAGTTGTGTGTGGCTTTGCTGCTGATCGCGGCCGCACAAGTTCCAACTCAAAACCATTCGCGGCAAGTTCCACGCTCGGAACTAATCGCGTGCCATGATGATCATCATGGCCGCACGAGCCATTGCGCCAGCCAGCGGCGCACATCGCACGGCGCTGCAAAGAAGCCATTGACGCCGGTGGCATGACGGCCGACGGAATAAGCCACGCCGCGCAGATCAGGCATGATCGCAAACACCGTCTCGTCGGTGACGTCATCACCGATGAACATCGGCCGCCGGCCGCGGAACGGCGGATGGCGCAGCAGTTCATGCACGCCCGACGCTTTGGTGACACCGGCCGGCTTGATCTCGCACACCGCCTTGCCGGGCAGCACTTCAAACGGCACGCTCGGCAGATCGGCGCGGATCACCGACACCGCCTCATAGATCGCGCGTTCCGCATGCGGCGCCTGTCGATAATGCAGCGCCAGCGCATAGCCTTTGTCTTCCAACAGAATGCGCGGATCGAGTGCTGCGATCGCCGCCAGCCGCTGTTTCAATTGCTCATTGATCGGCGGCGCTTGCACCGATGCCACGTCGGTGTCGGGGTTGATGCGCATTTCGGCGCCGTGGCCGCCGACCGCCGCAAAGCGCACCGGCGCGAAGATCCGATCGATATCGGCGAGCGAACGACCGCTCACCAGCGCCAGCGCGCCGCTGGCCCGCTGCTGCAGCGCGATCAACACCTGGTCGAGGCCGGGCGGCACCACCACTTCATGCGGTGTCGGCGCCAGATCGAGCAACGTGCCATCGATATCGAGCAGAATCGCGCAGTGGTCGAGCGGCGGCAGATCGTCATGGGTCGGCGCGCGCAGCAATTCATGGTCAGCGATGCGCTGTGGCACCACGTCCTGTTTCATTCGACTTCACTCCACCACCGCCAGCGGCCGCGCCACGGATTCCAGCGAGCGCCGCTCGGCAGCGATACCATAGCGGCGTGACACCAATGCGGCCACCAGCATCAACGCCGCGCCGAGCAGATAGCCGGCAAACACGCTGGCGCGCGAGCCGGTGTCGATCAGCGCGCCAAACAGCGCAGGGCCGATCACGCCGCCGATTCCGGTTCCGATCGCGTAAAACAGCGCAATCGCTAGGGCGCGAATCTCCAGCGGAAAAGTCTCGCTGACGGTGAGATAAGCGGCGCTCGCCGCGGGCGAGGCAAAGAAGAAGATCACCATCCAGGCGATGGTCTGGGTCTGGGCGCTGAGCACGCCGATCGAGAACAGATAGCCCGATAACGCCAATAGCAGCCCAGAAGTTCCATAGGTCAGCGGAATCATCACCCGCCGCCCCAGCGTGTCGAACAGCCGGCCAAGCAGCAGCGGGCCGAGGAAATTGCCGGCGGCGAACGGCAGAATGTACCAGCCGACATTGGCGGCGGCGATGCCGTAGAAATCGGTCAGTACCAGCGCATAGGTAAAAAAGATCGCGTTGTAGAAGAACGCCTGCGCGGTCATCAGCGTCAGCCCCACCCACGCGCGGCGCCGATGGGTGACAAACAGCGTGTGCGCGGCCTCGCGCAGCGGCGTGTGGCTGCGCATCCGCAAGCGGATGGTCGGCAGCGGCAGCGAGCCATCATGCCGCGCGCCGTGCTCGATCTCGGCGACAATCTGCTGTGCCCGCTCCGGCTGGCCATGGATCATCAGCCAGCGAGGGCTTTCCGGAATCCAAAAGCGCATCACGAACACCACCAGCCCGAGCACCGCGCCGCTGAAATAAGCGATCCGCCAGCCGGCTTCCGGATCGATCACCGCCGGATCGAGCAGCACGATCGCGGCGACCGCGCCGAGCGCGGCACCGAGCCAGAAACTGCCGTTGATCACGAGATCGGTGAAGCCGCGATAGCGCGCCGGCACCAGCTCCTGAATGGTGGAGTTGATCGCGGTGTATTCGCCGCCGATGCCGGCGCCGGTGAGAAAACGAAACAGCGCGTAGCTCGCCAGGTTCCACGATAGCGCGGTGGCCGCCGTGGCCGCGAGATAGAGCGCCAGCGTGATGAAAAACAGCTTCTTGCGGCCGATGCGATCGGTGAGCCAGCCGAAGCCGAGCGCGCCCAGCACCGCGCCGACGAGATAGGCGCTGTTGGCGATGCCGACATCGAGATTGGAAAAGCGCATCACCGCGCTGTCCTTGAGCGCGCCGGACAGCGAACCGGCCAAGGTCACTTCCAGGCCGTCCAAAATCCAGGTGATGCCGAGCGCCAGCACCACGCGAGTGTGAAAGCCGCTCCAGCGCAGCCGGTCGAGCCGCGCCGGAATGTCGGTCTCGATCAGCCGCGCGTCCTCGCGCGCCGGCACCGCCTTTGCGGCTGCGGGAGCGAGCGGACGCGGATCGTTCATGAAGCGGCCTCCGGCAGCACGGCGCAACGATCGCCAGCGCATTGATCGCCAGCGCCTCCTGGGCCGCATTCACACCGCGGCCGAGAGGCCGTGCATCAACCAAGCCGTGTCGCAACGGTTCCCGCGCGATCACGCTGCCGTCGACCGCTGAGCCCGATGATAAACGACAATGGCCGGGACTAGCCTGGCCATCATGCATGGATCGTTGGTGGCCATCGCCGAAGCGTTGCGTAGCTGCTAAGCGGCGCGGATATTGGCCATGAAGCGATCGAGCTCGGCCCGCAGCCGCGTGCTTTCCGAAGCCAGGCTGCGCGCCGATTGCAGCACTTGCGAAGACGCCACGCCGGTTTCCGCCGCGCCGCGATTGACCGCCTCGATGTCGCCCGCCACCTCGGCAGTGCCATGGGCGACGTTCTGAACATTTTGCGCGATGTTACTGGTGGCCGAGCCCTGCTGCGTCACCGCTGCCGAGATGGTGGCCGCAATCGACGAGATCTGGCCGATGGTGTCGTCGATCTGCTTGATCGCCGCCACGGAGTCGGCGGTGGCGCTCTGCATCTCGGCGACCTGCACAGAAATCTCTTCGGTGGCTTTCGCGGTCTGGCTGGCCAGCGATTTCACTTCCGAAGCCACCACCGCAAAGCCGCGTCCGGACTCGCCGGCGCGCGCCGCTTCGATGGTGGCGTTCAGCGCCAGCAGATTGGTCTGCTCGGCGATCGCGGTGATCAGCTTGACCACCTCGCCGATCTGCTCGGCGGCCTTGCTGAGCTTGCCGATGCGCTCGTCGGTCTGGCGGGCTTGGGTCACCGCGCCTTCGGCGATCCGGCTCGACTGTTCGACCTGACGGCTGATCTCGCCGACCGACGCCGACAGCTGTTCGGTGGCGCTCGCCACCGATTGCATGTCGGTCGAGGCGCTCGACGACACCCCGGCGACGCGGCCCGAGAGGTTTTGCGTGGTTTCCACCGTGCGGCTGAGCGTGCCGGCCGCGACTTCCAATTGTGCGGCCGATTCCGAGACGTGGGCGACGATCGAGCCGACAGCGGTTTCGAACTCGTCGGCGAACCGGATCAGTTCGGCGCGCCGCTCGGCCGCCGCCGCCAGGGTCTGGGTTTCCTGGGCGTGGGCGTCGAGTTCGGCCTTACGGACCGCTTCGACCTTAAAAGCTTCCACGGCGGCGGCCATGTCGCCGATCTCGTCGCGGCGGCCGAGCCCCGGCAGCACCACGTCGAAATCGCCGCTCGCCAGCCGGCGCATCGCCGCGCACATTTCGGTCATCGGCTTCGACATGCCGCGGCCGAGCAGCAGCGCCAGCACCACGCCGAGCAGCAGCCCGCCGACGCCGAGAAGCATCAGCATCTGCTCGGTGCTGTGCACCATGGCGTTGGATTCCCGTTCCAGCCGCTGCTGCTCGGCCAAAAGATCGGCCTTCATCGCCGCCGAACTCTGGCTGATCGCCACCGCCGAATTGGTCATCTGCGCCACCAGCCCGTCGATCGCCTTGGCATTGCTGATCAGCTTGATCAGCGCGGCGCGGTAGCCGTCGACTAGGTCGGTGATCTCTTTCAGCTTGGCCGTGATGGCGCTGTTGTCGGATGAAATCGCGGCGATCGAGTTTTCGACGAATTTCAGCCGCGCCACCGCGCTATCCGCCACCGCCGGATCGGCCTTGACGACAAAGGTATTCACCAGCGCCGAGGCCGCCGCATATTGGCCGCCGACCTGCTTGGCGCCGAGTTCCACGGCAGGTAGTTCCTCATCGGCCGCGATGCTGGCGAGATCGTCGAGCTTGTAGCGCAGGCTGGTGCCGCCGCGCACCAACTGGTTCTGGGTGACGCGGGCGCTGTCGGCCTTCAGCGCGATGATTTCGGCAAACAGCTTGGTGAAATTGCTGAACTCGGCAGCCAGCCGCGTGATCCGCTCCTGCCGGCCGCTGTTGCGGGTCGCCGCCAGCGACTGCTCGATCGCCTGTTTCAGCGCGGCCTCGGCAGCGAGCGCCGCTTTGGCGTCCTCGTCCTTGCCGGTCACCACAAAATAGCGGGTTCCCGCCTGATAGGCGGTCAGTTCCCGGTCGATATTGCGGGCGAGATCGGATTCGGCAACGCCGGCGCGATAGCTGCTGACCACGCCGGAGACCCGCTCGAAGCCGAGATAGGCCAGGCCCATGATGACAGCGGTGATGCCGAGAACGGCCGCAAAGCCCAACGTAATCTTGCCGCGAAAGCGCAGCGCTGGCAGCCGGGCGGCAGTGCCCCCCGTTCCGGTCGATCCCGAATAAGTCACGTCTACCCCCGTTTCTTAGTTATCAGTCGCGGTGCCTCCGGGGTCAGGCCGAGCGAAGGCGTGCAGCACGCTAACTCACAACCGCTAAAGCCACGTAAATCCACGGTTGTGGAGTTGACGAGGGTGCGGCGCAGGTTCCTGCCAGGTTCCACAGGTGCAATGCAGCATCGGCAACATCCCAAGCCCGCGGCGAAATTCCCGGTTGCAAACTTCGGCGGCCGCGCTTCTAATCGGACTAATTAAAAAGTAGCGGGAGGTTCGGGTGGCCCAGGTCAATATGACTGTGAACGGCAGGGCGGTGTCCGTCGATGTCGAAGACAGAACACTTCTCGTTAACGTATTGCGCGACCATCTCGGCCTGACCGGGACCCATGTCGGTTGTGATACCAGCCAATGCGGCGCCTGCGTCGTGCATATCGACGGCCGCGCCGTGAAAAGCTGTACCACGCTGGTCGGCCAGGCCGACGGCGCCAATATCGTCACCATCGAAGGCATTGCGCGCGGCGACGAACTGCATCCGATGCAGGCGGCGTTCCGCGATAATCACGGTTTGCAATGCGGCTATTGCACGCCCGGGATGATCATGTCGGCGATCGACATCGTCAATCGCTACGGCGCCGATCTCGATGAAGAGACCGTGCGCCAGGAGCTGGAGGGCAATATCTGCCGCTGCACCGGCTATCACAACATCGTCAAATCGGTAATGGACGCCGCGGCGCGCATGAAGATGCCGCTCGCTGCGGAATAACGGCACGGCCGAACAGTGCGCTGCGGCGGCAGCGCCGCGCGACAAGCTTAACCGAACGACAAGCGGCTGCGATCCGCTGGCTGACAGCGCGCTCGACCAGCCCGCCAAAGGAGAGATCGCATGGGCGTTGAAGGCATCGGCGCAAGCGTGGTGCGCAAGGAAGATCGCCGTTTCATCACTGGCAAGGGCCGCTATGTCGACGACATCAAGCTTCCCGGCATGGCGCATGCGTATTTCGTGCGCAGCCCGCATGCCCACGCCCGGATTCGCAGCATCGACGTCAGCGCCGCCAAGGCAATGCCAGGCGTGGTCGATGTGCTCACCGGGCAGCAGATTGTCGACGACAAGATCGGCAATCTGATCTGCGGCTGGGCGGTGCATTCCAAGGACGGCTCGGCGATGCGCATGGGCGCGTGGCCGGCGATGGCGCCGGAGATCGTGCGCTTTGTCGGCCAGGCAGTCGCGGTGGTGATCGCCGACAGCCGCAATCTCGCCCGCGATGCCGCCGAAGCGGTGGTGGTCGATTACGAAGAACTGCCGGCGGTGCCGAATATCGAGGCGGCCTTGGGGGCCGACGCGCCGCAGCTGCACCCCGAAGCCCCCGGCAACATGGTCTATGACTGGACGCTCGGCGACGAAGCCGCGGTCAACGACGCCTTCGCCAAGGCGGCCCATGTCGTGACCTTCGACCTCGTCAACAACCGGCTGGTGCCGAACGCCATGGAGCCGCGCGCCGCGCTCGCCGACTACAATGACGCCGAAGAACATTTCACGCTGCACACCACCTCGCAAAATCCACATGTGGCGCGGCTGGTGCTGTCGGCGTTCTACAACATCGCGCCGGAACACAAGCTGCGCGTGATCGCGCCCGATGTCGGCGGCGGTTTTGGCTCGAAGATCTTCATCTATCCGGAGGAGATGGTGGCGCTGTGGGCCGCCAAGAAAGTGCGCCGCCCGGTGAAATGGACCGGCGATCGCTCCGAGGCGTTTCTCACCGACGCCCATGGTCGCGACCACGTGTCCCATGCCGAGATGGCCTTCGATCAGGACCACAAGATCCTCGGGCTGCGGGTGAAGACCCACGCCAATTTCGGCGCCTATATGTCGCTGTTCTCGTCCTCGGTGCCGACCTATCTCTACGCCACGCTGCTGTCGGGCCAGTACAACATCCCGGCGATCCATGCCGAGGTGATCGGCGTCTACACCAATACCACGCCGGTCGATGCCTATCGCGGCGCTGGCCGGCCGGAAGCCTGCTATCTGCTGGAACGGCTGATGGAGACCGCGGCGCGGCAATTCAATGTCGATCCCGCCGAACTGCGCCGCAAGAACTTCATCACGCAGTTCCCGCATCAGACCCCGGTGATCATGACCTATGACACCGGCGATTTCGTCGCTTCGCTCGATGCCGCGCTCAAGGCGATCGACTATGCCGGCTTCGCCGCGCGCCGCGCGGCCTCGCAGCGCGCCGGCAAGCGCCGTGGCATCGGCTTCTCCTGCTACATTGAGGCTTGCGGCATCGCGCCGTCCAAGGCGGTTGGCAGCCTCGGCGCCGGCGTCGGGCTATGGGAATCGGCCGAAGTCCGGGTCAATCCGGTCGGCACCATCGAGATTTTGACCGGCAGCCATAGCCACGGCCAGAGCCACGAAACCACCTTTGCGCAGCTGGTTGCCGACCGGCTCGGTATTTCGATCAGCCAGGTGTCGATCATCCATGGCGACACCGACAAGGTGCAGTTCGGCATGGGCACCTATGGCTCGCGCTCGGCCGCGGTCGGCATGTCGGCGATCTTCAAGGCGATGGAGAAGGTGGAGGCCAAGGCCAAGAAGATCGCCGCGCATCAGCTCGAAGCCAGCGAGAACGACATCGTCATCGAGAATGGCGAGTTCAAAGTGACCGGCACCGACAAGGCGATCGCGCTGCCGATGGTGGCGCTCGCCGCTTACACCGCGCACAATCTGCCGGACGGCATGGAGCCCGGGCTGAAAGAAAGCGCGTTCTACGACCCCGTCAACTTCACCTTCCCGGCCGGCAGCTATATCTGCGAAGTCGAGGTTGATCCCGGCACCGGCCAGACCCGGATCGAGCGCTTTGTCGCGGTCGATGATTTCGGCCGGCTGATCAATCCGATGGTGGTCGAGGGCCAGGTCCATGGCGGGCTGGCGCAGGGCATCGGCCAGGCGCTGCTGGAACGCGCGGTCTATGACGACACCGGCCAGCTGATCACCGCATCGTTCATGGACTACGCCATGCCGCGCGCCGACGATCTGCCCTCGTTCGAGCTGTCGCACACCACCACGCTGTGCCCGAGCAATCCGCTCGGCGTCAAAGGCTGCGGCGAAGCCGGCGCGATCGGCGCATCCGCGGCGGTGATCAATGCCGTCACCGATGCGATCGGCCACAATCGGCTGGAAATGCCGGCAACCCCGGACCGGGTCTGGCACGCGATGCAACTGAAGCAGGCCGCGGAATGAGGTGCATCATGACCGGCGCAGCAGCGCAGCACTCACGCCAAACCCCGCAGCAGCGCTGCCCCACCAAGGCGGCGCCGCGCCGGTGCGTGTCGCCGAACCGGCTACTGCGCGCCATGACATGACCATTTGATCGGACCCACGACACAATCAATTTGTCCCTGAGGGAGAGTGCGATGTATCCGACCAACTATCACCGCCCGACCACAGTCGAAGAGGCGGTGGCGTTGTTCGCCGAAGCCAGCGATCCCAAATATCTCGCCGGCGGCCACACTTTGATTCCGGTGATGAAGCAGCGGCTGAACGCGCCCAGCGACGTCATCGACATCACCCGCATTCCGGCGCTGGTCGGCATTGAGGCCAGCGCCGACACGCTGACCATCAAAGCCGCCACCGCCTATTACGACATCCTGAGCAGCGCCGACGTCAACCGCACCATCCCGGCGATCGCGCAACTGGTGTCGGTGCTCGGCGATCCGGCGGTGCGCTATCGCGGCACGATCGGCGGCTCGATCGCCACCAACGATCCCAACGCCGACTTCCCGGCGGCGGTGCTGGCGCTCAATGCCACCGTGCACACCAATCAGCGCGCGATCCCGGCCGATCAGTTCTTCACCGGGCTGTTCTCCACCGCGTTGCAGGACAATGAGATCATCACGGCGATCGCGTTCCCGATCCCGGCCAAGGCCGGCTATGCCAAGATGCGTAACCCGGCGTCACGCTTCGCGCTGACCGGCGTGTTCGTCGCCAAGCACAAATCCGGCGAGATCCGGGTCGCCGCCACCGGCGCGTCGCAGAACGGCGTGATGCGGGTCGAGGTGATCGAACAGGCTTTGGCGCGCGACTGGTCAGCCGCGGCGCTGGAAAACATCGCCGTGTCCGAAGAAGGGCTGATGGCCGATATTCACGGCAGTTCGGATTATCGCGCCAATCTGATCAAGGTGATGGCGCAGCGCGCCGTGGTCGCGGCCGGCTGAGAGCCGTGAGCTGATCAAGGACCAGAATCAAGGATCGGGCACCTGATCAAAGATCGCTGGCTCAAAGATCGCTGACAAAGCACAAGCGGAGCAGGTCACAGCGCTCCGCTTGCTCGTGCTGGCTTCGCTGACACAATCTGGCTTGGCTTACCCGGTCTGATGCCAACGGAAATTGATACCAACCCATCCGCACGTCATGGCCGGGCTTCGTCCCGGCCATGACGTCTTTGATCTTGCAGCGCTTTCAAGACGTGGATGCCCGCGACAAGTGTTTAGCCCGGGGACATGTCGGACACCTGTTCGGGGACATCACTGACACTTTTGGGCGTGGTCAAGTCGATCGTTGCGACTGACCACGATCCGAAGAAGATTCCATAGCGACCGTCCTGGTCGAGCGGCCGCACGGCGAGGCGTTCACCGCGCAAGGCGCGTGGCACCTGCCAGAGGC
>NZ_QJTI01000037.1 GCF_003217325.1 Rhodopseudomonas faecalis
CCGTTAAATTCCTCAGCGCCAATGGTACTCCGTCTCAAGACGCGGGAGAGTAGGTCGCTGCCAGGCCTGCAAAGGACAAATTCCCCTCTTCACAACCCACACACAAAAACCGCCGCTCCGAGAAATCGAGCGGCGGTTTTTGCGTTTGGGCACCCCAAATTTCTCCACGACAGATCGCGCTGATGCGGGCAAATGCCGGCCGCCTGCGCGCGCCGCGCTATGGAAGCGGGCTCGCAACTCGGCTATTTTGCCGCCGTTCTTCGAATGAGCCCGCGCCTGGCGCCTATTCGAGGCGCTCGTCCCGCGGTCCATTCTCCCTGAGTGCTGTCATGAAGCATTTGCTCGATCGTCTCGTCGCCGCCTGGCATCGGCGGGAACTGGCGTTGAAGGCGATCAGCTTTGCGCTGGTCGGTGTGATCAACACCTTGATCGACCTCGGGGTGTTTCTGCTCGCGTATAATTGGATCGGGCTGCCGCTGGTGGTCTCCAACGTGTTCGCCTGGGCGGTCGCGGTGTCGTGCTCCTACACCATGAACACTTTCACCACGTTCGGTCCGGAATCCGGCCGCAAGCTGCGGCTGCGCGATTATCTGACCTTCGTGGCTTCCGGCATTGCCGGGGTGATCGCGGCCACCACCACGCTGGCGGTGCTGTCGCTTTACTTACCGGTGCTGACCGCGAAATTGATCTCGATCCTGGTCAGCTTTGTCGTCAATTTCTCGATGTCGCATTTCGTGGTGTTCCGGCACGGCCGCGACAACGGTGCCGCGCGCTAGCCGTTGCCGCGGCGAGGGTGGCTAACTGAACGCTTTCTCGAGCGGCGGCGCGGCGCAGCCTTGCGACGGCGGGCTCATTGAGCCAGAAAACAGCCGACGCGCCGATCCTGTGGGGCCTCTTCAACATGGCTAGCCTGATTATCCCTCTCATCATGTGCGGCGGTGCCGGCACGCGGCTGTGGCCGGCGTCGCGCGAAGTGCGGCCAAAGCAGTTTCTGCCGCTGTTCGGCGCGCGTTCCACTTTTCAGGACACGCTGCTGCGCGTCGCCGATCCGGCGCTGTTCGCCAAGCCGATCGTGATCACCAATCTCGGCTATCGCTTCATGGTGCAGGACCAGCTCGCCGAAATCGGCCTTGAGGCCGATATCGTGCTCGAGCCGGCGCGCCGCGACTCCGGTCCGGCGATTGCCGCGGGCGCTGCGTTTGCGCAAGGCCGCGATCCGGATGCGATCGTGCTGGCGCTCGCCGCCGATCATGTCGTCACCGATGCGGCCGCGTTCATCGCCGCGTGCCGCGAGGGGCTTGCGGCTGCCGAGCGCGGCCAGATCGTCACCTTCGGCATCGAGCCCAATCGTCCGGCGACCGAATATGGCTATATCCGGCCCGGCGACGGCGTGGTTGGCCGGGTGCGCGCGGTGTCGAGCTTTGTCGAGAAGCCAGATCCCGCGACCGCGGCGAATTACATTCGCGACGGCTATCTCTGGAACAGCGGCAACTTCATGTTCCGCGCTGCGGTGCTGCTCGAGGAATATCGCGCGGTTGATCCCGGCAGCGTGCAGAGCGTCGAACAGGCGGTGCAGCAGGCCGGCCGCGATCTCGGCTTTGTCACGCTCGCTGCCGATGCGTTCCAACAGGCGACGCCAATCTCAATCGATTATGCAGTGATGGAAAAGACCGCCCGCGCCGCCGTGGTGCCGGTGTCTTGCGGTTGGTCCGATGTCGGTTCCTGGCATGCGGTTTGGGAGCTGTCGGACAAAGACGAGCACGGCAATGCCGCGCGTGGCCAGGCGGTGTTCGAAAATTCCCGCAACTGTAATGTCGCGACCGATCAGACCCTGGTGGCGCTCGAAGGCGTCGATGACCTCGTGGTGGTCGCGACCCAGGATGCGGTGCTGGTGTCGCGCCAGCAGGATGCCAACGGTTTGAAACGGCTGGTCAGCAAGCTGAAAACCGTTGCGCCGCAGCTCACCGAAAATCATGTGAAGGTGCATCGGCCGTGGGGCAGCTATCAGTCGCTCGACAGCGGCGAGCGCCATCAGGTCAAGCGCATCGTGGTGAAATCCGGCAGCCGGCTGTCGCTGCAGATGCATCACCATCGATCCGAACATTGGATCGTGGTGCGCGGCACCGCGCGGGTCACGATCGACGACCAGACCAAGATCATTCACGAAAACGAGTCGATCTACATTCCAATCGGCGCGACGCATCGGCTGGAAAACCCCGGCAAAATTCCGCTGGAACTGATCGAAGTGCAGACCGGCAGCTATCTTGGCGAGGACGATATCGTCCGCTTTGACGACGATTATCAGCGCTGAGTGTGGCGTCGCTACTCGGTTTTTACGTCATGGCTGGGCTCGTCCCGGCCATCGACGTCTCTGATCTTGCAGCGATTTCAAGACGTGGATACCCGCGACAAGCGCGGCTATGACGGTCATTGATACGACCCGCTGGTATGAGCCGCTCAGCGTCATTGCGAGGAGCACCCGGATCGGCGCTTTGCGTCGTCCGGGCACAGGCTACGCGACGAAGCAATCCAGTCAGTGCGCGACATTGTGGATTGCTTCGCTTCGCTCGCAATGACGGGGACGGCTGCTGCGTCAGGCATGATATGTATGGGGCATACTACGCCCAGCCCAGCGCGTCATTCCGGGGCGCTCGCGTCAGCGAGCGAACCCGGAACGACAGTGCTTTTGATCCTTTGAGCTGCGGTCAGCAGTTCCTAACCGATCAGCGTCATTGCGAGGAGCGGAGCGACGAAGCAATCCAGTCAATGCGCGGGATTCTGGATTGTTTCGCTTCGCTCGCAATGACGGCAACGGCTTCTGCGCCAGCCATACTACGCACGGGGCATAATACGCTCGGCCTTGGGCGTCATTCCGGGGCGCTCGCGACAGCGAGCGAACCCGAATCTCGATCTGATAATAGCGGCGCTACTTACAGCCAGCGCTTGCGGCGCTTAAAGCTCTTGAGGTTCTTAAAACTCTTGCGCTGGTCGCCGGCGCCGCCGAGGTAGAATTCCTTGACGTCCTCATTGTCGCGCAGATCGTCGGCGGAGCCGTCCAGCACCACCTTGCCTTGCTCCATGATGTAGCCGTGGCTCGCCACCGACAGCGCGGCGCGGGCATTTTGTTCCACCAGCAGGATGGTGACGCCGAGGTCGCGGTTGATCTGCTTGATGATCGAGAACACCTCTTTCACCATCAGCGGCGACAGGCCCATCGACGGCTCGTCCATCAGGATCATTTTTGGGCGGGCCATCATGGCGCGGCCGATTGCCAGCATCTGCTGTTCGCCGCCGGACAGATAGCCGGCGAGCCCGGTGCGCTCCTTGAGCCGCGGGAAATAGCTGTACACCATCTCGATATCGCGGCTGACCTCGCGATCGCTGCGGGTGAAGGCGCCGAGCCGCAGATTTTCCAGCGAGGTCATGTCGGAAATGATGCGGCGGCCTTCCATCACCTGGAAGATGCCGCGGCGTACGATCTTGTCCGGCGTGATGCCGTCGATGCGATGGCCATCGAACACGATCTCGCCGCGCGTCACTTCGCCGTCCTCGGTGCGCAGCAGTCCGGAAATCGCTTTCAGCGTGGTCGATTTGCCGGCGCCGTTGGCGCCAAGCAGCGCGACGATCGCGCCTTTCGGCACTTCGATCGACAGCCCGCGCAGCACCAGGATCACCTCGTCATAGACGACCTCGATGTTCTTCACGCTGAGCAGGGGGGCGACCGCAGTCGCCGGTGACGCCGAAGGGCGGGCTTCGTTCTGTGCGGTTGGTTGCACGGCATCACTCCGAAATGAAATCTCCCTCCCCCTTGTGGGGAGGGGGACCGGCCGTCAGGCCGGTCGGGTGGGGGAGCCACGAGGCCGGGATTGGGACACCCCCACCCCGGCCTCCGCTTCGCTCGGCCGACCCTCCCCGCAGGGGGGAGGGAGACCTTGAGCGCTCGGTCACATGGAGCTTGAGCTTACCAGCCGAACCATTCCGGCTTGCGCGGCAGCTCGACGGTCTTGACCTTCTCGAGCTTGATCACGCCCTTCTTGATCAGGTCGGTGAGGTCGCCGTCGGTCGGGCCAGTGACGCGCGAGCGATACAGGTCGACCTTCATGGTGCCGCGATGATCCTTGGCGGTCCAGGTCGACGGGTTGCACACGCCTTCCATGCCGGCCGGCACCCAGTCTTTCTTCTGATAGAAGCCCTTGGCGACGTTCTCGCCGGTCGCGCCGCCATTGTTGGCGGCCCATTCCAGCGCTTCCTTCATGTACATCGCCGAACACACCGCGGCGACGTAGTGCACCGGGCGATAGGCGTTGCCGGTCGGGTCCGACATCTTGGAGATCGCTTCCACGGTCTTCATGCCGGGCGCGTCGCCGCCCCAGCCGACCGCGGTGCGCAGCGGGAAGATCACGCCATCGGCGGCGTCACCCGCGGTCTTGGCGGCGTTTTCGTCCATGCCCCAGACGTTGCTCATGAACTGCACGTCGACGCCGGCGGTTTTGCAGGCCTTCATCACCGAAATGTTGGAGGCCGCGGTGTTGCCGAGATAGGCGTAGTTGGCGCCAGAGCTCTTCAGGCTCAGGCACTGCGCCGAGTAGTCACCGGGCGCCAGCGCGAACACCAGCGGCGGCAGCACTTCAAAGCCAAGCTCGGCCGCCATCGCTTCGCCGGCCGCCTTCGGCGCGTTCGGATAGGGGTGGTTGGCGCCCATATGCACGAATTTCGGCTTGCCGGGCTTGCCCTTGGCCTTCCAATCCTCGGCGGCCCACATCAGCTCGGCGCGCAGCGCGTCGGAATAGCTCGGGCCGTAGAAGAAGTTGTACGGCGCCGGCTTGGCCTTGCCGCTGCTGCCTTCCGGATCAGTGAGCGCGGCGGCGTAGGAGCCGGAGATGTCGGGGATCTTGTCCTGCGCCAGAAAGCCGGTCAGCGCTTCGGTATCGGCGGTGCCCCAGCCCATGATCGCCGCGACCTTGTCGCCGCCCGACCACTTCTTATACAGCGCGATCGCGCGCGGCACCTGATAGCCATAGTCGTTGCTGTCGACTTCCAGCTTCTTGCCGGCGACGCCGCCGTTCTTGTTGACGTAGGCAAAAGTGTCGGCGACGCCGTGGCCATAGGGCGTGCCGACATCGGCGGTGCCGCCGGAATAGTCGGCGAGGTGACCGATCGCGATCTGCGCCTGTGCGCTGACGGCGCTGCCCGCGATCATCAGGGCGACCGACGCGGTGCCCAGCAAAGTCTTCATGTTCATGTATCTTTCCTCCGGTGATTTATTGTTGAGTTTGTCGTTGGTGGTCGGCCCGTTCGCCCCTCAATGTGAGAACGGGTAGAGTTTCCAATAGGCTTTGATCTGCCGCCAGCGGTGCGCCAGCCCATCGGGCTCAAACACCAGGAAGGCGATGATGATCAGGCCGATCGCGATTTCGCGCAGGAAGGTCAGGTTGGTGTTGAGCTGCAGCGCGCGGTCGATCACGCCGCCCTTCAGCTCCATGCTCAGCCATTCCATCGCCTCCGGCAGCAGCACCACAAAGGCGGTGCCCATCAGCGTGCCCATGATCGAGCCGGTGCCGCCGATGATGATCATCGCCAGGAACAGGATCGAGCGCTCGATGCCGAACCCTTCGTTGGACACCACCAGCTGATAATGGGCATAGAGCGCGCCGGCGATGCCGGCAAAGAACGCCGCCAGACCGAACGACAGCGTACGGTACTTGGTCAGGTTGATGCCCATGATCTCTGCGGACAGGTAATGGTCGCGCACCGCGACCAGCGCCCGGCCGTCGCGGGTGCGCATCAGATTGGTGACCAGCATGTAGCTGATCAGCACATAGGCCAGCACCACGTAAAAGTATTGCCGGTCGCCGCGCAGCACATAGCCGAAGATCGAGAACGGATTGGCCATCGCCGGCACCGAGCCGCCGGTGAACCATTCGGCGCGAGAGAAGAAGTCGATCAGGATGTACTGCGCCGCCAGCGTGGCGATCACCAGATACAGGCCCTTCAGTCGCGCAGCCGGCAGGCCGAACACCAGCCCGACCATCGCGGTGACCAGCCCGGCGAGCGGAATCGCGAAAAACACCGGGATCGGCAGATGGTTGGACAGATAGGCCGAGGTGAACGCGCCGAGCAGGAAGAACGCGGCGTGGCCGATCGAGATCTGGCCGGTGAAGCCGACCAGGATGTTGAGCCCGAGCGCGGCGATGCCAAAAATGCCGATCTGGATCAGGATGCTCAGCCAATATTCGGTGAGCACCAGCGGCGCAAAGCACACCAGCACCACGCCGAGAATGGCGAAGTTGCGGCTGGTGGAGGTCGGGAAGATGGTGGTGTCGGCCGCATAGGAGCTGCGGAAATCACCGGCGGGAATCAGGGGGGAGGATGCCATGGTCAGATCCGCTCGATGTCCTTGGTGCCGAACAGCCCGTACGGTTTGATCATCAGGATGATGATCAGCACGTAGAACGGCGCGACTTCATAAAGATTGCCCCAGTGCAGATATTCGCTGTCGATGAACTGCGCGAAGTTCTCCAGAAGGCCGATGATGATGCCGCCGAGCACCGCGCCGCCGATCGAGTCGAGACCGCCGAGGATCGCCGCCGGAAACACCTTGATGCCGTAGGCCGACAGGCCGGACGACACGCCGTTCACCACCGCGACCACCACGCCGGCGACCGCGGACACCGTGGCCGAGATCGCCCAGGCCATCGCGAACACGCTTTTCACCGAGATGCCGAGCGACTGCGCGACTTGTTGATTGAACGCGGTGGCGCGCATCGCCAGGCCATATTTCGACACCCGGAAGAACCAGGCCATGCCGATCATCATGGCGATCGAGACCACCAGGCTCATGACATAGACGGTCTGGATCTGCAGTCCGCCGATCGACACCGCCTGGCTGGTAAAGATCTGCGGGAACGGCTGCGGGCTGGTGCCGAACATCCATTTCAGCGCCGCCTGGAACACGGTCGATAGCGCGATCGTCACCATGATCACCGAGATGATCGGTTCGCCGATCATCGGGCGCAGGAAGATGATCTGCACCAGAATGCCGAACGCGAACATGAACGCCAGCGTGATCGGCATGCCGAAATAGAACGGTATCTGGTACTTAGCGAGCAGCGCCCAGCATACCCAGGCGCCGATCAAGAGCAGTTCGCCTTGCGCGAAATTGACGACCTGGGTCGCCTTGTAGATCAGCACGAAACTCATGGCGACTACGCCGTACAGCGTGCCGACCACGAGGCCGTTGACCAGAAGCTGAATGAGGAGCTGCGAATTCATGCGAAGGCTCGATGCTGGCGAAATGAGGAAAACGCTTTAGTCTTGCACCTCTCCCCGCTTGCGGGGAGAGGTCGGCCCGCAACGCGGGCCGGGTGAGGGGGCGCTTTCGCATGCGAAAGGCAGATGAGCCGCGCACTAAGCGGGCGCGCGATTTGCGACGACACGCGACCTCTGCCGAGAGTTTTTTGTGGCAGAAGCTGCGGGCGCGCGGCGTGCTCGGCTACAAATTTGTTCGTCAGGAGCCGATCGGACCTTACACGGTCGATTTTATCTGCCGTGACCGCCGACTGATCCTCGAAGTCGATGGCGGGCAGCACGCCGATTGTCCGAAAGACCTGGTCCGCGACCAGTGGCTGCGCGCGCGCAACTACCGCGTCTTGAGGTTCTGGAATAACGACGTCCTGAGCAATATCAGCGGTGTTTTGGAGGTGATCGCGGCTGCCCTTGCCGAGGCGCCCCCTCACCCGGATCGCTGACGCGATCCGACCTCTCCCCGCAAGCGGGGAGAGGTGAGGGCTCGGCACTGCCTCAGCAAGGTGTTTGCCGCGCTCCAAGATCATCGCCCCGCACGTGGACCTCTCCCCGCTTGCGGGGAGAGGTCGGATCATCGCAACGCGATGATCCGGGTGAGGGGGCAACTCCAAAGGGGCGACGCTGAGGAGCTCTGTCCCGGAGCAGTTCGAGTGAGAGCCAACGCTCCTCCCATGCCGGCGGAAACTGCCGCCCTCTCCCGCGAGGGGAGAGGGCGTCGTCACCGGCGCCTGCAAATGCCAAATCCCCGTCATTCCGCTGCCTCCGCATGGGCGTGTGCGGAGCCGAGGTCGACCACGGCTAGCGTGGTGCGGATGCGCTGGGTGGTGCCGTCCTGGTATTTGATGACGGTGTCGACCGGAATGGTGCTGGCGCCGCCGTAAATGCCTTCGATGATGTCGGCGTATTTCTCGTTGATCACGCTGCGCCGCACCTTGCGGGTGCGGGTCAATTCGCCGTCGTCGGCATCGAGCTCCTTGTACAGCAACAGGAACCGCGAGATGCGCTGCGCCGGCGGCAGCGTGGCGTTGACGGTCTCCACCTCCTTGCGCAGCAGCTGATAGACTTCGGGCCGCGAGGCGAGATCGCTATAGGTGGTGAAGGCGATGCGCTTCTTCTCCGCCCATTTCGAGATGATCGAATAGCGGATGCAGATCATGGTCGCGAGCGTGTCGCGTCCGGCGCCGAGCACCACGGCTTCCGCGATATAGGGCGAGAATTTCAGCTTGTTCTCGATATATTGCGGCGAGAAGCGCTCGCCATGCGACAGCTCGGCGAGGTCCTTGATGCGGTCGATCACCACCAGCTGGCCGTCATTATTGAAGTAGCCGGCGTCGCCGGAGTGCATCCAGCCGTCCTTGATGTCGGCGACCGAGGCTTCCGGATTCTTGTAGTAGCCGACGAACATGTTGGGATGGCGCACCACGATCTCGCCGATGCCCTGCACGTCGGGATTGTCGATCTTGATCTCGATCTCGGACGCCATCGGCACGCCGGTGGTGTCGGGATTGACCGCGTCGTCGCGGTGCAGCGTGTAGGCGCCGAGCAGTTCGGTCTGGCCATAGAGCGTGCGCAGCGGCACGCCCATGGCGCGGAAGAATTTGAACGTGTCCGGGCCGAGCGCCGCGCCGCCGGTCGCGGCCGAACGCAGCCGCGTAAAACCGAGCCGGTCGCGCAGCGCGCGGAACAGGATGGCATCGGCAAAGCTGGAATGGCCGCCGCGCTCCAGCGCAGCCAGGCCCGCTTTCATGCCGATATCATAGAGCCGCTGCTTGAATGGCGAGGCGTCCATCACCCGCGCACGCACATCGGCGGCGATGCCTTCCCACACCCGCGGCGCGAACAGCACGAAGGTCGGCGCGATTTCGCGGAAATCGTGCATCATCGTGTCGGGTTCTTCGACGAAGTTGACCTTCATCCGGCACAAGAGGCCTTTGCCGAGCGCGTACACCTGTTCCATGATCCAGGGCAGCGGCAGCACCGAGACGTATTCGTCTTCCGGGCCCTTGGGGTCGAACGACAGATAGATCGCGCAGTGGCGCAGCACGCGCGCCGAGGTCAGCATCGCCAGCTTGGGATGCGAGGTGGTGCCCGAGGTGGTGCACAGGATCGACACGTCCTCGCCGGATGTGGCATCGACCAGCTGATCATAGAGGCCCGGCTCGCGCGCGGCGCGGTCCTGGCCCATCGCCGCCAGCACCGAGGCTTCGATCAGCCGCGGATCGTCATATTTGCGCATGCCGCGCGGATCGGAATAGACGATGTGCTTGAGCTGCGGCCCGCGTTCGGCGAGCGCCAACAGCTTATCGACCTGCTCCTCGTCTTCGGCGAACACCAAGCGCGCTTCGCCGTAGGTCAGCAGATAGGCGGCTTCGTCATCGAGCACGTCGCGATACAGCCCAAGGCTCATCGCGCCGATCGCGTGGGTGGCGATCTCGGCCGCGACCCAGTCCGGCCGGTTATCGCCGATGATGCCGATCACGTCGCCGCGGCCAAGGCCGAGCGACACCATGCCGAGCGCGAAATCGCGCACCCGGTGCTGATAGTCGCGCCAAGTGAATTCGCGCCACAGCCCGAGATCCTTCTCGCGCAGCGCGATGTCGTCGCCGTGCTCATGGGCGTTGAGACGCAGCAGTTTCGGAAAAGTGTCGGCCTTGGCGACACGCGCTTGATAATCGATCATGCCGCATGCTCCGAAGCTGAGGGATGGTCAGGGGCATCATCGGGATCGACCAGCAATTCGTCTTCCTCGCCGAGATAAGCGCGCCTGACATGCGGATCGGCGAGCACGTCGGCCGGGTCGCCATCGGCGATCTTGCGGCCGAAATCGAGCACCACGACGCGGTGCGAAATGTCCATCACCACGCCCATGTCGTGTTCGATCATCACGACGGTCATGCCGTATTCTTCATTGAGATCGACGATGTAGCGGGCCATGTCCTCCTTCTCTTCGAAGTTCATGCCGGCCATCGGTTCGTCGAGCAGGATCAGTTTTGGCTCCAGCGCCATGGCGCGCGCCAGCTCGACCCGCTTGCGCAGGCCGTAGGACAGCGTGCCGGCCGTGGCCTTGCGCACTGACTGCAGATCGAGGAAGTCGATGATTTCTTCGACCTTTTCGCGGTGTTCCAGCTCCTCGCGGCGCGCGCCGGTGAGCCAATAGAGCGATCCGGTCAGAAAATTGTTTTTCAGCAGATGGTGGCGGCCGACCATGATGTTGTCGAGCACGCTCATGTGGTGAAACAGCGCGAGATTCTGGAAGGTGCGGCCGATGCCCAGCTGGGCGCGCGCATTCGGCTTCATGCCGGTGATGTCGCGACCATGATAGAACAGCTGGCCCTCGGTCGGCCGATAGCGGCCCGAGATGCAGTTGACGATCGAGGTTTTGCCGGCGCCGTTAGGGCCGATGATCGAAAACAGCTCGCCGGCCTTCACCGAAAAACTAACGTCGGTCAGCGCCCGGACGCCGCCGAAGCGCAGTGACACCGCGCGCACTTCTAATGCGTGTTCCACGCGTTTCCTCCTTAAGGCGCCTTCGGCGCTCTTACACACACGGCGCCTTTGGCGCTCTTTAGTGTGACGGCGCCACCGGCGCTGTCTGCTTGGCGCCTTCGGCGCTCGTTATCATTATGGCGCCTTCGGCGCTCGTTATCATTATGGCGCCTTCGGCGCTCGTTATCATTATGGCGCCTTCGGCGCTCGTTATCGTTGCGGCGCCTGTGGCGCTCTTGGTTCGGCGCTCGCGGCGCCGTTGAGATGAAGCGCCTGCGGCGCTCTATTATGACGCCTGTGGCGCTGTTGGGTAGTGGCGGCTTAGCGCCTGCGATCGCATGGAGCGGGAAAACCCGCCCACGGAACAGCCCCGCCGTGCTACCCTAGCACGGCTGGTACCATTTGTTCCATGACAACCGAGTTGGGCGGGTTACGCCAGTCGCCTTTGGTATCAGACCTCGAGCCACTCTTTGCGGATGGCTTCGTTGTCCTTGAGTTCAGAGGGCGTGCCCTCGAACACGATCTGGCCGTGGCCCATCACATAGACGCGGTGCGAAATCCGCATTGCGATCGAGAGTTTCTGTTCCACCAGCAGGATCGATACGCCGCGGCGCGCGATCTCGGCGATCAGGTCGCCGACCTGCTGCACGATGATCGGTGCGAGGCCCTCGGTCGGCTCGTCGATCATCACCAGCTCGGGATCGCCCATTAAGGTGCGGCAAATCGTCAACATCTGTTTCTCGCCGCCGGACAGCACCCCGGCCGCGGTGTCGGCGCGCGCCTTGAGATTCGAGAACATGTCGAGCATGTCGTCGAGCCGCCATTTGCCGGGATGACGCGGGTTCTTGATGCCCAGCATCAAGTTCTGGCGCACCGTCAGCCCCGGGAAGATGTCGCGGTTCTCCGGCACATAGCCGAGCCCGAGATGGGCGATCTTGTAGCTCGGCAGCCCGGCGATCTCGGTGTCCTTGAAGCGAATCGAGCCATGCGGCGGCACTTCGCCCATGATCGCCTTGACCGTGGTGGAACGGCCGACGCCGTTGCGGCCGAGCAGGCTGACCACTTCGCCGGCGCCGATCTTCATGTCGACGCCCTGCAGAATGTGACTCTTGCCGTAATAAGCGTGGAGGTCCCGTACCTCGAGCATCATGCGGCCTCCTCGCCGAGATAGGCTTCCTTGACCTTGGCATTGCCGCGGATTTCCTCAGGCGTGCCCGAGGCGATGATCTGGCCATAGACCAGCACCGAGATCTTGTCGGCGAGGCCGAACACCACGCTCATGTCGTGCTCGACAATCAGCAAGGTGCGGCCTTCGGTCAGGCGGCGGATCAGCTCGACCGCGCGCTCCGTTTCGGCATGG
Source organism: Rhodopseudomonas faecalis (assembly GCF_003217325.1). Taxonomy (GTDB): domain Bacteria; phylum Pseudomonadota; class Alphaproteobacteria; order Rhizobiales; family Xanthobacteraceae; genus Rhodopseudomonas; species Rhodopseudomonas faecalis. The sequence goes on from NZ_QJTI01000037.1 coordinate 12,152, forward strand.
CTCATGCCGGCGGTCGGCTCGTCGAGCAGGATCACATCGGCGCCGCCCGCCACCGTGATGCCGATTTCCAGCGCGCGCTGCTCGGCATAGGTCAGCAGGCCAGCCGGCATGTCGCGGCGGTCGGCGAGGTGGATGTATTCGAGAATCTGCGCGGTGCGCTCGCGCACCTCCGGCAGATTGTCGATATTCTTCCAGAACGCATAGCGCTGCCCGGTGGCCCACAGCACCGCGCAGCGCAGATTCTCCCACACCGACATGTTGGCGAACACGTTGGTGACTTGGAACGAGCGCGACAGTCCACGGCGGTTGATCTGAAACGGGCGCAGCCCGGCGATCTCCTCGCCGCGCAGCAAAATGCTGCCGGTGGTCGGCCGCATATAGCCGCTGATCAGATTGAAGGTGGTCGATTTGCCGGCGCCGTTCGGGCCGATCAGCGCGTGGCGTTCGCCCTGGGCGATCTTCAGATTGATGTTCTGGATCACCTTTGTGACGCCGAAGGTCTTTTCGACGCCGCGAAGTTCGATGGCGTTGGTCATAGCGGATGCACCTTGGCGCGGGCGGCGGTCAGAGTTTCGTCCCAGGTGTGCGCGACCCGGCGCCAGGTGATCCGGGCCAGGATGAAGCCGACCACGATCAGCAGCAGCGCGGCGCTCCAGGTGAGCGGGCTGGCGGCATTGAACGGGATGCCGAACGCGCGAATATTGGGATCTTCGTTGGGATGTGCGGTGTAGTGCACCGTGGTTTCGATCGCGAGCATGATGCCGGTCAGGAACGCGAAGGTCGGCACGCCGGCGAGCAGATAGCTCGGCAGCATTTTCGTCAGCATGCCGGCGCGCAGCAGCGGCCGGTGCATCATCATCAGCCCGGTGAGACCGCCCGGGGTGAACATCACCACGCCGATGAAGAACAGCCCGAAATAGAGCTGCCACACCGAGGTGAGATCGCTGAGCCCGATCGACAGCACCGTGACGAAGATCGCGCCGACGATCGGGCCGATGAAGAAGCCGATGCCGCCAATATAGGCCGCAAACAGCACGGTGCCGGACTGCACCGCGCCGAGATAGGCGGAGTTGGCGATTTCAAAATTGATGGCGGCGAGCGATCCGGCGATGCCGGCGAACATGCCCGCGAAGCAGAACGCCAGATAGCGCACCACATGCGGGTCATAGCCGACGAACTGCACCCGCTCCGGATTGTCGCGCACCGCGTTGCACATCCGCCCGAGCGGCGTTCGGGTCAGTGCGTACATCGCGATGATCGCGATCAGGGTCCAGGCCGCGACCAGATAATAGATCTGGATCTGCGGGCCGAAACTGAGCTCGAATACCCGGAACATTTTGGTGCGGTTGGCGGAGACGCCAGCCTCGCCGCCGAAGAACGAGCGCAGGATCAGCGCCGAGGACGCGACCAGTTCGGCCAGCCCGAGCGAGATCATCGCAAAGGCGGTGCCGGAGCGCTGGGTCATCACCCAGCCGATCAAAGCTGAGAAGAACAGCCCGGTCGCACCGCCGATCACCGGCACCAGCGGCAGCGGGATCGGCCATTTATGGCCGCCAAAGTAGTTGATGGCATGGATCGCCAGAAAGCCGCCAAGGCCGTAATAGACCGCGTGGCCGAACGACAGCATGCCGGTCTGGCCGAGCAGGATGTTGTACGACAGCGCGAAGATGATCGAGATGCCGATCAGGCAGAAGGTGGTGAGCGCGCCGCCCGAGGCGAAGATCTTGGGCAGCAGCAAGAGGAACAGCGCCAGGCCGACCCACATGCCGTAGAATTTCAGCTTCTCGGTCATGGTGGGCAGCGGCGGGGCGATCCGCGTCGTGATGTCTCTCATGTTTCGCGCGTCCCCAAAAGGCCCATGGGCCGGAAGATCAGCACAAGCACCAACAGCAGATAGGGCAGCACCGGCGCGACCTGCGCCACGGTGACGTTCCAGATGTCGGAGAGCCAGGTCGACGCCCAGGCCGGATCGAGCGGGCCGAACAGCGAGGCTGGGGAGGTGTTGATCGACACCGCAAAGGTTTGCAGCAGGCCGATCAGCAGCGAGGCGACGAACGCGCCGGGTAGCGAGCCGAGCCCGCCGACCACCACCACCACGAACAGGATCGGGCCGAGCAGCGCCGCCATGTTCGATTGCGTCACCAAGGCCGGGCCGGCGATCACGCCCGCGACCGCGGCGAGCGCGGTGCCGACCCCGAACACCAGCATGAAGATGCGCCCGACGTTATGGCCAAGATGGGCGACCATATGCGGATGGGTGAGCGCCGCCTGCACGATCAGGCCGACCCGGGTCTTCTTCAGCACGAGCAGCAGGCTGAGGAAGATCGCCACCGAGACCAGCAGCATGAACATCTTGAAGGCCGGGTAGTTGGTCGAGAAGATCGTGAACGCCGGAAAATCGAGTGCCGCCGGCACCCGGAAATCGACCGGGCTCTTGCCCCAGATGATCTGCACCACTTCTTCGATCGCGAAGGCGAGGCCGAAGGTGAACAGCAATTCTGCGACATGGCCGTTCTTATGAACATGGCGCAGCCCGTAGCGTTCCACGGCAATGCCGATCAGGCCGGCCAGCAGCGGCGCCAGCACCAAGGCCGGCCAGAACCCGACCCAGCGGCTGATCTGAAAACCGAAAAACGCGCCGAGCATGTAGAAGCTGGCATGGGCGAAATTCAGCACGCCGAGCATACTGAAGATCACGGTGAGTCCACTCGCCATCAGGAACAGCAACATCCCGAACAGGATGCCGTTCAGCGAGGATATGACGATCAATTCGAGCACGGTTCTGCCTGCGACTGAGAGGAAGCCGTCAATGTCACCTCTCCCCGCCTGCGGGGAGAGGTCGACCGGATGAGCGCAGCGACGCCGGTCGGGTGAGGGGGTGTCTCAGCTCGAACGTGGAGTTCGTGTCGGAAAGCACACCTCACCCGATCCTCTCCCCGCGAGCGAGGAGAGGCAGCAATGCTGCAGTGGCTCAGCGAACGGTGTTACGGCCGTTCCATCTTGCAGGTGGTCGGCAGCATAGTCTGCGGCGTGTCGATCTTGGCGACCAGTCGCCAGCCCCAACCGGTCTTTTCCTCATCGAACGGCTCCTTTTCGGAGCGCTCGCCGAGCGAGGAGATGTAGATCGGCTGGAAGAACTGATGGTCGTCCTTGCGCATCACGCCTTCGCCGCCGTCGAACACTTCGAAAGTCATGCCTTCCAGCGCCTGCGCGACCTTGACCGGGTCGGTCGACTTGGCCTTGTCGGCCGCCGCCGCGAACATCCGCATCTGATTGACGGCGCGCGGATAGAACAGGCCGAAATCATACTTGGCGCGGAACGCCTTCTCGAAATCGCGCGACGACTGGTGCTCGAGATTGGCGAGGCCTTCCGAGACCTGGAACACCTGATGGTTCAGGCCGGCCTGCTTGATCGCGGTCGGGCCGCCGGTGCCGCCGGCGTAATAAGTGTACCAGTTGACCTTGAGCCCGGCGTCGGCCGCGGCTTTCAGCAGCAGCGCGATATCCTGGCCCCAATTACCGGTGACCACGGTGTCGGCGCCGGACGCCTTGATCTTGGCGACATAGGGCGCGAAGTCGCTGATCTTGAGCAGCGGATGCAGTTCGTCGCCGACGATCTGGATGTCAGGACGCTTGGCGGCCAGCATGGCCTTGGCCTGGCTGCGCACCGACTGGCCGAACGAGTAGTCTTGGTTGATCAGATAGACCTTTTTGATGGAGGGCGTGCTCTTCATGTAGTTGGTGAGCGCTTCCATCTTGATGTCGGAATTGGCGTCCCAGCGGAAATGCCAAAAACTGCATTTCTCGTTGGTCAGCACCGGATCGACCGCGGCATAGTTGAAGTACAGCACTTCCTTGCCGGGATTGCGTTCGTTGTATTTGGTGACGAAGTCCGACAGCGCGCCGGCCACTGAGGAGCCGTTACCCTGGGTGATGAAGCGCACGCCGGCGTCGATCGCCTTCTGCGCCTGGATCAGGCTTTCCTGAGGATTGGTCTTGTTGTCGAGCGGAACGATCTCGACCTTCTTGCCAAGTACACCGCCCTTGGTGTTTAATTCCTCAGCAAGGAATTGGAAGGTTTTCAGACCGACTTCCCCGACGCTGGCGCCTCCGCCAGACAACGGGTCGATGTAGCCGATCTTGATAGTATCCTCTGCGGCCGCTGCGGAACCCAAAATGGGCAGTGCCAACGCGGCAGCCAGCAATGTCTTGCGCATTCATTCCTCCTCTAGTGTTTTTTACTTGTGCAGGTTGCATCGCCAAATGAGCTAAACTTTTCAACTCAATCGGCAAAATCCTGCTTGATGTTATTGTGAGGCAATGAACGCGGCGCCGCAAGCCCGCTCATCGTACCGCGGCAGCGTTGTAACGTCGCTTGTTGAGAAATAGCGCGAGCCCGATTGCGGAACGCGCGAGCGCAGCACGCGCGCGCCTTGTTACAATTGCTCTAAGCTGAGGCGCGCTCGATCACGGCAGAGTGCGCCGCCTATCGCGCGTGCGCTTGTGCAGTTGACCGCGCGTCACGCCGGGACGATCGCGTCGAGCCGTGCAATTGTGATCGGCGGATGCCGATCATCCCGCGCTGGCATTCTGACGAAGACAGAGCCAGGACCGCCATGATCGCCCCTCGAATTCTCGATCGCCCGCATCAGCGGTGGGGAGGCGACGCGAAGCGCCCGGGTGGGCGTTGGCGCCACTTGCCAGCAAAACCAGCGATGCAGCGGTGGTCCCGAAGACCGGCTGCCAGCAGCCTCTTGCGTCCCTGCCTCCCTGCCTCTTGCCTTCTGCCAGGCGGTCGGCCAGCCTGCGGAACTGGCACCCGGCCGTGCGCGGTGCGGCAGCGGCGAATCAAGGGCGCGCACTGCGGCGCTCCTGGGCCAGTCCAGCGCTTGTCTTGGGCCAGTCTTGGGCCCTAAGGCCCTGAAAACGCACCGTCGCACCGGCAAACCGGCCAAATTGCCGCTTTGGCCGGTCGATCTTGGTCCATTTGCCACTTTGCCCGGGATTGGCGCGGGGCTGCCTCCGGTGTAGAGCAGACCGCAATTGCTTTTCCGACCTCGCGAGCGTGTTCTCTTCGCTATGTCCCACCACGAATATGTCTTGACCCTGTCCTGCCCGGACCTGCCCGGCATCGTTTCGTCGGTCTCGACCTATCTGGTCGACAATGGGCAGAACATTCTCGATGCCCAGCAATTCAACGATTCCGAGACCGGCCTGTTCTTCATGCGGGTGGTGTTCAGCGCCGCGCAGACCCGTGTGTCGCTGCAGGCGCTGCGCGAAGCCTTTGCGCCGGTGGCCGAGCGTTACATGATGCGCTGGCAGATGCGCGACCGCTCCAACAAGCGCCGGGTGATGTTGCTGGTGTCGCAGTCCGATCACTGCCTGGTCGATATTCTCTATCGCTGGCGCACCGGCGAATTGCAGATGCATCCGACCGCGATCATCTCCAATCACCCGCGCCATGCCTTCAGCGGCATCGATTTCGGCGATATTCCGTTCCACTATCTGCCGGTCACCAAAGAGACCAAGCGGCAGCAGGAGACGGCGATCTGCGGGGTGATCGCGCACACCAAGACCGATCTGGTGGTGCTGGCGCGCTACATGCAGATTTTGTCCAATGAGATGTCAGGCCGGCTGGAAGGCCGCTGCATCAACATCCACCATTCGTTCCTGCCGGGCTTCAAGGGCGCGCGGCCCTATCACCAGGCCCATGAGCGCGGCGTCAAGCTGATCGGCGCCACCGCGCATTACGTCACCAGCGATCTCGACGAAGGTCCGATCATCGATCAGGACGTCGAGCGCATCAGCCATCGCGACACCCCGAACGATCTGGTGCGCAAGGGCCGCGATATCGAACGCCGCGTGCTGGCGCGCGCGATCCGCTATCACCTTGAGGACCGGGTGATCCTCAACGGCCGCAAGACCGTGGTGTTCGTGGACTGACGGTTACTTCGGCGCCCCGTTCTGGCGCGCCGCCTTTTCGGCCTGTTCCAGCTTCTCGCGCTCGGCCGCCGGCATATGGCGGCGGCGCTCGTTCTCGCGCATCCAGGCGTCATATTGCGCCGTGCCGGGTCGCGGCGGCGCGTCGGCGGGCAGGCCGCCCGCCCATTGCGGCACATAATCGCCCATGCCGGCCGACAGTTTGTCGTTGATGCTGCCGCAGCTCGCCAGCTGAAGGCCCATCGTCAGCAGCGCGATCAATGCAAAACCGTGCCGCAGCCGCGGCGAGGCCGATCGAAGAAATCCGCTTGCTGCCGTCATGGGCTGCTCGTCCTTTCACAAAACAATGGCCGGCGACGCGCCTGTGCCATTCCGCCGCGGCATCGGCCATCGCCAAGCGCCGCCGCGGACCGCGTCACCGCATAGGCCCGGCAATTGCGCTGATTCCTTGTCCAATAGCCGGTTCCCGAAACCGTCGCCACTCATGGCACAGCCCGTCGCGCAACAAAACCGCGCGCGGCAACCAAGGTGATTGATGCGATCGTTAGTGTGCAACCAATTGAATTTCCGCTTCGGTAACGGGGGGGACGATATAGCGGCCGAAAGCCCTTGAGAAGAAAAGCTGGGTTGCGATTGGAGTGATGCGATGTTGAGGACGAAGCCGCCGTTCCGGGCCGATCATGCCGGCAGTCTGCTTCGCCCGGAAAAGATCAGCGAGGCCCGCGCCAAATTCGCCCGCCAGCAGATCAGCGCCGATGAGCTGCGGCGCATCGAGGACATGGAAATCGAGAAGCTGGTGCACAAGCAGTCCGCGATCGGGCTGCAACTGGCGACCGACGGCGAATTGCGGCGCGGTAGCTGGCATCTCGATTTCTTCGCCGGGCTCAAGGGCTGCGAACTCTATCACACCGCGTCACGGCCATCGGACGAGCGCCCCGATGCGGTGCGGGTGGTCGGCACCGTCGATTTTCCCGACGATCATCCGGTGCTGGAGGAATTTCGCGTGTTGCAGCGCCATGCCGGCATTGCGCATGTCACGCCCAAGCTGACGATTCCCTCGCCGGTGATGCTGCATTTTTACGTTGGCCGCGCCGGTACCTCGCCGCAGGCCTATCCGCAGCTCGATGGCCTGTTGCACGATCTTGCCAAAGCCTATCGCAAGGCGGTGCGCGCGCTATACGACGCCGGCTGCCGCTATCTGCAATTCGACGATACGGTGTGGGCCGATCTGTGCTCGCCGGATGTGGTGCAGCAGATGCGCGAGCGCGGCGACAATCCCGATCAATTACCGCAGCTTTATTCGCGGATCATCAACTATGCGATCGCGGAACGCCCGGCCGACATGGTGATCACCACGCACGTTTGCCGCAGCAATGGCGATAGCTCGTCCTGGCTCGCCGCCGGTGGTTATGAGCCGATCGCCGAGACGCTGTTCGCGCGCACCAATTACGACGGCTATCTGCTGGAATATGCGGAAGGCGCGGGCGGCTTTGCGCCGCTGCGGTTCCTGCCACGCGGCCCGAAAGTGGCGATGATCGGCGCGATCGCCGCGCAGGATGGCGAGTTGGAAAGCAAGGACGATCTAAAACGCAAGCTGCAGGAAGCGGCGCAATTCGTGCCGCTCGAACAACTGGCACTCGCGCCGCAATCCGGCTTTGCATTCGGCGAGCAAAGCACGCCGCTGTCCGAACAGGCGCAATGGGACAAGCTGCGCCTGGCAGTCGAAGTCGCGCAAGAGGTTTGGGGGAGGTAGGATCTGGCTTCTGTTCCGGTGGCAGTCGCCTGTGCTCAATTAAAGCCCGTAGGGCGGATGAGCGCAGCTTAATCCGCCAAAAAGGAGCGCAGCGAAATCCGGGATCGGCTTTGAGGCGGGGGCGATGGCGATCCTCCCCGGATTACGCTTCGCTTCATCCGGGCTACAAGTAACAACCCAGCGCGTAGCGCGATTTAGCCGAAGGCGTAACCCGCCGAACAGCCGCAGAGCTTGTCTCAGCGCTATGGCGGATTACGCTTCGCTAATCCGCCCTACGTGCCGAATGCCTGGTACCCAATCGTTTGCAGGATTTCCCGGAATTGGTTTGGAAGCAACATGGCGAGAGCCCTCCCAAAGGTTGCGGGACAGAACCGTATCTACCTTGACACGAAAAGCAGTTTAACTAATTGATGAGGTTGTTACCTCAGAGGACGGCGCAACCTTGGCGCGCCGCGAAAATATCGGCGTACCTTAAATTCAAGGTCAACTTACCGTGCTATCTGTAACAACAGGACGCAGACTGCTCTTGGCAATCTTGCTGTTGATCTTTGGGCCGCCCCTCTTTTCGGAGGTCATTCTCAGCCTCGGGAAGGATTCACAATTAGGCTGCGAGCTGGCGGCATATTCCTCACATGTGTGGCCTTCGCTGAACAAAGAGATAGATGCCGTCAAACACCTTCTGCCTCGCGAGGAGTGCGTTTTCGTTCTCTTGAAGTCTTTTAATCTGTTCCTGTCAGCAGTGATCGCCTTGGCATTCATGACGGTACTCCTTCTCAATTTCCGTCCGAGTGATACCCTGCTATTTTGGAAAATGCGAAAGAGCTGCATATTCTTAATTGTTTGTGGCGTATCCTGTTTCTTCCTTTTCCGCTCTTACGCAATTTTCAATTTTTCCATCACCGAAGCGACTTCGTTCCGGCGTCACATGCTTTTGAGAACGTCGATAATGTCCCCCCTTGTCATCATCACTCTGACATCGATAGGTCTCTTACCACTTTTGGTGAGGGACGATATGAAGGATCAAAATTAGCCCGCAGGGCGGATGAGCGCAGCGTAATCCGCCGATAAGGAGCCCAGTGATATCTGGGACCGGCTTTGAGGCGGGGGCGTCTTCCCCGGATTACGCTTCGCTCCATCCGGGCTACAAGTAACTGTATTCGCGCGCGTGGCAGCCGTTGGCGTCGCGTCGATGTTGAAGTGGAAGCTTCGATAATAGCGGGAGTGAAGCCCCCACCCCGGCGCTTCGCGCCGACCCTCCCCACCGCTCCGCGGGGGGAGGGATGTTGCGCGGGGCAGCGTCATCGTTGTTGAATCATGCGCTTCGCTAATCCGCCCCACGTGCTGGTCCTTCCGGGGCGCGCGAAGCGCGAGCCCGGCGACTGTCTCAGGTGTCAAGGGTCTTACCTTGATATGGCGTGTCGGCTTTGACGAGTGCGTTGGCTGTGACGAGCAGTTTTCGGGCGATTGCGATGAGCGCGACCTTTCCGGGTTTTCCTTGCAGGCGAAGGGCGTTGTAGTCGTCGCGGAGCTTGGGGTGGTGGCGGGCGGCGAC
>NZ_QJTI01000038.1 GCF_003217325.1 Rhodopseudomonas faecalis
CCTCGCTTAGCCGCCCGCGGACGCTCCAAGACACACCGCAAACCTGTCCAAAGTCCCCTCAAAAACCTGCGTCATCAAATTACGCAACGATCCCCCTTGTGGGGAGGGTGGACGGCCCGATGCCAATCGGCCGGACGGGTGGGGTGTGCGGGTTAGTGCCCCCCACCCCGGCGCTGCGCGCCGACCCTCCCCACCGCTCCGCGGGGGGAGGGAGGGGGCACATCGTTTAGTTCAGTCCGTTAGTCCCAAACACCGTCAGCCGCCGCGTTCGGCGCGGCTGTAATTGGAAAAATGACCCTCGCGCGCGGCCTGGGCGCGCGCCGCCTTGATCAAGCCGGCGCTCTTGCCGGGCGCTGCCACCTTCGACACCAGGCGCTGCATCTTGCGGCTGCCGCAGCGCGGGCAGCGCGGCCGTTCCGACATCCCGACCAGCAATTCGCTGTCGCTGTCGCATTCCCCACAATGAAAGCCGTAAAGCGGCATGATTGTGCCTCCTGATCCCGTTCGCAGGCCATTTGCCAGCAAATGATGCAGGAATTGGACCAGAGGCCGGCCGGGCCGCCGCACAGCGGTCCCGGTCGGCGGGCGCATGGTGACCGTACGCGATCAAACGATGCGCGAGGCGCTGTTGCCCCAATAGCGGTCGCGCAGCAGCCGCTTATAGAGCTTGCCGGTCGGCAGCCGCGGCAGTTCCTCCACAAAATCGATCGAGCGCGGCACTTTTTGGCGCGACAGCGACTGCGCGCAAAAGCTGATCAGTTCCTGCGCGAATTCCGGCCCGGCAATGACGCCCGGCATCGGCTGGATCACCGCTTTGACCTCCTCGCCGAGATCGTCATTGGGCACGCCGAACACCGCGGCGTCGGCGACCTTGGGGTGGGTGATCAGCAGATTCTCGCATTCCTGCGGATAGATGTTCACGCCGCCGGAAATGATCATGAAGGTGGCGCGGTCGGTGAGGTGCAGATAGCCGTCGTCATCGACATAGCCGACATCGCCGACCGAGCTCATGCTGCCGTCGTCGGAGCGCGCTTCCTTGGTCTTGCTGGGATCGTTGAAATACTCAAACGGGCTGGCGGTCTTGAACCAGATCTGGCCGGGCACGCCCTTCGGGCACGGCTTCATGCACTCGTCCAGGATGTGCAGATCGCCGAGCATGACCTTGCCGACCGTGCCGCGATGCTTGAGCCATTCCTCGCTGTTGCAGGCGGTGAAGCCGAGCCCCTCGGTGGCGCCGTAATATTCGTGGATGATCGGCCCCCACCATTTGATCATCTGTTCCTTGACCGCCGGCGGGCAGGGCGCTGCGGCGTGCACCGCGATCTCCAGCGATGACAGATCGTAGCGGCTGCGCACCTCCTCGGGCAGTTTCAGCATCCGCGAGAACATGGTGGGTACCAGCTGGCTATGCGTGACCTTGTAGCGCTCGACCAGCTGCAAATACTGCTCGGGATCGAAATGCTCCATGATGATCACGGTGCCGCCGCTGCGGATGGTGAGCGATACCGCGGCCTGCGGCGCGGAGTGATAGAGCGGCGCCGGCGACAGATAGATCATGCCGTCGCGATATTGCCACAGCTGGTGCAGGAAGAAGAATAGCGGCAAGGGCTGCGACGGCGGCTGCTCCGGCAGCGGCCGCAAAATCCCTTTGGGGCGGCCGGTGGTGCCCGATGAATACAGCATCGGCGTGCCGAGGCTTTCGTCGGCGATCGGCGTGTCCGGCAGGCCGGCGGTCGCCTCTTCAAGGCCGACAATGCACTCGCTTTCGCCGGGGCCATCGACCACCACGCACAGCGTCACCTGCGGGCTTTGCTGCAGCGCCTCGCGCGCGACATCGAGCTTGGCGGTGGAGGTGATCAGCACCCGCGACTGGCTGTTGTCGAGGATGTAGGCGAGTTCGCCAGCGGTCAGATAGGAGTTGACGCAGGTGTAGTACAGGCCGGCGCGCTCGCCGGCGCCGTTCGCTTCCAGATAGCGATTGTTGTTCTCCATGAAGATCGAGAAGTGATCGAGCCGCCGCAGTCCGTGGTTGCGCAAAAGGTGCGCCAGCCGGTTGGCGCGGGCGTCAAGCTCGCGATAGCTGACGGTTTCGCCCGTGGACGCCATGATGAAGGCGGGGTGGTCGGGGCGCTTTTTGGCTTGCTCTCCGGTGTACATGGTTCCTCCCTTTGTTGTGGTTGTTACCGCGCGGCCGAAAACCTCCGCGCTGGCGGCGGATCATCGATCGGTCGCGGATGGTGGGGCGCTGCGGGCGCGGTCGCGGCCCGGTTGGCGCCAATTGGCTGAAGCGTGGCGGCCATGCCGCGGCACAACCCATGTGCCGCGGTGGGGCGCGGCGGGGGCTGCTCGGTCAGGCAATCAGGGGGAGGGCCGGCCAGCGCCGGGGCAGCGCATCGGGCCAAGCTTCGGCCGCGCCCGGCCCAAGCCGCGGCGGCGGCCGGCTTGCCGCCGATCACGGCTTTTCCTGCGCCAGAGATGACGCGCCCGCGCTGCAAGACGATCCTCCCGAACGTTTTTGTCGTCATTCTGTCGTCTTGCGACTCATTCTAGAGCAGCCGCGGCGGCGGAGGGAACCAAAACCTGCACACCGCGGCGTCATGTCCAGCCCGCAGAGCCGGTTTGTCTTCGACATTTGGATGAAGCCGCCGTGTCAGGGGTTGTGGACAGCCCGTCCCCATGGTGAATGCAAGGCGCAACAACGACAGGAGTTGGCATGACACGGGCGGTGCTGGGGATCATCGGCGGATCGGGTATCTATGATCTGCCGGGACTGGAAGATGTTCGGGACGAGGTGATCGAGAGCCCGTGGGGCAAGCCGTCATCGACGCTGCGCCGCGGTACCATCGCCGGGCTGCCGATCGTTTTCCTGTCGCGTCACGACAAGGGGCACCGGCTGTCGCCCTCCGACATCAATTACCGCGCCAATATCGACGTGCTGAAGCGCGCCGGCGTCACCGACCTGATCACGCTGTCGGCCTGCGGCTCGTTCAAGGAAGAACTGCCGCCCGGCACCTTCGTGCTGGTCGATCAGTTCGTCGATCGCACCTATAAGCGCGAAAGCTCGTTCTTCGGCGCCGGCTGCGTCGCCCATGTGTCGATGGCGCACCCGGTGTCGCCGCGGCTGCGCATCCATCTCGCCGCTGCGGCCGAAGCCGAGGGCATTTCGATCGTGCGCGGCGGCACCTATCTGTGCATGGAAGGCCCGCAGTTTTCGTCCTACGCGGAAAGCATCACCTACAAGAACCAGGGCTATTCGGTGATCGGCATGACCAACATGCCGGAAGCCAAGCTCGCCCGCGAAGCCGAGATTTGCTACGCCAGCGTGGCGATGGTCACCGATTTCGATTGCTGGCACCCGGACCATGACGCGGTCACGGTGCAGGACATCGTGCGGGTGCTGACCTCGAACGCCGAGAAGGCCAAGAGCCTGGTGGCGCGCTTTGCCCAGGAATTCCCGCGTGAGCACGAGCCGTGCCCGATCGGCTCGGACCGCGCGCTCGACAACGCGATCCTGACCGCGCCGGAAGCCCGCGATCCGGAGCTTTTGAAGAAGCTCGATGCGGTCGCCGGCCGTATTCTGAAGGCGTAACGATCAGCACGCCGTCATGGCCGGGCTGGTCCCGGCCATGACGTCTTGGTTGCGGCGACGGTTCGCAAGACGTGGATGCCCGGCACAGGGCCGGGCATGACGAAGCAATTGGATCGTGCTGGAACACAGCACTCTGAGGCTATCAGTATCGAGGTTTTTGCGATGAAGGTTGACGGCAAGCACACCCGCACCATCTGGCTCGAGCCCGACGGCTGGACCGTCAGCGCGATCGACCAGCGCCGGCTGCCGCATGAATATGTGATCGCCACGCTGACCAGCCTGGATGCGGCCGCCGAAGCGATCCGCTCGATGCTGGTGCGCGGCGCGCCGCTGATCGGCGCCGCGGCCGCCTATGGCATGGCGCTGGCGATGCACGCCGACGCCTCCGACGCGGCGCTGGCGCAGGCCTACGACACGCTGCTGGCGACCCGGCCGACCGCGATCAATCTGAAATGGGCGCTCGATGAGATGCGCGCCACGCTGCAGCCGCTGCCGCCAGCCGAGCGCGCCAAGGCCGCTTATGCCCGCGCCGGCGCGATCGCCGATGAGGACGTCGCCATCAATCAGAGCATCGGCCGTCACGGCTTTGCGCTGATCGACGCGATCCGCGCCCGCAAGCCGCCGGGCCAGCGCATCAACATTCTCACGCACTGCAACGCCGGCTGGCTCGCCACCGTCGATCAGGGCACCGCGACCGCGCCGATCTATCACGCCTTCGACGCCGGCCTGAATATCCATGTCTGGGTCGACGAGACCCGGCCGCGTAACCAGGGCGCCTCGCTCACCGCCTGGGAGCTGGGCCATCATGGTGTGCCGCACACCATCATCCCGGACAACACCGGCGGCCATCTGATGCAGCACGGCATGGTCGATATCGTGATCGTCGGCACCGACCGCGTCACCGCGTCGGGCGACGTCTGCAACAAGATCGGCACCTATCTGAAGGCGCTGGCCGCGCACGACAACAACGTGCCGTTCTATGTCGCGCTGCCGTCGCCGACCATCGACTTCACCATCGATGATGGCGTGCGCCAGATTCCGATCGAGGAGCGCGACGCGACCGAAGTGACGATGATGACCGGCCGCACCGCCAGCGGCCGCATCGAGACGGTGCGGATCACGCCCAAGGACTCGCCGGTCGCCAATTACGGTTTTGACGTCACCCCGGCGCGGCTGGTCACCGGACTGATCACCGAACGCGGCGTGCTGCAGGCCGATCGCGCGGCGATTGCCGCGGCGTTCCCGGAACGCTCCGCTGCTGCGGCGGCGTAGTCCAACGACGCCCACAAGCACTCGTCATGCCCGCGCTTGTCGCGGGTACCCACGTCTTGAAAGCGGTGCAGATCAAGGACGTCATGGCCGGGACGAAGCCCGGCCATGACGTGCGAATGGGTTGGTATCAATTTCCGTTGGTATTAGAAGCGATCAAAGCCCTATACGAAACGATCCGGCGGGGGGCGCCGGCTCGTTTGCTTTGGGCGTGGTGTTGATCTCTATGCGGCGCTGTCAGCGAGGTGTCAGGACTGGCTGTCGCTGCGGATCAAGCGATGCGGCATCATGCGCAGCAGCACGTCGTCCTTGAGCACGTAGTGGTGCATCAGCGCCGCTAGCGTGTGCAGGCCAACCAAGCCGATCAGCAGATTGACCATCACCTCGTGCACTTCCTCGATCGAATGCACCAAGCCGCGGTCGAGCGTCAGCAGCGGCGGCACGGTGAACAGCCCGAACATCTCGAAGCTGCGGCCCTTGGCGGCCATCATCAGCAGTCCGGTCAGCGGCAGCGCCACCAGCAGCCCATAGAGCGCGACCTGCATGGTCTTGGCGGCGACAAACAGCCACCACGGCCGGCGCAGCGGTTCGACCGCAGGCGCGCCGCCGCGCCACAACAGCCGCAGCAAAGTCAGGCCGATGATCAACGTACCCAACGAGGCATGCAGATTGACGACCTGGGTCTTGGCGGCGCCCTTGGCGATGTCTTCCATGATCCAGCCGGTGGCGGCCGCGGCGATCACGGCCAGCAGCGAAACCCAATGCAGCGCCTGGGTCAGCGCATCGTGGTGCGGATGATAGGTTGGGAGCGCGTGAGCGCCCTGTGCAGTATTGGTCATGAGGCTCGGCCTTGGTTGGCAATGGCCGCACTCTGCCATGGTGCCGCTGACCTCGATCTGACGCCGCGGGTCATCGTTCTGTCAGTTTTGCCGTGGCGCGATCGCGTTGCGATTTGCTGTCAGCCAGCTGTCAGCAGCGGCCGTGCATAGTTGCGTCATCATGTGCAAGTCGAGCAGTTCTAGTTTTCGTCCCGTGGCATTGGCCGTCGCATTAGGTATCGCAACGGCGGCGATGTCGGTGACCGCGGGTGTAGCTGATCCTGAAGGCGCCCGCCGCCATTGGCACGGCCATCATCACGATCGTTACGACCATGACGCGGTGCGCGACGCGGTGGAACGCGGCGAGATCAAGCCGCTCGCGCAATTGCTCGAACTGGTGAAGGGCCGGCTGCCCGGCGAGATCACCGGGGTCGAGATCGAGCGCAAGCAAGGCGTCTGGCTGTACGAATTCCGCGTCATTGACAAGTCTGGCCGACTGTTCGACGTCTATGTCGACGCCCAGAATGGCGAGATCAGGCGCACCAAGGAAAAGTGATGCGGGTGCTGGTGGTCGAAGATGATCGGCGGATCGCGGCCGACGTGGCGCGCGGTCTGGAGGCCGCCGGTTACGTGGTCGAAGTGGTCGGCGACGGCGAAGAGGCCTGGTTTCGCGGCGACACCGAGGACTATGCCGCCATCATTCTGGATCTCGGCCTGCCCGGCATGGACGGGCTGTCGGTGCTGAAGCGCTGGCGCGGCAACAATCGCCGCACCCCGGTGCTGGTGCTGACCGCGCGCGGTAGCTGGGCCGAGCGGGTCGACGGCATCGACGCCGGTGCCGACGATTATCTGCCAAAACCGTTCCGCATGGAGGAGCTGCTGGCGCGGCTGCGCTCCATCATCCGCCGCTCGGTCGGGCAGGCGTCGTCATTGATCCGGATTGGCGAACTCACCATCGACGAGCGGCAGATGCGGGTCGATCTGCGCGGCGTTCCGGTCAATCTGTCGCCGCTGGAATATCGGCTGGTGTCCTATCTGGCGCTGCATCGCGGCCGGGTGGTGTCGCAGCACGAACTCAGCGAAAACATCTATGGCAATGAGGACGCGCACGATTCCAACGCCATCGAGGTGTTGATCGGCCGGGTGCGCAAAAAGCTCGGCAGCGACGTGATCGAAACCCGCCGTGGCTTTGGCTACATCGTGCCGGACAGCGCGGAATGACCGGGCGCTCGCTGCGGCTGCGCCTGATCGCGGGCGGCGCCGCGGCGATCCTGATCGCGCTCAGCATCGCCGGCGTCGGGCTGACCGTGCTGTTCGAACGCCACGTCACCCGCAACGTCACCGACGATCTCGAACTGCATCTCAAGCAATTGCTGGCGGGCATCACCGTCAATGCCAGCGGCCAGCTCGATGTGACCCGGCCGCCGGTCGATCCGCGCTTTGCCGATCCGTTGTCCGGGCTGTATTGGCAGGTCAGCGACGATCGCGGCCGGCTGCTGCGCTCGCGCTCGCTATGGGATGCGACGCTGCCGGTCGCGGTCGATCAGATCGATCCGGGCGAGGTCCATCATCATGAGCTGCCGGGCCCCGCCGACGCGCGGCTGTTGGTGGTGGAGCGGCGCGCGCTGCTGTCGGTCGGCGAGCGCACCGTGCCGGTGCGGGCGGTGGTGGCGGTCGATCTGGCGCGGGTCTCGGCGGCGAGCGCCGCCTTTGCCCGCGATCTGATGATCGCGCTCGGCATGCTCGGCCTGGTGCTGGCGCTGGCGACCTCGGTGCAGGTGCTGCTCGGGCTGCGGCCGCTCAACCGGCTGCGGTCGGGCGTGGCGCTCATTCGCAGCGGCGAGAACCGGCGGCTGCAGACCGACGTGCCGATCGAGGTGCTGCCGCTGGTCGAGGAGGTCAACGGCCTGCTCGACGCCCGTGACCGCGAGATCGAGCGTTCCGGCGGCCGCGCCGCCGATCTCGCCCATGGCCTGAAGACGCCGCTGGCGGCGCTGCTGTCCGACGCCGAGCGGCTGCGCGAGCGCGGCGAACTTGATCTCGCCCGCGATATCGAGGCGGTCGGCGAGGCGATGAGCCGCCATGTCGACCGCGAGCTGGCGCGGGCGCGCGCCCAGGGATCGGGGCGGCGCGGCGTGGCGGTGGCGACCGAGCTTGAGCCGTTGCTGCGCTCGCTGGTGTCGATTCTGGAGCGCACCCCCGATGGCCAGCGCATCAGCTATGAGATCGCGGTGCCGGAAGGCACCACGCTGCCCTTGGCGCGCACCGACCTTGCCGAAGTGCTCGGCAATCTGCTCGACAACGCCACCCGGCACGCCCGCTCGCAGATCAGGATCGTGCTCGGCGCCCATGGCGGCGTTGCGGTCGAGGATGACGGTCCCGGTATCGCCGCGCCCCAGCGCCTCAAGGTCACCGAGCGCGGCATGCGTCTTGACCAGCGCGGCGGCGGCGCCGGCCTTGGCCTCGCCATCGTGCAGGAGGTGCTGGAAGCCTATGGCTGGGGCCTCGATCTTGAGACCTCGGAACTTGGCGGGCTGCGGGCGCTGTGCCAGCCGGCGAGCTGAGCTGCGATCAGGCGTCCTGCGATTGCTCGACTTATGGACGGTCGTCTTGCGATCGGCGGTCCGCACGCTATATCCGCGGTTCCAATCAGTAACATTTTGATCGAGCGAGAGTATGACGACGACCGATACCGCCCCGCATATGCAACCGTTCCAGGCCGAAGTCGCCGAGCTTTTGAACCTGATGGTGCACTCGGTCTATTCGGAAACCGACATCTTCTTGCGCGAGCTGATCTCCAACGCTTCCGACGCCCTCGACAAGCTGCGCTATGAGGCGATCGCCAAGCCGGAGCTGATGGAGAACGGCGGCGCGCCCAAAATTCAGATCGTGCCGCGCAAGGCGCCGGACACGCTGACCGTGATCGACAACGGCATCGGCATGGACCGCCAGGAGCTGATCGATCATCTCGGCACCATCGCCAAATCGGGCACCAAATCGTTCCTGGCCAAGCTGACCGAGGCCAAGGACGGCGCCAATCTGATCGGCCAGTTTGGCGTCGGCTTCTATGCCGCCTTCATGGTCGCCGACCGCATCGAGGTCACCAGCCGCCGCGCCGGCTCCGATCAGGCATGGCGCTGGAGTTCCTCGGGCGGCGCCGGCTTCGAGATCGCGCCGGCCAGCGAGGAAGACGCCCAGCGCGTGGTGCGCGGCACCGAGATCGTGCTGCATCTCAAGCCCGATGCCGCCAAATATCTGGAAGCCTATCAGATCGAGCGCATCGTCACGGCCTATTCGGACAACATCCAGTTCCCGATCGAGCTGGTGCCGGAAGAGGGCGAGCCGCGCCAGATCAATTCGGCGAGCGCGCTGTGGCAGCGCTCCAAGTCGGAATTGTCGGCCGAAGACTACACCCAGGCCTATAAGCAGATCGCCAATGCGTTCGACGAACCGGCGATGACGCTGCACTACCGCGCCGAGGGCCGTTACTCCTACGCGGTGCTGCTGTTCGCGCCCTCGACCAAGCCGTTCGATCTGTTCGAGCCGCAGCGCAAGGGCCGGGTCAAGCTCTATGTCCGGCGCGTGTTCATCACCGACGATGCCGATCTCTTGCCGGGCTATCTGCGTTTCATCCGCGGCGTGATCGACAGCGAAGACCTGCCGCTCAATCTGTCGCGCGAAATGCTGCAGAACAATCCGCAGCTCGCCCAGATCCGCAAGGCGGTGACCAGCAAGGTGATCGGCGAGTTCGAGCACCTGGCCGACAAGGACGCCGACAGCTTCGCCAAGATCTGGGACTCCTTCGGCCCGGTGATCAAGGAAGGTCTGTGGGAGGATTATGAGCGCCGCGACAAGCTGCTGGCGCTGTCGCGCTTCACCACCACCAAGGGCGAGAACCGCACGCTCAAGCAATATGTCGCCGAGCTGCGCGAGAACCAGACCGAGATCTATTATCTGGTCGGCGACTCGCTCGACCGGCTGAAGTCGAACCCGAAGCTGGAATCGGCGGCGGCGCGCGGCATCGAGGTGCTGCTGCTCACCGACCCGGTCGATGCGTTCTGGACCTCGGTGGCGCTCGAATACGAAGGCAAGCCGCTCAAGTCGCTGAGCCAGGGCGATGTCGATTTCGGCCTGATCCCGACCGTCGAGACCGACAAGGACGAGCCGGCCAAGACGGAGGAGACCGACGAGGCGCTGGTGATCGCGACCATCAAGGACGCGCTCGGTGAGCGCGTCGCCGATGTGCGCGCCTCGCAGCGCCTGACCTCGAGCGCCTCGTGCCTGGTGGCCGGCGGCCAGGGCCCGGACCGGGCGCTGGAGCGCATGCTGGCGCAGCAGAGCCGCGGCGGCGCGAGCAAGCCGATCCTGGAGGTCAATCTGCGCCATCCGCTGGTGGCCGCGATCGGCCGGCCGGGCCAGGCCGATGCCGCCGATCTGTCGCTGCTGCTGCTCGAGCAGGCGCAGATCCTCGAAGGCGAGCTGCCGGATGATCCCGCCGGCTTTGCCGGCCGCGTCAACCGGCTGGTGCTGCGCGCGCTGTAATTCAACACGGATCGACAAGGGCGCCGCATCGCGGCGCCCTTTTTGAATCGGCCCGCCAATGGAGCGCAAACTGCGACCAAACTGCCCGATCATTGCTTTCGATCGTGAAAGTCGCGCCCGCTGCCTGAACGCATGCTATTGACGAACAGACGTTTCCTGTTCGGGCATCTGCTGCGCCGAATTGACGTTTGACAGCCCTTCAAGGGTTTGTTTTCTCTCTAGTTCCCGACCCAGCAGGATGTCGAATGCGCGAATTTCTGAGATCGAGCAGCAAATGGTGGCCGGGTACGATTCCGCTCGCCATTCTTTGGGGACTGGCCTGCTGGAATACCACCGAGCCGATCGAAGCCGATCTGGCCGCGCGCTCTAACGCGGCGCTCAAGGACACGGTTCTGGACAAGACCCAGCTTGCGGTTTCTGGCCGTGACGTCACGTTCCGCGCCGAGGCGTTCTCGGAGCAGGGGCGCACCGCCGCTGTGGCGACCATCGACGCGGTGCCCGGCGTCCGGCTGGTCAATGACGAGACCAAGCTGGTCGCGGAAGCCGTGCCCTATGTCTGGTCGGTGGAGCGCGACGTGGTGCGGGTCACGCTTGGCGGCAATACGCCGCTGCCGGCGATCAAGGCCAAGCTGCTCGATGCGGCGCGCAACAGCCTCGGCGGTGTCGAAATCGCCGACCGGATGGCGCTGTCGCGCGGCGCGCCGACCCGGTTCGACGCGGCGGCGCTGCTGCTGGTCGATCAGATCGGCCGGCTCAAGGACGGCAAGATCACCCTGACCGATACCAAGGTGACGCTGTCCGGCATGGCGCGCGAACTCGGCGGCAGCGAAGCGATCGCCGCGGCGCTGAAAAATCTGCCCGAGGGGTTCTCGGTGGTCAGCAACGACATCAAGTCACCGCCTTACGTGTTCCAGGCGGTCAAGGACCCGGTGGCGCTGACCCTGACGCTGACCGGCTATGTGCCGGATAATGCCGTCCATGCTGCGCTGGCGGCCGCAGCCGGCCGGCAATTCGTCGGCGACAATATTGTCGACAATCTCAAGGCCAGCGTCGGTGCGCCGCAGGGCTTTTCCAACGCGGTGGTGATGGCGCTCGGTGCGCTGTCGCGGCTCTCGACCGGCTCGCTGGTGGTCACCGACCGTTCGATCCGCCTCAGCGGCCACGCGCTGTTCGAGCAGGCGGTCGGGCAGATCCGCACCGGCCTGTCCAAGGAGTTGCCGCAGGGCTGGCAGTCGCAGGTCGAGGTCGCGGTCAAGCCGGCGGCGGCGTCGGTCGATCCGACCGTGTGCCAGCAATTGTTCTCGGACCTGCTCGGCAAGGGCAAGATCCGCTTCGAATCCGGCAAGGCCAATATCGATCCGGACTCGGTCGGCCTGCTCGACCGGCTGACGGAAACCGCGATGCGTTGCCCGAGTTCGGTGATCGAGGTCGCCGGCCACACCGATGGCGACGGCGAGGCCGCGTCCAACCAGGCGCTGTCGGAGCGCCGCGCCCAGGCGGTGGTGGACTACATGGTCAAGGCCGGGCTGCCGGCGGAGCGCTTCCGGCCGGTCGGCTATGGCAGTGCCCAGCCGGTGGCGGCTAACGACAACGAAGACGGCAAGGCGCAGAATCGCCGTATCGAATTCACGGTGAGGTAGCGGCGATGGTCACACTGGCGACATTCTCCTGGAGCTGGTTGCTCGGTGCGGCCGTGCTCGGCTTTGGCATGGGCTGGATCGCGGTGGTGCACCGCGGGCGTGGCGTTACCAAAACTGCGGCAATTTGGCTCGGCGCTGGCGCCGCGTTGCTGCTCGCTCTGGCGCTCGCCAAGCTGGTGCCGGGTCGCTTTGGTTATTGGCTCGATCTTGGATTGGCGATGCTGACTGTCTATCTCGCAGGTTGTGCGGTCGGCTCCTGGCTGCGCCATCTGGTGGTGTCGCGTCATTCGCCGGTCACTTGAGCGCGAGACGGTGCGACAGATAGTTCACCGGGCCGCACATGACGGCGACGGCACGGTCGATTACGCTTTGTTGTTGGAAGGAGCGTATGTTTGACCGGACTGGCTGATTTCCACTTTACCCGGAAACGCGCTACCAACCGGATGAGGCGGAGGCTCTCAACTGATCCGAACGGCCCGGTCGCCGCTTGTGGACGCGCATTCGAGGTCTAGATGCTGGAAGCATTACGCAGGGCGATCTCGTTTCTGCGACAGAAGCAAATCCTGCACAAACTCGGCTTTGTGATCAGCGTCGCCGTTATTGTGACTGCCTGCTATGTTTTGTTTCACATGCTCCGCGACATCAACATTGACGATGTCGTGCACGCCGTCCGGCAGACCGAGCCAAGTTCGGTAGCGCTCGCGGCTTTGTTCGTCGCCGCCGGCTATTTCACACTGACATTCTACGATCTATTCGCGGTGCGGACCATTGGACGCAGCGATGTGCCCTATCGCATCACCGCGCTGGCCGGTTTCACCAGCTATTCGATCGGCCACAATGTCGGCGCCAGCGTGTTCACCGGCGGTGCGGTTCGCTATCGCATCTATTCGGCCTGGGGGCTCGACGCCGTCGATGTCGCCAAAGTGTGCTTTCTGGCCGGCCTGACCTTCTGGCTCGGCAATGCCGCGGTGCTCGGCATCGGTATCGCCTATCATCCCGAGGCGGCGTCAGCGATCGATCAGTTGCCGCCGGCCGTCAACCGCGTCGCGGCATTGGTCACGCTCGCGGGCCTTGCGATCTACGTGGTCTGGGTGTCGATCAAGCCGCGCTGCTTCGGCCGCGGCAACTGGACCGTGATGCTGCCGGGCTGCTCATTGACGTTGCTACAGATCGCGATCGGCATCGTCGATCTCGGCTGCTGCGCGCTGGCGATGTATGTGCTGGTGCCGGATGAGCCGGACCTCGGCTTTGTGGTGGTGGCGGTGGTGTTCGTGTCGGCGACGCTGCTCGGCTTTGCCAGCCATTCCCCGGGCGGCCTTGGCGTGTTCGACGCCGCGATGCTGGTCGGGCTGTGGCAGATGGACAAGGAAGAGCTGCTGGCCGGCATGCTGCTGTTCCGCGTGCTCTATTACGTGACCCCGTTTATAATCTCGGTGATGATCCTGGCGGTACGCGAAGTGATCATCTGGGCGCGCTCAAAGCGGCCCCATAAGGCGTTGATCGAGGGGCAACCGGCCCGCGAAGACGTTTCTCCCGGATAGTGCTGGGCTGACGCCCGACAGGATAGTGTTTCGATGACCCATCAGTCATTGCCCGTGCCGATCAACGCTCACTGGACGCGGCAATGGGCCGACCGGCTGCGCAACGCCGCCATCATTCTGCTTGCCGCCGCGTTCGTATTCACCGCGCTGTGGCTGTTCGCCGGCCTGACGCCGGGACGCGCGGTGATGGGGTTTTTGTGCATCGTCGCCGCCACGCTGGTGCCCTGGCGGCTGCGCGAAGCGATTGCCGCGCGCGAGGAACAGCTCGGCGTCAATCCGGTGCAATTGCCGGTGGTGCGCGCGGTGGTGGCCGGCATTCCGGACCCCGCGGTGCTGCTCGACCGCGCCGGCCGGGTGCTGCATCTCAACGCCGCCGCCTCGCAGCTGGTGCCGGCTTTGCGCGTCAACGAGCTGGCGCAGTTTGCGTTGCGCTCGCCCGATTTCGTCACCGCGCTGCGCGAGGCGATCGCCACCGCGCAGCCGCGTCGCGCCACCTATGCCGACCACGCCCCGGTCAACCGGCTGCTCGAGCTGATCATCTCGCCGATCGCGGTGCCGACCGCGTTCGACGGCATCGATCATTGCATGCTGATGACGTTCCACGATCTGACGCCGCTGCGCCGGGTCGAGGAAATGCGCGCCGATTTCGTCGCCAATGCCAGCCACGAATTGCGCACGCCGCTGGCGGCGCTGTCCGGCTTCATCGACACCTTGCAGGGCCCGGCGCGCGACGACGCCAAGGCGCGCGAGCGCTTCCTCGGCATCATGCAGAACCAGGCGCGGCGCATGGCGCGGCTGATCGACGACCTCTTGTCGCTGTCGCGGGTGGAATTGTCGGTCCACGTCCGCCCGGAAGCGCGCGTCGATATCGCCCCGCTGATCCGGCAGGTGATCGAGGGACTGGAAGCGCTCGCCAAGGAGCGCCAGGTCGTGATCGAGCTCGATTTGCAGCTCGAGGCCGCCACCATTGCCGGCGACCGCGAGGAATTGCTGCGGGTGTTCGAGAACCTGATCGAGAACGGGCTGAAATACGGCGCCTCCGGCGGCCGGGTGGTGGTGTCGCTGACCAGCGCGGCCGCCGCCGATGGCAGCGAGGAGTTCCGGTTTAGCGTCCGGGACTTCGGCCCCGGCATCGCGCCCGAGCATTTGCCGCGGCTCACCGAACGGTTCTACCGGGTCGATGTCGGCGACAGCCGCGCCCAGGGCGGCACCGGGCTTGGGCTGTCGTTGGTCAAGCATATCGTCAACCGCCATCGCGGCCGGCTCCTGATCGAGAGCACCTTCGGCAAGGGCGCGGTTTTCACCGCTTGTCTGCCCTCGCAAAAGCCCGTGGCCGGTGGTTAAAATAGTCGTAATATCAATGCCTTGCGACAGTCACAGGAGTGTCATCAAACTCTCATAAAAGGTCAACCAGCCGCTCCTAGAGGGGGCGCAGTAAGCGCAATCGGGCGCGCTCCAGCGCTTCGCTTACCAAGGGAGACCTCCATGAATTTCTTCAAAGCTATCGTCGCTGCGGGCGTGATCGCCGCCACGACGTCGGCTTACGCTGCCGACATCACGGGTGCGGGCGCGACCTTCCCGTTCCCGATCTACTCCAAGTGGGCGGACGCCTATAAGAAAGAAACCGGCAACGGCCTGAACTACCAGTCGATCGGCTCGGGCGCCGGCACCAAGCAGATCATCGCCAAGACCGTGACCTTCGGCGCCACCGACGCGCCGCTCAAGCCCGAGCAGCTTGAGAAGGAAGGCCTGGTGCAGTGGCCGCAGGTGATGGGTGCGATCGTCCCGGTGGTCAATCTCGACGGCATCAAGCCGGGTCAGCTGGTACTGTCCGGCGAAGCGCTGGCCGACATCTATCTCGGCAAGATCACCAAGTGGAACGACCCGGCGCTGACCAAGCTCAATCCGAGCCTGAAGCTGCCGGCCGAGGCGATCACCGTGGTGCGCCGGTCGGACGGTTCGGGCACCACCTTCAACTTCACCGACTATCTGTCCAAGACCAGCGCCGATTGGAAGGCTAAGGTTGGTCCGGGCGCGGCGGCGGTCGAATGGCCGGTCGGCGTCGGCGCCAAGGGTAACGAAGGCGTCGCCGGCAACATCAGCCAGACCAAGAACGCGATCGGCTATGTCGAATACGCCTATGCCAAGCAGAACAAGCTGACCTACGCCGCCTTGATCAACAAGGAAGGCAAGACCGTGCAGCCGACCATGGCCTCGTTCCAGGCGGCCGCGTCCAACGCCGATTGGAGCAAGGCTCCGGGCTATTACGTGATCCTCACCAATCAGCCCGGTGAAACGTCCTGGCCGATCACCGCCGCGACCTTCATCCTGATGCACAAGGAGCCGGTCGATAAGGCGGCGTCCGCCGAAGCCATCAAGTTCTTCAAGTGGGCGTTCGAGAAGGGCGACAAGATGGCCGAGGAACTCGACTACATCCCGATGCCGGAAGCCGTGGTCAAGCAGATCGAAAAGACCTGGTCGGCCGACATCAAGAGCTAACTACTACGTCAATGTCCGGGGTCGCGGTGCGGCCGCGATCCCGGAACACCAAGTTCTGAAGCTTGCCTTACTCGACACACATGGCCCGACACACCTGGCCCGATCCGTATGTCCCGAGCCGGCAGCTTCCATCAATCGGTCGGGTCAGCAAGACCGCGGTCCGGGGTTCGCGCGTTGAGCTAACCGCCCGGAACATGCGTCCCGCTCAGAATTGCCCGTAAGGGACGCCAATGAGCACTTTATTGAGCAATCACGTGAATGGCAGCAAGGGGGCTGGCGTGGCAGACATGGCCGTCGAAGGCGCATCCATCGATAGCGCCGGTCCATTTGACCGCGCCAAGGCGCTGAGCGCCTTCAAGCTGGGCGATACCGCCTTTTATTGGATCACGCGCGCCTGCGCGATCTCGGTGCTGCTGATCCTGGGCGGCATCATCCTGTCGCTGATCGTCGGCGCTTGGCCTGCGATCGCCGAATATGGTCTTTCGTTCCTGACCACCCAGCGCTGGGCGCCCGCGGCCGATCCGCCGGTGCTGGGCGCGCTCGGCCCGATCTATGGCACGCTGATCACCTCGATCATCGCCATGGTGATCGCGATCCCGGTCGGGCTCGGCATTGCGATCTTCCTGACCGAATTGTGCCCGATCTGGCTGCGCCGGCCGATCGGCCTGGCGATCGAGCTGCTGGCCGGCATTCCCTCGATCATCTACGGCATGTGGGGCTTCTTCGTGCTCGGGCCGTTTTTGGCCAATCACTTCCAGCCGCTGATGATCAGCCTGTTTGATGGCGTGCCGGTGCTCGGCACCATCTTCGCAGGTCCGCCGTCCTATCTCAGCCTGTTCAACGCCGCGCTGATCCTGGCGATCATGGTGCTGCCCTTCATCACCGCGATCTCGGTCGACGTGTTCAAGACCGTGCCGCCTGTGCTGAAAGAGGCCGCCTATGGGCTCGGCTGCACCACCTGGGAAGTGGTACGCAATGTGGTGATCCCCTACACGCGGGTTGGGGTGATCGGCGGCATCATGCTCGGCCTTGGCCGCGCGCTCGGCGAGACCATGGCGGTGACCTTCATCATCGGCAACTCGTTCCGGATCCAATCCTCGGTGTTTGCGCCGGGCACCACGATTTCGGCGGCGATCGCCTCGGAATTCGCCGAGAGCGACGGCCTGCACCAATCGGGCCTGATCCTGCTCGGCCTGCTGCTGTTCGTATTGACCTTCTTCGTGCTGGCGGCGGCGCGGCTGATGCTGATGCGCCTGGAAATGAAGGCGGGGAAATAACCGATGAACCCGATCTATCGCAAACGCCGTCGCAACGATGTCGTGATCCGGGTGCTGTGCTTTGCCGCGGCCGCGTTCGGCGTCACCTGGCTGGCGCTGATCCTGTTCACGCTGTTCTTCAATGGCGTGGCCGGCATCAATTGGCAGGTGTTTTCGCACAACACGCCGCCGCCCGGTGCCAATGAAGGCGGCCTGCTCAATGCCATTGTCGGTTCCGCGATCATGACCGCGATCGGCGTCGGCATCGGCGCGCCGCTCGGCCTGTTCGCCGGCACCTACCTCGCCGAATATGGCCGCCACGACAAGATCACCTCGGTGATCCGCTTCATCAACGACATCCTGCTGAGCGCGCCGTCGATCATCATCGGTCTGTTCATCTATGGCGCGGTGGTGGTGCCGATGGGCGGCTTCTCCGCGCTGGCCGGCGCGCTGGCGCTGGCGGTGATCGTGATCCCGGTGGTGGTGCGCACCACCGAAGACATGCTGCTGCTGGTGCCGAGCTCGCTGCGCGAGGCGGCCACCGCGCTCGGCCTGCCGCGCTCGCTGGTGATCAAGCGCGTCGCCTATCGCGCCGCCCGCGCCGGCCTGATCACCGGCGTGCTGCTCGCCACCGCCCGCGTCGCCGGCGAAACCGCGCCGCTGCTGTTCACCGCGCTCAGCAACCAGTTCTTCAGCCTGGACATGACCAAGACCATGGCCAACCTGCCGGTGACCATCAACAATTTCGTCCAGAGCCCCTATGTCTATTGGAAGCAGCTGGCCTGGACCGGAGCTTTGATCATCACCCTGACCGTGTTGGCGCTCAACATCAGTGCGCGCATTCTGGGCGCCGAGAGGACTGCGAAATGAGCGAGATATCGATTGCCACCAGCGTACCCGGCGTTGCGCCGCTGCCGTCCGTCGCGGCCGCCCAGCCGGAGCGCGCGAAAATCTCGGTTCGTGACCTCGATTTCTATTACGGCGACAATCACGCGCTGAAGACCATCAATCTCAATCTGGCGACCAACCGCGTCACCGCGTTCATCGGCCCGTCGGGCTGCGGAAAATCGACGCTGCTGCGCGTGTTCAACCGCATGTACGATCTTTATCCCGGCCAGCGCGCCACCGGCCAGGTGATCCTCGACAATCAGAACGTGCTCGACGCCAAGCTCGATCTCAATCTGCTGCGCGCCCGGGTCGGCATGGTGTTCCAGAAGCCGACCCCGTTCCCGATGACCATCTATGAGAACATCGCGTTCGGCATCCGCCTGTACGAAAAACTCTCCAAGTCGGAGATGGATCACCGTGTCGAGAAGGCGCTGCGCGGCGGCGCGCTGTGGAACGAAGTCAAGGACAAGCTCAACGATTCCGGGCTCAGCCTGTCGGGCGGCCAGCAGCAGCGGCTGTGCATTGCCCGCACTATTGCGGTGCGCCCGGAAGTGATCTTGTTCGACGAGCCCTGTTCGGCGCTCGACCCGATTTCCACCGCGAAAATCGAAGAACTGATCGACGAATTGAAAGAGAACTACACGATCGCGATCGTCACGCACAACATGCAGCAGGCCGCCCGCGTGTCCGATTATACGGCCTTCATGTATCTTGGTGAGTTGATCGAGTTCGATGAGACCAATCGGATTTTCACCTCGCCGAGCGATCGCCGTACCCAGGACTATATCACCGGCCGGTTCGGCTGACGCGGGAAGGACCAAGATGGGCTTCGAACACACCACCAAGGCATTCGACAGCGACCTGCAGGAGCTGACCCGGCTGGTTGCGGAAATGGGCGGTCTGGCCGAGCGCCAGATCAAGGATGCCGTCGATGCGTTGATCCGGCGCGACACCGAGCTTGGCAAGCGCGTGGTCTCGGGCGACGGCGAAATCGATCATCTGCACCGCGTCATCGAGGAGCGCGCGGTGCTGACCATCGCGCGGCGCCAGCCGATGGCGGTCGATCTGCGCGAAATCGTCGGCGCGCTGCGCGTCGCGACCGACCTCGAACGGATCGGCGATCTTGCCAAAAACATCGGCAAGCGCGTTGCCGCGCTCGACAGCGATTTCCATCCGCTCAAACTGATCCGCGGCCTGGAGCACATGACCGACCTCGTGCAGTCGCAGGTCAAGGCGGTGCTCGATGCCTATGCCGCGCATGATCTGCCGGCGGCGATGGTGGTGTGGAACGGCGACGAGGAAGTCGATGCGATCTGCACCTCGCTGTTCCGCGAATTGCTGACCTACATGATGGAAGACCCGCGCAATATCAGCTTCTGCATCCATCTGATGTTCTGCGCCAAAAACATCGAGCGGATCGGCGATCACGCCACCAACATTGCCGAGACGGTGTTTTACATGATCGAAGGTCAACAGATCATCGATGAGCGCCCCAAGGGCGACATGACCACGTTTGCCAATACCACGCCTGGTAACTGACAGAGGCTTTGAAGACGATGAGCGCGAGGATTTTGGTCGTTGAGGATGAAGAAGCGCTGGCGACGTTGCTGCGCTACAATCTCGACTCCGAGGGCTACGAAGTTGAAACGGTGGCGCGTGGCGACGAAGCCGATACCAGGCTGAAGGAACGGATTCCCGATCTGGTGGTGCTGGACTGGATGCTGCCGGGGCTGTCGGGCATCGAACTGTGCCGGCGGCTGCGGGCGCGGCCGGAGACCAAGCAGCTGCCGATCATCATGCTGACCGCGCGCGGCGAAGAGAGCGAGCGGGTGCGCGGCCTGGCCACAGGAGCCGATGATTACATCGTCAAGCCGTTCTCGGTTCCCGAGCTCTTGGCGCGGGTCAAGGGCCTGCTGCGCCGCGCCAGTCCGGAGCGGTTGGCGACCGTGCTGGCCTATGGTGATATCGAGCTTGATCGCGAAAAGCGCCGCGTCGCGCGCTCGGGCCGCCCGATCGATCTTGGGCCGACCGAGTATCGCCTCTTGGAATTCTTCCTCGAACATCCCGGCCGGGTGTTTAGCCGCGAGCAGCTGCTCGACGGCGTCTGGGGCCGCGATATCTATATCGATGAGCGTACCGTCGACGTCCATATCGGGCGCTTGCGCAAGCTGCTCAATCCGGGCCGCGAGCAGGACCCGATCCGCACCGTGCGCGGCGCGGGTTACGCCCTCGACGATCGTTTCGCCAAGGTCGCCGAGCAGTAACGCATCGGCTCCTGGCGATAAACCAGCGACTGTTACAAGAGCCTCGGTTCTGATGAGATCAGAACCGAGGCTCTTTTATATGACGCGCTTCATGCGACCCTGTATCGCAACCTGCGCGAAACGCGATGACTTCTCCACCCGTCATGGCCGGGCTTCGTCCCGGCCATCCACGTCTTTGATCTTGCAGCGCTTTCAAGACGTGGATGCCCGCGACAAGTGTTTAGCCCGGGGACATCCCTGACGGGTGTTCAGGGACATAGCGGACACATCACAATGGCTGGAATGGCTCTTTTTGGGGAGGCGTTCCATGCCGTTTCG
>NZ_QJTI01000039.1 GCF_003217325.1 Rhodopseudomonas faecalis
ATCGTGTCATTACCTATATAACGGCATTCGCCGTGTTCGACATTGTCGAAGTCGAGTATTCGTGACTAGTCGTCCCGCTTATCAGCTTCCGCCTCCCCCACCGGCCGAACCTTCATCTTATCCAGCACCGCCGGATCGACCAGCTGGCTGACGATCGGGTGGATGCGCACCGGCTTGTCTTTCACCACCTGTTTGAAATTCACCAGCAGCGTCGATGAGATGGCATGTGATGGCGGATGACGCATTCGCTCATCCGCCTTTCGGAGACCCACCCCGGATTGCGCTGCGCTTCATCCGGGCTACAGGGCAACAAGCTCAGAACACGTAGCCCGGATTGCCCTGCGCTCCATCGGGCTACGAATGCCAAAAAGGTTCAGCAGAGCGTGCGATCGAGCGGCATTGCTTCTCCCCTCCCCCCTGCGAAGCGGCGGGGAGGGGGCGGGGGTTGAGGGGATTAGTTGATCGGCGATGGCATGTAGCGCCTCCGCAACGAACACATAAAGAGCCCCCCACCCGACCGGCCTACGGCCGGCCACCCTCCCCACCGCTACGCGGGGGGAGGGAGAAGAGCCGCGCCGCGCATAGGCTTTTAGGCGATCAGTCCGTGGCTGAGATGAAGAGCCCGAAGCCCGGATGAAGCGCAGCGTAATCCGGGAGTTTCGCAGATTGGTGGGGCGGGTGAGCCGCAGGCGTAACCCGGCAGCAGGGTCGATGTGATGTCATGTGGCGGCGGATTGCGCTTAACTCATCCGCCTTACGACCGAGGAGCACCCCGGATTGCGCTGCGCTCCATCCGGGCTACAGGGCTTCATCCGGGCAACAAGCTCAGCGGCTGCGCGCCAATTGCAGCGCGCGCTCGTGATAACTGGCGACCTCATCGGAAAAACAACAAAACACCACATGGCGCAGGCTCGGTGCGCTGCCGAGCGCATTGATCGTGGTGCCGACCGCGATCCGGGCGGCGCGCTCCGGCGGAAAACCATAGACGCCGGTCGAGATCGCGGAAAACGCCAGCGAACTGAGGCCATGCTCGCCGCATAGCGCGATGGCGCGGCGGTAACACGCGCCAAGCGCCTCGTCCTCACCATAGTCGCCGCCATGCCACACCGGCCCGACCGCATGAATGACGTGACGGGCCGGCAGCTGATAGGCTTTGGTGATCTTGGCATCGCCAGTGGCGCAGCCACGCAGCGCCAGGCATTCGTCGTACAGTTCGGGTCCGGCCGCGCGATGAATTGCGCCATCGACACCACCGCCGCCGAGCAACGAATTGTTGGCGGCGTTGACGATGGCGTCAACGCAGAGCGTGGTGATGTCCGCCACCCGCACTTCGAGGCGGACCTGCCCGAACTCGCGGATCACAGCATCAAGCGGACGCCGCCACCGTGATGCCCTTGTCAGCGAACATCTGTTGCAATTCGCCGGACTGGAACATCTCGCGGACGATGTCGCACCCCCCGATGAACTCGCCCTTCACATAAAGCTGCGGGATCGTCGGCCAGTTGGAATAGAGCTTGATGCCATCGCGCAGCTCGTTGGATTCGAGCACGTTATGGCCCTTATACGCCACGCCGACATGGTCGAGGATCTGCACCACCTGGCCAGAAAAGCCACACTGCGGAAATTGCGGCGTGCCTTTCATGAACAGCACCACGTCGTTGGACTTCACCTCGTTGTCGATGAATTGCTGAATGCTCATTCTGGGTCCTTGTTGCGGCACGGCCGAAGCGGCGTCACCTACCACAAGATAGGCTAGCCGAAACACCGTTCCAGCCCAAGTAAAATGCCGGGGAGCCAAACCGCCCGAAACGAACGTAAAATCAAACCTCTAGACTGGAAAGCGACGTTTCACCGCGAGCGCCAACCGGCCATCCGGGAACCGGAGCCTGAGCCCGGCGTTTGCTGTGCAGAAACCGGAGGGCTTCGTGACACAATCCGCTTCACGCGCGTCCGCACCGTCGATCCCAGAGGGCCAGAGTGGCGCTCCCCGCCCTGCCGAAGCCAGCGCCGGCGAGCTGCGCCGTGCTTTGACGGGCCGCTACCGCGCGGTGCGCGACGAGACCGAGCGCCGCGCCGCGCCGCTGTCGGCCGAAGATCAGATGGTGCAGTCGATGCCCGACGCCAGCCCGGCGAAATGGCACCGCGCCCACACCACCTGGTTCTTCGAGCAGTTCGTGCTCGGCCCGCATGATCCCGGCTACCAGCCGTTTCACCCGGACTACGCCTTCCTGTTCAACTCCTATTATGTCAGCGCCGGGCCGCGGCACACCCGCGCCGAACGCGGGCTGCTGACCCGGCCGGGTGCCGCCGAGATCACCGCCTATCGCAGCCATGTCGATGCGGCGATGATCGCGCTGCTGGAGCAGGCCGATGACGCGACCTTGAGCACGCTGGCGCCGTTGCTCGAGGTCGGCTTCAACCACGAACAGCAGCATCAGGAGTTGCTGCTCACCGACATTCTGCACGCCTTTGCGCAAAACCCGCTGGCGCCGGCCTATGATCCCGCGTGGCGCGCACCGACCATCACCAGCCATGGTGAGGACTGGGCGCAGCTGCCCGAGGGCATTCACAGCATCGGCCATCACGGCGATGGCTTCCATTTCGACAATGAAACGCCCGGCCACCGCGCGCTGGTCGGCCCGGTCAAAATCGCGCGGCATCTGGTCAGCAATGCCGAGTGGCTGGAGTTCATTGCCGACGGCGGCTATCGCACCGCGACGCTGTGGCTGATGGATGGCTTTGCCACCGTGCAGCGCGAGGGCTGGGAAGCGCCCGGCCATTGGCGCGCGGTCGATGGCGAATGGCGCATCATGACGCTTGGCGGGCTGCAACCGCTCGAAGCCACAGCGCCGGTGTGCCACGTCAGTTACTACGAGGCCGACGCTTTTGCGCGCTGGCGCGGGCTGCATCTGCCGACCGAATTTGAATGGGAAGTCGCGGCGCGCGCAGGCGTGCTCGACGATGCGTTCGGCGCGGTGTGGCAATGGACCCGCAGCGCCTATGCGCCCTACCCCGGCTATCGCGCCGCGCCCGGCGCGCTCGGGGAATATAACGGCAAGTTCATGGTCAATCAGCTGGTGCTGCGCGGCTCGTCGCTGGCGACGCCGCAGGGCCACAGCCGGCTCAGCTATCGCAACTTCTTCTATCCGCAGCATCGCTGGCAATTCACCGGCCTGCGACTTGCCGACTATGGCGCGTAAGCGCCGCATCGCCAACGCGCCGGAGAATTTGGCATGGACCTGCAGATCGCCGATCGCCTCAGCACGCAGCACGACCACCACGACCAGGACTTTGCGCGCGATGTCGTGCAAGGGCTGGCGCGGCAGCCGAAACGCCTGCCGCCAAAATACTTTTACGACGCGCGCGGCTCTGATCTGTTCGAACAGATCACCAAGCTGCCGGAATACTATCCGACCCGCAGCGAACTTGCGATCCTGCGCGACCGCGCCTGCGAGATCGCCGCGTTGATCCCGCACGGCGCCGCGCTGGTGGAGTTCGGCGCCGGCGCCTTCACCAAGGCGCGCATCGTGCTTGGCGCCGCAAACGTCGCCGCCTATGTGCCGGTCGATATTTCTGCGGAGTTTCTCAACGCGCAGGCACGGACGCTGCGCTGTGATTTCCCGCGCCTGGAAGTGCATCCGATCGCCGCCGATTTCACCGCGCCGTTCGCGCTGCCGCCGCCGCTGCGCACGCTGCCGAAGGTCGGGTTCTTTCCCGGCTCGACGCTCGGCAATTTCGAGCCGGACGACGCGGTGCGGTTTCTGCGCCAGATCCGGGGCATTCTTGGCGAGGACGCGCGGCTGTTGATCGGCATCGATCTGGAGAAGGACGAGCAACTGCTGGTCCCGGCCTATGACGACGCGGCCGGCGTCACCGCGCGCTTCAATCTCAATCTGCTGGCACGGATCAATCGCGAGCTGGGCGGCGATTTCGATTTGTCGGCCTTCACGCACCGCGCGCTGTACAACGAGGCGCGCCACCGCATCGAGATGCATCTGGTCAGCCGCAAGCCGCAAACCGTGCGGCTGCTCGGCCAGCGCTTTGCATTCCGCACCGGCGAAAGCATTCACACCGAAAACAGCTACAAATTCGGCCTGGAGCGCTTCCAAGAAATGGCGCGCAGCGCCGGCTGGCGTTCGCAGACATGCTGGACCGATGCCGCCCGGCTGTTCTCGGTGCATGCGCTCGCGGCCAGCGGCTGAGCTGAACGCGCGCGCCTGTTGGCGAAATCGTTCTTGGCCAACGCAATAGCGCCGCTGCGGCTCTAAAACTTTCAGAGCCGCTTGCTTTTGAGGCGCAACAGGTCAGCTATTGTCGGGCACGCCGGTTTGCAGCGCCAACGCATGGAGCATGCCGCCCATCTGGCCCTGCAACGACTGATAAACGATCTGATGCTGCTGCACGCGGGACTTGCCGCGGAAGGATTCCGCGATCACCGTCGCGGCATAGTGATCGCGATCGCCGGCGAGGTCCCGGATCGTCACTTCGGCGTCAGGAATGGCAGCCTTGATCAGCGCCTCGATTTCCTGGGCGTCCATCGGCATAGTCCACGTTCTCCCACTTCCATTGGCGGCCGAGCTGCGATTCTTGGGCCGCGATCTTGCTCTTGGAGCGAATCTAGCCTGCTCTGCTGACGGCGTCATCATATTGCTGCTGTGGCCGATGGCCGCCCGCGCCTTGTCCCGTCATTCTCTGGTTCGGCTTCGGCCGCGGGCTGCGCATTGCTGTTCATGCGGAACCGCGGTCTGGCCGGTGCTGATGGGGCGTTGATCATGACCAGTTGCCCCCGCGTCATGCGCGACCCATGAGTGATGATCATTGCAGACCTGCGCTCGCACTCCAGCTGACCGACAGTCAGTAAATGCATGATCAACAAAAGATAAAGCACGCTACAAAATGGGGATTCGCAAGAAGGGGTTTGGCTTGACAGCAGCCTCAATTCGCAAGATCGACGTACTGTTCAGCAGGAGTCGGTGCGATGGCGCTGGTTTCCGATACGAGTACCCCGTTCACGCGAGCCACTGCTGCGCTCAAACCTCCTAAAGCTTGGAGGACGCGCAACCTGTCGCTGGACCGCACGCGCACTTTCCTGACGCTGCTGGTGCTGATCCATCACGCGGTGATTCCCTACACCCATTTCGGCCACACCGACGGCGCGTCGTGGCTCGGCTTCGACTTCGTCGTGCTCGCCACCGACAGCTTCTTCATGGCGATGTTCTTCTTCCTGTCGGGGCTGTTTCTGTGGCCGAGCCTGAGCCATCGCGCGCCCGGCGTGTTCGCGCGCGACCGGCTGGTGCGGCTTGGCATTCCGTTCGCGGCGGCGGCCGTCACCATCATCCCGATCGCGTACTACGCGATCGCGCTGCGCGAAAATGACGGTCTCAGCTTCACGGCGTTTTGGTGGAAGACCATCACCGTCGGCCCCTGGCCGAGCGGGCCGCTGTGGTTCCTGTGGGTGCTACTGATCTACAGCGTGGTCGGCGGCGCGATGTGCCGGCTGTTTCCAAACTGCCTGGCACCGATCACCAGGCTGTCCGAGCGCGGCATGAATCGCCCGCTCTTGGTGTTCGCGACCTTCGTCGTGATCGCGATGGTGATCTATGTGCCGATGCGGGTCTGGCTCGGGCCGAACCACTGGTTCGAATTCGGGCCGTTCTCGGTGCAGGAAAGCCGATTTCTGCTATACGCCGCCTATTTCTTCCTGGGCGCGGGCATCGGCGCCGGCGATCTGGAAGACGGCGTGCTCAGCTCCGACAGCCGGCTCGCCCATGAATGGAGCCATTGGGCACTGGCGTCGCTGGTGCCTTATGGCGCGATGTGGGTGCTGATCATCATCAAGCGCGAGATCCTCGGCAATCCGGATCAACTGCCGAACTGGTACGAGATCAATTACGGCATCGCCTATGTGCTGTTCAGCACCGCGATCATCTTTGCGATCCTGGGATATTTCCTGCGCTTCAAACGCGGCGGCTGGAGCATTCTCGATCCGCTGCAGAACGATGCCTATGGCATCTTCCTGGTGCACTACGCCTACATGATGTGGCTGCAATATTGGCTGTACAGCTACAACCTGTCGGCCATCACCAAGGCTACAATCGTGTTCGTGCTGGCGCTGCTGCTGAGCTGGGTCACCACGGTCGCGCTGCGCAAAATCCCCGGCTCTTATCGGGTGCTGTAGCGGGCGGTCGAAACCGCGTCATTTCGGGACGAGCGCAACGCAGGCAGCATTGCGCACGGAATAGCTCTTCGAAACAACCTCTGGATTCCGGACTTGCGCGCACACGCGCGCAATCCGGAATGACAGATTGTAGGCGATCGATCAGTTGGCCGCGTTCATATAGGCCGGCAGCCAGCGCTCATGCGCGGTTGCGAGCGCCTTGACCGTGATGGCGCGCTCGCCGGCGATCGACAGCGTGGCACCGCCGGTGACGCCGATCTGCTGACACGGTACGCCGACGGTCTTCAGCTTGGACAGCACCGTCATCAGCTGCTGCTGCGGCACGGTGACGACATAGCGCGCCTGATCTTCACCGAACCACCAGGCCTGCGCCACTGTCGAATCCGGCGCCGCATCGAGCGTGGCGCCGATGCCGCCCGCGATCGCCATTTCGGCAAGCGCCACCAGCAAGCCGCCGTCGGACACATCGTGAACCGCCGTCGCGGTGCCGGCGTGGATCATGCCGCGCACCACATCGCCATTGCGCTTCTCGGCCGCCAGATCGACCGGCGGCGGCGCACCTTCCTCGCGGCCGCAGACATCGCGCAAATACACCGACTGGCCAAGCCAGCCCTTGGTTTCGCCGATCAAAAGGATCGCCTCGCCAGCGGCCTTGAACGCCAGCGTCGCCGACTTGGTGAAGTCGTCGAGCAGGCCGACGCCGCCAATCGACGGGGTCGGCAGAATGCCGCGGCCATTGGTTTCGTTGTAGAGCGAGACGTTGCCGGACACGATCGGCGAGTCGAGCGCGATGCAGGCCTCGGAAATGCCTTTCAGGCAGCCGACCAATTGCCCCATGATTTCCGGCCGCTCCGGATTGCCGAAATTGAGGTTGTCGGTGATCGCCAGCAGCTTGCCGCCGACCGCGGTGACGTTGCGATAGGCTTCGGCCACGGCCTGCTTGCCGCCTTCGACCGGATCGGCCTCGCAATAGCGCGGCGTGACATCGACCGTGAGCGCCAGCCCCTTCGGGCCGTCCTGCACGCGCACCACCGCGGCATCGCCGCCCGGGCGCTGCACGGTGTTGCCGCCGATCACATGGTCATACTGCTCCCACACCCAGCGCTTCGAGCACAGCTCGGGCGTGCCGATCAGCTTTTCCAGCGCGTCGGCGATGCTGAGCGGCGCGTTGATGTCGCGCGCCTGGATCACCGGCAGTTTCGGCGACGGGATATGCGGACGGTCGTAGAGCGGCGCCTCATCGCCGAGTTCCTTAATCGGCAGATCGGCCATCACCTGGCCGCCATGCTTGACCACGAAGCGCTTGCTCGGGGTGGTGTAGCCGACGATCGCGAAGTCCAGCCCCCACTTCTTGAAGATCTGTTCGGCGAGCTGTTCCTTTTCCGGCTTCAGCACCATCAGCATGCGCTCCTGGCTTTCGGAGAGCATCATCTCATAGGCCGACATGCCGGTTTCGCGGGTCGGCACCTTGTCGAGATCGAGTTCGACGCCGAGGTCGCCCTTGGCGCCCATTTCCACCGCCGAGCAGGTCAGGCCGGCCGCGCCCATGTCCTGGATCGCGATCACGCAGTCATTGGCCATGATTTCGAGGCAGGCTTCCAGCAGCAGCTTTTCGGCGAACGGATCGCCGACCTGCACGGTCGGCCGCTTCTCCTCGCTGGCGTCGTCGAATTCCGCCGAGGCCATCGAGGCGCCGTGAATGCCGTCGCGGCCGGTTTTCGAGCCGAGATAGACGATCGGCATGCCGACGCCGGACGCGGCGGCCAAGAAGATCTTGTCGGCGTCAGCGAGGCCGACCGCCATGGCGTTGACCAGGATGTTGCCGTCATAGCGGGTGTGGAAACGGGTCTGGCCGCCGACGGTCGGCACGCCGAACGAATTGCCATAGCCGCCGACCCCGGCGACCACGCCCGACACCAGCCGCCTGGTTTTCGGGTGCTCCGGCGCGCCGAACGACAGCGCGTTCAGGCAGGCGATCGGCCGCGCGCCCATGGTGAACACGTCGCGCAAAATGCCGCCGACGCCGGTGGTCGCGCCCTGATAGGGCTCGATGAAGCTCGGGTGGTTGTGGCTCTCCATCTTGAAGACCACCGCCTGGTTGTCGCCGATGTCGATCACGCCGGCGTTTTCACCGGGGCCCTGCAGCACCCAGGGTGCCTTGGTCGGCAGGCCGCGCAGATGGATGCGCGACGATTTGTACGAGCAGTGCTCGTTCCACATCGCCGAAAAGATGCCCAGCTCGGTCAAGGTCGGCTCACGGCCGATCAGCTCAAGGATGCGCTGATACTCATCGGGCTTCAGCCCGTGGCTGGCGACGAGTTCAGGGGTGATGGCGGGGGTGTTGCTGATCGTCAAGGCGACGTCACTCCGGTTGTGGGCGGCCCTCCCGCAAACGCCCGCGGGACGGCAAAACTGGCCGTTGCCAGCTTCTTAGTGCACGCCGGGGCGGCGGTCCGCAAGCGGCCAATCGCGTGCCATCCCGCCTTCTGTTGCATTGCAGAGGCTGATGCGATTTATGGCTTAACCATTCAAAAAAGAAGGACCAAGCCATTGGAGGAAAACGCCCCGCCATCAACCGGCCGCCCGGACCTGATGATTGCCACCGAGGGCGAGTTCGCCGGCTGGCGAACCTGGACCCGCGACACCTTCGAATCCAATTCCGGGCCGTTCTGGCACCGTTTTGACGACGATGGCTCGGTGCGCTGCGCCTTCCGGGTCGAGAAGAAGCACCTCAACGGCATGAAGGCGGTGCATGGCGGCTGCTTCATGACTTTTGCCGATTACAGCCTGTTCGCGATCGCCGCGCACGAACTGGACGGCCCGGCGGTGACGGTGGCGTTCGGCGCGGAATTTCTCGATGCGGCGTTCGAGGGCGAATTGATCGAAGCCACCGGCGAAGTGACCCGCGCCGGCAAGTCGCTGATCTTCGTGCGCGGCATCCTGAAAAGCGGCGAGCGGCCGCTATTCACCTTTTCCGGCACCATCAAGCGGGTGAAACGCCGCGTGCCGGTCAGCGAAGTGGCGGATAGTCATTGATAGAAACGAAGCTAAGTCTTTGCTGGCCGGTAGTCACGGGGATCAAGGCAGGCGTTATAGAAGGTCTCGTCCATTTTGAACCAGTCAGTGTGATCGATTCCGCGTCTACACGTTGCAGATGGCCCGTCGGGAAATGCACAGGCCACCTTGATCCACCGCTTCTGCTCTTCGGCAATTGAAGTCACCTCTGTAACGACCTCATTTAGATCCTGATCCTGACTGAATATGAGAGCGACATCGAATTGGCGTTTTCTTGCCAAGGAAACAACGTCCAGAGCGAGCCGAACATCGATTCCCTTCTCCTGGGGAGTCGTGATCACTTTCTGCTTCCCATTGTGATCAACAACAGGACTGCCCTTGTCGTCAAAAACATCTGTTTTTCGATAGCGGAGCTTTCGTGTTGTGACGTGGATTCCAGACCGCTTCATTGAAATAATGCGGCTTGACCAATAGGCTGACCACATTTTGTCTTCCGACTCGACGGGAACGCCGGTGTAGAAGCGGGTCAGCGTTGCGCGCCAACCTCGCGCCGCACACACAGCCAAGTGCAGCTTTCTGGGATCATAGTTCGGGTGAAAATGACCAAATGCATCTTTCGCATGCTGAAAGAGATTTTGGCCGTCAAAGAACGCCATAGCGTTCTTCATCTTAGGCTCGTCAAATGGCATAAACAAAAACCCCGTCGGGGACCATTGCTGGCCAAGTCCGACGGGGGGCTATTCATACCCCAGAATATATCGGCCTTACCGCTCGACCGTCAATGGTCACGTGTGAATTGAACATTAGCAATTCGTAAGTGTTCCGCAACCGGCAATAGAAGCGTTTTCTTTCCGCCCAGTTAGCTGGAACAAATACCACCGCCTGATACCACATCCACCCCCCCAAACTCAGCCACCAAGCCACATCCATCAAGCCGCGCGCTTGAGGTGCTCCGCCAGCCCCGCGAACAGGCCGCGGCCGTCGGTCGAGCCCATGATGTCTTCGACGTGGTTTTCCGGATGCGGCATCATGCCGAGCACATTGCCGCGCTCCGAGACGATGCCGGCGATCGAAGCCGCGGCGCCGTTGATATTGTGCGCCTCGCCAACCTCGCCGGTCGGCGAGCAATAGCGGTACAGCACCCGGCCCTCGCCTTCGAGCCGCTTCAGCGTCTCTTCGTCGGCTTCGTAATTGCCTTCGCCATGCGCCACCGGCACCGTGATCACCTGGCCGGCCTGGTAGCCGCGGGTGAACGGGGTGTCGTTACGCTCGACGCGCAGATGCACGTCGCGGCAGATGAATTTCAGGCCGGCATTGCGCATCAGCACGCCCGGCAGCAGCCCCGATTCGCACAGGATCTGAAAACCGTTGCAGACGCCGAGCACCAACCCGCCATCGGCCGCGAATTTGCGCACCGCGTCCATCACCGGCGCGCGCGCCGCGATCGCGCCGCAGCGCAGATAGTCGCCATAGGAGAAGCCGCCCGGCACCACCACGAGGTCGGTGCCCTTCGGCAGCTCGGTGTCGGCATGCCAGACCATCGCGGCATCATTGCCGGAGACGAGTTTGAGCGCGCGCGCCATGTCGCGCTCGCGATTGATGCCGGGGAAGACGAGGACGGCGGATTTCATGGTGTTTCCGTTTGGGCGTGGTGGAGGCAGGGACAATCTCGGCCGACTATCACGTGGAGATCGTCGGCGCGTCGTTCAGTTCGAGACGGCGCTCGATGTGTTCGAGCCGGCCGTCGTAGCGACCGAGGATCCCATAGACGTTCTGGACGTCCTGTTGCATGGAGATCAGGTAGCCACGCATGGCGTTCATTTCAAATTTGAGCTCGTCGACCTTGTGGTCGACCTTGTCCAATTTGTGCTGAACTTGTTTGAGCACTTCAAAAATCAACTCATTGCTCACTTCAGCCATGACCCGATCTCCGGAGGCTACCCCTTCACTTCAATAGCATAATTCTCGATCACGGTGTTGGCGAGCAGCTTGTCGGCCGCGTCCTTGAGCACCGCCTCGGCCTTGGCCTTGTCGGCATTGGCGCCGAGTTCGATGTCGAACACCTTGCCCTGGCGCACGCTGGCGACACCGTCGATGCCGAGCGATTTCAGCGCGCCCTCGATCGCCTTGCCCTGCGGGTCGAGGATGCCGTTCTTCAACGTTACAGTGACACGTGCCTTCATCATTCCCTCGTCATGCCGGGGTGCGCGTCGTGCTCGCCCCGCTGGTCATTCCGGGCCGAGCCACGCTCGCGACCCCGGAATCTCGCCATCGCAACAAATTCTTGGATCCCGGGTTCGCGCCAGCGGCGCGCCCCGGAATGACTCGCTCGTTTGTATCCGTGGTCAGCCCTTGACCAGCACCGGACCGGAGCCCGCCGGCCGCTCGTTTTCCATCAGGATGCCGAGCCGCTTGGCCACCTCGGTATAGGCTTCGAGCAGCCCGCCGAGATCGCGGCGGAAGCGATCCTTGTCGAGCTTCTCGTTGGACTTGATGT
Source organism: Rhodopseudomonas faecalis (assembly GCF_003217325.1). GTDB lineage: Bacteria > Pseudomonadota > Alphaproteobacteria > Rhizobiales > Xanthobacteraceae > Rhodopseudomonas > Rhodopseudomonas faecalis. The sequence goes on from NZ_QJTI01000039.1 coordinate 11,691, forward strand.
CCCACAGCCGGCAGCTGTCCGGCGAGATCTCGTCGGCGACGATGATCCGCATCATCTCGTTTTCGAACAGCCGGCCGCACTCCATCTTGAAGTCGACCAGACGGATGCCGATGCCCAGAAACAGCCCGGTCAGGAAATCATTGACGCGGATCGCCAGCGCCATGATGTCGTCGATTTCCTGCGGCGTCGCCCAGCCGAACGCGGTGATGTGCTCTTCCGAGACCATCGGGTCGTTGAGCTGGTCGTTCTTGTAATAGAATTCGATGATCGAGCGCGGCAGCTGGGTGCCTTCCTCGATGCCCAGCCGCTGCGACAGGCTGCCGGCGGCGACATTGCGCACCACCACCTCGAGCGGCACGATCTCCACCTCGCGGATCAACTGCTCGCGCATGTTGAGGCGGCGGATGAAATGGGTCGGCACCCCGATGTCGTTCAGGTGCTGAAACAGGAACTCGGAGATCCGGTTGTTAAGGACCCCTTTACCTTCAATCACCTGATGTTTCTTGGCGTTGAAGGCGGTCGCATCATCCTTGAAGTGCTGAATCAGCGTGCCCGGTTCCGGGCCTTCATACAGAACCTTCGCCTTGCCTTCATAAATGCGACGTCGACGGCTCATGGGGATGTACCGTGTTTTGTTGAAATCCATGGAGTTGGTGAGCTCCGTATGACAGGAGGCGACCCACGGCGGAGCAGCCGGAATGGCCAGGGAAACAGAACAAGAACCCTGCCTGACCGCACCGTACCTGATCAGGCCAGTCAGCACAATCGACCCTGGCGGCGAAAGCGAGTTTTTACCCTTGTGGCTTGCGACATTGCCGCTGTTGTCTTAACAGAACTCGCCCGTTATCTAGGCGTGCAACCGCCTTCCAGCAATTCCCCGGCGATTTTGCCCCGGGGCAACATCGGAACCCCACAATGACGACATTCGACAAGCGCGAAGAAGGTTTCGAGAAGAAATTCGCGCTCGATGAAGAGCAGAAGTTCAAGGCCGAGGCCCGCCGGGACAAGCTGTTGGGACTGTGGGTCGCCGAGCAGATCGGCCTGTCGGGCGACGCCGCGACCGCCTATGCCAAGGAAGTCGTGATCGCCGACCTCGAAGAAGCCGGCGACGCCGACGTGCTGCGCAAGGTGACCAAGGACCTGACCGACAACGGCATCACCCTCAGCGAGCAGCAGATTCGCGCCAAGATGGACGAGTTTTTGGCAATCGCCGTGGAACAGGTGAAGGCCGGCATCTGACGCCGCCGGGCGCCCCGCGCCCGCTGCCTGCCGACCTCAGCTATTGAACACAGATTTGCACAAAGGCCGGGCCCGCCCCGGCCTTTGGCGTTTTGGGCTGTTCATCGCAGCACGCCTGTCGCCAGAGCTTCGGCTGTGACGCGTATTCTTGACGCGAACCGGTATCCACTTCGCTCGTAATAGAAGCCCCACCGCTCGACAGCAGGGTAACACATATGTTACCCTTGGTCATGATCGAGGTTCGCTATTATCTCGCTGGCGACAATAGTCCGTTCGCGGATTGGCTCGCGAATCTCGACGCTATGGCGCGCACCAAGGTGGCCGTGGCGGTGGTGCGCCTCCAGCACGGCAACCTGTCAAATGTGAAATCGGTCGGCGAAGGCGTCCTTGAACTCAAAATCGATTTCGGCCCCGGCTATCGCGTCTACTTCGGCCGAGACGGCAACACGCTGGTGATCCTGCTGTGCGGCGGCACCAAGAAGCGCCAACAGCGCGATATCGCGCAGGCAATCGCCTTTTGGCACGACTACAAGAAGAGCAAGAAGCCCCGATAGGAGCACCTATGACCCAGACCAAAAGCTTCAAAGAACTGGTTCAGCATCACGTTGCAACCGATCCGGCGTTCGCTGAAGCTTTGCTGCGCGAGGCCATCGAAGTGATGCTCAAGGGCGATGTCGAAACCGGCAAGGCGATCCTGCGCGACTACATCAAGGCCACTGTCGGCTTCGAACAACTCGGCGCCGCCACCGAACTACCGCCCAAAAGCCTGATCCGGATGTTTGGCCCCAGCGGCAACCCGCAAGCCAAGAACCTGTTCAGCGTGATCGGATACTTACAGGATCGCGCGGGGCTGGAGCTGAAGGTCGCAAAAGCGCGGCGGGCGGGATAACCGATCGCACGCGGTCAAGCCGGCGGCGGAAGCGGGAGATGGCCGGATGGCCGATTAGATCGCCCTACGCCCCTTCCCAGCGTTGTGCCCCCGAGTTTTGTCCAGCGCGCGTAACCCGGATGGAGCGCATCGCAATCCGGGTCTCTCATCTCCGGATGGTTTGCTTCGCTATTGCGCCCTACGTGCTGTCATCTCCGCCGTAACGCGCCCCCGAGGCTTCAGGCGATCGCGACGATCTCAAGTTCCTGGTTGCCGGCGCCGACCACGTCCCCGACTTCCTTGCCCATCAACAGCCGCGCCACCGGCGACACGAACGAGATCGTGCCGGCTTTCGGGTCGGCCTCATCCTCGCCGACGATGCGATAGGTCTGCACCCGGCCGTCGGCACGCCGGAACGTCACCGTTGAGCCGAACGCCACGCTGTCGATCGACGCCGGATCGGCGATCACCTGCGCGCTGCGCAGCCGGGCCGCGAAATAGCGCGCATCGCGCGCCGGGCCGGCTTCCTGGCGGCGACGCTCGTTGACGTCGTCGATCGCTTGCGCCGCTTCCACCGCCGCGCGCGCTTCCGCGAGCTGCGCCTCGAGCGCCTGCAATCCCGCTGCCGTCACCCAATTGGGATGCGGCGAAATCGGCCGCTCCGGCAACACGGTTTCAGCTGCGGTTTCGGCACTGTCTTCCTTGGTGAAGGCGACGCTCAAGATGAACTCCGGTCAAACAAAGAGATCATGGCAGCTAACACGGCCGCCCTTGATCCGACAACGCGGCAAAACCGAGCACGATCCATATGGGAGACGTAGCCCGGATGAAGCGCAGCGTAATCCGGGACGAAAGACACCGAGGAACACCCGGATTTCGCTGCGCTCCATCCGGGCTACCAATGCCAAGAACGTTGAGCACAGCGAATGCATCGGCCGCCTTTCCTTCTCCCCTTGTGGGAGAAGGTGGCGCAGCGCAGCTTCGCCGGATGAGGGGGCTTGTGCACATGATGGCCCCCTCACCCGCCTTCGATGCTACGCATCTCAGGCACCCTCTCCCACAAGGGGAGAGGGGAAGGCCGTGCCACGCGGCGGCGCATCAATGACTACGCGCCCTGCGCAGCTACTGGCTCTTCCTGTAGCCCGGATGGAGCACAGCGCAATCCGGGACGGAGGAGACCTAATGCAAGCATCCCGGATTTCGCTTCGCTCCATCCGGGCTACGCATGTCAGCGTTTCGGCGCCTTGAGCGGTGGGTTACGCGCCGACGGCGCTAACCCACCCTTGTAATAGCGAAATCGAATATCGTTGGGGTGTTCCGAAAGGAATGCTCTGCCGCGGACGGCCATCCGCGGCAGAGCGGCTGGCGATCGGAT
>NZ_QJTI01000040.1:0-3093 GCF_003217325.1 Rhodopseudomonas faecalis
ATCCGATCGCCAGCCGCTCTGCCGCGGATGGCCGTCCGCGGCAGAGCATTCCTTTCGGAACACCCCAACGATATTCGATTTCGCTATTACAAGGGCGGGTTAGCCGAAGGCGTAACCCGCCGACAGGCGAGGGCTTGTCTCCGCGCAAGGGCGGATTACGCTTCGCCAATCCACCCTAGGGGCTACGGGTTGTAGCCCCTGATGCGCAGCGCTTCAGCCGGGCTCTCTCTTCGCCTCAATCGCCGTGCAGTTTCGGTAAAGTTGCAATGATAACTAGGTACAGTCCCAGGTTGTGACGATGCGGAGTTTTACGCATCATGCCTCGTCACTTCCCCTGGAGAGTCTTCATGCGCAAATTGCTGATGCTGAGTGTGGGCGCAATGCTGGTCGCGGTGTCGCCGGTCCACGCGCAATCGCTGACGTTCTTCTTCAAGACCGCTTATCTCGAGCCGCTGGCGCAAACCCCGACGGTGCTCAACCTCGCGGCGCAAAGTTCGCGCAAAGTGCCGCAAGCGGACCTCAACGCTTTTGACGATTACTTCCTGATCAACGGCAACGGCCGGCTCAAGGTGAATTTTAACCGCCAATTGCAGAACAAGGGGCAGGTGGATTTGCCGGGCTGGGTCGGCGTCGCGCCATTCAACAACTTCGCGATCAGCTACGATCTGCAGAGCGGCTTCGAACGTGTCAAAGAGCATTTCGGCATGCCGACCGCTCGCGCCGCGCGCGTCACCGTGTATCGCACCTTGAACACCGGGCAGCTGGTCTATGACTACGCGGTGCCGAACTTGCCGACCGCGGGCAGTAGCTGTCGAGAATATCTATTCTCGCCCGATTCCGGCCAGATAGAACTGGGCATGACGGTCACTTGCTACATGACGATCCAGGTGAGCGCGCGCGGCGCCGCCGGCCGCCGCCTCGCACGCTGATCAGCGCGCCTGCCGTGCACAACATCTGTCGCCCGGATGGAGCACCCGCCATCCGGGCGACAGTCGGACAAACGGAACTTTCGGCTTTCGCTGCGCTTCCTTCCGGCTACATGTGAACGAACGTGACGGTGCGCGCCGGCACGCGAATAGATTGCTGTCCAACACGCGTCAGATTACGCTGCCACTGTCGGCCCTGCGGGAGAACTGCCAGGTGGGCTGAAGAGTGCATTATGCTTGATCGCCGCGGAGAAGTGTTGATCCTCACCGGCCCGCCGGGGGCGGGCAAGACCACGGCGGCGGCCGCGCTTGCGCAGATGCCGGGATCGCCGAAGGTCCATCTCCACTCCGATGATTTTTGGCATTTCATCAAGCATGGCGCGATCGCGCCCTATCTGCCCCAATCCGATGCGCAGAACCGCGTGGTGATGGACGCGCTGTGCCGAACCGTGTCCGCCTATGCCGAGGGCGGCTATTTCGTCATTCTCGATGGCATCATCGGGCCGTGGTTCCTGTCGGCATTTGCAGGGCTAAAGGTGCCGGCGCATTACATCGTGCTGCGGCCGCCATTGGACATCGCCATCGCACGCTGCCAGCAACGCGGCGGCGACACGCTCACCGATCCGGCCCCGATCACCGCGCTTCATCGGCAATTTCAGTCGCTCGGCACGTTGGAAGCTCATGTGCTTGCCACCTCGGACAGCGATCGTCCCGGCGATCTGGTCGAACGCATTTCGGCGATGATTAGCAGCGACAAGTTTCGTCTGAAGTGATCATCGCATCACTTGCAGTGACGGCAGCGCCGTAGCCCGGATGAAGCGCAGCGCAATCCGGGGACGGCGTGGCAGCGAGGGGTGTGTCTCCGATTTCTCTGCGCTCCGTGCGGGCTACGGTTGCGCTCCTTGACCTTCCGCATCGGTGACATGCGAATTCAGATCAATGCCGCAGCCGGCGGCCTTGCTAGGCTGCCGCCACTGTCTTGAATGTGGAGGTTGTCATGATCGCGCGTCGTCGTCTTGCTGGTTTGGCCGTGGTGTTGCCCGCGTTGGCTGCGGCGGCGCTGACGCCGCAATCGTCCGCGCGCGCCGAGGACGGCCTGGAGCCGTTCGTGCCGCTGCTGGTCGAACTGCCGGGTTGGAAAGCCGGCAAGCCGGGCGGCGTGGCGATGCAGGACTATGGCAGCCGCATCGTGATGGTGCAGCGCGGTTACGCGCGCGGCGAGATCCATGTCAGCGTGCAGCTGCTGGCCGGCCCGCCGGCGCAGAGCCGGCTTGCGACCTCCGGCACCGGCCTCAAGACCGAGGCCAGCCACGGCCCGATCAGCGCCAGCACGATCGATGGCTTCAAGGTGACCCGAACGTTCCAGGCCAGCGACAAGTCCGGCACCATCCTGGTCGCGCTCGGCCCGGCCGCGGCGCTGTCGCTGGCGTTCAAGGGGCTCGGCGAGGACGAAGCGCTGACGACGGCGAAGGGGTTTGACTGGAAGGCGATGCAGACGGCGTTGAAGTAGCGGGCGTAGCCCGCACAATCGTGTAGGATGGGTTGAGCTCTTGCGAAACCCATCGCCGCACAACGAGCCTTTCGATGACGAATTATCGGCGCAACGCCGTCGCCGGCGGTCGCTTCTTCTTCACCGTCAATCTCGCGGAGCGCCGGCTGCGGTTGCTGACCGATCACATCGATCTGTTGCGCGGTGCCTTCCACGAGACGCGGCAGCGCCATCCGTTCGTGATCGACGCGATCGTGGTGTTGCCCGACCACCTTCATGCAGTCTGGACGCTCCCCGATGGCGATCGCGATTTCGCCACGCGCTGGCGGCTGATCAAGGCCGCGTTTTCACGCGGCATGCCGACGGGCGAACGGATTTCCGAGAGCCGCGCGCGGAAAGCCGAACGCGGCATCTGGCAGCGGCGCTATTGGGAGCATACGCTGCGCGACGACGACGATGTCGCGCGACATATCGACTACATTCATTTCAACCCGGTGAAACATGGCCACGTTGCCCGCGTCGCGGACTGGCCGCATTCCTCGTTCCACCGCATGGCGGCGCGCGGTGTCTATCCGCTCGATTGGGCCGGCGATGCCGCCGATCCGGGCAGCAATTTCGGCGAGCGACAGCCCGGCGCCGAACCGACGTAGGATGGGTTGAGCTCTTGCGAAACCCATC
>NZ_QJTI01000040.1:3191-13691 GCF_003217325.1 Rhodopseudomonas faecalis
TGGGCCGGCGATGCCGCCGATCCGGGCAGCAATTTCGGCGAGCGACAGCCCGGCGCCGAACCGACGTAGGATGGGTTGAGCTCTTGCGAAACCCATCAAACGCACGGAATTTGAGGCGATGGGTTTCGCAAGGGCTCAACCCATCCTACGAGCTGAGTTGATGGCCATGCCGCAGAAATCCGGATGGCGCGGATATTGACGATCAATAGTCGGCCGGGAGTGGTAGGATGATGATGGGACGGCGCGGCATGCTGGCGCTTCTGACAGGCGGTATGGCGTTAGTGCTTTCCGGCTGCGGCAGGTCGCAGGCGTGGCTGCGCTATCGCCTGACTCTCGAGGTGAATACGCCGAGCGGGGTTAGCATAGGTTCGTCGGTGTTGGAATGCACACTCTACGGGCCGTCGATGATCCCACTTCCCGGCGATATCGGCGGCTCCGGCAATATCGGTGAAGCACCGACCGTCGACCTAGGCAGCGGTCGATTTCTCTTCGCGGTGCTCGCAGATCCGCTCTACCGGCGCGACCTGTTTTCAATCGTGTCGAAAGTCCTCGCCTATCCCGAGTTGAAGCTAGGGCCTCCCAACGAAGGTATGCAAGAACGGATGAAGAAAGCTGCTGCGACCAAGTCTTCGGTGATGTTGCTCCGTCGGGATTATCCGATGTTGGTCACGTTTGCTAACGTGAGCAATCCAAGCTCGATTGTGGAAGTCTCTCCTGACAATCTGGCAGCTGCTTTTGGAGTTGGTTACTCGCTCAAGCGCATCACATTTGAAGCTGTCGATGCAAAGACGCCGTTGACGGCGGGCTTCAGCGACCGCTTTCCAGCGATCGCCAAGCATCGTGGCAATTTTCGCAAGACGCCGCCCAATACGCCAAGAGACCAAGATCTTGATGCCTCCCTGGGAGCATCATCTTTTTTCACTGGTGCCGCAAAATGATCAAAACGATCACTCGCGAAGCCCGTAGCCCGGCGCCGAACCGACGTAGGATGGGTTGAGCTCTTCGCGAAACCCATCAAACGCATGGAATTTGAGGTGATGGGTTTCGCAAGGGCTCAACCCATCCTACGGGCTAGGATGAATAGCCAAGTGCGCTAAGTTTAGCACTATCCGCTCGATTGGGCCGGCGACATGGGCGCCCCGAGCGACGGGTTCGGCGAACGATCGTGAAGCGCCGTAGGATGGGTCGAGCGCCGTAGGATGGGTTGAGCTCTTGCGAAACCCATCATGATGCGCACCGAGGGGACGATGGGTTTCGCAAGAGCTCAACCCATCCTACGGGCTACATTCATTTCAACCCGGTGAAACATGGCCACGTTGCCCGCGTCGCGGACTGGCCGCATTCCTCGTTCCACCGCATGGTGGCGCGCGGTGTCTATCCGCTCGATTTGGCCGGCGATGCCGCCGATCCGGGCAGCAATTTCGGCGAGCGACAGCCCGGCGCCGAACCGACGTAGGATGGGTTGAGCTCTTGCGAAACCCATCAAACGCACGGAATTTGAGGCGATGGGTTTCGCAAGGGCTCAACCCATCCTACGGGCTCAATCAGCGAGTTTGTATCGACAAAACCCCTATCCTGAATACGAATCAATAGCCGAATCGACAATTCCACCCCCTACCGTGGAAAAATATGCGTGTCCATTAGAATGGTATATCGTCGTCTACCTCTCCCTTAGGAGATGGAAGTCGCTTAGCTGGTCCCTCAATTTTCCTGCGCTCGTTCCAAGGGGGCAGGGCGTCCTTTAGTTTCTTTGCTTTTTCAATCCAATCGAAAACTCGGTCGATGGTTTGCTGAAGTGGCTTAATCTCATCGTTGACGGACCGAGCGGTGCGGGCAAGCTCAACTGCGAAAGCGAAGAACGATTCTGTACGGGTCCGATTGCGGTCGATCTCGGCAGCAAAAGCATTCAATTTATTGAACAAAGAATCTCTTTGGTTTTCAGTTAGAGCGATCGCGTTTAGCTTTTCGCGAATAGCTTGAATGAGTTTGTGGATTGCCTCACGAGCACTCGCGTCGAGGACGACTATGCTTTGGGAGTTGCTTTTTTGGCGCCTGGCCGCTTCGATCAGAATCTTCTGGGATGTAACCTCAACGTGACGTCGGAAGTCCTGAAAGAAATCTGAAAAATCGTTATCCCCTCTTGGAGGATTTCGATATGTAGTTAGGATGCCCAAGTTATGCACTTCGTCGAAAGCAACTAGGCCATCAACATATCTTCGTTCGTAATAGAAGCCTGAGCCACCCTCGTTAACATTCCATATGGCTACAAGGTCCTTGTATCGTCGTCGTTGTAAGACTGCGAAAGCTTCCTCGGGATCATCCGGAAGGTGGAGGTACTCGTTTATGTCTTCATCCTCGGTGGCCATGATAAGCCCTAATTTGTCCGGGCACTGATTAAGAATGCTTTCAGGCCCGTGTTCGAGAACTGCGCACTTCAATCTATAATACTACGAGAGTTTGAGAGCGTACAACGTCTTGTTGTGTTCGTTGCCGTTCAACTGAGTTGGCCCTGACCGCTTCATTTACGATCAATGCCCAGGTCGCGCCCGGGCATGACGTTTGTTGCGTGTATTGAGCCCGCCGCCTTACGACAGCGCCTTGTTGCTCTCCTTGACCTTCTCGGCGTCGAGATAGAGCTGCTCGCCCATGTCGCGGAATTTGGCGCTCATCTGCGCCATGCCGTCCTCGATGGTGCCGGAAATCGACATGCCGGCCTGGCCGACCGGATAGAGCGCGGCGCGTTCGTTGTCGCCGAGCGAGGCCGCGTAGTCGCGCACATCCTGCGTGATCTTCATCGAGCAGAACTTGGGGCCGCACATCGAGCAGAAATGCGCGATCTTGTGCGCTTCCTTGGGCAGCGTTTCGTCATGGAACGCCTGCGCGGTGTCGGGATCGAGCCCGATGTTGAACTGATCCTGCCAGCGGAATTCGAAGCGGGCGCGGCTGACCGCGTCGTCGCGCAGCTGCGCCGCCGGATGACCCTTGGCCAGATCGGCCGCATGCGCCGCGATCTTGTAGGTGATCACGCCGACCTTGACGTCGTTGCGATCGGGCAGGCCGAGGTGCTCCTTGGGCGTGACGTAGCACAGCATCGCGCAGCCGAACCAGCCGATCATCGCCGCGCCGATGCCGGAGGTGATGTGGTCATAGCCCGGCGCGATGTCGGTGGTCAGCGGCCCAAGCGTGTAGAACGGCGCTTCGCCGCACTCCTTGAGCTGCTTGTCCATGTTGATCTTGATCTTGTGCAGCGGCACATGGCCGGGGCCTTCGATCATCACCTGACAGCCCTTGTCCCAGGCGATCTTGGTCAGTTCCCCGAGCGTCTCGAGTTCGGCAAACTGCGCGCGGTCATTGGCGTCAGCGATCGAGCCGGGACGCAGACCGTCGCCGAGCGAGAACGCCACGTCGTATTTGCGCATCAGCTCGCAGATCTCTTCGAAATGCGTGTACAGGAAGCTTTCCTTGTGATGCGCCAGGCACCACTTCGCCATGATCGAGCCGCCGCGCGACACGATGCCGGTGACGCGATTGGCGGTCAGGTGGATGTATTGCAGCCGCACGCCGGCATGAATGGTGAAATAATCGACGCCCTGTTCGCATTGCTCGATCAGCGTGTCCTTAAACACCTCCCAGTCGAGCTTGACTGGATCGCCATTGACCTTCTCCAGCGCCTGATAGATCGGCACGGTGCCGATCGGGATCGGCGCGTTGCGCAAAATCCATTCGCGGGTGGTGTGGATGTTGCGGCCGGTCGAGAGGTCCATCACGGTGTCGGCGCCCCAGCGGATCGCCCACACCATCTTGTCGACTTCCTCCTCGACCGACGAGGTCACGGCGCTGTTGCCGATATTGGCGTTGATCTTGGTCAGGAAGTTGCGGCCGATGATCATCGGCTCGAGTTCGCCGTGGTTGATATTGGCCGGAATGATGGCGCGGCCGCGCGCGATCTCATCGCGCACGAATTCCGGGGTGATGAACGCCGGAATGCTGGCGCCAAATGACTCGCCATTGGCGAGCGCGGCCTCGGCGCGCTCGAGCTGGCGCTTGCGGCCGAGATTCTCGCGCTCGGCGACAAAGATCATTTCCTTGGTGATGATGCCGGCGCGCGCATATTCCAGCTGGGTCAGCGGGCCTGCGCCGGTGCCGCGCAGCGGCTGGTGATAGGCGGTGAATGCCTTGGCGGCGTGCTCGGCGCCAACATTGCCGTTGTCTTCCGGCTTGATGATGCGGCCCTGATATTCTTCGACACCGCCGCGTTCCTTGACCCACTGAGTGCGCAGCCGCGGCAGGCCCTGGTTGACGTCGATCACCACATCCGGGTCGGTGTAGGGGCCGGTGGTGTCATAGACCGGCAGGTTCGGCTCGCCGGAGGCTTCCGACAAAATGATCTCGCGCAGCGGCACGCGCAGATCGGGCGCGGCCTCGGGCGTAGAATAAATCTTGCGGGAGGAGGGCAGCGGGCCGGTGGTGACGGCGGCGCGCGTCGTCTCGGGATTGGAGCGGATATTCATGCCATCCTCCTATGGGTTGTTGTCGGGCCGCTTGTTGTCGTCAAAGTCGTTATGCCGTCATTGCGAGGAACGTTAGCGACGAAGCAATCCAGGAACGTCCGTGCTCGGGACTTTTGGATTGCTTCGCTGCGCTCGCCATGACGGTCGCAGTCGGGTCGCGTCACGCCTTCTCGGCGACGAAATCGAGCCAGGCGCGCACGCGCGCGTCGGGATCAGCATTTTGCGTGACGTCGCTCACCACCGCGATCGAGTCAGCGCCGGCCGCAAAAATCTCTTCGGCCTGTTCCAGCTTGATGCCGCCGATCGCCACCAGCGGAATGTTGCCGACGCGCTGCTTCCAGGTGGTGATCTTCGGAATGCCCTGCGGCGCAAAGCGCATCGATTTCAGCGTGGTCGGGAAGATCGGCCCGAGCGCGACATAGTCGGGCTGCGCGGCGAGCGCGGTCTCCAGCTCCTGGTCGTCGTGAGTGGACAGCCCGAGCGTCAGCCCAGCCTTGCGGATTTCGCCAAGATCAGCCTCGGCGAGGTCCTCCTGGCCAAGATGCAGATGCTGAGCACCGGCGACGATCGCCGCGCGCCAATAATCATTGACCACCAGTTTGGTGCGCGTGCCCTTCACCGCTTCCAGGGCGTCGGTGACGAGCTGCAGCGCCTCACCGTCATTGAGGTCCTTGGCGCGCAGCTGCACGGTGCCGACGCCGAGCGACGCCAGGCGCCGCACCCAGTCGACGCTGTCAACGATGGCGTAAAAGCGGTCAGGATACGGCATGCCAGAACGGAGTCCCGATCACAGGTGTGGAGGGCGAGGCGAAATCGCGGGCGTCCATCAGGCCGGACTCATAAGCAATGCGGCCGGCTTCGACCGCGAGCTTGAAGGCGCCGGCCATCGGCACCGGATGTTCGGCCTTGGCGATTGCGGTGTTGAGCAGCACGGCATCAAAGCCGAGCTCCATCGCCGCGGCGGCGTGGCTCGGCGCGCCGAGCCCGGCATCGACCACCAGCGTGATGTCGGGCAGCCGGTCGCGCAGCAATTTCAGGCCGTCGCGATTAGTAATGCCGCGCGCGCTGCCGATCGGCGCCGCCCAGGGCATGATCACCCGGCAGCCGACATCGACCAGCTTCATCGCCACCGACAGATCCTCGGTGCAATAGGGGAACACCTCAAAGCCATCCTTGATCAGGATGGTGGCGGCTTCCACGAGGCCGACCACGTCGGGCTGCAGCGTGTCGTTATCGGCGATCACCTCCAGCTTGATCCAGGAAGTGCCGAACAATTCGCGCGCCATCTTGGCGGTGGTCACCGCGTCGCGCACGCCGCGGCAGCCCGCGGTGTTCGGCAGCACGGTGACGCCGAGTTCGCGGATCAGCGACCAGAACACGTCGCCGGCCTTGCCGCCGGCAGCCTCGCGGCGCAGCGATACCGTGACGATCTCGGCGCCAGAGGCGCGGATCGAGTCCTGCATGATGGTCGGCGACTGATAGAGCGCGCTGCCGATCAGAAGGCGCGAGGAAAATTCGCGATCGTAGAATTTCACCATGAAACATCTCCACTGCCGCAGCAGGCTCCCGCGCTCCGCATGCGGGGCAAGGGCAAAGGCAAGGGCAAGGGTGAGGGGGTATCACGACGAGTCGAGAACGTTCGGATGCGGGCAGGCGCCCCCTCAACCGAACGCTTCGCTGCGCTCAGCGTCCGACCTCTCCCCGCAGGCGGGGAGAGGTGCACAGAGCACATGCCTGCGGCGCGCATCTCACCCTCCCTGGCGAGGCGTCAGAATCTCGATCTCATCGCCGGCGGCGACCGGGGTTTCGGCCCATTGGCCGCGCGGCACCACCTCGTAGTTGAGCGACACGGCGAAATGGCCGGCCGTGAAATCCAGCTCGCTCATCAGCGCAGCGACGTTGTCGGCCGCGATTTCACGCTGTTCGCCGTTCAAGGTCACAAGCATCGCATCACCTGATTGTCGATCACACCGCGCTCGACATAAGCGAGCGTCTTTTCGGCCAGGGCCGGCGCCATCAGGAAGCCGTGGCGATAAAGGCCATTGACCGCGACGCGGCGATTGCCGAGCGCGATGCGCGGCAGGTTGTCGGGGAAGGCGGGCCGCAGCCCGGCGCCGATCTCAACGATATGCGCTTCGCCGAACGCCGGATGCACGGCATAGGCGGCGCTCAGCAGCTCCAGCGCCGAGCGCACCATCACCAACTCGTCTTCGCTCTCGATGGTGGTGGCGCCGAGCATGAAGTGATTGTTCTCGCGCGGAATGACGTAGAGCGGCCAGCGCGGATGCATCAGACGCACCGGGCGCGATAGCGTGACCTCGGCGGTCTTGATCACCGCCATCTCGCCTTTGACGCCGCGCAGTTCCGGCGCCTTGTCGCGCGCGGCGAGGCCTCGGCAATCGACCACCAGGCCGTCGAGTTCTTCCGGCGTCATTTCCGATTCGAAATGAATGGTGCCGCCGGCTTCGATCAAGCGCTCATGCAAACGCGCCAGCACCAGGCGCGGCTCGACATGGCCTTCATTCGGGAAATACAGGCCCTCATGGAAGCGGCCGGCCAGCGCCGGCTCCAGCGCGGCGATGCCGTCGGCGTCAACGCGCTGATGGCCGGTGGTCATCTTGGCGAAGCGCTCGAAGTCGGCGCGATCACGCGGATGCGACACCACCAGCGAGCCGTTGAATTTCGTTTCAGGAAATTCCTTGCGCCACATTTCCAGCGAGCGCATGCCGATCTGGCTGACCATCGGCTCGGCGGCCTCGGCCTCGCAGAACGGCGCCAGCATGCCGCCAGCCCAATGGCTAGTGGCTTGCGTCATCGCCTGATCGCCGCGCTCATAGAGCGTGACTTTGCGGCCGGCGCGCGCCAGCAGCAAAGCGTGCCAGGCACCGGCAATGCCGGCGCCGATCACGGAAACGGGAGCGTCCTTGCGGAGATCTGGAAGTTGGCCGCGTTCGGAATCGGAAGCGGAAAGCGAAATAGCGGACGATTGTCCGCTCACAAGATCAGTCTGTTTATTCATCCCTGTCCCTTCGCCGGCATGACCCGGATCAGGTTCAAAGGGTCACCGCGGTCTCGCACTGGCCCGGCAGTCTTGCCGCCTGACCCGCGAGGAAGCGGTATCTCAGCTCCTCATCGGAGCCCCCCTCGGAACGGGCTCAATGTAGGCAGAAGCGCGCGCGTGTCAACGAGCGTTTTGGCGAGTGCCGGGTTCCCCACTGCCAAATGCTGGGCGCGCGCCACCACGTGGTGCCGTGCAGCGGAATCGGGTGACGCGGGGAGATGCGCGCGATCGGCGCGCGTGGCAGCCGATCGTGTAGCGTTAATTCGCCGCCGTGCGCGAACGTGATCGCCTGCGAGATCGTCAGGCCGAGGCGAGCGAGGCGCTGTCGTTTGAGATCGCGGGCATCGACGCCGCGTGCGAATTGGAACAGCCGTCAGCGTCGAGTAGTCGTGCCAGCGGAGACACGGCGAGTTTGCGTTCGTTCGCGGCGCTACTGATCAATGACGTGATCTGATCGCGCGCTCCAATGATTGTCGTATCACTGATAGCTGTCACCGCGGCCCTTGTGCGGATGTGGGAGGCGTTGATCGGTCGCGCGATGATGCGTTCAAAGGTCGCGCGAGCTGGAACTGGCGGAACTATCGGTCACGCTGTGTCTCCAGTTTCGTTCGCCGACAAAATCCTCTCATCACGGGAACAGCGCCGCGTCTACGCCGTTTGGTAGGGACCATTTCCAACCAATGAGGCACGACACAATGAACGCCAAAACGATTATCGCCGGCCTGCTCGGCACCACGATGCTCAGCACCATGGCGGTTGCGCAGAATCCGGCGCCATCCACCAGTCCGTCATCATCGAGCATGTCGCAATCGAGCATGTCGCAGCCGATATCCCATAAGGGGCAGTGGCGCAGCTCGAAGGTGATCGGCGTCAATGTCTACAACGCCAACAACGAGAATCTCGGCGAGATCAATGAACTGCTGGTCGATCAGTCCGGCAAGGTGCAGGCAGTGGTGATCGGCGTCGGCGGTTTCCTCGGCATGGGCGAGCGCTATGTCGCGATCCCGTTCGAGAAGCTGCAATGGTCCAACGAGCCGGTCCGCAGCGCCAGCGCGAGCAAGAGCACGTCGGGCTCGGGCATGGCGCCGTCGGGCACCACCGGATCGTCCACGACCACCGGTTCGGCCGGATCGGCGACACCGTCCACCACCAATGCCAGCGGCAGTCAGTGGTACCCGGACCACGCCATCCTGAATCTGTCCAAGGATGAGCTGAAGGCGATGCCGGAGTTCAAATATTCCACCTGACCGTCGTTGACGAATACGTGATTTGAGGCCGGGGAGCGCATGCTCCCTGGCCTTTCATTTTGGCGGCTGCTTACCACTTGATCTTGCATGGTGCGCTGCGTCGTGTTGCATTTTTGCCGGCGATCGCGCGAAACTATCGGTGGTGTGACGATCGGGGGCAGTCGATGGCAGATCAGAACGACCAACTAACCAGGCCGCATCGCATCGTGGTGGCGGGCGGCGGCGCCGGCGGGCTCGAACTCGTCACCAAGCTCGGCGATACGCTCGGCCGATCAGGGCGCGCCACCGTGACGCTGGTCGAGCGTTCGCGCACCCATCTGTGGAAGCCGTTGTTGCACGCGGTCGCGGCGGGCAGCCTGCGCCGCTCGCAGCACGAGCTGAACTATCTGGCGCAGGCGCATTGGCACAATTTTATCTATCGCTATGGCGAGGTGATCGGCATCGACCGCGAAGCCAAAGAGTTGAAACTGGCCGAGATGCTTGATGAAGAGGGCCGGCAGATCACGCCAGCGACCTCGGTGCCCTATGACACGCTGATCATGGCGATCGGCAGCGTCACCAATGATTTCGGCACGCCGGGCGCGGCGCAGTTCGCGGTGCCGCTGGAAACCCCGGAGCAGGCCAGCCGCTTCAACCGCCGGATCGTCAATGCCTGTCTGCGCGCCAACACCCAGCCCGAAGGGCCGCGGCCCGGACAGCTGCACGTCGCCATCATCGGCGCCGGTGCCACCGGCACCGAACTTGCCGCCGAATTGCACCATACGGTGCGCGATGTGGTTGGTTACGGCATGGACCGCATCAATCCGGCGCGCGACATCCATATCGTGCTGATCGAGGCCGCGCCGCGCATTCTGCCGGCGCTGCCGGAGCGGATCGCTGACGCCACCATGGAATTGCTGGTCGCGCTCGGCGTCGAGGTGCGTATCAACGCCCGGGTCGCGGAAGTGCGCGCCGACGGCGTGGTGCTATCGAGCGGCGAACTCATTCCTTCGGAACTGGTGGTGTGGTCGGCGGGCGTCAAGGCGCCGGACTTTTTGGCCGATTTCGGCGGTCTCGAAGTCAATCGCATCAATCAGCTGCTGGTGACGCCGTCGCTGCAGACCACGCGCGATCCCAATATTTTCGCGATCGGCGATTGCTCGTCCTGCCCGCGGGAAGGCTACCCGAACCCGGTGCCGCCGCGGGCCCAGGCCGCGCATCAGATGGCGACCCATATCATTCGGCATATCGAGCCGATCATGCAGCGCCAGCCGATCCCGCCATTCGAATATCGCGATTTCGGCTCGCTGGTGTCGCTCGGCAAATATTCGGCGGTCGGCAATGTGATGGGCTATGCGGTCGGGCGCAGCATGTTCATCGAAGGCATGATGGCGCGGCTGATGTACCGGGCGCTGTACAAGATGCACGAGGCGGCATTGCACGGCCGCTCCACCGTGTTCTGGCGCGCGCTGCTCAATTCGATCGGCAGCCACCGGCCAACGCCGAGCGTCAAGCTGCATTGATCGGATCGCCATTGTAGGGAGCGCAGTAACGAAGCCGTCCAGCAGCCTGATAGCGGGGCTGGATTGCTTCGCTTCTCTCGCAATTGTGCGAGTTCACTAATTCGTTGATCGAATGGTTTTGTTGGTGGCGAAGTCCTTGGGGGTTTTGCCGCCGAGGGCCTGGTGAGGTCTGAAGTTGT
>NZ_QJTI01000041.1 GCF_003217325.1 Rhodopseudomonas faecalis
GCCTCTGGCAGGTGCCACGCGCCTTGCGCGGTGAACGCCTCGCCGTGCGGCCGCTCGACCAGGACGGTCGCTATGGAATCTTCTTCGGATCGTGGTCAGTCGCAACGATCGACTTGACCACGCCCAAAAGTGTCAGTGATGTCCCCGAACAGGTGTCCGACATGTCCCCGGGCTAAACACTTGTCGCGGGCATGACGTCTTAAAGCTGGTTCAGCATCAAAGACGTGGATGGCCGGGACGAGGCCCGGCCATGACGTGCGGAGAGGTTGGTAGCCAAGGCTGGAAGTCAGTAACGCCAAGGCTGCAAGCCAAAGTTCAAAGCCAACAAACTGCAAAAGGCGCGGAGCAATCCGCGCCTTTTTTGTTGATCGATCTGCTGCGTGTTGTTCCGCAATCAGCCCGGCACGCCGATCCGGGTGATCATCGCCTTGGCGATTTCCTCCTCTCCCATGATCACGACGTCGGCGCCCAGGCTGCGCAGATGGGCGACCTCTTCATCGGAATGAGCGCGGGCGATGATCGGCAGTTTGGGATTGAGCGTCCGCGCCTTGGAGACGATCTGGCCGCCCTCGAACGCATCACAATCGTCGAAATCAGCGGTGTATTATGTTCCTTGCAACCCTTTTCCGCGATAATCCAGGCTCAAGCCGCTTCGCGCAAAGGGGACCAATCGCCGCACCAAGCAATTTCCGATGGGCATGACCCCGGGTGATATCGATAGATACCGCCCAGCCTGCACATTCACGCGGCGTTTGTTTCAACACTGTCAGCTTTGCACGCCCCTAGGCAACAACGCGGCACGTCTGAGAGGTCTTATGGCGGCGGCAACCGATCCTGGAATTTATCGCGAAACACTGGTGTTCCTCGGCACGGCGGGAGTGATCATTCCGCTGATGGCCAGATTGCGCATCAGCCCGGTGCTGGGCTTCCTGGTCGCCGGTCTGGTGCTCGGCCCCTATAGTCTCGGCCGGCTGCAGGATGACTGGTCATGGCTCAGCGTGATCGCCATCACCTCCCAGGATGCCGTGGACCGGCTCGCCGAATTCGGCGTCGCGTTTCTGCTGTTCACTATCGGCCTGCACCTGTCGTTCGACCGGCTATGGACCATGCGGCGCATGGTGTTCGGTTTTGGCATGTTGCAGGTGGTCGTCACCACCGCAGCGATCAGCGCCGTGACGCTGGCGTTCGGCAACCCGCTCGACGCCAGTTTGGTGATCGGCGCCTGTCTGGCGCTGTCCTCGACCGCGATCGTGCTGCAACTGCTGGCCGAGCAGAAGCGGCTGACCTCGGTGGCCGGCCGTTCGATCTTCTCGGTGCTGCTGGCGCAGGACCTCGCGGTGGTGCCGATCCTGTTCCTGATCGTGGTGTTTGGTAATGCGGTCGCCGAGGGCGGCACCGGCAAGGTCACCGCCGCCGCGGTGTCGGCCGGGCTTGGCCTCGCGCTGGTGCAAGCCGGCGCCGCGGTGGCGCTGATCATCGGCTTTGGCCGGCTGATCCTGCGGCCCTTGTTCCGGCTGGTGGCGCGCACCCATCAGCGCGAATTGTTCATGGCCACGGTGCTGTTCACCGTGGTCGGCATCTCGCTGCTGACCCATGTCGCCGGCATGTCGATGGCGCTCGGCGCGTTCCTGGCCGGGCTGCTGCTATCGGAGACCGAGTTCCGCCGCCAGGTCGAAGTCGATATCGAACCGTTCAAGGGCATGCTGCTCGGGCTGTTCTTCATCTCGGTCGGCATGCGCATCGATCTGGCCGAAGTGTCGCGCGCGCCGGTGATGCTGGTGGCCTCGATCGTCGGCATGACCATGCTGAAGGCGCTGGTGGTGGTGGTGCTGGCGCGGCTGTTCAAGCTGTCGCTGCCGGTGTCGATCGAAGCCGGCCTGCTGCTTGCGGGCGGCGGCGAATTCGCCTTTCTGGTGCTGAGCATGGCCGGCAACAGCGGCCTGCTGAAGCCGGACGTCGAACAGTTCATGCTGCTGGTGGCATCAGGCACCATGTTCCTGACGCCGTTCTTGGCCAAGCTCGGCGCCCATGCCGGGGTGCGGGCGCGGCGTGCCGCGGCCATCAACCACGGCTATGACGAACCCGGCCCGATCGAACCCGGGCGCACCATCGTGATCGGCTATGGCCGGGTCGGCCGCATCATCTGCGACATCCTCAGCAAGCAGAACAAGCCGTTCATCGTGATCGAACGCGACCCCGACATCGTCGCCAAGGGCCGCAAGGCCGGCCGCGACCTGGTCTATGGCGACGCCACGCTGCGCGCCTTCCTGCGCAAATGCGGGCTCGCCGAAGCGCCCGCGGTGGTGGTGACCATGCACGACCCGATCGCCGCCGAATATTCGGTGGCCGCGATCCGTGCCGAGCGCGCCGATGTGCCGGTGATCGTCCGCGCGCGCGACGCGCAGCATGCGGTGCGGCTGTTCGCGCTCGGCGCCAATGAGGTGGTGCGCGAGGTGCTGGAGGCGAGTTTCGAAATCGCCAGCACAGTGTTGCAAACCTTGGGCGTGCCGGTCGGCAAGGTGGTGGCGATCATCCACGACGAACGCGATTTGCGCAAAAAGCCGCTACGCGAAGGCGTGATCACCGACTAAGCGCGAACACTGACCAAACAAAAAGGGCGAGACTGGCTGATGCCGGCCTCGCCCTTTTGCTGTTTGCGTGACGAGGCGCGCTGCGCCGCGTACGTATTGCCAGTGGCCAGTGATACCAACCTACTACGCGTCATGGCCGGGCTCCGTCCCGGCCATCCACGTCTTTGATCTTGCGGCGCTTTCAAGACGTGGATGCCCGCGACAAGCGCGGGCACGACGGATCACATTTAACGGCCGTTGGTCGTGATCGTCGGCACCTCAGCCGGCGATCGCCGCGGCGATCGCTTCCAGCGCCGCGCCGGCCTTGGCGCCATCCGGGCCACCGGCCTGGGCCATATCCGGCTTGCCGCCGCCGCCCTTGCCGCCGAGCACTTCCGACGCCTTGCGCACCAGATCGACCGCCGAGAACCGCGACACCAGATCGGGCGTAACGCCGACCACGATCGAACCCTTGCCGTCCTCGCTGGTGGCGACCAGTGCGATCACGCCCGAGCCGATCTGCTTCTTGCCCTGATCGACCAGGCTCTTGAGATCCTTGATCTCGACGCCTTCGACCGCGCGGGCCATCAGCTTGACGCCGCCGACCTCGCGCACATCAGAGGCGCCATTGGCCGCGGCACCGCCACCGCCCATCGCCAGCTTCTTGCGGGCGTCGGCGAGGTCGCGCTCGAGCTTCTTGCGCTCGTCGAGCAGCGCCGTGATGCGCGCCGGCATATCCTCGACCGAGGTGCGCAGTTCAGCCGCGGCAACGCGCGCGGTTTCGATCATGGTATTGGCATTCTGGCGGGCCTGATGGCCGGTCAACGCCTCAATACGGCGCACGCCGGAGGCGACCGCGCTTTCGCTGGTCACCGAGATCAGGCCGATATCGCCGGTGCGCTTGACGTGAGTGCCGCCGCACAGCTCGACCGACCAGCCGAGCGAATTGCCGCCGCGCTCCCGCGCGCCGCTGCCCATCACCACGACGCGCACTTCGTCGCCGTATTTTTCGCCGAACAGCGCGCGCGCGCCGGCGTTGCGGGCGTCATCGACCGCCATCAGCCGGGTGGTGACTTCGTTGTTCTCCAGCACCACCTCGTTGGCGATGTCCTCGACGCGGCGCACTTCTTCCGGCGTCATCGGCTTGGGATGCATGAAGTCGAAGCGCAGCCGGTCGGGCGCCACCAGCGAGCCCTTTTGCGCGATGTGATCGCCGAGCACCTGGCGCAGCGCCTCGTGCAGCAGATGGGTCGCCGAGTGATTGGCGCGGATCGCGCTGCGCCGGCCATGATCGACCTCGAGCGCCAGCGCGTCGTTCAGCTTGATCGCGCCCTGCTCCACCGTGCCGAAATGCACGAACAGGTCGCCAGCCTTCTTATGCGTCTCGGTGACGCGGAACCGGATGCCATCGGCGAAGATCACGCCGGTGTCGCCGACCTGACCGCCGGATTCGGCATAAAACGGCGTCTGGTTCATCACGATCGCGCCGCTGTCGCCGGCCTTGAGCTGATCGACCTCGGCGCCGTCCTTGACCAGCGCCGCAACCACGCCCTCGGCGCTCTCGGTCTCGTAGCCGAGGAATTCGGTGGCGCCGAGCTTTTCACGCAGCCCGAACCACACGGTTTCGGTCGCCGCTTCGCCGGAGCCGGCCCAGGAGGCGCGCGCCTTAGCCCGCTGCCGGTCCATGGCGTCGGTGAACGAGGAGATATCGACGCCGATGCCGCGGTTGCGCAGCGCGTCCTGCGTCAGGTCGAGCGGGAAGCCATAGGTGTCGTACAGCGTGAACGCGGTCTCGCCGTCGAACATGTCGCCCTTCTTCAGGCTGCTGCTCTTTTCGTCGAGAATCGCCAGGCCGCGCTCCAGCGTCTTGCGGAACCGGGTCTCTTCCAGCCGCAAGGTTTCTTCGATCAGATTTTCGGCGCGCACCAGCTCCGGATAGGCCTGGCCCATCTCGCGCACCAGCGCCCACACCAGACGCCACATCAACGGCTCGCGGGCGCCGAGCAACTGCGCATGGCGCATGGCGCGGCGCATGATCCGGCGCAGCACATAGCCGCGGCCTTCATTGGAGGGCAGCACGCCATCGGCGATCAGGAACGACGAAGCGCGCAGGTGGTCGGCGATCACCCGCAGCGAGGCCTTCTGCTCGCCGAGCGGATCGGCGCCGGTGAGATCGGCAATGGCGCGGATCAGCGCCTGGAACAGGTCGATGTCGTAATTGTCGTGCTTGCCCTGCAGCACCGCGGCGATGCGCTCCAGACCCATGCCGGTGTCGATCGACGGCTTCGGCAGCGGGTTGCGGGTGCCCGGCGCGACCTGGTCGAACTGCATGAACACCAGATTCCAGATCTCGATGAAGCGGTCGCCATCTTCTTCGAGCGAGCCGGGCGGGCCGCCGAAAATGTGGTCGCCATGGTCGAAGAAGATTTCCGAGCACGGGCCGCACGGGCCGGTGTCGCCCATCTGCCAGAAATTGTCGGAGGTCGGAATCCGGATGATCTTCGATTCCGGCAGCCCGGCGATCTTCTTCCAGAGGCCGAACGCTTCATCGTCCTCGGAGAACACCGTGACCAGCAGCCGCTCTTTCGGCAGCCCGTATTCCTTGGTGATCAGATTCCACGCGAGCTCGATCGCCAGTTCCTTGAAGTAATCACCGAACGAGAAGTTGCCGAGCATCTCGAAGAAGGTGTGATGGCGCGCGGTGTAGCCGACATTGTCGAGGTCGTTGTGCTTACCGCCAGCGCGCACGCATTTCTGCGAGGTCACCGCGCGCGGCTCGGCGCGCTTCTCGACGCCGGTGAACACGTTCTTGAACTGCACCATGCCGGCATTGGTGAACATCAAGGTGGGGTCGTTGCGCGGCACCAGCGGCGATGATGGCACGACCTCGTGGCCGTGCTTGGCGAAATAATTCAGAAACGCCGACCTGATCTCGTTAACGCCGCTCATGTCCATCCAATCGCATCATCATGAATCGTCTGCCGCAGTCGGCAGCGCCGATCTTCCCTGGGCCACGCTTGTAGCGGCGAGGTGTGCCGCTGTCCAGAAAGTGGACAGGGATCAGAGGGTTGCTTCCGCTTCAAGAAGACCCGTTGATAGCGTTCCTCGGTGCGTTGACAGTCTTGCGCTGGCCGTGTTTCCCTCCTACTTCTTAAGACTAAGTCGCGTCGGGAGAGATCGGCCGCAAGGCCGGCGCCGAAGGAGCAACCGCCCCGGAAACTCTCAGGCAAACGGACCGCGCGATGCAATACATCTGGAAAGAGCCCTGCCCGGCGGCTGCAACCGCCAGCAGGTCCGCCGACGGGATAATACTCTCAGGCACAGCGACAGATGGGGCTCTATGGGCGACGAGAAATCGTTCTCGCGACCCCCAGAGGGCCAAAAATGCTTGCGCGTGACGATCAACCGACCCCTCCCTTGAAACGCACGCCGTTGCATGCGCTGCATGTGGCGCGCGGCGGCAAAATGGTACCATTTGCCGGCTACGACATGCCAGTGCAATTCGCGACCGGCGTGCTCAAAGAGCATCTCCATACCCGCGCCGCCGCTGGGCTGTTTGACGTCTCCCATATGGGCCAGATCGCGCTGCGCCCGAAATCCGGCACGCTCGCCGACGCCGCCAGCGCGCTTGAGCGGCTGGTGCCGCAGGACATTTTGGCGCTGGCGCCGCACCGGCAGCGCTATGCCCAGTTCACCAATGACCAGGGCGGCATTTTGGACGATCTGATGGTCAGCAATTTTGCAGACCATCTGTTCCTGGTGGTCAATGCTGCCTGCAAGGCCGAGGACGAGGCCCATCTGCGCGCCGCGCTCAGCGACGCCTGCGAGATCGAGGTGCTGGCCGACCGCGCGCTGCTGGCGCTGCAGGGCCCGCAGGCAGCGGCGGTGCTGGGCCGGTTCTGCGCCGAGGCCGCGTCGTTGCGCTTTATGGATTCCAAGCCGCTGCCGGTGATGGGGCTGGACTGCTTTGTGTCGCGCTCCGGCTATACCGGCGAGGACGGCTTTGAAATCTCGGTGCCGGCCAGCGCCGCCGAACAACTGGCGACCGCGCTGCTCGATCAGGCCGAGGTGCTGCCGATCGGGCTTGGCGCCCGCGACAGCCTGCGGCTGGAAGCCGGGCTGTGCCTGTATGGCCATGACATCGACACCAGCACCACCCCGGTGGAAGCGTCGCTGGCCTGGTCGATCCAGAAAAGCCGGCGCCACGGCGGCGCGCGGCCCGGCGGCTTTGCCGGTGCTGCGGTGATTCTCGATCAGCTCGACCATGGCGCGCCGCGCAGCCGGGTCGGCCTGAAACCGGAAGGCCGCGCCCCGGTGCGCGAAGGCGCGCAGATCTATGCCGAAGCCGACGCCGCCGAGCCGATCGGCCAGGTGTCGTCCGGCGGTTTTGGACCGAGCGTCGGCGGCCCGGTCGCGATGGGCTATCTGCCCGCCGCGATCGCGGCGCGCGGCGGTGTGGTGTTCGCCGAAGTTCGCGGCCAGCGACTGCCGATCAAGATCGGCTCGCCGACTTTCGTTTCTCCCAGCTACCAGCGTTGAGGCTTTGACATGACGACCCTGTTTACCCCCGACCACGAATGGATCCGCGTCGAGGGCGACATCGCCACCATTGGCGTCACCGACTACGCCCAATCGCAGCTCGGCGATGTGGTGTTCGTCGAACTGCCGAAGATCGGCCGGCAATTGAAGAAGGCGGAAGCCGCCGCCGTCGTGGAATCGGTGAAGGCCGCCTCGGACGTCTATGCGCCGATCACCGGCGAAGTGGTCGAGGTCAATGACACGCTGCAGACCGACCCGGCGCAGGTCAACACCGATGCCGGCGGCGCGGCGTGGTTCTTCAAGCTGAAGATCGCCGACAAAGCTGAATTGGACGGGTTGATGGACGAAGCGGCCTATGCGGCGCACACCGCCTGATAGGTCGCCCGACTAACAATTGAGTTCGTCACTGCGAGGCAAGCGAAGCCATCCACAGTCCGGCGCACTGATCCTGGGCTGGTTTTTCCTGGATTGCTTCGTCGGCTTCGCCGCCTCGCAATGACGGTGAGACGACTGATTTTGTCACCACTGATCCTGTGACCAGTGATCTTGTGGCCACTGATCTCGCGACCACCTGAGCAGCGATCGCTAATGGCGAATGCTGATCAGCGACCAGTGATCTAGCGACTGCCTTTTTAGCGGGCTTCGTGCCCACTGACGACCAGGAGACCGCAATGCATCCGCCCCGCCGCCCGATCGATGACCTCGCGAACGGCTTCGTTCGCCGCCATATCGGGCCGTCGCCGCAAGACATCCGCGCCATGCTGCGCACGGTGGGAGCGGACAGTCTGGAAGCGCTGATGGACGATACGCTGCCGGCCGCGATCCGGCAGCGTGCCCCGCTCGATGTCGGAGCGCCGCTCTCCGAAACTGAAGCGCTCGAACACATGAGCGAACTTGCGTCGCGCAACCAAGTGTTCACCTCGCTGATTGGTCAAGGCTACTACGGCACGATCATGCCGACCGTGATCCAGCGCAATATTTTGGAAAATCCCGCCTGGTACACGGCCTATACGCCCTATCAGCCCGAGATCAGCCAGGGCCGGCTGGAAGCGCTGTTCAACTTCCAGACCATGATCTGCGACCTGACCGGGCTCGACATCGCCAACGCCTCGTTGCTCGACGAAGCAACCGCCGCCGCCGAAGCGATGGCCTTGGCGGAACGCTCGGTGCAGAAAAAGACCAAGGCGTTCTTTGTCGATCACGACGTTCATCCGCAGACGCTGGCGGTGCTGCGCACCCGCGCCGAGCCGCTCGGCTGGCAGATCATCGTCGGCGACCCGGTCACCGATCTGCCGCAGGCCGATGTGTTCGGCGCGCTGCTGCAATATCCCGGATCGTCCGGCGCCTTGCGCGATCCACGCCCGACCATCGCCGCGCTACACGCCAAGGGCGGGCTGGCGGTGGTCGCCGCCGATCTGCTCGCGCTGACGCTGATCGCCTCGCCCGGCGATCTTGGCGCCGATATCGCGATCGGCTCGGCGCAGCGTTTTGGCGTGCCGATGGGCTATGGCGGCCCGCACGCCGGCTATATGGCGGTGCGCGACAGTTTGAAGCGCGCGCTGCCCGGCCGCATCGTCGGCCAGTCGATCGATTGCCACGGCCAGCCCGCTTACCGGCTGGCGCTGCAGACTCGCGAACAGCATATCCGCCGCGAAAAGGCCACTTCCAACATCTGCACCGCGCAGGTGCTGCTGGCGGTGCTGGCCTCGATGTATGCGGTCTATCACGGCCCTGAAGGCTTAGCGGCGATCGCGCGCGCCATTCACCGCCGCACAGCGGTGCTGGCGGCCGGGCTGCGCAAGCTCGGCTTTGCGCCGCGCAACGAAGCGTTCTTCGATACGCTAACCATTGAGGTTGGCGATCAGCAGGACGCGATCGTGGCGCGCGCGCGCGAGGCCAAGATCAATTTCCGGATCGGCGATGGCACGCTCGGCATTTCGCTCGACGAGACCACTACGCCAAAACTCATTGAAGCGGTGTGGCGCGCGTTCGGCGGCACGCTCAGCTACGCCGAGATAGAGCCGGCGCTGCGCGACACCGTGCATCCGACGCTGAAGCGCACCTCGAGCTACCTCACCCAGGAGGTGTTCCACCTCTATCGCTCCGAGACCGAGCTGCTGCGCTACATGCGCAAGCTGTCGGACCGCGATCTCGCGCTCGACCGCGCCATGATCCCGCTCGGCTCCTGCACCATGAAGCTGAACGGCACCACGGAAATGATGCCGCTGACCTGGGCCGGCTTTGCGCAGCTGCATCCGTTTGCGCCGCCGGAACAAGCCGAGGGCTATCACGCGCTGTTCGATCGGCTGGAAACCTGGCTGACGCAGATCACCGGCTATGACGCGATCTCGCTGCAGCCGAATTCCGGCGCGCAGGGCGAATATGCCGGACTGCTGACGATCCGCGGTTATCACCGCGCGCGCGGCGAGCCGCATCGCAAGATCTGCCTGATCCCCTCCTCCGCGCACGGCACCAATCCGGCCTCGGCCGCGATGGCCGGCATGGATGTGGTGGTGGTGGCCTGCAATGAGCGCGGCGACGTCGATGTCGACGATCTGCGCGCCAAGGCCGAACAGCACTCGGCCAATCTCGCCGCGGTGATGATCACCTATCCCTCGACCCATGGCGTGTTCGAGGAGCACATCCGCGAAATCTGCGAGATCGTGCACGCCCATGGCGGCCAGGTGTATCTCGACGGCGCCAATCTCAACGCCCAGGTCGGCCTGGCCCGGCCCGGTGATTTCGGCGCCGATGTCAGCCACCTCAATCTGCACAAGACCTTCGCGATCCCGCATGGCGGCGGCGGCCCCGGCATGGGCCCGATCGGCGTCAAGGCGCATCTCGCGCCGTTCCTGCCGGGCCATCCGTGCTGCGATGACACCGGGCCTGATGGTTTTACCCATGGCGGCGGCACGGTGGCGGCGGCGCCCTATGGCTCAGCCTCGATCCTGACCATCTCCTACATCTACATTCTGCTGATGGGCGGCGACGGGCTGCGCCGCGCCACCGAAGTGGCGATCCTGAATGCCAACTACGTGGCGCAGCGGCTCGATCCGCATTTCCCGGTGCTATATCGCAGCGAGCGCGGCCGGGTGGCGCATGAATGCATCATCGATCCGCGCGCGCTCAAGAACAGCACCGGCATCACGGTCGATGACATCGCCAAGCGGCTGATCGATTACGGCTTCCACGCCCCGACCATGAGTTTCCCGGTGGCGGGCACGCTGATGATCGAGCCGACCGAGTCGGAATCGAAGGCCGAGCTCGATCGGTTCTGCGACGCCATGATCGCGATCCGGCGCGAAATCGCCGAGATCGAGAATGGCCGCTGGAAGGCCGAGGAATCACCGCTGCGCTTTGCGCCGCATACCGTGCACGATCTGGTCGAGGAACAATGGCGCCGGCCCTATAGCCGCGCTGTCGGCTGTTTCCCGGCCGGCACCGCGCGCCACGACAAATATTGGTGCCCGGTCGGCCGCATCGACAATGTCTATGGCGACCGCAATCTGGTCTGTTCGTGCCCGCCGATCGAGGACTACGCTCTGGCGGCGGAGTGATATTCGGCGCTGCCGCGATTGAGCCGCGATGCCCGCGCTTGCCGCTGGTGTCGCGGCGGATAGCGCGCGAAGACGCGAAGAGACGTGTGCGACCGCTGATCTGCGCCGCCGCTTGAGGCCAACCATGCCCCCAGCGGCAGCGCTATCACACTGCGGAGGCCGCGACCGTCTTATATCAACGGAAATTGATACCAACCCATCCGCATGTCATGGCCGGGCGCCGGCCCGGCCATCCACGTCTTTGATCTTGCGCCGCTTTCAAGACGTGGATGCCCGCGACAAGTGTTTGGCCCGGGGACATCCCTGACGGGTGTTCAGGGACATAGCGGACACATCACAATGGCTGGAATGGCTCTTTTTGGGGAGGCGTTCCATGCCGTTTCG
>NZ_QJTI01000042.1 GCF_003217325.1 Rhodopseudomonas faecalis
GGCGACGTCGCCGCGCGCTTTGGCCGGTGGCCACCGGCCAAAGCGCTTCGTCGCTTCCATCGCACATCTCCGTCGATGGGCAGATACAAGGGGGCTTATAAATTCAGCCGAGCGTCTCGATGTGCGGCGATGCCCCCTCACCCCACCCCTCTCCCCGCACGCGGGGAGAGGGAGCAGGCTGTGCAGGGCGCAGGCGCTGAGCGTGATGACGCCAGCAGGATGGAGGACTTCAAGAGTTCTCACCCGCGCAAGGCTTGCAGCAATTCCTCCGGGCGTTCGCTCATCATGGTGTGGCCCGCGCCGGGGATCACCACCACGCGGGCGTTGCGCAGCGCCGCGGCGAGCGCGCGGCCGGCCTTGGCCGGGGTCATCATGTCGCGTTCGCCGATGATCACCGTGGCCGGTGCTTCGACCTTGGCGGCGGCAGCCAGCGCGCCTTCATAGGCATTGCAGGCCGACAGATCGTTGAACAGCACGCCGGGCTTGTTCGCTTCCAGCACGCGCAGCGCGCAGCCATGCATCCACAGCCCCGGCGCGAGATTGCCGCCGATTTCCGCGCTCGGACCGAGGCCCCAGATCGTCATCATGTCGAGGACGTCCTGGCCGTTGTCCTGCGCCGCCTTGAGCAGATCGGGGCTGACGGTCATGGTCGCCGAAGTGCCGATCAGCCGCAGCGCCGCGACCCGCGCCGGATGACGCGCCGCGGTCTCCAGCGCCACCAGCGAGCCCATCGAATGGCCGATCAGCTCTGCGGTGGTGGCATCCACCGCCGCGATCAGCGCCGCGATCCAATCGGCCATATCGCCGATGGTCGGCAACGGCGCGCCGCCGCTGCGGCCATGGCCGGGCAGGTCCGGCGCTAGCACCGAAAAACCGTGATGGGCAAACCAGCGCGTTTGCAGCGCCCACACCGAATGGTCGAAGCCGGCGCCATGAATGAACAGCACGGTCGGCAGCTTGGGATCGAACGGCTGGCCGCCGGTGGCAACGAAGGTGTCGATGCCGTTGACGTTGAGTTTCATCGCTCACCCCTTCTGCGAAACGCGCAGCGCCTGGCCGAGATCATCAATGATGTCGGTCGCCGATTCGAGGCCCACCGACAGCCGCACCAGCTCCTCGCCGACGCCGGCGGCCTTAAGTTGCTCGGCGCTCATCTGCTGATGGGTGGTGGAGGCCGGATGGATCACCAGCGTCTTGGCATCGCCGACATTGGCGAGATGGCTGGTGAGCCGCAGCGCTTCGATGAATTTGCGCCCGGCGGTGCGGCCGCCCTTGATGCCGAACGACACGATCGAGCCGGCGCCGCGCGGTAGCAGCTTTTTGGCGAGTTCATGATCGGGATGGCTGTCGAGCGAGGGATGCAGCACCCACTCGACCGCTTTGTGTGCGGCCAGGAAGTTGATCACCGCCGCGGTGTTGGCGATGTGGCGATCCATGCGCAGCGCCAGCGTTTCGACGCCCTGCAATAGCTGGAACGCATTGGTCGGCGACAGGCACGCGCCGAAATCGCGCAAACCTTCCATGCGCGCGCGGATGATGAACGCCGGCGGGCCGAATTGTTCGTCGAACACGATGTCGTGGTAGCCGGCATAGGGCTCGGTCAGCGTCGGAAATTTGCCAGAACCGTGCCAATCGAACCTGCCGCTATCGACGATCACGCCGCCGATCGCGATGCCATGGCCGCCGATCCATTTGGTCGCCGAATTCATCACGATGTCGGCGCCATGTTCGATCGGCCGGCACAGGTAAGGCGTGGCAAAGGTGTTGTCGATCAGCAGCGGAATTTTCGCCTCATGGGCAATCGCGGCCACCGCGGGAATGTCCAGCACTTCGAGGCCGGGATTGCCGATGGTCTCGCCGAGCACCAGCTTGGTATTCGGCTGGATCGCTGCTTGCAGCCCGGCATGGTCGCGCGGTGCCACAAAACTGGTGGTGATGCCAAAGCGCGGCAGCGTGTGGGCCAGCAAGTTGATGGTGCCGCCATAGAGCGAGCTGGACGCGACGACATGATCGCCGGCACTCAGCAGCGTCGCGATCGCCAGATGCAGCGCCGCCATGCCGCTCGCGGTAGCCACCGCGCCGACGCCGCCTTCCAGCGCCGCCAGCCGTTCTTCCAGCACCGCGGTCGTGGGATTGGAGATGCGCGTATAGAGATGGCCGGGCCGCTCGAGGTTGAACAACGCGGCGGCGTGGTCGGCGTCTTCAAACAGATAGGACGTGGTCTGATAGATCGGCACCGCGCGCGAGCGCGTCAGCGGATCGGGCTGCTGGCCGGCGTGCAGACTGAGCGTTTCAAATCCAGGTGGTTTTGGTGCGGGCATGCTGTGCCTGTTCTCTGTTGTTCGTTGCTGTCATTGCGGGGAGTGAAGCAATCCAGGCGGTTTGTACAAGGCTGGATTGCTTCGTCGCTGCGCTCCTCGCAATGACGGGGAGAGTGTTGTTATGGGCGTTATGCCATGGTTTCCTGCGGCGCGTCAGCCAGCCCGACCGCCCACAGCGCAAAGGCGTAGACGATCGCGACTTCATCGAGCCGCTTGAAGCGGCCGGAGGCGCCGCCATGGCCGGCGCCCATATTGGTGCGCAGCAGCACCGGGCCGCCGCCGGTCATGGTGGCGCGCAGCCGCGCCACCCATTTCGCCGGCTCCCAATAGGTGACGCGCGGATCGGCGAGCCCGCCCATCGCCAGGATCGCCGGATAGTCCTTGGCCGCGACATTGTCGTAAGGCGAGTACGACAGGATGGTTTTGAAATCGGCCTCGCTCTCGATCGGATTGCCCCATTCCGGCCATTCCGGCGGCGTCAGCGGCAGGCTGTCGTCGAGCATGGTGTTGAGCACGTCGACGAACGGCACTTCGGCGACCAGGCCCGCGAACAATTCGCCATGGCGGTTGGCAACGGCGCCCATCAGCATGCCGCCGGCGCTGCCGCCATGGCCGACGATCCGCTTTGGCGCGGTGTAGTTGTTGGCGATCAGCGCGCGCGCCGCGGCGGCGAAATCCTCAAAGGTGTTGGTCTTCTTGTCGCGCTTGCCGTCGAGATACCAGCCCCAGCCCTTGTCGGCGCCGCCGCGGATATGGGCGATGGCATAGACAAAGCCGCGATCGACCAGCGACAGCCGGCTGGCGGAAAACGCCGCGTCCATCTCATAGCCATAGGAGCCGTAGCCATAGAGCAGCAGCGGCGCGCGGCCGTCGCGCTGAAAATCCTTGCGGTGCAGGATCGACACCGGCACTTCCGCGCCGTCATGCGACAGCGCCATGATCCTGGTGGTGACGTAGTTCGCCGGATCGTGACCCGAGGGGATTTCCTCGCGTTTGCGCAGCACGCGCTGCCGGGTGACCATGTCGTAGTCATAGACCTCGGACGGCGTCGTCATCGACGAATAGGCGATGCGCAGATTGGTGGTCTCGAATTCATAGCCGCCGAGGCTGTCGAGCGAATAGGCGCTCTCGGCGAAGGCGATCGCGTGCTCCTCATCGGTGGCCAGATCGCGGATCACAATCGAGGGCAGCGCATTGGCGCGTTCCAGCCGCGCCAGATGGCCGGCATAAAGCTCGAAATCATCGACATAGATGCCGGGCCGATGCGGGATCAGATCACGCCAATTGGCGCGCTGCGGCGCGTCGAGCGGCGCCAGCACGATCTTGAAATCGATGGCATCATCGGCATTGGTCAGAATGAACAGCTGATCGCCGCGGTCGCCGAGCGAATATTGAATGCCTTCTTCGCGCGCCGCCACCAGCCGCGGCTTGGCGTCCGGATCGGCGAGATCGATCAGCCAGAGTTCGGAGGTTTCATGGTCGCCGCCGGCGATCACACAGAACCGGCCGGAGGAGCTTTCATGGATGTGGGTGAACCAGCCCGTGTCCTTTTCCTCATAGACCAGCGTGTCCTCGGCCTGCGGCGTGCCGAGCCGATGGCGCCAGACCTGCATCGGCCGGTGGTTGTCATCGAGTTTCACGTAG
This sequence comes from Rhodopseudomonas faecalis, assembly GCF_003217325.1. Classification (GTDB taxonomy): domain Bacteria; phylum Pseudomonadota; class Alphaproteobacteria; order Rhizobiales; family Xanthobacteraceae; genus Rhodopseudomonas; species Rhodopseudomonas faecalis. The sequence continues at coordinate 3,966 of NZ_QJTI01000042.1, forward strand.
AAGAACGCCTGCGAGTCCGCGCTCCACACCACGCCGCCATCGGTTTCCTCGATCACGTCGATCGCGCTGTCCTCGCCGGTCGCCCAGCTGCGGATCCGCACCGTGAAATATTCCGAACCCTTGGTGTCGGCGGCCCAGGCGCACAGCGCGTGATCGAGCGAATGGCGCACTTCGCCGAACCGGAAGTAGTCATGGCCGGCGGCAAGCTGATCGCCGTCCAGCAGCACCTGCACCTCGCCGCCATCGCGCGGCATCCGGCAATGCAGCGCATGCTGGCCGCCGTCGCGGAATTTGCGGAAGTAGGCAAACGGCCCATCCGGTGCCGGCACGCTGGAATCATCTTCCTTGATACGGCCGCGCATCTCGGCGACCAGCTTGCGCTGCAAATCGCCGGTGTGGCCGAGCAGCGCTTCGGTGTAAGCGTTCTCGGCTTCGAGATAGGCGCGGATATCCGGATCGAGCACCGATGGATCGCGCAGCACCTCCTGCCAGTTCGGGTCCTTCAGCCAGGCATAGTCGTCGGTCAGCGTGATGCCGTGGGTGGTGAAGCTGTGCGGACGGCGAGCGGCGATCGGAGCGGTCGGCGGAACGGCGGAGGCGGCGGGGCGATTCATGGCGATCCGTGGTCGAGAGGGGAAATTGCTGCGGCGAGAGTTGCCGGCGGCTCAAGCTTAGCGCCTTGCGCGCATGGGGCATAGCGTGAGAAAAGCCGCAGAAATTGCGGGCGGAATACGTATCGAGGGCGGGCATGAACGATTTCCACGGCGTCTTTCCTTATCTCGTGACCCCGATCGACGGCAGCGGCCGGGTGCGCAGCGATGTGCTCGGCCGGCTGTGCGATGATCTGATCAAGGCCGGCGTGCATGGCCTGACGCCGCTCGGCTCAACCGGCGAGTTCGCCTATCTCGATCAGGCGCAGCGCAGCGCGGTGGTGCAAGCCACCATCGAAGCCGCGGCCGGCCGGGTGCCGGTGGTGGCCGGCGTCGCCTCGACCTCGACCGCCGATGCGGTGGCGCAGGCCAAACATTATCAGTCGCTCGGCGCGAGCGGCATTCTGGCGATCCTGGAGGCGTATTTTCCGCTCAAGGACGCACAGATCGAAGATTATTTCCGTGCGATCGCCGATGCGGTCGATCTGCCGGTGGTGATCTACACCAATCCGCAGTTCCAGCGTGCCGACCTGACGCTCGATGTGGTGGCGCGGCTCGCCGCCCATCCGCGCATCGGCTACATCAAGGACGCCTCGACCAACACCGGGCGGCTCTTGTCGATCATCAATCGCTGCGGCGACGACATCAAAGTGTTTGCCGCCTCGGCGCATATCCCGGCGGCGGTGATGCTGATCGGCGGCGTCGGCTGGATGGCCGGCCCGGCCTGCATCGTGCCGCGCCAGAGCGTGGCGCTTTATGAGCTGTGTGTCGCCAAACGCTGGGGCGAAGCCCTGGCGCTGCAAAAGCGGCTGTGGCGCATCAATGAGGCGTTCGCGCGCTTCAACCTCGCCGCCTGCATCAAGGCCGGGCTGGCGATCCAGGGCTACGAGGTTGGCGATCCGGTGCCGCCGCAGGCGCCGCTTAGTGCCGAAGAACAAAAAATCGTGGCCGCGGTGCTGGCCGAGCTGGCCTGAGCGCAGCCTGGTTGCGCGAGAGCTGTTGCCAACGCCGCATCGATCGTTATCGAATGCCGCTATCATGGCGACCGGATCGCTACAGGAGGATGGAATGCGCAAGCTTCTCACGGTTCTCGCGGCGCTCGCGACGTTGAGTCTGAGCAATTGCGGCTACAACACCATTCAGAGCGAGGACCAGCAGGTCAAAGCGAGCTGGTCCGAGGTGGTCAATCAATACCAGCGCCGCGCCGATCTGGTGCCGAACCTGGTCAATTCGGTGAAGGGCTTTGCGCAGCAGGAGAAGGACGTACTGCTCGGCGTCACCAATGCCCGCGCCAAGGTCGGCAGCGTGCAGGCCTCGCCCGAGGTGCTGAACGATCCGGCCGCGTTCCAGAAATTCCAGGCGGCGCAGGGCGAACTGTCGAGCGCGCTGTCGCGGCTTTTGGTGGTCACCGAAAACTATCCGCAGCTGAAATCCGACGCGCTGTTCAAGGATCTGATGGCGCAGCTCGAAGGCACCGAGAACCGCATCACCGTGGCGCGCAACCGCTACATCAAGGCGGTGCAGGCCTACAACGTCACCGTGCGCTCGATCCCGACCAACTTCACCGCGCTGTTGTTCGGCTACAAGGAAAAGCCGAACTTTGCGGTGGACAACGAGAAGGAAATCTCCACCGCGCCCAAGGTCGATTTCACGCCAGCTCCGGCGAAGTAACATCACACGCGGAGCTTCGGCGATGAGCGTCGTCCGCTCGACCGTGCTGGCGCTGCTGCTCGGCTTCACCGTGATCGTCGCCGCGCTGGCGCAGGTCGCGGTGCCGCCGCTCAGCGGGCGCGTGGTCGACACCACCGGCACGCTCGATCCCTCGGTGGTGGCGCGGCTTGAGCAGAAACTCAAGGCGTTCGAGACCCGCAAGGGCAGCCAGATCGCCGTGCTGCTGCTGCCCTCGACGGCGCCGGAGAGCATCGAACAGTTTTCGCTGCGCGTCGCTGAAGCCTGGAAGATCGGCCGCAAAGCGATCGATGACGGCGCGATTTTGCTGGTCGCCAAGACCGACCGCAAGCTGCGCATCGAAGTCGGCTATGGCATCGAAGGCGCGCTCAATGACGTCACCGCCAAGCGCATCATCGATGAGATCATCACGCCGCGCTTCAAGGCCGGCGACTTTGCCGGCGGCATCGAGGCCGGCGTCGATCGCATGATCAGCGTCATCGATGGCGAACCGTTGCCGGTGCCCAAGCCGCAGCAGGAATGGCAGCATGGCGTCAGCTTCGATTTCGATCTGTTGATCCCGCTATTGTTCGGCGCGCTGGTGTTCAACTCGGTGCTGCAGGCGATCTTCGGCCGGCTGCTGGCCGCGCTGCTGACCGGCGCCGGGTTCGGCATCGCGTTCTGGCTGCTGGCGCAGTCGCTGCTGATCGGCGCCATTGCCGGCGTGATCGGTTTTCTGGTGGCGCTGGTGATCGATCTCGGCAACTGGTCCGGTGGTGTCGGCACCTGGAGCAGCGGCCGCTCCAGCGGCGGCTGGTCGGGCGGCTCGTCGTCGTCGAGTTCCGGCGGTTTTAGCGGCGGCGGTGGCAGTTTTGGCGGCGGCGGCGCTTCGGGGAGCTGGTAGCATGGGCATAGCGCGCATCACCAAACACCTGATCGTGCATCGCTGGCAGGTGCGAAAGCTGTTTCCGCCGCCTGTGCTGGAGCGGATCGGCCGCGCGATCACCGCCTGCGAGGCCAGCCATCGCGGCCAGATTCGCTTTGTGGTGGAAGGCGCGCTCGACGGTGCGCCCTTGTTCCGCGGCCAATCGGCACGCGAACGCGCGCTCGATGTGTTTTCACAGTTGCGGATCTGGGACACCGAACACAACAACGGCGTGCTGATCTATCTGCTGCTCGCCGATCGCGATGTCGAGATTATTGCCGATCGCGGCATCAATGCCCGCGTCGGCTCTGGCGGCTGGGAACAGATCTGCCGGGCGATGGAGGCGCAGTTCCGCCAGAACCGTTTTGAAGAGGGCGTGATCTTCGGCATCCGCGCGATCGGCAAGCATCTGGCGCAGCATTTTCCCGGCGATGGCGAGGATGCCAACGAACTGCCGGACGCGCCGGTGGTGCTGTGAGGTAACGGCCGCGCCGCGGCGTGATTGCCGCATTTCGGCCCGCAATCGGCACTACGCCGCAGGGGCGATCGGCCGCCGGGGCAATCCTAAAATTTTGGTAACCCGCGGCCGAAGTAACGGATTCGCAAGCAGTAAGAGTTACCAAAACGTCAATTGAGACTGGAGATTGCGACGTGAGTGCATTTCAGGGCGAGCCTTCCAGTGTTGACGCCGGCACGGATGCGGCCAATGAGGCGAAGTCTGCGGCGCAGCCGCCTGCCGATACCGGCAAGCCGGCCGAACCGCCGCGGCTGACCCATCAATCAGCCACCGACGCACAGCCTGAGCGCAGCGATGACAAGCGCAGCGGCACCGTGACCATTCTGTCGCCGCGCGAACGCGAGTGGGATGGTTCGCTCGGCTCGGCGCCGCGCGATGAGGATGCGCAGCCATCATCGGCCGGTGGCAAGCGCCGCATCGCTGCAATGGCCGCGGTGGTGGCGATTGCCGTGATCGGCGGTGTCGCGGGCGGCGCGCTCGCGACCGCGGGCTTCAACCGTCCGGCTGCGGATGACAGCGCCGCGGCTGCCGCCAAGCAGATGCAGACGCTGAGCCAGGAGATCGCGCGGATCGACGCCGATCTGGCCGCTCTGAAAACCTCCGCTGATCAGCTCACCAAGCAGAGCAGCGCGCAAAGCAGCAAGAGCAGCGATCGTTTCGAAAAGCTGGAAAAGGCCCAGGCCGACGTCGCGGCCAAGCTCAGCAAGCTCGGCGAGTCGGTTGATAAGCTGAGGCCCGCGCCGGTGGCGGCTGCGCCCGCCGCCGCTGCGCCGAAGGAAACCACCGGCTCGATCGCCGCGGCCGCGCCGAAGCCGGAGGTCGGCCGGTTGCCGACTGTCGATGGCTGGGTGCTGCGCGAAGTCGCCGATGGCGGCGCGGTGATCGAAGGCCGCCAGGGCGCGTTCGAGGTGTTCGCGGGCGATCCGGTGCCGGGTCTCGGCCGGGTCGATGCCATCCGCCGCCAGGACGGCCGCTGGGTCGTGGTCACCAGCCGCGGCTTGATCGTCGCCCGCTAAGCGGCTTTTTGATTGGCGCGTCCTTGATTGGCGCGTCCTGCGCGCCAACGTCTTGCTGCTCCTGCACCGTCATTGCGAGGAGCGAAGCGACGAAGCAATCCAGCAGCGCAGTGACTGCCCTGGATTGCTTCGCTGCGCTCGCAGCGAAGGGGATAGGCTCAGTTGCAAGAATTGGACGCCCTGGGCGTCATTCCGGGGCGCGCGGAGCGCGAACCCGGCGACTGTCTCAGGTGTCAAGGGTCTTACCTTGATATGGCGTGTCGGCTTTGACGAGTGCGTTGGCTGTGACGAGCAGTTTTCGGGCGATTGCGATGAGCGCGACCTTTCCGGGTTTTCCTTGCAGGCGAAGGGCGTTGTAGTCGTCGCGGAGCTTGGGGTGGTGGCGGGCGGCGAC
>NZ_QJTI01000043.1 GCF_003217325.1 Rhodopseudomonas faecalis
GCCTCTGGCAGGTGCCACGCGCCTTGCGCGGTGAACGCCTCGCCGTGCGGCCGCTCGACCAGGACGGTCGCTATGGAATCTTCTTCGGATCGTGGTCAGTCGCAACGATCGACTTGACCACGCCCAAAAGTGTCAGTGATGTCCCCGAACAGGTGTCCGACATGTCCCCGGGCTAAACACTTGTCGCGGGCATCCACGTCTTGAAAGCGCTGCAAGATCAAAGACGTGGATGGCCGGGACGGAGCCCGGCCATGACATGCGGATGGGTTGGTATCAATTTCCGTTGGTATAACTTGATGTTCTGACGCGTTTTTTGACGCGAACCGGCATCCACTTCGCTCGAAAACGCTAGAGATCAGGTGCCGCGCGGCTTGGCGCGGCGGGTCGGCTCGGCGACCGACGGATCTTCGGGCCAGGGGTGGCGCGGATAGCGGCCGCGCAGATCGGCGCGCACCGCGGCATAGGAGCCGCGCCAGAAACCGGGCAGATCGCGCGTCACCTGCACCGGGCGGTGCGCCGGCGACAGCAATTCCAGCACCAGCGGCACCTTGCCCTTGGCGACCGAGGGATGGGTGGTGAGGCCGAACAATTCCTGCAGCCGCACCGCGATGGTGGGGCCCTGCTCGGCTTCATAGTCGATCGCCAGCGCGCTGCCGGTCGGCGCCTGGAAATGGGTCGGCGCTTCGCGGTCGAGCCGGGCGCGCAGCTCCCAAGGCAGTAGCAGCATCACCGCGTCGGACAGCTCGCCGGGACTGACATCCTTGAGCGCGGTCTTGTCGGCCAGCAGCGGCACCAGCCACTCATCGCGGCTGTCGGCGAGCGCGCTGTCGGACAGATCGGGCCAGGGCTCGCCCTCGGCGGCGCGCAAAAACATCACCCGGCCGCGCCATTGCAGCAGCGCCTTCGACCAGGGCAGCCGATCAAGGCCGCAGGCCACCAGCCCATCGGCGAAGATGCGCGCGGTGTCCTCCGAGGGCGTCAGCGCCGACGGCGCCTCCGACAGCGTGATGGCGTGCAGGCCGCGGCGCCGCCGCGCCCGCAGCGCCAGCGCGGCGCGATCAAAACTGACGTCGTCGCGGTTTTCGATGTGTTCGGCAAAGCGCTGTTCGATATCGGCAAGCGCGATCGGCGTCGCCAGCAGGATGCGCCCGGCCGCTGCCGTGCCGGTCAGTTCGGCCACCGCCAGATAGGGCGCGCGCGCCAGTGCCGCGCTCGGCTCCACCGCCGCGCCACGGCCATTGGCGAGCACAAAACTGCCATTGCCGCGATTCTTGGCGACGCGGTCCGGAAAGGCGAAGGCGAGCAGGACGCCAGTGCTGAGCTCCCCTCCCCCTTGCGGGGAGGGGGCGGGGGTGGGGGTCCGCGACGACGGCTTCGCTTCGGGGCTGCCCCCACCCGACCGGCCTTCGGCCGGCCACCCTCCCCGCAAGGGGGAGGGAGAAGATGACGCCGTGCCGCTCGACTGAACCTGCGCGGCCCAGCGCTGCGCCATCTGCCGGGCGGCGCTGGCGCGCGGTGAGCGATCACGGCGGAACTGATCGAGCCGGTGCTCGAGATCGACGCTGTCGCCGCCAAGGCCGCGCTCGGTGAGAATCGCCGCGATCTCGGCGGCGCGGTCGGCGGCCTCAAAGCGCGCGGCATCGACGATCATGCGCGCCAGCCGCGGCGGCAGCGCCAATGCGCGCAGGCTTTTGCCTTCGTCAGTGATGCGGTCATCGCCATCGAGCGCGCCGAGTTCGCGCAAGAGACTGCTGGCCTCCTTCAAGGCCGGCGCTGGCGGTGGATCGAGAAACGCCAGCTGGCCGGGATCGGCAACGCCCCATTGCGCCAGATCGAGCAGCAGCGATGACAGATCGGCGCTAAGAATTTCCGGCTGGGTATAGGCCGGCAGCGCCGCGGTCTGCGGCTCGTCCCACAGCCGGTAGCACACCCCGGGCTCGATACGGCCGGCGCGGCCACGGCGCTGATCGACCGCGGCGCGCGCGGCGCGCACCGTTTCCAGCCTTGTCAGGCCAAGGTCAGGCTCATAGCGCGGCACCCGGGCGAGGCCGCTATCGACCACGATGCGCACGCCCTCGATGGTCAGCGAGGTTTCCGCGATCGAGGTGGCCAGCACCACTTTGCGCCGGCCAAGCGGCGGCGGCGCAATGGCGCGGTCCTGCACCGCGGCATCAAGCGCGCCGAACAGCGGTACGATCTCGACGCTCGGGTCCTGCACCCGCTCGGCCAGCAGGTTTTCGGTGCGGCGGATTTCGGCAGCGCCGGGCAGAAACGCTAGCACCGAGCCGGCATCGGCGCGCAGTGCCTTGGCGATGGCATCGGCCATCTGCCGTTCCAGCGGCACATCCGGTTTGCGGCCAAGATAACGGGTCTCGACCGGAAACGCCCGGCCTTCGCTGGCGATCACCGGCGCCTCGCCGAGCAGCTTGGCGACCCGGGCGCCGTCGATGGTCGCCGACATCACCAGGAGGCGCAGATCCTCGCGCAGCCCCTGTTGCGCGTCGCGCGCCAGCGCCAGCCCGAGATCGGCATCGAGCGAACGCTCGTGAAACTCGTCGAACAGCACCGCGCCGACCCCGGTCAGTTCCGGGTCGTCGAGAATCTGCCGGGTAAAGATACCCTCGGTCACCACCTCGATGCGGGTTGAGCGCGACACTTTCGAGCCGAACCGCACCCGGTAGCCGACCGTGGCGCCGGCGCGCTCACCGAGCGTCGCCGCCATCCGTTCGGCGCTGGCGCGGGCCGCGATCCGGCGCGGCTCCAGCACGATGATCTTCTTGTCCTTCAGCCAGGGCTCATCCAGCAGCGCCAGCGGCACCCGCGTGGTCTTACCGGCGCCGGGCGGCGCCACCAGCACCGCGGCATTGCTGGCGCTGAGCGTGCGGCTGATGTCGCCGAGCACGGCGTCGATCGGCAATGGCGTATCGAAGCGGCGGGTCAAACGGGGCTCTTGCGGCTCGGCCAAACGGCTGCCCGTAGCGCGCGGCGGCGGCGGGCGGCGATGGGTCATGATAGGCTGGCGCCTCTTACCGCAGCCGCCGCAGCGACGCAAAACGCCCGCCCCCCGCCCTAACCGGCCCGGGCCAGCCCGTTCGGCACGGTTCTTGTCCGTTACAACGATAAAGCAACTGATCTGGCCGATAATGCGCTTCAGTCGCGCCAAAAAGGGACAGCGATGACCAGAACCGGGACAACGGCCCACCTGACGACGGCAGCGCCGGGGCGAATCGACTGGGTCGATTACGCCAAGGGCATCTGCATCATCATGGTGGTGATGATGCATTCGGTGCTCGGCGTGGAAAACGCCGCCGGGCAGACCGGCTTCATGCATTACGTGGTCGAATTCGCGCGGCCGTTCCGGATGCCGGACTTCTTCCTGATCTCCGGCCTGTTCCTAGCGGTGGTGATCGATCGCGACTGGCGCACCTATCTCGACCGCAAGGTGGTGCACTTCGCTTACTTTTACGTGCTGTGGCTCACCATCCAGTTCGCGTTCAAATCGCCGTCTTACGCCGCCGATGCCGGCTGGGCGCATGTCGCCTACATGTACACGCTGTCGTTCATCGATCCGTTCGGCACGCTGTGGTTCATCTATCTCTTGCCGATCTTCTTTGTGGTCACCAAGCTGACGCGCAAGGTGCCGGCCTATGTGATCTGGCCGATCGCGGCGGCGCTGGAGATGGCGCATATCTTCACTGAATGGACGGTAATCGACGAATTCGCCTCGCGCTTCGTCTATTTCTATTCCGGCTATCTGTTTGCCTCGACCATCTTCGCCTTCTCGGCGCGCGCCGCCGAGCATCCGAAACTGGCGCTGGCCGGGCTGGCGCTGTGGGCGGTGATCAACGCGGCGCTGGTCGCAACCGGGCTTGCCACCTGGCCGGTGATCTCGCTGGTGCTCGGCTTTGCCGGCGCGGGTGCCATCATCGTCACCGCGACGCTGCTCGCCAAGATCCGCTGGCTGGATGGCATCCGGTTCTGCGGCGAACATTCGATCGTGATCTATCTCGCCTTCTTCCTGCCGATGGTGGTGACGCGGATCGTGCTGTTGCGCTATGCCGCGCCCTATCTCGACATCGGCACCATCGCGCTGCTGGTCAATATCGCCGGCGTGATCGGCGCCCTGGTGATCTGGCGGATCGCGATCAAGACCGGCGCCACCTTCCTGTTCGAGCGGCCGGGTGCGTTCTGGATCGTGCCGCGCAAAATCCGCCCCAAGCTGCAACCTGCGGCATAGCGCCGTTCCTGACACGCGGCGCCGCGCGCCAGGAACCGATGCCATCACCGCGATTTCCCCGGGGCAGAGCCCCGGGCGGGGTGTCATTGCCGGGCAAAACTTCATAAGTTGCGGCCATGCCGAACAGTCCGCACCCGATCGCCGCTCCCGTCGCCGCCAAGCCGCTCGCCAAGGGCGACCATGTGTTCCTGGTCGACGGTTCGTCCTACATTTTCCGCGCCTACCACGCGCTGCCGCCGCTGAACCGCAAGTCGGACGGGCTGCAGGTCAACGCCGTGCTCGGCTTCTGCAACATGCTGTGGAAGCTGCTGCGCGACATGCCGCCGGACAACCGGCCGACCCATCTGGCGATCGTGTTCGACAAGTCCGAGGCGACGTTCCGCAACACCATCTACCCGCAATACAAGGCGCAGCGGCCGCCCGCGCCCGAGGACCTGATCCCGCAATTTTCCCTGATCCGCGAGGCGGTGCGTGCCTTCGATCTGCCATGCCTGGAACAGAGCGGCTTTGAGGCCGACGATCTGATCGCGACCTATGTCCGCGAGGCCTGCGCGCGCGGCGCCAGCGCCACCATCGTGTCGTCCGACAAGGATCTGATGCAGCTCGTCAACGACTGCGTGACGCTGTACGACACCATGAAGGACCGCAGGATCGGCGTGCCGGAGGTGATCGAGAAATTCGGCGTGCCGCCCGACAAGGTGGTCGAGGTACAGGCGCTGGCCGGCGACTCGGTCGATAACGTGCCGGGCGTGCCCGGCATCGGCATCAAGACCGCGGCGCAGCTGATCAACGACTATGGCGACCTGGAAACGCTGCTGGCGCGCGCGACCGAGATCAAGCAGCCCAAGCGCCGCGAAGCCCTGATCGCCAATGCTGAGCAGGCGCGCATTTCCCGGCAATTGGTGCAGCTCGACGACAAGGTGGCGGTTGATGTGCCGCTCGATGAGCTGGCGGTGCATGAGCCCGACGCACGTAAGCTGATCGCGTTCCTGAAAGCGATGGAATTCACCACGCTGACCCGGCGCGTCGCGGAATATTCGCAGATCAATCCGGCCGACGTCAGCGCCGATGCGGCGACCAAGAGCGTCTCGGTTTCTTCACCTCCCCCGCTTGCGGGGGAGGTCGGATCGCGCAGCGATCCGGGTGGGGGAGCAGCCACGAGCGCTGACCTGTTCGCCGGGCACGAACCCCCACCCCAGCCCTCCCCCGCAAGCGGAGGAGGGAGCGCGCCGCAAACGGGGCGAAGCCGAACGCTACAAAACGGCGAAGTATTCACCCCGCAGCAGCTCGCCGCCGCGCGCGCCGAGGCGGCGCGCCAGACGCCAGTGAACCGCGACGGCTATGTCACCTTGCGCAGCCGCGCCGAGCTTGACGGCTGGATCGCGCGCGCGTTCGCCGCTGGCCAGCTCGCGATCGAAGCCAAGGCCAGCTCGATCGATCCGTTGCAGGCCGAGCTGTGCGGGCTGGCGCTGGCGCTCGGCCCTAATGAGGCTTGCTACATCCCGCTCGGCCACCGGCAGGCTGGTGACGGCGATGGCCTGTTCGCGCCGCAGCTCGCGCCCGATCAGATAGCGGAACGCGAAGCGCTGACCGCGCTACAGCCGCTGCTGGAAGCGCCGGGCGTGCTCAAGATCGGCCTTGCGATCAAATTCACCGCGGTGCTGCTGGCGCAGCATGGCATCACGCTGACCAATGCCGACGACGTGCAGCTGATGTCCTACGCGCTCGACGCCGGACGGCAGGCCCATGGTCTCGACGCGCTGGCGGAAATCTGGCTCGGCCATCAGACGCTCAGTTTTGGCGAGGTGATCGGCAGTGGCAAGAACAAGCTCAGCTTTGAGCAGGTGCCGATCGACCGCGCCACCTGCTACGCCGCCGAGGACGCCGACGTCGCGCTGCGGCTATGGCAGGTGCTCAAGCCGCGCCTGGTCGCCGAGCACATGATGACGGTGTACGAAACGCTGGAACGGCCGCTGATCGGCGTGCTGGCGCGCATGGAGCGGCGCGGCATCGCGATCGACCGCCAGGAGCTGGCGCGGCTGTCGGCCGATTTCGCCAAAACCGCGGCGCGGCTCGAAGGCGAAATTCACGCGCTTGCCGGCGAGGACGTCAATCCGGGCAGCCCCAAGCAGCTGGGCGACATCATGTTCGGCAAAATGGGCCTATCGGGCGGCAAGAAGACCAAGACCGGCGCGTGGTCGACCTCGGCCTCGATCCTCGACGACCTCGCCGAGCAGGGCCACGAGTTTCCGAAGAAGGTGCTCGACTGGCGCCAGGTCTCAAAGCTGCGCTCGACCTATACCGACGCGCTGCCGACCTATCTCAATCCGCAGACCGGGCGCGTGCACACCACTTACGCGCTCGCCGCCACCACCACCGGGCGGCTGTCGTCGAACGAGCCCAATCTGCAGAACATTCCGGTGCGCACCGAGGACGGCCGCAAGATCCGCCGCGCCTTCATCGCGACGCCCGGCAACAAGCTGGTCTCCGCCGACTATTCGCAGATCGAGCTGCGGCTACTCGCCGAAATCGCCGACATCCCGGTGCTGAAACAGGCGTTTCTGGACGGGCTCGACATTCACGCCATGACCGCCTCGGAAATGTTCGGCGTGCCGATCAAGGACATGCCCGGCGAGGTGCGGCGCCGCGCCAAGGCCATCAATTTCGGCATCATCTACGGCATTTCCGCATTCGGGCTCGCCAACCAGCTCGGCATTCCGCGCGAGGAAGCCGGCGCCTACATCAAAAAGTACTTTGAGCGCTTCCCCGGCATCCGCGACTACATGGAAAGCACCAAGGAATTTTGCCGGGCGCATGGCTTTGTCGAAACGCTGTTCGGCCGCAAATGCCATTACCCGGACATCAAGGCGTCCAACCCGTCGCTGCGCGCCTTCAACGAGCGCGCCGCCATCAATGCGCGGCTGCAGGGCACCGCGGCCGACATCATCCGCCGCGCCATGGTGCGCATGGAGGCCGCGCTCGCCGCGCAAAAGCTGTCCGCGCAGATGCTGCTGCAGGTCCATGACGAACTGATCTTCGAGGTGCCGGAGGCCGAGGTTGAGGCGACCTTGCCGGTGGTGCAGCGGGTGATGCAGGACGCAGCCTTCCCGGCGGTGGTGCTGTCGGTGCCGCTCCATGTCGATGCGCGCGCCGCGAGCAATTGGGACGAGGCGCATTGAGGGTGGCCGCCGCGCCGCGGCGGATTGCTCCCCTTAAAGGCCGGCGATAGATTGCCGGCCAAATTTCAGCCAGAGAGATCGCCGTGACCACAGCCAATTCCCGCGCCCGCCTTGCCGAGATCATTCGCACCCGCTCGTTCGGGCGCGGCGAGGTCACCCTCGCCTCCGGTCGCAAGAGCGATTTCTATTTCAACCTCAAGCCGACCATGCTCGACCCCGAGGGCGCGGCGCTGCTCGCCGAACTGACCTATGAGGCGCTGCGCGCCGAGCAGGTCGATTATGTCGGCGGCCTGGAAATGGGCGCGGTGCCGCTGGCTGGCGCGATCGCGCAGCTGTCCTGGCTCAACGGCCGGCCGATCGCGGCGTTCTTCGTGCGCAAGAAGCCGAAGGAATATGGCGCCAAGCTCGCGGTGGAAGGGCTGGCGAAGAACGAAAGCCTGAAGGGCAAGCGCGTGGTGATCGTCGAGGACGTCACCACCACCGGCGGCTCGGCGATCAAGGCCGCCGAGGCAGTGCGCGAATCCGGCGCCGAAATCGCGATGGTGCTGACCATGGTCGACCGCGAAGAAGGCGCCGCCGACAGCTTCGCCGCCGCCGGCCTGCCGTTCCGCTCGCTGTACAAGGCCAGCGAATTTTTGAACGCCTGAGTTGACGGGGGGCGCCAAGCCCCCCATCCGACCGGCCTTACGGCCGGCCACCCTCCCCCTTGCGGGGATCGTTGCGTAATTTGATGACGCAGGTTTTTGAGGGGACTTTGGACAGGTTTGCGGTGTGTCTTGGAGCGTCCGCGGGCGGCTAAGCGAGG
>NZ_QJTI01000044.1 GCF_003217325.1 Rhodopseudomonas faecalis
ATCCTGGCTGCCATGATCGCCTATCTGCTGCTGCGGATCGCCGCGCGCGAAAGCCGCCTCGTCATGCCCGCGATACGCTTCGCCGGTCTGGTCGCCGCATCCCTGTTCACGCGAAAACAGCTCGCCGAGATCGACCGGCCTCCCAAGGTCAACCCTTCCGCCGCCCGCCCGCGTGTCTCGCCCGACCAGATGAGCTTCTGCTATGTATGACTTTCCCCGGACAGCCGTGCGCTCTTGCGGGGAGAGGGGTGGGGTGAGGGGCGACCCGACCAGAGAGTTCGATGGCGAAGGACGCGCCGTGCCCGGCCCCTCACCCGGCGCTACGCACCGACCTCTCCCCGCGCAGCGGGGAGAGGTGAGTAACAACGGGCTATGAGAATACTACAGCCGGCGCAGCGCCACCGTTTCAACAACGTGGTCCGGACCCTTTTTCAGGATCAGCGTGGCGCGCGGCCTGGTCGGCAAAATGTTCTCTTCGAGATTGGCGAGGTTGGTGCGTTCCCAGATCGCCAGCGCTGTCGCAGTCGCTTCCTCGTCGGACAACGGCGCGTAGCGATGGAAATAGGAGCGCGGATCAAGAAACGCGGTGTCGCGCAGCGCCAGAAAGCGCTTCACATACCATTCGCGCAGCACCGGCTCTTCAGCGTCGATATAGACCGAGAAGTCGAAGAAGTCCGACACCACCGGCACCGCCTTGCCATGGCGCGGCAGCTTGCCGGTTTGCAGCACATTGACGCCTTCGACGATCAGAATGTCCGGCCGATCGACCGTGACGTATGATTTCGGCACAATGTCGTAGGTGAGATGCGAATAGACCGGCGCCTGCACCCGGCGGCGGCCGGCCTTGATGTCGCTCAGAAATGACAGCAGCCGCGGCAGATCATAGCTTTCCGGAAAGCCCTTCTTCTGCATCAGCCCTTGTTGTTCGAGCACCGCGTTCGGATACAGAAAACCGTCGGTGGTGATCAGATCGACCTTAGGCCGCGGCGACCAGCGCGTCAGCAGCGCCTGCAGCACGCGCGCGGTGGTGGATTTGCCGACGGCCACCGAGCCCGCGACGCCGATGATATACGGCATCTTGCGATCGGCGATGCCGAGGAAACGGCGCTGCGCGTAGTATAATTGCTGAGTAGCGGCAACATAGATCGACAGCAGCCGCGACAGCGGCAGATAGATGTCCCCGACCTCCTGCAGATCGAGCCGGTCGTGCATCGAACGCAGCTGCGCGATCTCATCGGCCGCCAGCGTCATCGGCGTATCGTCGCGCAGCTTGGCCCACTGCGCGCGTGAGAACACCCGGTAGGGATTGTACTTGTGATGATCTGCCCGAGCGTCCATGCGGTATTCCTCAAATTGATCGCGTCATTGCGCGCGCGTTTATTATTGTTGGAGCGGCCGGGGTTGAACGGCGCCGGCCGTAGTCTCGTCAAAAGTTAGTCGCGCTTGCGCGACGCTTTTTCTTCCAGGCCCGACATCGAGGTGCGCTGCGCCAGCGTCGCTTCGACCTCTTCGATGGTGATGCCGCGCGATTTCAGCAGCACCAAAAGGTGAAACAGCACGTCGGCGCTTTCCGCGATCAGATGATTGCGGTCATTCTCGACCGCAGCGATCACCGCCTCGACCGCTTCTTCGCCAAACTTCTTGGCGCAGTGTTCAGCGCCCTTGTCGAGCAGCTTGCGGGTGTAGGAACCATCGCCGCCCGAGGCGGCGCGGGTATCAATGATGCCAGCCAGATCGTGAATGGTGAAACGGGTCATTGGTGCTCTCAAAAATTGCTTTGAGTAATGGCGTGCCGCGATTGCAGCGCGGCAATTACGGATCGAGGCGCATCGGCAGGCCGGCGCGCACCATGTGCTCCTTGGCCTCGCGAATAGTGAACTCGCCGAAATGGAAAATCGAGGCCGCCAGCACCGCGGTGGCGTGGCCTTCGGCGATGCCGTCGACCAGATGATCGAGATTGCCGACCCCGCCCGAGGCGATCACCGGCACCGGCACGCTATCGGCGATCGCGCGGGTCAGTGGAATGTCAAAGCCCTGGCGGGTGCCGTCGCGGTCCATCGAGGTCAGCAGGATTTCGCCGGCGCCGAGCGACACCACTTGCTGCGCATATTCGACCGCGTCGATGCCGGTGCCCTTGCGACCGCCATGGGTGAAGATCTCCCAGCGGTCCGAGCCCGGCACGCGCTTGGCGTCGATCGCCACCACGATGCACTGCTCGCCAAACTTCTCCGCGGCTTCCTTGACGAATTCGCGCCGCGCCACCGCGGCGGAATTGATCGACACCTTATCGGCGCCGCAGCGCAGCAGCGTCTTGATGTCGTCCACGGTACGAACGCCGCCGCCAACCGTCAGCGGCATGAAGCACGCTTCCGCGGTGCGCCGCACCACGTCGAACATGGTGCCGCGGTTTTCGTGGGTCGCGGTGATGTCCAGGAAGCACAATTCGTCGGCGCCGGCGGCGTCATAGGCGATCGCCGCCTCCACCGGATCGCCGGCGTCGCGCAGATCGACAAAGTTGACGCCTTTGACGACGCGGCCGTCCTTGACGTCCAGGCAGGGAATGACACGAACCTTGAACATGCCGCGCCTCAGGCCGCCTTGGTGCTGGCGATCAGCGCCAGCGCCTGCGCCGGATCGAGCCGGCCGTCATAGAGCGCGCGGCCGACGATCGCGCCGGCCAGCTTTTTCGCCCGCGGCGCAAGCAGCGCTTTGACGTCGTCGATCGAGGCAAAACCGCCCGAGGCGATCACCGGGATCGAGATCGCCTCGGCGAGCGCGATGGTGGCGTCGAGATTGAGCCCCTTGAGCAGGCCATCGCGGGCGATGTCGGTGAAGATGATCGCGGCAACGCCGGCGTCCTCAAAACGCTGCGCGATATCGAGCGCCGACACCGTCGAGGTTTCGGCCCAGCCCTCGACCGCGACATTGCCGTCGCGGGCGTCGAGCCCGACCGCCACCCGGCCCGGGAATTTCTTGGCGGCTTCCTTGACCAGCGCCGGATCGCGCACCGCGGCGGTGCCGATGATCACGCGGGTCACGCCCTTGGCGAGCCAGGCTTCGATGGTCTCGAGATTGCGGATGCCGCCGCCGAGCTGCACCGGCATCTTGACCACTTTCAGCATCGCCTCGACCGCCTGGGCGTTCATCGGCTTGCCGGCAAAGGCACCGTCGAGATCGACAACGTGCAGATATTCAAAGCCCTGCGCGGCAAAGCTCTGCGCCTGCGCCGCCGGATCGAGGTTGAACACCGTGGCCCGGTCCATGTCGCCCTGTTCCAGGCGGACGCACTGACCGTTTTTGAGATCGATAGCGGGAAACAGCATCATGACAGGGCCTTACTCCCTCGCCCCTTGCGGGGGAGGGTTGGGGAGGGGGGTGAACTCAGGGACGGCGCGCGTGAGACCCCCACCCCCGACCCCTCCCCGCAAGGGGGAGGGGGGGCAGGTCGGCTCGTCACTGTTGCGAGACCGAGTCGTCACGGCTTCCACTTCAGAAAATTGCAGATCAGCGCCAGGCCGAAGCGCTGGCTCTTTTCGGGATGGAATTGGGTGCCGATTGCGGTGTCCTTGCCGACCATCGCGGTGACCGGCCCGCCATAATCGACGCGCGCCAGCACATCGGCGTCGTTGACCGCGGCGAGGTGGTAGGAGTGCACGAAATAGGCGTGGTGGCCGTTGGGGCCGAGCGGCAGGCCCTGCAGCACCGGGTGCTCGCGGGTCGGCTCCAGCGTATTCCAGCCCATATGCGGGATTTTCAGGCTCTCATCGCGCGGCGCGATCTTCACGACGTCGCCGGCCACCCAACCGAGGCCATCGGTGGTGACGTGTTCCTTGCCGCGGGTCGCCATCAGCTGCATGCCGACGCAAATGCCGAAAAACGGCCGCGCCTTGACGCGCACCGCTTCGGTCAGCGCCTCGACCATGCCGTCGAGCGCATCGAGCCCGCGCCGGCAGTCGGCATAGGCACCGACGCCCGGCAGCACGATGCGGTCGGCGCGGTACACCACTTCCGGATCGCGGGTCACCGTGATCGGATCGGTCATTTCCAGGCTGCGGGCGGCGCGCTCAAACGCTTTCGCCGCCGAATGCAGATTGCCGGAATCGTAGTCGATGATGGCAACGCTCACCGCGGTGCTCCTGGCCTGGGAAACAACCCGAAAATCTCCCCTTGCGATGCGGTCGACGGACGCGGCGACGGCAACGTGCTGCGATCGATCGGCGGCTGATAGCTGTCGGCCGCTTGCGCGGTCCAACGGTCGAAGAAACGGCGTTCGGCGCTGTCCTGGTCGTCGGCGGTGACCACGTCGAGCTGACGCCAGCCGCGGCGCGCCAGCGTCCAGCGGCGCAGGGTCGGCGCTTCCAGGCCGAGCAGCAGCGCGATCAACAGCAGCACCGCAAAGCGGCTGCCGGCATCGACGTTGAGCGCGGTGAGCAGCACGGTCAGCGCCACGTTGAACGCGACATAGCCCGCCAGCACCGTCCAGAGCCGGTGATAGATCAGCCAGAACGGCCCGCCGACAAAGGCCCAGCCGTGAAAACCGTCGCGGATGAAAACAAAGCGATCCGCCGCGGCGGGGCCGGAGGCCGCCGCGACAGCGGGCGCGTGCACTGTGTAGACCGGCATGCGGTTCTCCAACAGATCGGGGTCAGCCGCCGAGCTGGCCCTTGGTCGAGGGCACCTCGCCCGCGTTGCGCGGGTCGATCGCAACCGCCACGCGCAGCGCGCGCGCCAGGCCCTTGAAGCAGGACTCGGCGATGTGGTGGCTGTTCTCGCCATATAGGGTTTCGACATGCAGGGTGATACCCGCATTGCCGGCGAAGGCGTTGAACCATTCGCGCACCAGCTCGGTGTCGAATTCGCCGATCTTGTCGCGCGGGAACTCGGCCTTGAACACCAGGGTCGGCCGGCCGGAAATGTCGATCGCGACCCTCGTCAGGGTCTCGTCCATCGGCATGTACAGGCTAGCGTAGCGGTTGATGCCCGCCATGGAGCCGAGCGCCTGCTTCATCGCCTGGCCGAGCGCGATGCCGACATCCTCGGTGGTGTGGTGATAGTCGACATGCAGATCGCCATTGGCCTTGACCACCATGTCGATCCTTGCATGGCGGGCGAGCAGATCGAGCATATGGTCCAAAAAGCCGATCCCGGTCGCGATGGTCGCGGCGCCGGTGCCATCGAGATCGATCGCGACCTCGACGTCGGTTTCCTTGGTCGTGCGCTTGATCGTCGCCTTGCGCATGGACAACAGCTCTCCGGCTAACGCACGCGCCGCCCCGGCCAGCGTGCGGCGGTGGGCGATCGGATCATGCGCCATTTCATAGGGTTAACGGACAAGCACGGGCCTGAGCGAACAGAGCCCGGCGCGGCCCATAGCGAAAACGCGGTTCTTTTAACAGGCTGGTGACACCTTCGCTACAGCGTGCTTGCGCGCCGCCGCCCCGATCTTCGGACTATGGTGACCAGATTGCGGGCCACCAATGGCGATTTGCATCACCGCCAGCCAGTGCCTAGATCAGCGTGGCAATGAGGGTTCCCATGACAGCAGCACATTCGGCCGGCGGCGACGCCTCCCCCCCGGTTTGGCACGGCACCACCATCCTGACGGTTCGCAAAGGCGGCAAGGTGGTGATCGGCGGCGACGGCCAGGTCTCGATCGGCCAGACCGTGATCAAGGCCAACGCCAAAAAGGTTCGCCGGCTCGGCAAGGGCGACGTGATCGGCGGCTTCGCCGGCGCCACCGCCGATGCCTTCACCCTGTTCGAGCGGCTGGAAGCCAAGCTTGAGCAATATCCCGGGCAATTAACGCGCGCCGCGGTCGAGCTTGCCAAGGATTGGCGCACCGACCGCTATCTGCGCCGGCTGGAAGCGATGATGATCGTCGCCGACAAGGACGTATCGCTGGTTTTGACCGGCACCGGCGACGTGCTGGAGCCGGAAGCCGGGGTGATCGCGATCGGCTCGGGCGGCAATTACGCGCTGGCCGCGGCGCGCGCGCTGATCGACAGCGATCAGGACGCCGAGGCAATCGTGCGCAAATCGCTGGCGATCGCCGCCGACATTTGCGTTTACACCAACGGCAACCTCACCTTGGAAACGCTGGAGGCTTAGCGCCTCTTTCCCCTCTCCCCTCGTGGGAAAGGGTGCCCGCGCAAAGCACGGTCGGATGAGCGACTATCTGGTCTGTCAAGTTGCATAAGCGAACTGGGTACGCGCGTCGCGTGCTTTGGCGTTGAGGCGGACGAGAAGTTTGCGCGCCAGGG
>NZ_QJTI01000045.1 GCF_003217325.1 Rhodopseudomonas faecalis
GCCATCAAGGAAATCGGCCAGACTATTAGCCGGATGTCGGAAATTGCCTCGACCATCGCCTCGGCGGTCGAAGAGCAAGGCGCCGCCACCCAGGAAATCTCCCGCAACGTGCAGGAGGCGGCGCGTGGCACCGAGCAGGTCTCGTCCAACATCATGGACGTACAGCGCGGCGCCACCGAAGCCGGCTCGGCCGCCGGCCAGGTGCTGTCGGCGGCGCAGTCGCTGTCGCAGGACAGCGAGCGCCTCAAGATGGAAGTCTCAAACTTCCTCGAAACAGTGCGCGCGGCTTAAGTCCAACGGCGATTAATACCACCACACCACAGGTCATGGCCGGGCTCGTCCCGGCCATCAACGTTTTTGCTGTGATTTTAAGACGTGGATGCGCGACATGGGCACCTGCAGCTAGATCGTCTGATTGTAAGCGCCGACTTCGGGATGGCGGCGCAGCACCTCGTTGATGGCCGCGAACATCTCGTGCATGCGCTGCTCCGACACCGGGCTTTCCACCACCACCACCAATTCCGGCTTATTGGACGAGGCGCGCACCAAACCCCAGCTGCCGTCATCGCAGGTCACCCGCACGCCATTGACCGTGACCAGATCGCGGATCGGCTGGCCGGCGACCAGCCGCCCCTCGCGCTGCGCGGCCTGAAATTCCCGGACCACGGCATCGACCACGCCATATTTCGCTTCGTCGGCGCAGTGCGGCGACATGGTCGGCGACGACCAGGTTTTCGGCAGCGCGTTTTTCAGGTCCGACATGCGCTGACCATGGGCGCGATCGAGCATGTCGCAAATCGCGATCGCCGATACCAGGCCATCGTCATAGCCGCGGCCATAGGGCGCGTTGAAGAAGAAGTGCCCGGACTTCTCGAAGCCGGCGAGCGCCCGCAGCTCGTGGGTGCGGCGCTTCATGTAGGAATGGCCGGTCTTCCAATATTCGGTCGTGGCGCCCTGCGCCTGCAGCACCGGATCAGTCGCGAACAGCCCGGTCGATTTCACATCGACCACAAAGCGCGCCTGCGGATGCAGCGCGGACATATCGCGCGCCAGCATCACGCCGATCTTGTCGGCGAAGATTTCTTCACCGGTGTCATCGACCACGCCGCAGCGATCGCCGTCGCCATCAAAGCCGAAGGCCAGGTCAGCCTGATGCGCCAGCACGGCATCGCGCATCGCATGCAGCATCTTCAGGTCTTCGGGGTTGGGATTGTAGTTCGGAAAGCTGTGATCGAGCTTGGTATCGAGCAGGATCACCTCGCAGCCGATCGCCTCCAGCACCTGCGGCGCGAACGCGCCGGCGGTGCCGTTGCCGCACGCCGCCACCACCCGCAGCCGGCGCTTCAGCTCCGGCCGATCGGTGAGATCGGCGATGTAACGCTCCGGAAAATTCTCGTGGAACCGGTAGCCGCCGCCCGGCTTGGCCACGAAGGATCCGCTCAGCACGATCTCCTTGAGTCGCGCCATTTCCTGCGGGCCGAAGGTCAGCGGCCGATTGGCGCCCATCTTCACGCCGGTCCAGCCATTGTCGTTATGCGAGGCGGTCACCATCGCCACACACGGCACGTCGAGCTCGAACTGCGCGAAATACGCCATCGGCGTCATGCACAGCCCAATGTCATGCACCGTGCAGCCCGATGCCATCAGCCCGGAGATCAGCGCGTATTTGATCGAAGCCGAATAGCTGCGGAAATCATGGCCGGTGACGATCTGCGGCTTTTGGCCGAGTTCGGCGATCAAGGTGCCGAGCCCCATGCCGAGCGCCTGCACGCCCATCAGATTGAGCTCGGAGCCGAACAGCCAGCGCGCGTCATATTCGCGAAACCCGGTCGGCTTCACCAGCGGCTCGGATTCATAAGCGTAAGTGTTCTGGGCAAGCGCGGCTTTCGGCTTTGGCAACATGGCGTCCTCGGCACAATGACTGGCCGTCAGCCATAAAGGATCGGGGCGGACGGGGAAAGCGCAGCCGCTGCGAGCCATTGGCAGCGGAAGCATGACGCTTGACCGCGGCCGCGACATCGCCGATGCGTCCGGGCCGACACTGCTCAGGATTACACGCTTGCAGACCGACCTTCAGGACGAATTGCGCTGGGCCAAGGACTGGCTGGTGGGCGCTGCCCTGCCCTTCTGGGCCGAGGCCGGTTTCGACCGCAGCACCGGGCTGTTTGCCGAACGGCTGGACTTTGCCGGCCGCCGGCAGGACGTGCCGCTGCGCCTGATGGTGCAGTGCCGGCAGATCTATGTGTTTGCCCATGCCGCATTGCTCGGCTGGTTCGACGGCCGCGCCTGTGTCGAGCAGGGCCTGCGCGCCTTGCTCGATCATTTTGCGCTGCCGGTCGATCCGGCGCGGTTCGCGTTCTCGATCGATGGCCGCGGCGAGGTCGCCGACACGACTGCCGATACCTATGGCTATGCGTTCTTGCTGTTCGCGCTGGCCTGGGCGCGGCGCCTGGTCGGCGATCAGGTCGATCCAGCGCGGGTCGCCGCGATTGTCGATTTCCTGCAAACGCAACTGCGTCATGACAGCGGGCTCGGCTTCATCGACAGCCTGCCGCGCAAGCGCGCCACGCTGCGCCAGAATCCGCAGATGCATCTCTTGGAAGCCTGCCTTGAGGTCAGCGACGTGTTTGCGCTGCCGCAGGCGCGCGCGATCTGCGACGACACCGTGGCGCTGTTTGGCAGCCGGCTGTTTTCGGCCGATGACCTCGCGCTACCGGAGCTTCATGACGACCGCTGGCAGATCGCCGATCCGGCGCAGGCGGTGTTCGAGCCCGGCCATCATTTTGAATGGATCTGGCTGTTGGAGCGCTACCGTGCCGTCACCGGGCAGATCGCGCCGACCCCGCCTGAGCTTTTGGCGCAGCGCGCCTTGCGCGATGGCATCGACCGCGATGGCGCGGTGATCGAAACGGTGCGGATTGCCGATGGCAGCCGCACGACGAGCCGGCGCTGCTGGGCGAGCTGCGAAGGCCTGAAGGCTGCGGCCGCCGATTATAAAGCGGGCCGCGATCCTGAGGCCGCGCAGCACCGCGCCGCAGGATTCCTGCGCGCGCTGCGCACCGTGTTCCTGATTGGGCCGTTTGCAGGTGGCTGGATCGACCGCAGCACGGCTGATGGCCAGCCGCTGGTGGACTATGTGCCCGCCAGCACGCTGTATCATCTGACGCTGGCGATCGCGGAAGCGCATCGCGCGTTCGGCGATCGCGCGTAGCACGCGACCGGCGTCACGCTCAGGCGGTCGCCAATGCCAGCTGATTGGAGATCGACGGCACGATCGACGGCGAGCGCTCCAGGTTTTGCAGATAGATGCCGCGCCGCGTGGTGTGCGGCTTAAAAGTATCGGTCAGGCCGACCACGGTCTCGGCAGCGCCGAGCGCGAGATAGCCATCGCTCTCCAGCAGCTTGGAGATGCGGTTGAAGATCGAAATCTTGGTGTCCTGATCGAAATAGATCAGCACATTGCGGCAGAACACGATGTCGAACTTGCCGAGATGCGAGAAGTCCTGCAGCAGATTGAGCTGCCGGAACTGCACCATGGCGCGGATTTCGGGATTGAGCTGCCAGATCTCGCCGCTCTGGCGGAAATACTTGACCAGGAGCTGTATCGGCAGGCCGCGCTGCACCTCGAACTGGCTGAACAGCCCGGAGCGGGATTTTTCCAGCACGGCACGCGACAGGTCGGTGGCGATGATCTCGGTGCGCCAGCCGGCGAGCTGCTCGCCCATCTCCTTGAGCACCATTGCGATCGAATAGGGTTCCTGCCCGGTCGAACAGGCCGCGCACCAGATGCGCAGCGATTTGCGGCTGGCGCGTGCCTGCAGCAGTTTGGGGATCAGTTCCTCGCGCAGATGATCGAACGGCAGCTTGTCGCGGAAGAAGAACGTCTCGTTGGTGGTCATCGCCTCGACCACGTCGGAGGCGAGCGGCTCGGCGCCAGAACGCACCTTCTGCACCAGTTCGGGAATGCCCGCCAGATTGAGACGACGCGCCAGCGGCAGCAACCGGCTTTCGATCAGGTAACGCTTCTCGGCGGACAGATCGAGCCCGGAGCGGTCTTTGAGGAATTTGCGCAGAAAATCGAAATCAGCAGGGGTCATGAACGCTCTCCGGCAAACACCCGGGCCACCTTGCTGGCGATCTGGTTGAGCGGCAGCACCGCGGCGCAGATGCCGGCATTGGCGGCGGCGCCCGGCATGCCCCAGACCACGCTGGAAGCTTCATCCTGAGCGATCACGCTGCCGCCGGCGGCGACGATTTCCTTGCCGCCGCGCATGCCGTCGGAGCCCATCCCGGTGAGGATCACCGCGAGCACGGCGGACTGCCAGACATCGATCGCCGAGATGAACAAGGGATCGACGGCCGGCTTACAGAAATTGACGGCGGGGCCGTCATCGAGCGCGATATCCATGCCCGCGCCATTCTTGACGACGCGCATGTGCCGGCCACCGGGCGCGAGATAGATGCGGCCGGCCCTGACCGGCTCGCCATCGACCGCTTCGCGCGCCGGGCGGTTGCTGGCACGCGCCAGATGTTCAGCCAAAATGGTGGTGAAGGTCGGCGGCATGTGCTGGGTGATCAGCACCGGCACGCGATCGATCACAGGGCCAAGGTCGGATACCAGCGCCATCAGCGCCTGCGGTCCGCCGGTCGAAGAACCGATCACCAGCACGCGCGGCACGGTGAGGCCGAACGCCCGCTTGACGATCGGCGCCGCAGCGGCCGCATGGTGCACTGGCGCCGGCGCCCGAGCCACCGCGGGCGCCGCAACCGGAGCTGCGCCAGGCTGCGCCTTGCGACGCACGCGCGCGCCGAGCGTGCGCACCTTTTGCAGCAGATCGTGCCTGAATATTTCGGCCGCCGAGGTCTCGCGGGTGCTTTCCGGCTTGGGGATGTAGTCGGCGGCACCGAGCGACAGAGCTTTGAAACTGATCTCGGCGTTACGGCGCGTCAGCGTCGACGCCATGATCACCACGAGGTTGCGCTGCTTGGCGAGCAGTTGCGGCAGCGCCGAGATGCCGTCGAGTTCGGGCATCTCGATATCAAGGAGCGCGACGTCGGGCTTGACGCGCTCCAGATGATTGACGGCATCGAGCCCGGTACGCAGCGACGCGGCCACCACCATGTCCGGCTCGGCTTCGATCCAGCGGGAAATCAGGCCGCGGATCACGACCGAGTCGTCCACGATCATCACCCGCAACGGCTCGTAGCGCGTGGTTTCCGGAGTTGCAGCACTTGCCAACGCGACACTCATTTCACACCGACTCGATACACAGGGACTAGACTCCGGACGCCGAAGCCAAGCGGCTCAGACGATCAGATCAAGCCGACTTCATGGAATTTCGCCGTGACGATATCCTTATCGAACGGCTTCATGATGTATTCGTCGGCACCGGCGTGCAGCGCGCGCGCGATGTGAGCGACGTCGTTCTCGGTGGTGCAGAACACCACCTTGGGCGCGTCGCCGCCCGGCATCCGGCGCAGATTGCGCAGGAATTCGTAGCCGTCCATCACCGGCATGTTCCAGTCGAGCAGCACGGCCTCAGGCAGACCGCGCTTGCAGACTTCGAGAGCCTGCTCGCCGTCCTCCGCCTCGACAATCTGGAAATCCATCCCTTCGAGGATGCGCCGAGCCACTTTCCGGATGACGCTCGAGTCATCGACGACCAAACATGTCTTCATTTCAGCCTCTGTTCTCTGTCGCCCGAATGGGCAGTCCATTCACCAGCTAAAAGCATTCACGCCACGGCTTACGCCGCGGCGCGTTCAGGTCCGATTTCCAGCACCTTATCGACGTCGAGGACGACCATGAGCTGGCCGTTGAGTCTGTGGACGCCGGAGGCCATGGTGGCCATGCGGGGGTCGAGGTTGACGGGGTTGGTCTCGCGGCTGTCGTCGGGCAGTTTCAGCACTTCGCCGAT
>NZ_QJTI01000046.1 GCF_003217325.1 Rhodopseudomonas faecalis
CAACGGCCACCCGAACGGTCAGATCGACGACCTGCTGCCCTGGGCCTATCCCGCCACGCAAGACCTCAGGCACGTGGCCTGAGAACAGCGCTTACATTGCATAGGCCCATTCGTTCTGATGTTTGTACGGAACGGCCAATCCATCAAAATAGAACGCTGATCCGTAGGGCCATCTCAGATGGGCGTTGCCCGGCTTCATCCAGTGGGCCGGTTCGCCGCCAAAGCGCGCAGCACATCAATGTGGTTATCGAGGCAGTGCACGGCTGTCTCCAGGCTTGTGAGCGACTGCAGTGGCTCGGGTCGATCTAGTTCACTCCGATATCGCTGCATCAGTAGCGTCTCCCTCCGGCGAGGGCCGCCTTGCTGGGTTAGGCGGATTGCTCTGTAACAGCACTTATGGACAGCGATAAGTGCAGTACACAGGTTGAGCGGCTCGAAGTCGTCGAGACTGGCCGGCGCCGGCAATGGACGGACGACGAGAAGCTGAAGATCGTGCTGGAAAGCATGCAGGCGCCGCGGGCGATTTCATCGACGGCGCGGCGGCACGGGATATCGCGATCGTTGCTGCTGATATGGCGGCGGTCATTCGGCGCCGGCCATGCTGCAGAGGTCGAACAGCCCAAGCCTGCCTTTGTGCCGGCGGTCGTGACGAGCCCGGCAGCGCCCGCGAAAGCGTCGTCATCCGCTGCCGTGCCGGCGAGCGGCAAGATGGTGATCGAGCTTGGCCCGGACCGCCGGATCATCGTCGACGCCGGCGTCGACGCGGCGGCGTTGGCGCGGGTGCTCGGCATTTTGGAGCGGCGATGATCCCGATCGCAGCGGGCGCGCGGATCTGGATCGCGACCGGACACACCGACATGCGCAAAGGCATGCAGGGGTTGGCGCTGCTGGTGCAAGAAGGTTTTGGCCGCGATCCGTTCGCCGGCGACGTGTTCGTGTTCCGCGGCCGCGCCGGCACGCTGATCAAGGCGCTGTGGCACGACGGGATCGGCCTGTCGCTTTACGCCAAGCGGCTGGACCGTGGCCGCTTTATCTGGCCTTCGACGGTCGATGGCGTGGTGGCGCTGACCGCTGCCCAGATGGGCTATTTGCTGGAGGCGATCGACTGGCGCAATCCGCAGCACAGCTGGCGACCCACGAGCGCTGGATAGCTGCGCAAAGATCCGCGAAGTCGCAGAAAATCGGCGCCAAATCACAGGTTTTGTGATTCCATCAAGGCATGGGCGATGAGCGCGAGAAGCTTCCGGAGAACGTTGAGGCGCTGCAGGCGGCGTTGCTGGCGGCCCGCGCCGAACTCGCCGTCGTCCGCGCCCGGCAGTCCGACGATCAGGCGCTGATCGCCCATCTGAAGCTGCAGATCGAAAAGCTCAACCGTGACCGCTATGGCCCGCGCTCGGAGCGCACCGCGCGTCTGCTCGACCAACTCGAACTGACGCTGGAAGAGCTCGAGACGTCGGCAACCGAGGACGAACTCGCCGCCGAACTGGCGGTGCTCAAAGCTGCGAGCGCGACCACGACCGTGGCGTCGTTCAGCCGCAAGCGTCCCTCGCGAAAACCTTTCCCCGATCATCTGCCGCGCGAGCGCGTGGTCGTGCCGGGCCCTGTGGCATGCGCCTGCTGCGGCGGGACGCGGCTGTCGAAGCTCGGCGAAGACATCACCGAGACGCTGGAGGTGATCCCGAAATCCTGGAAGGTGATCCAGCACGTCCGGGAGAAGTTCAGCTGCCGGGACTGCGAGAAGATCAGCCAGGCGCCGGCGCCGTTCCATGTTCTGGCCCGCGGCTGGGCCGGTCCCAGCTTGCTGGCGATGGTGCTGTTCGAGAAGTTCGGTCAGCACCAGCCGCTGAACCGGCAGGCCGAGCGCTACGCCCGCGAAGGCGTGCCGGTCAGCCTGTCGACGCTGGCCGACCAGGTCGGCGGCTGCACGCTGGCGCTAATGCCGTTGTTCAAGCGTCTCGAAGCCCACGTGCTCACCGCCGAGCGCCTGCATGGCGACGACACCACGGTGCCGGTCCTGGCCAAGGGCAAGACCGCGACCGGCCGGATCTGGGTCTATGTCCGCGACGACAAGCCGTTTGGCGGCCAGGCGCCGCCAGGGGCCGTGTTCTACTACTCACGCGACCGCGCCGGCGAGCATCCACAGGCGCATCTGGCGAGCTATAGCGGCATCTTCCAGGCCGACGCCTATGGCGGCTATGGCAGGCTCTACGAGGCCGGCCGCAATCCGGGCCCGATCCTGGAGGCCGGGTGCTGGGTTCACGCCCGGCGGCCGTTCTTCGTGCTGGCCGACCTCGCCGAGAACGCGCGCCGCAAGGCGCAGGGCAAGAAGCCCGCGGTGATCTCGCCGCTGGCGCTGGAAGCGGTGCGCCGGATCGATGCGCTGTTCGAGATCGAGCGCGGCATCAACGGCGAGACGCCGGAACGGCGCCGGAGCGTGCGCCAGGAGCTGAGCGCGCCGCTGGTCGCCGATCTGGAACGATGGATGCGCGAGCAGCGCGCAAAACTGTCGCGCGGCAACGATGTCGCCAAGGCGATGGACTACATGCTCAAGCGCTGGAGCGCATTCACCCGCTTCCTCGACGACGGCCGTGTCTGCCTGTCGAACAATGCGGCAGAACGGGCGCTGCGCGGCATCGCACTCGGCCGAAAATCCTGGCTGTTCTGTGGCTCCGACCGCGGCGGCGAACGCGCCGCTCTGATGTATAGCCTGATCGTCACCGCCAAGATGAACGACATCGATCCGCAAGCCTGGCTGGCCGACGTCCTCACGCGTATCGCCGAGCATCCCGTGCAACGGCTCGACGAACTCCTGCCGTGGAATTGGCGCAAGACGAGCGATCGCAAAAGGGGAGCAGCTTGATCGCAAAACCCCGATCCGTGGGCCTATCGGCTTCCGAAAAGGCCGCCATCACCATCGCCTGCCAGCGGTTCATCGACGAGGTGCTGAAGCCGCGATTCCTGCCAACAGTCCGCCCCACCGCGTTCTACTACCCGATCGATATCGTCGGCAAATGGCATGGACGCCGTTATCGGTTCATCCAGCGCTATCGATCCGGCCAGCCCGAAACCCTGGGTGAAGAATTTGACGCGCCATTCACGCGCCTGGACTGGATCGGCCCTGATCGCTTCGATCTGCAATGGCATCGACACACCGGAACCTGGTATCGCCTCCACCATGGCCTGACGCTGGAACAGGCATTGAAGACCATCGAGGCGGACGGGATCCTGCACCCCAACTAGCAACGACAGATCCCGACCGCAGTTCCCAAAACGTCAGAACCGCGTGGCTCGCCGGATGCTTACTCAGTAGCAGGAGCCTGCTGGTTTGAACCGCGAACACCGCGGGGCTGCGGTCCACAGTGAAGCCGCGTGTTGCGATTCGTGTGTCACGCCAATACTGATCGATCAGCTTCATTTCGAGGTCGAGCCGTGTCCGAATATTGGACAGCAGATCCGCAGATGCGAGTGGTTGGGAGCTGATGGCGCTGAGACGAAGGAAGTCGAGCATACCGTTGAGGTAATAGATCTGCGACCAGGGGATCCGACCTTCATCATTGTTCGTGCCAAACTCCATCCAACCATTCTGTTGGCTTCGTTCGAGGTCGAATCGAAGCATTGCTTGCAGATGGTCACCGTCTGTTGCGAACTCAGAAACGATCGAGCCATCCTGAACGCGAAGGTTGTAAGGGAGCTGATCGGGCTCATATCGTGGAATCTTCAGGCTGGGTGGTGCATCCACAAAGAAAGTCGCTTCCGTCTCTTCAATATGCCGTTTTTGGCAGAGTACGACGGCGCCATCGGCAGAGGAAACCGCTTCGACCGCGCGCAGGCAATTGTCGATGCGGCGTTCACTCAACGATCCGTCAGAAAGTGACAATGTTGCGACGAGAGTTCCGCCGACGACAGCCAACTGGCGTGCGTCGATCTCTAGGAGAAACACCGGCGGTATCATCTCATAAGTGCCGCCAGCCGGATCCTGAAGCAGCGGCAGGCGCAATGGTGGATGCTGCGGGTGAGCGCCGTCTTGATCGATACGGTATTGGACGAGGTAGTTATTGAGCGAGATATTATCGTAGTAGACGAGAATTAATTGGTCGGCTGCGATGGTGGATGCTCGAAAGATCGGTTCGCTGCCGTCGGAGTGTGTGATTTGTATCTCAGAGATGCGTTCGCCGGTCGTTGAGGCGGTGACCAGCGACAGGCGATTGGTGTCAAGGTGTCGAGTGAAGATGGCGCGTCTGCCCTTGATGAGATGGTCAGCGATCGGTAGCGATTTATCAAATGTGATGGAAGTTGAGTCCGCGTCTCCTAAAGAGAATGTCGCGGTGTCTTGATTGTAGCGAACGTTAGAGGCTGACGTTTTGGAAGGGCGGACGAAAGGGACGATTGTGTTGCTACCGGCCCCAGGGGCTGCGATCGGTAGGTTCGGATGAGGTGTGGTGTCGATTGGGACGAAATCGATCGCAAATGACGCGGATCGTTTTCGTTCGGCGAGCAGTCGGCAGTCGATTGCGCCGCGGTAAAGGTAAGCTTCGTACTCGTTGACGATCAGCGGTGAAGCATACTCACTGCCTTTTGGATATTTCAGGTAACCATTGCGATTGTCGCGATATTTTGGGAGTTCCGCCAGAAAGACGTCTGCGATCGGCGCAGTGTCCGGGGTCGTGCAGGCGATCGACATGGCCATCCCAAGATCATAGGTTCGGGCTGGACGATCAATGTTCTGCTGGAATAACGGCCAGCCGCGGACGTAGTGGGCGGATTTGTCTTCGAATTCCTTCAGGTGGGCGAACGCCGCGTTGATATCGATCTGGTCAGCGAGCCGTCCGCCATGAACGATGTAGGTTCGCAATCCATCAATGATGTAGCTGGCGTGTGGCAGGTCGTTCGCCACGTTCTCTTGGATCGAGTACTGCCAGTACCATGAGCCGGTGGCAGGATTGACTTTCTTCTCGTTCAGCAAGACCTGCACGGTGTCGTCGGCAGCGTTGCGTAGTGCGGTCGCGAGGTCTTGATCCGGCGTCAGCTGGCTAAACCGCTGCAGTTGTCCCGCCATATAGGCCGCGGGGTTGAATGTGTCATAGGGCTGGTCCGACTTGCGGAAAGAATAGGGAAGCATGCCGGATGGGGAGCGATACTGTTTGTCGGCAAATGGCTTGAGCGCATAGGTGACGGTTTCGAAAATGCGCTTTTGCGGAGAACTGCTGTCGCGCTCCATCCAGGTCAGGAGAGCGTCGACGACGATCGCCGTTGAAATCGTGTAAGCGGTGTTGGCGGGGTTGATCGACCCGTCGCCATAGGCATCCCACGCGATTGGAACGCCCCAGCCAGGGTGCCCATCGCCATCAAGATTCGCATGGTCCAGCAGCCAGGTTCCCGCGGGGATTGCGAGGTTGGGGAGATCAGGCCGCAATCCGCCGCGAGATCGTTCGACTTCGGCGAGCAGGATCGCTGCGTATGATTTGGGAATGTGGACGGCTGCGTTGCCGGGATAGTCCGCAGCCCCAAATCCCGGCCGTTTCGGATCAAAGCGGGCGTGCAACTCGGCAATCAGATCGACAGGACCTGATGCATTCCGCTCGGAGCTGAGAATTGGCGTCCATTGCAGCACCGCCAACGCGGTCAGCGTCGTGGCGGTAAGGACAAGGCCTATCACATACTTTTTTACGCGCATCGTGTTTGACTATGCTCTCGGCTCCCGCGCGGGCGCACGGCTGTCCGGGGAATGATTCAACGTGTCGCAGCGCATGCCCGGCCAAACCAGCGCGAAGCGGGTACTTTCTGGTTGTCGAGACTCAGAAAG
>NZ_QJTI01000047.1:0-2500 GCF_003217325.1 Rhodopseudomonas faecalis
GCCGCCGAGACCTCCGGGTCCTGGCGGGCTTCCGTGCCTCTCAAGCCTCTCTTCTCGGTGAGTGCTTCAGCAGCCGATAGTTATCGGTTGCCGATTGGCGTCGAGTAGATGAGACGAGATTTTGCCCCTTAGGGGTTGGGTCCTTCGGATCCGGGCTGTTTGACAAGTTGAGATGAAGAAAGAGAAACGTGGACGGCGGAGTCCTAGCGGGTCTCGATGTTGAAAAGGCTTCGGCTTTTTCGGATTGAGACCGGACGAGACTTCGGCGGTACACGTTTAAAGGAAACACCATGTTCGCCAGCGCTGTGAAGCGCGGCGACGGATCGACGATCTTCGGATTGTTGGTGATGGTGGGACCTCGTCAAACGTTGTGATCAGCCGGTTCAAAGTTCAAGTCCAACTTGAGAGTTTGATCCTGGCTCAGAGCGAACGCTGGCGGCAGGCTTAACACATGCAAGTCGAACGGGCGTAGCAATACGTCAGTGGCAGACGGGTGAGTAACGCGTGGGAACGTACCTTTTGGTTCGGAACAACTGAGGGAAACTTCAGCTAATACCGGATAAGCCCTTACGGGGAAAGATTTATCGCCGAAAGATCGGCCCGCGTCTGATTAGCTAGTTGGTGAGGTAATGGCTCACCAAGGCGACGATCAGTAGCTGGTCTGAGAGGATGATCAGCCACATTGGGACTGAGACACGGCCCAAACTCCTACGGGAGGCAGCAGTGGGGAATATTGGACAATGGGGGCAACCCTGATCCAGCCATGCCGCGTGAGTGATGAAGGCCCTAGGGTTGTAAAGCTCTTTTGTGCGGGAAGATAATGACGGTACCGCAAGAATAAGCCCCGGCTAACTTCGTGCCAGCAGCCGCGGTAATACGAAGGGGGCTAGCGTTGCTCGGAATCACTGGGCGTAAAGGGTGCGTAGGCGGGTTTCTAAGTCAGAGGTGAAAGCCTGGAGCTCAACTCCAGAACTGCCTTTGATACTGGAAGTCTTGAGTATGGCAGAGGTGAGTGGAACTGCGAGTGTAGAGGTGAAATTCGTAGATATTCGCAAGAACACCAGTGGCGAAGGCGGCTCACTGGGCCATTACTGACGCTGAGGCACGAAAGCGTGGGGAGCAAACAGGATTAGATACCCTGGTAGTCCACGCCGTAAACGATGAATGCCAGCCGTTAGTGGGTTTACTCACTAGTGGCGCAGCTAACGCTTTAAGCATTCCGCCTGGGGAGTACGGTCGCAAGATTAAAACTCAAAGGAATTGACGGGGGCCCGCACAAGCGGTGGAGCATGTGGTTTAATTCGACGCAACGCGCAGAACCTTACCAGCCCTTGACATGTCCAGGACCGGTCGCAGAGATGTGACCTTCTCTTCGGAGCCTGGAGCACAGGTGCTGCATGGCTGTCGTCAGCTCGTGTCGTGAGATGTTGGGTTAAGTCCCGCAACGAGCGCAACCCCCGTCCTTAGTTGCTACCATTTAGTTGAGCACTCTAAGGAGACTGCCGGTGATAAGCCGCGAGGAAGGTGGGGATGACGTCAAGTCCTCATGGCCCTTACGGGCTGGGCTACACACGTGCTACAATGGCGGTGACAATGGGATGCTAAGGGGCGACCCCTCGCAAATCTCAAAAAGCCGTCTCAGTTCGGATTGGGCTCTGCAACTCGAGCCCATGAAGTTGGAATCGCTAGTAATCGTGGATCAGCATGCCACGGTGAATACGTTCCCGGGCCTTGTACACACCGCCCGTCACACCATGGGAGTTGGTTTTACCTGAAGGTAGTGCGCTAACCCGCAAGGGAGGCAGCTAACCACGGTAGGGTCAGCGACTGGGGTGAAGTCGTAACAAGGTAGCCGTAGGGGAACCTGCGGCTGGATCACCTCCTTTCTAAGGATGGGTCTTCAAGAGCTTGCTCTTCTGAGTGAGTGCTTATCGACCTGTTTTAGAAACATCAGGAGCTCTAAGTCATACGAGCTCCATTGGCGGGACCCGCCGTCTTCGTTTCTCTTTCTTCGCGGACGAACACGCGCCTGGGGTGGCGCTGCGCTGTTAGCTTTGAAGCTTTGCGCAGGATTTCTGCCTCTCGTGCTGAGGGCTTGTAGCTCAGTTGGTTAGAGCGCGCGCTTGATAAGCGTGAGGTCGGAAGTTCAAGTCTTCCCAGGCCCACCATTTTATCGAGCGCTGCATTCGTCTTCTGGTTACGGGGCCATAGCTCAGCTGGGAGAGCGCGTGCTTTGCAAGCATGAGGTCGTCGGTTCGATCCCGTCTGGCTCCACCAGATGGGCGACCCTTGATGACGGCTTGCGCCGGTTAATCGTCCGCGAGACACAACTTCGCGTGCAGCCTTTGAGGCAAGCATTGCGGGATATCTGACATCGTGAAGAGGAGATCGATCCGAGTTTAGGGTCTGTGGCGTCAAGCTGCGGGTCTTAATCACTATCTCCGGATCATTTTTCGGCGCTTGGCCATCGGCCAAGTTGTAAAAATGATCTTTGTTGGCG
>NZ_QJTI01000048.1 GCF_003217325.1 Rhodopseudomonas faecalis
ATCCTGGCTGCCATGATCGCCTATCTGCTGCTGCGGATCGCCGCGCGCGAAAGCCGCCTCGTCATGCCCGCGATACGCTTCGCCGGTCTGGTCGCCGCATCCCTGTTCACGCGAAAACAGCTCGCCGAGATCGACCGGCCTCCCAAGGTCAACCCTTCCGCCGCCCGCCCGCGTGTCTCGCCCGACCAGATGAGCTTCTGCTATGTATGACTTTCCCCGGACAGCCGTGCGTAGCGGTGGGGAGGGAGGCCGAGCGAAGCGGAGGCCGGGTGGGGGGCTTCTTCAACGAGGGCGGAGTGCGAAATCAGCAATCAAATGATGATCGACATCGGCGCGAACATGGCTGATGCGCAAAAGCCCCCCACCCCCGACCCCTCCCCGCCACTGCGCTCGCTGGTGGGGGGAGGGGGACGAGGAGCTTCGCTTCAGAATGTGGTCGTTAGCGGAGGAACGCGCTCGTGCCGGGAACTACCCCCGCGCCCTCAGATCGCGGCGCAGTACCTTGCCGGTGGCGGTCATCGGCAGCGCGTCGACAAAGGCGATGTGGCGCGGATATTCATGCGCGGCGAGCTGCACCTTGACGAATTCCTGGATGCTGCGCACCAGCTTGTCATCGCCCTTGAAGCCGGGACGCAGCACCAGCCACGCTTTGATCGCCTCGGTGCGGATCGGGTCGGGAATGCCGACCACCGCGGCGAACGCCACCGCCGGGTGTTTGAGCAACGTGTGCTCGATCTCGGACGGGCCGATCCGATAGCCCGCCGAGGTGATGACATCATCCTCGCGGCTGACATACCAGAAGTAGCCGTCATCATCCTGGATGCCGAGATCGCCGGTCATCAAGAACTCGCCGGCGAATTTGGCGATGGTGGCGCGCGGATTGTTCCAATAGCCGAGCATGGTGCAGGGATTGGGCTGGCGCACGCCGACAATGCCGCGCTGGCCACGCGGCACTTCATTGCCGTGGCGATCGACAATGCGGACGTCGAAACCTGGCGTCGGCCGGCCCATCGAGCCCGGCCTGATCGGAAACAGATTTGCGTTGTTGCCGATCACCAGATTGCACTCGGTCTGGCCATAGACCTCATGGGCGTCGATGCCGAATGTGGCGCGCACCCAGTCCAGCAGCTCGGCGCCCAGCGATTCGCCGCCGGTCAGGATGCTGCGCAGCTTCACGCCATTGGCGCGCACGCCAGCCTGACGCATCAGCTTGAGCGCGGTCGGCGGCAGGAACACGCAAGTGACGCCGTGCTCGGCCATCAGCCGGATCGCGCCTTCGGCATCGAATTTTCGGGCGCGATAGCCGACCACCGGAACGCCGTGATACCAGGCCGGGAACAGCGCATCGAACAGCCCGCCGATCCAGGCCCAGTCGGCCGGCGTCCAATAGACGTCGCCTGGTTTGGGGAAGAAGTCGTGCACCATCTCGACATTGGGCAGATGGCCGAGCAATACGCGGTGCGCATGCAGCGCGCCCTTGGGATTGCCGGTGGTGCCCGAGGTGTAAATGATGATCGCGGGATCGTCGGCGGCGGTGGCGACGGTGGCAAATTGGTCGGTGGCGCGTTGCAGCGCCGGCCAGAATGCCCAGGTGCCGGCTGGCGCGTGCGTGCTGGTGACATAGATATGAGTCAGCGCCGGCAGCCGGTCGCGGATTTTGAGTAGCTTGGCGGCGCCGGCGGGGTCGGTGACCACCGCTTTGGCGCCGGAATCGCGCAGCCGGAATTCCAGCGCGTCCTCGCCGAACAGCATGAACAGCGGCACCGAGACGAGGCCGGCGCGGAACGCGGCGAGATGCACGATCGGCAGTTCGATCGATTGCGACAAAAACACCGCGACCCGGTCGCCGCGTTGCAGCCCGGCCGCGCATAGAACATTGGCGAAGCGCCGCGACGCCGCCGCGATCTGATCGAACGACAGCCGGGTGACGCCGCCATCCTCGTCGCAATAGATCAGGGCTGGCCTGCCGCTGCCGTCGGCGTAGCGATCGCAGGCCGCAATGGCGATATTGAACTCGGCCGGGATGTTCCAGCGGAAGTCGTGATACAGCCGATCATAGTCGGGAGTGGCGGTGAGCATGGTCGCGGCGGCCTTGGTGGTTTCCTCCGCCGCAGTGTGACACAGGGGTTGTGCAACTTGCCATGGCTCTCGTGGCCGCAGCGACGCTATGCGGTGCGTGCGGCGTTGGGTGCGGCATTCTGATCGGCGCCGCCATCGGGGGGATGACCCGCGCGCGGATTTTGCGGCGGTGCAGCGACGCCTGGCGTGCCCGTCACAACGCCGGGTCCGGCGCTCGGCCCGGCGTTGCGGACGATGCTTGGCTGGACGCTTGGCTCGATATTTGGCTCGATTGACGGCACGACGCTGGGCGCCGCTCTGGACGCCGCTTGTGGCGGCGCAGTTGACAGCGGTTCCGCTTCGTCCTGCGGCGGCTTTCGGAAATAGGTCCACCACACCGGCACGATCACCGCGGCCGCCACCGCGCCGAGCAGCAGCACGAACATCGCCCAGCGCTCCAGCAGCACGATGCAGGGCACCGCGATCGCCAACAAGAGCCCGACCAGGGCGATGCGCCAGGACGGCAGATGAATGGCGGCAATGAATGTGCCGAGCGCCAGCAAAGTGAGCACCGACAGCGCGCTGGCCTCAGCGGTCATCATCCGGGTGGTTTCGGTGATAAAGATCAGCTCCATCGCGATCAGCACCGCGCCCCAATGCAGCGCCTGCGTGCGGATCGCGCGCCAGCGCTCCTGGCTGTCGGGCAGCTCTGGCCAGACCGTGGCGACGCAGATCGCGGCAATCACCGGCGTCAGCAGCATCCAATAGCCGCGGATCGGGGCTTCGGCGAAGCCGGTATAGCCGACCCCGAGCAACACCAGCAGCAGCATCAGCAGATAGGGCCACTCCTGGCGGATCAGGCGGCGCCCCAGGGCGCGCAATCCCGGCGTGGCAGCGGTGGTGTCATCAAAGGAAAAATCGATCATGGCGCAAATCGCCTGGCTGGGTTCCGATCCGGACCAAGCCCGATGTCACCTTTTGGTTCCGCTGTTCGGGTGCGATTATTTGACCAGGAACTTGTAGGCGGCAATCACCGCGACCATGGCCGCGAAGATCAAGAACGCCGGCATCGGCCGTTTGGCGCGGCTGGTGCTGCTGGCCGCCGCAGCCTTAGGGGGCGGGCGTGGCTTCTGGAACTTCACGACGTTGTCGCCGCCGGCCGCGCTCGGTCGTGGTTCCGGCTCGGGCGCGGCACCAGTGCCACCCATCTCCTTATAATAGGTTAGATAGATCTCATTGACCGCGATGGTCTTGGACTTGGCCTCGCTCATCTCGCCAAAGCGGGCACGGTAGCGATTCAGGAAATCCTGGGCGTTCGGGGGCAGGTCGTCGAAACTGCCGAGCTTCGCCATCATCAGCCAGGTGGCGAAATCGGCCTCGGCACGGGAGCGGGCCTTCTTGGCGATGGTTGCGTTAGTCTGAGTCATGGGGTCTGTCTGCAATCGGCGAATGGGATTCCGGATAACGCTGGAGCGATCGTTGTATGACGGGATGGCGCGATGCGCCACCGCGAGTAAGGCCCATGTCGCGATCTCGCTCCAAATTGAGCCATCGGCGCTGCCATCGCGCGCGTTGATGCGCCTTGGTTGGAACCCGGCGCTGTGTTGCAGCAGGTCGGCGGCGCCGCGCGGCGCCAACGCGCGCTTGGTGTCGTGAGGGCGGTGCGACCACAGGTCGCGGCCCCGGTCCGTGTTGCGGAATGCCGAACAAACAGGCGGCGCGCGGTCGCGCGGCGGTCTAGTTGGTAATTACGTGCCGCCTCGCTGCGTAAACCGTCGCGATGGCCACGGCTACACAAGCGCGCGGCAACGTATTTCAACGGCCGAACCTCCATTTGCTATCAAGTCTGATCAAGCGCTGAGCACCTTGATCAGCGAAGTGGCAGGCGGTGATCGGCATCGCCATGATGAGCGGATAAGTTGTCTGTTGATCATTTGTTGTAACGTTGAGTTGCAGTTAGTAAGCCGTGGTTGCAATCGCCAGCGGCGACTTCGTAGAATTACGTACTAATCATCCTACAGCGCGGAAGCCATCCTGATGTCCCTGCAAGCCGCAGTGCAAATGACGTCTGCTGTCTCTCAGGAATCGGTGTGCGGCGAGACCGATGTCTCGGCGCTGGCGGCGCAGCTGACCGCTGAGGTCAACCAGATCGCCTGTGAAAAGACCCAAGGCATCCAGCAGATCACCAATCAGATGAAAATGCTGGCGCTCAACGCCTTGATCGAAAGCGCGCGCGCTGGCCGCGAGGGCGCCGGCTTTGCGGTGGTGGCGCAGGAAGTGCGCCATGTCGGCCAGCAGGTCGAAGCGATCGCCCGCGATCTGGAAACGCAGCTGACGCGCCGCACCAAAACCCTGATGTGCTCGCTGCAACAGATGACCGAGCGCGCCAAAGGCGAGCGCATGGTCGATCTGGCGCTCAACGCCATCGAGCTGATCGACCGCAATCTCTATGAGCGCACCTGCGACGTGCGCTGGTGGGCCACCGATTCGGCGGTGGTGCAATGCGCGGGCGAGCCGAGCGAGGCGCTGGCGTCTTATGCGTCGGAGCGGCTGACGGTGATCCTGAACGCCTACACCGTGTATCTCGATCTGTGGCTGTGCGACCTCAACGGCAACATCATCGCCAGCGCCCGGCCGCGGCAGTATCCGGTGGTCGGGCAGAATGTCGCCAAGGCAAGCTGGTTCATCGAGGCCGCCAAGCTGCGCACTGGCGACGATTATGTCGCCGGCGATGTCGATCGGCAGCCGCTGCTTAACAATGCTCAAGTCAGCACCTATTGCGCCAGTATCCGCACCGAGGGCCGCAGCCATGGCAAGCCGATCGGCGTGTTGGCGATCCATTTCGATTGGGAGCGGCAGGCGCGCGCCATCGTGCGCGGCGTCCGGGTCGGCTCCGAGGACGCCCGGGTGCTGTTGGTCGATTCCCATTTCCGGGTGATCGCAGCGTCCGATGATGCCGGACTGCTCACCGAGCGCGTGGTGCTGGATCTGCAAGGGCGGCGTTCCGGCTACTACACCGATAAGTCCGGCAGCCAGGTGGCATTTCACGCCACCCCCGGCTACGAGACCTATAAGGGGCTGGGCTGGTATGGCGTCATCATCAGCCGGCCGACGCGAAGCCAGACCGAATAATCGGCATCAGACCAACGTCTCCTACCATTGACTCGTCATGCCCGCGCTTGTTGTTTGGCCCGGGGACATCCCTGACGGGTGTTCAGGGACATAGCGGACACATCACAATGGCTGGAATGGCTCTTTTTGGGGAGGCGTTCCATGCCGTTTCG
>NZ_QJTI01000049.1 GCF_003217325.1 Rhodopseudomonas faecalis
GTCGCCGCCCGCCACCACCCCAAGCTCCGCGACGACTACAACGCCCTTCGCCTGCAAGGAAAACCCGGAAAGGTCGCGCTCATCGCAATCGCCCGAAAACTGCTCGTCACAGCCAACGCACTCGTCAAAGCCGACACGCCATATCAAGGTAAGACCCTTGACACCTGAGACAGTCGCCGGGTTCGCGAGCCGTGCTCGCGCCCCGGAATGACTCGCGGAGCGTGCAGGGACTACTCCCAGCCTTCCAGCACGATCTTGCCGACCGCCTTGCCGGATTCGATCAGCGCGTGCGCGCGCTTGAGATTGGCGGCGTTGATGGTGCCAAAACTCTGGTCGAGCGTGGTGCGCAGCACGCCCTTGTCGATCAAATCGGCGACGTCGTTCAGCAGCTGATGCTGCGCGATCATGTCGTCGGTCTGGAACGTCGAGCGCGCGAACATCGCCTCCCAATGCAGCGACGCTGATTTCGCTTTCAGCAGCATCGGGTTCAGCGTGGCCGGATCGTCGATCAGGCCGATCTGGCCCTGCGGCGCCAGCACTTCGACCAGCGCCGGAAAATGCTGCTCGGTGCCGGTCAGGCTGGCGATCAGCGCCACCGGGGGCAGGGCCAGCGCCGCAAGCTGCGGCGGCAGCTTTTGACTGTGATCGATCACGGCATGGGCGCCGAGTTCGAGACACCATTTGCGGCTTTCGGGCCGTGACGCGGTCGCCACCACGGCCAGCCCGGTCAGCCGGCGCGCCAATTGGATCAGCATCGAGCCGACCCCGCCGGCGCCGCCGATGATCAATAGCGTGCGCGGATCCTGGCTCTTGCCGGGCTGCACTTTCAGCCGGTCGAACAGCAGCTCCCAGGCGGTGATCGCGGTCAGCGGCAGCGCGGCGGCCGGCGCGAAATCGAGGCTGGCCGGCTTGCGGCCGACGATGCGCTCATCGACCAGGTGGAATTCGGCATTGGTGCCGGAGCGCTGGATCGAGCCGGCGTAAAACACCTGGTCGCCCGGCTTGAACAGTTTCACCTCCGGACCGACCGCTTCGACCACGCCGGCGGCGTCATAACCCAGCACCTTGAACTCACCCTCAAGCGGGGTCGCGCGGAGCCGCACCTTGGTGTCGACCGGATTGACCGAGACCGCTTTGACCGCGACCAGCAGGTCACGGCCCGCGGGCTCTGGCTTGGGCAGTTCAATATCGAGCAGCGCTGCCGCGTCATCGATCGGAAGGGATTTTTGATAGCCAACCGCTTTCATTCCAGGCTCCCATTGTTGCTCAGGAGCTAACTGTCGCCTTGCAGTCTGATTTGCAAGTACGGTCCGTTCGGGCCTATAGTGCCTAATTGGATACTAATGGAGCGCGCCGATGAAGCGCAGCAATTTTGATTGCGCACCGGGCTGTCCGGTCGAGCTGACGCTCGGGCTGATCGACGGCAAGTGGAAGGGCGTGATCCTGTACCATCTGCAGGATGGGCCGCTGCGCTTTGGCGAGCTGCGGCGCCGGTTGCCGGGCATCACGCAGCGCATGCTGACCAAGCAGCTGCGGGCGCTGGAGCAGGATGCGCTGATCAGCCGCGCGGTGTTCGCCGAGGTGCCGCCGCGGGTCGAATATGCGCTGTCGCCGAGCGGCCACAGCCTGCGCCCGGTAATCGACGCGCTGAAAGCCTGGGGCGAGCGCCATCAAGGCGCCAGCCAGCGCGCTGCGGTAGCGGCCGAGCCCGCCCTCAGCTGACCGGGGATGATCCGGCTTTTCCTTCTCGCAGGCCGGCCGGCAGACTATATGATCGGCGATCATTGGCCCGGAATCTCAGCATGTCCCTTGCTCGCATTTGCGCCGCCGTTTCGCTCTCGCTGCTCGCCGCTTGGCCGGCACAGGCGCAGGATCGCCGCGTCCCGACCGCGACCTCTGAACTCAAGCTCAGCTACGCGCCCGTGGTGCAGCGCGCCACGCCAGCGGTGGTCAATGTCTATGCCGCCAAGGTGATCCAGAACCGCAACCCGTTGCTCGATGATCCGATCTTCCGCCGGTTCTTCGGCGTGCCGGGCCAGCAGCCCGAGCAGATGCAGCGCTCGCTCGGCTCCGGCGTGATGGTCGATCCGGCGGGCCTGGTGGTCACCAACAACCACGTCATCGAGGGCGCCGACCAGGTCAAGGTGTCGCTGTCCGACAAGCGCGAATTCGAAGCCGAGATCGTGCTCAAGGACAGCCGCACCGATCTTGCGGTGCTGCGGCTCAAGGACGTCAGCGAAAAATTCCCGACGCTCGATTTCGCCAATTCCGATGATCTGTTGGTCGGCGATGTGGTGATGGCGATTGGCAACCCGTTCGGCGTCGGCCAGACGGTGACCCACGGCATCGTCTCGGCGCTGGCGCGCACCCAGGTCGGCATCACCGACTATCAGTTCTTCATTCAGACCGACGCCGCGATCAATCCCGGCAATTCCGGCGGCGCGCTGGTGGACCTCACCGGCAAGCTGGTCGGCATCAACACCGCGATCTTCTCGCGCTCCGGCGGTTCGCAGGGCATCGGCTTTGCCATTCCCGCCAACATGGTGCGGGTGGTGGTGGCGTCGGCCAAGAGCGGCGGCAAGGCGGTGCGGCGGCCCTGGCTCGGCGCGCGCTTGCAGGCGGTGACGCCGGAAATCGCCGAGACGCTCGGGCTGAAACTGCCGAGCGGCGCCTTGGTGTCGAGCGTCACCGAAGGCAGCCCCGCGGCCCGTGCTGGCCTAAAATTGTCGGACCTGATCGTGGCGATCGACGGTTTCACCATCGATGATCCCAACGCCTTCGACTATCGGTTCGCGACCCGGCCGCTCGGCGGCAACGCCCAGATCGACGTGCAGCGCAGCGGCCGGCTGGTGAAGCTGGCGGTGCCGCTGGAAGTGGCGCCGGACACCGGCCGCGACGAAATCACGGTGCGGGCGCGCTCGCCGTTCCAGGGCGCGCGGGTCGCCAATATCTCGCCGGCGGTCGCCGATGAGCTGCGCATCGACCCGGGCATGGAGGGCGTGGTGGTGATCGACATCGCCGATGGCGCCCCGGCCGCCGGCGTCGGCTTCCAGAAGGGCGACATCATTTTGGCAGTCAATAATCGCAAGATTGCCCGCACCAGCGATCTGGAACGGGCGGCCAGCGAGCAGCCGCGGCTGTGGCGCATCATCGTGGTGCGCGGCGGCCAGCAGATCAACGTCACGCTCGGCGGATGAGAGGTGCAGCAGTGCTGGTGTTATCCCTCCCCCTTGTGGGGATCGTTGCGTTATTGGCGATTGGTGATTCAATGGTTTGGCATTGGATCGGAGACGGCGATGGCGGAGCGAGATCAACTGAGCCTTGCGGAG
>NZ_QJTI01000050.1 GCF_003217325.1 Rhodopseudomonas faecalis
CTGTGGACGCCGGAGGCCATGGTGGCCATGCGGGGGTCGAGGTTGACGGGGTTGGTCTCGCGGCTGTCGTCGGGCAGTTTCAGCACTTCGCCGATCTGATCGATGAGCAGGCCGTAGGATTCGCCGCGCATTTCGACGCCCATCGCCATCGGCGGCTTGTCGTCGGCGGCCCTGGGCAGGCCGAGGCGGGTGCGCATGTCGATCGCGGTCACGATCCGGCCGCGCAGATTGAGCACGCCGGCGACGTCGGGCGGCGCCAGCGGCACCATGGTCAGCCGGTCGGGCATGAACACATCCTGCACCCGCGAGATCGGCAGCCCGAACAGCTGCCCGCCGATCATCGCGGTCACGTATTCGGTGATGGCGCCGTCGCTGGCGGTGGTCTTGCTGGCCACGGTGGAGATCGCGTTACTCATGGCTTACGCCGCCTCGTGCATGTGGTGAGAGGTCTGTTCCTTCAGCGCGGCAATCAGGCCGGGCCGATCGAACTTGGCGACATAATCGTGGAAGCCGGCCTGGCGGCCGCGCTCGATCGCCGCCGGATTGACCAGCGACGACAGCCCGATGATCGGGGTCGCCGCCAGCTTCTGGTCGGCGCGGATCGTCTCGGCGAACTCAAAGCCGTTCATGTCCGGCATCTCGATGTCGGTCAGGATCGCGTCGAACTCCTGGCCGGCGCGCAGCAGCCCAAGGCCTTCCTGCGCGGTGCTGGCGAGCCGCACCTTGTAGCCCGCCGCCTTCAAGACCGGGCCGAGCATGTTGCGGAAGAACGCCGAGTCATCGACCAAGAGCACCGA
Source organism: Rhodopseudomonas faecalis (assembly GCF_003217325.1). Lineage (GTDB taxonomy): Bacteria > Pseudomonadota > Alphaproteobacteria > Rhizobiales > Xanthobacteraceae > Rhodopseudomonas > Rhodopseudomonas faecalis. The sequence continues at coordinate 798 of NZ_QJTI01000050.1, forward strand.
CTGCGCTCCGAGCGACGCCTTCATTTCCTTGCGCTTGAACCAGTCGGCAAACGCCATCGGCAAAAAGTGGCCGACATCGATCACTTCGGTGGCCGCGCCCTTGATCACCGCCGAGCCCAAAATGCCCTCGCGGCTCGAGCCGACCTCGATATGCAGATGCTCCTCGACGATGTCGACGATCTCGTCGACCACAAGACCCATCGCGCGTTCCTCGTCGGCGAACACCAGGATCGGCTGGGTGCCGCTGCTCGAGACGCTGACGCCTTCCATGGTCACCAGCGGCATCAGCTGATCGCGGTACTGCACCATATGGCGGCCGTTCGACAGTTCGATCTTGTCGGCGTCGATCTCTTCAAGCCGGGTCACCAGTGACAGCGGCACCGCCTTGGGCTGCGCCGAGCCCGCGCGGAACACGAGCAGCGAGGTGCGCTGTTCGGTGCCGGACGCACGCGCCGCCGCCGCCTCATCGGCGATGTCGTGCTGCGCCGACACCGAGGTGCCGAGCGCCTGCGCGATGCCGTTCGGGTCGACGATCATGATCACCGCGCCGTCGCCCAAAATGGTGTTGCCCGAGAACATGTTGATGTGACGCAGCTTGGTCGACATCGGCTTGACCACGATTTCTTCGGTGTGGAACACGCCGTCGACCACGATGCCGAACGTCTGGTTGCCGACCTGGGTCACCACGATGAAGCCGTTCTCGGGCTCGGCCTCGGTGCCGCCGTCGATCTTGAGCAGGCTGCGCAGATGCATCAGCGGCAGCAGCTTGTTGCGCAGCCGCAAGACCGGGGTGTCCTTGATGCGCTCGATGCGGTGCTCGGAATTGGCATGGGCCCGCACCAGCTCCACCACCGCCAATTGCGGAATGGCAAAGCGGTTGCCAGCGGCTTCCACGATCAGCGCCGACACGATCGCCAGCGTCAGCGGGATCTTGATGGTGATGCTGGTGCCCTCGCCGGCCACCGACTTGATGTCGATGGTGCCGCCGATCTGGTCGATATTGGTGCGCACCACATCCATGCCGACGCCGCGCCCCGACACCGAGGTGACGGCGGCGGCGGTGGAGAAGCCCGGCGCGAAGATGAACTTGTGGATCTGGTTCTCCGACATCCGCTCGACGTCGGCTTCGCTGACCAGGCCATTGGCGACCGCCTTGGCCTTGATCTTCTCGGTGTCGAGACCGCGGCCATTGTCGGCGATGCAGATCACGATATGGCCGCCTTCGTGATAGGCGGACAGACGAATGGTGCCCTGCTCGGGCTTGCCGGAGCGCACCCGGTCCGCGGTGGTCTCAAGACCATGATCGGCGGAGTTGCGCACCATATGGGTGAGCGGGTCCTTGATCAGATCAAGCACCTGGCGGTCGAGCTCGGTGTCGGCGCCGTGCATCTCCAGTTCGATGTGCTTGCCAAGTTCGGCGGCGAGGTCACGCACGATGCGCGGCAGCTTTTGCCAGGCATTGCCGATCGGCTGCATGCGGGTCTTCATGACCCCGTCCTGCAATTCGGCGGTGACGGTCGACAGCCGCTGCAGCGGCACCTTGAACTCATTGTCCTCGTGACGGCGGCTGATCTCCAAAAGCTGGTTGCGGGTCAGCACCAGCTCCGAGACCATGGTCATCAGATGTTCGAGCGTGTCGACGTTGACGCGGATCGACTGGTTGGCGATCTTGTCGCCGCCCTCCGCGGCCGGCTCGTTGTCGCCCGCCGCCTTCTTCGGCTTGGCCGCGGCCTTGTCCTTCTTGGCGGGCTTGGCCGCCTCGTCCTTGACGATCTCAAGGCGCAAAGGCGCGCTGTCCGGCGCCAGAGCCGGCGCCGCCACTTCGATCTCGGTCTCGCGGAACGCGCGCTCCAACTCGTCGAGCGATACTTCGCCAGGACGCAGCGCCCGCTCCAGCACCTGCGGCACCAAGGTGCCCTCGGTCGACGGCACCGCCGCTTCCACCACCGGCGCGGCCTCGGCCACGATCTCGGCGGGCGCTTCGGCAGCCATCTCGTCCATCATCTCGGGCGCGACGTCCGGCGCCTCGGCGACATCCGGCACCGCCGCAAACGCCTCAGCCGCCGCACCGCCGCCTTCCGACAACAATTCCAATTGGCCAATCAGGTCGTCATCGACCCCGGGCGGCTCGGCCTCGGTGGCTTCGAGCTGGCCCAAAATCTCCTTGAGACGGTCGATCGTGCTCAGGATCAGCGTCACCGCCTCGCCCGTCACCGGCATGCCGTCGCGGAACTTGCCCATCAAGGTCTCGGCGGCGTGCGCCAAAGCTTCCAGCCGCGGCAGCCCCAAGAACCCGCACGTGCCCTTGATGGTGTGAACAAGACGGAAAATGTTGTCTAAAATCTTCGCGTTGTTCGGATCTTGCTCAAACCGAACCAACTGATTGTCGACAGTGTCCAGACTCTCGTTGGTCTCAGTGAGAAATTCGCGCAACAAGTCGTCCAT
>NZ_QJTI01000051.1 GCF_003217325.1 Rhodopseudomonas faecalis
CGCCTGCGCTCGCAAACTCCTCATCTACGCAAACACCGTCGTCCAGCGCGGCTCGCCATGGGTCGAAAACCACACCGCGCTCTAATGGTTGCTACAGGCCGGCACGACGAGCTCAACGTCTAAAGCCGAGTGAGCGCCAGCGGCGCGGACGCTTACTCCGCGTCCTGCAGCGCGGCGATCTCTGCCAGCGCCGGTTCGACGTCGTGTTCGATCAATGCGGCCTCGAACCACAGCACGCGATAGTCGCGCGCCATCAGCCAGTCACGGCGCGCGGAGCGTTCGCTCGCCACCTGCTCGCTTTCGCCGGCGTTGATCAGCTCGATCGCGATCTTGCGGGTGAACGACACGAAATCGGGGATGTGGCGGCCGACCGGGGTCTGGCGCTTGAACGCGCCGGCAAAGCGCCGATCAGAGCGCAGCCTGTCCCACAGCGCCCGCTCGGCGTCGGTCGGATTGCGGCGCAACAGCCGCGCCAGCCCGCGCGCCGGGCCACCATCGCGATCGCCGCCCGCCGTGACGCTCTCGGCCAGCAACGTGCGCAGCTCGGCCGCGCCGGCGCCATCGAGCACCCCGCCCTTGGCCGGGCCCTTGCGGCCATCGGCAATCGCCATCACCGCGCCATGCAGCGTGTTGATGTCCTGCTCGGTCGGCTCCATGCGCACAAAAATGTTGCGCAGATTGACCAGCATGGTGTCGCGCTTTTCGCGCGGCCGCAGAAACTCGACGCGGTCGAGCTCCGCCACCAGATTGTCGAAGAACGCCTGAAACTGCTGCTGCGAGGCGCGCGCTGAGCGCTCCGGCCTCGTGAACGGCAGCGCGTTGCCGGTGGCGTGCTTGAACCATTCATAGCCGATCAGCAGCACCGCCTGCGCCAGATTGAGCGAGGAGAACGCCGGATTGACCGGGAAGGTGATGATGCGCCCGGCGAGCGCCACCTCCTCATTGGTCAGGCCCCAGCGCTCGCGGCCGAACAGCACGCCGACCTCACCCGCGCCGGCGATCTCGGCCACCATTTCGCGCGCCGCCGCCTCGGGCGCCAGCACCGGCTTGGCCTGGTCATGCGGGCGCGCGGTGGTGGCAAACAGCAGCGAGCAATCCTTGACCGCGTCCTCAACGGTCTCGAACAGCTCGGCGGCGTCCAAAATGGCGTCGGCCCCGGCGGCGGAGCGGCGGGCATGGACATTGGGCCAGCCGTCGCGCGGCTTGACCAGCCGCAGCCGCGACAGCCCGAAATTGCCCATGGCGCGCGCGCACATGCCGATGTTCTCGCCGAGCTGCGGCTCAACCAGAATCACCACCGGACCGGCACGATCGATCGCGGGTTTGCTGCTGTCGGGATCAGAACCGGACATTTCTTCGCTTCACTTCACTTTGCGACTGTTGCAATAACGGCGGGCATTTTGCCGCGCACGGCGCTGCGGCGTGGCCATCGGTTCGGCTCACCTGCAGCCGCAGTCCATAGCCCCTGCCTCGCGCAGAGATTCCGCTCCTGATGTCACAGCTCCATGCCAGCGTCCACTCTGCCGTCCCGGACGCGGCCGCCATGCATCGGGCGGTTCCACAACGGAACACCGCCAGCGCCCGCGATCTGTACGAATACCAGGCGCGGCCCTTGCTGAGGCCGTTCGCCCTCTTGAGCAACCGTTTGAGGATGCTTCTAAAAACGGCACGGACCGCCCCGGGAAGCCGCTTCCGGGCCACGGTTGCCAGTGCTATAGCCACCCTGGCGAAGCGGAGTCCGTCTTCGCCAGCCCGCCCCACTCCCTCAGAAGGCCGACCGCATGGCGAAAATCAAGGTGACCAACCCCGTCGTCGAACTCGATGGCGACGAGATGACCAGGATCATCTGGCAGTACATCAAGGATAAGCTGATCACGCCGTTCCTCGATATCGAGTTGATGTATTTCGACCTGGGGATGGAGAACCGCGACAAGACCGACGACCAGGTCACCATCGACGCCGCCAATGCCATCAAGGAAGTCGGGGTCGGCGTGAAATGCGCCACCATCACCCCGGACGAGGCGCGGGTCGAGGAATTCGGCCTCAAGCAGATGTGGAAGTCGCCGAACGGCACGATCCGCAACATTCTGGGCGGCGTGATCTTCCGCGAGCCGATCATCTGCAAGAACGTGCCGCGGCTGGTGCCGGGCTGGACCAAGCCGATCGTGATCGGCCGTCATGCCTTTGGCGATCAATACCGCGCCACCGACATCAAGTTCCCGGGCAAGGGCGTGCTGACGATGAAGTTCGTCGGCGAAGACGGCACGGTGATCGAGCGCGAAGTGTTCCACGCGCCGGGCGCCGGCGTCGCGATGAGCATGTACAATCTCGACGACTCGATCCGCGACTTTGCGCGCGCCTCGTTCAACTACGGCCTGATCCGCAACTACCCGGTCTATCTGTCCACCAAGAACACCATCATGAAAGTCTATGATGGGCGCTTCAAGGATATCTTCCAGGAGATATTCGACGCCGAGTTCAAGGAACAGTTCCAGGCCCAGGGCCTGACCTATGAGCACCGGCTGATCGACGACATGGTGGCCTCGGCGCTGAAATGGTCGGGCGGCTATGTGTGGGCCTGTAAGAACTACGACGGCGACGTGCAGTCCGACACCGTGGCGCAGGGCTATGGCTCGCTCGGCCTGATGACCTCGGTGCTGATGTCGCCGGACGGCAAGACCGTGGAAGCCGAAGCGGCGCACGGCACCGTGACCCGGCACTACCGCGAACATCAGAAGGGCAAGGCGACCTCGACCAATTCGATCGCCTCGATCTTCGCCTGGACCCGCGGCCTCGCCCATCGCGCCAAGCTCGACGACAACCAGGAACTGGCGAAGTTCGCCGACACCCTGGAGCGGGTGTGCGTCGAGACCGTCGAGTCCGGCTTCATGACCAAGGACCTCGCGCTCTTGGTCGGCGCCGATCAGCGCTGGCTGTCGACCACCGGCTTCCTCGACAAGGTCGCCGAGAATCTCGAAAAGGCGCTGGCGCCGCAGGCGGCGTAATACGAGCGGCTTTCACCAATGCTCCGTCATGCCCGCGCTTGTTGTTTGGCCCGGGGACATCCCTGACGGGTGTTCAGGGACATAGCGGACACATCACAATGGCTGGAATGGCTCTTTTTGGGGAGGCGTTCCATGCCGTTTCG
>NZ_QJTI01000052.1 GCF_003217325.1 Rhodopseudomonas faecalis
GCGTCGTATTCGGTGCTGAGCGCGGTCGGCCGGCTGTCGCCGCAGGTGCTGAAGCTGAGCACCACGGTCTATGACCCGAGCGTGCATTATCATCAGGTGCGCGACAGCTGGATCGGCGTCCGCACTCCCGACGGGCGCTGAGCGTCCTCATCGAAATTGAGAGCTGCGGTTCTGATCCGATCAGAACCGCACGAGCCTAGCCCTTGTCGGCGCGCGAGGGCGCGCAGTTCGACATGGTCGTGACCGCATCCGGCACCAATGGCGGCGGCGGATTGAGCCGCAGCTGCTCCGGATCGCCCGAGAAAAACTTCAGGGTCGACCATTTCTCGGTGAGATTGATCCAATTGCTGGCGCCGGCGGTCGGGTTGTTGTGAAACCCCTGCACGAACTCGGCCTGATCATCGAGCCACCAGTCGACGCCGACATGGGCGATCAGCTGCGGCTCGCGCTGGTTCACCCTGATGTCGATCTGGAAATAGGCGGCATCGACGGTGCCGGCATCAAACGTGCCACGCATCACCGGCCAGAAGTGATTGTTGTAGCCCGTCGGCGGACCGCTGAGCGTGATGCCACCTTCGCCGCGGTCTTTGACTTTCATCGGCAGCGATTCATTGTTGGCCAAGTTCGACACGAAATGGCCGCCGGCTATCTGGTTGCTGGCCTGGTCCTGCACCTGCCGCCATTCCTTGGTGTCCTTGATATGGACGTAGGTCTTAGCGTTGGCGAGATCGACCGATTGGTCGGTTTCCGGCTGATCGGCGCTACGCGCCTCACGATAGATCGAGCCCCATCCAGTGACTGCAGTGAAATGCGGCGGCGGCCCGCCGCCGGTGCGATGCTTGGTGGCGCCGCGATACCACGTGTACATCTTTGGAACGCCGGCCGGATAGCCGCCGCTGTGCCCTGCAGTGTTCTGAATGATTGCGTCGTCGATCATAAAGCACGGCATGACAGTACTCCACAAAGCAGGCCGATCAACACCATGAGCCTGCTGTGCGCTGCAGGGCTGCGATCCTGATGGCTGCGCTGGCACCGCAACGCTGCTGCAGATCACAGTCAGGCGAGGTTGCCAGTCTAGGAGTGGGCCGGACCGTGAAGTTGACGGTCGTCAACTCAAGTGCCGCGTTCGATGCTGTCATTTCCCCAACATCAATCCACCTTGCGGAGCATGGGTCGTGGTTGATACGCGCTTCAAGCCCAACAAATCAGCCGACACATCGCTGATTCTGACCAACAGCCTGACGATCCTGCTCGGCATATTGGGGCAGGGGTTGCGTGACGCGGAGCAGGCGACGACGTTGCGATCGGCGCGCGCCAAAATCGTGGAAGCTGACGTCCTGACCGAAGAGATCGCGCAGTTGGCGCTGGCGATCGCCGACGCGATCGGGCGCGAGCGACGCGAGCGCAGTGCCTGACCTCATCTGACGACCGACATTGCAGCGCGTTCGACGCAGCTACGCGACGCGCGCTCATGGCGAGCGTTTTGCGTTTGTGAACCAAGGGTTGTGATTGGGCTCGCGCAGAGCGGAGAGCAATCGATCGAGCTCACTGCCAAAAAAGCAGATCAGCATTGCTCAAGCAGTGTCCAACGCGCAGGATCTGTTCGCTTGGTGAATATGATGACCATCATTCATCGGCCGCCGGCACGATTTACAACCAGAGGTGAGGGGGAATATGCCTTCGAACTAAGCAAAGTGCATCGCGATTAACCGATCGAAAGGCTCTCTATATTATGAAAATTCCTCTGTCGAAATGATCCCATCCGACCTGCATGCGGAGTTCGATCTTTCGACCGGCGCGTCGTTCGGTTGTCGAACGAATGCCAGGAGCAGGCAGCGGAGTGCCCGCCGTTGACGGCTCCTCGAAAGGTTGCGGACACGCATAGTTCAGGGGTTGCACATCATGTTTTCACAACTTTCGGTGCGGGCGAAGATAACGACGCTCGTGTCCATCATGTTGTTCTCGATCGCGGCACTTGGCGCGATCAGTCTGTTCAAGATGCAGACGTTGAATTTCAGCACAGTCGATATCGCGTCCAACTGGCTGCCCGCGACCCGCGAACTGGGCAACATGCGGACCGAGACCGCGCTCTATCGCAACACTCTGCGTGCCCATTTGATTGCCGACACCGAGCAGGGCAAGGCCGATGTCGAGAAGAGCCTCGCTGCGATCGTGGCCGACCTCAAGCAAGCGGAAAGCGCTTACGCGCAGACCATCACGCTGGCGGAAGAGCGCAAGCTCTATGAAGAGTGGCGCCGGGAATGGGATCGCTACGCTGCCGAGGCCGCCAAGGTCATGGCGATGTCGCGCAAGAGCATCGGCAAATTCCCGACTGAAGCGTCGGATCATCTCTCCAACGTGATGGCGCCGATCAATCAGCAGGTCGACAAGCTGCTGCGTCAAGACATCGACTTCAATAATCACGGTGCCGAAGTCGCGATGGCGGCGGCGGCTTCCACTTATAGCTCTGCCTTCTTTATCGTGTTCGGCATTCTGGCCGCCTCGGTGGTGGTCGGCGTCGGCGCCAGCGTGGTCGTGATCCGAGACGTGACGCGCAGCATCGCCTCGATCGTAAAGCCGATGCAGGACTTTACCCATGGCGACCTCAGCGCCGACGTGCCGCATCGTGGCCAGAAGACCGAAATCGGCATGATGGCTGACGCGCTGCAGATCTTCAAAGAAGCGCTGATTGCCAAGGAAGCGGCCGATGCCGCCGCGGCCAAGGAAGCCCAAGAGAAGATCGCGCGCGGTCAGCGCGTCGATGAAGCCACAAGGCGCTTTGAATCGTCGGTCGGCGAAATCGTCGAGACCGTGTCGTCGGCTTCGACCGAGCTGGAAGCTTCGGCCAGCACGCTCAGCACGAACACTGATCGCGCCCAGGAGCTGACCACTTCGGTGGCCGC
>NZ_QJTI01000053.1 GCF_003217325.1 Rhodopseudomonas faecalis
GTAAGCGCTGTTCTCAGGCCACGTGCCTGAGGTCTTGCGTGGCGGGATAGGCCCAGGGCAGCAGGTCGTCGATCTGACCGTTCGGGTGGCCGTTGACGATCCTGGTGATGACGTCGGCGAGATAGGCGTGCGGCTCGACGCCGATGAGCTTGCAGGTTTCGATCAGCGAAGCAATGACGGCCCAGTGTTCGCCGCCGCCGTCCGAGCCGGCGAACAGGGCGTTCTTGCGGTTCAGCGCGATCGGGCGGATGGCGCGTTCGACGACGTTGGAATCGATTTCGATGTGGCCGTCGGCGATGAAGCGTGTCAGCCCTTCCCAGCGCGACAGTGCATACCGGATGGCTTCCGCGAGCTTGGTCTTCTGGCTGATCAGGCCGAGCTTGGCGCGCAGCCAGGGTTCGAGCTCGTCGACGATCGGCTGGCTCTTCTCGTGGCGGACCGCGCGACGCTGGTCGGCGGTACGACCGCGGATCTCGGCTTCGACGGCATAGAGTCGGGCGATGCGTTCGAGCGCCTCGCTGGCGATCGGTGCGGGACCGGCCGCGGCAAGTTCGTAGAAGCGCCGACGGACGTGGGACCAGCAGAACGCCAGTTGTACGTCGCCGCGCTCGGCGAGCACCCGATAGCCGGCATAGCCATCGACCTGAAGGACGCCGGCAAAACCGGCGAGATGGGCGATCGGCCGTTCGGCTTTGCGGTCGGGGGCGTAAACGTAGGCGACAGCGGGCGGGTCGGTGCCACCCCAGGGCCGGTCATCGCGGGCATAGGCCCAGAGCTGGCCGGTCTTGGTGCGGCCACGGCCGGGATCGAGCACCGGGGCGGTCGTTTCGTCGGCAAACAGTTTTGGCGATTGCTTCAGGGAGGCGAGTAGCCGCTCATGCACCGGCCGCAGCAGGAAGGCGGCGCGCCCGACCCAATCGGCCAGGGTCGAGCGATCCAGATCGAGGCCCTGACGGGCGTAAATTTGTGCCTGCCGATACAGCGGCAGATGGTCGGCGTATTTGGCGACCATCACCTGCGCCACGGTAGCTTCGGTCGGCAACCCGCCCTCGATCAGCCGCGCCGGCGCCTCGGCCTGCACCATGGTCTCGCAAGCCCGGCAGGCATACTTCGGCCGGCGCACGACCAGGACCCGGAACTGGGCCGGGACGATGTCCAGTCGCTCGCTCACATCCTCGCCGACCCGGTGCAGCGCCTGCTGGCAGCAGGGGCAGGCGTGATTGTCGATGTCGACCAGCATCTCGAGGCGCGGCAGATGCGGCGGCAACGATCCTCTGTTCCTGCGGCGCCGGGCGGCCCGGTTCGATCGTTCGGCCGCATTGAGTGCATCGGCCGCGGCATTGCCGCTGGCCTCGACCTGTTCGGCCTCCTCCAGGCCGAGCAGCAACTGGTCCTCCGGCAACGTCTCGGCGCGGCGGCCGAAGCGATGACGCTGCAACTCCTTGATGATCTGCTCCAGCCGCGCGGCGCGCGCCCGTTCGGCCAGCAGCATCGCCTTGAGCGTACCGGGATCGTCTGGAAGCGTATCCGCCGTCGTCGTCATGAGGCGATTACACCATGCGTCGCGGCGTCCCGCGAGCGCGACATGCATGCTGATTCACTGTGCCGCAGCTCAGTTCGCCTGGATCGGCGACGGTGTCTCGCGCGCAGCGTGGACGCGCTTCCAGTCCAGCCCTTCGAGCAGCGCCGACAACTGCGCCGCGGTCAGGCGAATGACGCCGTCCTGCACGTTCGGCCAGCAGAACGAACCGGTCTCCAGCCGCTTGGCAAACAGGCACACGCCGCTGCCGTCCCAGTAGATCAGCTTCACCCGGTCGGCGCGCTTGGCGCGGAACACATACACCGCGCCGGAGAACGGATCGGCCTGCATGCTCTCGCGCACCAGGGCCGCGAGCCCTTCGGCACCCTTGCGGAAGTCGACGGGCCTGGTCGCCACCATCACCCGCACCGCCCCCGTCGGACCGATCACGTGCAGGTCTTCAGCGCACGGATCACGGCCGCAACCGTCGCGGCATCCGCGCCGCGGCCGACCCGGACCGCGACGCCGTTGATCTCCAGTTCGATGTTGCCGGTGTTCTCGCCGCCCTCGGGCGTCTTGCGAACGTATCGACGCCGTTGCGGTGAGCCCGCCGGCGAAGATGATGGCGTAACGACAGCGGGCACGAACATCTGCGGCTCGGGAGCCGCAGGGATCGCAGCCGGCTGTCGCATTTGCCGGCGCCACGTAAACAGTTGTTGCGGTGACAATCCGTGCCGCCGCGCGACCTCCGACACCACAGCTCCCGGGGCCAGCGTCTCCTCGACGAACCGCGCCTTGTCGTCTGCCGAAAATTGCCGGCGTCGACCGGTCTCGGTGATGACCTCGACCCGGCGCGCCGAGGTCTTAGGCTCAAGCATATGGTCAAGCTTAGACACAAGCCGATCTCCCGTCAGAGATCGATCATTCCTCAGCCGACGCCCTCAATGGAAGGTGGGGCCGAAACAGCGCTTAC
>NZ_QJTI01000054.1 GCF_003217325.1 Rhodopseudomonas faecalis
CCTCGCTTAGCCGCCCGCGGACGCTCCAAGACACACCGCAAACCTGTCCAAAGTCCCCTCAAAAACCTGCGTCATCAAATTACGCAACGATCCCCCTTGCGGGGAGGGTGGCCGGCCGTCAGGCCGGTCGGGTGGGGGAGCCACGAATCCAATGTTTGAGTCATCCCCACCCCGGCCTCTGCTTCGCTTGGCCGCCCCTCCCGGCAAGGGGGAGGGATTTTGCCACCTCGTCGCCATCATCGGCGCGCTCGCCTACAATCGCGTCCCATCAACAGAGTCGCCCCATGCCCGTTCGTCAGCTGCCTGAAACCGTGGTCAATCGCATCGCTGCCGGCGAGGTGGTGGAACGGCCGGCGAGTGTCGTGAAGGAGCTGGTCGAGAACGCGCTCGATGCTGGCGCGAGCCGCATCGATGTGTTCACCGATGGCGGCGGCCGGCGCCGGATCGGCATCACCGACGATGGCGGCGGCATGACCAAGGCCGATCTCGCATTGGCGGTGGAGCGGCATGCCACCTCCAAGCTCGATGATGAGGATCTGTTATCGATCCGCACGCTCGGCTTTCGCGGCGAGGCGCTGCCGTCGATCGGCTCGGTGGCGCGGCTGTCGATCACCACGCGCCATGCCGGCGAGCCGCATGCCTGGGCGTTGTCGGTCGAAGGCGGCGCCAAATCGCCGCTCGCGCCAGCGGCGCTGTCGCACGGCACCCGCGTCGAGGTCAGCGATTTGTTCTACGCCACGCCGGCGCGCCTGAAATTTCTCAAGACTGATCGCACCGAGGCTGAGGCGATCCGCGAGGTGGTGCGGCGGCTGGCAATGGCGCGGCCCGACGTCGCCTTCACGCTGGCCGGTGAGGAGCGCGCGCCGGTGACCTGGACCGCGGCGCTGCCGGGCGCTGCCGGGCGGCTGACGCGGCTCGGCGACATTCTCGGCGCCGATTTTCGCAAGAGCGCGATCGAGGTCGGCGCCGAGCGCGACGGTGTGGTGGTGGAAGGTTTGGCAGGCGCGCCGTCGCTGACCCGCGCCAATGCGCTCGGCCAATATCTGTTCGTCAACGGCCGGCCGGTGCGCGACAAGCTGATCGTCGGTGCGGTGCGCGCCGCCTATGCCGATTATCTGCCGCGCGATCGCCATCCGGTGCTGGCGCTGTTCGTGACGCTCGATCCGCGCGAGGTCGACGCCAATGTTCACCCCGCCAAGACCGAGGTCCGGTTCCGCGACGCCGGTCTGGTGCGGGCGCTGATCGTGCACGCGCTGAAAGACGGGCTGGCGCGCGAGGGCAAACGCTCGGCGGCGGCCAGCGTCGATGGTGCCACGCTGGCGGCGCTGCGCCCGGGCTTTGTGCCGGCGCCGCGCGCGGTCGATTGGGACTGGCGGCGCTCGCCGGCTGCGCCGCCGATGAGTTTTACTGCTGCGCCGTCACCGTCGATGGCTGGCTTTGCCGAACGGGCCCAGCCGCGCTTCGACATTGGCGCGCCGAGCGCCGATGTGCGCAGCTTTGCGCCGCCGCCCGCCGATGAGCAGGAGCGGCCGCTTGGCGCAGCACGTACCCAGATCCACGGCACCTACATCGTGTCGCAGACCCGCGACGGCCTGGTGATCATCGATCAGCACGCCGCGCATGAGCGGCTGGTGTACGAGAAGCTGAAAGCGTCGATGGAGCAGAACGGCGTCGAGCGGCAGATGCTGCTGATTCCGGAGATCGTCGAACTCGACGAGGCCACTGTCGAGCGGCTGCTGGCGCGCGCCGCCGAGCTCGACCGTTTTGGGCTCGCGATCGAGTCGTTCGGGCCGGGAGCGGTCGCGGTGCGCGAAGTGCCGGCGCTGCTCGGCAAGAGCAACGCCGGCGCGATGCTGCGCGATCTCGCCGAGCATATGGCGGAATGGGACGAGGCGCTGCCGCTGGAGCGGCGGCTCTTGCACGTCGCCGCGACCATGGCCTGCCATGGGTCGGTGCGCGCCGGGCGGGTGTTGAAACCTGAGGAAATGAACGCGCTGCTGCGCGAGATGGAAGCCACCCCGAATTCCGGGCAGTGCAACCATGGCCGCCCGACCTATGTCGAGCTGACGCTGGCCGATATCGAAAAACTGTTTGGGCGGCGGTAGCTACTCTGCGTTGTCACTCCGGGATGCGCGCTGTAGCGCGCAGACCCGGAGTCCCGATATGATAGCACAAGAGATTCCTGTATCTGCGGAGTGCTGGTGCACAGTCAGCGCGACGGAGGCCGCTCGGTAGATTCCCGGCCGATCATCTCGCCGTAACCCGGTGCGG
>NZ_QJTI01000055.1 GCF_003217325.1 Rhodopseudomonas faecalis
CGCCGCGGCGCCAGTGTCGGCGGACACCATTGAGGCGGCGTTGGTGCGGGCCTATCAGAGCAATCCGCAGCTCAATGCGCAGCGCGCCTCGGTGCGCGTCACCGACGAGAACGTGCCGCAGGCGCTGTCGGGCTATCGGCCCAAGATCGCGGTGACCGCGAGCGGCGGCTATCAATATACCGAAGGCACCTCGCGGTTCGGCGGCAACCAGTTCTCGCTGCAGGGCACGCAATATCCGCGCGCTTTTGGCGCCACCATCAGCCAGACGCTGTTCAACGGCAACCAGACCGCCAACCGCACAAGGGCCGCGGAAGGCCAGGTGTCGGCGGCGCGCGAGGGCTTGCGTGTGCTGGAGCAGTCGGTGCTGCTGGCCGCCGCCACCATCTATATGGACTATCTGCGCGACTCGGCGATCGTCGAGGTGCAGCGCAGCAACGTGCGGGTGCTGGAGCAGACGCTCAAGCAGACCCGCGACCGTTTCAATGTCGGCGAAGTGACGCGCACTGACGTCGCGCAGTCCGAGGCGCAGCTGGCGGCCGGGCGCACCCAGCAGCTCGCCGCCGAATCGAATCTGACCACCACCCGCGCGAATTTCCGCCGCATCATCGGCAGCGAGCCGGAATCGCTGGCGCCGGGTTCGCCGGTCGATCGTTTTCTGCCAAACACGCTGGCGGCGGCGATCGAGCTGGGCTTGATCGAGAATCCGAACGTCACCGCGGCGATGTTCGGCATCGATGTCAGCTATCTGAACGTCAAGGTCAGCGAGGGCGCGCTGTTCCCGACGCTGACGCTGCAGGCCAATGCCCAGCAGAGCTATGAGCAGTCGATCGCCTCGCCAAAACAGTTCGTCGGCTCGGCGGTGGCGCAATTGTCGGTGCCGGTCTATCAGGGCGGCGCGGAATATTCGCTGATCCGGCAGTCGAAAGAGACGCTGGCGCAGCAGCGCCTCAATCTCGAGCAGGTGCGCGATCAGACCCGCGCCAGCGTGGTGCAGGCCTGGGGCCAGCTGCAGGCCGGCCGCTCGCAGGTGTCGTCGGCGCAGGCGCAAGTGACCGCGTCGGAAATCGCGCTCAATGGCGTGCGCGAGGAAGCGCGCGCCGGGCAGCGCACCACGCTCGACGTGTTGAACGCGCAGCAGGCGCTGGTCAACGCGCGCGTGGCGCTGGTGACGGCGCAGCATGACCGGGTGGTGGCGTCGTATTCGGTGCTGAGCGCGGTCGGCCGGCTGTCGCCGCAGGTGCTGAAGCTGAGCACCACGGTCTATGACCCGAGCGTGCATTATCATCA
>NZ_QJTI01000056.1 GCF_003217325.1 Rhodopseudomonas faecalis
GTAGCAACCATTAGAGCGCGGTGTGGTTTTCGACCCATGGCGAGCCGCGCTGGACGACGGTGTTTGCGTAGATGAGGAGTTTGCGAGCGCAGGCGACGAGGGCGTAATTGTGCGCATAGCCTCGGGTTTTGAGGCGGGCGTAGAGCGCGCACAGGGCCTTGTTCCAGCGGAAGGAGGCCGGCAGCGCCGCAGCAAACAGCGAACGACGTAGGCGGGCTCGACCACCTCCAATGTGGCGCTCTCCCTTACGCTTGCCGCTGTCGTCGTCGAACGGCGCAAGGCCAGCGAGAGCCGCCGCCTTCTCCCGGCTGATCTGGCCGAGTTCGGGCATGCGGATGATCAGCGCCAGCGCCGTCCGCTTGCCGATACCGGGGACGCTGAGCACCAGATCAAGACGCCGCGCCAGATCCGCATGTTCGCGCAATTGGCCGGCCATCCTTTCGAGCTCAGTGAGCCGGCGCGCCTTCAGCCGATCGATGTCGTCGAGGACCAGACGCCGTCGCCGTGGCTCGTCGATATGTTCGAGCCGGGTTTTGAGGCGGGCAATGTCTTCTTCAATCTGCTCGACGAACGTCAGGTGATCCGCCAGATCCGTGAGCCTTTCGTCTGCTTGGATCGACGGAGGATCGAGCAGCGCCGCACAGGCCGCGATCAGTACGGCGTCCAAGGCATCATTCTTCGCGCGGCGCAGATGCAGCCGAGCGAAGTTCTTGACCTGGATCGGCTGCAAGACCAGGACGACGAGGCCTTTGGCCCGCAAATACCTGACCACGCCGCGTTCGTATCCGCCGGTGGCTTCGATACCGACTTTCGTGACGCCTGCCTTTGCCAGATCGGCGGCCAATTGCCGCCAGCCCGCCGCAGCATTCGCCACCTGCCATCGCTGCTCCCGGCCATGCACCGCTACGTCGAGCTTGTCCTTGGCCGTATCGATGCCGGCCGTTCCTGTGCTAGTCTTCGTCATCTTCGTCGACCCCTGCCTTGTGAAGCGAACCAAGTTGTTCCGGCAACCATCCGGGTCCGATGAAGGCACTGGCGCGATCACGCTACGGGGCAGTCAAAGACGACTCAGGGCGGGTACGATCCGATCGCCAGCCGCTCTGCCGCGGATGGCCGTCCGCGGCAGAGCATTCCTTTCGGAACACCCCAACGATATTCGATTTCGCTATTACAAGGG
>NZ_QJTI01000057.1 GCF_003217325.1 Rhodopseudomonas faecalis
CCACGATCCGAAGAAGATTCCATAGCGACCGTCCTGGTCGAGCGGCCGCACGGCGAGGCGTTCACCGCGCAAGGCGCGTGGCACCTGCCAGAGGCGGCCGTTGAAGCTGATATAGTCCTTGGTCAAGGGTACGCGCCGCACGATCTCGTCGCTGTCGTAGTGGACCTCCGGCAAGCGGTCGGGCATCGGCCGTGGGCTCGGCCGGTAGCGGCTGGCGGGCACATCCATGCCGAGCGCCTGATGCGGCCGTTCTTGATTGTAGATGGCGCGCCAAAGGTCGAGGGCGCGCTGCAGATCGGCCAGATCGCGATAGCGGCGCAGTGCGAGCACCTCGGCCTTCAATGTCCGGTGGAAGCGTTCATTCTTACCGCGGCCCTGCGGGTGATAGGGCCGCGAATGGATCACGCCGATGCCGAGCTTGAGCAGCCAGACCTTGAGCCGGGTCCAGCGTGCCTCGCCATCGCCCCAGGGAGAGCCGTTATCGACGAAGAACGCTTCCGGCAGCCCGTAGCGGCGGAAGGTGCGCGTCAATTGTTGCTGCACCGTCAGGCCTTTTTGATCGCCGCAGGCCAGGACACCGAGCGCGTAGCGCGAATGATCGTCGATGATGGTGAGCGGGTGACAGACCGTGTCGAGGCCGACATCGATGCGGCCCTTGAAGTCCATCTGCCACAGCTCGTTGGGGGCGCCCCGTTCAAACCGACGGAACGGATGCGCCGTCGTCTCCGGCGGCCCGATCCGGCCGTGTCGGCACAGGATCGCATGGGCGGTGGAGGCGGCCGGCACCACCGTGCCGGTGCGCGCAAGATAACTGACGATCTTGCGCGCACCCCATGCCGGATGGGCGTCACGCACCTTGAGCACCGCGCTCTCGGTCGCTTCGACGCTGCGGCCGGGACTACTCAGCGGGCGCCGCGACCGGTCGGCCAGCTTGTCATCGCCCGCTTGCCAGCGCGCCAACCACCTGTAGCCGGTGTCGGGACTGATCCCGAACCGCCGACACAACTCCCGCCGGTTGACCCCGTCTTGGGCCGCCAGCCGCACAAACTCTCGCCGCTCGTCCATCACTGACACCTCGCGAAACGGCATGGAACGCCTCCCCAAAAAGAGCCATTCCAGCCATTGTGATGTGTCCGCTATGTCCCTGAACACCCGTCAGGGATGTCCCCGGGC
>NZ_QJTI01000058.1 GCF_003217325.1 Rhodopseudomonas faecalis
GCCCCCTTGTATCTGCCCATCGACGGAGATGTGCGATGGAAGCGACGAAGCGCTTTGGCCGGTGGCCACCGGCCAAAGCGCGCGGCGACGTCGCCCGATACCCCTCCGGCTACAACCGTGGGTGAGCCTGGGATCTTCGCCGTTGTCACGTACGACCGAACAGTCGCTGGATCGCGATCGCACGAACAAGGCAGGTTACCGTGATGAAGACCATTTGTGGAGTGGATGTTTCCAAGGCCAAGCTGGATGCCTGCGTCATGCCCGGCGCGATGGCGCGCAGCTTTGACAATGATGCTGCCGGGATCGCCGAGCTCGCGACGTTCTGCCGGGCGCATGCTACCGAACTGGTGGTGATGGAAGCGACCGGCGGTTTTGAGCGCCGGGCGTTTGTGCTGCTCTGGGAAGACGGTCTGCCCTGCGCCATCGCCAACGCCCGCAACGTTCGGCTCTACGCCGAGGCCATGGGGGTGTTGGAAAAGACCGACAAGATCGACGCCGGCATGATCGCCCGCTTTGCGCAGGCCAAAGGCCTTCGTCCGACGCCGTTGCCCAGCCGGCCGCAGCAGCGCCTGAAGGCTCTGGTCGCAAGGCTGCGCCAAGTCACCGACGATCTTGTTGTGCAGAAGCTGCGCCGCTCGGCGCTGAGCGACGACGCCGAGATGACGGCCAGCCTCGACGAGGTGATCGCGCTGCTCAAGCGACAGTCGCGTACCCTAGAAGGCGAGATCGGCTCGTTGATCGACGACGATCCGCTCTGGGCACATCTGGCCGCGACCTTCCGCACGATCAAAGGCGTCGCCGATCGTACCGTCGCCTGGCTGATCGCCGACCTTCCGGAGATCGGCACCTACGACAACAAGGCGATCGCCAAGCTCGCAGGCCTCGCTCCGATCGCCGACGACAGCGGCAACCGCAAGGGCAAGCGGCCGGTTCGTGGCGGTCGCGCTGGGGTGCGTTCAATCCTGTTCCTGGTGGCCGCCATCGCCGCCCGTTACGACAAAAGCCTGGCAGACTTCCGCAACAGGCTGAGCAAAGCCGGCAAAGAGAAAATGGTGATCCGCATCGCCCTGGCGCGCAAACTTCTCGTCCGCCTCAACGCCAAAGCACGCGACGCGCGTACCCAGTTCGCTTATGCAACTTGACAGACCAGATAGTCGCTC
>NZ_QJTI01000059.1 GCF_003217325.1 Rhodopseudomonas faecalis
GCACGGCTGTCCGGGGAATGATTCAACGTGTCGCAGCGCATGCCCGGCCAAACCAGCGCGAAGCGGGTACTTTCTGGTTGTCGAGACTCAGAAAGGAGCCGGGCATGCGTTTTTGCGATAGCATTTTCGGACGGCTGCTGAAACCGCTGTCGCGGGGCCAGCTTGCGGCCACGGTGTCGCGGCACGACGGCGACGCCTACGACAAGGTCTTCAAGAGCTGGGATCATCTGGTGGCGCTGGTATTCGCGCAGCTTGCGGGCATCGACAGCTTGCGTTCGCTGCAGGCGGTCTGGAACGCCAACGCGCATCATCACTATCATCTCGGTGTCGGCAGGCTGGCGCGCTCGACGCTGGCCGACGCCAGCGCCCGCCGTCCGGTTGCGATCTTCGCCGAGACCTTCGAGCGGCTGTCGGGGCAGGCTGACCGCACGCTGAAGCGGGAAGGCGCGCAAATGCTGCGGCTGATCGATTCGACGCCGATCCCGCTTGATCAGTTGGTCGGCTGGGCGGCGTGGAACGGTCGCACCCGTGGCCTCAAGCTGCACGTGGTCTACGATCCCGGCGCGGATCATCCGCGCCAGCTGGCGATTACGCCGGCGAACGTGAATGACGTGACGCCCGGCCGGCAGTTCCCGATCGAGGCCGGCGCCACCTACGTGTTCGACAAGGCCTATTGCAGCTATGCCTGGTGGACCAGGCTGCACGACGAAGGCGCGCTGTTTGTGACCAGGCAGAAGGTTAGCGCCCAGTTCCGGGTGACGCGGTGGCGGCGGCCGCGCAAATGCAGGGGAGACGGCTTCACGGTGATCGAGGATGCCGAGGTCAAACTCGTTAGCAAAGGTGATTCCAAACTCGCAATTCCGATGCGCCGGGTTCGGGTTCGACGCGACGACGGCAGCAAGCTGACGCTGATCACCAATGACCTGAAGCGGTCGGCCGTCGAGATTGCAGCGCTCTACAAAGCACGCTGGCAGATCGAACTGCTGTTCCGCTGGATCAAGCAGCACCTGAAGCTGCGCAAATTCCTCGGCCGCTCCGAGAACGCGATCCGCCTGCAGATCCTGGCTGCCATGATCGCCTATCTGCTGCTGCGGATCGCCGCGCGCGAAAGCCGCCTCGTCATGCCCGCGATACGCTTCGCCGGTCTGGTCGC
>NZ_QJTI01000060.1 GCF_003217325.1 Rhodopseudomonas faecalis
CAACGGCCACCCGAACGGTCAGATCGACGACCTGCTGCCCTGGGCCTATCCCGCCACGCAAGACCTCAGGCACGTGGCCTGAGAACAGCGCTTACAAAACAACAATGGCCGGGACAAGCCCGGCCATCATGCATCGATTGGTTGTTGTTACTTGCTGGCCGGAGCCGGCGCTGCCGGAGCGGGATCCGGCTGAGCCGGCGCTGCTTGAGCCGGCGCAGCTTGGGCAGGCGCTGCTTGGGCGGGCGCCGCAGCTGCGGGCGCCGCGGCAGGCGCGGCTTCGCCGCTCTGAGCGCCGACCAGCTTGTCATAATTGGCGACCACCAGATCGATATTGGCCTTGTTCTCGACCGCCGGGCCCGGGCTCTTGAGCGCTGCATTGAGCTCGGCCATCGCCGCCTTCTTCTCCTTGGCCGGCACCTTCTTGTCAGCCTGCAGCTCGGCGATCTGCGCCTTGATCACCGCTTCCGGACCGACATAGGCCTTGGTCTTGGGATCGACGCCGCTCAATACCAGCCCGACATTGTCGGCGATATCATTGTACTCAGCGAATGACGCAAAACCGTGCTTCTTGACCGTGTCTTCGATCTGCGCGGTCAGCTTGGGATCCGGCTTGGCTTTCGGGCCTTCCGGCAGTTTCGCGGTGAGCTCCTCGACTTCCTTCTGAGCGGCGACCAGCTGGTTGATGTGCTGCTCGGTGAGCGCGATCTGTTTCAGCGCGGGTTGCTGCGGAGCCGGCTGAGCCGCCTGTTTCGCCTCTTTGTTGGCCTGCGGCTTGGCAGGCTGCTGCGCCAGCGCGCCGTCGCTGCCGTATCCGACCGAAAGGGCCAGACAGGCCGCGCCGAGCATCGTGACGTAGTGTTTGGTCAACATGACATCCCTCCAACTGGCCCCGGAATCGCCGAGGCTGATTGCAACCGCTGCAAACTGCCCGACAATCGTGGCCGAAAGCGTACAGTTTGGGCGATTATCGGGCGCTGCGCCCGGGATGTGCTGATTGAGATACCTTCAAACGCAAAAACCGCCGCGACATTTCTGTCGCGGCGGTTTTTGTGTTGGTTTGTGAAGAGGGGAATTTGTCCTTTGCAGGCCTGGCAGCGACCTACTCTCCCGCGTCTTGAGACGGAGTACCATTGGCGCTGAGGAATTTAACGG
>NZ_QJTI01000061.1 GCF_003217325.1 Rhodopseudomonas faecalis
GGGGATCGTTGCGTTATTGGCGATTGGTGATTCAATGGTTTGGCATTGGATCGGAGACGGCGATGGCGGAGCGAGATCAACTGAGCCTTGCGGAGGCATTGGTGTCGGAGAAGGTGGGCCGCAACGCGATGCTGGACCGTCTGTCTCAGGACGTGAAGTGGTACCGGTTCGAGAAGCTGTTGGCGCGCCTCAGGCCGGAAGGTGCCGGACGTCCTCCGTTCGATCCCCTTCTGATGCTGAAGGCCCTGCTGCTGCAGCAATGGTACCGGTTGTCGGATGCCGAACTGGAGGAGGCGCTGAACGACCGGGTATCGTTCCGGCGGTTTCTGGGGCTGTCGCTGGAGGATGCGGCGCCGGACCACACCACACTGTGTCGGTTCCGCAATCGGCTGGTCGCCGCAGAGTTGGCGGACAAGCTGTTTGCGGAGTTCGAGCGGCAGCTCGACCAGCGCGGGCTGTTGCTCAAGCGCGGCACGATGATCGACGCCAGCCTGATCGCGACACCGTATCGACCTGGTTCGGCCGACGGCGAACGCCTCGCCGTCGATCCGGATGCGGCGCTGACCGCGCGCAAGGGGCGGCGCGGCACGCATTACGGCTACAAGGCTCATGCCGGGGTCGATCAGACCTCGCGGTTGATCCGCTCTTTGGAGCTGACGCCGGCGAACGTCAACGACACTGTGCCGGCCGACCAATTGGTGTCCGGCGACGAATGCGCGGTCTATGCCGACAAGGCCTATGCCAAGCGCGCGCGGCGGGCCTGGTTGAAGAGCCTCGGCATCAAGCCGCGGATCATGCACAAGAGCTGGGGCGGTGGGCCACCATTGCGGCCATCGCAGAAGCGGCACAACGCCTTGATCAGCAGGATACGCGCCGAAGTAGAGGGCGTGTTCGCGACGCTGAAACGATGGCTGGGCTTCGCCCGGGTCCGCTACCGCGGCCTTGCCAAGAACACCGCCCACCTCAACATGGTCGCACTCGCCTACAACATGACGAGGTCGCTCAAGCTCGCCGCTTGAGCCGCGCGAGGGCCAAACAGGGCCGCGCGCCCTCGCTTAGCCGCCCGCGGACGCTCCAAGACACACCGCAAACCTGTCCAAAGTCCCCTCAAAAACCTGCGTCATCAAATTACGCAACGATCCCC
>NZ_QJTI01000062.1 GCF_003217325.1 Rhodopseudomonas faecalis
AGATTCCTGTATCTGCGGAGTGCTGGTGCACAGTCAGCGCGACGGAGGCCGCTCGGTAGATTCCCGGCCGATCATCTCGCCGTAACCCGGTGCGGGCGCCTCTGTCGGTGTTGCTTGATCGAACAGTCGCACGGGCATTGCCGTTGCGGTGATCGCCCGCATACAGGACCGATCCCCATGACGATTGCACTGCCGCTTGCGGTTGCGGCCGGCGTCGATGCCGGCCAACGTTTCCTCGATGTCGCGCTGGCTCCGTCGGGCCAGACCTTCCGGATGCCTAATCTGGCCGAGGGCATCGCCGAGATCATCGCCCGCCTCGAACGCTCCGGCGTCAGGCGGGTGGTTCTGGAGGCGATCGGTCCCTATGCCGAACCGCTGGTCAGAGCGCTTTCGGTCGCCGGCTTCGAAGTCGGCATCGTCAATCCGCGCCGGATCAAGGCGTTCCGCGAGGCCGAGGGCGGCCGCGCCAAGACCGACAGGCTGGACGCGCGGCTGATTGCGCGCTTCGCTCTGACCATGCCCGAGACCCTGCGCCCCCTGCCCACCGACACCCAACTCGAGCTGAAGGCGTTGTCGCTGCGACGCCGCCAGCTCACCGAGATGATCGCGATGGAGAAGACCCGGATGAAGCAGGTCCGCGGCACGCTCCTGCTCGATAGCCATCGGGCCGCGATCGCCGCGTTGTCGGCGCAGTGCCAAGCCATCGAGGCCGAACTCGCCAAGCGCATCGGCGACGACCCCGAACTCCGCCGCGTCCTTCACATCCTCAAATCGATCCCCGGCATCGGCGAACGGGTGGCTACGCTCCTGATCACCGACCTACCCGAACTCGGCCAGCGCGATCGCAAGGCCATCGCCAGCCTCGCAGGGCTCGCACCGCACGTCAGCCAATCCGGCGCAGCGCCGCCTCGCGCCGCCATCGCCGGCGGACGTCCTTGCGTTCGCGCCGCGCTCTACATGGCCGCCCTGGTCGCCGCCCGCCACCACCCCAAGCTCCGCGACGACTACAACGCCCTTCGCCTGCAAGGAAAACCCGGAAAGGTCGCGCTCATCGCAATCGCCCG